>NZ_BAGB01000157.1 GCF_000308615.1 Nocardia jiangxiensis NBRC 101359
CAGGTTCGATCTCACTCTTGTCCCGGGCGATCTGGCCGACATTCCACAGGATCACCGCACTGAGTTCCGATAGTCGCGGATCCTCGATCTGCGCGAGCACCCCGTCGATCCAGGCCCGAATCCGATCGCGCACGCCGGAGCACTTCGATACACGATGCCGCAGATAACTGTGCAGCGTCAGCAGCCCCTGCTCGTAGGTTGCCACGATCAGGTCGTCGCGACTGCGAAAATGCCGATAGAACGCCTGATTCGTCATCCCGGCCGCGCCGACGATCTCGGCGACCGTGGGCATCTCCGTACGCCCCTTGCGGACCATGACCTCTTCGGCGGTCCGGATCAATTTCTCCACTTCACCGTCGTAGAGCGCCTGTCGGGCCGGATTCGCAGCCCGGCGTAGATGACGCCCGCCGGAAAGCACCGATTCAGCGCCCTCCCTGCCGCCTCCGGTCACGCCAGCCACCCCCGATTTCAGAACCGCAGTTTCGAAATGATGTTCTTACTTTAACATCAGCAACACAACGGCTCATCGTCATGTGCCAGGTCGCGGTGGACGGGTTGATGGTCCACCTCCGTGACCGGATCGACGGAGGTGACCAACCGTGATCGCCGATGCGCGCCGATCTGGATCAGGCAGAAAGGTCGCCGAAGAACTCTTCGGCACCCGCCTGGTTCATGTCGCTGAACCAGCAATCGATGATCTTGCCGTCGGCGAACTTGTAGATGCCGAGGCGGTCGGTAATGAACTCCCGGTCCCCTTTGCGCCAGGTTTCCTTGATCAGGAGCGCGACACCGTCCTCACCGAGCAGCAATTCGGTGTTGTCGTACCCGACGAGCCATTCGTCGCAGTAGTTGGCCACCCGGGTCACCCAGTTGTCGACGAAATCCTGTTTGCTGGCGTACTCACCGGACAGTGGGCCGCGTCCACCCATGTGGACCTTCACATCGTCGGAGTAGAAGGCCCATCCCGCCTCGTGGTCACCGCGGTCCCATGCCTCGTGGTACTCGTGGATCAGCTCGGCAACAGTCTTCTCTTCAGTGCTCTGTCCCATCAGGAACCCCTTTCAATATGTTCGATTCAGGTTTGGAAGTCGCCTCGGGCGTGCTCACCCGACGTGGCAGAGAGCAGGTCACATACCGCTCGTGAGACCACCGTCGATGACGAGGTTCGATCCGGTCATCCAGGCCGCGTCGTCGGAGGCGAGATAGGCGAACCCACCGGCGATGTCGCTCGTCTGGCCGAAACGACCGAGCGGGTGCAGGGCAAGGGCCCCCGCGCGCGCCGCATCCGGATCCGCTTGGTCCGCGAAGTAGCCCTCGATCATCCCTGTCGCGGTGAACCCCGGCGAGATGCAGTTCGACCGAATATTGTCGGGGGCGCCCGACTGGGCCATGCATTGAGTCAGCATGATGACTCCGGCTTTCGAGACGCAGTACGCGGCGTTGTCCGCGATGGCGCGCAGGGCTGCGACGGACGCGGTGTTCAGAATGCAGCCGCCACCGCGGGCCTTGAGGTGTGGCCAAGCCGCATGGGATACCAGATAGACACTCTTGAGGTTACTGGCCAGCTCGCTGTCCCAGTCCTCCTCCGACAGTTCGTGCGCTGCCCCGTAGATGTCGACACCCGCGATGTTGACCACGATGTCGAGGCCGCCCCGGCTCGCGACGACATCGTTTACCGCATGCTCCACCTCGAGGCGATTCGTTACATCGACCACGATCCCGATCGCCTTGCCGCCGTCCGCCACGATGGACTCGACGGTAGCGTCCACCTTGTCTGCGCATCGGTCGGCAACCGCAACCATTGCGCCTTCCTGCGCGAAGCGGCGCGCAGTTTCGCGCCCGATCCCGGACCCGGCGCCGGTGACGAGTGCCTCTTTGCCCTCGAGTCTTCTCACTGGTAACTCCTTACTGCTGTTGATGCCGATGCCCGTCCGCTACGGCCGGTGGAAGGACCGCAGCACGAGCTCAGGCGACGGGGACTTCCTGCTCCTCGCCCAGACCCATTTCGAGGGTGACGCCGAACCGATCGATCAGGGCGCCGGCGTCCTCACGCATTGCCGTCCACTGTGTGGAGGCGCTGCACTTCTCGAGCTCTTCCTGGCTGTCGAAGATCAGCTCGGCGACGCGGTAATACGGCGGCTCCCCGCCGTCCTCGGACTTTCCATCGGTCTTGGTCAGCACCAGCCGTTTGAGGTACGGAAGGTTTGCCGCCACAGGGACATGATCTTCGATGTAGTACCTCTCGAACTCGGCTTCGTCTTCGGCCTTGGGCGCCGACCAGGTGGCAACGAGCTTGTAGGACATGGTGATCTCTCCTTCGATGTGGTGTTGATCGCGACTTTGCTGTGCGATCCGGGGATGCGGTCAGCCGGCAAGCGTGCTTGCGCCATCCAGAACGATGGTCTGGCCTTGCAGCATGGCGGCGCCGGGCGAGGCGAGGAACCGGACGACTTCGACGATGTCGTCCAGACCCACGGCCCGCCCCGACGGACTCCGGCGCGCTGCCTCGGCGAGGCGCTGCTCATAGTCGTTCGGGAAGATATCGCGGAAGGCCGCGGTGTCTTGCGCGGTCGGCGACACCACGTTCGCCCGTGCACCGATCGCGGCGAGCTCGACCGCCAGGTACCGAACGAACGCCTCGGCCATCGCCTTGGGCGCTCCCACAGACGCATAGTCCTTCAGGGCGATACGCGCACCTCTGCTCGACAGATAAACCACCGAGCTTCCAGCGCCGAGGAGCGGCCGGACCGCCTGGACGGCGTAGAGGAACGACATCGCGTTGACATCGACCGCCTGACGGAACGCCTCCGGATCGGCGTCCAGCAGCGGGCCGCTGACGGTCTTGACAGCGCAATGGACGACTGTGTCCAACTTGTCGACTTCCGCGGAAACCAACTTCGCGATCTCGGCCGCCCCTTCCGGTGAGGCGATATTCCCGCGCAGAAGGACTGCGCGCCCGCCCTTCTCCTGGACCAGACGCTGAGTCTCCTGTGCTTCTTCGTCCGGACCGAGGTAGTTCACCAGGATCGTCGACCCCGGCTCCGTCAGTCCCACCGCGATGGCGCGGCCGATACCGCGACTACCCCCGAGAACCAAGACACCCATGGCGACTCCATCTTCTTTGACGATCACATGCCGGACCTGCGGCTTGAACAGGACTTCGGCCGAGTCGCGCCCGTCGAGAAACGAGCCGCGCCGCGCGGGCGCTACCCGGACTCTCCGATGTCTACGCGCCGGCCGCTGTACGAACTAACGTACGTTAGGGCCTCGATTTTGGGAAGCCTTTGAAGCAAACTTCTGTGAACTCAGCCACACGACAGAAGGGGCTCGCGGCGCGCAGCGCGTGACGTGAGGCGCTGACCTGCGACATCCCGATCGCATCCCCAACCTTCCCCACCGCAGTCGCGGATGACGAGAAGTTTGACCAAGGTGCGCGAGGCGCGAGAGACGACGTACGCAAGGTGCGCCAGGGTGCACATGGCGTACAAGATCATCCATGTACACTTACTTACGAACATTCGTTCGGTCCGCAGGCTACGGCTCACGATGCCGATGGACGAGGGATCCGCAACCATGTCCGGCTTTGCCACCCCTATCGAGAGGCCCACTGTGACGACCGCCGACCTGGAGACTTCCAGCGCGTCAGATGCTGAGCGGCCGACGGCGGCGAGGCCGCAGCCTTACCTCGATCGAATCGATCTGGACGGCGTACGTGAACGAGACTCGCTCTACGACACCTCGACCGCACGAGCGAGGCTGCTGAAAGCGGCAATCGAACTGTTCGCCGATCGCGGCTACGACGCGGTATCCATACGCGACCTCGCCGCCGCTGTGGGAGTGCGTCCGCCCACCATCTACAGCCACTACGACTCGAAGCTCGATCTCCTTGTCGCAGCCGCGGATTGGGGTCTCAGCGACTTCCTCATTTCAGTGCTCGAGGATCTGCCGCCCACGACGCCGCATGGTCGACTGTTCGAAATCATCTACCGTCACTCGCTGTACCGCACCGAACATCCCATAGGAGCAAACGCGAACGACAAGGTCATCGACCGCGACTTTATCGCTCGCGTCCTTCCGGACGAGGGTCGCCGGATAACCACCGCGCTCGCGGAGTACACCCACATCGTCGGTGAGCTGCTGACCGAATCCGTCGGGGCAGACGACACGGTTTCCAACCCCGTGCGCGTTCATTCGATCCTCAACCTCGCCAACCTGTCCGCATCCTGGTACCGGTCCGCCGGCGAACTCGGCCCGCACGACATCGCCGGACAGACTTGCGTGCTCGTAGCACGAATGATCCAGATGCCCGTCGACGCGATACCGCCCCTACCTGCAGCACCGCAGGCGCACGGAACGGTACCGAACCGGATAGTCCGACCATAGGTGACCGGTGCCATCATCGGCCGGCGGATGACCTTCGACCGGTAACATTCATGCGGATAATACTGGCAGCGGTCACAGGAAGCGTGTCGAACGAACGATGAACTCATCCCCACGGATACGTGCGGCTCGGCAGCTGCGTGAGCATCTCGACATGTTCGATTGGTCGGGACAGACGCCAGGCCGCCGCCTGATTCTCGATACCTTCCTCAAACTTGCGACGTCCAAAGGCTACTCGGCCGTCACCATGCGGATGCTGGGTAAAGAGATCGACGTCAAGGCGCCCAGCATCTACTCCCATTTTCCAGGAGGGCGCGACGAGATAGTCGTTGAGACTCTTCGCTGGCACTATTACTGTTTCGGTGCCGAATTGCTCGAATCAATCGACGGGGTGCGTGATGCGGACGAGGCCTGGGCTGCAATAGTGCGCCTGTATGTGCAGTTCCAAGTGGAGCGTCCGGAAAGCCACTTCTGGGACCTGCTCGTCGAGTCCGACCGGATCGGCAGCTTTCTGCCACCCGAAATCCGCGAAGAGATAGCGCACTGGTTGCGACTGTGTTCACAACTTCTGGAAGCCACTGCGAAAGAGCTGGGATGCGCCGACCCTGAGTTGTCCGTGCGAGTCGTTCTCACCGTCCTCGAGGGCTCGAATTTGTGGGCCGACTGGGACGGAACGGCCGAATCCACGGAGAGAAGTGTCGCGCAAGCAAACGCGATCACCAGGTCGATAATCGAGCTCGACCTCAGTACTTCACTTCGGACTCCGGCCAAGGTGGAGTAGCTGTACCCGGGCTTGAAGCGCCTCGTGGTGCACTTCTCGTTCCCTCGGGTGTTGTGCCGACCGAGGGCCGACCGCAGAAGCCCACCGCGTCGAAAGATCGACAAGGCGCTGCGGTCCGCCCCGACACCGGCTCTGGCTGATGCACCGGCTCGGCCGCAAACGACCGATCGAGTTCGAAGCCGACTACTATGCGAACCCGACTCAGCGACCGGCTGGAGACAGATAGCCGGGCGGGCACGAAATATCCGGGGACTCGAATCGATGTTGTTCGACAATATTGCGGACGTGTCCAACTCCTGGAATCTCGACCTCCACCACTCCTCGTCGGCGAGCAGTCTCGGTCCATTGTCGGCGTAATAGTCGAAAATCGATGCGGCTAGCTCTATTCGCTCTTACTCTGCCTGATGGGTTTGCCCATCTCGATTGCTGCGGTCTGTGCAAGTTCGCTCATACAGCATCCCGGCAGGAAACCGGCCCTGGCCGCCCGAAGAGATGCGGACCTTCGAAGAGACCTGTAAGGACCGTTGGGACGAATTCAGCCGAGTGAAGCTGGGTTTCGGTATCGACGAGGAGTACGAGCGCGAAACCTTCAGCGTCTCCGCCGAAGAGCGGGAGGCCATCTTCGAGGCCGCGTGGCAAGGAACCAAGGATGTCGACCTACGAGACAACGCTGTCTGTCCGTCGATGGTCGAAACACCGATGGCGCATCGGATCTTTCGAACTGCCGGTCGCAAGGAGACGTACGAAGCCATGGTGCCATCGGGGCGCCTCGCCCGACCAGAAGAAGTAGCGGCCGCGGTTGCGCACCTGTCGTCGGACGAGGCTGGTTACGTCAACGGTGCGAGCTATTCGATCGACGGTGGATCCGGAGTCGGATACTACAAGGGTCCCGCTGCAGACCAGATTCAAAGCGATGGCACGGTGTGAGGTGCAGGAAGCAGGGGGATCAGAGCTTGGCGCCACCGTCGACATACAGCGTCTGCCCGGTGATGTAGGAGGCCTCGTCGCTGGCAAGAAACGTGACCGCGGCCGCGATGTCCTCCGGTTTGCCCACCCGTCGCACGGGGTTGGCCTCTGCATTGGCTTTGCGGAATTCCACCGGGTCCATCCCGAGACGCTGTGCGGTGGCATCGGTCATCTCGGTGGCAATGAAGCCCGGTGCAACGGCGTTGGCGGTGACACCGAATGGGCCGAACTCGATGGCGAGCGTCCGGACGAACCCCTGGATGCCCATCTTGGCCGCCGAGTAGTTGGCCTGCCCGCGATTGCCCAGCGCGGACGTGCTCGAAATGCAGATGACCTTGCCGTATTTCTGTTCCACGAAGGCTTTCTGGGCTGCGCGGGTCATCAAGAACGCCCCGCGCAAGTGGACGTTCATCACCGTGTCCCAGTCGGTGCTCGTCATCTTGAACAGCAGGTTGTCTCGCGTAACGCCTGCGTTGTTTACCAGTACGTGCAGCCCGCCGAACTCGCGTACAACCTGCTCCACCGCCGCCTGCGCCGATGACTCGTCGCCGACATCGCACGCGATGCCGATCGCTTTCGACGCACCGAGTTCAGCCGCGGCCAGCGCTGCGGTGTGTGCGTCGAGATCGAGAAGAGCGACGGCGGCGCCCTCCGCGGCAAACCGCTGTGCGGTGCTGAAGCCGATACCCCGCGCTCCGCCGGTGACGACAACTACCTGCTGGTCGAATCTGCCCATGAGACAGGCACCTTTCATGGTTCGGGTGAAGCGGATGATTCACAAGCCGAGATCGCGGCCGATGAGTTCCTTCATGATTTCGTTGGTCCCCGCCCAGATCTTCGTGATCCGGGCGTCTTTCCAGGCGCGCGCGACGCGGTATTCGTTCATGAACCCATAACCGCCGTGCAGCTGGAGGCAATGGTCGAGCACCCGGTTCTGGATGTCGGATGTCCACCACTTCACCTTCGCGGCATCGGTGGGCGTCAGGTCGTCGGTGCAGTGTGCCAGGACGCACTGATCAACGTAGGCCTGGGTGACCTCGACCTGCGTGTAGAGCTCGGCGAAAAGGAACTTGTTGTGCTGGAAGGACCCGATGCTCGCACCGAATGCCTTGCGTTGCATCGCATATGCGAGTGTCTCGTCGAGGATCTGACGCGCGTGGGCGAGGTTGGAGACCGCGGCGTTCAATCGTTCCTGCGGCAGATTTTTCATCATGTGGATGAACCCGCCCTCGGCTTCACCCACGACATCGTCGACGGACAGTCGGACGTCATTGAAGAACAACTCGGCGGTGTCGGACTGCGGTTGCCCCACTTTGTCGAGTTTGCGGCCCCTGCCGAAGCCATCAGCCGTCGCGGGAACTGCGAAGAGGGTTATTCCCCGCGCACCCTTCTTCGCCGGGTCCGTGCGTACCGCAGTCAGAACGAGGTCGGCGGACGAGCCGTTGGTGATGAATGTCTTGGCCCCGTTGATGATCCAGTCGTCACCATCACGGACGGCTTTCGTCTCGAGCGCCGCCAGATCCGAGCCGCCGGACGGTTCGGTCATTCCGATGGCTGTCACGATGTGGCCCGATGCCACGCCCGGGAGCCAGCGTTGTTTTTGCTCCGGAGTGGTCAAGTCGACCAGATAGGGAGCCACGATGTCGACGTGGATCCCCATACAGGACGGAAGCGAAGCATTGACCTTCGAAAGCTCCTCCGTGAGAACAGCATTGAACCGGTAGTCATCGGCCCCCGCTCCGCCGTACTCCTCCGGAATACACAGCCCGAGCAGTCCCTGCTTGCCCGCGTCCAACCAGAAATCGCGTGGCAGCCCTTTGTCCGCGTCGTGCTCTTCCACGTGCGGAATCACCGAACGCTCGAGAAAGGCCCGCACAGATGCGCGGAACGCCTCATGGTCCTCGTTATAGATCGAACGCTTCACGACGCCCTCCTGGATGGTCACACCGATCGCTCGGCGGTAGATCGAGCCGGCACGACTAGGCGGTGTAGCCCGTCGTTCCTCGCCGGGCCACCACGATGCGGTTGATGACCGAGTTTGCCGACAGATTCATGAGCATCATGACCACATTCACCACGTCACTGACGGGGATCATTTCCGTCGTGGGGATCCGATCGCTGACGTAGGCCGCCATGTCGGTGTCGACATAGGCCGGAGCGATGGAAGTGGCGCAGATGCCGTTAGCGGATTCCTCGAGGCTCACCGTCTCGAGAAACGAGATCAAGGCGGCCTTGGTCGCACCGTAGACAGCAAGGCCGTGTTCGGCGTACACCCCGGTGATGGAAGACAGTCCGATGATTTTCGCGCCTCGGACCGGATCGGCCGCGGCAGCGGAGCGGAGCAACGGCAGTGCGTGCTGGACGAGCCTCATCGCGGAGGTCAGGTTGACCTGAACCGTCTTCTGCACACGTCGCATCGGAAACGTCGCAACGTCTCCCCCGGTGCCGACGCCTGCGTTGACCACCAAGGCGTCCATCGAGGAGAAGTGCTCGCCGTGCAACTCCACCAAACCCGCCAGCGCATCCTCATCGGCCAGGTCGACCGCCTCGAACACCACTTGCGGTGAGCCTGCGGCCAGCAATTCGTGCCGGAGAATTTCCAGGTCCGACGCCGTGCGTGAGGTAATTGTCAACTCGACACCGGCGGTAGCCAGACCGAAGGCGATACCCCGACCGATACCACGTGATGCACCTGTCACCAGCGCACTCACCATCAGAACACTCCTAACGTTTCGAGGCTCTGCTCGAGTAGTGGTGCGACTGCCGAAACCGCGTCGCGGAACCCGTCGCCCGTGACCGCCCCCGCGCGATAGCGGTGATCGATCCCAGCCGCGATCACCGCAATCTTGAAGTAGGCCAAGGAGAGATGGAACTCCCAGTTCGTGATGCTCGCCCCGCCCGACAATTCGTAGCGAGCAAGCAGCGCCTCGGGCGATGGCAATCGAGCGCTGGTCCACGCCGACGGGAACCCCATGATCAGATCGAGGGCTGGGTGCCGGTAGGCACACATCATGGCGACGTCGGCGATCGGGTCACCGATTGTCGACAACTCCCAGTCGAGGACGGCCGCAACACGGACGGGACTGGACTGCAATTCCAGCATTGTGTTGTCGATTCGGTAGTCGCCGTGGACGATCGAGCTTCGGGTTTGGTCTGGGACCGCGGCGGCGAGCCGATTGCGGATGGCAGCGGCCAGCGAGTCGAGGTGAGGAACAGCTGGTGAGACGAGTTCCCATTGACTGCCCCACCGACGCAGCTGTCGATCCGCGTAGCCGGACGCTCTTCCGAACGAGTCGAGGCCCACAGCGGCGTGATCGACTCGATGCAGCGATGCCAAGGTCTCGACAACGGCGCGAATCGCGCTCGCTGTCGTCGTATCGTCCAGTGCGGCCAGGTCGACTTGCGACTGGACGCTAGTGCCGTATACGAAGTCGACGACGGTGAAGGGTAGACCGATCACCCGCTCGTCCTCGCACAACAGAATCGGTCGCGCTACCGGAACATCCGTATCGGACAGTGCTTTCATCACTCGGAACTCCCGAGCGACATCATGCGCCGAGGGCGTGCGGCCGGCGCGCGGAGGCATCCGCACCACCCAGCTCGCGCGCCCGTCGCTGAGCCGATAGGTCAGATTGGAACGGCCACCTGCGATCTGGGTGCAATGCAGGGGAGCTCCGACTTCCACTCCTGCGGTGCGCATCAACTCGGCAATGCCCTGCATCTCGCCGGGGAGTAGTTCGTTCACCTCCGACCGCCGTTGTCCGGATCGCTGGCACCGAGCCCGCCGCACATCTGGGTTGCACGGTCGACAACGCGGTGAAAAGTCTCGGCTACAAGGGTTTTGGCGATTGATGTCGACATCTGGCCGGATGCGGCCGGCGCACCGGATGTCCCGCCCTGCTCGCGCAGGACACGGGATTCGGCTGCAATCGTGGGCGATCGCCGCATCGCAGCACCTTTCTCATTGTGGGGTTCAACGTCGCAGGCTCTGGTGGCGCCCTGCTCGACGCGGTAGGCTAACTAACGTTCGTAAGGTCAATTTACGGCTCGATTGTCTCGATGTCAACGGTTGCTAACGAACGATTGTTAGTGTGGTCTATGTTACCGGAGACGCCGGGTGGTCAGGCGTCCGATCCGCCTCCCCGGTTGAACACCCCCTCCTCGGAAGCGGCGCTCTCGAATGAGCCCGCTCGAATCGAAAGGTCCTCCATGACAAAGGGTTTGATGATGCACGGCCGGATGACCGTCGCCGGCATTGCGGAGCGGGCGGAGGCATGCTTCGGGCACAATGCTGTGTCAGAACGGACCTCCGACGGAGTCCGTGTCAGCACTTACGCCGAGACCGTCGGCCGAGCACGTCGACTGGGGTCGGCCCTGGTCGAGATGGGAGTGAAGCCGGGGGACCGAGTTGCGACGTTCGGCTGGAACAGCACTCGCCATTTCGAGCTCTATCTGGCGGTCCCAGGGATCGGTGCGGTGCTGCACACTCTGAATATCCGGCTGCACGAAAACGATCTCACCTACATCGCCCAGCATGCGGGAGACACGGTCGTTTTCGTGGACGCAGAACTGGCGTCGTCCTTGCCGCATCTTCCCGGCGTCCGTCTGGAAGTCATCATGAACGGCGACGACCTGTCACGGCCGGGCGCGCTCGGCTACGAAGAACTTCTCGCCACCGGTGACCCCGACTACCGATTTCCCGAGGTGGACGAGAATGCCGCCGCGGCAATGTGTTACACGAGTGGGACGACGGGGCGTCCCAAGGGCGTGCTGTACTCGCAGCGATCCATCGCCTTGTATTCGCTGATGGCAAACCAGCCCGACGCATTCGGAATCGCAGAGTCGGACGCAGTACTACCCGTGGTGCCGATGTTCCACGCGAACGCGTGGGGCCTGCCGTACATCGCCGCGATGAGCGGCGCACGACTCGTGCTGCCGGGTCCGTCGCCGACGGCCCGCGACCTCGCCGATCTGATTGCGGCCGAGCATGTCTCGGTCGCGGCAGCGGTTCCAACCATCTGGCAGGCGGTGCATGCGCTGGAGGATCCAGTGGACCTGAGCTCCCTGCGCGAGGCCATCTGCGGCGGAGCGCCGGTGCCCGAGAGCCTCATCCGACGTTTCGACGATCGCTTCGGCGTTCCGATCGTCCAAGGCTGGGGTATGACGGAAACGAGCCCGCTGGCTCTGATTTCCAGGCCTGCTGCGCAACCGGGACGGTCGATCGACCAAACGTATTCGCTGCGCGCGACGCAAGGGCAACCGCTCGCGTTCGTCGGAGCGCGTATTGCGGGCGAGGAGCGCGAGTTGCAGGTCAGCGGGCCTACTGTCGCCTCGAGCTACTACGACCGGGACAGCACCGACAGTTTCACCGACGACAAGTGGCTGCGTACCGGGGACGTCGCCGAGCTCGTGGAAGGCCAGTATTTCCGGCTTCTGGACCGCACGAAGGACCTGGTGAAATCCGGCGGCGAGTGGATATCGTCGGTGGCGCTCGAATCCGCGGTTCTGTTTCATCCCGACGTGGCCGACGCCGCTGTCGTTGCGATCGCAGACGAGCGCTGGGGAGAGCGACCGTGCATGTTCATCGTCACCGAGGATCGTGCGCAGCTCGACAAGCAAGCCGTGCTGGAGTTTCTGCGACCGAAGTTCGAATCCTGGTGGATGCCCGACCGCATCGAGTTCGTCGCAGAAATTCCCAAGACATCGGTCGGAAAGATCGACAAAGTCGCGCTGCGCGGGCGCGCTGCACAGTTGGCGCAACCCGATTCAGCCCAGTGAATCGAACTGACCGCGCGGCACGAGGGTGAGGACGGATTTCAGCGTGGTGGGAGGCCCCCACATAGCGGAGGGCCTCCCACCTTCAGCCACGCAGTTCGGGCCGGTGGACCGATCGGGTGGATACCGCCATGAGCGGCTCACACCGGAAGGGCGCGCAGAATATCCTCGATTCGGTCTTTGGCGTCGCCGAAAAGCATTGCGCTGTTGTCCCGGAAGAACAGCGGATTCTGCACACCCGCGTAGCCCGGGGCCATCGACCGTTTGAAGACGATCACATTGTCGGCTTCCCAGACCGTGAGCACCGGCATACCGGCGATAGGGCTCGCCGGATCCTCGGATGCGGCAGGATTGACGGTGTCGTTGGCGCCGATGACCAGGACGACCGAGGTATCCGCGAATTCTTCGTTGATCTCGTCCATTTCGAGCACGATGTCGTATGGAACCCTGGCCTCGGCGAGTAGCACGTTCATGTGGCCCGGCAGGCGACCCGCGACCGGGTGGATTCCGAAGCGCGCGTTGACGCCTTTCTCGCGGAGCCTGCGAGTCAGCTCGGCCACGCCGTATTGCGCTTGCGCCACCGCCATTCCGTATCCCGGGGTGACGATGACCGAGTCGGCGTCGGCGAGCAGTGCGGCCACTTGGTCTGCATTGATCTCACGGTGTTCGCCGTAGTCTTTGGTCTCGGCGGCGGTGGCCTCGACGCCGAACCCACCCGCGATGACCGAGACGAACGAGCGGTTCATCGCCTTGCACATGATGTAGCTCAAGTAGGCGCCGGAGGAACCGACCAGTGCACCGGTGATGATGAGAAGGTCGTTTTCGAGCAGGAAGCCCGAGGCAGCCGCGGCCCAACCCGAGTACGAGTTGAGCATCGACACAACGACGGGCATATCTCCGCCGCCGATGGAGGCGACAAGGTGCCAGCCCAGCAGCAGTGCGAGCACGGTGACGACGACCAGTTGCCAGAGCTGCGGCGCGGTCACGAACCACACGGTGAGAACCACGAAGCCAACCAGTGCACCGATGTTGAGCAGGTTCTTGCCGGGCAGCATCAGCGGGCTCGATCTGATCCGCGCCGACAGCTTGAGGTTGGCGACGATCGAGCCGGCGAAGGTGACCGCACCGATGAAGATTCCGATGAAAACCTCGGCCGAATGGATGCCGAGCAGCCCTGCGGAATCGAGTCGAAGGGCCTCGTGACCTGCCGGATCCGCCTCGACGTGAAGGTAGCCGTTCCATCCGACGAGTACCGCGGCCAGGCCGACGAAGGAGTGCAGCAACGCGATCAGCTCGGGCATGCCGGTCATCTCGACGATGCGAGCCCGCCACAGACCGATGGCGGCGCCGATGACGCTTGCGCCCAGCAGCAGGCCCAGGCCCGAAGGCTCGATGTCGTGGTCGGCCGCAAGCACGACGGTGGCGGCGAGTGCTATGCCCATGCCGGCAATGCCGAAGTAGTTGCCGAGCTTCGCCGACTCGTGCTTGGACAGACCCGCGAGCGCGAGGATGAACAGTAGAGCGGCAACGAGATATGCCGACTTCGCGGCGCTGTCGATGGTGAGGATGTTGGTCACGACGCTCAGCTCCTGGAGAACATGGCAAGCATGCGGCGAGTCACCGCGAAGCCACCGAAGACGTTGACGGCGGCCAGGAGGATCGCCACCGCCGAAAGCGCCGTGATCACGTTGTCCCGCTGACCGATCTGAAGCAGCGCACCGACCACGATGATGCCGGAGATCGCATTGGTCACCGACATCAGTGGCGTGTGCAGCGCATGATGCACGTGCCCGATCACGTAGTAACCGATGACGATCGCGAGCGCGAACACCGTGAGGTGAACCCGCAGTGCCGCAGGCGAAATCGCGATCAGCACGAACAGCGCCACAGCCCCGATGCCCACCCGGGTGAGTTTCGCGCCCTGTGTAGCCGGCTTCTCGGCCGCCTTCTCGACGGGGACGGGCGCGGAGGAGGCGGCGGGGGCCGCCGAGACCTGTACCGGTGGCGGAGGCCACGCCGGCTCGCCGTCCCGGACCACTGTGATGGAACGCTGAACCACGTCCTCCCAGTCGAGGACGAGTCCGCCGTCCTTCTCCGGGGTCATCAGCTTCAGCAGGTTCACCAGGTTGGTGCCGTAAAGCTGCGAAGCCTGGGTCGGGAGGCGGCCCGCGAGGTCGGTGTAGCCGATGATCGTGACGCCGTTGCCGGTCGTCACGGCCTCGTCGCGGACCGTGCCCTCGACGTTGCCACCGTTCTGAGCCGCCATATCGACGATGACGCTGCCGGGTTTCATGCTGGCGACCATGTCGGAAGTGATCAGGGTCGGCGCGGGGCGTCCGGGAATCAGCGCGGTTGTGATGATGATGTCGACTTCCTGGACTTGCTCGGCATACAGAGCTGCTGCACGGGAGTTGTAGTCATCGGACATCTCCTTGGCATAGCCGGTCGCCGACACTTCGACGTCGGCGGATTCGACCGACAGGTACTCACCGCCGACCGAGCGCACCTGGTCGGCGACCTCGGGGCGCGGGTCGGTCGCGTAGACGATCGCACCGAGACTGCCCGCGGTACCGATCGCGGTCAGGCCGGCGACGCCGGCACCCGCGACCAGCACCTTTGCCGGCGGCACCTTGCCCGCCGCGGTGACCTGTCCGGTGAAGAAGCGGCCGAAGACGTGGGCGGCCTCGACGACCGCGCGATAGCCGGCGATGTTCGCCATGGAGGACAGCACGTCGAGGGACTGCGCGCGACTGATCCGCGGGACCGCATCCATCGACAGCGCCGTGATCGGGCGTAGGGACAGCTCCTGCACCACCGCCTCGTCGAGCCGTGGGTTGAGCATGGCGACGAGCGTGGTCCCGGACTTCAGCGAGTCGAGCTGCCCCGTGGTCGGGGTGTTGACGCCGAAGACGATATCGGCGGCCTCGACCGTGCCGACCGTCGCACCTGCCCCGGCGTACGCCGCATCGGAGAAGCCGGCCAACTCGCCGGCACCGGGCTCTACGACAACCTCGTACCCGAGCTTGCGCAGCTGCGCCACCGTAGTAGGCGTCGCCGACACCCGTGTCTCACCGACTCGTGCCTCCCTGAGGACTCCGATTCGCATGAAAATCTCCCTTTCGTATCAGCGATCGGCGCCCCCCTCAGGGCGCCGATCGCATCACCGCTGTCGGGTCGAACCGCACCCGCTACGGCGCGGGCAACACCGGCGGTTGGTTGAGCTGGTCCTGTCCCCTCCACCGCTTGGTGATCGGATAGAGGGTGGGATCGTCATAGCTGCGGCCCCACAGGAATCGCGAATAGACGTTGTCGGGATCCTCGAGGTCGATCTGGCGACCGAGAGGGTTGGTAATCGCATAATTCGCGTAGTGAGCATCGCCGGTCGACGAGATCGGAATCGACCAGACCGGATCCCACGGAGCCGCACCCCATGTGATCGAGCCGGTGCCGACTCGGTAAGTGCTGTAGTCCAGGCCGACGTCCCAGATATTGAGGCGCGGCGGGTACTCGAGCCCACTGCCGTTCGAGCCCGGGAACATCTTGATATCGAATCCGTGGGTGTTGACCACCTTCGGCGCCTGCTCTTCGCCGGTGATCTCCGCTTCGAGCTCGAAAACGGTATGACCGAGACGTTCGGACGTCCCGAAGAAGCTCACACCGTCCTTGTAGATGCGCGACGTACCGAATTTCTTCGTCTCACCCCAGAGCTCGCGGCCGATGATGACGGGAAGCTCGCCGGAGATGAGCTGAATAAGGTGCCAGAAGCCCTCTACGCCCTCATAGGTAGCGTGGAGTGCGACGATCGCGCAATCCATCGGGCCGCAGTACGCACCGTCGAACTGGGCAATCTCGGCGTATGCCTTCGCGGTTCCGGCCGCTTTGTCTCCGATCGGCTCGAATACCGGCGGGAGGTTCTCGCGGGCGAACTCCCACGTCGTCTCGAAATCGACAACCAGCTCCTCACCGACGAACCTCGATGGGGCCAGGAAGTTTTCGATGTTGCGGACTTCCTCTTCAGTCCTGACGAAACCTCGCATGAGCCTTCCTTTCTCTTGAGTCTAACTAATGTTCGTTAGTCTACTGATAGCGGGTTTGTCCCCTGCATTCGAACAGGTATCAGGGTTGCGTTGTTGCCGGTGCCGAGGCTCAGGCGCCGCGATAAGAGCCGACTGTCGATCCCCCGTCGAGGGCGTAGACGACGCCATTCGCGTAGGTCGATCCCGCCACGAAATGGCGGACTACGGCCGCGACATCCTGGGGGGTTGCGAATCTTCCCAGCGGGATGACACTGCGGTAGAAATCCTCGGTCCCTTCCGGTGAATCGGCGAGGATACGACGAGCCATCGGAGTCTCGACGTAACCAGGGCAGACGACGTTGCTGCGCACACCGTCGCGCCCGTGATCGACGGCCATGGCGCGAACGACACCGATGACACCGTGCTTGGCGGCGATGTAGCCGACACAGTCCTCGAACCCGTTGGTGCCGGCATCGGAAGCGATCGCGGTGAACGATCCGGCGGTTGCCTTCAGCGAGGCGATGACTGCGCGTGCGGTCAAGAACGTGCCGGTCAAATTGACGTTCAAGCTCCGCTGCCAATTCTCGATATCGGAAGTCTCGACCGTTCCGGCACCCTCGATGCCCGCACAGGCGACAGCGGCCGAAACCGTTCCGAGGGTCTTCTCCCCTGCTGTGACGACCCGATCGAGCTCGCCGGGTCGGGCGATGTCTGCGACCTGTGCGTGCACGGCCGCGCCCACCGGAGCCGTCAGGGCTTGCGTTTCACGCAGGGAAGCCTCGAAGATGTCGGTCAGGATCAGGTTGTGCGTCGCGGCAAGTTCGACAGCGACTGCTCGCCCGATACCGCCGCCGGCACCGGTGACCAATGCGGCCGGTCGCGATGTCGTCATGTGCGTTTCCTCCTCGATTTACCGGTCAGAGTCCGTAGGACTCGGCAATCACTTGTTCCAGTTCCTCGGGCTTCCATTCGTGCTTTCGAGTGGCGAGGTCGGTCTCGTCTTTCAGACCGACGGCGATGCGAATCGGCGGGCGGTCCATCTCCAGGAGGTCACCAACAGCGGTGCACAGCATCCCGACATCCGCGGTGGCGTCGCGCTCCTCTTTTTCCATCAGGGCAAGCGCATTGGCGAAGTCCTGACGATAGAACGATCCTTCTCCGGCACCCTTGATCACCACTCGTCCCGAGGTGAATTCAGTCCTGAACGAGCCCGGCTCGACGATCGTCGCTTTTACTCCGGTTTTTCGCAGTTCGAGACGCAGTGACTCCACGTATCCCTCCAGTGCGAATTTGCTCGCCGCGTAGAACCCTTGAAATGGAATGCCGAAGACGCCGGCGATCGATCCGACCACGATGATCGAGGATGTGGATCGCTGTCGAAGTGACGGCAGCGCGGCCCGGCAGACTCGGTGAACTCCGAAGAAGTTCGTATCGAACTGGAGCTGGGCTTCGTCGATCGTGGTGTCCTCGATACTTCCGGCAAGACCCATACCCGCATTGCAGATCACTGCGTCGAGGACTCCCTCGCGGGAAATGATCGTGTCGATCGCCGCGGCAACACTCGCGTCGTCCGTGACGTCCATCGGGATCAGAGAGAAGGCGCCGTACGCGTTTCGTTGTCCGTCGGCCCGTCTGGATGTTCCGTACACCCGGTATCCGGCCTCCTGAAGGTGGGTAGCGATCGACAGGCCCAACCCCGAACTCGCGCCGGTTACCAGTACCACCTTCGCGCTCCGCGGCGCGTCAGTGTGCTTCATCATCGTTCCTTCCGTCGAAATTGTGCTCGAGGTTCACGCTGTATCGCGGCCGATCCGGGCGTACGTATCGGGCTTGCTGCGCTTGTAGACGACGGCCAGCACAACGCCCAGCGCGAAGACGCCGTAAAGGATCAGGATCAACAGCGTCGCCAGGCCCCGCCCGCCACTGATCAGAATGGTGAAACTTGTGGTGCCGAGGATGAGGCCGACCAGAAGTCCCGCCGCCGCGAGGGCCGGGGCGATGACCGTCCGCCACCTACTCGATTCGAGCGCGCGCCTTCTGGCGAAGTAGCCGATCACGGCAATGCTCGCGAGGAACAGCAGGATCAGCATGCTGTAGCCCCCGATTCCCGAGAGGAGGACGTAGACCCTCGAAGGGCTCACGCCTACCGACAGTGCGGCCAGGATGACGATCACCGAAATGACGCTGGTTACGATGGAGGCCACATACGGCGATCCGTGCTTGGCATGGACTCGGCTCAGCACGGCCGGGAAGACTCGGTCGACGCTCAACGAGTACATGTAGCGGGCAGCGACATTATGGATCGACAGAACCGCGGCGAAGATACTGGTACACAGCAGCGCCGTCACGACCTCCTCGATCGTATGGCCGAGAATGCTGCCCAGCGCGCCCATCGCGGTGCCGACAGGGTCGGCAGCTGTCTTGTGGATGACCGTCGAAGGGCCGACAGCAACGACGAGAGCCCAGGTGGTGACCGCGTAGAGCACCGTGAGAACGAGCACCGCGATATAGGTCGCACGCGGGATCGTCTTCTCCGGGTCGCGAGCTTCCTCACGGAAGATCGCCGTCGCTTCGAACCCGCCGAAACACAGGAAGCCGAAGAGCACCGCGAGCCCCAGATTGCCCGAGAAAATGTTGTGCGGACTGAAAGGGGTCACGGTGTTTCCCTCAGCACCTCCGGTCGCAAACGTCACGAGGTTGAACGCCACGATGACCACGACCTCCACGCACAGCAGAACGGTGAGAACTTTCGCCGACAACGAGATTTCGAAGTAGCCGAGGACGGCCACGACGACGACCAGCACGAGTGCGAGGATCCATTCGGACATGTCGGGGCCATGGAAGGTCTGTGTGATCAGCTGATCGAGTCCGATTCCGCCGTAGACGTACGAGCAGGAAAGTATCGCGAGGTAGGTGAGCAGGGCGAGGAACGACGCTCCCAGGCCGAGCGGTTTGCCGAGTCCCGCGGTGATGTAGGCGTAGAAACCGCCCGGGTTGGGCAGGTGCCGGCCCATCGCGGTGAAACCGACCGTGAACAGCAACAGAACCACGCCGGCGACGATGAACATCACTGGTGCGGCCAAGGTGTTGCCCGAGCCGATGATCACCGGAGAGAAGCCCACGAAGCCGGCGAATGGCCCGTTGAACGCGAGGACGGTGAAGACGATATCGAATGTGCCCAACTTGCCGGTGAGTTTTCGGGTCGGCCGGTCAGGATCGAGCGAGGCGGTACCGCCGTGCTCCGCGGTTGTGCTCATGGATCGTTTCTTTCTGTGATCGTTCTTGTCTCGTGATGGGGACCGCGGCGTCCTAGTCGGGCAGCTCGGCAATGGCTGAGATCTCGATGATCGCTCCGTCGACAGCCAGATTGGTGACGCCCACGGCCGTCCATGCCGGGTAGGGCGGTCCGAACAGAGCAGCCTTGGCCGGCAGAAACCAGATATTGGCTTCGGCGATGCTGCCGACATGGAATGTGTGCAGGCTGGTGACGTCGGCGAAGGTACATCCGGCTTCGGCGAGGACTTCTCCGAGAGCTTCGAGGGCGAGTCGACCCTGCGTGGCGGGGTCTTCCGGCACGTCTCCGGTCGCATAGAGCCCGAGCTGTCCGGAAACGAACAGATACCCACCGGCGATATGGCCGGGCGCGAATCCGTAGGTTGGACCGTCACCGGCCATGCGGGCAGGAACTACATCCCGGTGTGCTGTCATATTATCGCTCATTCCTCAACCGCTTTCAGCCACAACATTTTCTGGTATTCGACGCCTCGTAGCCGAATGGCTCCGGCCGCTGCCGAATATTGCGATGCCCGTATATCGGTGGTCATATGTGCACTCCTGAGTGGAGAATCGTGTAATGGTGCACGAAGGTCGCGAGTAGGGGTTATTGCGCGGTGTATCCGCCGTCGACGACATATTGCGCCCCCGTGACGAACGACGCCCGGTCCGAAAGCAGAAAAGTGATGACCTGAGCGACCTCTTCCGGTGTGCCGAACCTGCCGAGCGGGTGCTGCTCGACAGCATTCGCGTGCTGTTCATCGGAGAGAATGTCATTCAGGGTTGTTTCGATATATCCCGGATGCACCGAGTTGACTCGGATACCACGCGGGGCATAGGTCAATGCCGTCGACTTCGTCAACCCGGTCACCGCATGCTTCGCGGTGACATACGGAGTCTCGGTCGGCAGGGCAACCAAGCCCAGGATCGACGACACGTTGACGATCGAACCACCGCCGGCCTCGAGCATCGCCGGAATTTCGTAGTACATACCGTACGTCACCCCGTGCAGGTTCACATCCATGAGTGACCGGTAGTCCTCCAGACTGATTTCCGCGAGCGGTTCGGACGGACCATTGATGCCCGCGTTGTTCACGGCAAGGTGCAACGCGCCGTAGGTATCGACAGCGGCAGCCACCGCTGCTTTCATCTGATTCGAGTCGCCTACGTCTGCCGCAACGGCGATCGCTCGCCCTCCCGCAGCCACGATCGCATCGGCAACGGATCCAGCAGCCCCTTCCCTGAGGTCGACCACGACAACCGATGCCTGCTCCGCCGCCAACTGTACGGCCACGGCTCTTCCGATTCCTGAGGCGGCACCCGTGACAAGCGCAATTTTCCCCTCGAACTCCGGACTCATGTTCTCTCCTTGGAATAAACAGCTTCTGCCCGACTGTCGGCAGATGCTTACAAGAGCCTGATCGGAAGCTTGAAATAGGCACGCGCACGGTCGGTGTTGGCGAGTGTGGGCTCACCGACCAGTTCGACCCGTTCGTAACGCTCGGCGATCGTGGTGAAGATCGTCGCTGCCTCGGCTCGGGAAATCACCTGGCCTGCGCAGCCGTGCGCGCCGATTCCGAAGGTGAGGTTCTGGCTGGTCTCCGGCGGGCGGGTGTAGTCGAACTGGTGGGGGTTGTGGAATACCTCCGGATCGCGGTTTGCAGCGGCGATCATGAAGCGAACTCGTGACTGGGCGGGTATCGCAACGCCATGGATCTCGATATCCTCGGTCGGAAAACGCGCGAGCGACAACTCCGGCGGATACAGACGGAGGATCTCGTTGACGATGGCATTGCGGGCTGCAGGCTGCTGCTTGTATGCCTCGAATACCGCAGGGTCGCGAGCGAAGACTTCGAGTCCGCTGGCGACGAGGTAGCCAGGGCTCTGGTGGCCGGCTCCGTAGAAGAGCACGATCGTCTGCAGCATCTCGTCGGCAGTGATCTCGCCGCGTTCGTGCGCGTCGACGAGTGCGTCCGCCATGCCGTCGCCGGCATCCGAGCGTTTTTGCGCGAGCATGCCCGAGACGCGCTCGGTGAGGAACTCCCAGGCCTTTCGGCCCAACTCGTCCTCTTCCGGGGTCGCGACCGGCGAGAGCGCCGTCATTGCGTCGAACATCGCCTTGAACACCGAGTCCACGTCGTAGTCGGGAAGCTGGAGCACCCGGCACATCGTGGCATGGGTCGGAACGATTCCCAGTTCACGGTGTCCGTCGATGACCTGTCCATCGGCGAGTCGATCGAGGATCGCGCCGGTGACCTCGGCTGTGATTTTTGCCCAGTTCTTCACCAGTTTGGGTGTGAACCACCTGTTGGTGTGACGCCGAAGCTCGGTGTGGCGTGGCGGGTCGATCGCAGCGATTGTTGCGCTCATCGCGCTGGTGACCTGGCCCGGCCCGACGTCGACCCACCCTGGTTCTTCGATGCTCATGCACGACAGATTCGCGAACTTGATCACGTCCGCGTAGCGAGAGACAACATAGGTGCCCTGAGAATCCTGAAAGATCGGGTGATCCCGCCGTGCAGTCTCGTACCAGGGATAGGGATTCTCGCGAAATGCCGGATCCGTCAGCGGCAGAGGCTCCGGCCGCGCCGTGTGGGTGGTATCGGTCGTCATTCGAATTTGCTCCTTGGAACTTCTGGATCAGGTGAGGCGTCAGACGTACTCGAGGATTTGCTTCACCCATGAACCCGACACGTCGGTGATCGAGCGCCCACTGGCCGCGTCGTGTTTACCTGTTTCTCCGATTTGTGTGGCGCCGAGCTCGGTCGCTGCCCGCACCAAAGTGACGATGGCGTTGTTGTAAGTCTCGAAGGTGCTGTCACCCAGACCGAACGCCGCGAACCGTAGGCCCGAAAGATCCGGCTCGGCCTCGGTGAGCGCTCCGTGAAACGGCGCCGTTGTCTCCGGCAGCTCACCCTCGCCGTACGTGGAGGTGATCAGGACGACCACGGTTTCGTTCGCCAGATCCGCGACCTTGTACTCGTCCATGGCGACAATGTCGACGTCGACTCCTGCGTCGCCGAGCGCCTCGGCTATGTCATCCGCTGCCATCTCGGAGTTGCCGGTCTCGGTGCCGTAAAGAATCGTGATCCTGCTCATGACTACTTCCTTCAAGAGTTCCGATGAAGAACGGGTGACATCTGACGAAACGCTGTGGTGTCGTTCACGAACCCACTGGTCGCTCCTCCGGCGGTTGCCCTGAGGCAATCGCGCACATGGTTACGAGGTCGGCAACCTTCTTCCGGACCCGATGCGGTGGTGCCGAGGTGCACTCGAACGCGTCGATCAACCGCCAATCGTGAAACCCGACGACACGGCGGGCGATCGAGTCCTGCACAGCGGCGAACCCGGGCTTTCCGACCGTCACTCGTGCGGCGATGTCGTCAACGAGTTTCTTCGCGTCGCGGCGCATCTGCGGCATGGCCCCACTCGAGCCCGCCAGCCAGCCCGCGCGGTAGACGTGCGCACCCGACCAGTCCTCTCCCGGCACCGTCGCGTCCGGGTCCGCAGCATGGGCAAAGCCGATGGCCGTAACAACGGTATCGACTTCGAAGTCCTCTTCAGCCCCACATCCGGACCCGTTGCAGACGGTCACGGCCGTTGTTCCGGCTCGACTGACGATTCGCACAGGCACAACCTCGAAGTGGAACGTCACCCGGGTCCGAGTCATGGGAGCGGCAACTGTCGAATCGGGCGCCGCCGCCGATGCCGTCATCAGCAGCTCCACAACAGCGTGGTCGCCGCCATCGTCGATCCCGTGTGCCGCAATGTCGATGTTCGGCAGCGCACACAGTTCGCGGAGCATCGCGATGTCGAACTTTGCCTCGTGTGCCGGCGATCGACCGAAGACGTCGATTGTACGGATAGGCGCTGGACGCAGTTCTGCAAGAACATCGTCGTCGATGTCCGATCCGACAAGACCGTCCGCGCGCTTGACAAGCATCCGCAGAACGTCGATCGCGACATTGCCGTTGCCGACAACGGCCAGGCGTTCGCCGAGACGCACGTGCCTTCCCTGTGCGTTCCTCGGCAGCGTGTCCCCGGGAAATCCGTTCAGCGCTCGGACGAGCGCTCCCGCCCCGATTACCCGAGCCGCTGGATCCTGTACGACGTCCAGTGCGCGGTCGTCGCGCAGGCCGGTGGCGAGCACAACGACATCGAAGTGCTCCGCGACGAACTCGAAGTCGAGGTCGCGTCCGATGGTTACGTTGCCGGCGAACCTGACGGACTCACGCTCGAAGAGCCGGTCGAATTGGCGAGTCACCGCCTTCGTTCCCTGATGATCTGCGGCCACACCGTAGCGAACAAGTCCATACGGCGCAGGCAACGCCTCGAAGATGGTGATCTCGGCTTGCGCCCACTTCTTGCGAAGAAACTGCGCGGTGTAGCAGCCCGCGGGGCCGCTACCGATTATGGCGATCGTGGGCTGCAGTCGATCCGAGGCACCCGCGGACATCACGACTCCTATCCCTCTTGTGGTCTCGATCACGCGAACTAACGTACGTTAGTTCGCGCCGAATGTCACTAACTAACGTACGTAAGGCCGATGTCGGCAGCGTCTCTCGCTTGTTTCATCTCTGTGACACCGAGATCCGCGGCGGCAGCCACCCGGCGCGGTCACACACGACGACTACTGGAACGGCCAGCTCGCCCGGAACACCGAGACCGAAGACAACACCGACCGCGAGCTCCAGCTACGACCGGCGTTCGCTTGGCGTAGAAAAATCGACTCGCGTCAGGCTTGGCTGGCTGCGTTCGTCACTTTCGAGGACACCAGGGACATCGACAGGAGGGACCGAGTGATCAGAACGCCCTGATTGACACACGTCTCGAGGGTGTCGGCATTGCCGTTCCAACCACACCAGTTGCGAGCACCATCAAGGATTGTGCTGATCACACGAAGATTCGTCGCCACGTTCTCGAAGCCCAACTCGAATGCTGCTGCCTCGAACATCCCTGCGTAGAGTCGCAACCACTCGTCCACGTCCGCACGTACATCGGATGGCAAGAAACCCGCTGCCGCATCCGTCGCAACAAGGATGTCCCACAGATTGTTCTCCGGGGTCGTCAGCTGGGCTTCTACGTGCACGCGAACAATCGCGTCCAGGAACTCGCCCGCGTCCCTCGTGCCATCCACAGCCTGCAGGACCGATGTGCCGAATCGGTGGTAGTGCCATCGCAGTGACTCCGCGACGATCTCCTCCCGCCCGCCGGGGAAGTGGGCATACAGGCTGGGCGCCTTCAGCTCCACCTCTTTACCCAGAGTGCGCATCGTGACAGCCGCATACCCCTTGGTAGTGGCAAGGGCCAGAAAAGCTTGCAGGATATTTCGCCGGCCAGGGGTTTGTCCGGACCAATCGAACTGATCGAGGTGCTGCCGCAACCGCTCGGTGGCCTGAACCCGAGGTGACACGTTCATCGTCCTTCCAGCACGTTTGCAGCATCCTCGCCCACGGGACGACCTACGATGAACTCTACCTGCCACTGCCTGCTGACGGACGCAGGCATCAGATGCCTTGTCGTTCAGCATGATTACCCGACCGCGATACCCCATTCCGGCATCAGCTCACCGATCCCCCCTCGGGGCGCGCAGCGACAGCACCGGGAGTGCGAGACAACCTCGGTGCCACCCCGGGCACGAGACCATCCCCGAACTCCCGAATAAGCCCGCGCCGCCGGTTGTGAGCGTGGGTGGATACCTCGTCCAAGGCCAGAACCGGGGTTACGCAGGCATCGACACCATCGAACACCTCGCACCACTCGTCGCGTGTCCGCGTGCGGAACAGCGCGGTCAGATCCTCCTTCCGCTCCGGCCACGACGCGACATCCGTCTGCGCGGAATCCCATTTCGGACCCACCAATCCGAGCACCGCGCGGAACTCCTCGTAGAACTTGGGCTCGATACACCCGACCGCCATATAGCCACCGTCGGACGTCTCGTACACGTCATAGAAGAACGCACCCGAGTCCAGCCGATTGGTGCCACGCTGATCCGACCACCGGCCGACAGAGCGATCCCAATGGAACGTCGTCATCAGGCCGGACGGAATCCCTCGATCAGAACATCCGCACCGGAGACCAATCGAAGAACGAATTCCACGCCCTCGAGCTGCTTCAGATCGACCTCGACATGACGCCGGCCACGGCCGGTAGGCCCCGAACCGACAGTGGAATGACCTACCCGATCGATACGGACAACGTCGGCACCCATGTCCGCCAGAAGCATCGCCGCAAAGGGACCCGGGCCCTTGCCCGCCATTTCGACGACGCGCACACCTGCGAGCGGTCCACTCACTACTTCCTCATTCCGGCCCTCTATACCTATTCCGCGCTGTCGCATCTGGTGAAACCGTCCTGCTCGTCCCAGTGCCGGCGAAGTCGATCACGTGCACCTGCAGTGCACCGTTCACGGCTGCCCCGGGAGCAAACGCAGGAACAGCGCCTCGGCGTCTGCGGTCACCTCGGAGCCGTGGTATAGGCGGCCCGACACCCAGGTCTTGCGGCCATCGATCCGGTCGATCGTCGCCTCCGCTCGCAACGGTGTGTCAATCGGTGTGATTTTGCGGTAGTTGACCTTCAGGAACGCTGTGCGCGAATGCTTCTGCCCCTTTTCCGCGACGAGCATGCCGAGCAGGTCGTCGAACAGCAGCGGTATCGTGCCGCCGTGCACCGCACCGTTTCCGCCGAGGTGCACATCGCTGAACTCGACCGTAACGGTGACAGAGCGCTCGTCGATGTGTTCGACGTCGAACGGCACCAGGGTGGGATGGCCCCGGGAACTCAACCCCACTCTGCGGGACGCTCGATTCTCCTCTACCGGCTCTCGCGTCAACTCGAGCCGGTCCGCCGCGTCACGGAACTCGCGCCGGAGCTCTGCAGTCAACTCGGGATCGGGGACAGCTGCACACAGAGCCGCGTGCATCCGACGGAATTCAGCTACCAGAGCGTCGAACTCGACGCCGCCCTTACTGGCAACGGAACAAGTGTCCGTTTGCTCAATCATCTGTTCAGTCATCGCTTCTCCGTCACAATCGGCGCCGGGATTCCCAGTCCGATCGGCACGGTTCCGATGATTCCAGCCTGCTCGAGCGCTGAAAGTTCGCCCTCCCCGAGTCCGAGCTCACCGGCAAGAATTTCGCGGTTGTGCTGCCCGAGCGTGGGCGTACCGCTGCGATGGGATTGATCTGGGCCGACGGAGAACCGCATCGGCCAGCCCTGGTACCGGTCGGTACCTGCGTCGGGATGGTCGAGCGTCTCGCAGTACTTCCGATGCTGCAGTTGTGGATCGCCAAGGTAATCGGCTCCGCCGGCTACCTTGGCTGCAGGAACACCGTTGCCCGACAGAATCTTCGCAAGGAAGTCGCCCTCATGCCGGGCCGTGGCGCCGGATATCAGGCTGTCTATCCGGTCGTGCTCGGCGGCATGGCTCGCCGAGGTGGCAAAAGCCTGGTTGCGTATCCAGTCCGGGTTACCGAGTGCCTCTCCCAACGCTGCCCAGTCCGCGTCGGCGCGCGCGGACAGCGCGATCCAGCCGTCGGCGGCGGAGTAGACACCTTGCGGTGCGGCCTCCGCGCGGCGGTTTCCGACACGCTGCCGGATCTCCCCTGTCATCGAGTGGGCGATGACGGGTTCCGGGCACGCCGTCATGGCGACCTCGGTCTGGCACACCTCGACGAGCTGGCCCCCGCCGCCGTTGCGTCGGTGACGCAGCGCGCCGAGGGTTGCGATGACGCCATGCATCGCGACAAGCGGATCGGCGTATCCGCCTGGGGTCTGAGGCCTCGCGTCCGGCGGGCCGCTCACGAAGGACTGGCCCGAGACCTGTTCGAACGCGTTACCCTTTGACGACATCGGCGCCGAGGTCCGCGAGCAGCCTCACCGCGAACGGCGCGGCAATTCCGGAGGCGAGTTCGACGACGCGCAGCCCGTCCAGGGCCCCAGCGCTCACGACGCCCTTCCCAGCAGCGCGCCGAGGTGGCTCAGATGCCACTGCGCCGAGCCCAGCCTGAGCTCGGTGTTCTTGGCCCACAGGAGGTATCGATGAACAGGATAGTCCAGGGCGACGCCGATGCCGCCGTGTAATCGTTGCGCAACACCGGTCACGCGGGCCGATCCCTCCGACGCCCAGAACTTGGCGATGGAAACCTCCCGCTCGGCGGGCAGCTCCCGGTCGAGGCGCCACAGCGCCTGCAGTGTCGTCAAGAGGATCGCCTCGGTGTCGATGAACGCGTTGCCGGCGTGGACCTTCACTGCCTGGAACGTGGCGATCGGCCGCCCAAACTGCTCGCGCTCGTTGGTGTAGCTCGCGGTCAGTCGAAGCGCACCCTCACACACACCGAGCAGCAGAGCCGCCGATGCCGCGACGAGCCGCTGCCACACCCACTGCACCGCAACACCGTCCGAGTCGGGACCGGAGATCACATCGTCTGCGCCGACCGCGACGCCGGCGAGGGTGACCGTGGCTTCGGGCTCGTCGTTGGTGGTTTCCTGCGCGATCACCTCCACCCCCTCGGCACCCGGATCAACGAGCATCAGAACCGCGCCCTCGACGGTGTCGGCGACGACGAGGATCCGATCGGCATGTTCCGCCCACGGCACCGACGGGAGCACTCCGTCGAGCGTCCAGCCCTCTCCGTCGCGGTGCGCGGTCGGATTCGGACTGCGACCGGCGAGATCGACGCCCACCGTCGATACCCACGAGCCGTCGCTCGCGCGCGGCAGCCACGCGCGGCGCTGCGCTTCGGTGCCGAATCGATCGATGGCGAGTGCCGCAACCGTGGAGTGGAGCACCGGCACACGGGCCAGCCCGCGACCGCACTCGGCGAGGATCAGACCGAACTCGATGAGACCGAGGCCGCTACCTCCCACGTCCTCCGACAGGCCGATCCCGAGCAGGTTCGCCTCGGCGAGGGCTGACCACAACTGAGCGTCCGGCCATATCGGATCGGCCGCATCCCGTGACGCAACCAGCGTGGTAGTCAGATCGCGCACCGCGGCCTGATCCTCGGTCAGATCGAAATCCATCGTCAGTCCTCGTCTTCCTGTGAAATCGATGTTCGGCGCGGTCGATCGCTCAGCGCTTCGCTCGCGTCATACCCAGCGCGGACGTCGAGATCATCTCCAGCAGCATGTCGTTGTTGCCGCCGCCGAACGTGCCGACGACCGCGCCCCGGTACGCGGACTCGACGCGACCGCTGAGCACCGCGGCGGGCGAGCCGGTGCGCAGGGATCCCGCATGTCCGAGGACTTCGAGCAGGTCGCTGGTGGCCTCGATGAGCATCTCGGTGCCGTACACCTTCGACACGGCGGCGTCATGGGCGGTGAGCACGCCGCCACCGTTCACGAGCGCCACCATGCGCCAGTTGAACAGCTTCATCGCCTCGAGCCGGGCGTCGACATGCGCGAGGGTATGCCGGACCCAGTCCACGTCGATCAACCGCCCACCACCGGGAGCTTCCGCCGTCGCAGCCCACTCCCCCACCTCTTCGGCAAGACCGAGGATCCAACCCCGTGACGCGGCCAGCGCCACGCGCTCGTGGTTGAGCTGTGTCGTGATGAGCTTCCAGCCCTCGTTCTCGGCACCGACCCGGTTCGTCACGGGAACCCGCACGTTCGAGTAGTAGGTGGACGTCGTCGCGCGGGCACCGTCCTCGGCGATGGTGGGCAGCGGCGTGACGTCGAACCCAGGGGTATCGGTGGGAACGATGAAGATGGACAGGCTCTTGTGCTTCGGTGCGTCGGGGTCGGTTCGGGCGGCGAGCCAGATGTAGTCGGAGACCGCGCCGCCGGTGGTGAAGATCTTGTTGCCGTCGATCACGTACTCGTCGCCGTCGCGGACCGCACGGGTCTTCAACGCGGCGAGGTCGGTGCCGGCCGCGGGTTCGGTGTATCCGATGGCGAAGTCGATCTCACCGCGCAGGATGGCCGGGAGATACCGCTGTTTCTGCTCTTCCGTTCCGTAGGCCATCAGGGTCGGCCCGACGGTGTTGAGCGCGAGCATCGGGATCGGGACTCCGGCACGCTTGGCCTCGTCGAAGAAGACGAACTGCTCGAGATCGGATCGGCCCTGACCGCCGTACTCGACCGGCCAGCCGATGCCCAGCCAGCCGTCTCGTCCCAGGGTCCCGAAGATTTCCATCAACCGGTCGCGACCGAAGATGTCCTTGCTCGATCGTTCCGCCTCGGTCACCAGACTGGCAAAGTAGGTACGCAGTTCGTCCCGCAGCGCGAGCATGTCATCGGTGAACGCGATGTGCATCGGTGTTCCTCCTACTTTCTCGTATCAGCGCAGCAGATCGCGGGCAATCACGACGCGCTGCATCTCCGTGGCGCCTTCGCCGAGACGTTTGACCCGCAAGTCGCGGTGCCATCGTTCGAGCGGCAGTTCGTCGGACAGGCCGAGAGCACCATGGATCTGAATGCACCGGTCCAGGATCTTGAAGGCGGCTTCGGTGCCGTACATCTCGAGGCATCCACCTTGACGTCCTTGCCGAGATCCGCGTTCCACGCGGCCTGGTACATCAGCAGCCGCGCCGCACGCAGCTCCACTTCACACTCGACGAGCATCCACTGGATCCCCTGCTTGTCGGCCAGATTGCCGCCGAACACGTCCCGGTCCTCGGCCCACCGACAGGTCATGTTGAGAGCTTCCTGTGCGATGCCGATCGGTCCAGCGGCGTACAACATCCGCCCGTACACGAGGAAGTCGGTGGCGAGGGTAAATCCTCTGCATTTCTCGCCGATCAGGTTCCCGACCGGGATGCGCGCATCCTCGAAGTGGACCTCGAACGGCGCGAAGGACGCCATCACGTTGATACGACTGAAAGTGACTCCGGGAGTGCCTTTCTCGACGATGAAACAGGAGATACCGTTGCGGCCCTCACCGGTGCGGGCATACACCACGCCCCAGTCGCCGTTCTCCGCGTGACTGGTCCACATCTTGCTGCCGCTCAGCACGTAGTGGTCGCCGTCGCGAACAGCCTCGAGCTGGATGGCGCGGGCCGGATCGGAGCCGCCGGACGCTTCGCTGATCGAGGTGCAGGCCTTGGTCGCGGTGCCGTCGATGATCGGTTGCGCGAACTTCGCGAACTGCTCAGGCGACGCCTTGAACATCACGTTGGGCGGGTTGCCACCGAAGGCGCCGAGCGCCGGGAAAAACGCTCCCATACGGCATTTCGCGGCTTCCTCGGCGACGACGACCTGACCGAGGACGGACAGGCCCGCACCGCCGTAGGATGCGGGGGTCTGCATGGCCCACAGCCCCAGCTTGCGCGCCTTCTCCTGGGGCGGCAGTAGTTGCTCCCGAGGCAGACCGGGAGCGTCGTGGGGCAGTGTGTCCTCGAGCGGGTGGACCTCGGTGTTCATGAAGCGGCGCACAGTGTCCCGTAACATCCGGAACTCCTCGGGCAGCTCCCACGCACCGGTGAGCTGAGCGTCTTCGACGGTTGTCATATTTCTCCTAGACGGTGGTGCCGAAGCGGCGTACGCGTGCGTTCTCGAGCTGCGGGACGTGGTTCGCGTCGTACTGCTCGATCCACTCCTGCGGGAGCTTGCTCCAGGCCTCGCCGATGCGCAGTCGTCCACCGTCGTTGAGAATCTCGGCTCCGACCACGTCGCCGACGAAGATGGTGCTCTCCTGCACGTCGAGCGAGGCCGTGACCCGTGCCTCGACGTAGCTGTGGGCATCGAGCAGGATGAGAGCACCGGTGACCCCGGTCTTGGTGCGCAGCTTGGAAATCTTGTCGCCGTCACGGCCCGAGCTACCACCGAGGATCTTGAGGATCTCCAGCGCTACGGACATGGGAAGGCACTCGATTTGTGTCGGCGGTTGTCATGGGTTTTCGGACAAGCGCCGTTGTCCGGCATCGCTGCGGCCCGCGCCAGGAAATCGCCGAGACCAGCAGTGAGCATGTCGTGCACCGATAATCGCCACTGGGCGACCTGGGTGAGAGTTTCTGACGGATTGAACAAACAATATGCCTATGCCGCAGATCCGCGAGGTGCGCCGAGACGCCGTAGTCGCCGTCCGTCGCCGAGTCACTGTCACCGTGTCCGCGCAGATCGACCGTGTAGACGGTCCAGCCAGCTGCGCCCAGTCGCGCGCCGGAGTCGATTGCACTCGTTCCACCTCCTCGCCGAAGTATTTGTTCCCTTGAGTGACAAGCGCCCCGAGCCAGGGTTCTCCACTCGATCGGGGCACCTTTTCCTACCATATCTGACGGTAATGTTCATATCTAATGCGAATCCGTCGAGACTTCGATCACCACCGCGCCGGCCTACCCGGTGTACGGATCGAGGCTCTGATAGGTCTTGCCGGACGCTGCCACGACTTCGGCGCCGCCGATCAGCAGAGCAAAGCGGAGTAGCTGCTCGGTAGCGACACTGCCGCTCATACGTACTCCTTGTTCGATCACGATGTCGGATTCATTGATGAAATACATCGCGCCACCGGCGGCCATGCCGTTCACGGCGCACACCACCGGCTTCCGTACCCGGTGCCGCTCGGGACCGAGCATGACGCCCGGATCCGTCGAATCTGCAGAGGCGGCCGAGGCGCTGGTTGCTGCCACTCGGTATTCTCCCGCGGGCATCCGCGGAGTGGGCAGTGCGTTCGACCGCGGCTCCCGCTGGAATCGCATTTCTGACTATCTAATCACCGCAGATGGAGGTCTCACCTCACGGTGAAGGTGGGGTCGATCGAAGGGCTGGCGGCACTGCCCGAGATCGCGTCCGCCGAGGGTGGGTACGCCGTCTGACGCTCGTGTCACTTACACTCGAGGTGACGATTGCAGATCTGCGTCACTTCCGATCCGCTACTAGTGCCAATGCCGCGCAGTTAGCGGGTTGTGGCTGGTGTCAACCGTCGAGGATTTCGACGGTGATCGTGGTCGGGTAGGTGTTGTGGTCGATGTCGCCTTTGGCGCGGTGTTTGGAGATGGCGCGTTTGACCACGCGGGGGCTGGAGCGTTGGCGGCGGGCCGGTAGGGGTGCGGCCAGCACCGCTGCGCCGATGCGGCCGATCAGATCGACTGTGGTGGCCTCCAGCACGCCCGCGGCATGGATGACCTGACTTGGCGCATAAGTTATCTCAGCGATCTTGTCCGTCCCGAAGACAGTGTCGATGACGGTGCGGGTGCCGCAGGCCACCACCGCCAGCAACCGCAGCATCGGGTAGCCCGCGACGGCGTGACCTCCACCGTGACGACCGAAACAAGCCACGTTCGCCGCACTGTCGGGCACGAACATCGTGGTGCCGTCGATCGCGCACACCAGCAGTCCACGCCACCGCGCCGCCGCGGCGGCCGGGCCGCGGACCAGATCGAACAGCACCCGCAACGGTTTCACCCCCACCCGCCGCAACGCCTGGCCGGTCGGGCTGCGGTCCACGTTGCCGGTTCGACTGTCCCGACACTTGTGTGGTGGCAGCCGTGCCGGCCCTTGTCGCGGGCCGCCGACCGCCGCTGGGACAACTCGCTGGCAGCGCCCGCATCGCCGGCCTGCTTCATCCACCGTGCATCAGTGATCAGCGAGAAAAGCTCACTCAGTGGGCGCAGGTTTCGCCGGTTGTCCAGTAGCTGCCTAACGTCATGGGCATGACCAGGCAGTATCGCCAACCGTTGGTGGCGCAGCAGCTTTCGTCTGATCCGAATTGTCCCGGCCACTTCACGATTCAGCATCATCGAAACCGCGCCAATCGAACGGGAAGTGACACAAGATGCCTGACCGGACAGTTGTGATTATCGGCGCCGGCCCGGCGGGGATTTCTGTCGCGCTGAGCCTGAAGGACAAGGGAATTCGGCCATTGCTCGTCGATCGAGCCAATGCAGTGGCAGCGTCGTGGCGCAGTCGGTATGACCGGCTCAGACTCAACACCGGTCGACAATTTTCCCACTTGCCCGGGCGGCGGTACCCGAAAGGCACTGCGGTCTATCCGACTCGCGACCAAGTCGTCGCACACCTTGACCGGCATGCGCACGAGGATGGCATCGAACTACGACTCAACACCACCGTTGAACGCATCGACCACCATTCCTCAGGATGGCGGTTGACGACGTCGAACGGCAACCTCGACGCCCGACACGTCGTGGTCGCCACGGGCTACCAGCACACACCCTTCATCCCGAACTGGCCGGGCAACTTCACCGGTGAGCTGGTGCATTCACAAGGTTATCGAGACCCGGCGCCATACGCACACAAGCGCGTGCTGGTTATCGGCGCGGGATCGTCGGGCATGGAAATCGCCCACGATCTGACCACCGGCGCAGCGACCAAAGTGTGGCTCTCGGTGCGAACTCCACCGAACATCTTGCCGCGTAAAGGGCCCCTGGGGCTGCCCAACGACGTGCTTTCCATTCCATTCTTTCATCTGCGCTCGCAAATAGCCGACCGGATCTCTGTCGCCGCGCGCCACCGCGCCTTCGGCAATCTCGAAGAATTCGGTCTGCCCGTTCCTGATGAGGGCCCTTTCGCGAAAGCCCGCCGGCTGCACGTCGCGCCGACAGTCGTGGACCCCGAGGTTATCGACGCTGTGCGCGACGGATCTGTCGAGGTGGTCGGTGGGGTCAGCGCACTCGAGGGTGCCCAGACGGTGCTGGCCGACGGTGCCCGGATCCAGCCCGACGTGATGATCTGCGCGACCGGGTACCGGCCGGGCCTGCATCCGTTGGTCGGACATTTGGAGGTGCTCACACCTGATGGCGTACCAGTCGTGCTGTCGCCGTCCCCTGCCGTCGATGGCCTGTACTTCCATGGTCTGGAGAGCCGCCCCGCGTTGATGGGCTACTCGGCTGAACAATCGCGAAAGCTGGCCAGGCGCATCTCGCACGACTATTAGCCGAGCGGTACTGCGGCAATTCCGGCCACACCTGCGTCGGGATATGATCATCCACATCATCCTTGACAGGAGCTGTTGTTTCTCGGCACTCGGCATACATCGCACGGGTTCGCGCGTTGAACTGAATGTCGTCGTGATGTGGGTGTCGACAGCAGCAGCCTGAGGTGGTCGATTGGTGGGGCAGTTCGAGTTGGATCGCATGGCCAGTGGTACTCGTGCGAGCGCACAGGGCGGCTCGTTACACAACGACGGTCGCGGGGTCATCGAGAGCGCATTCGATCTGCTGGATCACGTGGGTGCGTTGGAGCCGGTGCGGCTGCTCGATTTGGCAAATGCGAGCGGGATACCGCGGGAGACGGTGCGTCGGCTGCTGAAGCAGTTGATCGCAGTCGGGGCGGTCAGTCGCGAAGGTCCCCGGTATCGGCTCGGCGCAAGCTTGCTGGCGCTGGGCGCGCGAGTGAGCTCGGAGCGTCGATTGCGGGTGGCCGCCCGGCGGCCGATCGCCGAACTGGCGTCCGCCACCGGTGCCGCAGTGCAGTTGTCCGCGATGATCGGCGGCGAGGCGGTGTACCTGGACGCGGTGGACGCTCGGGTTCCGTTCGGCGTGGTCGCCGCACCCGGCGCGCCGGTACCGCCCAGAACCGCCGCCGCGCGCGCCCTCACCGAATTGGGCAGTACCGCACCGCTGGTGGACGCCGGCGAGGTAATAGCGGATCTGAGCTGTGTCGCGGTGGCGATTCCGCTGGGCAACGGCGTGGTGGCAGCCGTGTCGACGCTTGTCGCGGGGCGGCGACCGCCGCTCGGACTGCTCGCTGCCACCTGGGGTACCGGCGCCCGCATCGTCGGCCTCCTTCGTGCATCGTGAATTCGTACATCGTGAGTTGGTGATCAGCGAGAAAAGCTCACTCAGCGGGCGCAGGTTTCGCTGCTTGTCCCGTGGCTTCCTAACGTCATAGGCATGGCAGGGAGTACAACCGATTCGATCACCGCGGCCGCCGACGACCTGGCGAGCCGGATGGATTCGGCGCAGGTACAGGTCCCCGACGGTGCGCTCGTGATCTGGAATGCGGCGGTGCACCATCGTCCGGCTTTGATCGTGCGGACCGAGTCACCGCGCGACGTACAAGAAGCCATCCGTGTGGCGCGTGACCACGGGATGCGGCTCTCGGTGCTCGGCGGCGGAAACGACTGGGCGGGTCGCGCCGTGTGCGACGGCGGTCTGGTGATCGACATGTCCGGGATGCGAAGTGTCACCGTTGACCCTGGGGCACGGGTCGCAACAGTGGGCGGCGGTGTCATCGCGGCTGACCTGATCGACGCGATCACGCCGTATGGGCTGGTTGCCGCAACCGGCAACGTCGGTTGCGTCGGCATGACCGGCCTGACACTCGGCGGCGGCTACGGACCGCTCAACGGGCGGTTCGGCCTTGCCTTGGACAACCTGCTCGGCGCCGAGGTTGTCCTGGCGGACGGACGAATCGTCACGGCCGACGCGACGCACGAGCCAGAACTGTTCTGGGCACTGCGCGGTGGTGGTGGCAACTTCGGTGTTGTCACCTCGATGCGGGTGCGGCTACATGCGCTCGACCGGTTGATCGGCGGAATGATCGTATTTCCCTGGTCCCAGGCAGCGAGGGTGTGGCGTGCGCTGGATGAGGTGCTGTCGACAGCGCCGGACGAGCTGACCGTGCAAAGTGGACTGCTGTCCGGCCCGGACGGCAATCCGGCGGTCTATCTTGCACCAGCCTGGAGCGGAGAGCTTCGTTCAGGCGAAGCCGCCGTCGATGCGCTCGCAAAGCTTGGAACGCCGCTGACCACACACCTCGCACCCATGACGTACCGCGAAATGTTGGGTCTGTTCGACGCGTGGGGCGTCCGCGGACTGTGCTGGGCGATTCGCACCCGCACGGTCGCGGGGTACACACCCGGGGTCGTCGACGCGCTCCTCGATGCCGGGCAGACACTGACCTCGCCACGCAGCGGCATCCCCATCCACCACTTTCACGGGGCGTCGACTCGCATCCTGCCCGACGAGACCGCGTTCGCGAACCGCCGCCCACACTTCGTCGTCGAGATCGTCGCCGGTTGGGAGCGCGGTGACGGCGCCGCACATCGCGCGTGGGCAGCGGCGGTGACGGCCGCGCTTGCGCCGCACGCACTTGCGGGCGGCTACCAAAATCTCCTCGGGCCCCATGACCACCAACAGATCGCACATGCCTACGGCGACAACGCCATGCGACTCAGCGCCGCGAAGCGGCACTATGACCCCGACGGGGTTTTCAGCGCCATCCCGCTTCCGACCACGGCTCGATGACCACCTTTTCTCGACACCGAAAGGGATTCCGTGAGGCGCCCGTCGACATATGTGCTGATTCCGGGCGGCTGGCATGGGGCCTGGAGCTGGCGACCGGTTGCCCAGCGGCTTCGCGATGCAAGTCATCGGGCGATCACATTGACGCTGCCCGGTCTGGGCGACGGCGATGATCCGTCGGGCTACCGGCTCAGGGACGCGGTCGATTACATCGTCGACGAGGTGCGCCGGCTCGAACTCGACAACGTGACCCTCGTCGCGCACAGCTGGGGAGGCTATCCCGCAACCGGCGCCGCTCACCTACTCATCGGCCAGGTCACCAAGATCGTCTACTACAACGCGCACGTGCCGGTTCGCGGCAAATCCATCATCGATGAGAACCCACCCGACACACGCGAGTTGATGCTGCGGTCGATCGACGAATCGCCTTTCGGCGCCATGCCATCGAGCCTGGAATTTGTCGAGCAGCTATTACTGCAAGGCGTTGCCCCAGAGCTGCAGCGGTTGGTGGCCGATCTGCTGACCCCCCAGCCGGGTGGTTACTTCCTCGATGGTCTCGACATCGATGCGGCGAATGCCGGTATTCCCGCTGCCTACATCGCCAGCGACAACGATGACGCGATGCCGCGATCGCATGCCGAATTCGCCGCCAGACTCGGTGTCGAACCCATCGTCGTTCCAAGGACGCACAACGGAATGCTGACCCATCCGGACGAAGTGGCCACAGCCATCCTCGCGGCTTGATACCGCGTCACGAAATTTGTGCTGCAGCACCGAAGCGCCTTGCCACCTCAGGCCACGCCTCACCGGCACCGCCGAGGGCGGCGCCACGGTCGATGCGATCGCCACTGGATGGGGGTTCGCCCACCCCGGTCGCTTCGCCGCACGGTATCGCCACGACTACGGACAATCCCCGGGCACAACCTTGACCACGGAACAACACGCCCGCCCACCGAGCGACTTCCGAACCGATTCCCGATACGTCGCACGCCGATGGATACAGGGTTCAATTACGTATGCAGGCAACCAGCACACACTATTTCGCTCGGGTGCGGAGCCTTCTATCATTGAGCGCGTCTGGTGGTTATCGGCTTGTATGGTCCTCACTGGTCGCGAGCGTGGTGGTGGCGCGTCTTCCCGCCGGTTACCCGCGTGGGCAGGCGGCAGATTCACGGATTGTCTTTCCGGTGGTTCGTTCGTTCTCACCCTCGAGGAGGGGTTCGATCATGGCCGTCAAAAGCAAACCGTCACAGCAATGGACGCTCGACAACGGAGGCGCCGCGTGGGCGTACCTGGTCAAGGGACCTGAGGCGACCGCACCGGTGATCCTGGTCGCCGACCGGGACTGCACCTCACTGGAAGCCTTCGCCGACACGGTGAACAGTCGCGACTACCCGCTCGGCTCCATGCTCGCCCGACGCGGCAAGGACGTCATCCTCGTCGGATACGACGCCGACGAGGACTGGGACACCGCGGTCGGCGCAGTCAGATCCGCGGTCATGGAAACCAAACGACGCTGCCCCGGTGAGCAGCGCGCAGTCCTGGGCGGCGCCGGATGGGCGGCATTGCTGGCGCGATACGTTCTGGCAAATCTGGAATACGAGGGATTCGACCACCGTGTCGGTGTCTACTTCTGCCTCGACAGCACCAAACCGACCCCGGCCGAACAGAACGCACTCTTCGACGTCGGCAACATGCCCCTGATACCCAGAAGTCTGAAGATCAGCACCGACGCCGTCCCCGACCTGGAAGGGCTCACCGCGCACGACGACCCGGGCCTGTCGATGTTCGACGACACCCTATACACATCCGCATCGCCCACGAATTCCTCGTGGATGACCGAAGAACAGGGATGGTGGCTACTCGACCGGCTCCCCTGAACCCTCGACGACACGATGGGCGCGGCCCGAGTTCATCGGCCGCGCCCACCTTCGGACACCCCGATACGCCCCGTGAGCAGATGATTCCTCGAAGACACGCGGTCGCGGGAAAGCACACCATGTGACCGTGAACCGATCCGCCGTTGATGGCGACTTCGCCACGGTGTCTCACGAAACCATTTGGGGCTCAGCGTTATCCGAACTCTGCGGTATTCGTTGCATGCGGAGTGGATTGTGCGGAAACCACTGTCGCCCGTGCGAATCAGGTTGATCAACGAACGGGTCCGAGTTCCCACCGATGAGATCGTATACTCCGCGGAACGGTGCAGTACGGCCCCCGCGCAGACTCGGTGTGTGCTACGGCACTCTTTTGGGAGACAGTTCCGGAATGTGGCATGATCATCGCCGGGTACGGGTTGTTGAACTGATCGCTCGGCTCACTACAGGAAGTAATAAGAAAAGTAATGACGCAAGGCAGTGTGAAGTGGTTTAACGGCGAAAAGGGCTTCGGGTTCATCGCGCAAGACGGTGGCGGCCCGGACGTTTTCGTGCACTACTCTGAGATTTCCGGAAGCGGGTTCAAGTCCCTCGATGAAGGCCAGCGCGTCGAGTTCGAGATCGGCCAGGGCCAGAAGGGGCCGCAGGCCCAACAGGTCCGCGCTATCTAGAAGCATGGCGAATAAGAAACCCGCGCAATGGCGCGGGTTTCTTGCTTTTCAAAGTCGGAGTGGATCGACCCTCTTTTGGGCATTCGATCGCACTCAGTCATCCGCCCCGGAGATATCACGGGGTGGCCTGTGCCCGATGGATGTGGGGTTCCCCGCTGAGCCGGAGAACTGAACGGCGACAGCCGTTGCCTGCCTTGCGGCGATGATGTTCGACCTACCCTCGAGACTGTCCGTGGGTATCTCTGGTCGGGACACCACGTTCCCGGAGCTTGGCAAGCACCGTGGTGGGGTCGACACCCCGGTGTTGGCCGACACGGGCCAGAGACCAGCCCAGGTTGTATAGATGGATGGCCTCATCGATCTGCCCGGGAGACAAGCCCCGGCGGCGCATCGGCATCCCGTGCCGATGCAGGACCTAGCTGACCGTCCGCCGCTCGATACCGAACCGGGCACCCAACTGGTACACCGTCTCTCCACCCCGATATCCGGCGATTAGTTCTTGGACCCGATCGGTGCCGAGTTGGCGGGCCCGGCCAGGTTTGGATCGATCGACGGACAGCGGAGCGGGTGTGGCGGGGTGCTGATGTGGCATCCGTGGCGCCTTGGCTACACCTCATTGGCGCTGCGCATCCACGACGGCGCGTTCTCCGCCATGGACCTCACCGCCCGCCACCCCCGCACCGGAGAACTGCTGTCCACCGTGAAGTTCATGGTGCAGACCCTCGCCGCCGGCGAACTCCAACGCGACCTCCAGCGCGAGCTGACCTACGACGGCCTGCGCGCCGCATACCTGGAAGGCCGCCCCATCACCGCAAACCGGGCATGGCCCGCGATGCGGACCACTCGAACCTGCCCGGCTTCCGTTACCAGCACACTGCCGGACTTCTCACGAAGGTGGCGGCAGCTCGAACGGCTCTGCACTCGTCGTGCAGTCAGGCCATTTCGGGCACACGCAGGTGTGCGATCGCCAACTCGAAGTCGCACTGGTCAATCACCTGTGCGGCTACCTCCTTGCTGCCCGTGGCCCTGATCCTGTCAAACTGGTCTCTGTTGCCCTCCCTCGCTTCGACGCTGTCGAAGGTCGCCGAGGCCACGCCACGACCGGACGCACGGTCGACCAGCAGACTGGCACTACAAAACCCCTCGAGCTCCTCGAGCGCGGGCAGGATGATCGTCCTGTGGAAATCGATGCCTCGGTCGATCTGATCCGGGCTGACCTTGACCCAGGTGGCTCGGACACAGGCGCCCTCAGGCGACCGGTGGTCGCGGTGCAAGACCGCGATCTCCCACTCCTCGACGTGCGCGCTGCCACCGAAAACCTCCGCGGCACGGTCACGAACCGGCCCAACAGTCTCCGCGCTCGCGCGCATGACCTCCTCGGACTGCCATGCGCTGGTGACGATACATCGGCCGGAAGACCGGTCGACCAACAGGGATAAACCGGTGTACCCGTCGACGCCCTCGAGCGCGGGCATCACGGTGTCGCGAACATGCCCAATACCTGCGTCGATGGACGAGGGCTGCGCCTGGACAGTGGTACTGCGTGCGTACATGATCTGCCTCCTCTGCGTGGGGCAGCGTCTCGACGGCGCCGCCGTCCACTTCATCGTCCTCCCACAGACAAAGCGCGGCAATGGGCGCGGGCGGGTGTCAGCCGGACGGTAAGTCGTGTAGGGCATGTAGTTTCACCGGTTCGATATCCAGCACATTCTTCTGGTTGAGGGCATGAGCCCGATGTCGAACGCGGTGACCGGCTGCGAGAGCGCCACGGTCGGCCGGGCTGCCGGCAAATCGGCAGCTTATTTTGCTGAGGTTTCGCGGCAGAGGTGAACCGGCGACGCGATGCCATCGCAGAACCACATTTCCCCAAAATGGACCTCGAAACAGGTCAGGGGCACACCCATGGTGGTCCCGCGCGAGGGCGCCGCCCGCGAACTTCTCGGTCCCGCGGGTTTCCGGCGTCGACTGCGACGGCACTCCCGCGGGACTCGCCGACGGTGTGCGCCCCCTGCTCGCCCATCCCGCCGATCAGCGCCGCCAAGCCGCCCGCCGCAGCGCCAAACGCTTTCCCTGGTCGATGACCGTCACCGAAACGCTCGCGCTCTACGCCGACCTCGAACCAGTCGCGGTCTCTCCCGACCCCGCGAAAGACGAATCCAAGCACCCCAGAACGGATTTCACCGCACCTGGTCGCCGTTGTCGTCTCTGCCCCGTGCAAAGCAGCGGCTCGTACCGCTGCCATACCGAGATCCCCGCCCGCACAGGCGATTCAGCGGCGTCCCAGACGACAGTCGTCTACGTCCGGGGTCGGCCTTGGGGATCCCGCGTAGGAACCCCGCGTTCGCGGAACCGATTCAGAACGGTCATACCGTCAACACCCAGATGCGAACCAACCCTGGCGAGCGACCAGCTCAGCCCGTAAAGATGAACGGCTTCATCGACCTGCTCGCTCGTCAGACCACGGCGACGCATCGGCACGCCGTGCCGGTGCAGGACCTCGCTGACCGTCCGCCGCTCGATACCAAACCGCGCACCCAACTGATACACCGTCTCCCCACCCTTATATCCGTCGATCAGTTCCTGAACCTGATCGGTACCGAGTTGACGCGCCCGGCCAGGTTTGGGTCGATCAGCGGACAGTGGAACGGGTGCGGTGGGGTCGGGAAGCTTCCTACGCAGGGCTTCCAGGGCCTCTACCTGCGGTTTCAAGTTATAATAAGCTCCCCCAAGGTCCACCTTGGGGGGCTTACTAGAACACGGTCCCGAATCAATGCCGTGCAGCAGGATGTCAACGCCACCACTTCCTTGCGAAGGGTGGCGTTGCTGGTTTCTGCGGGCCGGACGTTCGGGTCGGCGGGGGCGGGCTGGTTGGTCCGCCGGGCGCGTTGGGGTGTGGAGACGGCTGAATGGTTCACGCGCCGGTCGACAAAGACAAGGACAAAGCCGCGCTCAGCTCGCTGCTCGTACCGGGACAACAGATCCCTGCTCGTGGTCCGGCGGTGTTGTGGCTCGATGACCTCGAACCGTTCCGCAACAGCGGCTTGACCCTGCATGCCCTGCGGGAATGGCGTGCCAAGGCCCCGGGACGGATCGTGGTGGCGACTCACGGCGGCAAGGGCCGCGACCTGGTAGGTGACGCCAAAGCCTTGACGACTGCGGCAGCTGGGTTGCTCGCGCACGCGCACCGCATAACGATGGCCCAAACCAGCGATGCCGAGATCGAGAGCCTGCGACCCGCCCTGGACAGGAGGTCTCCGACCAGCCGAACCCGCAGGAGCTCTGCGCGCGGACCAATCCGGTCAACACTGTTGACCTGCTGCGGTCAACAGTGTTGACTTCTGCTGAGACGTTGTCTCCCGGACGCTGAGAGGAACGCGCGTGGTAAACCTTCCGGTCGATCCGCCGAACCACGATCAGGCGATGGGCCGCGCACAGCGAACGGCCGAGTCGATTCGGCAGGCCGCGACGGAACTGTTCGCGCGCAACGGGTTCGCCGCCACCTCGGTACGCCGGATCGCGCGTTCGGCCGGTGTGGACCCGGCGTTGGTGATGCGGCACTTCGGATCAAAGGAAGCACTGTTCCTGGTGACGTTGCCCGCTACGGGATACTTCGACGAGGCGTTCGACGGTCCACTGGACACGCTCGGCGAACGGATGGCCGCGTTCGTGGTGAACCGCGCCGACGAGCCGATGCTACAGGTCTACACCACACTCGTGCGAGCCTCCGACAGCCCCGCGGTACGGCGGCGACTGTACGATCTGATGGACCTCGCCTTCGTCGATAAGCTCAAAGACGCTCTCCCCCAACCGGACCCGGTATTGCGTGCCCGATTGTTCGCCGCTCAGGTCGGCGGGCTGCTCAGCTCGCTGAGCCTGTCCGATACGTACTTCGCAGAACACGACCGCGCCACCCTCGTTCGCATCTACGGCCGGGCGATGCAGTCGACCCTCGATGCTGCCGACTAGATCACGGATATCAACGTGCACAACGCAACTCATCGACCCCGCCCTCATTGCGCCGGGCAGTTCGCCGCGATGACCGACTCTCTGAGGCGAGCAAACCTACCTGGGCAGGCCGGGCACACCGGCGGACATCGCACACGCGGTCGCGTTCCTGGCCTCCGCCGAAGCCTCCTGGATCACCGGCCAGATGCTCAACGTCTGCGGCGGCCTGAGCGTCCACGACGGAGCGAACTACGAGGGGCTGGCACGAATGTTGTTCGGCGACAACGCCATCGATGACGTGAAACCGCGGCGATCGGGGGCGACGCCATGAGGGGCCGGGTCGCGACCAGTTCGACCGGCGAGGACGGTCTACGGATTCAGGATCTCCCGAGCCCGCGGTGCGGTGCGGAGCAGGTGCGGATCGCCAATCACGCTGCGGCGCTGAACTTTCCCGATGTCCTCATCACGCGCGGACAGTACCAAATGCGGCTCGATCCGCCGTTCCTGCCCGGTAGTGAGTGCGCGGGGGTCGTGGTCGAGGTCGGATCCGCTGTCGAGGCGATCGCGGTGGGCGATCGCGTCCTGACCGTGTCCGGAGTGGGGGCCTTCGACGACCTACCCAGTGCCTGCGCCGAGCTTCATGCCGGGCGAACCATCGGTAAAACCGTAATCGAGGTGCGACAGTGAATCCGTCCGAGACGAACCGAAGCATGGTGGTGCTGATACACGGCGCCTGGTTCGACCCGTCATGTTGGGATGCGGTGATCGCCGAGCTCGGCCGGCTGGGCACGACCGCGGTCGCGGTGGAGCTGCCGTTCACCGGCTTCGACGCCGACGTCGCCGCAGCGCGAGAAGCGATCGAGGCGGCCGGGCCGAACGTCATCGTCGCGGCACATTCCTATGGCGGGTGTGTGGCCTCCGCGGCCGCCCGAGACAACCCCGATGTGGCGCGACTGGTTTATGTCGCCGCCTTCCTCACCGAGCCCGGCGAACATCCGTTCACGATCCTGGCCGACTATCACGGCGAATTGCTCGATGCGCTGGTGATCACCGACACCGGTGTCGGTGTCGACCCCGACCGTGCCCGCGAGGTCTTCTTCGGGGACCGAGACGACGAGCACGCCGCGCAACTCGCCGCACGCCTGCGGTCCATGCCCCTCAACGCCGCGGAGATGACATACGCCGGTGACCCGGCATGGAAATCGACGACAACGACCTACGTCGTGTGTACCGCGGATCGGGCGATTCCTGTCCAGGCACAACGATGGATGGCCGCCGAAATCTGCACGTCCCACACCTTCGCTGACCGCGTGGATACGCTCGCGCGCGCCGGCGCGGCCGGATTGTCTCCGTGCTCCGGGGCGATTTTCGGTATGGGCGAATCCGACGAGGATGTCGTCGATGTGGCGATCGCACTGCGCGGACTCGACCCGGACTCGGTGCCGGTGAATTTCCTGATTCCGTTCGAGGGAACCCCGCTGGGCAACCGGTGGGACCTCACGCCGCAGCGTTGCATCCGCATCCTCGCGCTGTTCCGGTTCTTCTTCCCGGACGTCGAGGTCCGTTTTGCTGGTGGTCGCGAGATTCACCTGCGCAGTCTGCAACCCCTGGCCCTGCACCTGGCCAACTCGATCTTCCTGGGCGACTACCTGACCAGCGAAGGTCAGCCCGGCGTCGATGACCACCAGATGATCACCGACGCCGGATTCACTGTCGAAGGCGCACACGAGCAAACACTTCCACAGCCTCGCCACGACCTCGTCGCACTGCGCCGCCGGGGTGCGGGAACGGACCAGCCTGCTAACGCCTGACGCGATCTCCCCTCGACGGTCGTGATTCGATCTGCCGGAAAGTGACTTCAACAGGTCGGTCGTTCACATGAGTGAGCACGTTCGACGTATTGCCATTCTGGGGTACACCCGTACCGGACAGGGGGTGCTGTGAACAGCGGAACGGGTTCCCGGGTGCCGCAGGGCTTTTGTGTCCCACATCATAGGTCACAGTATGACTATCGGCTGTCTGATCTAGACAAACGAAACCCACTCCTAAAGCAGGGCGATGGGCACAGCCAAGCCGACACTCCCGGTCGGGGAAGGGACTCCTTCGCTGGCGGATGTCGCGAAGGATCCGGCGGACGCCTTCAGCGCGCGGGCCATCGGCGAACCGCATGCGGCCGCAGCCGATCTCAGGCGCGGGCCAGTGTCGCGTTTTTGCAATCGCGTGCGGCGTCGGTGTTGCAGGCTGGCTGACAGTAATTTTGTTGCGGAGAGGAAACCCCATGGCGGTTGCCACGTTGAAAATGCTCACTCTGGACAGTGCCGACGCACGACGAGACGCGGAGTTCTGGGCGGCGGCGCTCGGTTGGAAGATCGCGCACGCGCAGGACGAGTACGCCATGCTCACTGGTCCGGATCACGCGCTCGGGTTCGGCACGATACCGGACTATCAGGCGCCGACCTGGCCGAACGAGAATGGCACCAAGCAGTTCCATCTGGATTTGGCGGTCGAAGACCTCGAGATCGCCAGTAAGCAACTGGTCGAACTGGGCGCCACGGTGCCGGAGTTTCAGCCCGGTGAGAGCTGGCGGGTGCTGCTCGATCCGAGCGGCCACCCGTTCTGCCTCACCCTCGCTGCCAACTGGGGCTAGTCGACCTGGCTGAATCGGCGAACTTCATTACCGTCGGCGCACATTCCGCCATGGCTCACTGTGTAACGACTGGTTGTCTGATTCGAACAAGCGAAACCCACTCCTGCAGACTCCGGTACCCGATGACCGGGCCGAACGCCTCACGCCACGCGCGTGGCACGTCCAAGCGCCCAAGGTGCTCACCCAGCACCGCGATTCCTGTGCTCCTGGACCACCCACCGCTGGGACATTCGGCCAGCACACCGCCGGTGGACACCACCTATCTGCGTGACCCTTCGGCCTGTCTCGGCGCGCTCGCCTTGCGCGCGGTAGCCGATGGCTAGGGTCTACAGGGTATGACTGACAAGGACGATGGATCGGCGGTTTCCCGGCTGACGATCAACCATCGGATGGCCGGTGAGGTCGCGGTCGTGGCGGTGAGCGGAGAGGTCGACCACGCGACCTCCACCCAGTTGATCGAGGCGGTGCGCACGGGCTTGGACCGCACCCGCGGCGGGTTCTGCGTCCTGGACCTGACCGATGTGCGATTCCTGGACGGTCACGGCCTCAGCGCTTTACTCAAAGCCACCCGGGCTGCCGAAAACCGCCGACAGCCGCTGCGTATCGCCGTAGACACCAACCGGCCGGTGATTCGTCCGATAGAGATTACCGGGCTGGAGGAGTTCCTTGCGCTCTACCACAGCGTCGAAGAGGCGCTACACGCCTGAACCACAGCATCTCAGGCCACCGGCCGGGTCACGGAAGGGGACCGAGGCTCTCGACGAAGACGGGGCGTTGAGGATCGTGTCAGGAGCGGCAAACGAGCAATCTTCAGATAGCACGGTCCGGAATCCAGATCAGCTGCTCCAGACACGGTGCACGAACTGTTGAGAATCGGTCGTCGAGGGCTGGTGTCCGTGTCTCGAAACCTTGGTTCTGAGATAGCCGCGGCCGATGTCGCCCCGCACGACGAACCCCCAGGTCGCTCAGTCTCGAAATCTGCACTCTTCGACAGGTCACGAAAGCGGGATGGTATTCGCGGCCCGCCGGTGAGACTGCTCACTCCGCAGAACGGTTCCGCGCCGCGTTCGGAGTGTCTACCCGCTGGTAGGGGTGCCCGGAACCTCGGTGCGGCGCAGCCGGTAGAGGTGGACCATCCTGCCCAGCCACTTCAGTAGGGGCACGTCGTCGATGATTGTCCAACCTGGGAATGCGGCCGTGAGGTCTGCCGGTGCGGCGCCGCGGGGCAGCGGGCCGTGGCGGCCCAGTTCGAACGCGACCATGAGCAGGATTGCATCTGCGGCGGCGACGGTGTCTACCTGCCGGCCCATGGTGTGCCGTTCGGGGTCGGTGAGGCCGTGGAAGGCACCGAAGTCCAGAATCAGCCGGTATCCCGTGCCGACCTCGGCCGGGAGGGCGGTGATATCGCCTTTCAGGAAGCGGGCATCGACGCCGGCGGCGCGGGCGCGCCTGGTAGCGAGTCGGATCGCCTTCGGCACGATGTCGACCCCGGTGACCTGCCAGCCGCGTCGGGCCAGTTCTATGGCGTGCCTGCCGGTGCCGCAGCCGAGATCCAGGGCGGTCCCGAAGGGCGGCTGTGCTCCTGCCTGCTCCTGGTCGAATTCGGCGGCCAGTATGCGGGAGAGATCGGGCTGCCGGGCCGCTGCTTCCCATGGGCGAAATCCCAGCGCATGCGATACCCGATACCTCAAAACGCCCATGCTCGGTCCTCCTACGTGGGTCGTGATGGGCAACTCGGAACGGTGGTAGGCGCGGCATCGTCATCGGTGGGGCCGCGATCGTGTGGAGGATATGGGATCGGTGGGGCGCTGATCGTCAGGTGTGCGGTCGCGGCGCGTTGTGACCAACATAGATGCGGACCGTCGATGATCCCGAAGAAGCATCGAACGGAGATCGCGGGTCAGGCACTCCGGCTGTGACTGCAAGCTTGCCGGTGTCGCCTGAACTGTGGCCGCCCCGAGGGCACCAACCTACAACAGTCGTCTATGCCCGGGGTCGGCCCTGGGGATCCCGCGTAGGAACCCCTCGTTCGCGGAGCCTGTTCAGAACGGTCATACCGTCAACACCCAGATGCCGACCGACCCTGGCAAGCGACCAGCCCAGCCCGTAAAGATGGACGGCCTCATCAACCTGCTCAGACGTCAGACCACGGCGGCACTCGATGCCCATGAAGGATCTCGCTGACCGTCCGCCGCTCGATACCGAACCGGGCACCCAACTGGTACACCGTCTCTCCACTCTAATATCCTTGTCAGCCGATTCGTCGAGCGTGCTACGCCTTCTCAGGTTCTTCGTCTCGACGCCGCGGTGGAACACTTCGCCGAGATCAGTAGCGGTGGTGGCGAAATCCGTGACGTGCTTGCCGCCAAGGACGAGTTCTATCAGGGCACGAACCTGCGACGAACGACCGACACAGGCCCAACAGCGATGACTCTGAGGTTGGCTGTGCGTGAGTCTGCACCGGTTCACCACTTACGGGCCAATACTTTTCGCGTGGCGTGGCCAAATTCTGTTGATCACGGTGTTGTGGATGACCGACTGGCTAGACGGGGTTCCGGACTGGTGAGATCGCGTATTCAACTGTCGCGTGTTGTCGGAGAAGTCCAACCGGTGGGTGACCGGAAGCGAGGGGTGGTGACGTAGCGGCTCCTGACCACCGCTGCCTCGGCGGCGAGTTTCGTCGCGGTGACGTGGTGATAGCCGAGCGCGTCGGCGACGACGGGGGCGGGCATCTGCTGGACGTGCTGTCGCATGGCCGATTTCCGGCCTGGAACGTTGAGGACGCCAAGCGCTTTCAGCAGTCCGCCCAGGGTTTCGGGGTGCATCGGTTGCCCGGCCCGGCGTCCGGGAACAGCCAGCGCGAATCGCGGTTGGTGGCGGTGTTCATGTTGGTGCGGCTGCAATTGGCGGCGAAAGTAGTAATCGCGCGAAAAACAACGAAGTTGGCTGGACCAGCAACGATGGCGACTTGTTGATGCTCCAGGCTCAGTCCAATGGGTCGCGAGAAGCCAGCATCCGATGCGAGTCCGCAACAGGTGTGTCCGCAGACCTTCGTTCGCGAGACACTGTCAGCCCCAACGTATTTCCGCAGTTCGAGCCTGTAACGCATGCCGTGTACGCGGCAAAGTCGACCCTTCGGGGGTTAAGCCTCAATACCGTTCAGTTAAGGGGTGTGGATGGTGGCCTTTGGTTCGTGGGTCGGTTGGGGGTGCTGGGCGTGGTGGGTGCGTTTGGCTGCCCATTTGAGGACTTTGCGTTTGACGACGCGCGGGTTGGATCGTCGTCGGCGTGCGGGG
>NZ_BAGB01000156.1 GCF_000308615.1 Nocardia jiangxiensis NBRC 101359
CGGTTAGGACAGACAATCTTGTCCGAGGAGGGGGTGAGGGCGGTCAGAGACCGACGGCTGCCGACGGGAACGGCGACGACGGTGCGGATCGCCCCGAGCAGGCGGGTTATTCGACAGGCCTCGCGGCAGCAGTCTGGCCAGCTGCCGACCCGCGTCCTTGCGATCAATGAACGGCGACACCGTCACCTCTCAGCCATGACGCACGCGGCCCGCCGCGTGCTGGGGTGGTACGGCACGGTCTGTCTGCTCACCGGAGTCCATCGTCGACCAGCGGCCCGCCGCGTGCCGCATGCGCTGAGCGGCGACGAGCGGTTCGGTGTCGGCGGGGATGATCAGCAGGGCCAAGCTGGCGCCCTCGGTTCCGAACGGTGGCATGGTGTCGAGCGGCTGGTCCAGTGCCGGGCCGTGCACGGCCACTCCGTCGTCCTCATCGATCCGGCGTTGCATGAGACTTCTTGCGTTCCAAGCGAATCCCACCCGAGCCAAGCGGCCGAGCCGAGGGGTGAGAACGTTGATCAGGTCATGCAACTCGCTGGTGAGATTAGCGGTTCGGGGCCACCAGGCTCCATCGACCAGTCCGGATCCGGCATCGGGACGGCGTAACAGGACACGTGGTGTGCACGTCGGGGACGGGAACGGCTGCCGATTACAGCGAGTCGACGCTGTTTCGCCCATGGCGATGTGGTTGGTGATCGGAAGTGTCGCGCTGTCGTCGATCATGATCGACCCGCTTCCCGTGCACCCGACGCCGCTGCCGGCGCCGCGTTCGCCACGCTGCCGCCGGTGGTGGAGGGGATGACCTGCAGCACGACGACGATGCCGTGCACACCGCAGACGTACATCGTGTTGAACAGCTCGAAACGATAGGGGTCCAAGCGGATTCGATGACTGCCGAGCTGGAGGTGCCGAGCAGACCGCCACAGGCTGATCCGCCGTCACGGAGATTCCTCGGTACAGGCGATTTTGTGCCAAATGCACCGTGGTGCAAGCCAGTTCGGGCACGCCGATGTTCGAAGTCCCCTTCACTCGCGCCCGGAAGCCGCGTGTCAACTCTGCAGGCGACTTCGATAACCGACAGCCATCGTGCGCTGATCGAAGACGATCCCCGACCGGCGGCGGTCCGCCTTGCGACCGGCAATTCTCCGTGCTGGCCGGACGGCACTTGCGTTGTGCCGCAACAGCAATGACATTCACGGGGACGTGGCATGGGCGTGTCGAAATCGGCCGGCGAGGCGGAGCCGACGCCTGCGGCAGACCCGCGTACATCGGCGGCCGGTCAGGAACTGACCGCTGAACTCCAACGGCTGTAAAGCGCATCGGGAACGAGTTTCCCACACCGGAACGTCCGCGCTCGATGTTCGTGGGAACGGAAACGCCACACTAGACCCGACGAGCGCCGGAGACGCGGCCGGACGCATCGGCCCGGCCGCTGCGAGCAATCGCGCTGTGGCCCCAGGCCGGCATCGCCGCCGCGGCCCTGCGGCAGCCGTGATACCGGTCGAGGCTGTTGGCGAACCGCTTCGAATTCGGAGCTGGACTTCATGCATCCGCCCGATAGAATCCTGACGGGAAATCATGTGGGATCTATTACACGCATGGCGTGAATGGCTCGCGGGCCGTGACGCCAGCCAACTGCGAATTTTCGGAATCACGGTGCTGTGGTGGGGACGGGCGGGCAAGACACTCGAGTTCCTGGGTGGGCTCACCGTCGTGATCGACCTGCTGGGACATGCGAGGATGGAAGTCTTCCACGCTCATCTGCGCACCAGGCGCATCCGCCTCGTCGCAGTCCTGCGGCGTCCGCGGACCTCACGCCGCCGCTCAGGCCGGCCGTCGTACTCGAGTCTCATCCGCCCACCCGGCCTCCGCGTTTTCCACTACGCAGGTGGCCTCGGCGTATTTGCGGGTTTCCTGGCGCGAATGGGATGGCACACAGTTGACGGTTCGATCGCGAAAACGCTGGTGCTGATCCTGTCGTTCGCCGTGTGCGCCCCCGTTTTCGGAATTCCTCTGGGTGAGGGCCTGTATTTCACTTCTTTGCAGCTGCTGACGGGACTGGTGAGGGCCGCGATCCGCCTGCTCGGATCCGGCAGACATCCGGCGACCACGAAACTGGCGGCACTGGTTATGGCGCTGAGAGATTGCCGCAGCCAGTTACGCGCGCGATGGCGAGGCGAACAGACTCCCGGGCCGCAACGTCCCCCGCCGCCCCCAGCGCCGGATCCGCCAGGTCTACGAGTGTTTTTCATAATTGGTGCCAGCGTGTCGGCCCTGGCCCTGTTCGCCGCCAGCCACTACCAGGACGCCAAGCCCGGCGAAGGCACGACACCATTGTTCGTTGTCCTGATCACCTGCGCCGTCGGCGCTGTCCTCGGCGGACTGTTCTTGGGTTTCGGCGGATATCTGGCGGGCGTGCTGTTGCTCGAAGGGCTGGTGGTGACCACGCTTGGGCAGTTGAAAACCCGCGAGGGGCTGGAGTCGCGGTTGAAATGGATCGGTCTGGTTCTGTTCGCCGTCGGATTCTCGGCGGACCTGCTGTCCTCATAAACAGAGGGCAATCGGACAGTCCCCCATTGACCTCTGTTCGTGTTCCTCCACAGAACGATGCGCAGGCTTTGGTGTGCGGTTGTGTGGAGGTTCGGACGTTCGCCGCTATCGGCCCGAGCGTCGGAAAGGATGGTGGGCTCGGAGAGCGCTCAACAGCGGTTGCCCGCCGTGTGCGCATCGACCGGATTGGGACACTGTGGCACCCAACCGACTCAGCCTTCGAACGAGATCAATCCGACTTCGGATGGCCGAATCCTGCTTCGATCGTCAGCGTTCCCCACAAAAACCGCTGGTCGTCGCCGGTCCCATCCTTATTGTGCCCCGCCGGGGGCACCGACCTGCGACAGGCTTTGCGCAGGTCAACGCGATTGGCCACGTCGCAGGCCCAAAACAGCTTCGGCGTTTCCCCAGGTCACATGTCGCAGGTTCGTGCCCTCCCGGGGCTCCACTGACACCTGACTGCACAACGCTCATACGGGCAGTCAGCGGCATTCGGGCGGGGTGAAGATGGGTGGGGGGGTCAGGTTGCATATGCCGTCCACCGGCCGCACGGAAATGGTATGCCCCTCGGCAGGGGCGCCGAGCAGTGCGACGAAGGATACGGCCAGAGCCCCGAGTACCACGGTGGCCCGCCGGGAACTTTTGAAATTATTCACGACATGATATTCCGAGCCCACTCACCGACCGGTCAAGACCGCTTTGTTCAATTCGCAGGTCCGGCAGGTCGATTCGATGTCCGGACCGGAAATGCCACACACGGACGGGCAGACTTCTCGAAATCCAGAGAGTTTCGAATACCATCCATCCACACTCGAATCAATTGCGCCGACCGTCGCACCGAACGTTCGCGCGGTAATCAATCACCGGCCGAAGACCAGGCTGCTACATCCCGAGCAACGGACTGTCCGGAATAGCGCTGGCGTTACCGCATGCCTGAACAACAGCCGCAGTCTCAATCCTGATCATTCCATCGGTTGTCGTATGGCGACGAAAAAAGAAGTAACCGTCCGGCAATCGAGAGTTAGCGGTTGGACCGCGGATTCCAGGAGAGAATCCGTGCTCGAGCAATCCGAGTCGTCCCGGAAACGTGGCATGAATGTCGGAAAATCGCGCGAGGCGACTGTCAAATACGTTCCGGCGCAACGATTCCCAGCAACTCGAGCCCTGCGGCGAGGGTATCTCCGGTCAGTTGGCACAGCGCGATCCGGTTGCCGCGCACGCGGGGATCGTCGGCTTTCAGTACCGGGCATGCCTCGTAGAACGCGGTGAAGGTTTGGGCGAGGGCGAACAGGTAGCCGGCCAGGCGGTGCGGTTCGAGGGAGTCGGCCGCGTCGGTGATCGCCTTGCCGAACTCGTCCAGCAGCAGGCCCAGCGCCCGTTCGGCGGATTCGAGCGTCAGTTCGGTATCCACGACCGGGTCGGTGCCGGGCGGGACGTTACGCAGGATCGACCGGATGCGTGCGTGCGCGTATTGCAGGTAGACGCCGGTGTTGCCGGTGAAGTTGACCATGCGGTCGACATCGAAGACGTAGTCCTTGATCCGCGATCCGGACAGGTCCGCGTATTTCACCGAACCGATACCGGCCGCTTCGGCGACCCGGTCGAAGGTCTGCGCGTCCAGATCGGGCGCCTTCTCGGCGAGGATCTCCCGTGCCCGTGTCACGGCCGAGTCCAGCAGTTCGGTCAGCGGAATGGTGGAGCCGGAGCGGGTCTTGAACGGTTTGCCGTCCGCGCCCTGGACCGTCCCGTACGGTACGTGGATCGCCTGCACGTCCGCGGTGAGCCAGCCCGCGCGACGGGCGGTGGCGAACACCATCTGGAAGTGCTGGGCTTGCCGCGCATCGGTCACGTACAGCAGCCTGGTCGCTGCCAGCTTGCGGATCCGGTACCGGATCGTCGCCAGATCGGTTGCGGCATAACCGTACCCGCCGTCGCTCTTGCGCACGATCAACGGTGTCGGGGTGCCGTCCGGGCCGGTGAACTCGTCGAAGAACACGCACAGCGCGCCGTCGCTCTCCACCGCGATCCCGGCGTCGGCCAGTTCCGCGGTCACCTCGTCCAGATATGCGTTGTAAGTGGACTCACCGGCCGCGTCCTGCGGGGTCAGCAACACCCCGAGCCGGTCGTAGAGGGCCTGGAACGAGTGCTGGGATTCGGTGACCAGATCGGTCCATACCCGCAACGTGGCCTCGTCGCCGCCCTGCAGTGCCACCACCCGCGCCCGCGCCCGGTTCGCGAAGCCGGGATCGGCGTCGAACTTCTCCCGCGCGGCCCGATAGAGCCGGTCCAATGCCTCGATCGGCGCGTCGGCGTTTCCGGTCAGATCGTCGCGGTGCCATTTCGCTTCGGGATGTTCATCGAGGTACTGGATCAGCATCCCGAACTGGGTACCCCAGTCGCCGTAATGGATCTGCCGGATGACCTCGGCGCCGAGGAACCCCAGCAAGCGGGCGAGCGCGTCACCGATGATCGTGGTCCGCAGATGCCCGACATGCATCTGCTTGGCGATATTCGGCGAGGAATAGTCGATCACCACCCGCTCCCCGGCGAGCGGCGTATCCACCCCCAGCCGGTCCGCCGCACGGCGCGCGGCCAGCTGCGACCACACAGACGATCCGGTGACCGAAATATTGATGAACCCCGGCCCCGACAACGCCGTGTCCGCGATCAGCTCATCCCCCAACCGCGCATCGATCGCGGCGCCGACCTCGCGGGGGGCACGCCCGACCTTCTTGGCCGACGACAACGCCACATTGGACTGGAAATCGGCATGATCAGAGCGACGCACCAGCGGGTCGGCGTCCGCCACCTCGGCCGGCAGCGCAGCGGCCATCGCCCGCGATACCGCACCGGCAACCGCAACCATCAAGGGGCGCACCGAATCCCGCACTCGCCTCATCCTCTCCTGCGAACCCACCCAAGGCACACGACCATTCGCAAGCCTACGCAACCCCCCGGACCGAGAGTCGATGCCCCTGGCGCACGCCCCGGACATCCCGCATCGACCTACACGACGTATTACACACGGCGCGTTCGCATTCGGCAGAGATTCATGCGGTTTCCCGCACCACCCGCTCGGCCAGGCTTCGGTAGATCGCCACGAAGGCTTCCATGGTCGGGATATGCTCACGCAAATTCGAGCACGTTGCGGCGCCGCCGCGACCGGATACCGCATCGATGAATTCCTCGAATACCCGCGTCTTTCCCGGCCCCAAGGAGCCCTCGGAGCCACTGCAGCTCTCCAGTTCCTGGAGAGTCAGCTTCTCGTAGGGTTCTCCCGGGAGGAAGTGGGTGTTGCGAAAGATGTGCAATTCGCAATGACGTGGTCCGCCCGGCTCGTACGCGTCCACATCATCGAAGAGACTGCCGCCCTGCCATGACAGCACCTTCAATGCTTGGAACGGCCCCTGCTGCAGAAGAAAGGTCTCCTGGCCGTTGCGCCCGTTTCCCCAGTACAGGTTGCGACCCGCGGTATCCGGCCAACCACGACTCGAAAAGCTGGAGTGCAACAAGTGCAGCCCGATGGTTGCCTTGATCGAACCTGCCTCTTCGCGCCGAAGAAAGGCATGCAGGTCGTATTCCCCCCAGGCTTCGGTGGGGATGGTCGGAACCGCAACCAGCCGTTCTTCGATATCGGGGCCGAACAGCCGTACCAGAACATCCGGGGGCACTTGGGCGGCGAAGTCCGGTGGCCGGATCGCGGTCGCCTCCGACCGGAACTCCGGATCCCAGCCGTTGACGGACAGCCACCAGCAGATGACATCGAGGACGTGGTACCCGGATTGAGCGAGAACGCCGTAGCCGCGAAACATCGGATGGTATGTCTGGCTTGCCATCTCGTCCGGCAACCGCCATTCCCCATCCGAGTGCTCGGCCACGATCGACGTAATATCGCAACCGGTTGCGAGGAACGCATCCCTGACCAGGGAACGAACCTTCGAGAAGAGGGCATTGGCCCGCCGGTGCGCCATCACGGCGGCTACCGCATGCGGGTGGTCCCGCTGGTACTCGGTCAGTGCCGTGTCGAGCCGCCGAACGTCTCGCGCCAGCGCGTCGACCGCCGGAATCGAGGTCGAGACCCCCGGCCTGACCATGACCGGCTTGTCCACCAGGACCGACAATCCCTCGGCGAGAGCCCACATCAGATATTCGGCGTGCGCCTCGGGTTCGGTGGAGATGATCACCGCATCGATGGCGAGTTCACGGGCGAGTGAACTCAGTAGCCGTGTGCCTTCGTCACCGGGGAACGGTCCGCGACCACGAAGGAAGAAGTGGCGCAGGTCGCCGCTCCACCCATGGCGTGCCGTGCGCTTGCTAACGGCTTCCACCGCAGTCTCCAGGTCCACAACGGCGATCAGGTCGGCCTTTCCCTCGTCCGCCATCCTGCGTAGCGCTGGTAGATAAAATCTCTCCGAATGCTCACCGGCGCCGATGAGCATGATCCTTACCGACACCGCGCGTGACATCCTTTCCCAGCGAAAGCCTCGATCGAGGTGGCGGCGGCGTCGATATCGCTGACCTCGGGCCGCGGGCCCGCCGTCAGGTCCGCGAGCATCGCCGCCCGAATCCACGACAGTGCGCCCTCCACACGCCACCAATCCGCTCCGAGCGCACGTTCACATCGCGCCTCGAGCTCGACAGCATCCAGGAGGGCGCGGACCCGCTCGTAGTTCCGTTCGCCGTGCTGTATGTCGAGAGCGAAATCGATCGGTGGCGGCCGCACATCGAGGTGTTCTCGGAATACCGCCGCACAGCTGTCACTCAGTACCGTCGCCGAATCGTTTGCCGCGTCGACGCTCAATGCGTAGAGCGCGCGAGTCGCGTAGGTCCTGGTCTCGACGAGTGAACGCAGATCCCGGCCGCCATCGATATCGAAACCTGCGTCCCCGCAGGCCGCTGCCCGGTCCGGAATCACTTCCAGCAGATGCGACCAGGACTCCGCGATGACCGAGTCGGGAAAATAGTCGGCCACGGACGGGTTTTTCCGTTCACCGAGGACGAAGGTTTGAAGCGCGTGCCCGGTCTCGTGAAAAAGGTCTCGGCAAAGGGTCGACCGGGATTGTGAGCCCAGCAGGATGATTACCGGTCCGGGCAGATCGAGCACAATGGAACTGGATCCGAATCCCGGCCGGAAGACGATGACCGCTCCGATCGCGGACAGTACTCGGCCGACCGGCACGCCACAGATCGGCAGATCGGTCGCTCGCGCGACGTCCCCGGCATCGATTCGTCCGGCCCCGCCGAAACGCACACAGTCGAGCAGATCACCGAGCCTTTCGACGCGTCGCTCGCCCCGCCATGCAGCCAGTGCCGCGAGGTACTTCGTTCGCGTCTGCTCCAGGTAGGCGCCGAGGAAGCGGCGGGCGGCGGCCCGATCGCGGGATTGCCCAGACCACCGTGCTCGTCCGGCATCCATGAGCCGAACCCATTCTCGCGTGTAACCGAGCAGGCCAGCTTCGCCACCGCGGTTCGAGAAGCAATCGAACAGGCAGTCGTCGTATTCGGTTCCGCGCACACAGTCCCTGGCCTTGATCGCCGAGGTACGAGCCTCGCCGGGTGAGATACCGAGAACTTCGTCCTTCGTCTGCATCCAGGCATCCGCGGTCGCCGCGCGCTGGGTGAGTGCCCTCGACACAGCGACTTCGCGGGCGTATCTGTGCACCCGCTCGCTTCCGAATCCGGAATAGTTCCGGATTATCTCGTGCGGATCGAATTCGGGTTCGGTCACACCGATTCCATCGGGCTTCAGTCGTGCCGGCACTCCTGCTGCCACCGCATCATTCCAGGCCAGGAAGTCGCGGTGCCTCTTCAGCCGTGCGCCGATCGCACCGCCGGATATTCCGTACGGAATGTCGGCCATTTATACGTCACCATCGTAATCGTATATATAGTCGCCCGTTTCCTTGTAGAAGCGGCGCTGCGTATTTTCCCAGGCATCCAGCAGATTCTGCCGATCTCCCTCGCCCCTGATACCGAAGTACGGGAAGTGATGGAAATAGTAACCGAATATGTGATTACAGTCCTCGATGTATCGCTGAGTATCGAGAATATGACCGTGCCAGAACTCGTCCATATCCATATGGGGTGGCATGAGCTCGTCTTCGTACTTGCGGCGGAGAAACAGCCACGTCCGATACATGGGCTCGAAATAATCCGCCATCCCATGCGACCAGCCACGCCCTCCCTCGTGCGACGGCTGGGTCAGACCTGCTTTGATGCCGGACAGATCGATTGCGTCGATGTAAGCTCTGACCTCGCGGAGCCCCTCGATTCGCGCTTCGTGTAGTTCGTGCTTCGGCGCCAGACGCCGGGGAACCGCCGAGTTGATCATCGATATTCCTCATCTGATTCGCATGCGAATGCCGGAGGCGCCGAGACGGCGCCTCCGGCATTGATCGACTACACCGGAGTGGTTCCGACGCAGTCACAGCGCATGACACGCGTCGACGGGCGACGGGTGACGGCCTCGGCCGTCTTCGTGTTCGCGACTTCCACGATCTGGACGACGGCCGCATCCTCACTGGCGACGTCGGACTTGGAAAGCTTCATGATTTCCCTCCCTTCGTAATTCGATGAACTTGCCTACGAATCAAACGTAGCACCGAATTACGTTGTCCCACAACATAATTAGACCCGATCCGGCAGCTGTGATCGCCGTGCGATCGGCGTGTGATCGCTCATTTCGAACCGCACTCGAACCTTCGACCACAGCGGCGTTCGGCAAGGCTCGGCCGTGCACTCGCGCACTACTTCCCCCTGACTGTGCGACGTATCGCATACAGTGTGGGTAGGTGCGTGAAGGCCAAGTGCCAGAAGGAGACTCGCAACGTCGCATAATTCGCGACATGAAGGAGCAGTCCCGAGACGGACACCACTCGGAGCCCGGTCGGCCCCGACACGCTGATCGGTAACGCCACCAGTTCGAAGGCCAGAACCAGCCGTGCGAGCACCACCGGATCGGCCAGTGCTGCCCACTCCGATACGCGATTCCACCGATACAGCGACAGCGCGTTGTCGATCACGTCGCCGGTCCGGAGCCAGGATTGCCTGCCGTGTCGCAGTTTCGCTATCGCGGATGCGAGATAGATCGTCGACGCCAGATACGCGAGTACGGGGACCCGACCCACACCATCGGCGCGCTCACCGGGCCCGGCGGTTTTCGAGGCACGCAGGCAGAGTGCGAACAGATACAAGTGCTCGGTGTAGGGGGCAAAGCCCTCGAGACGGCTCGCGGTGAGCCACTCCGCGACGAGAGTCAGCGCGATCGACCGTGCGCTGACGCGGCGAGTGCGCACGCAATCCCACGCCGCCGAGGCCACACCCAACCTCTTGAACAGCCGATAGGCGGTCGCATCGCGGGTGCCGGCCATCGGGCGACACAGGGCGGGTTCGTCGAATACCCAGGGCGCTGGCAGGCTCGACGCGCGCGTGAACAAGGCTGCTGCGGCCGCTAGATTCGCCGCCTTCTCGTAGCGTTCGCGATCGAAGCTCGGCCCGACCCGCATCAGCGCCTCCGCGCCAGAGTCACTGTGCACCGCTCGTGCCGGATTGCCGCCACCGTATCGAAGTCGGCCTGGTCGAGAATGTGAACACATACTTCGTTCGCCGTCCGCAATGGGATGTCCGTCGGACCCCAGACCTGGTCGAACCCTCGCCATCCCCGTTGCTGCGCCCGTATCGCGGCCAGCGCGAGCTCCCGCACGGCGACCTCTCCCATGGCCGCGGCTGTCCGGACGATGGATGTCGAACGGGCAGCTTCGAAAGGCAACAGATTGGCGGGAGAAACGGCGACCGGCGCGTCACCGATTCCGTGGAACACCATCACGGTTCGCGGCCGAGACCTGCCGACCTCGTATGCGAACATGTCGTAGTGCCGTGCCGGGATTCTGGACTGTGGGTATATCGCCTTCGCAACCGTCAGCAGCAGAAATAATCCGGTTCCGAACTCCACCCACTCGCTACGAGACGTGCGGGGGCCAGGAAATCCGTAACGAAAACGCCGCACTCTTCACCCCTCCCTGATCCGGTTTCAACCATTGGTCTCGACGCTCTCCAGCCCACGCTCGACACCGGTACGGTCCGCTCGTGCCATCCGGCGGTATTCGACAACTATATAGATCACGACCCCGGCACCGATGGCAGTCGTGATCTTCACCGCATCGAGTCGAATGAACGAGCTGTCCACCCAGACAAAGGAGTTCGCGGCCGCCACGAGTAACCCGCCGAGTGCGATATTGATCTGCATTGCGCTCGACGAGACGATGTCGACCAATGTGAAAGTCCTGACCCGATGCTCCGGGAGCACGGTATCCAACTCGATGGTCTTCGTTGCTATGGCGAATGCAGATTTGGATATCTGGAAGACGACGACGAGCAACGAGAACAGCACTATTGCCGGAATTGTGGTACCGATCCTCGGGAGAAATGTCCAGAGGATCATTTCGGCACACAGTCCACCGCCGACTGCGACCAGAGCACGGTTCGCCCCGACAGTCGAGATGAGCCGACCTGCTATCGGCAGGCACAACAGCGAAGCGCCGACACGCAAGGTCAGCACCGCGCCGACCACGGTGCTGGGCACCCGCAGGACGGTCGTCGCGTATATCGCCAACAGCGGTACACCGATCTGGAACTGCACAGCCTGAGCCAGCAGGATGACCCGATAGTCACGTTCGGCCGCGATGTCGCGCCAGCCGACTCGGGGACCGGATTCCCTGGTCCGCGGCCCGACGCGGGGATCGGGCAGTCGGCGAAAAACCAGTATCGACGCGATGGCGTACAGCACACAGTAGATGAGGACAATTCGATAGAAGGTCTCGGTGACCTTGCCGCCGAACATGGTGGTCTGCACAATGAACGCAATCATCGCGGTGCCCTGTGAGGCGAACCCGGATATCGAAATGTACAAAGGTCGAGTCCTGGTCTCGGTGAACTCCGCGGCCCAGGCGCCCCACGCCGCCCCGAAGGAAATCGATATCGCAATCTCGGCCAGCGTCGCACCGGTAACCACACAGACCGCGCCGCCGGTCCGGGATATAGATACCACCTGACCGGCGACGAACATCAGCAGCAATGCGGGCAGGAACAGCGCGGCGCCGACGATCATCATCCACCGATGCCCGATCCTGTCGATGATCCGCGGGGCGAGGAACTGCAGCGGAATACTGGCGATCATCGCCAGCGCGACGACGGTTATCAGGCCGGAGCTGTACCCGAGCGTCTGTGTGACGTACAGCTGAAATATATCGGCCGACATTCCGCCCGTTGCGTAACTGAATACAATCAGGCCGGAAGCCGGTACAAGCGATTGTTTGGATGCCGTTCCCAACTCGGACAGACCGGCAGATGGCGAACTCAGGAAGACCAACTCCTCGTTCTCGCCGGCACGCGTTCGGAGAGGCCGTGCACCAGCCCCCGCTCGGAGTTGCCCGCCTTCCACGCAACCTGCCGAGCGAGCGCATCGTCTCCCGACGCAATCGCCGCTTCGGTGAGTTCCCGATCGATTCTGGCACGGGTTTCGATAATCGCCCGGGTGTGGCTGTTCACGAGCAGTGGTCCGCCGTACAACCGCAGCGCTGTGTGCACATCACCGATATGTAGTGCTTCGAGAAGTTCGACGGCGTCGACGGTCACCTCCGTGACGAGGTGGTAGCTCGTTCGGAACGAAATGAACTCGGTATCGATGCCCAGCTGCCTGGCGCGATACGCGAGAGTCGGGATCGCGGATTTGGACGCCTGGCCGGAACAGAGATTTCCGACCAGCGACGAGGCCCGGCATTCCCCTCCGTTGAATACGAGTGCCAGCACGAACTCCAACGTTCTGGTGGACGTGACCCTCCTGCCGTTCACCAGCTGATCGCCGAGAACAACGAGGCGGCAACCGGATCGGGCAACCGGCTCACCGGCCTCCCGGTCCACGCGCATGCCGTCGCGACGGAGGCCGAACTCGTTCAGTGCAACACCGGACGGCAAAACACCTTGCATCAGAGCACTCCCCGCCTACCGAATCGGCCCATTCCGGAACCGATCGAATCCATGCCCCGAACAGTAGGTAGACGGTCGATTCACGGCAACTGACAGTGCGACATCGATGGTGTTTGCCGAGATCAGCCCAACTGGCGGAGTGTCCGGTCCGAACATGGGGGTCACTCGGCCATCGCCGGCTCGACTGCCGCGAGGGCGTCGGTCCGTTCACCGCGGCCGGCAGCTTCCGCCCGCCGCAGCGCAGATTTCAACGCGGGCGCACGCGCGGCCCGCAACTCGGCAACCTCCTCCACATACCGCCAGGCAGTGGTCGCCGACACCGCGAATCCGGCGCGGCAACGGCAGCGCGGCACGGTAGAAAAGCATTCGAAGCCCTTGCGTTACAGCGGTTTCGGTCGACAGCTGTACCACTGGGGGCTTCACCCATCTCTACAGCGACGTGCTAAGTTCACGACATCTGAAATATGAGATGGGGTATGAGGTGACACAGGCGGGGGAATCGCAGCACGACCCACAACTGCCCATCCTTATCTCCAGGCTCTGGCGATCGGAACTGGCCACAGGCGGGATCATCCACGAACGAACCCGCCCCTACCGATCCGAAACCGAACGCCGCGCCGCCTGCACCGACCGGCTCCACACCTACAATCACCACCGCGGCCACACTGCCCTCGGCGGACACCCACCAGCCAGCCGCGCCCCCAACCTCTCAGGTCAGTGCCCTTAGCCGTGGGACGTACCCGCGGAGCTGATTTCCCCTGCCGCCTGTTGGAGGGCGTCGGCCGCGCGGGCGAAGTAGTCGAACAGGAACTCGCGCTGTTCGGGTGAATACCCGCCGATGATCTCGCCGATCTTCCGACGGGCCGGCGCGAGCACTGTGTCGAGGTCCGCGGGCTGGGCGATCGGTTCGACGATGACCTTGCGGCGGTCGCCGGGATCGGTGGCGCGGCGCACATAACCGGCCTGTTCGAGGCGGTCGATGAGTCTGGTGGTGGGTCCGGTGGTGAGGCCCGTGCGGGTGCCGAGTTCGCCGGGTGTCATAGCTCCGCTCAGTTCCAGGATGTTGAGGGCGTACAGGTCGGTGGCGCCCAGTCCGACAGCCTTGGCGCCCGCTTGAGCATGCAGCACAACGGAACTCAGATACCGCCGAAAGACCTGGCCTTCGTTGTCTTCTCGACCTTCTGTTGACACGGTGCACACCGGGGCGACCGGTACGACGGCGAGCGCCCGAGCGAGCTCCGAGACGTTGTGGCACGAACGGAAACCGCGCGGGGTGCATGTCCCGGCCTTGTGCCCGGGTGTCAGGCGCACCGCCTCGCAAACCGCTCACGATGTACCGTCCCGGCTGGTCCAGACACCTCGCGAAGTAGTTGATCGCGCCCGGAAAGCGCTGTCCGACAGGTCCGGTCCGGTCGTGCTCACCAGCCGCGCCAATCAATTGTTCACTGCCGCACTGCGGCTCATTCCACGCGATGCCGCCCTGGCCCTGCTCGCTCACTGAAAGGAAACACCATGAACGCCACCACCGACACCGCCGACATTCGCTCCCTCATCGAGCGCAGCGCCGACGCCTGGAACCGCGGCGACGGCAACGCCTACGGTGAATGCTTCACCGCCGATGCCACCGACGTCACCTATACGGGCACCGTCTACCACGGCGGCGCGGAGATCGGCCGCGGCCACCAGGCACTGTTCGACAGCTTCCTGAAAGACACCCGGCTCACCGTCGAGATCATTGAAATCCGCAGGTACGGAGACGATACCGCGATTGTGGTGACGCGCGGCGAGTCCTCGAAGAAGGCGCCCAAGCTGCTGGGCAAGCTCGCCACCTACACAGTGGTCCGCGATACCGACCGCCAGTGGCGGATCGCGGCGGTGCAGAAGACCCAGCGCAAGCGGCTCATGGAGGCGCTCACCTTCACATTCCAACCCGCCTCCCGACCGGCCGCCCGCTGATGAGCACCATCGCAGTCATCGGGGCCACCGGCCGCGGACCCACCACGCTCTACTCCGACACCACCGCCGCGATCATCACGGTCCTGCCGCCGAGAGCCGTCTGCTCGTCATCTCCTCAGCCGGACTGAGCATTCCCCTCGACGCAGGCTTCATCGCCAGGCTCCTCATCCGACTGCTCCACCGGTGTATACCGATATGCAACGGATGGAACAGCAACTCCTACACTCGGGCAGACCCCGTCGATTCGGCCGAACGCCGCATCAAGTGACGCCACAGCCGCATGTTCGATCACCACTGGATGCACTCACCGGCACTCGGTCCTTCCGGTTGGTCGCCGAGCCGCCGACGACTTCGCCTCACGCCGAGGCGTGGCGCAGCGTCGCCAGCAGGGACGACAGCTGTCGCAGTTGACTGGCGGACAGTGCGCCCAGGATTTCTTTTTCGAGGTCGCGCGCGACGATTCGGGCGTCGGCCAGCGTTCGCCTCCCGGCTTCGGCCAGATGCACCGACCGTTTGCGGCCATCGACGGCATCGGACCGGCGCTCGATGAGGCCGCGCTCCTGCATCCGCGCGAGCATCTCGGTCAGCGTGGCCTTCGTCGTCGCGCTCGCCTCACCGAGCGCCTTCTGGTCGAGTCCATCGTGCGCGTCGAGCGCCTCGAGCACCGCGTACTGCGGCTTGGTCAGTTGTGGCATCCGTTCGTGCCACCGGGCACCGTGGTCTTGCAGGATCACTCGCATCAGGTGAAACGGTGTGTCGTCGAACACGTGACCTCCCCGTTGTAGTTCGTACACGAACAGACTAGCCTGAAGTCGAATAGTTCGTATACGAACAATGGAGGATCTGATGCGGCTCATCGTCGGAATGTCCGGAGCAACGGGTGCACCACTGGGCGTGGCGCTACTGAAGACGCTGCGGGACATGCCGGACGTGGAGACCCATCTGGTGCTCTCCCGCTGGGCGCGCACCACCATCGAACTCGAGACCCCCTACTCCGTGGCCGAGGTGCGGGCACTGGCCGACGTGGTCCACGGCCCCGGTGACCAGGCCGCCTCGATCAGTTCCGGCTCGTTCCGCACCGACGGAATGATCATCATCCCGTGCAGCATGAAGACCCTGGCGGGCATTCGCGCCGGTTACTCCGACAGCCTCGTCGGCCGCGCCGCGGACGTCGTGCTCAAGGAACACCGCCGGCTCGTGCTGGTACCGCGAGAAACCCCCCTCAGCGCCATTCACCTGCAGAACATGACCGCACTGGCCGAACTGGGCGTGCGCATCGTTCCGCCCATGCCGGCGTTCTACAACCACCCGGGCACCGTCGAGGACATCGTCGATCACATCGTCGCGCGAGTCCTCGACCAGTTCGATCTACCCCATCCGCGCGCCCGCCGCTGGGCGGGGATCCATGCTCCCGGCACCGAATTCCCCTCTGCCGCAGTCCATCAGCCCGAATCCGCAACCGATTGGAAAGCCGATGCAATTCGATGATCTCAGGTCGTTCCTCGACGCACTGGACGCAGGCGGTCAACTGCTCCGGATCTCCGACGAAGTGCAAGCAGAGCCGGACCTGGCCGCCGCCGCGAATGCCGCGGGCCGGATCGGCGACACCGCACCCGGCCTCTACTTCGACAACATCGCCGGATTCACCAACGCCAAGGTCGCGCTGAACACGCTCGGCTCCTGGCCCAACCACGCGATCGCACTCGGCATGGACCCGGCGACATCCACCAGGGCCCAGGTTGCCGAATTCATCCGCCGCTGGGACGCGTTCCCGGTCCAGCCGGAACGCCGCGAGGACGCACCGTGGCGAACCAACACCGTCCAGGGCGATGACATCAACATCTTCGACCTCCTGCCGCTGTTCCGGCTCAACGACGGTGACGGAGGCTTCTACCTCGACAAGGCCGCGGTGGTATCCCGCGACCCGGACGAGCGCGACAGCTTCGACAAGCAGAACGTCGGCATCTACCGCATGCAGGTCAAAGGTCCCCGGTACCTCGCGATCCAGCCGGTTCCGGTGCACGACATCGCAATCCATCTCCACGCGGCAGAAGAACGCGGCGAGGACCTTCCGGTCGCCATCACCCTCGGCAACGACCCCATCATCACGTTGATGGCCTCGACACCACTGCGATACGACCAATCCGAATACGAGATGGCCGGTGCAATACGGCAGGCTCCGTACCCCATCGCCACCGCACCCTTGACAGGATTCGATGTCCCCTGGGGATCCGAGGTCGTCATCGAGGGAGTCATCGAGAGCCGGCGCCGGGAACTCGAAGGTCCCTTCGGCGAATTCACCGGACACTACTCCGGCGGGCACAGCATGCCCGTGATCCGGATCGACCGAATCTCCTACCGCACCGATCCGATCTTCGAATCGCTGTACCTCGGCATGCCCTGGACCGAAGTCGACTACCTGATCGGACCCGCCACCTGCGTCCCGCTCCACAAGCAGCTCACTGCGGATTTCCCCGAGGTGCAGGCGGTCAACGCCATGTACACGCACGGGCTCCTCGCCATCATCTCCACCCGCAAGCGCTACGGCGGCTTCGCCAAGGCCGTCGGCATGCGGGCGATGACGACACCACACGGGCTCGGCTACGTCAAGATGGTCATCCTCGTCGACGAGGATGTCGACCCGTTCAACCTGCCGCAGGTCATGTGGGCACTGTCGACCAAGGTCAACGCCGCAGGCGATGTCGTCCGGTTACCCAACCTGTCCGTCGTCGCACTCGACCCCAGCTCCTCACCATCGGGCATCACCGACAAGCTCATCATCGATGCCACCACTCCGGTCACCCCCGACGACCGCGGCCACTTCAGCCAACCTGTCCGCGACCTACCCGAAACAGCAGCATGGATCGACCGCCTCACCACCATGATCGGAGCACAACGGTGAGCACCCCCGCACAATCGCTCTGCCCACGCTGCGCCTCGAATACGATCCGCACCCTCGCCACCAGCCCCGTCCCGGGGATCTGGGAAGTCCGCCAGTGCCAGCCCTGCGGCTTCACCTGGCGCACCACCGAACCCGCGCGACGCACCGACCGCGAGCACTACCCGCGGGCGTTCGTACTGACCGAAGCCGACCTACACGCCGCCCCCGCGGTGCCGCCTGTCCCACCGCTGGTCTCGCGATGAGCACCCCGAAGCCGACACTCATGTGGGAAGCCGCCGCGAACCCGGGCCGGTACGCACAGTTGCTCGCCTGGGTTCGCGCAACCGCTGCCGCCGAACTCGGCGACAGCACCGACATTCGCCTCTACAGCTCCCCCGACGATCGCGTCGTCCTCATCGCCACCTCGAAAAACCATGTGCGACCGCGAATCCGGTCCGAACCGACCGGGCTGACCCGCCGCCCGCCGCACCAGTGGATGTTCCACCGCCACTGAATCGTCACCGCCCAACACAGATGCGGCACCTCCTCCCGCGAACCAGGTCGCGTCCTCACGTCCTCATACGACCGGACGAAACACCGATGACTTTCGCGCTCCGATCACCTCTGTATTGGTAGGAGGTGGTCACCATGACCGAACCGGTCGTTGTCCGAGACCAGGCACGCGGCGAAGCGGCAGGCGGTGTCGCCGCCTACGCCCGGCGCGCGGGAATCGACACCGCCACATTCACCGCGGCACTCGAACCGCTGCTCACCCCGGCCACCGTCGGCGCCGAGATCGCACGGCTGTGCCGGGACACCGGCAACCAGTACCAGCTCACCTGCCACGGACTTCACGCTCCGGCGTGATCAACGAGAAGGAGAAGGACATGCTGCTGGAGAACAAGAACGTGGTTGTCTACGGCGCTGGCGGGGCGGTGGGCGGCGCGGTCGCTCGCGGGTTCGCCCACGAAGGTGCCAGGGTCTTTCTGACCGGGCGCAATCCCGACAACGTCGATACGGTGGCGAAGGAGATCGCCGCCGCGGGAGGATCCGTCGAGACCGCCGTGGTCGACGCCCTGGACGAGAAGTCCGTCGCCGAACATCTCGACGCCGTCGTGGCCGACGCCGGTGGGATCGACGTGTCGTTCAACGCGATCGGTATCTCGCCGCGGGGACTGCAGGGAATCCCGTTCGCCGACCTTCCGGTCGAAAATTTCATGCGACCGGTCACGACGTACGCCCAGGCTCACTTCGTGACCGCGAAATCCGCTGCACGGCACATGATCCCGCGTGAATCGGGAGTGATCATGATGCACACGCCCGAACCGGCCCGGGTGAGTCTGCCGCTGGTCGGCGGTATGAGTGTCGGCTGGGCGGCGATGGAAGCCCTCAATCGGGCGCTGTCCGCCGAATGGGCCCAGCACGGCGTCCGCTCGATCTGCCTGCGCACTACGGGCATGGTCGAGACGCCGGTGATCGACGTCGTGTACGGGCTGCACGCCGACGCGCTGGGCATCGGCAAAGACCAGTTCACCGCCGCCGCCACCGCGATGACCCACCGCAAACGCCCCACCACACTGGCCGAACTCACATCGGTCGCAGTATTTCTCGCCTCCGACCGGGCCTCCGCGATGACCGGAACCGTCGCCAACCTCACTGGCGGGCTCATCGTCGACTGACAACACGCACGCCCCAGCCGCCACACCACACCGGCGACCGGGGCACACCCACTGGAGGAGCACAGCAATGAACGATCTACTCGCGACCGCGGTCGCCGCACACGGCGGCCTGGACCGGTGGAACCGGATCCGGGCGATCACCGTCGAGGCAGCCATCACCGGCGCCTTCTGGCAGATCAAGGGAAAAGCAGACGCGATGCGCAGCGTCCGCTTCGAGGTGAACACCACACAGCAACAGCTGACCATGGACTACGTCGGTCGAAACCGACGCTCGCTCTTCCGGCCCGACCGGGTCGTCCTGCAGCACCTCGACGGCACGGTTGTCGACACACGTGACGACCCGGAGCGGTCGTTCGACGGCCACCAGTTCCAAACACCTTGGGACGACCTGCATCTCGCGTACTTCACCGGGGAAGCACTATGGACGTATCTGAGTACGCCGTTCCTGTTCACGTGGCCGGGGTTCGTCTGCGAAGAGATCGCGCCCATCGAGGCCGACGGTGAAACATGGCGGCGGCTGAACGTCACCTTCCCCGACCACATCAAGAGCCACACCCGCAAGCAGGTGTTCTGCTTCGGTCCGGACGGGCTGCTGCGCCGCCACGACTTCACCATCGACATCGTCGACCCCGGCACCGAGTCACAGCTCTACGCCGCCGACTACCGCGACATCGACGGCATCATCATCCCCGCCACTCGCCGGGCCTACACCACCATGGGCGACGACCGGATCGACCTGGTCGCCATCGACATGGCCGACATCACCGTCTGCTGATCCGAAAACCTTTCCGCAACAGGAGAATCATGCACATCGGAGTCATCGGCGCCACCGGCACCATCGGCAGCCGAATCGTCACGGAAGCGCTCGACCGCGGGCACCAGGTCACGGCATTCAGTCGCGACGTCTCCGTCGTTCGAGACAGTCGTGAGAACATCCGATGGGAGAACCTCGACGTCACCGATGCCGGCGGTATCGCCGCGGCCCTGCCTGGCCTCGACGTCCTGATCAGCGGATTCGGCGCAGGCAACGCCGCCCGCGACCCCGTTGACGCCGTGGCGCGCGCCATCGCCGATCCCGGCATCTACGCCCGCGCAGCCACAGCATTGCTGACCGCACTGGAAAGCCACTCCAGGGTCCGGCTCATCGTCGTCGGCGGCGCCGCGAGTCTCGAGGTCCGGCCCGGACAGGTGTTCGCCGATTCCGACGAGCTTCTCGATGCCGCGATCGACGGCTTCGGCCTGCCCAGGGAATATGCCGCGGCGATGCACGGCCACGGCGACGCGCTGAACCTGTTTCGCGCCTCCAATCGGCTCTGGACCTACCTGAGTCCAGCCGTGGAGATCGCCCCCGGCGAACGCACCGGCCGTTTCCGGATCGGCGGCGACCAACCCGTCACCGACGCCGAGGGGCGCAGTCGCATATCCGCCGAAGACGCCGCCGTCGCCGTTCTCGACGAAGTGGAGCTTCCGCGCTTCGTGCAGCGCCGCTTCACGATCGGTTACTAGAACGACGCCGACGTGACCTCGACAGCCGAATCAACCACCCCCACAACAGGATCGACGGATCATGCACACAGCGACCGAAACCGGTACCGGCAACGAGGATTTCGGACGGCTGAGCGAACCGTTCCGGCGAGAGTTGCTCGCCTACTGCTACCGCATGCTCGGCTCGGTCGACGAAGCCGAAGAAGTGCTGCAGGACGTCCTTCTCGATGCGTGGCGGGCATACGACGGCTTCGAGGGCCGATCGTCGTTGCGCACCTGGCTCTACCGCATCGCGACCAGGGCATGTTTCAAAGCGCTGGAAAAAAGCAGACGCAGGCCACTGCCCGCCGATCTCGGCGCCCCCGAGACGCACCCGGACGCCGGGCTGGTCCGACGATCCCCCGAGATACCGTGGCTGCAGCCGATACCCGACTTCCTGTTCACCACCGCACCGACCGACCCGGCAACTGTCGTGGTGCAACGACAGACCATGCGCCTGGCCCTGATGGGGGCCTTGCAACAGCTACCACCGCGACAACGAGCCGTGCTGATCCTGCGCGACGTGCTGCAATGGCGAACCAGCGAGGTCGCGGAACTGCTGGAGATGACAACAGCGGCCGTCAACAGCGCGCTGCAGCGAGCACGCGCCCAGGTTCCGCTCAGCCAGGACGATCTGACCGAACCCGCCGAGCCACGCCAGCGAGCCCTGCTCGACCGATACGTCACCGCATTCGAAACCGCGGACATCGATCAACTCGTCGCGATATTGACCGAGGACGCACGATGGGAAATGCCGCCGATCGCGACCTGGTTCGAAGGACGCGACACCATCCTGGCCTTCCTGACCAGGCAGATGCGGGCAATCGGGCCGACCGAACTGCTCGCCACCTCCGCCAATGGACAGCCCGCCTTCGCCGTATACGCCCGCAGCCATGACGGTGCGCGCCGACCACATGCGGTGCACGTCCTGACACTTAGCGCCGACGGCGTCAGCGGGGTCGTCGCGTTCCACGGCTCCGGGCTGTTTCCACTGTTCGGGCTCTGACCGGGCAACGGCATGCCCGAACAGGAAAACATCGCTCGACACGACGCCGCGCTGCGCGCACAGCTGCGCCTGTTCTGCCAACTCATGCTCGGATCCGACGCCGCCGCCGAAGACATGATTCAGCAAATTGATCGTCGCGCACTCGATTACCACGACGAGCAGGACAACTGCCCAACGGAACGCGTTCGCCTGTTCCGTATCGCAGCCGAACTCTGCGGGGCTCCCGAAAAGGCCGCACCAGATACCGTTCCACCCCTGCGTGACGACGGCGTCGACTAGCCCCGTCTCAAATCGACTCGTCCACCCCCGCACACAACCACTATCCGACGCCGGGGAGCCGGAACCAGCCTGCGCCCCAACACATGACCGGCTGCACCACGCAGAACCGAGGAGTAGTCCGGCTGGGCCTGGGTACCCGTAGACGGACCGGATTCGTTCGAGCCGAAGATGAACATTGTCTCGACTGCTGTGCGGTGGGCGATGCGGATCGGCGAGCCGGTGAAGAACGGCCCGGGGCAGACGAAGCCGTAGGAGCGATCCATCCTGGCACGTCTTGGAGGATGTCACCCAATTGATATACGCCCCAATGGGTTTGGGTGTGCGGACCGAATCGTGTAGGCCCTAGGATCAATTCGGGGAGGGCCGGAAGCACGACGGTTGGAGGCGGAGTCGGTGGGCGAGGAGGAAGCTGTGGATCTGGATGTCGGGCGGGCTCACGGGGCTCGGATCTACGACTACATCCTGGGTGGCAAGGACAATTACGGGCCCGACCGCGCTGCTGGTGAGGAATCCCTCGAGGTGTGGCCTGCTCTGCGAATTCATATGCAGGCCAACCGGACTTTCATGCATCGGGCGGCTCGGTTCCTGGCCGCCGAATGTGGCATCCGGCAATTTCTCGACATCGGGACCGGTATTCCCACCGCACCCAATCTGCACGAGGTCGTGCAGGCGGTCGCACCCGACTCGCGGGTGGTCTACGTGGACAACGATCCGGTCGTGCTCGCTCACGCCAGAGCGTTGATGAGCAGCACCCGCGAGGGGCGTACCGACTACATCCACGGCGATATGCGCGACCCGGAAGCGATCCTCGCGGCTCCCCAACTTCGGCAGACGCTCGATTTGAACCGGCCGATCGGGCTGATGCTGATCGCGATGCTGCACTTCATCGAGGATGACGACGAGGCGCTGCGCGTTGCCCGCCATGTCATCGACATCCTGCCCCCGGGAAGCTATTTCGCCGCGACGATCGCCACCGACGACTTCGCCCCCGAACCACTGGCCAAGGTCCGCGACCTCTACCACTCGCACGGGGAAACCCTCAGGTGGCGCACCAAAGCCCAAGCGGAGCAGTTCTTCGAAGGACTCGAGCTCGAGGAGCCCGGCCTGGTGCAGATGCACAAGTGGCGACCGGATCCGATACACATCGGAAAGATCGATGACGCCGACATCGCGATGTACGGGGCCGTCGGACGCAAACCCTGACCGCGACTACCGGTTCACAGATGCACCAGGATGCGCCCGGCGTTCTGCGGATCCTCCTCGACCTTCCGGTAGAGCTTGCGCATATGCGGCTGCCGAAGTAGCGCCAGAACGCGCTTCTTCAAGGTGCCCGCGCCCTTCCCCGGAATGATCTCGACCAACGTCGCGTGCTGCCCGGCAGCGCGAAAGATGGCCGAGCGCACCACATTGTCGATATCGCGATCGTTACGGAAGACCGGATGCAGATCGACGGTCACTACGTTGGACATCTTCACTACTTTCGTTGTACGACAATCATTCTGGCAATAGCCGGCGCGAGAACCGGTTGTGACTCGACAGGTTCGCCGATCGAGCCGTCGGCCGATCTGCTCACGGTGAGTCCTGCGGGAGCTCGAAATCCCATGACAATTCCCAGACCCGTAGGCACGAGTCGAGATCCACAGTGGCCAGCACGCTGCCGTCCCGCGCCGGCGCCACCTGGCTGAGCGCTGCCTGATGACCCTCCAGTGTCTGTAGGCAACGCCCGGAGTCGACGTCCCACACTCGCACCAGGCGATCCCAGCCTCCGGTGACCACGAACGAACCGTCGGCGCTGAGCGCAAAAACCATTCCGCTGCTCGGCATCGGCAGCGTGTGCAGTACCTCTCCCGTCGCGACAGCCCATACCTCCAAACCCTCCGCGCACGCGGTGACGGCTCGAATACCGTTGGCGCTGAACGCGATGGCGGTCGTGGCGGTCCCGTCACCGCGGCGACTGTAACGGAGCTCACCGGTATTCACATCCCACGCGCCGACCGCCATCTGCTGGTAGACGAACAGAGTGCGGCCGTCCGCGCTGAAGGCCAGACTTTCGTCGCGCCAACGTGACGGCAGCGTCCACGCGGGCCGGTCCGAATCCGACGACCACACATGGATGACGTTGTCCCCCGGGCCGTCGAAGCGGTTCGCATCCGGACGCGTGCCGCCGAAAGCGGCCAGGCTGCGGCCGTCGGGGCTGACTGCGACCGCGTGGATCTTGCCGTCATCCGCCCGCAGTGTGCGCAGTACCGCACCGCTGGGCAGATCCCGTAGGCGCAGAGTGCCGGTCTCGTCCCCGATGAGAATCCGGTCCCCCGCCGGCGTCGCCGCGAATGCGGTGATAGCACCGTTCTCATCGTCGAAGATGCGCTTGGACCAATCCCCCAGGCTCAGTTGCCGGATCGTGCCCGCCGACGTCAGTACCGCGAGCGACATGCCATCGACGACGAACCGGATATCCCATGGTGCGCCGCCCTCACCCGGGTCGAAGGTGTGCACGACCTTTCCCGCCAGGCAATCCCAGACATCCACCTCGCCGGTCCAGCATCCGGTCGCCGCGACGAGACCGTCCTCGCGCAGCGCGAGCGTCGGCGGTTGTGTGAGCAGTCCGCGCCCGTCGAAGGAATACAGAGCCGCCACGCTGCGCAGCGCGGACCTGCGTCCGTGCACACCCACCTGCGCCCAGATTTCCCGTAGGGCCGGGTGCCGGGCGAAGCCCGGAACCTGCTGCGCAGAATGCAATATCGCGGCGGCAGATGCGAATTGTTCTTGTTCCGCGAGATACCGCGCACGGTCCACCAACTCCGCGAACGTCGCCGCGGTCCGGGTGAGTTCACCGGCCGACCGGGGGCGTGCGTAACACCACGGCGCAAGGTAGCCGGTCGTCGGCAACCCACGAACTGCGACGATGCCGCTACCGCCGAGCACCGCGATCCGGCCGTGCCCGGCGACGGTCGCGGCACGCACCCACCGGACGGCCCACGACACCTCCGCGTCCAGCGTGCGCAGGCAACGGCCGGTGCGTGCCTCCCACACGCGAATCGGCACACTGGCATCACCCGCGCTGAGCACAGTGGGCCCGGCGGAATGAACCTCCAGCCGCGTCAGGTCTCGCAACCGGTGTGGCACCTCGCTCACAACGGTGCCGCGCGAGGCGTCCCACAGCATCAGCGGCCCATGCCACCAGGCGACGACGGCCCACCCGGCGTCCTGCGAAACGGCCGCGACATCCATCGGGCTGGTGTGCACCGCTTTGCCGTTCAGCGTTCCCCGGGCCGGTCCGGTCACCGTGGCGAGGCAACGGCCACCGGCCACATCCCAGGACCGGACCGTGCAGTCGCCGTCCGCCCGGTCGAGCCCGCGGAACGATGCGGACAAGACCGTCTGACCGTCTCCGCTCAGCGCCAGTGACGTGACAGGTCCGAGGTGCCCCGGCAGGGTTGCGACACACCGTGGTGGATCGAGTGTCCAGACCCGGATGGTCCCGCTCGCGGATCCGGTGGCGACGTAGCGGCCGTCACCGCTCACCGCGACGGCGACATTGTCGTTCTCCTGATTCATGGCAGGGTGCCCCGGCCGGACGCGGCCGTGTTCCAGATCCCACAGCTCGATCCGCCGGTCCGCCCGGATGGCCGCGCCGACGGCGCCCACGTCATCGATCGCGAGTGCTGCGATCGGTGATCCCTTGGGCGTCAAGATGTTTCGGGGCCGGTGCTGTCCCGGTGACCACAGCAGCAGCCTGCCCGCTCGGTCGCCGGATATGACAAGGGCGCCCTCGGCGTCGGCCGCCACCGCCGACACGTCGTCGGCGTGGCCGTCGAAGTCGGCGACAACTCGCGGTGGGCGACGCTCCCACTCGGCCAGTGCGGCTGCGCAATCCGGCGAGTTCGGGTCTGCGGCTGCTGCCGCCCGCAGCAGATCCCCGGCCCGCTCGTCGTCACGCTCGAGCTGCACCGTTCCCAAGAGCAGTGCGCCGAGCCCCACCGGAGCGCCGACATCCGTGTCTCGCGCAGCCTGGAGATCCGAGACGACCTCCTCTCCGGTGCACAGTCCCGACCTCCACCGATACAGACCGAAGTTGTGCACCGTCGGCAGGTGGTGTGGATCGATCGCGACCGCTTGCCGCCACGCCTCTACGGCCTCCTCCGGTCGGCCCAGATCCAGCAGCGACAACGCCTTGTTCGACAACCCGTCGGCGAGCAACTCGGCCGCGACCGGCCGTGATCGCGGAAAGGGCTCGCCGAGCAGGTCGGCGTAGACCTCGGCCAGCGCGTCCGCCAACGCTCCGATTCTCGGCCGAGCTGCGGGATCCGGCGCGAAGCATTTCCGCAGTAGATCCGCCAATCGTGTTGGCATCGAAGGGATCCCGGGGATCTGCGGGCCGCTGTCGGCGACGAACGATTCGAACGCCTCGCCCGCGGTCTGCCCGAATCGGCATGGCGGTCGACCGGCGAACAACTCCCACACGCTGATCGCCCAGGACCACACGTCCGTCGCCCGCGACAGTGACACAGATGCGTCGCGGACCGCCAGCGCCTGCTCCGGCGAGCAGTAGGCCGGTGTCATACCGCCGAACCCGACCAGCACACTCGCATCCGGGCCCATACCGGCCACCTCGCCTGCGGAGTTCCGGGCCTTGGCCAGCCCGAAATCGGTAACCTTCACCGTTCCATCGACGGTGAGCATCACGTTGGCCGGCTTCACGTCCTGATGAATCAGGTCCTGCCCATGGGCGTGCTCGAGCCCCCAGGCGAACTGGATCGCCACATCCAGCAACCGACCGAACGTCCGCTCCTGATCGCCGCTGTAGAGAGTCCGGTTGCGGACGGCATCGGCGAGGCTGCCCCCGTCCACCCATTCGGCGAATACCCGCGGCACGCCACTGTCGAACCGACGCACATATGCGCACGACACCGTGTTCGGATGTACCCCGAGTCCCACCCACGCCTCGGCCTCGGCTTCGAAGTCCCGCAGGCGCATCGGCGAATTCAGCAACTCCGGGCGCGGCGTCTTCACCGCCAGTTCCACCCGCCAACCGTGATGCCACACCCGATATACCAGCCCCATCCCCCCGGACGTGACCACCTCACGGACCTGGTACAGGTCTGCGACGACTTCTCCGACCCGCCACGACCCGAACTCGGTTGCGTCCGAGCCGAAATCCTCGCTCACCATGACAGTTCGCCTCGCTTCGTTCTCGTCGACCGGCCACCCCCGCGCAATCCGCTCACCGGCACGGGTGCGCAATCACCGGGTTCATCGTCGCCCGCGCCATCGGCGCGGCGCTACCTGACGATCGACAGGGCGTTTCCCGGCCGATGGGTTACGCCGAGTTCAACCGGCCATGAACCCCTTGCAGCACAGCGCTTTTCAGTGCGCCGTCGATCGACGCCGCACGCGCATCCGGTAACCGAACCGAGACCTGGGCGGTACACGAGGACCGTTGTTATATGCCACCAGTCAGCGTTATATTACATAAAACAGCGGCATGGTCCACAGGATAGGAGGACCGCCATGGCCGGCGCGACACCCCGCCAATGCGCCCGATCCTGTTGTGAATCGCCCTGGAGTGGCTCGGATCCGGTGGGCGCCTGCGCGATCCGGACCAGAGAACCCGAGTGCTGGTCGAGAGTTCGGAAGGAATTCGGTCATGGACGTGTGGAGTACAGCGTCGGTGGTACTGATCGCGCTGGCCGGTTGTGGTTTCGTGCTGGCCGGTCTGATTCCGTTGCTGCCGGTGTGTTGGCCGGCGATCTCCGGACATCACGGAACATCCGCGCGGCGCGGCCGGGACACCGCGATCCTGCTGCCGAGCCGGTCGTGTTCGACGCCTGAGCGGCCATTGACGGTCGCCGAGGCGCACCGGACGATGCAGACGCATCGTGAACATTCCTGCGGCCGCAAGCGCGCCGCATTCGAAACCCTCATCGCCGCAGGACATATCGCACCGGATTCGTCGCGTCCCAACGAGCGTCGGTAGCACTGCACAAACCGGACACGATCACAGCCGCAGTTCCGACGCACCGGGTCCCGCGGTAGGAGCTGACGCTCCGTCTCAGCCTGTAGGTTGCGTGAAATAACCGTGTCAGCGCGCTCGTGTCCACTAGTTTGGTCGTGCACCGAGACAGATACCCACCGACCGATCGTGAAAATCGTGCAGGGAAGGGCGGCATGTCGACGTCGATCCAGCAGGGCCGCAAGACCCGCGAGCGGCTGATGGACGCGGCCGTGGTGTTGATCGCCGAACATGGTTGGGGCGCGGTGACCACCGAGATGGTGGCCGAGCGCGCCGGACTGTGCACTGCGCTGCTGCACTACCACTTCCCGTCGGTGACGGATCTGCTGATCGACGCCTCGCTGCGGCTGGCGCAATACTTCGGAACCGGCGTGCTGGAGGGTGCACTCGCACAGCCCGGGCCGACGGGGGTGAAGCAGTTGCTCGGAGCCCTCGCGCCCTACAGCGCAGCCCTGCCCGACAGCCGGGTATTCAGCGAAATACTCTTGGCCGCAACACGATACGAGCGATTGCGGGAGGGACTGAGTCCGATGCTGCGGGGCTTCCGGGCCGCGGTCGCCACCTGGTTGCACAGCGAGGGTGTGACCGATCCGGAGGCGACGGCGACGGTACTGCTGGCCACTCTGGACGGGCTGATCCTGGACCAGGTGATCGATCCGACGCTGAGCACGCAGGGCTTCGACGAACCGCTGCGCCGACTGACCGGAATTCCCCAGATCGGCGCACGCGCAAGACAAACCGCGAAATCGCCTTGAACCAGCGGACCTCCGCAGCCGCCGCGGATCAGCGAGCCAGCAGACCGGAGATGGTCACAGCCAGCGTCCGGCCCACTATCGCGGCGAAATCCATCCGCAACGCGGCCACCACGGGATCGGCGGCGTAGGCGGCTTCGACCGCGGCCGTCGGCTGACTGTGCGGCCAGGCCGCGCTGGCGATCAGCACGGCCACAGCGGTCAATTCCTGCGCGTCGGCCGGGTCCAGCTCCGGTAGGTGCCGCCGCACGAGCGTGACCAGCGTCTCGGCGGATCGCATGGTCGCGTGCTTGTGCGCGATGACGACGTCGGCGGACACGTTCTGTTCCAGCACCGCGGCCTGGGCGCTGAGCAGATCGCACAGCATCGGTCGCTGCGCCAGCGAGTCGGCCAGGAGCGCGGCGAGCCGGTCCCCGCGCTCGCGCGGTGTGCCCGCGATCGGCTCCGCCGCATCTTCCAGTGCGACGATCCAGTCCCGCACCTGCGCGTCCAGCAGTTCGAGCAGGATTGCCTCACGAGATTCGAAGTAGCGCAACACATTCGACTTGGCCAGGCATACCCGGCGACTCAGCTCATTGAGGCTCAGTTTCGCAGCGGGCATCTCGGTCAGCATCTCTGCCGCGGTGTCGAGGATCTTCCGCCGACGCTCGGCGCGCTGCTCATCGCTGCGGGCGCGCTTGAAATTCACGAGTCACATCCTAGTCGACCACCGGTCTCTTGTTAAAAGACCATCGGTCCGTTACGGTCGTAGATATTACAGACCGCCAGTCTTTTAGGAGTCCACGATGTACCACGTTCCCGACCAACACGGAAAACTCGCCGTCGTGACCGGCGCGAACAGCGGAACCGGCAAGGAAACCGCCACCCGCCTGGCAGCGGCGGGGGCGCGCGTGATCCTCGCGGTGCGCACACCGGCCAAGGGCGAGCAGGCCCGCGCCGAGATCCTGGCCCAGCACCCGGCCGCCGAGGTGCAGGTCCGTCGCGTCGACCTGGCCGACCTCGCCTCGGTCCGCGACTTCGCCGAGAGCCTGCTCGCCGACGGCGCCCCGCTGGATCTGCTGGTGAACAATGCCGGCGTGATGACCCCGCCCGCTCGCCACGAAACCGCCGACGGTTTCGAATTGCAGATGGGCAGCAACTATCTCGGCCCGTTCGCGCTCACCGTCCGTCTCCTGCCACTGCTGTCGGTCGCGCCCGCGCCCCGGGTCGCCACGATGAGCAGCGGCGCCGCCAACTTCGGCCGCATCGACTTCGACGACCTGCAATGGCAGCGCCGCTACCGTCCGACCCGGGCCTACTCGCAGTCCAAACTGGCCGATCTGATGCTGACGCTGGAGCTGGCCGACCTCGCCGCCGAACGCGGCTGGCCGCTGCTGTCGACCGCGGCGCACCCCGGCTATACCCGAACGAATCTGGCCGCCACCGGCCCGCACCTCGGCGGCGGCCGTCCGAGCCTGGCGGCCCGAGCGGCGCTGAAGGTGGCGCCGTCACAGGGAGTCGAGCAGGGCAGCGAACCGCTGCTATACGCCGCCACCAGCCCGGATGTCGTGCCCGGCGGCTACTACGGCCCGCGCTGGGAAATGGTCGGCCCGACCGTCGTCGCCCGGCCGCCCCGCCGCGCCCTGGACAAGACCGTCCGCGCACGCCTGTGGACCGAATCCGAACGACTCACCGGCGTATCCGTTCCCGCACAGGTCTGAGCCCGACTCGGCCGTGCTCTCGGTGGCCTGCCCTGGCCACGGCACAGGCTGGAGTCGTCCTGCCACGGGCAGATCGGATACAGCCGGGACGTATCAGCCTCGACCGTGGCGGCGTTCGTACGCTTCGCGTTCAGCGGCGACGCGTTGACGTTGTCCACTGTCGGCGAGGGCGGGGTCGAGGCCGTGACTGGTGAGACGTGCACGGCGGTAGACATACATGAGCGCGGCGGTGAAGTAGATCAGCGGCAGATACAACAGCGCCATCATGGCCAGCCGCATCCACAGTGGACCGGGGATCAGCAGGAACAGGCACAGCAGGGCGAGGATCGGGACGAGGATGCGCAGCAGGTAGCGGCGCGCGGCCCCGGGGCCGGTGAGGTCATCGATCACCCAGGCCGACATCCGCGGCGGTAACGTGCCGCCGCAGATGTAGCGGATGCGTTGCGCGAGTGTCGGTGTCGTGCGGTCGTTCATCGGCGGGCAGGTCGTCTCGGGGCCGTCACAGGGTTCTGGCCAGGCGGAGTTTCAGCGCGGCGAGTTCGTCGCGAAGCGCTGCGGGGAGCCGATCGCCGCCGATCGAGGCATACCAGTCGTCGATGGACGCGGTTTCGGCGATCCACTCGTCGGTGTCGACGGCCAGCGCCTGCCGGACCAGGTCGCGTTCGGCGTCGTCGAGGCCGGTCAGGTCCAGGGCGTCGGCGGTCGGCACATATCCGATCGGAGTGTGCACGGCCTCGGCCTCACCGTCGAGGCGTTCGAGGGCCCATTTCAGCACGCGTACGTTGTCACCGAAGCCGGGCCACAGGAACTGCCCGTCCGCGCCGCGACGGAACCAGTTGACCTGGAAGACCTTCGGCAACTGCGCACCCTCGCGTTCGCCCATCGACAGCCAGTGCGCGAAGTAGTCCCCGACGTGGTAGCCCAGGAACGGCAGCATCGCCATCGGATCCCGGCGCACGACCCCGACCTGCCCGGCCGCCGCGGCGGTGGTTTCCGAGGACAACACCGACGCGGTGAACACTCCGTGCGCCCAGTCGAAGGTCTCGGCGATCAGCGGGATGGTGGACTTGCGACGTCCGCCGAAGAAGATCGCCGAAATCGGCACGCCGGCCGGATCGTTCCATTCCGAGGCCACCGACGGGCACTGCTCGATGGGGGTGCAGTAACGCGAATTCGGGTGTGCGGCAGGGGTTTTCGAATCCGGCGTCCAGTCCTTGCCGTGCCAGTCGATCAGCCGGGCGGGCGGGGTGCTCAGACCCTCCCACCACACGTCCCCGTCGAGGGTGCGGGCGGTGTTGGTGAAGATCGAGTTGCCCTGCTCGATGGTGGCGATCGCGTTCGGGTTGGTGTGCGCCCCGGTACCCGGTGCGACGCCGAAGAATCCCGACTCGGGATTCACCGCGTAGAGCCGACCGTCCGCGCCGAACCGCAGCCAGGCGATGTCGTCGCCGACGGTTTCGGCGGTCCAGCCGTCCAGGGCCGGTTCGAGCATGGCCAGATTGGTCTTACCGCACGAGGACGGGAACGCCGCCGCGATGTAGTGCGTCCTGCCCTGCGGGGAGGTGAGTTTCAGGATGAGCATGTGCTCGGCCAGCCAGCCCTCGTCCCGGCCGATCACCGACGCGATCCGCAGCGCGAAGCATTTCTTGCCCAGCAGCGCGTTGCCGCCGTAACCCGAACCGTAACTCCAGATCTCCCGATGCTCGGGAAAGTGCGAGATGTATTTGGTGGTATCGCACGGCCACGGCACATCGGCCTGCCCGTCGCCCAGCGGCGCACCCACCGAATGCAGGCATTTCACGAATTCGGTTCCCGGCGTGAGCTTTTCCCAGACAGGCGCGCCGGAGCGGGTCATCACCTGCATCGACACCGCGACGTATTCCGAATCGGTGATCTGCACACCGAATTTCGGATCCGACGCGTCGAGCGGGCCCATGCAGTAGGCGATCACGTACATCGTGCGCCCGGCCATCGCGCCGCGGTAGTGCTCGGTCATCACCGTGCGCATGTCCGCCGGGTCCACCCAGTTGTTCGTCGGGCCGGCGTCGGCGCGATCGCGCGAGCAGATGAATGTGCGGTCCTCCACCCGCGCCACATCGTCCGGGTCCGAGACGCACCAGAAGGAGTTCGGTTTCGCGTCCAGCGGGACGAAAGTGCCCTTGTCCACGAGCATCTCGGTGAGCCGGTCCCACTCGGGCCGGGACCCGTCGCAGAACACGATGCGATCGGGAGCGGTCAGCTCGGCGGTCTCGGCGACCCAGGACAGGATTCCGTCGTGCTCGGTCGGTGACTGCACGGTGGCCACGGCGTCGGGGTGATCGGTCACGGCGGAACTCTCTTTCGTAACTGCCAGGGTATTCAGTTTAGAAAAACAGCAAACAGACTTGTCACGCGGGGTCGCACCCGAGTCGAACCCGGCTCAGGCGGTGTGTTCCAGAGCCTCCGCCTGACCCGCGACGACGCCGGTGAGGATGGCGCGGGCCGCGGCCAGCAGCTCGGCCACCTGAGGTGTGGTGATCTCGTAGGTGACCGACAGCCCCTCGCGCCGACCGGTGACCAGCCCGGCGCGACGCAGAATCGCCAGCTGCTGAGACAGATTCGCCGCCTCGACCCCGATCTCGGACAGCATCTCCGCGACCGTGTGCTCACGCCGGGACAACAGCTCCAGGACGCGGATCCGCACCGGATGCCCGAGGGTTTTGAAGAACTCGGCCTTCATCTGATAGAGCGGCCTGCTCGCTCCGGGCATGGTCAGCCACTCCCTTCCAACGGCGGCCGGTGTCGATGACGACCACCGGCCTGTTGTTTGCAGAGTTTAGCAAACAGGGCAAATATGGTCCGCCGCGCCGACCGGGTCGTCGCCCGCTCGGCCGACGCCGGAGCCCGCGTCACACCTCGGGCTGGTACAGCAGAGTCGGGGTCGACCGCCCGCGCAGGACCACGGCGTCGGCCGCGTTCCAGGAATGTTCGGCAGCGGATATTGCCCGCGACGACCTCACCGTAGGAGACACCCACCCCGGCTTCGATACCGAGATCGGCCGCCGCGAGCTCGCGCGCGATCTCCGCGGCGGCTTCCAGCGCCGCGCCCGCCGGATCCGGATGCGGGGCAGGCGCGCCGAAGACGGCCAGCGCGGCATCACCCTCGAACTTGTTGATCAGCCCGCCGCGGCGGTTCACCGCGGAGACGACCACGCCGAAGAACCGGTTGAGCGTCTCGACCACCTCGTGCGGCGGGAGCCGGGTGGCCATCGTCGTCGAACCGACCACGTCCACGAAAAGCACTCCGACATCCCGGATTTCGCCACCCAGTCGAACACCCCGGTCCAGGGCCGCGCACACGACCACCGCGCTGAACAGCGACACCGGCACCGCCTTGGGGATCAGCTGCGGATCGCGCATCCCGTACAGCGTGGCCACCAACGCCGTGCCGACGATCGACAGACCGCCTACATCGCCGCGAGCACCCACGGCGCCCGAAACGCCGAACGGGCTTCCTGCCGGGTCGGGGCCGGATCGGTGTCCGAGGCCCAGCGAAGCATCCGCATCACCACCGCGGTGCCCAGCGCCGCACCGACGACGAAGGCGACCACCACGTAGATCGGCAGATATCCGAAGACGATGTCGTGCACCTCGGGCGCGAACACGTCGGGGTTGGGGATTCCGACCGTGCCGAGCAGAATCACCACGCCCACACCGACCGCGTTGGCCGTGAGCACCCACAGGGTGAGCAACAGTTGCACTCGGCCCCGGCGCCGCTCCGAGGAGTCCCGGCGCGAACCGAGCAGGATCGACCCGTATTCGGTCGTGCTGTGCGACAGATTCATCGCGGGTTCGTCATCCTGGACGCTCGACACTCGCTCAGCGTATCGAGGGCGACGACCGTATCCGGCGGATCCGCCGCAACGCGCGCTCATACGGTCGTGCCGTGCGCCTCGCGCACCGAAAGCGCCCGGCCACAGTCGGTCTCGGCCGGAAGGCCGCTTCGTTGCGATCGCCGACCACCCCTCAGCTCAGTGGGTTTGCTCGTGTTGGGCGAACAGGCCGAGCAGCGCGTCGGGGATTTCGCCGCCGAACAAGCTCTCCAGGATGACCGGCTCGTCCGCGGTGGCTTCGCTGCGCGGGAACATCGCCTGCTCGTATTCGGTGAGTGCGGCCTCGACGTCGTCGGGGTGCGCGGCCAGGGACCTCGCGAGTTCGGCACCGTCGAGCATCGCCAGGTTGGCGCCCTTGCCGTTCGGGGCGGTCAGGTGGGCGGCGTCGCCGATCAGGGTGACGCCCGGCACTCGGTCCCACCGGTGCCCGATCGGCAGTGTGTAGAGGCCGCGGAAGTTCGGCGGGGTGTCGCTGTCGGTGATCAGTGCGGTGATTTCCGTTGCCCAGCCGTCGAATTCGCGTGCGATGCGGGCGGTGGCCGCCGCGCGGTCGGTGAAATCGATGGTGTCGAACCACTCGAGCGGCTCGGTGAACATCACGTAGGCGTGCAGGGTCGCGTCCTTTTCCCGGTGCGCCATGATCTGCCTGTCGGGCGAGGTGCCGTGCGCGCTCATCATCCCGCCGCCAACGGCTTTCGCGACGATCGGATGTCGTACGTCGGCGTCGAACAGGTAGGTCTCGATGAACGAGTCGCCGGTGTACTCGGGTGTGGCGTCCGACAGCAACGGCCGCACCTTGGACCAGGCGCCGTCCGCGCCGACCAGCAGACTCGTGACGACGGTGCTGCCATCGGCGAAACTCACCTCGTGGGGGCCGCCGCCCAGCGCGCGAACGCCCTTGACCTTGCGACCCCACTGCACGGTGCCCTCCGGGAGCGAATCCAGCAGCATCTGCCGCAGCTCGCCGCGCTGCACCTCGGGCCGTCCGCCCGAGCCGTCGTCGTCCTTCTCGAACAGGACGTTCCCGTCCTGTTCGACGAACCGCATCGCCTGGCGGCCCTCGAGGATCAGCCCCTCGAACTCGTCCATCAGGCCCGCGGCCCGTACGGCGATCTGGCCGTTGTAGTCGTGGATGTCGAGCATTCCGCCCTGTGCTCGCGCCGTCGGCGAGGCCTCGGCCTCGTACACCGTCGCGGCGATACCGTGCACGTGCAGCACCCGGGCCAGCATGAGTCCGCCGAGACCGGCGCCGATGATCGTTACCGAAGTAGTCATGGCAACGACGATGCCCAGCGGTAATTGCACCGTCCTTGCACTCACCTTGCATCCTCATGCATGCGGCCGAAATACCGTCCATGACAGGCGATAACGCTTACACGTTCGATCTCGGGAGTGAGATCCGCTGCGGCTCAGCGCATCACATCGATCGCCGACGAACCACGACATCGCGGCCACCCACCGGCGACGGCAGCGGTGTAGCGGTCTTCGACATCAGCCGCTCCTCCCGAGCCCGAACCGATCACAGCCCCGGAAGTACCGCCCGATAGTCCGGCAGCGGAGTCGGCGTGCGGGGTGCCATGATGCGTTCCATTCCGGCCAGCGATTCCATGACCGGCAGCCGGGCGATCGTATTGCGGGTGGCGATGCCCAGGCGCGTCCGGGGGATCATCAGTCGCACATTCGGTCCGATCCTGTGCTTCTCGGCGACCACCGGGCGGTGCGCTCGCTCGTAATCGTCGAAGGCCGGGCGATGCTCTCCGTTCGCGGCGGCCAGTTCTCCGGCCAACCGGTAGCCGCCGGTGAGGGCCAGTTCCGCACCGGCGCCGGAGACGGGTGAGGCACAGTAGGCGGCGTCGCCGACCAGAACGACACGACCGGCCGACCACGATGACATGCGGACCTGGGCGAGCGAGTCGAAGAACAGATCACCGTCGGCGAGGGCGTTGTCGAGCAGTTGCGGGACATGCCATGCCTGATTGCGGCCGAAACGGTCGATCAACACCCCGCGGACGGCGGACGGATCGCGCAGGTCGATATTCAACCGGGGGCTGCGGAATCCGAGGTACACCTTCGCCCCGGAATGGTTGCCCGAGCGATAGATTCCGGCCACGGTTCCGGGGGTGTTGTAGAAGGTGACCCAGCGGTCCGGCCCGAGCGCGGCGTCGGCATCGCCGAATGCGAAGTAGTGATCCATGTGACGCACGAAGTCCTCTTCCGGCCCGAACGCCAGCCGCCGGGTCGCCGAGTGCAACCCGTCCGCGCCCACCACCAGATCGAACCGTTCCGGCCGAGCGTGCTCGAAGGTGACGGTGACCCCGTCGGCATCCTGATCGAGTGCCCGGATCGCATCGCCGAACCGGTATTCCACACTGTCGCTGGATATCTCGTGCAGCATCCGAACCAGATCACCGCGCATGATCTCGACCTCGGTGCTGCCGATCTTCTCCTTGATCCGCTGGATGTCGATCCGGGCGACGGATTCGCCTGCGGTGTCGACGAATTGCATGCCCCGCACATCGGCCGCCACCGCCCGCACTCGGGAGGTCAGCCCCATCCGCTCGATCACCTCGATCGCATGCTCTCGTACGTCGACTCCCTGACCGCCGAGGCGCAGGCCCGGCGCTCGCTCCACGACCGTCGGCCGAAATCCGAACCGCGAGAGCCAGTATGCGGTCGCCTGCCCGGCGATACCCGCACCGGAGATGAGGATTCGTTCGTTGTACATATGCGACTCCCGTCTCAAAAATGCAGACCAATGGTCAGATTTCTGAAGGTACATCGCTGACCGAAGGTCAGTCAACGGGTAGGGTCGACGACCATGGCCGACAACTCACGCGCTCGCATCCTCGAGACATCGCTGGAAATGTTCGCGCTGCGCGGCTACTCCAGGGTGTCCGTCCGCGAAATCGCCGAACAGATCGGCCTGACGAAAACCGCTGTGCTGTACCACTTTCCGAGCAAAGGAGATATCGTCGCCGCGCTCGTGGATCCACTGCTGACCGAAAGTGAGGCCGTGGTGGAATCGGCGGCCACCCTGGCCGATCCGGCGGGCAGATGCTGGGCGGCGGTCGAAGGACTGCTCGACGTCGCGTTGTCACACAGCATGCTGTTGCGGATCCAGATGCAGGATCAGGCGCTCGCCGCCGATCCGGCGGCTTTCGCGCGAATGCGCGACCTCGCTCTGGCAGCGCAGGAACTGATCGCCGGACCCGATGCCGATCTCACCGACCGCGTCCGGGCCGCGCAGGTCTACGCCGCGCTGAGCGACCCGGTGACGATTTTCGCCGATCAGCCCGCCGCACAGCTTCGCGTCGCGATCCTCGACGGTATCGCCCGCCTGCTGGGCCATCGACGACCGGTGCGGCGGCCACGCCCCGCACCGCCGCGATCCACACCCCCCGAACCTCGCACCCCCGGCCGCGGCCGTCCCGGCGTCATGACCGCGGAGATGGTGGACGCCGCGCGCCGCATGCGGGATGCGGGCGAGGGCACCGTCGACGAGATCGCTGCCCGACTGGGCGTCTCACGCGCCACCCTCTACCGACATCTCACACCGCGGTCTCAATAAATTTTTTGAGACCGACCATCCCTCACACCGCGAGTCAGTGATCGTCGTGGTGATGCTGATCTGCTCGGTCCTGCTGGTCCTGCCGCATCTGGTCCAGCTGGTCCTGGACCTTTTCCCAATCGCTCTCACCGTTGACCAACCAGAAGATCGGGTTCGCACCGGGGCCGCAATCGCGGGTGAAGTGCATCCTGCTGCGCGGGCCCATCCTGGTCGGCGGCATGCTGATATTGGCGAAGTTCGTGCAGAATGCGTTGATGGTCACCGTCGCCGGGGTGTAGTCGTTGTCGGTGCAGTCCACCTCCAGACGCGAACCGATCGGCCCGTAGGTGCACGGCACCAGCGTCGAGGCGGCCGCGGTGCCGGATCCGAGCAGCATCGGAGCACTCGCGCCGACACCGATCACCGCGGCCACCGCCGCGAGCCGCCGGGACGCACGCAACAGGACACCCGCGCGCCGCGGCGAACCGGACGCGCTCATCTGCTTTTCAGCCATTTATTCACCATTCTCAAAAGTCGAATACGCACGTCGAATCATGCGATAGTTCCATTACTTCTTCCGAAATCCCCGCACCCGCTATTCCCTACGCCAAAAGGTTATTCCACAACGACTTTCGCACAAACGCACGAATCCGATCGTAGCAATCGCCACGACCGTTCGCAGCGTCGGCGGCACAGATCGTCACGCGGCGATGCCCAGCATGCTTCCGGCAAATATCATCGGTCTCTAACTGAAACGTATCCCGGTGTTAACAGAAACAGCGCGGTCCACGATTATGGTCCCCTTCGCACCAAACGACTTTCGGAAAGGGCTCGGCATGACACTCGACACGGATCGGACCGGCGAATCACGGCTGGACATCGGGGCCAAATTATCCGGATATTCGCTGATGGACGCCCTGCTGTGGCGACGTTCCCGCAGATTCGCGCCGGGGATGCAGATCAGCGGCGGCCCGCTGGCCTATCGCAGCACCGCCGCGCCGCGACCGCTGACCCGCGACGAGGAAGCCGCACTGGCCTTCGCTGCCTGCGGAATCACCGGGCACACCCTGGCCGAGATGCCGTATCGCGACGGTGACCGGCCGGGTGCGGGTGGCGGCAATATCATCGCTCAGCTGGTGGGTCGTACCATCGCCAGCGGCGACGGGATCCACAGCGTCTCCCTGTTCGTCATCAACGACGAGGGCGTCTCGCTGGTGCGGCGGCCGCAGGATCTGGATCGGACCGAGATCCCGGACCTGATCCGGCTCGCGCACGACCGCGAATTGTCGGCACTCTACGAACGCGTGCGGGTACAGGTCCGCGACCGCCGGTCGGACGTGCCCCGGGAAGTACCGTTCGTCCCGCCGTTCAACCAGTTCTCGGCGAATGTCCCGGGAACCACCTATTTCCTTCCGGTCGCCGAACTCACGGCATTGATGATAAACCTGCTGCTATCGGCTTTCGAGGACGATTTCGCCTTTTACGTCCTCGACGAACGCAACCGATTCCAGCCCGCCGGTCTGGCGAAATTCGCGCGCTCGCGCGGCGGTCACCTGAACGACGATCTGTCCTCCGGCCGCGTGGTCACCGCCGGATTCCTGGACACCTGGCTGTGCGAGTTCGCCGCCATCGAGCAGGGTGCCATGCTGCAGAATCTCGGGCTCATGACCCAGGCGTTGGGCCTCGGTGGATTCCCGCATTTCGCGGCGCATCCGTTCGCCTGGTATCAGGAGCTCGGCTTCCGGATGAACGATCTGCGGTTCTCCCGGACCATCGGGGCCGGTCCGCTGATGGCGTCGGTGATGTCGCTGACCGGTCGCAACATGCCGATGCCGACGGCCGTCGGATTCGAGCACGACGGCGAGCCGCTGCTGCGCCCGTACTGCCCGCCCTACTACCGGAACATGGAAGAGGCTGTCCTGGCGTTCGTCGACTTCAAGTACGCACCCGGCCGCGGCACCCTGCGCGACGGCGGTGCGAGCAGCAGCTGGAACGACGGCGCGGCAGTACAGAGCGATATTCCGAAGGCTTCGGATCGCGCCATCGCCGCCACGATCGCCTACCTGGACTACCTGCACACCCGGTACGGCCGCGTGCCCGCCGACAACGGACCGTTCCGGAGCGTGCTGGCCTATCAGGCCGCCGATCTGGACGAGGACTTCTACAACCGTTTCTACGTGCCCGATGCGCTGAGCCCGACCCAGCGCGACCGGGCAGCGCAGTGACGGCGTGTGGCCGGGCCCGCAGCGCCCGGAACTGCCCGAGGTAGCGTGTCGATCCGACAGCCGATCGCTGCCACACCACCCTCTTCACGTCCGGAGGTCTGCCTTGCCGACATCACCCGCACCCCGTTTCGAGCGGTTCGTCGCCATGGGAGACAGTCAGACCGAAGGTCTGTGGGACGGTGACGACGAGACCGGTGTGCGCGGCTGGGCGGATCGTTTCGCCGAGCGGCTGGCCCGGGACAATCCGGATATCGAGTACGCCAACCTCGCGGTCCGTGGCCGCCGCGTCGCCGAGGTCCGGGACGAGCAGCTCGATGCGGCACTGGCCATGCAACCCGATGTGGTCGGCATCTGTGCGGGCATGAACGATGTGACCGCGCCCGGCAGCGACTTCGGCGCGGCGCTGGATGTGATGGAGGAGCTGTACGCGAAGCTCAGCGCCAGCGGTGCGACGGTCGTCACCACGACCTTCCCGGACGCCCGTCGCATCGTCCCGCTCGCCGCGCGCCTCATCGGCCCGCGCATGGATCTGATCAACGAGCGAATCCGCTTGTGCGCCAACAGATACGACCTGCGTCTGGTCGACCTCTACGCCGCCGAATCGATGGCCGACCTACGCATGTGGAGTCCGGACCGATTACACGGCTCGCCCGAGGGCCACAACCGGTTCGCCCTGGCCGCAGCCCAAGCCCTCGGCCTCGACGGCGCGGACGACAGCTGGACCGTACCCCCGCCGAATACCGAAAAGTACCGCGCCGGTGGCACTTTCGGCGAACTCGCCTGGGTGGCGGCCACCGTCCGCCCCTGGCTGTGGCGTCGCCTGCGCGGCGCGTCCACCGGTGCCGGCCGCGCGGCCAAACGCCCGGAACTGCGGCCGCTCGAACACTGACCCGCCGACGCCGCTCACCGGGCCCGCGGCAGCGCGTTATCCGGTTGTGCGGTCACCGCCGACAGGTACGCTCGATCCGGTGGAATGGAGCTTCCGTACGGCTGAAGAACTCACCGCAGCGCTGCGCGCCGGTGAGGTGACCTCGGTGGAACTGACCGACGAGGCGATCGCTCGAATCGAGCGGGACGACAAGGACATCAACGCGATCTGCGTGCCGGATTTCGATCGGGCACGGGACGCGGCGCGCGAGGCCGATCGGGCGCGCGCCCGTGGTGAGGATCGGCCGTTGCTCGGAATTCCGGTGACGGTCAAGGAGTCCTACAACATCGCCGGACTGCCCACGACCTGGGGTATGCCGCAGTTCGCGGATTTCCGGCCCACCGAGGACGCGGTGCAGGTGGCGCGGGTCAAGGCCGCGGGCGGGGTGGTCCTCGGCAAGACCAATGTGCCGCTCATGCTGGCGGATCTGCAGAGCTTCAACGAGGTGTACGGCGCCACCAACAATCCGTGGGATCTCGGGCGCACACCGGGCGGCTCCTCCGGCGGGTCCGCCGCGGCGCTGGCCGCCGGATTCGGCGCGTTGTCCATCGGCTCGGATATCGCCGGATCGCTGCGCGTTCCGGCGCACTTCTGCGGAATCTATTCGCACAAGCCAACTTTCGGTCTGGTCGCCAACCGTGGTCACATCCCGCCGCCCGCACCAGCGCTGCCGTCGGATCGCGATCTCGGCGTCGTCGGACCGCTGGCGCGCACCGCCCGCGATCTGTCCCTGCTACTGGATGTGATGGCCGGGCCGGATCCGCTGACACTCGGTGTCGCCTACGAACTCGCGCTACCGCCCGCGCGACACGAACGGCTGGGCGAGTTCCGCGTCCTGATCCTCGAGGACCATCCGACCATCACGACCGGTTCGGCGGTGCGCGCTGCGGTCGATCGCGTCGCGGATGCGCTCGTCGCCGCCGGAGCCCGGGTGGAACGGCACAGCCCGCTGCTGCCCGACCTGGTCGAGGCCGGGACGCTCTACACCCAGCTGCTGCTGGCGAATCTCGCCTCCGGCTATCCGGACCAGGCATATGCCTTCATGCGCGAGCACGCCGCAAAGCTGGATCCGGACGATCGGAGTTTGGACGCGGAACGCCTGCGCGGCGCGGTATTCAGCCATCGCGACTGGGTCGCCGCCAACAACCGCCGTGAGCTGCATCGTCAGGGTTGGCGCGAGTTGTTCGGCGAATTCGACGTCGTGGTCTGCCCGATCACCCCGACACCCGCCTTCCCGCACGAGCGCGACATCGACCTGAGCACCCGCCGGATCGACATCGACGGTGTCGCATACCCGTTCGCCGATCAACTCGTCTGGCCGGGCCTGGCCACCATGCCCGGCCTGCCCGCCACCGCCATCCCCGCGGGCCGCTCCCCCGAGGGGCTCCCGGTGGGCGTACAGCTCATCGGCCCGATGTTCGAGGACCGCACGCCGCTGCGCCTGGCCGAACTGCTCGAACAGGAGATCGGCGGCTTCGAGGAGCCGTACCGGTAGAGCCTTTCCCGCCGTGGCACGGCTCGACAGCGCGTGGCCACGGCGGGATGGGGGCAGGGCCGTCTCTCGCACCACCACGTGACGGCCTGCCCTGGAGATCAGTTGGGGGATTCTGTCGCGGAACGGTTTTCGGTGAGCCCGAATCCGTGGCCGCGCAAGCACATTCATGTATCACGCAGGTGGCACTCCCGGCATGTCGCGAGCGCGCCATGGTTGGTTGCCCGTCAGCGGTACACAGCCGCTCGGCGCCGATGCTGAGCATCGGCTTGCGGAACACCGTGCCGAACAACGGGATTGGTAACAAGTCCATCACGGAGCAGTCCTGCGGGACGGATGGAATCGAATAGCTCGCAGCGAAGCACTGCTCACTACTTCGCTGGTAGATAGCTCGAGGGGTGTAACAGACGGGGTTTCGGGGGTAGACCGGTTCGAGCGAACTCCACGTGTACGGACGCTGATCGATATGTGACTCGATACCCGGAATCGACGAACGTGCGCTACCGTGATGCCCGGCGTTTGCCAACACGTATGGATCTGCACGGAAGGAACCTGTCGAATGGGATTCGAAGTCAAGGGAACGATCGGCGACCACTACAACGAAGCCGGCGGCGCGTCGAGCCCCTTGGGTGAGCCGACCTCGGAGGAGCTGGACGCCCCCAACGGCGGCAAGTACCAGGAATTCACTGGCGGCGTAATCTATTTCAGCCTCCCGACGGGCACCTACACCGTGTACGGCGAGATCCGCAAGGCGTGGGAGGCCGACGGCGGCGCGGGCGGCCCGCTCGGCTACCCGACCTCCGACGAGCAGGACATCGAGGGCGGCAAGATCAGCAACTTCGAGCACGGCTCGATCAGCTACTCGATTGCTGACAACGCCACGACGATCAACCGGGCCTGAGGTTCCGCGCGATCGACAGGTGGGCACCGACCGATCGGTCGGTGCCCACCGTTTTGTCCGATTCTCCTGGCAAATCATTGCGAATAG
>NZ_BAGB01000155.1 GCF_000308615.1 Nocardia jiangxiensis NBRC 101359
GGACGCTCACTCAGGAAGAAAGCACGTCCAGTGCGTTCTGATATGTGGCGACCGGGCGGCCGACCTCGCCGGCGAGCGCGATGGCCTGCTTGATCATGTCCGTGTTGGTGTGGCCGACGGTGCGCAGCGGGTCTTCGAGGCCGATCCGCAGGTTCCCGCCGCGCTCGACCGCGTAACGCGCCAGGTCCGTCTCGAGTAGTTCGCCACCCATCAGCGATACGGTCCAGGGCAGGTTCGCGCCCTCGAGCAGGCCGAGGTAGATGTCGAGCGCTTCCTTGGTCGGCGGCAGACCGAAGGTCGGGCCGGATTCCTTGGCGCCCCAGGCGGATCCACCGGCGAAGTAGAATTTCGCAACTGTTCCGGGAACGAAACGCCCGGCCGCGCCGAGGGATCGGACCCAATGGATGGCGCCGGGGTTGAAAATACCCAGCGAACACGGAACCCCGAATTCGTGCGAGAGTTCGGTCATCGCGGTGGCCTGGGCAAAGGTGGTGCCGCTGACGATCGAACCCGTCATCAGCCCCGTATCGTCTGCCCGGCCGTGCTCGGTCACGCCGGGGTCGAAGGCGAACATCGTCATCTGGCCGGATTCCGCGAGCGGACGCAGATGCAGCATCTGTTCCTCGACCTTGTGTCCCGGCATGTAGGCGGGGTACACGAGTGCCCCGGGGTACTCGGCGAGGATCCCGCGGTTAACGTCGATGATCTGGGCGATCGCGTCGTCGAGGGGCAACGAGAAGTCATGATGGCAGTGCACGATGCCCGCGCCGGCGGACAGGCAGTTCTGAGCCTCTTCGATGATGCTGCTGGTGCTCAGTTCCTCGCCTCCGGCATTGGCGACGACGGGGGACATGGCGACCTCGATGACGAGGGGCCGCCCGGTGACATCGGTGGACATGATTCCTTCTTTCTCCGGACGTTCAGTCCGGCGGTGCGGTGCGGCCTTCGAGAAGGTGGCCGCACAATTCGTTGTGCTGACGGATCACGACCATCGGATCGAGATCCGGTTGCTCCGACCAGGCCTCCCACGACAGTCGGAAGGCGGCGACCACCGCGGCGCCGGCCATCCTGGCCGTCGCCGACCGCGCGCCGACACCGAGTGCCGGTGCGAGTGCCGAGGCCCAGCGCTGCTCGCTGTGCAGCGTCTCCTGAAGCAGAACGGCATGCAGCGCTTCGGATCCGGCCAGTACCACGTGCAGCCCGGCTGCCTCGCGGGGGTATTTGACCGGCCAGGACTCGGCCCAGGCGGCTTCGACCGCCTGCCGGAGGGGGAGTCCGGACTCGGCAGCAGCGAAGATGTCGATGACGCGTTCCAAGCCGCCGCGCAGGAACGGCCGTATCGCGTCCTCCTTGCGCGGGAAGTAGCGGTGGAACGTCCGCTCCGAGACGCCCGCGTTCGCCGCGAGTTCCGGCACCGAGAACGCGCTCGAACCCGACTCGATGAAGAGTTCGACCGTCGCGCGCGAGGCGTCGGCCAAGCCGAGATCCTGTCGCCTTCCGCGCTGTGTATCCGTCGATGCCATGTCAACCCCGAATCCGCGTGAACCTGCGTGGCGTTGTTCAAGCCTGATGCCCTATCCGCTCTGTGACTGATTATGCCACTACTGGCAGAATCTGCCAATAGTCAGGCACCCCTTCGAGACGGCCTGGCGTGTGTGCTTCCTCTTCGGACGAGTGCCGAGCCCGACCGCGCCCTGGTGTGGAGCTCGCTCCGCCCTGCCCTGGTGACGCTGGTTGAAAAATGACCCACCACAGAGGAATCTGACACATAGTTTACAAACGTGCCGAGGGTCGGGAACTGTCGACGGCCAGCTGAGTCTCGCCCGGGGTGAGGGCGACTTCACTGACTCGGCCTGGTATCGCCGGTCACTACATTCGCGTAGCGGCTGCATAGAAATCTCTTTCGGCCTTGTCCGCGGAACTTCACTCGAAGAGATCTGACGCGATGTACATTAGCGTCGGAAGGTTCGACGTGAGGTCGTGTCTCACCGATCCTGTGCCCGACGCACCGGCGCGTACTGCACTGCTGTGCAAAGGTTTTCGATGTTCGAGAGTGCAGCCGAGGAGGCTTCGTTCGGTGGAATTCGATGTAGATGTCGCGATAGTGGGTGCGGGACCGTGTGGCGCGACCCTTGCGAACCTGTTGGGCGTAGCGGGTGTGCGAACGGTGGTTCTGGACAAGAACGTCGGTATCGTCGAGCATCCGCGCGCAGTGGCGATCGACGACGAGTCGCTGCGTTCGTTTCAAGCCGCAGGCGTACTGGTGGACGTACTTCCGGACCTGATTCAGAATGTCCCGATTCGGTACTACAGCTCCAGCGGCAAACAACTGGCACATGTAAGCCCGGTAGGGCAACCCTACGGCTGGCCGCGCCGCAATCTGTTCTTTCAGCCACTCATGGAAGCGGCTCTGCGTAAAGGGCTCGATCGCTTCGATCATGTTCGATTACGGGTGGCATCCGAGGTGACCGACGTGACGCAGGACGCGAACGGGGTTGAGCTGGCCGCGAAGTCGCCGGACGGCGAGGCCCGAATCCGGGCCGGGTACGTCGTGGGTGCCGACGGCGGCCGGAGCTTCGTACGCGATGCGCTCGGTATCGCCTTGCGTGGCGAGACAGCGCCATCGAAATGGCTCGTGGTGGACGTGAGCGACGACACGTGGGACGCCCCGTTCTCGGCGGTCTACTGCGATCCGGATCGACCCGCGATGACCATTCCACTTCCCTACGGGCATCGTCGATTCGAATTCAAATTGCTACCCGACGAAACGGAAGACGAAGTGGTCACCGACGAGTCGGTGCAACGTCTCGTCGGACGCTTCTATCGGGGAATCCCGACGCCCACCATCTCGCGGCGGCGCGTGTATTGGCATCATTCGCGTACCGCGGAGACCTTCGGTGTCGGCCGCGTCTTCGTGGCGGGCGATGCCGCCCATCTTCAGCCGCCGTTCTTCGGGCAAGGCATGAACTCCGGTATCAGGGACGCAACCAACTTGGCGTGGAAGCTCGCTGCTGTCACACAGGGACGTGCGGACGCGCGATTGCTGGCAACCTACGACACCGAGCGGCGCGGCAACGCCGAGACCATGGTGTCGTTCGCGACGCGGGTCGGAAGCTATTACCAACCCCGTAATCGTGCGACCGAGATGGTTCGCGACGTGCTGTTTCGCAACGTCCAGCGGATACCCGGCGCGCGTGAATACATACTTCAGATGAAGTACAAACCGGCCCCGCGCTATCGCGACGGCGTCGTGGTCGGTGGAGCGACGAACGACAAGGGGTCGCCGGTCGGTCGGATGTTCGGCCAGCCCCCGGTGCAGACGGCCGACGGTGTTCGCCTCGAGCTCGACGACGCGGTCGGCGGAAACTTCGCGATTCTGGGGTTGACAGCGGACCCGGCGGATCACCTTCGAGACGTGACCCGTGATCGATGGACCGCGTTGGGCGCGAAGCTCTTTCATGTGACCCCCACGTTGACCGCGCGCCGTCACGGATTCGAGACGACGACCGCCACGACGGAGCTCCGCGATATCGCCGGCTATTTCCGCGATCTCTTGCTCGCACGTAAAGACGACGAGGTACTGATTCTGCGGCCCGACAGATACGTGGCAGCGGTATGCCGCAGCAACGATCTCGAACGGGTCGTCACACAGCTGTGTGACCTCATCGAAACTCCGCCCCGGATAGGAACTCCCGAACATGGCTGATACACGGACGCACGACGTGATAGTTCTCGGCGCCGGTGCTGCGGGTTTGGTTGCCGCGATATCGGCGCACGACGCGGGCGCCGACGTAGGGATCTACGAGAAGGCAGAACACGTCGGTGGTACCGCAGCGTGGTCGGGCGGCATGGTCTGGATGCCCAACAACCCGCACATGGCCGCACTCGGTGTCTCCGACAGTTCCGAGGAAGCGCTCACCTACATCCGTTCTCTGACGCACGATCTCGTCGACGACGCCGTTCTCGAATCGTTCGTTCACAAGGGCCCTGAAGTGATCTCTTGGCTGGAAGAACACACTCCCGCCCGGTTCAAGATCATCGAGAATTTCCCCGATTACCACCCCACCCACCCGGGTGCGAAGGAAAACGGTGGCCGCACGCTGATGTGCCCGATGTTTCCGTTCGCCGAGCTGGGGGACTGGGCGGAGAAGGTATGGGTCGGTCATCAACTGCCCGTGAACATTTCGCTGGACGAGACGACGTTCGGCGAGGGCGCGTCCAGCGGTCCCACGGCGGAAGACCTGGCCGCACGCAAGGCCACAGACGCGCGCGGCACCGGGCAGGCTCTGATGGGCGCTCTTCTCAAAGGATGCCTCGACCGCGGTCTGCTGCCGCACACGTCGACACGTGCGCAGTCGCTCGTTCTCGAGGACGGCCGCGTCGTTGGCGTTCGTTTCGGTTCGGAGACAGAGGATTTCGAAGTCCGTGCTCGGCGCGGCGTCATCCTCGCCACCGGCGGTTTCGAACAGGACGCGGAGATGGTGCGCTCGTTCCTCCGTGGGCCACTCGATCGACCGGTATCGGTACCGACGAACACCGGTGACGGCCTGAAGATGGCGATGCGTATCGGTGCCGGACTCGGAAACATGCGGGAAGCGTGGTGGGCACCCACCATCGACGTCGATCGGCCCGGTCTGGGACGAGTGCCCTACCTGGTCAACGGAGAGCGTTCACGTCCGCACAGCATCATGGTCAACCGTGCAGGTAACCGGTTCGCCAACGAATCGGCGAACTACAACGCCTTCGGGGCGGCATTTCATTACCTGGACGTGTCGACGTACGACTACAGCAATCACCCGGCTTGGCTGCTGTTCGACAACTACTACATGGAGAAGTTCGGTCTGGCAGGCTATTTCCCACCTGCGGCCCTTCCCGACTGGATCGTCACGGCGGATTCCATCGAAGCCCTCGCGAAGACGATCGACGTGCCGGCAGCTCAGCTGGAAGCCACCATACTTCGGTGGAACAAATATGCTGTCGACGGCAAGGACCCACAGTTCGGACGTGGTGAGTCGACACTCGACCAGTGGTGGGGCGACCGCGAGGTCGGAGCCAGGTCGGCCGCCAACGTAGCGCCGCTGGACACTGCGCCGTACTACGCCGTGCAGGTACGCAGCGGAGCGTTGGGGACGAAGGGCGGCCCGAGGACCGATCCGAGCGGGCGCGTACTCGACGTCGACGGGCTCGAGATCCCCGGCCTGTACGCGGCAGGCAACGTGATGGCGTCGGCGATGGGGATGACGTACGGCGGTGCCGGTGGAACTCTGGGACCTGCTTTGGTGTTCGGCTGGTTGGCTGGACGAGACGCCGCCGGCAGCGCTGGAGTCTGATCGGCTCCACGGCCTCGTCGCCGCGCGCGGAAGCGACTCCCGCCGCCATGCTCGTGGCCGACGATCGGCGTCGAACGCGCGCCCTCGGGCAGTTCCGGGCGGCAATGGTGTGGAGGGCGACAAGGCGACACCGGCCATCCGATTCGGCCTATAGGAAACGTCATGGATCTCGACGTCACGCCAGCTCAAACGTAGTTCCGTGAGAAGTACGTACTTGGTTGCACGAAAACGCGCCGACAGGTGAGCGTCCCCACGAGCTCGAGGCGGTGCGAGAGTTCGATCTGGAATGGCAACGCACTCGATTCGACGGGGGTGGGCCGCTATCTTCCACGCACCGGTGGGCACTGGGCGATCGGCAATCGCGCTGTGGGCGTGTTCGCGTCGGCCCGCATCCACCAGGTTGCACGACGGAACATCCGATTCGACGGTGTTGCCCATGTCGAGTCCATGACCGGCCATGATTGTGCGACTTGGCGTGGATGCCCGAGCATCCACGCCAAGTGACTGTGTCGGTCAGCGGGTCACGAGCAGTTTCTTCACACCGTAATTGGTGCCGGTGACGTCCATCGGGACCTCGTCTGCCGGAACTGCCAAGCGCAGCTCGGGGAAACGACGGAAGAGCTTGGGCAGCACGGTTTTCAGTTCCGCGCGGGCGACGTTCTGGCCGAGGCATTGGTGCACGCCGTAGCCGAAGGCCAAGTGGCGGGTCATCTTTCGTTCGAAGTCGGGGACGTTGGGGTCGGTGAACACGCGCGGGTCGCGGTTGGCGGCGTTCATCGCGACGACGACCAGGTCGCCCTTGCTGATTCGGGCGTCGCCGAGTTCCAGGTCTTCCAGGGCGACGCGACCCAGCCCGAACTGGACGATGGTGAGGTAGCGCATCAGTTCCTCGACCATCGCGCCGACCTTCAGGGGTTCCTCGGCGTGCTCGATCAGGTGGCGGCGCTGCTCGGGGTGGGTGAGCAGGGTGTAGGTGGACAGTCCGAGCATCGCGGCGGTGGTGTCGTGACCGGCGAACAGCAGCAGTACGCCCATGCCGATGAGTTGGTTGTCGGTGACGAAGGACGCGTTGGTGCGTTGTGCGGCAATGAGTTCGGCGAGCAGGTCGCCGGTGGCGTTGCTGCGTTTCTTGTCCGCGATCAGGTTGGTGATGTAGTCGATCAGCCAGTGTGCGCCCTTGTCGCGCACGTCGCGGGGGTTGCCCATGTCCATCATGGCCTCGGTGGCGTGATGGAATTCGTCGCGGTCGGCGTAGGGGACGCCGAGCAGTTCGCAGATCACCAGGCAGGGGATGGGCAGCGACATCGCCTGCACGAAGTCGAAGGTCTGTGGCCCTGCGGCGATCGCGTCCAGGTGTTCCTCGACGATCTGATCGATGTAGGGCTGCAGCCGGGTCTGGATGTTCTTGGGGGTGAACCGGCCCGCGAGCAGGCGGCGGTAGAGGCTGTGGTCGGGTTCGTCCATCATCACGAATACGGGGTCGAACGGCGCGTCGTGCCCGGCCTCGTCGACCTCGCCGGGCAGCGTGTCGTGCCGCTGGCGGTGGGCGGTGAACCGCGCATCGCCGAAAACCGCGCTGCCCTCGTCGAATCGGGTGACCAGCCAGCCCTCCAATCCGTTCGGGAAGCGAACCCGATGCACCGGCTTGTCCTCGCGCAGGTCGTGGTATTCCACGGGCGGGTCCAGTGGTGCGGCCGCGGAGCGGGTGACGGGCTGTTGAACGATGGTGTCGGTCATTTCTTCTCCTGGGCGGTGTCGGCGAGGGCGGCTTCGATGCCTTGATGGGTGGCGGTGGCATTGCCCCAGCCCACGTAGTAGGCGAGTTGGAGTGCGGACTCGCGCAGTTCGTCGGGGGTCAGGTCCCGGGTGACCAAGGCGCCACGTACCTGGATCTGGACCAGGTCGGCGCGGCCGAGGGCGGCGGTGGCGCCGAGCACCAGCAGCCGGCGGTCACGGACGGACAGCCCGGGGCGGGACCATACCTCGCCGAACAGATGGTCGGTGGTGGTGTCGGTGAACGGGGTGCTGGCGGCGGGCATGTTCTGGCTGAACCCGTCGCCGTAGACCGCGTCCATCACGGCCAGGCCGCGCTCGTGCGCGGTGCCCTGCGGTTCTTCCATGGGCAGATCGAGTGTGTCGCGCACGTGGGTCCGCGCGACATCGGCCAGGGGGATGTCCACGTGCAGTTCGGTGGACAGGTCGCGGGCGGCGGTCAGGTCCTTGGACATCAGCGGCTCGATCTTGCGGCTGAGCGTCTCGGGCAGTTCGCCCTGGGCGTCCCGCGAGTGCAGCAGTTGCAGCAGGGTGCGGCCCTGCGGATCGGCCGTTTCGATCACTTCGGCCAGTTTCGCCGGATCGACCCCGGCCGCGCCGGCCAGCGCCGCGGCCTCGTGGACGGTGCGCCAGCTGCCGTAGGTGACGACGTTGCGGGCGATCTTGGTGGCCATCCCCGCTCCGAGCGGACCGCAGTGCACCACCTTCTTCGCCCAGTCCCGCAGGACCGGTTCGGCGGCGGCGACCACGGCCGCGTCCCCGCCCAGGATCGCGACCATCCCGTTCTCGGCGGCCCGGTCCCCGGGGGTGACGCCGCAGTCCAGGAAGCCGACCTCGTGTTCGGCGCACAGGTCCGCGAGCTCGCGGACCACGGGCAGCGCGACGGTCGAGAGCAGCACCAGGGTCAGTCCCGGGTGCGCTCCGGCGAGTACGCCTTCGGGCCCGGCGATGACCGTGCGTGCCTGCTCTGCGTCCACCACCGCGATCATCACGACGTCGCTGGCCTTGGCCACGTCGGCCGGGGAGCTCAGTGGCGCGTCGACGTCCGGTAGCGCCTCGGCGGCATCGGGGCGGATGTCGTAGACGACCGGGACGCGTCCGCGTCGCGCCAGGCTGACCGCGACGCCGCCGCCGATCATGCCGAGGCCGATGACCCCGGCGCGCAATTCATGCTGTGTCATTCTGAAATCCCAACGGGGAGAGGAGGTTCGATGAGGGCATTGGCGGCCACCTGGGGGCGGTAGCCGCGGGTGGCACGGGGCATGTTCACGCCGACGACGCCGCAGATGCGGCCGTTGTCGCTGTAGCGGGCGACGAGGCGGCGTTCGGCGATACTGCCCTCGACGATGTCCACGCGTTGTGCGCCGCGGGTGCGGCCGTAGATCTGGAATTTCAGGTCGTACTGGTCCGACCAGATGTACGGGACCGGGTCGAAAGGCTGCGCCGCTCCGGGGCCGGCGAGGATGTTGCGCGCGACCAGCAGGCCCTGTTCGGCGGCGTTGGTGCGGTGTTCGATCCGGGTCGGGGCGCCGGTTGCCGGATGGTCCCAGCAGGCCACATCGCCGGCCGCCCACACCCCGGAACCGGCGTGCAGGGTGGCATCGCAGTGCACACCGTTGTGCACCGGGACGCCGCTGCCGGCCAGCCAGGCCGTATTCGGGATCGCGCCGATACCGACCAGCACGGCATCGGCCTCGATCGTGCGGCCATCGGCCAATCGCACGCCGGTGGCGCGGCCGGACTCGGACAGGACGGCGTCGACCAGGGCGCCGGTCTCGAGCCGAACGCCGTGTTCACGATGGACCTGGGTGAGCATCGCGCCCAGGTCGGCGCCCAACGCGTCGGACAGCGGCGCGGTGACATCGGTGACCATCGTGACCTGTGCGCCCAGCGTGCGGGCGACCGCGGCCGCCTCCGCGCCGACGAAGCCGGACCCGACGATGACCAGATTCGGCAACGCGCGCAAGGCATCTCGAAACGCGAGTGCGTCCTCGAGGGTGCGCAGTACGTGCACACCCGCGAGCCCGTCGGTTCCGGGCAGGCGGCGTGCGGCAACCCCGGTGGCTATTACCAGGGCGTCGTAGTCGACCTGTCCTCCATCGTCGAGCGTCACCCGCTTGGCACTGGTATCGAGGCCGACGGCTCGACGCGCCAACCGCAGATCCAGATCCAGAGCGGCGATGTCCTCCGGGCTGCGCAGCAGTACCCGGGTGCTGTCCCAGTCGCCCGCGAGCAGTTGTTTGGACAGTGGCGGCCGGTCGTAGGGCAGGTGGGATTCCTCGCCGATCAAACTGATCCGCCCGGTGTATCCACCGCGACGCAGCCCTTCCGCGACGCTCAACCCGGCGGCCGACGCGCCGACGATGACGACCGATTCGAGGCTGTGCGCGTTCATTCGCGCACGCTGATCACGGCGGCGGGGCAGACCGCGGCGGCTTCGCGCACGGCGGCCAGCTGATCGTCCGGCGGATTGTCCTCGAGCAGGACGACGACACCGTCCTCCTCGCGCTGATCGAAGACTTCCGGGGCCGCGAAAACACACTGACCTGCTCCGCAGCACTTGTCGATGTCGAGGCTGATCTTCATTGTCGGATCCTTCCGAAACTCGTTAGCGAATGTAACTAAACTAAGTTCAGTCAGGACTGTACGCCTCGTTCGCGAGATGTGTCGAGCGCGGCGGCTAGGAGTTGCTGTGACCTGTGTCGCGAATCAGGATCGAGCGAAGTTGCTGGGACGCGGGTGAATCCGACGGTGAGGGCCATCGTTCGGAGCTGTCCGGTGCTGCGGAAACGAGGGCGTCGAGCAGTCCGTCCGCCAACGCCAGCATCAGTGCCTCGGTGGAGGCGCCGGAGAACAGGCTGTGCGACAGTGACAGCTCACCGTGTAATCCTTGCCACAGGGTCTGTGCGGACTGTTCGATCGGCAGCGCCAACCCGTGCCCGGCCTCGCGACAGCGTACGAACGCCTTGCGGAAATTTTCCGAGATCAATCGCGATGGGTGCCGCCCGATGCGGGAGGCATCCACCTCGGGCTGACGCACCTCGTACATCAGCCGATAATGGCCGGGATTGTCGAGCCCGAACCGGCAATATGCGTGCGCCGCAGCCCGCAGGCGCGCACGCGGACCATCGGACACCGCGCCGACATCGGCATCGGCCATCCGAGCGGCGAGCTCGGTGTACTTATCCGACAACGCCGCCCACACCAACTCGGTCTTATCGGCGAAATGCAGATAGATACTCGCCGCGGTCGTACCCACCTCGGTCGCCACCGCGCGCATGGTCAGCTTCTCGACCCCACCCCATTCGGCCAGCAAGCGATTGACCGCCGCGAGGATCTCCGTGCGCAACTCCTCGCCCCGGCCCCGCGGGCTCCGCGCCCTTCCCTCGCCCCGGCCTCCCGTTTCGGTTCGCGTCATATGACCTCCGCCTTCCCGGAACCGAGCGTACGCGGGCCACCGACGAGTGCTTCATGGGCTTGTACAGGTATGGCAGCCCGAGCGCCGCTCAGCGCAACAGGACGGTGACACCGTGCACCGCCGTCAGTAGCGCGATCGGCGGGACGATGGTCACTGCGGCGGCGAGGATCGGGACGCTGTGGGGTGTGCACGAACGCGTGCACAGCGTTCCCCGCGATGCTCACCGCCGCCGACGGGTCGTGGAGGAGACGACGTCGGTAATGCAACTGTTCGCACCCTCGACTCGTCTGCGGACCATCGTGTCCTGGGTTCTTGCGACCTGCCTTTCGGCGCGGTTACGGTCTCGACGATCTTTATGCCGACCGTCCTGACATCGCTGGGCTGCGATGCGGTGCAAGCGCCGGATTGTCGACTCTGAAACGGCGATTACGGTGGGGCTCGTCGTGGGTTCGACGTTGGGGCCTCTCGTCGGCGGATACGTCTATGACCAGGTGGGCGAAGGCGGGACCTTCGGGTTGGTCGCGATGCTGTGTGTCCTGTTCGGAGTAGCCGTGGTCGCCGGTCCCGAGACCCACAACCGTCGGCTCGTCGATCAGTGGGTATCCAGCGCCCGCGTACCCCGGCTCGTTCCCGGGGTACGCGGGCGCCGCAGTGGTCCTACCGTGGCATCGAGAAAAGGCCGTCGGCGAATTGCGGGGGCTAATGGGCGGGGTGATCGAACATGGCTACCAGGCGGCCGTGGTAGTCACCGCGCTTCATCCGGTCGTAGCCCTCACCGATCTGCTCGAACGAGAGTGTTTCGACGCGCGAGGAGATGGTGCCGTTCTCGATGAATCGGAGCACCGCGGCCAGGTCGTCCGTGCTGCCGGTAACCGAGCCGTGCAACTGCACCTCGCCCAGGACGAGATCTTGGACGTCGAAGGTGACGGTTGGCTTCGCGAGTCCTACCTGTACGACTCTGCCGCCCTTGCGGACCGTGGCGACCGCGCCGGAGGTGGTGGTGTCGAAACCGGCGAAGTCGATGATGACGTCGAGTTTCGCGTCGGCGAGATCGCGGACATCGGTGACGACTTTCAGTGCCCCGTCCGCGGTGGCGCTCGCGCGGGCCTGTTCGCTGACGTCGGCGACGAAAACCTCTGCGCCGGAAGCCTTTGCTATCAGCGCGCCGAGCGAGCCCAGTCCGCCGTACCCGACGATTCCGACGCGTGTGCCTGCGGTGACCTCACCGATTCCGAAAACCGCATGGTGGGCCGTGCGACCGGCGTCGGTAGCGGGGGCGGCCTGTTCCCAGGACACGCCGTCGGGGATGTGCACGGCTTCCCAGTCCCGGACGAGAACCTTGGTGGCGAAACCACCGTCGATCGCGGTGCCCGGCCCGTCGGTGTCGGCATTTATCGCGACCCGGTCACCGACATGGAAGTTCTCGACGCCTTCGCCGATCTCCGAGACCACTCCGGCGAATTCGTGACCGAGGATGATCGGGGCCGGTCCGAGCAGGGAGGTCAGCGTCCCGTCCAGATAACTGAGGTCGCTGTGGCACAAGCCGCAGCGTCGACGTAGCGGCCCAGGATCTCCGCGTTGCCGGTGCCGATCATCGGAGCCGCGCCGCGAATTCGCGGCACGATTCCCTCGACCCGCCAGGGAACGCTCGTGATCGTCAACCGCCCGATCGCCGGGTGCGGATGCTCGACGTCTTGGATATAGCCGCGGCTGGTGAAGCGGTCGTCGGTGGCGACCTGCTGCGGTGGCGGCGACGTACAGCGCGGTCACCGCCGCGGCCGCGCCGTGCAGGTGATCAAACCGGCCACCGAAACCCCCTTGGTACTACTGGCTTTCGTCCAGGCGCTCATGGATGCGGGTGTCCCCGCAGGCGCCCTCAACGCCGTCACCACCAGTTCGCCCAATGACGTCATGGAGCCGCTGATCCGGTCCGGGCTGGCCCGCAAACTGTCGTTCACCGGGTCTACCGCGGTGGGGGTCAAGCTGCTGGAACAGGACGCCGAGCAGGTCCTGAGTACGTCGTTGGAGTTGGGTGGCAATGCTCCCTTCATCGTTTTCGACGACGCCGACCTACAGGTCGCGATCGATGCCCTGATGATGAACAAGATGTGGAACGCGGGCCAGACCTGTACCTCGGCCAATCGGATCTTCGTGCATTCCACGATCATCGACCGATTTCAGGAGATGCTGGTCGAGCGGATGTCCGGTTACGTCCAGGGCAACTGGGCCGAGGACGGAGTAAACCTGGGGCCGCTCATCAACGCCAGGCAGGTTGCCAATGTGGCCGCGATCGTGGACGACGCCGTGGCCAAGGGCGCGAAACTCGTTGTCGGAGGGGGGCATCCGGACCGTCCGGGATACTTCCACCAGCCCACGGTCCTGCGTGACGTTCCCGCCGACGCTCTGCTCAACACTGAGGAGATCTTCGGCCCGGTCGCTCCGCTGATCCCGTTCGAAGACGAGTCCGACGTGGTGCGGCGGGCGAACGACACGGACTACGGCCTGGTCGCCTATGTCTTCACGCAGAACCTGCACCGCGCGGTGCGGGTCTGCGAAGCCTTGGAAACCGGCAATGTCGGTCTCAACCGAGGGACGGTGGCCTATGCCGCGGCGCCTTTCGGCGGTGTCAAGAAGTCCGGTCTGGGACGTGAAGGCTCCTGGGAGGGGCTCGACGAGTTCCTGGAGACGAAGTTCGTCGCGCTGCAGATGTGACACGACGTTTTCGATCATGGCTATTGTCGGGCCACGGGATGCCCAGGGCCAGGCATTCAGCCTTCTGTGCGGTTTTCAACGTGCGCAAGGCATCGCGGTTTTCAACGTGCGCAAGGCATCTGCCAAGTCGGCGGGCGGCGGGAGATCGCGGTGGCTGCGCTCGGACTTCGGCAAGGTCTCGTCGATCTCGCTGCCGACCGCCACCCGGCCTCGCTCGCGGGAAAGCAAGGGGCTGGCCGACATTCGCGTTCAGGGGGCCGATGTTCGTTCTCATCGGAGTTGACGCAGTCAGTAGGAGACTGAGCTGGGGTGCGTCGGATTGATGAGAAGGTCAGGGCTGGAACGATTCTCATCTTGTTGATGCAGATTATCGTTTGATCACCGATCGACGGCGTGCCGGCTGCTGTTCGCGGATTCTGCGAGTTATCGGATCTCGGTTGCGGGAGGGATGCCGGTCTGGCGTTGCTGTTCGGTGTGTGCGGCAATGAGTTTCGCGACTTGCGCTGGCTGTAGGCCGGTGGTGTCGATGACGTGTGCTTCCTGGCTGTGCCCGGGTAGCAGTGTGACCAATTCTGCTGCGGTGGTGGTTTTCCCGGCCCCGAAGAGTCCCTTCAGCCAGACGATGATGGGATCGAGGGTATGGGGCGTCGGACGGCGGGTGGGTCTGCGGAGTTCGACGACGACGGGACCGGGATCCCTGCGGCGGACCGCTCGAGGTCTTCGACCGGTTCGTCCGTCTGCAGCGCGACCGCGCGCGCAGCAGCGGAGGTACCGGGCTGGCCATCGCCGAAGCGGCTACGCCCACTCCTGAAAAAAGCAGACCTGCGGCGCAGTCACGCTAACGTCCGGGCTCGGTGAAAGTTCCCCTGTCGGTCAGTTTCCGTCTCAGCGTTTCTTCAGCACTCGTTTGACAGGTTCGTGTCATGGATTCCGCATCGGGTCACCTCCGCAGCTACGGCACCGCATTGCGCACCGAGATCTCCGGCGACGGGGTCACCCCGTTGATCGGGATCTATGACATGTACTCCGCGTCCATCGCCGCGCAGCACTACAACGGCATGTTCGTCTCCGGATTCGGTTTCGCCGCCTCCTATTACGGGCTGCCCGACATCGGCTACATCGCCTGGCCCGACATGGTCGGCTTCGTCCAACGCCTGCGGCTGGCGTTCCCGCACCAGCACTTGCTGGTCGACATCGACGACGGCTACGTCGACCCCGAGGTCGCCTGCCACGTCATCGAGCAGTTGGAGGCGATCGGCGCGTCCGGGGTGATCCTGGAAGACCAGAAACGGCCCCGCCGCTGCGGGCACGTTTCCGGCAAACAGCTCCTCCCGCTCGAGGAGTATCTGGACAAGCTCGATCTGGTGCTCCGGACCCGCACCGACCTTGTGGTGGTGGCTCGCACCGATGCCACCGACGAGCACGAGATCCTGCGCCGGGCCGAGGCGTTGGCGGCTACCGATGCCGACGTGCTGCTGGTCGACGGGGTACGCAGCGTCGAATGGATCCGCAAGGTGCGCCGCGTGATCGGCCCGAAACCGTTGTTGTTCAACCAGATCGCGGGCGGGCTCTCCCCGCGGCTGTCGCTGAGCGAGCTCGACGAACTCGGTGTCGACGTCGCGATCTACTCCACTCCGTGCCTGTTCGCCGCTCACGCCGCGATGAGCCACACACTGCGGCAATTGCGTGCCAACGACGGGCGTCTGGACCCGATCGGCGACGGCGACGTCGGGGTAGCCGAGTCGATCGGCCTGCTCGAGCACAATATTTCCAGGCATCACCCCCGTAGCCGGGACCGGGAACCCGGGCTGACGGGTGCGTCGCAGCAGTGACGTGCAGAACACGGATCGGCCCTACGACTTGTTGCGGCCGACTATCGGCCTCACCGAATGTCTCTCGTCCGTGTGGGCCACGACTCAGCCACGATATCCCGACAGGTCGTACATGGTCACATCACCGAGCTGGACCGGTGTGAAATGCGCTGCCACCCAACGTTTGATGTCCGTGTGCGCGGTGGGCCGGTGATCGGCGTGGTCGGCCAGGTAGTAGGTCACCCGGTGGTCGCGGACCTCGCCGATGAATTGGTTCAGGGTCGGTACCGGATCTTTGCCGCCGAATCCGCCGATCGCCATGACCGGTGTGCGGGAGGCCAATTCGAGTTCCGCCGCGTTCTCCGAATGATCCACGGCCGCAGACCAATTCGAATGCGTCCCGGTCAGCGCGGCGACCAGTCGGGGATTCGATGCCAGGCTCGGCCTGCCATTGTCGTGGACCGCGGGTCCGGCGGTGAGCCGGATCTGGTGTGGCTGACCGAGAGTGGCGAGTGTGTACACGGTCGAACCACCTATGGCACCTGTCAAGGCGGCGGCCAGCGTCGCGGCCGCGACGCGCCGGGACAGCAGCGGAAGCAACAGAGCCGCGGCCGCGCACACCGACACCGCCAGCACGATCCAGCGCAGCGGTGGCAGCCAGGCGCCATTGCGGTGCAGCAGCCAGAATCCCCAGAAGCCAGAGACGAAAACCAGTGCAGCCAGCCCGATTCGGCCGAAACGGGTGTCGCGCGCCCGCCACATCTCACAGGCGCCGGTCGCGCTCAGACCGGCCACAGCGGGTGCGACCGAGAGCGTGTAATAGGGGATGACGATGCCGGTCATATAACTCAGCACGCCGCCGTCGATGATCAGCCACAGCCCGAAGAGAAGGGCCGCCGCGCGGATCGGATCGGTGCGCGCCGCATGCCACCGCGCTGCCACCAGCAGAACCAAGGCCAACAGCGCGGTCGGCAGCAGCCAACTGATCTCGACGCCGAATTCACCGGTGAACAGCCGGGCCGGACCGTGCACGACGCCTCGGTGCACCGGACCGTTCCAGTGCGGGCGATGCCCCAGCACCCGGCCGAATCCGTTGTAGCCCAGCACCAGATTCATGAACGAGTTGTCCGTCGAACCAGCCATGTACGGCCGCGAGGAGGCCGGCCACAGCATGGTCAGCGCCACATACCATCCCGAGGACACCACCAGCGCCGCCAGCGCCGCGACCAGTTGCACGATTCTGGCCCGGATCGGATTGGGTGCGGCGACGAGGTAGGTCACGCACAGCGCCGGGGCCACCATCAGCCCCTCGAGCATCTTGGCCAGGAATGCGAAACCCAGCGCGACCCCGCCCAGCACCAGCCATCTCGTACTCGCCGCGGGCAACGCCCGGGCCAGCGCGTAGACCGTGGTCGTCATCAGCAGCACCATCACCGGATCGGGCTTGTCGAAACGGAACATCAACGCGGCCACCGGCATCAGCGCCAGGCACACCCCCGCGAGCAGCCCCGCCGCGGGTCCGGCCAGACGCCGCACGGCACCGTACAACAGCCCGACGGTCGCCACCCCGATCAGTGCCTGCGGGACAAGTTCTGCGGCGCTGCCGAATCCGAACAGCCGCGCGGAGACGCCCATCACCCACTGCGAGACCGGCGGCTTGTCGACGGTGATGAAGTTGTTCGGATCCAGCGATCCGAACAGCAGCGCCTTCCAGCTCCGCGTCGCCGACCACACCGCCGCCGAGTAGAACGCATTACCCGTGCCGTTGACGGTGATATTCCTGAGATAGGCAAAAGCGGTACCCGCGAGCAGCAGGACAAGCCCGACCCGATCTCGGGCCCCGAGGCCCGTCCCGCGCGGTGATGATGGTGATTCCGGTGTGGTTGCGGGCAGCTCGGAGGAAGTCAGCACGCGCCCTATTCAGGCACGCTCTCCCTGGAGCGGGCTGTGCCTATACGGTGAAATTCCTGAGCGTGGGGTCCCAGACCGAGCGGCCCCGGAATTCGCCGTATCGAGCAATCCGGACATGCGTTTCGCAGACCGTCGTCGCCGGAATCTGCGACTCCAGCCGCCGACCCGGGTATGTGGAGGCGTCGCCGACCGGACCGTGGAGCATCTGCATCCGTCCGGGGTGCTGATGCTGGGCACGTTGCCGGTGCTGTGCTGTGGCTGGTGTAGGGATCGCCGACCGGAAAGGTACCGGGCCGAGAAATTCGTGGAACGCAAGTTCGCCCTTCTACTGGCACGACCCGCACGATCGCGGTAACTGTGGGGTGGGGCGCAGCCGAGACGGCAGTGCTCCCCTGGTGGGTACAGAATCGCGGCCATACCATCGGCCCGAGCGACCCGTGCCGATCGGGCTGACATTGATGAGTCAGACCCTGCTGATCGACGGCATCTGGACCGTCGCGCAGCTGCTGGCTCTGCGAGGCGTTGTGCGGCTGTGGTCTTGTCCGTTTGCCTGTCGGCTCCGGGTTGGTCGGAAACTATTCGAATATTGGTACCGACCGCAGTGCAGGGTGTGGCTGTGGTCGCCCGGGATCGGCCACATCGACTCAGGAGCGCGTATGAGCAACTCGACACCGCCGCGGGCACAGACCTCGGTGCCGACGATTCATTTGTCGCGGCTGTTGAAATCGCCGGTGGACGCTCGCTCGGGTGAGTCGGTCGGCCGGGTGGACGATCTGATCGTGCGGCTGCCGGGCGGGGACGCTTATCCTCCGGTGACCGGTGTGGTCGTCGGGGTGGGCGGGCGTGCGGTGTTCGTGGCCGCCGAGCATATCGAGGAATTCGGGCCGGATCGGATCGTGCTGGCGGTCAACAAGGTGAATCTGCGCGGGTTCGAACGCCGCGAGGGCGAGGTGTTGCTGCGTGCGGACATTCTGGGGCACCGCCTGATCGATGTGGCGGCCGCGGAGTTGGTACGCGCTTACGATGTCGAGCTCGATGACACGGGGTCGGGTTGGGTGCTGGCCCGTTTGGATACTCGTCGGCCTGCGCGGTTCTTCGGTCTGATCAAGTCCGAGGGCGGGCACGCCTCGCGGGACTGGAAGGCGTTCGAGCCACTCATCGGGCACAGCGGCTCGATGACGGTACGCCGTGTCAGCGGCCGGGTGCGGGCGCTCAAGCCTGCCCAGATCGCGGACCTGCTCGAAGACGCCAACAAGCATGAGCAGGGCGAGATTCTCGATCGGGTGCACGGGGACCCGGAGCTGGAAGCCGACGTGTTCGAGGAGTTGGATCCGGACAAGGCCAGCCGCCTGCTCGATGACATGTCCGATACCGAGGTGGCCGCCCTGCTGGGGCGGATGCGGCCCGACGATGCCGCCGACGCGGTGACCGATCTACGCCAGTCCCGCCGCCGCCGCGTGCTGGACATGATGCCGCCGCCGCAGCGCACCAAGGTGATCACGCTGCTGGGATTCAATCCCGACAGCGCAGGTGGTCTGATGAACGTCGACATCGTCTCGTGTGCGCCGGAAGCTACTGCGGCGCAGGCTCTTTCGGTGGTCGCGGCCGCGCACGCCCTGCAGCCGGAGGCGTTGCTGAAAGTGCATGTGCTGGGCGAGTCCGACCGCCTGATCGGGGTCGTGTCGGTCATCCAACTGCTCCAGGCGGACCCGGGCACTGCGGTGGCCGACATCATGGATTCCGATCCGGTGCGGGTGCCCCCCGATGCGGACCTCACCGATATCGCGCTGTTGATGGCCGACTACAACCTGTACACCATCCCCGTCGTCGACGACGCCGATCGGGTGCTGGGTGTGGTCACGGTCGATGACACCCTCGAGGCCACCATCCCCGAGGACTGGCGTCGCCGTGAACCCGCACCGCGACCGGTGCGTGAACGCGAATCGGCGCTGACGGACTCCGGCGACATCTCGGACGGCGAAGCGCAGCCATGACGAACACCGGCGACAACCCGGGCACTCCTCCCGAACCCGCACCCGCCCGGCCCACTCCGGCTGAACCGGCACCTGCCCGGCCCGTTCCCGCTGAACCGGCACCGACCCGCCCGGCCACCGAGCAGCCGACACCCGCCCGCCCGGCGGTGTCCGAACCGGCGCCGACCCGCCCGACCCCCGCCCAGCCGGCACGCACTCGCCCGGCGGCGTCCGCACCGGCGACCGGTCGCGGCGCTTCCGGTCACCGGCAGTCGGCAGTGCTGGATTCGGCGCATCTGGGTGATATCGAGGGCGCGTTCGGCCGGATCAACGTCACCGACACCGAACATCCGCGCACCCTGCGCACCCGACTGCTGACCCTCGCCGCGATCGTCGGGCCCGGTCTGATCGTGATGGTCGGCGACAACGACGCCGGTGGAGTGGCCACCTACGCCCAGGCCGGGCAGAACTACGGGTACAGCCTGCTGTGGGTGCTGCTGTTGCTGATCCCGGTGCTGATCGTCAATCAGGAAATGGTCGTGCGCCTGGGCGCGGTCACCGGCGTCGGGCACGCCCGGCTGATCAACGAACGCTTCGGGCGCGGCTGGGGCTGGTTCTCCGTGGGTGACCTGTTCATCCTGAACTTCCTGACCATCGTCACCGAGTTCATCGGTGTCTCGCTCGCCTCGGAGTACTTCGGCATCTCGAAATACATCGTGGTGCCGATCGCCGCGGTGGCGCTGGTGGCGATCATGACCTCGGGCAGTTTCCGCCGCTGGGAACGCGCGATGATGGTGTTCATCGCGATCACTCTGCTGCAGATCCCGATGCTGCTGCTCTCGCACCCCGAATGGGGCCGCGCGGCAACCGATTTCGTGATGCCGGGCATCTCCGGCGGCGTCACCTCGGATTCGGTGTTGCTGATCATCGCGATCGTCGGTACCACCGTGGCTCCGTGGCAGCTGTTCTTCCAGCAGTCCAACATCGTGGACAAACGCATCACCCCGCGGTTCATCGGCTACGAACGCGCCGACACCACCCTGGGGGCGTTCGTGGTGGTCATCGGGGCGGCCGCGCTGGTAATGACCGCCGACTATGCCGCACGCGCCACCGGCTCGATCGGCAAGTTCACCGATGCCGGGCAGATCGCGCACCTGCTGGGCCGCGCGCATTCCTGGCTGGGGCCGATCTTCGCGATCGTGCTGCTGGACGCGTCGATCATCGGCGCTGCCGCGGTGACACTGGCCACCAGTTATGCGTTCGGCGACGTGTTCGGCATCAAACACTCACTCCACCGCGGATTCAAAGACGCCAAACAGTTCTACATCTCGTATATCGCGATGGTCGTGGTCGCCGCGGCGATCGTACTGATCCCCGGCGCGCCACTGGGACTGATCACCACCGCCGTGCAGGCCCTTGCCGGGCTGCTGCTACCCAGCGCGAGCGTGTTCCTGCTGCTGCTGTGCAACGACCCGCAAGTGCTCGGGCCCTGGGTGAACCGCACCTGGCTCAACATCGTCGCCGGTGTCATCGTCGCGGTGCTGCTGTTGCTGTCCGGAATCCTGATGGCCACCACCCTGTTCCCGCACATCGACGTCGTCGCGACCGCGACATGGCTCGCACTCGCGATGATTCTGCTCGCCGCGGTCGCGGCGGGCGTGCTGAAATGGCTGCAACGTCGCAGCCCCGCCCCGCCCCCGGTCCCGGCGAGCGAGCACGCCGAGAAGGATCACTGGCGGATGCCGCCGCTGACCCTGCTCGAACCCGTCACCTGGTCGGCCGGAACGAAACTCGGCATGCTCGCCCTGCGCGGGTACCTGGTCGTCGGCGCGATCCTGTTGCTGGTCAAAGCAATCCAACTCGGCCGCGGCTGAGGACCCGGTGGGAGTCAGCGGCCAGGCCGGTGAAACCACCGCCCGGCCGATCTCCCGCCGTCGCCGCTGTGCCGCCCCGCCATCACCAGCGCGACCAATACCCCCACCAGCAACACCACTGACCCGGTCAGCACCTCGAAGCGTGAATAGTCCGGAACACGACCACGGACGGCCCCGGGGATCGACATGAGCCAGGCGCCCAGCACGGCCCAAGCTCCTGCACGCACACGCACCACCGCCCTTCGCCTCGCGATGTCTCATCGGCACGACGGACGCTCGCCGAGCGTGCCGATTCCATCACGATAGCGCTCGCGACCTGGTCCGATGACCAGGCAAGACTCGTCGAGAGAGCCCGTCGAGAGAAACTTCGTGACACGAGGGACCGACACGCCGCGCCGGGATGGCGAGGTGTCCATTCGCCGACGCACGCGGCTCTCGGGCGGTCATACTGTCCGCGCGCTCGATGGCTGTTCGCCGACCAATCGCTCTACCCGACCCGACTCATCGAAATGAGGTAGCTGCATTGCTGTGCGCCACGAGGACAACCGGAAAAGCACTGCGTCGCGTGGGCCTCGGTGTGATCACCGTGCTGACGGCGGCATCCTGCTCGACTTCGCACTCGACGACCCCCGCATCGACCATGCTGGACACCGGATTCGGTTCGGGCGGAACGGTATCCACCGACTTGGGTTCACGCGCCGACCGCGGGCGAGCGGTCGCGATACAGGCGGACGGCAAGATCGTCGTGGTCGGTTCGACCCAGGATCCCACCCAGGGCGACAACTTCGCCCTCGTCCGCTACAACCCCGACGGCAACCTGGACACCGGATTCGGCACGGGCGGAAAGGTTTCCACCGACTTCGGCGGCAAAGCCGACGTCGCCAACGCTGTCGCGGTCCAACCGGACGGCAAGATCATCGCTGCCGGGACCAGTCACGGCACCACCACCGGCGACAACATCGCGCTCGCCCGCTACACCCCGGCCGGCCAGCTCGACACCAGCTTCGGCGACGGCGGCAAAGCCTCCACCGACCTGGGCACCGCGGCCGATCATGCCAATGCCGTTGCCCTGCAACGAGACGGGAAGATCGTCGTGGCCGGATCCACTCGCGACCCGGATCCGGCCCAGGGCGACAACTTCGTGATGCTGCGCTACACCCCGGACGGGAAGCTCGACACCGGATTCGGCACGGGCGGAAAGGTTTCCACCGACTTCGGCGGCAAAGCCGACGTCGCCAACGCTGTCGCGGTCCAACCGGACGGCAAGATCATCGCTGCCGGGACCAGTCACGGCACCACCACCGGCGACAACATCGCCCTTGCCCGCTACACCCCGACTGGTGTGCTCGATACCAGTTTCGGTGACGGCGGTACAGTTTCCACCGATCTGGGCACACAAGCCGATCACGCCAACGCTCTCGCTCTGCAACGCGACGGAGACATCGTGATCGCGGGCTCCATCCGGGACCGGGCCCAGGGGGACAACTTCCTGCTCATGCGCTACACCCGGGATGGCAAGCAGGACACCAGTTTCGGTGACCGCGGCACAGCGTCGACCGATTTCGGCGGCAAAGCCGACATCGCGTACGCTCTGGCGATCGCGCCGGACGGCGCACTCGTCGCCGCAGGAACCAGCCACGGCACCACCACGGGCGACAACGTCGCGCTCGCCCGCTACACCGCCGAGGGCAAACCCGACACCACCTTCGGCCGCGACGGCACGGTCTCCACCAGCCTGGGCGCCAGCGCCGACCACGCCAACGCCGTCACCGTCCAGCCCGACGGCAAGACCCTCCTCGCCGGCACCACCACCGACCCGCAGCAGGGCGAGAACATCCTGGTGGTCCGCTACAACCGATAGCGCGGACCGCTCACCCGGTAAGCAGAACAGCGGCTGCCTACCGGGCCACCCGGCCCGAAACCATGGGGTCAGGTCAATATGGCCGCGTTGGCGAGGAGGCGGCCGCTGATATCGTCGATCCGCGTTGCCACTTCGGCGTATACGGTTTCAGGCTGCCCAGTATCAGAGATTAAATGCGTGTGGAAGCATAGGGCGGCGTACTCATTCGGGGGGCGGTACGCCAGAGATGAATGTCGGCGTCGGCTGTTTGATTCTCCTTCCAGTCCTCGATGACCACCCGGGCCTCGAGGAGGCTGTGGAATTCGTCATGTCGAGGCATTCGTCACGAGTGAGGGTCAGTGATCTTCAAGCAGGAGAAGCCCGGATCGGACGAGGACGCCGAATCGTCGGAGCTCACCTCGGTAGATCACCAGACCCGCGCCCAGCACGATCTACGACGTCGGGCTCTCGGGGTTCGAAACCGGTTGGGAAGGTCGGTGGTCGAGCGACTTGGACTCCGAGGTTGCCGATAGGTGCGACCACTCATTGCGTATCGCGTCGACGATCGCAGTGATGACGGGGTCGTCCCCGGCCGCTGTGATGTTCCACGCGATCCCTGACGAGAACTCGAGTTCTCCGCTGGCCAGTGGAATCGCGCTGAAGGCGGGGTCTGCGAATACGCTCGCTGCCCCACCGGCTGCAGGATCGTAGGTAAGCGCGAGTGCGCGGCTATGCCGAATGTAGCTCGCCAGCATGGCTGGATCATTCTCATCCATCCGGTGGAAGTTGCGAATACCGGCTTCGGCAAGCTGCTGATGCAGCCTGTTCAGCGCCAACGGCTGAGGGGTGGCCGGTCGGAGGACGATCGTGCGATTCACCAGATCCGCCAACGTGAGTTCATCGCGCTGCGCAAGCGGGTCATCTGCGCGCATCGCCACCATGAACTCGTAACGGCTGATCACGATGCTGTCCAGGGCGGGGTTGTTCAGTGGCAAGTGCACCAGTGCTGCCGAAAGCTCGCCCCGCTCGAGGGCCGGAAGAAGATCAGCGGATCGCGCCGAGCGGTACAGTACCGAGGCCCCTGGTACCGCGGCTTCGGTCACCTCGATGAACCGGTCGGCCACCGCAGGCGGCGACAGATGTGTTCCGCCGATTCGCACAGTCGGGGAAACGTGGTTGAAGGTGTCTGCGATCGTGTTCAGTTCGTCGACGTCCCGCAGAATCTTCCGGACCTGCACGACGAGGGCTTCACCGAACGGGGTCAACTGGACCTCGTGATGCCGCCGGACAAACAGTGCGCCGCCCAGTTTGTGTTCGAGGTCCTTCACCATGCGACTGACCGGCGACGGTGTCAGGTGAAGTCGTTCGGCGGCCCTGGCGAAGTGCAACTCCTCGGCGACTGTCACGAAGCACCGCAATTGGGGTAAATCCACGATTGAAGCATGGGGTCCGTCCTCACGGGTCGTCAATAGCAGAGAATCACGATGCGTCCTGGCGAACGTGACCGTGTGGTAATCAGCGATGTTCAAGCCCGGATTCGACTGCGACAGTTCTCTCATGACTTCCAGGCAGCAATCCGCAGGGATCGACCCCTTGCCATTGTCCGAGGTCCGAGTCATCGAGCTCACAGACGGCTCCGGAGAGACCGCGGCGCGGCTTCTCGCAGACATGGGTGCGGACGTTGTCAGGGTCGAGCCTGCGACCGGCGCGCTATCTCGTACCCAACAACCTTTGTTCGGCGAGATGAGCATCTACTTCGAAACGCATAATCTCAACAAACGGGGGGTTGCGCTCGATCTGACCCACCCATCGGGGCAGAACCACTTTCAGCGACTCGTGCAAAGTGCCCACATTCTCATCGAGGGTCTCGGCACCGCCGGACTCGAGGAACGGGGGATCCACCTGGGGTCTCTACGACATCGCTTTCCAGGTCTTGTCACCGTGTCGATCAGTGACTTCGGGCGCAGTGGTCCGTACCGGACCTGGGTCGGCACGGACGCCGTCCACTACGCCCTGAGCAGCCTGCTGTCGCGGTCGGGGCTTCCCGGCCGTCCACCACTGTTGCCGCCGGGGGCGATGGCAACGGAGTCTGCCGCACTGACAGCCGCATGGGCGGCAATCCTCGCGTACTACAACCGTCTTCACTCCGGCGTGGGAGACGACATCGACGTATCGGTTCTCGAAAGTACCGTTCAAATTATCGACCCTGGCTTCGGGATGGCCGGTTCGGCTGCGGGTGGAATGCCGACCTCGGATGAACCACGCGGCCGCCCGGATGTCGGACACCGCTATCCCATCTTTGCGTGCGCCGACGGGTACGTCCGGCTGTGCATTCTCAGTCCGCGTCAATGGCGTGGTGTATTCGAATGGCTGGGGAGGCCGGCGGCACTGTCCGATCCTGCGCTGGAACGCCTCGAAGAGCGTTATTCCATTGCAGCGCAGCTCTATTCGATCATATCCGACTTCATCGCACCCAAGACTTGCGACGCCGTAGTCGCCGAAGGTCAGCAATTCGGCATACCCTGCACGGCGCTTCTCGACATCGGCGAGGTGTTCGAAGCGGAGCACTACCGAGCACGGGACACCTTCGTCGATATCAACACTGCGCAGGGTGTCCTGCGTGTTCCCAATGGCCTGATCGAGTTCGACGGTCGGCGAATGGGGGTTCGTACCCCTGCACCCGGTCACGGCGAGCACAACACCGAGATCCTCACCGCCTTGGCCGAACTGGAAACCGCTGAGTTCCCTTCTCGGATGCCGAAGAGGCAGCGACGTCCGCTCGAGGGCATCCGCGTACTCGACCTGGGTGTCATCGTTGCCGGAGGCGAGGTCGGCCGACTGCTCGCCGATATGGGCGCAGAGGTCATCAAGATCGAAAGCTCGCTGTTTCCTGATGGCAGCAGGCAATCCACCACGGGCGATCTCGTCAGCCCCGTGGTGGCCCGCGGCCACCGCAACAAGCAGAGCATCGGAATCAACCTTCGCTCGGTCGCAGGTCGGCAATTGATGAAGCAGTTGGTCGCGACGTCCGACGTCATTCTGTCGAACTTCAAGCCTGGCACGATGGACAAGCTCGGACTGTCATATGCCGAGCTCGCAAGGGTCAATCCGCGGATCGTGGTTGCCCGGTCCAGCGCCTTCGGACCTGAGGGGCCGTGGAGTGGCCGGCTCGGGTATGGCCCTCTCGTACGAGCCGCAACAGGGTTGAGTGCCCTGTGGCGGTACGACGATGGGGTGGACAGCTTCTCGGACACGGCGACTACATACCCCGACCACGCGTCTGCTCGCGTCGCAGCACTCGGAGTCGTGTCGTTACTGATTCGACGTCGACGGACCGGGCGTGGTGGAAGAGTCGACATCGCGCAGGCAGAGGTGATCCTGTCGCAGAGCGCCGACCTCTTGGCGTTGGAATTCCTCTTGCCCGGTAGTGCAGTTCGCTCTCGGGACGGGCGGGCCGCAGATGCTCCGCGCGGCGTATATGCCGCATCCGGTGACGACGAGTGGCTCGTCATCGACATCCGCGATTCCACTGACTGGCAAAGATTGGTCGAATGTCTCGGCCATCCTTCACTGGCCCGAGATCCCCGATTCGACCGGGCCGAACGCAGAGTAGCCAACCGCACCATCATCGACGGGCTCGTCACTCGATGGACTACAACCCGGACTTCGCGCGAGGCGACCGAGGTACTGCAGCGCGCTGGTGTCCCGGCAGGCATGGTGCTGCGGGTTGCTGATCTTCTCGACGACGAGCACCTGCTCGACAGAGGCGCGTTCACTGTGGCGTCACACCCTCTGGTCGACCGCCTCCTGCCAAGTGAGAACACCCCTGGCCATTTCACGAATATCCCTGATGTAGAGCTCCGTCCGGCTCCACTACTCGGCCAACAGACACGCGAGATCGCCGAACGGTTGCTCAATCTGGCACCCGACCAGATCAATGAGCTCCTCGCCGCCGGGGTCCTCGAAGAGAACGTGCCACCGTCGGCGAACCATGACGCATACATCGCCTGAAACCCGAACTCGCACAACAGGAAGTGACAAACGCGTGACAACACCGAGCACTGAGCACACTCCGAATGCGGGAGCCCTGACTACGCCGCTACTCGAGGAACGTCGCGGACACGTACTCATACTGACCATCAATCGGCCAGAGGCACGCAACGCCATCAACAAGAGCGTCGCCGAGGCGCTGGGCCGGGCACTGGCCGAGGCGGACAGTGATCCCAACACCCGTGCGATCATCGTGACCGGGGCAGGAACCAAGGCATTCTGTGCGGGCGCCGACCTCAAAGCCCTTGCCCGTGGCGAGGGAATCGGTTCCGATGGCCCGTGGGGATTCGCCGGATACGTTCGTCACGCGGTGTCGGTGCCGACGATTGCCGCGGTCAACGGCTTCGCGTTGGGCGGTGGCACCGAAATAGCGTTGGCCAGTGATCTTCTGGTCGCCTCCGATACAGCGACGTTCGGCCTGCCCGAGGTGACCCGCGGGGTGATCGCCGGCGCGGGTGGCGCCTTCCGTCTCGCCGCGCAGATCGCGCCGAAAATAGCCCTCGAACTGGCACTGACAGGTGAGCACATCACCGCAGCACGGGCACTGGAGCTAGGTCTGGCCAACCGAGTGGTGCCGGCCGACGAACTACTCGAGACCGCGCTGGAGATCGCCGAACGCATCAGCGCGAACGCTCCACTCGCAGTCCGAGCAACCAAGCGGATAGCCAGAGCGATCAGCGACGGCTCCTATGAAACAGAAGCTCACTCATGGACACGGACGAAACATGAAGCACACGGAGTGATGAGTAGCGAAGACTCCTCCGAGGGCGTCCGCGCCTTTGCCGAAAAGCGATCACCCATCTGGGCGGGGAAATGAGAATGAGAACTCGCTTCCGCACATTGACCATTGCCACCGCGATTCTCGCCTCGTTGAGCCTGGCGGCGTGTGGTAGCGGCACGCATTCGACCGGGCCGATACACGGGAGCTGGGACGACGTCGTCGCAGCTGCAAACAAGGAAGGCCACGTACTGCTCTATTCGAGCCAGAAGCCCGCCAACCTGCAAGCACTGAAGGCGTCCTTCGAGGCGAAATACCCGAAGATCAGCATGGAATTCGTCCGCGGCACAGATGCCGACATCAACCCCCGTGTAGAAATCGAAAATCGGATCGGCAAGGGAGTAGCGGACGTTCACATGGTGACGGACGCGGCATGGATCAAGACCGCATCCGATTCGGGCGCATACTCGACGAAATTGGTGGGGCCGAGCCTCGGGAGTCCTGCTTACGAGCCGGAAAAAAGCGTGATCAACAATCGTTTTTTCCTCACCAGCGCCGCAGTATTCGCGCTCGGCTGGAACGTCGAAAGTGTTCCGAATGGGCTCAGGAGTCCTCGGGATATTCTCAAACCAGAATACACCGGAAAAATCGGCATCGTGAACCCGACGGGTATTGCATCTTATGTCGATCTATACCGATATTATTCCAAAACTTTCGGCGAAGACTATTGGGAGAAACTGGCCGCACTGAAGCCGCGCGTCTTCCCCAGTGCGATCGCAATCGGTCAAGCATTGACATCGGGCGAAGTCGTCGTCGCGCCCGCGGTCCAGCCATTGGTGGCAGAGATCGCTGCCGGGGCGCCCGTGGGCTGGACCCTCCCTGAAAAACCCTGGGGGACACCGTGGTACAGCCATGTTCTCAGGGTGGCGCCGCACCCGAACGCAGCCCAGGTGCTCGCTGATTTCATGGTCACCAAGGAAGGCCAAACGGCACTGAACAACGGGTACGCCGCGACACTGCCTGATATCCCGGGAGCAGTTGCACGCGCCCAAGACATCAAGTCGCCGGATACGGCCGACCTGACGCCCGAGCGGGTTAAAGAGTACTCCCAGCAATGGGAAAAATTGTTCTTGTCCTGACAGGATTTCACGACTCGGCATCCCGGGAAGGATGACTCTTGTGCACGACCTAGACCTGAACCCGCATACCCCGGTCATGGTGGGGGTGGGCCAAGTGTCCGACCGCATCGATCGACCGAATTACAGGCAGCTGAGTCCCGTGGAGCTGGCGGCGGAAGCTTCCAGAGCCGCGATAGCGGACGGTGGTGTAGATCCCCGGTCGATCACCGCACAGATCGATACCGTCGCCGGCATAAGGCAATTCGAGAACTCAACGCCCATCGCGCTCGCACCGTTGGGTCGATCGGACAACTATCCCAGATCGGTCGCGGATCGGATCGGCGCAGATCCGCGGCGCGCAATCCTGGAAATCAGCGGCGGCCAAGCTCCCCAACAGCTGGTAACCGAGATGGCCTGCACCATCGCACGGGAGGATTCCCGAGTAACCCTGATCTTCGGGGCCGAGGCAATCTCCACAGTCCGCCATCTCGCCCAGGCCGAGCAACGACCCGACTTCACCGAGCACCGCGGAGGACAGCTCGAGGATCGCGGCTACGGATTGGAAGGCCTGGTGTCGGAGTCCGAGACGAACCACGGACTCATCGGCGCACCACCTCGATACGCCCTGTTCGAGAACGCTCGTCGTGCTCGGCTCGAGCGAACGCGCACCAACTACGCGCTGTCCATGGGGCAACTCTTCGAACCGTTCACCTCAGTTGCGGCGAGGAACGTGCATGCGGCGGCCCCGACCGAACGAACAGCGGCAGAGCTGGCCACGGTCACCGAGCGCAATCGCATGATCGCCGATCCCTATCCGCGGTTCATGGTTTCGCGAGATCAGGTCAATCAAGGTGCGGCCCTACTCATGATGTCTGTCGGCACTGCAAGAAGTCTTGGCATACCGGAATCGAAATGGGTTTTCCTCCACGGTCACGCAGACCTTCGCGAAAAGGACCTCCTGGCCCGCCCGGACCTCAGCACGAGCCCGGCGGCCATCGCGGCCACAACCCTGGCCTTGGATATCGCTGGTATCGGGGCCGCACAACTTTCATCGATCGACCTCTACAGCTGTTTCCCGATTGCGGTCTTCAATATCTGCGACGGACTCGGACTGAGCCCCACCGATCCGCGGCATCTCACCGCAAGCGGTGGCCTTCCCTTCTTCGGCGGTGCCGGCAACAACTATTCGATGCACGCAATCGCCGAAACGGTCACCCGACTGCGATCAGCGCCCGGCTCGTTCGGTCTTGTGGGCGCTAACGGGGGCTACCTCAGCAAGTACTCCGTCGGCGTCTATTCGACCAAGCCAGTGGAATGGCGTCACGGTCACAGCACAGAGATCCAAACAGAACTCGATGCGGCACTGAGTATTTCAGCAGCTCACACTGCTGACGGATGGGCTGTCGTCGAAAGCTACACCACCAAGTACGGCCGCACGGACCAGACCGGCATCGTTGTCGGGAGGCTCGAGGACGGCCGGCGCTTCCTCGCCAACTCCATCGATGGCGATGTCGCAACACGCGACATGCTCAGTAGCGAACAACCCATCGGGCAGCGGGTCTTCGCGCGATCCACCGGCCGCAGCAATCTCGTGTCGACGAGAGCAGAAGCCATGAACACCTTCGCAGCGCCCTCGTCGTCGTCTTCCTTCCGCGGATGAGCCTACTGTCAATGACGATTTGTTCTACATGTCCCGCCGATTCGGATGAGGGTTTGCGGGTCCGGCTGCGTTCCCATGCGGTGAAACATCCGGGCCACGGTTCCGCGTGCGTGGGCGGCGTTGCGGGTCGACGAGGGCAGCGGGGTGAACGAGAAACGGGTCCATGGACCCGGCAAGCGTGAGTAACGCCGACAAGCTGGCAGAGTTTCTACTCGCCGGCCGCACAGCGGAACCCTCAGCGCTACGGCTGGAGCGCTCGCTGCGTGCGACGGAACAGGCCCAAGCGCAGCTCGCCGATCAACCTGACCCGCTGTCATCTTGGCGTCGCTGGTCACGGTCCGAGGAACAGTTGTTCACACGGTAGGCGCGGCAGCAGCCGATGGGCGTCGATGGCGTCGCGTATCAATTCGATTGTGCACCAATGCTTTCGCCTCCAATCGTGGATCAAGTTGCGTACTGCCGCCGCGGTGGCCCGGTAGTCGAAGACCACGCCGGCCAGCCAGATTCGCACGTGGACATCACCTTCCGGCGGGAACCATCCTTTGCCGGTCATGGCTGGTCGCCGTACCCAGGCATGACCGTGTCAACCTTTCCGGATGAGGCACCAGGAACGCGGACTTGATCGGTCCATTGTTTGCCCGTCTCAGCGGGCCACTGCGACATTGTGGTGCGACCACTCGTTGCCGAGCGCAGCACGCAGCATGAAGTCGGCGACGTCGGCCCGGCTGATTCGGCTGCCGACCTTGCCGGAGGAAGGCAGATCGATGGTTCTGTAGAGCCTGGTCCGCGGCCCGTCCGTGAGAATCATGGGATATACGAGGGTCCAGTCCAGATCGCTCGAGCGAAGCATGTCGTCGGCGACGGCCTTGTCGTCGAACAGCTTGCCCATCATCACCCTGATCGCGAACTTGACCAGTGTCGGAGTCTGTCCAGCGGTGTCGCCGACGCCTAAAGCGGACAGCCAGATCACGCGTTGTAGACCAGCGGCGTGAGCTGCGGGAATGAAGGCGCGAGTGGCTTGGGTAGCGATGTCGGATTTGAAGTTCTTTCCAGCCCCCAGCGTGGAGATTGCGACGTCGCTACCGGTGAGGGCCTTGGACAGGTCTTCGGTATTGGTGGCGTCGCCAGTGACGACATCGACCCGGCCGCCCCTTGGCTGCGGCAGTCTCGCAGGGTCGCGGACAAGGGCGACGATTTCGTGACCCGCCTGGACGGCTTGCTCGAAAACCTGTAGTCCGGTAGGGCCGGTGGCGCCCAGCAAGGTGATACGCATGATGTCTCCTTCCATGGAATCTGCGTTGCAGTGTGGGCCCACAGCAATGACAGCTATTTTTCAGCGATATTCGTTTGGAGTGCCGGATTCGGCCGGGTGCGGCGCAGAAGCGGCGCATGGCGAAGTCCCGATTGCAGTTGGGGACAGTTCTTTTGGTTCTTACTTCCGAGCGAGATGAAGCAGGCCGGGGTCGTGGGAGTTGACGATTGCCAAGTCCGGGTCGGCTGTTCGCCATAGCTCCTCGAGCCGACGGTGGTTGGCCTGAACTCGCTTCCAGTCGTGAGCGATGACGCGTTCCATCGCGGTGAGAGCGATCGGGGCCTTGCGGGTCCCGTCTATTTGGCCGCGGTGGTAGAAGGAATCGCCGGCGTGCAGAACCCAGCGGTCACCGGCATCGATGGCAATGGCCGCGTGACCGCGGGTATGACCGGGCAGGTTGATGAGAACGATGCCGGGGGAGATCTCGGTGAGTTCCTTGGCCCCGGGAAATCCGCGCCATGACTCGCCTTCCGCCGGGGTGTGTTCGACGATGTTCGGGCCGTGCGCGCGGTGCGATGACAGATACCGTTCCCGTTCGACGATTCCCCGCGGGTGGGTGGCGGCGAAGTACTCTGCCGCGGTGAGGTGAATCCTGGCCTGCGGGAAGTCCGACAATCCTCCGGTGTGGTCGGCATCGAAGTGAGTCAGCACGATGTCGCGCACATCGCCCGGGTCGAACCCGAGCCGCGCCACCTGAGCGATGGCGGCCTCGGCTGTATCGAACTCGGGTCGTACATAGAAACGCGCAGGGCCGAACCTCGCTGCTGGATCGATGGCGTCCTGCAGCCCGAGGCCGGAATCGATCAGGACGAGCCCGTTCGGCGCCTCGACCAGTAGGACGTGGCAGACCAAGCCGTCCGGGGTCGCCCGGGGGTGCATGGTGCCGCAGTTGAGGTGATGGATTTTCATCCGAGCGCCTCGAGGATGGCGGCCTTCGCGGCGGGATCACCACCGATGAGGTCGGCGTCGATCTCTTGAATCGGGTTGCTGCCGTCCCAGCCTGCCGCGGCGAGCTTGATGAGATCGAAGATGAACTTCTTCGAGCCGCCGAGGTCGGAGATCTCGATGACCGTGCCGGGGTGGTGTTCGGTCTCGAAGTAAGCGAATCGGCTGTCGGCTCCGCCGAGTTGGCCTTCCTGGCCGACGGTGAATCCGGCGGCGAGTGCGCGGTCGTAGAGGTTCTGATAATCATCGGACCAGTAGGCAACGTGCTGGACCCCCTCGTGGCCGGCGGCGAGGAAGTCGCGATACATCGATGGGGCATCGTTGACGGGGGTGATGAGCTCGATCTGGATGTCGCCGCTGTTGGCGACCGCGACGTCCATCGCCATGTCGGAGGGTTCGCCGCGGTAGGTGAAGTTCGCGGGCCGGACACCCTCGAGGTAGAACCAGGGCCCGATGCCGCAGGCCGTGAAGTGGCGCATCGAGGCTTCGATGTCGCGTACCACGTAGCCGATCTGCGCGATTGTGCCCCACATGTTCGCGGTGGGGCTGGTTGCGGGGGATGACCCGGTGTGTGCGTCGGCGAATGACAGGATGATCTTGCCGGTGGCTTCGTTCGCCCGGAGCCGATCGGCGGCGGTCCTGGCGTCCGCGACCGCGTGGACGCTGTCGACGTGTGGCGCTATCCGGCCGTCCTGAACCGCGGGCAGGACTTCGGGGATGAGGGCTTGGACGACGTCGCCGAGTTCCTTCCTGCTGCGGATGCTGAAGGTGGTGCCGATGAGCTTCTGCCGCCGGAAGGCGATGGTGTCCAGGTTCAGCGAAGTCGCCTGACCGGCGAGACGGCCGATGCTGACCATCCGTCCGCCGATGCTGGTTGCCGCGGGCAGTTGGGCGAACAGGTCACCGCCGACGTGGTCGAGGGTGATGTCGGCGCCTTTGCCCTCTGTGGCCGCGAGCACCGCCTCGGCGAAGTTCTGGGTCGCGGTGTTGATGGTGATGTCGGCTCCGGCGGCTACCAGGGCGGCACGCTTGTCCTCGGTGGTGGTGGTCGCGATGACCGTGTCGGCTCCGAGTGCCCTGGCGAGCTGGATTCCGACGAGCCCTACCGAGCTTGTTCCACCCACGATGAGAACCGTGTCGCCGACTGTGAATTCGGCCTGCGTGACCAGTGCGTCATGCTCGGTGATGAGGCCGACCGGAAGAGTCGCCGCTTCCTCGAAGCCGAGGTGCTCCGGGATCGGAACCACCATCCGCGGGTGGCACAGCGCATAGTCCGCGAATGCGCCGGCGGTGATGCCCATGACCCGGGTGCCGACCGGAAGGTTCGGGGCAAGCAGGCTCGACCGTTCGACGATGCCCGCGACTTCCATTCCCGCGGTGAACGTTCCGGCGGTCTGCCCGGCCGCGGTGTAGGAGCCGCCGAGAGCGTACAGGTCGGCGCGGTTCAGGCCGGCCGCCATCACCTGGATCCGGATCGCCCCGAGCTGGTCGGGGAGTGGGATCTCCTCGAGCTCCCATTCCGGGCCTTTGCCACCGACAAGTGCGCGCATTGTCATTGTGATTCTCCTGGACTCGGTGTCAGTCGTTCAGATCGGGGGCGGTGGTGTCGGTCAGGCGTGGGTCCGCTTCGGTCCCGGCCATCGCCAGTGCTCCGACCACGGCTCGGCCGAGTCTGAGCAGGTCGGCGGGATTCTTCTTGTCGAGCCCGCCGACCAGTTGCTCGAGGATGGTGAGCTGGTCGAAGTAGATTCGCTCGGTGATCAGATGCTCGTCGGCGTCGAAGACGAAGTAGGCGGTCATCCGGGTGCGGTGTCGGGAACCGGTGGCGGGGATTTTGCCCAGCGGGCCCAGATGCGTTCCCGTCAGCCAGAATTCGACAATCACCGCATCATGGGCATGGCGGAAAGCGATGATTTCGTGGTCCTGGTCGGGGAAAGCCACGCGCGTGTCGTGGTAGTACCCGCGCACTTCGCTGTCGCCGTCGTGGACGGTCATTTGCGCGATGAGCTCGTAGTGGGGATGCGGGAAGGTGGACAGGGTGGCGTCCCAGTCCTGGCGAACTTCGTCGCGGAAATGGTCCAGGACCAGCTTCTCGCGGGCTCGCAGGACGTCTTCGGGAGGCAGGGTGAATCGGGACATGAGCTGGCTCCTGATGGGCTCTGGGTGGTTGGCCTGAGCGGTCAGCCGTGACTGATGTGACGGTGCGAGAAGGTCGGTGACGTGCCGGGATTGGTCCATACACCGGTGAGCTCGCTGGAGGGGAAGAACTGTAGAAACCGAGGGTCGGACCGACTCCGGTCGGCGAGGGTCTTCTCGAGGATGATCGAGTTGTACTGATCGACGGTGGTTTCGATGGTGTTGGCGTTGAGCACGATTTCCTGCTGCCACGATCGCGCCCACTTGGCCAGACCCGGCAGCTTCGAGTGTTCGGGAGTGAGGGCCTCGGCGGCGATCACGTTCTCACTGCTCACCCATATTCCGGTTGATGTGTTCAGAACGAGGCTCTGGTTGCCGAATACGTGCCCGGGCGTCTTGATGACCGCGACACCCGGTCCGAGTACCACTGATCCTTCGATGGGGAGGAAGGCGTCGGGCGGGACGTCGCGGTAGGTCGCGGGTTGATACCAGGGCCGCTGGATCGGATGCAGTTCGGCCATCCCCGCGAGCTCGTCGCGCTGGACGATGACCTTCGCCTTCGGGAAGATCGCCTTCGGCTGCTCGTTCAGGTCATCCTGATACGCGGTGGTCCCGACCCAGCGCCGAAGGTCCTGGGTGTGTAGGTGATCGAACATCAGGTAGTCGACATCCATCGGTGAAATGCCAAGTCGGGCAAGATGTTCGACCACAGTTCCGTGCTCGCGGACCATCTGTCGTCCGACCACGCCGGGCGTGCGGCGCGAAAGACTGTCGAAGTACGGCGTGTACCGACCGAGTTCGTGGTCGGAGGGTTCGAAGAGCAGCACCCTTCGCCTGCCATCGGTCTCGGTCCAACGGATCACCAGCATCCGGTTGGTGATCGATAGGAACGGTGCCAACGCCCGGGACGCCCGGAACAGCCCGAACCGGGTGGGGTAGGGGAGCGTGACGAGGTCGCAGGTGACCACGCTGTCCGGCATGCCGGTCGTGGGGAACTCGCGGCGAAATGCGAGGCCCTGGTCTCGGACCAGGCGCAACCTTGTACCGGGCCCGCCGTCGTTTGCGGTCGGGACGGTCAACGTATCGATCGCATCGCCGATGCCTGGCAGATCCACTACGTCGGTTGATCCCCATGGGAAATGCATGACCACTCCTTTATCCACGGCGTGGGTTAATGTGTTCCACGGTATACCCACGTTGTGGATTAATGCAAGGCGTTCCGGCAGAATGAGTGCCATGACGACCAACACTCCGCGCCGAGGACGCCCCCCGAAGGGCGAGCGGCAGCTCTCTCGTGAGGCAATCGTCGAGGCGACGTTGAAGGTCATCGACGCGGACGGCGTCGGTGGGGTCAGCATGCGCGCGGTAGGTCGTGTACTCGGCGTGGACGCCAAGAGTCTCTACAACCACGTCGATGGCAAGGACGGCCTGCTCGATGCCGTCGCCGAGCATCTGCTGGGCTCCATCGCGCTGCCCGGCATCACCGGTGATTTGCGATTCGACCTGCATTCGATCGCCACAGGCTTCCGCGAGCGTGCACTGCTGCATCCGGAGGCAGCGTCCCTCGTGCTCACGCGCCAGCTCGCTTCATTCGAAGGGCTCGCACCAATCGAGGCGGTTCTGGCGGTTCTGCGCGAAACCGGCTGTCCCCCCGACGAATCGGTCCATCTCCTCCGAGCGCTCATCGCGACTCTCATCGGTGCGCTGCTTCGAGAAGTCAATGCTGGGCCCACCTTCGGTACCACCGACACTGCTGGAATAGCGCAACGTCAGTTGATCCTGGAGGACAGTGGCCTGCCCGCCGTTTCGGCCGCCGCGCACCATTTGGCCCGTTTCGATGGTGCCGCGGAATATGAGTTCGCCGTGAACCTCGCCCTCGACGCGCTTGTCTTGCGCCTCTCCGGTCGGCCACGACGAGATCGATGAAGCGCGCCGTCAGTTCAGGCCCGCGGTCGGTGTGCAGGATGCAACCGGAGACATCACCACGCCGAGCGGGTCTGCTGCACAGATAGGTGACAGTTTGACCTGCCCCACCAAATAGGTTCCAGTCGCGGTGGCTAACTGGCAGCGGGTATGGGTGTCTGCTCGGAGAGTAGCTCGAACTCGATCGGGGTGCGGTAGCCCAGTGATGAGTGGCGGCGTTGGGGGTTGTAGAAGATCTCGATGTAGTCGAAGATCGCGTTCGCGAGTTCGAGGCGGGTCTTCGGTTTCTTGCGGTCGAGTAGTTCGATCTGCATCGAGGACCAGAACGATTCCATCATCGCGTTGTCCATCCCGTCACCGACGGTTCCGAACGAGGGCAGCAAGCCGGCCGAGCGGATCTTCTCCCCGAAAACCCATGAGGTGAACTGAGTTCCGTGATCGGCGTGGACAATCCCGCCCGGTGTGGGGCGGCGGTTTCGGATCGCCATGTCCAACGCGTTGACCACGAGGGTGGAGTCTTGGCGAGAGTCGATGGACCAGCCGACGATCTTGCGGCTGAAGGCATCGGGGACCGCGGCGCAGTAGACCCGGCCTTCCTTTGTGTGGTGCACGGTGATGTCGGTAACCCACAACTCGTTCGGTTTGTGCCGATGGAATTTGCGGTTCACCAGGTCTGCTGCAGTCACCACACTGCGGAGGTTCTTGCCCCGCGTCGAGGCCGGCAGCCCGCGGATGCGGGCCAAGGTCATGAGAACCGACACCGTGCGGGAGCAGACGTTGACATCCATCGCCATCGTCAGTTCGGCGTGGATCCTGCGGTGGCCGTAGGTGCCTCGTGATGCGACGTGGACTTCGCGGATCAATCCCGTGAGCCATTGGCGCCGTAACTGTGTCGGTGTGGTCGGGCGCCGCTTGGCTTTGTAGTAGTTCTGCCTGGCAACGCCCAGGACCCGGCAGCATCGGTCGACCGGCGCCCCGGCCGCGGCGAGGCTGTCGATCACCGGGTAGAACCGCCTTGTGGGCCGGCAGTGTCCTGTCCGAGGAACTTCGCGGCGTGGCGGATGATCGCCAGTTCGGTTTCCAGTTCGCCGAGCCGGCGGCGAGCCGCACGCGATTCCGCCGACTCCGCCGACGGTTTGCCCGGTCGCAGTCCGTGGTCGATGTCGTCCTGACGCAGCCATTTCGACAACGTGACCGGATGGATGCCAAGTTCGACAGCGGTCTGGTCGGCTGGTTTGCCTACCCGGACCAGAGCGATCGCTCGGGTCCGGATGAGGTTCCGGCTTTCTCGGAGGGGCTTGACGTCCCGGCCAAGCTGTCGGCGCAGGTGCGGGTATTCGCCACCGGCAACGGACGCAAAACCGATCCGGTCGACGCCCATTCGGTCGCGCTGGCCGCGCTGGGTCACCGAATTTGCAGCGAGTGCAAGCAGATCCGGAACTGGTCGCGCTCGGCCTGCTGGTCGACCGCCGTGACGAACTCGGCCGCACACGCACCGAACTGTTGAACCGTATCCATCGGTTGCTGCTGGAACTGGTGCCCGGCGGAGCCAAGAGGGAACGACACTGGGTGCCCGATTTCGCTGTGGCCGATACCGGCGGAACACACCGCATCGCGGAACTCGCCCGAGATGGACGGCCTCTACTGGCCGACCTGACCGACGGCGGAACGGTCGCCGCCGCGATAACCGATATCGCAGATCAGCTCACCGTCGCCGCCGGACAGCCGGTCGGTGAGGTACCCGCCACGGCTGTGCTGATTCGTCCCGATGGTTATGTGGCCTGGGCGACCTCGCAGCCGCGGCCCGACCGGGACACGGTTGGTCGGCTGCGTGGCGTGCTGGCCGCGTGGTTCGGGATCTGAGGCCGCCCTGGTTCTTCGGAAACCACAGGCCGGGCCGAATTCCTAAGCAGGCTGGTTGAACGCGCCGTTCTGGACTCCAGCTGTGAAGGCGTCCCACTCCGATGACGAGAAGACCAGTACCGGACCGACAGGGTTCTTCGAGTCACGCACTCCGACCATCCCCCCATCCAAACCCGCAACTTCGACGCAGTAGCGACTGCTCATGCTGCGGCTGCTCTTGAACCACTTGGCTGCGGACACATCAATACTCATGCTCAACACTCCTTCGTTATCGCCTCGATGAGGCTTTCGGGTGTCCTGCTTGAAAAACGCTACTCGCTCGATGTTGGCACCGCCAGCCCGCTCGAAGTGTGGAGCATTCCTTTATGCAGCCTCATTTCGTGACCTTTATGCGGTCCCATTTCGTGACCTTTATACGGTCTCGTTTCGTGACCTGGTTGCAGCGACCTCCGCGCGCACGGCGGCCATGTCGGTGTCGTAGTCGATCGGCGACAGTCCGCCGCACAGTGAGTGCCTGCGGGAGACGCGGTTTCGATGATTTGTGCCTCGACGTTCGACTGCTCGGGTCGGTGCCGTCGACTCGCTCGCTGGACGTACTTCGGCAGCTCTCGGCATACGTGGGCGTTCGGGGTGATTCGATCACCTGGTTCAAGTCCGAGATGGCCGACATCAAATCACAGCCTGCTATGCCCTCCACGCGATCCCAGTGATTTTCGAGCGACTCGGATAGCGATGCCAGGACGCGTTCGCCATTTTCTGCAGTGCCGAGCGACGGGCAGCCGATAACTCCGCTTTCGCTGTATACATATATTCCTGACAGGAGCAAGAATGGTCGATTGTCGGCCCAGTGTTGTGTCCCTCGCGAAGGAGTTCTGATGCGGAATGCGGCAAGATGAACGTTTCGAGTCCTCCGGTATACATAACCTCGTGTGAATTAGTCTGAATCCGCGGATGTGGTCGGTGGGGTTGAGGCGGCGTATACCGTCGCCGGGGATTCGGCGGGGTCGACGATGACAACCTGGTACCGGTGCGGCAGGGCTGGTCTCGGTGATGACGCTGGATGAGTAAACCCGCCTGATGAGGTGCCAGCCGCCTGCCGACCGAGCCGAGCGCATCAGAGCGGGCATTCAGGCGTTCGATGTACCCGATGAACCGCTCGTGACAGCAGCTCACGCCATCGCGGCAGGCGAACGATTCCCGCCGTTGATCCTTGTCGGTGAGAGACACCGCATTCGACGATCCGGATTCCCCGTGTCAGCGCTCGACAGCAACTGACCGGTCCCGCCGAGCCTGAACATGCATGCACGGCAATCGGCATTACCGATTACCGTGCTCAGCTATATCCAGAGTCTGGAGCTAGGGCCGAATGGGCGGTGACGCCCTACGGCAGCTCTGTCGCGAGCCACCAGATTCTGCCAAGATCTTGACTCAGGACATCATGGAACGTCGAACGCTACCGAGACAGGTCCCACTGTCGAATGCCAGCGTGCCGCCATCGTCCGGGCCTTCGTCCGATCCACTCCCGCCAGTGTCGGGCCCGTGCGGTGTACAGCGCAGCCAACTGGTCCCCCGTACGGTTCCTCGACTGCGCGCTGACGAGACCGGAACTCGATCAATGCCCGGCACACCCACCTCGACGGACTCGATGGTGACCTTTATCGGTTGAAGCGACGAGGTGCAGTGTCGTTCGAGCCCGCGCCGAGCCGACTGAGATCCATGACGGTGATGTACTGCGGTGGCATCCGATGGGCAGAGACAGGTTCTGCGAACGTGCGTGTGCCTTGGAATGTTTGGAGCCTGTAGAGGTAGTCGTCCTGGTTTGGTTCCTCGAGAGTCGTGGCGAGAAGAGCCGAAACATAGAGAGGAGGCTGATATATGCGCAAGTCCCTTAGAACCGCCATGTCCAGTGGGAAGTTGTCTTCGACCGGGGCCGCTGCGGACCTCGTGTCCTCTGCTAGCCGATACTGAATCGTGTCCAGGAAAGTCTCTGGTTCCGGGTAGGTCGCCGAGTCCGGAGTAAGCAGCTTGGACCATGGCATGGCATACCTGAGATATTTTGGCGCATAACACGGTTCCTTTTTCGCGGCCAGGAGCTTGACTACGCGGTGGCTCGACAACGCTGCGCAGCCCCACCAGTGCGGGGTGTCCCCAGCGAGTTTGGCGGCCGAGATCCCCGGCGGGGTGAGGGGTGCTGTGATCCAGTGATCTTGCTGCGGTTTGTGCGGCCAGTAGGGATTCTTTCGTAACGCGTCGCGGTCTCGTCGCCTGCCGGTGGGGCTGAATCGCCTTGGCCCCCAGCCGTTATAGAAGACGTGGTAGGGAAAGTAGCTGATGCCATCACAGCCCTCGATGAGGATGTCCACTTGCCGCCGACCGTTCGTCTGCTGAGGAAGAGCGTCGTAGGTGGTGTTGTAGATGCATTTGGCTTGAATTCGCAGACAGAGCCAGCCCTGGTCCAGCGAGCCGACCCACCATTCCCAATCTGCGCCGTTCCGTGCCTCGGCGAATTTGGTGAACCGTCACGGGTATGGGACCGGCTTCGGTTTCAGACCAGCGCCGGTCGGCGTGGTGGTTGTTGAGAGTAGTACGCGGCTTCGTATTCGGCTGGGGTGAGGTAGTCCAGCCGGGAGTGCAGACGAGCGTTGTTGTACCAGTCGACCCATTCCATGAGCGCGAATTCGACCTCGGTAAGCGTTTTGAACGGGCCGTGCCGGTTGACCACTTCGGTCTTGAACGGGCAATGCCGCGTAGTTAAGCCGTTGGGCGGCAGGTCAACTCGGGTGTTTCCGAAGGTGGGTGTCGGGGAGGCAAAGCAACGGTGTCGCAGTGGGGGTATCGCCGGTCATGGGCAGTCGGTGGTTCCGCGATGCTGGCGGGATGTCACCGTA
>NZ_BAGB01000154.1 GCF_000308615.1 Nocardia jiangxiensis NBRC 101359
CCCGCACACGCTCAACACACGTCCGCGAAAGACGCTCGGGTGGCGCACTCCGGCCGAGGCGATGGTCCACCACCTACAATTGCCCGAACGTAGAAGTGTTGCGACGACCAGTTGAATCCGCCCCTGCGGGCGGGGCCGTCTTCATGCAACGCGCTGTCATGCCACATACCGAGCGGTTTCCGTTGGTTGCGACGACAGCCCACGACCCGGGCGAGATCATCGCTGCCGCGTTAGACCAGGCCGAAACCCGCGACCCCACCCACGCCCGGACCTGGATCGTGCTGGTCGAAGGCGACTACGACCAGATCGACGCCATCGACGCCGAACCCGCCCGCCATGGCATCGACGTTCACATCGTGATCGACCTGTCCATGTGATCGAGTACACGTGGCGCGCCGCACGGTGTTTCCACACCGCCGCCGCCTCCGCCGCCGAGGACTGGGTCGCGACCCACGTCTTGGGACTGCTCGCCGGTCGTCCCCCCGCCGTCGCCGACGCCATCGAAGCCCAAGCTCCGACCTGCGGCAAATTCTGGAGGATCCTCGCCGCGGCTGGATCTGGCGCCACGATCACCAGCCCGGCGCGGTCTCGACTTTGCTCGCAGCGATGGCGGCGACCAGATCGGCATGGTCGGCGCGGGTTTGGCTGGCGTAGGCCTGAGCGAATTCCCCTATCCCGTGGGCGAAGGCACTGCCCTTGCCGATATAGGCGGCGATGGCTGCGGGATCGCCGGTGCGGGCATGGGCCTTGGCCAGGGCGTGGGCGCACGCCCCGGCGAATTCGGTGAGGTATGGGGTGATCTGGCGGCCGTCCGGGATGACCTTCATGTCGCGGAACTGCCGCACGTAGAAGTCGAGCCCATCCAGCCGGGTCCAGCCGGTGAACAGGTCGGTCGCCGACTGCATCAGATGCTGGCCGAGCACCACACGGTGCCCGTGGTTGGTCTGCGCGCTCGGTTCGAGGTGCGCTTCGTAGACCGAGGCGCCGGCCTGCTTGACCTGGAGAAACAGCGGCGCTTCCCCACTACGGCCCTCAGCCAGCAGCAGAAATACGCGCATACCGACACTGCCTACACCGACGACCTGCCGTACCACATCCGACAGGGTGAATCGGTCGAACAGGTGGATGAGCTGCTCGGGCACGGACGAGGAGTAGGTTTCGAACACCTGGCGAGCGATCTCGGCCTCGTCGCGGTGTTCCGGCCTGTCCAGATGCACTCGAAACGGCGGCTTCTCGATGATCCGGCGGCGGCCGTCGCGGATTTCGGTCATCTTCCGGAATGCTCCGGCGCTAGTGCGGTCCTCGGCCTGTTCGGCGACCCAGGCGCGCACCTCCTTGCGGTCCCGAGGAGCCAGTGAGGCGAGCGGGGTGGACGCGTCGATGCGGTCGTACCAGACGTCGAGTTCGGACATTCTGGCGTAGCTGCGCATATGCGCTTGGTAGGAGGCGACCGCGGCAGTGACGGCGGCGCCGGCCGTATTGTCGGGTAGCGCGTTCTCTTGTGCGCACACCACCAGGCTTGCGGCCAGCCGTTTGACGTCCCATTCGAACGGGCCGGGCAGCGTCTCGTCGAAGTCTCGCAGATCGAACAGCAGGTTCCGCTCGGGCGAGGCCCACAGTCCGTAGTTGAGCACATGCGCATCACCGCACAACTGCACCGTCAATCCGGTGTTGGGCGACAAATCCAGGTCGGCCGCCATCACCGCCGCCGCACCCCGCAGATAGGTCCACGGCGAGGTGCTCATCCGGCCGTAGCGGATCGGGAGCAGGTCCGGGACCCGCTCGGCGTGCTGAGAGAACAGGATCTCGAGCGCGCTGCATGCTCGGCGCGCCGGATCCCATTCGGCCAGAGTCCGGCGTGGCACAACCTTGCGTGCGGCGCGCCCGGTCGCGGTGGCCCCCTTGATTGCTGTGCTGCCCGGCATGCGGTTCTCCTCGAATTCGTCGGAGACTACTGCGCGGTGCGCCGCAGCCGGCGCGAGATATTTGATTATAGACCGGGTGCGGTGAAGCGATCACTGCCACCGTCGACTCCACCGGCCGTCTGCGTGACTTCGAACTACCCACGAACACACCGTGTTTCGGCGGTCGTCGTAGGGCAGCACTAAGGGGGCCGAATCGGCTCACAGGGTAGCGCTTGGGACTAGTGTCGAGCGTAGGCGTGCCGGGAAGTCCGGTCGGCGAGTTTACGTTCGTCGTCGCGCAAGGAGTTCACGGTGAATGGCAAGATGCTCGATTTCATTCTGATCGCCGTCGTGGCAGTAGTTTTTCTCGGGTTCGCGATCTTTCATCCCGGTGTGGGGAATGCCATTGTGGCGTGGCTGGGGCTGGTAGGTCTGGGCTACTACAACACTGTCGTGCGTCATGACCCTGCACTCGTGGATAGGCTCGGTCGCCTGGAGCGACCGGTCGATCACTCGACGACGTTGCGCGCCTGGTGGCGTTGACAAGCGAGCTGATCAGGGCGCTGCGCACCCGTGTGCAAAGGTGCTCGGTGATCCTGGCTACGGGCATGCAGCGTATGGGTTTCGTCAAGAACGCCGGGTGAATCGGGGGCATATCGTCAAACCGGGACGAGGTGCTGAGCGACCGACCATAAAGCGTGCGGGATTCGGTGGGCCCGTAGGGGTCCGGCGAGTGTTCTGAGTGTCCGCGCCCGCCACCTGGCCGACGACGGCGCAACCGTAATCGTGCACGCCCCCGACCGGGTAGCCGGCGACCGCGTGCTGGAGGAACTGGTCAAAGACGGAGCCGAACCGTTGCGGCTACGGCTGGTCGTCTCCGACTTCGCCCGGATGTGCGAGGTGTTCGACCTTGCCGGTGAGCTCGCCCGTACCGTGCCTGCTTTGGGTCGTCGGAGTCGGCCGCGACGGCACCATCCGGGCCGATACCTTCGGCGGATACAAGGTCTTCCGGAATCCCCAGCGCGAATGACTTGCAGTTTGGCGAAATATAGTGCGTCGTAATAGTTCTCGATGACACACGCCTTGTCGCTCGCGGCAGGCGGACTCGGATCGAGCCGACGCTTCGACTCCTGCGTCTCGGTCTCCACCATCGCGGCATCCGTCGGGTACTTCAGCCCCGCACAGTTCAGTCGCGACTACAAGCGCGCGTTCGGCTCGACGCCGTCACAGGACACCACCGAAGTCCGTATCGCTGAGGGTGTATACCTGCCTTCACCGCACGCCGCACCGGCGGGCGTAGTGCAGCTTGTCGATGACCGCCCCACCGACCGTGAGGTGTGGCGGGACACCTCTGATGCAACACCAGACCCAGTCGGCATGACCCTTTACGGGAACAGGACGCGAAAATAGTCCCTGAACATCCTGAACGCGCCCGTCCATGTCATGGGTAGAAGAGTGCCAGCGGCAGGTTAGCGACTTTCGTCGACTACCGCCAGGGCGCTGATCTCGAAGAGGACCCCTGGCCGGAGGCCCGCTGTCACCGTTGTGCGTGCGGGGCGTGGCTCGGTGAAGTATTGCGAATATACGTTGTTCATCGGTTTGAAGTGTTCTTCGCTTGCGATGTAGACATCGACGGAAAGCACATCGTCGAGGTTCGCGCCGTATGTATCCAAGGCCCGTTCGAGGTTTTCGAACGCGAGGTGAATTTGTGCTTCGAGTCCTTCGGCGAGCGTCCGGTCCAGGTGGTATCCGCATTGGCCGGAGATCGCGACCATTCGGCCGATCCGGGCGCCCGGAGAGTACGGGCCGCCCGGTGCGGGACCGGAGTAGTGGGAATCTGGTGCTGTTCGTGGCATGGCTTGCTCCGTAAAGGTCTTCGTCGGTGATCAGAAGAAGGTCATCACGGCGTCGATGACGTTATCGTCGTCGTCGATGATCGGAAGAAGGCGGGTCTTGTCGAAAGCCGTGCAGGGATGCGACATTCCCAGCACGACGATATCGCCCGGTCGGAGAGGGGTATCGGCCGGAAGGGTCAGGTGAGCATGTTGGTCCATCATTTTGTGGATGTGGGCGGCGCTCAGGTCGACGGTGCGGGAGCCATCGGCGGGATGGGCCTGGAGCGGAACCGGAAGGCTGACATCGTAGGGAAGATCGCGTTTACCGGCACCGAGGATGGCTAATCCGGGCTCCGGCCGTGACAGGACTCTCGCCCACCCGTGTAGAGCGTTTTCCAGGTGCAGTGGCTCGTTCGCGTCTCGGCGGCCGTCGAGGGGCGACATGTGGTGGTACTTGCCCAGGTCGTGTGTGAGATAACATCCGCTGCGCACTATCAGTCGCACCGGAATGTCCAGGTGCTCCCAATTGCCGAGTTGGGCGACGACCCGGTCGAAATAGGCGCTGCCACCAGCGGTGACGGTAATCGGCTCCGTTCCGAACAGCTTCTCGGCGGCGATCTGGGTGACCACATCCCGAATCTGGCCGAAGACCTTGTCGATGGCCTGCATATCCTCGGGGCTGATGCCGCCGGTGATGAGCCCTTCGTAGATCTCGACTCCTGCGAGCACGAGGTGCCGGGATGCCGCGACGGCCCTGGCCACGGCCAGGGCCTGTTCGGTCGTGCGGGCTCCGGCTCTACCGCCGTCGACGCCGATCTCGAGCAGGACGGGCAGCTTGCCGCGATGCGTAACGGTGTCGAGAACCTGGTCGGCCCCGGCGATCGCGCCGGGGTCGTCGACGAGGGAGAAGAACTCGAACGAGTCGTCGGCTTCTCGTTGCTCGGCGACCCAGCGCCAGGCATCGGGTTCGACGAGCTGGTTGGCGAGGATGATTCGACCGACCCCGAATTTGCGCATGACGGCAGCCTGTGACGGCGTTGCGGCTGTCATTCCCCACGCGCCGGCGGCCAACTGGCGCTCGAACAGCTGAGGTGCCATCGTCGTCTTGCCGTGCGGGGCGAGTAGCGCGCCGTGGCGCGCGCAGTACTGCGCCATGGCAACGAGATTGTTGTCGAGGGCGCTCTGTCGCAGAGTCGTCACCGGCAGGGACAGGTCACCGCGCGCGACGTTCCAGCCTTGCGCCCCGATTTCGGACAGCCTGAGTTCCGTGCCCAGGGGAATTCCCTTGTACCGGTGGTCGATCGTGCTGCGGCCGAGTTCGGTCAAAGATAGATGTGGCATGGTGATCACTCGCCTTGTCGAACAGTATTGGTCAGGTTCCCGATTCCGGGGATGCGGCACTCCATCACGTCGCCGTCCTGGACGACGAGTGCACCGGGAGTGCCGGTGGAAACGATGTCGCCGGGAAACAGAGGCATCATCCGACTGTGAAAACTCACCAGGAATTCGGGACTGTAGGTCATATTTGCCACCGTGTTCGTACGTACCTCTTCCCCGTCGTTGCGTACGGTGCTAACGGTGATGTTGTCCAGGGAGCCGTGGACATCGAGCGCATGATCGAGGGGTACCAGGAGCGGCCCGAAGGAGAAGAACGAGACAAAGTTCTTCGCGCGGGTGAGAAAGCGCGGGTTCCGCCGGAGGATGTCCTCGGCCGTTTGATCCAGGATGGTGCACACGCCCCATACATAGTTCAGCGCGTCCTCTTCGGATACGTTGCGAGCGGTCCGTCCGATTATCAGGCCCAGTTCCGCCTCCGCGGTAACCCGTGTGCTCTGTGTGGGGATCACGATGTCGTCGCCGGTCCCGATAATGGTGTGATCCGCCTTGATGAACGACGCCGGCTCGGTAGGAACCGACTCGTCGAGATCGCCGGCGTGGTCCCGGTAATTGAGCCCGATTCCCCAGATCTTGCGCGGTGAGCGGTACGGCGCGGTGAAGGTGAATCGGCTCGCTGGCTCGAACTGGTCGTCGCTTACTGTGGCCGCCCGGCGCCGGAGCCCGAGTGTCACGTCGCGCTTCACCAACTCCATCGCGTCGCCGTCGAACGCGGAATCCAATACTCGAGGACGCAGGACACCTTTCTGCTCGTGCACGAAGACCGGCGTCTCCACGGTGCCCTCTCGGACGGACGCAATGAACATGATGCTTTCCTAATCGGTTGCCAAATAATCAGAGAGATTGCAGATGAGAATTCCCATAATTGTTCGCATTACAGCGGGTCTTATCTCGTCGTCACTCGACCAGAGCGTCCCGGCGGGACGAGAGCCGGGCGCGGAAGGGCCCGCACCGGCGTACCGGTCGGTGGGACGACTCGCTCAGCTCGGAAGAGCTTCGAGGTGTTCGCGCAGCAGTGGAGCCAGCCGTGCGGGCATCGCCGCCGCTGGTGGTCGTGGCGCCGGGCTGCTGAAGATGCCACGGTGATTCAGGCTTGCCTTACGAATGGCGAGCCCGATGCGGGGTTGCGCTTCGAAGTTGATCAAGGGGAGCCAGGGTAGGAATGCCTGACGTGCAGCGGCGTAGCCGTGGTCGAACCACGCATTCACGGTTGCTGCGAGGCCCTCGGGATACGAGAATCCGGTCATCGCGCCCGCAGCGCCGGCCATGAGTTCATCGAGCAAGCCGATACCACCCAGGCCACCGAAGACGGGCACGTCGGTCCCCGCGGTGAGTTCGGCAATCGCCGCGGAGGTCGGCGGAGCCTCGGATTTCACCGCCACCACGAACGCGCATCCGATGATGGCCGAGAGTAGTTCGCTCGGCGCGATCGTGACTCCGCTGACGACCGGGTAGTCCTGGACGACCACACCGGCACCGGTCGCATCATGAACAGCCTGGAGATGGTCGGTCAACGCCTGCGGATCGCTGGTGGGCACCTGTAGCATCAGTGAGTTCGACGCAGTTTCGGAGGCGGCGAGGAGGTCACGGGCGGCGTCGATGACCTCGCGGGTTTCGCGTTCGGCGATACCGATGACCAGCGGAAGATCTGGTGCCTCACGGCTGACGATCTCGACGACGCGATGCCGTTCCTCCCGACTGAGCCGGGCGCTTTCTCCGAATACTCCGAGTGCCACCAACCCGATCGAGCCGGCCGCTTGGTGCAGGTGCACCTGGCGGCGTAGGGCTTCCTCGTCGATGGCTAAGTCGTCGCCGTGGAACGGTGTGGCCAGTACACCCCACAGGCCTCGCTGTAAAGGTTCGATCGGCATGAGAACGGGAACATTCCTTCCATTGGCGGGACCTCCACCGGCTGGGGTGCGCTCAGGCTGTGGTTCCCGCGCCGACGGACGCGGTCTCCGCGTCTGCGGGCTGGGCAGTAACCGGCCGTGCGGAGAGTACGAGAGACATGACATGGTGGATGTGTTCGGTGAGCGCCTTGCTCGCTACGTCGGGATTGCCGGCCCGGATGGCTTCCGCCACGACGAGGTGTTCCCGCGCACAGGACGCGGAGTCCCCGGAGGGGGCGACGTCGCGCTCACGCAGGGCGGAGGTGAGCACGAGTGAGTCCTCGATCGACTGCTGCAAGATCACATTGTGAGTCGCGGCTGCGATCGCCTGGTGGAACTTCCGGTCGTACCGGCGAAATCCTTCGCCGTCGTGCTGCTCGGCGTGCTCGAGCGAGGTATGCGCCAAAACCAGGATGTGCTCGTGTTCTTCGGTCGACGCACGGTGTGCCGCATAGCGTCCGGCGACCCCTTCGATACCGGCCCGGAACTCGTACGCGTCGCGAATGGCCTTGACCGACGGCCGGACAACACGCAGCCCGCGCTGCGTCGACTCCACCAGGCCGATGTGCCGCAGGCGCAACAACGCTTCGCGTACCGGCGTCTTGCTCACATTGAGTTGTGCGGCTACCGATGCCTCGCTGATCCGGCTGCCCGGCGCGAGAGTCGCATCGACGATGCTGTCGCGGATGGCCTCGAACACCATCGATGTGAGGTTGTCGGGCCGGGCAGGCAAGGCTTGAAGTTCGTTCGGCGACATAGCTTCGAAGCATACCGTATCCGGCACATCAAAATCCTGTGCGCCAGCATGTTTCGGGCGGCTGCGCGAGCTACAAGAGGCGTTTAGCAACACTCATATATCGTATCTCATCCTGCTGAACTATTCACAATATGGCTCTGAGCTGCATATATCATGCAGATAAGGCCAGTTTGTCGCCTCTTCAAGGAGCGAAGTTGTTGACCGGAGCGGTCGACGGTGTATGGTATGCGGCGTAAGTCGGACCTGCGCGCTGAGCCGGTGGTGTTCGGCGGATATCGCGCGGCTTCTGCGCATTTCGTACGCCATCGAGGAAGGCATCCACTCCAGTGCAAGCAGAACTTCCAGAACGCCTCCCTGCCTTCGAGGCATTGGATCGGCTCGCTATCACCGAGATGCGACCACCGACCAGCCCCGCGGGGGTGATGGGTCCGTTCTATCGCATGGTGCGGTCGACGGACGTCGAGCCGCTGACCTATCAGATCGCACACGCCGTACTACAGCGGGCCGGCCAGCGTGCGTTGATCATCACGGGTCTGGTCGACGAGGTGCGTTTCCCGTGCGGTGAGATCGACGGGCCCATCGGGTCGATCGCATTGGCGCGCGCGCTCGTCGCGCTCGGCTGGGACGTCACGATCATCGTCGACGCGGAAGCGCACACGCCGGTACGAGCGGTACTCGACCTTGCCGACCTGCCCGCGGTGACGTTGATCGCCGGAGACTTCCCCGATCTGGACACGGCACGTAAATTCGGCGCCGGCTTCGATGTGGTGTTCGCGGTCGAAAAGCTGGGCCGCAATGCGAAGGGGGTTCGCCACCTGGTGTGGGGCACTCCCAGCCCTGCCGGCGACCCTTACAGCGACGAGTATGTCCTCGCTGCCATGGAAGCGGGGGCGCTCACCATCGGCATCGGCGATAACGGCAACGAAATCGGATTCGGAAAGTTGCCGCGCTCAGCGGCGCAGATCACGCCGCGGGGCGTCGAGTGTGGTTGCCCCTGCGGTGCGGGAATTTTCAGCGTTACACCATGTGATCATCTTCTTCCGGCGTCGGTATCCAATCTGGGCTGTTACACATTGGCGGCGGCGCTGGCCCTGCTGTCCGGGCGTGCCGAACTGGCCGTGTCCGGCGAGGAGATCCAGGCCTGGACCGAATGTGGTCTCGATGCAGGGCTTCGCTCCGGCGGAGTGGACGAGGTCGACTTCCGCGGTGACGACGGCATTCCCGTCCGGTACGTCGCCGCCCACGCCGAGTTGATTGCCGGGGTGGTCCACCAAGGGCTGCTCGGCGACGCGTGGATCGCAACCCCCGAACACTGATTCATTACGACAAGAGGAGGAGCCACTGTGGAATTAGGCCTCAAGGACAAAGTTGCCCTCGTGCTCGGCGGCGGGGGTGGTCTCGGCAGCGCCATCGCGACCACGTTGGCAGCCGAAGGGGCGAAAATCGCCGTCGCCGACCATAGCCATGATGCACTGAAAAAGGTAGCCGCGAACCTGGACACGACTGCCGCGGAATATCTGAGCCTCGATTGGGATCTCGGAGATCTTTCGCGTATCGACCCGAACATCGAGGCGATCGAAAGCGAGCTGGGATCCGTCGATGTGTTGGTCAACATCACGGGAGGGCCGCCGCCAACTCCTGTCTCCGGGCAAGACGGTCAGCTGTGGTCGGACCAGTTCCGCTCCATGGTGCTCTCGGTAATCGCGATCACCGATCGCATACTGCCGACCATGCGCGAACAAGGCTGGGGCCGGGTTATCACCAGCACGTCCTCCGGCGTCCTGGAACCGATACCGAACCTCGGACTCTCCAATGCGTTGCGTTCCAGCCTCGTGGGGTGGTCCAAGACTCTCGCCCGCGAGATCGGGCGCGATGGCGTCACCGCCAACATCGTTGTACCTGGCCGAATCGGTACCGACCGCATCAACTTCCTCGACCGCGCCAAGGCCGAACGAGAAGGCCGGACCGTGGACGAGGTAGCCCGGGCGAGCACTGATTCGATTCCGCTGGGCCGGTACGGGAACCCGCAGGAATACGCCGACACCATCGCATTCTTGGCCAGCACCCGCGCCTCTTACATCACCGGATCGATTATCCGTGTCGACGGTGGAATGCTTGCCAGCATCTAACACATCGCAAACCCGCTCGATCGAGCTACACACCACACATTTCGGGCACAAGCCCGGCAAACATCACCGCTAGGCCGACTTCCGTTCAATGGCATAGTCTATAGCGTCACCGAATGCAATATCGAAATGGAATTGCACAATGGAGTCTTCCATATCATCACAATCTATCCAACCGATGAGATCCCGAGATGCGTTGGCGAAACGCATCTACAATAAGATATCCTGGCGACTGTTCCCGCTGGTCATCGCATGCTACTTCATATCATTTCTCGACCGGACCAATATTGGCATCGCACAGCTCCAGATGAACAAACAATTGGGTCTGGGTGATGCAGCGTTCGGTCTGGGTGCAGGAGTATTCTTCATTGCATACTTGATTTTCGAGGTGCCCAGCAATCTCTATATGCACAAGGTGGGCGCAAAGAAGACCATCATGCGAATCATGATTCTCTGGGGACTGGTCTCCATCTGTTTCATGTTCGTCCAGAATCCGACCGAGTTCCTCATATTGCGATTCCTCTTGGGCGCTACGGAGGCGGGATTCTTTCCTGGAATGATCCTCTACCTGACCTATTGGTACCCCTCTGAGTGGAGAGCTCGGGCAGTGGCGATTTTCATCGTCGCCCAGCCGGCGTCGGGTCTGGTCGGCGCCCCCCTCGGCGGGTGGATCCTGAAGGCATTCGATCATGTCGGCGGGCTGTCGGGATGGAGATGGCTATTCTTTGTCGAGGGCGTACCGGCGGTGATTCTCGGTATCGCGGTCCTCTGGCTTCTCGCGGATGGCCCACGGCAGGTCAAGTGGTTGACGGAGGACGAGAAAAATTTCGTCATCGGAAACCTTGCCCGGGAACACGAGCAGAAAAAAACGCTCGTGCCACACTCACTCCGGGAGCTTGTCCGAAATGGTCGGGTGGTTCTGCTGGTGGTGCTGGTATTTGCGGAATCCATGGGCTTGTACGGACTGACGTTCTACCTTCCCACACTGGTTAAAGGGGCAGGTATTCACAGCTCCGTCACGATCGGGTTCATCACCGCAATCCCATTTCTGTGCGGGATGATTGCGATGGTGCTGGTGAGCCGCAGTTCTGACCGGCGGCGAGAAAGGAGATGGCACCTCAGCATCCCATTCGTCGTATCAGCGGTGGGACTTTCCGCGAGTGCAGTATTGGGCGGAAATCACACTGTACCGGCGATCATTGCCCTCTGTGTGGCGGCTGCCGGTGTGTACACGGTCTCTGCGCTCTGCTGGAACTTGCCGCCCGCATTCTTCGCCGGTACAGCAGCAGCGGCAGGGATTGCCGCCATCAACTCGCTCGGTAATCTCGGTGGCTTTGTCAGCCCCTACCTGATCGGAATGTCCCAGTCGATGGGTGGCGGTACCTCGGTCGGTCTCTACATCCTGAGTGCCGTGCTGGTCATCGGTGCCATCCTCACCCACCGGATCCCCGCTCATATGGTGAATCGCTGAAGTCATCTGGCACAACCTCGGCGAGGCGGTCGAACGCACCGTGGCACGCCACCGCGCCAGCCTGGCCGCCGCAGCGACCACCGAACCCGAACCGCAGAATCCGCCCGACATCACCGAGATCGCCGCAATGGACCTATACCGGCATCGTCCTCATCGTGGTCGGTGTCGCCGCGCTCGTGGTGACGGTGATGCGATCCTGGGCGCGCTGACTCTCCGTAGGCTGGCGCCCGGGATCGCCACCGATCCATTGATCGGTGAGCTGTATCTCGGGACCGCCGAATCCGCCCGCTGAGCTCAGGCGGCCCGGAACGTCTGCCGGATGCGCCCGATACCCTCGATCTCGAGCTCGACGACATCGCCGGGGCGCAGATAGGGGAATCGGCCCGACAGCGCCACGCCCTCGGGGGTGCCGGTGTTGATGATGTCGCCCGGCTCGAGGACCGCGAACTGGGACAGATGCCAGATCAGGTAGGCGACGTCGAAGATGAGGTCGGCGGTCGAGGAGTCCTGGCGCGGTTCGCCGTTGACGAACGAGCGCAGCCGCAGATCCTTCGGGTTCAGCTCGGCCGCGGGCACCAGGGCCGGGCCCAGCGGGTTGAAGGTCTCGCAGCACTTGCCCTTGGACCACTGTCCGCCGGACTCCTCCAGCTGGAATGCGCGCTCGGAGACGTCGTTGGAGATGGTATATCCCGCAACGTATTTCAGCGCCTCGTCGGGCGAATCCAGGTAGCGGGCGCGGGCGCCGATCACGACCGCGAGCTCCACCTCCCAATCCGTCTTCTCCGAGCCGCGCGGGATCAGTACGTCGTCGTACGGGCCGGTCACCGTATTGGGGGTTTTGAAGAACAGTACCGGAACCTTCGGCGGCTCGGAGCCGGATTCGGCGGCGTGCGCGGCGTAGTTCATGCCGATGCACCACACCGCCTGCGGTCGCGCGATCGGTGCGCCGATGCGTTCACCGGAGATGTCCACGGGGGAAAGGGTTCCCGAGGCCAGCGCCGCGGTCACCGCCGAGATCCCGTTGGCCGCGAGAAATTCGCCGTCGACGTCCCGGGTGAGCGGGGACAGGTCATAGGCCTGCTCCCCATCGATGACCACCGGACGTTCGGCGCCGGCCGCGCCGACCCGCTGCAACTTCACGCACTGACTCCTTCACTGTGAGAATGGAAAATACCCGCCGGGGCGGGGAGTTTATAGACTCGCGAGGCCGTGCCCGACAACACCGTGCTGCGGTCGCTGGGCGACAAGCCCGCCAGGGTGCCGAGGGTGGCCCGCCAGACCTCGGAATAGGATGCTGTGGTCAGGGTGAAGGGCCAATCGCCGCCGACCATGAGCCGATCCGGCCCGAACGCCTCCAGCGCATGGTCGACGTACCGTTGCCAGTCCGCGGCGGTGAATCCGGGCCCGGAAACCGTTGCCAGGCCGGAGATCTTGGCCACCACATTCGGCGGCGCGGCCGCGGCGGCCAGCAGATCCGCCCACGGCTGCCACTCTCCGGCGGCGATCGGCGGCTTGCCCAGATGATCGAGAACGATGCTGAGCGTGGGGTGTTCGGCCGCGATCACCGGGACCTGCGCCAGCAATTCGAGGGTCTCGGCCACCGCGTCGAAGCTGAGCCCGGCCTCGGCCAGTAGGGCCAGGCTCCGCGAAACCTCCGGGCGCAGCAGATATGCCGGGTCGGGGTCGCGATGGATCATGTGCCGCACCCCGGCGAATCCGGGCTGCCGCAGCCGCGTGAGCTCGGCGGCGGTGCGGTCGGGATCGTGCAGAGGCAGCCAGCCCACGACTCCGGCCGGGCAGGGCGACGTGGCCGCCGCGTCGAGCAGGGCGTGTGATTCGGCGAGCGAATCGGAGGCCTGCACGAGCACCAGGGCCCCGATTTCGTGTTCGCCCAGCTGTGGCTCGAGGTCGTCGAGGGTGTAGCTTTGATATAAGACATCCGATGTTTCTGTGAGCCAGTCGTACTCGACGTGGAATTTTCCGCCGGTGATATCCCAGACATGGACATGGGCGTCTACAGTCATCGGAGGCATGGGTTCACATCCTCGGAAGCGAAGGTACGGGTTTGTCGGTCACGGACGACGCGATAGCGAAGATCAAGGCGATGATCGTCTCGGGCGATCTGCGCCCGGGTTCCCGGCTGCCGCGCGAGGCCGATCTGGCCGCCGAACTCGGCGTATCGCGAAATTCGCTGCGGGAGGCCGTGCGCGCGCTGTCGCTGGTGCGCATCCTGGACGTGCGCCAGGGCGACGGTACGTATGTGTCGAGCCTGGAACCGAATTCGCTGCTCGACGCGATGAGCTTCCTGCTGGAATTTCACCAGGACTCCTCGGTGCTCGACATTCTGGGCGTGCGGCGCATTCTGGAGCCCGCGGCCACGGCCCTGGCGGCCCAGAAGATGTCCGACGAGGAGATCGCCCACCTGCGCACGCTGGTGGAGCCCGAGGGGACCTCGGTGACCGATCTGGTTGCCCTGGATCTGAACTTCCACGCCGCCATTGCGAGCGGCTCGGGGAATAAGATGCTTGCCTCGCTGCTGGATTCGCTGTCCATGCCGACCACGCGGGCGCGGATCTGGCGCGGTGTCACCGAGGAGGGCGCGTACGAGCGGACCGTCTCCGAGCATCGCGGCATCTGCGATGCCATTGTCGCGCGCGATCCACAACTTGCGCAGGCGCGAGCGGTGGCGCACGTCGCCGGGGTCATGGAGTGGTTGCAGCGGGCCGCGGGCTGAGCGGTGGCACGGGGCCGGGCGCAGCGACCGGTTCGGGCGTCGCGGCGGCGCGGGACGTCGTGCGCGGACCGTGAGCCGTCGAGGGACGAGGCGGATCTGCGACATGCCGTGGCGCCAGGGGTGCTGCCGCTCACCAGAGTGCTCCGCCTTCGAGTTCTGTCCACAGCTCCTCGGGCACGGGAACGTTCAGCATTGCGACGCTGTCCTCGATCTCCGCGCGCGTGCCCGAGCCCAGCACGATCGCCCGCACCGCCGGATGGCGCCGCGGGAACTGCATGGCCGCCGCCCGCAGCGGCACACCGTATGCGGCGCAGGCGGTCTCCATGGCCTGGGCCCGGGCGATGACCTCCGGATCAGCCGCGACGTAGTCGAAGGTACCCTGCCGCAGCGGATCCGCCAGAATTCCGCTGTTGAGCACCCCGGCCACGCGCACCCGGATGCCGCGGCGCGCGCACTCGGTCAGGAGTTCGGTCTCGGCACGCCGGTCCAGCAGCGAATACCGCCCAGCGATCAGCACCTCATCGATCGGGGCCTCCCGGACGAACCGCAGCGCGGTCTCCACGTGATTCACGCCGACGCCGATGCCGGTCGTGAGTCCCTGCGCACGCAGCCGCTCGAGTTCGGGCACGGCCTCGGTGAGGGCCTGGTCCATATGCTCCTCCGGATCGTGGATCAGCAGCTGATCCACCCGATCCAGGCCCAGTCGGCGCAGCGACTCCTCCAGTGAGCGTCGTACGCCGGCCGCCGAATAGTCGCGCACGCGTGAGCGTTTGGGTGCGCCGTAGAATTCCTCCGCACCGTCGAGTGCGTCCGGATCGCAGTAGAGTAAGCGGCCGACCTTGGTGGAGACGGCGTACGAGGCCCGGTCGCGTGTGCGCAGGAACCGGCCCAGCCGCTCCTCGCTGAGCCCGCCGCCGTAGTGCGGGGCGGTGTCGAAGGCACGAATGCCGTTGTCCCACGCGGCGGTCAGGGCATCGGCGGCGCTGGACTCGTCGACCGCACGGTAAAGTCCCGCGTATCCGGCACCGCCGAGTACTACTCTTGTGCAGTCGTGGTCCGCCGTCGAGGAGCTGAGGGCCACATTCGCATCCTCATTCACTTCCGGCACCTGCCGTCGCGTCGAACGTCGGCCGTAGCGGCCATCTCATCATGCCGACTCCGTCGGATTGAGCTCCCACACCACCGCAAGCCCCGCATCGCGGTCCGAATAATCGTGCGGCACATCCAGATAGCCGCCCATCCGTGCCTGCCAGGCGATGTTCACCGGCATGCCAGCCAGCCGCTCGAGCAGCAGATCGTAGGACTCGCAGTCGATTACGTGAAACAGGTCCGCGCCGCTGCGCCAGATGGTCCAGTCGGTGGCTCCCGCAGCACGGATGGCGGCCACGAGTGCAGGCGGGACCTCCCGATGGGCGCCCTCGTACTCGTCCTCCGCGCCCGGTTTGAGTTTGGTGTGCAAGGCGATTCGCATGACGTTCACTCCTGCCGGCGGCCGCTGGCGATGCGGGTGATCATGAGCGCGACCAGGATCAGCGCGCCGTTGATGAACTTCAGCGAATCGGCGCTGACCCCACCGTAGGAGAGCAGCTTCTCGATCAGCGTCAGGATCGTGATGCCGAAGAACGCGCCCAGCACCGAACCGCGCCCGCCGTTGAGCGAGACGCCGCCGATCACGCAGGCGGCGAACACGTCGAAGATCATGCCGTTGCCCTGGGCGACCTGCACGCTGGCGAACTGCCCCGAGTAGATGAGCCCGCCGATCGCGGCCAGCACCCCGGCGATGATCAGCACCGAGATCACCACGCGATCGGTGCGGATGCCCGCCGCGCGGGCCGCGCCCTGATTGCCGCCCACCGCGTACAGCGCGCGCCCGGCGGTGGTGTAGTTGAGCACCAGATAGCCGATGACGAACAGCCCGAGGCAGATCACCACGTTCACCGGCACCCCGCCGATGCGCGAATTGCCGAGCCAGAGCACCGAATCGGGAATCTTCGTGAGGGTGAAGCCGCCGGTGAGGAAGGTCAGCAGGCCGCGCAGCGCGATCTGCATCGCGAGCGTGACGATGAATCCGTTGAGCCCGAACCGCACGATCAGCAGCCCGTTCGCCACGCCGACCACCAGCCCGACGACCAGCGCGATCGGGATCGTCATCCACGGCGAGGCCCAGGTGAAGGCGCCGACCTTGGCGGTGCCCATGGTGACCCAGATCGCGACGCCGGGCGCCAGGCCGAAGGTCGACTCCAGCGACAGATCCATATAGCCGACGACCAGCACCAGCACCTCGGCCAGAACGAGCAGCGCGATGCCGCTCATGGTGGTGAGCACATTGGTCAGGTTGGCCCCGGAGATGAAGCTCGAATTGATGAAATACCCGACGATCAGCACCAGCACGATCGGCGGCACCAGCAGGAAATCGCGGAGCGAGCCCCAGCGAATGGCGGGCCGCGAGCGTGGGCGCGGCGCGGTCGCCTCCGCGGTGTCGGATCCGGTCGCGATCTGCGTCATGTCAGTCAAGTCCTTCCATGGCGGCGACCAGTTCCCGGTCGTCCCAGCCCTTCTCGTATTCGGCGTGCATGGCGCCCTGGAGCATCACGTGCACGCGGTCGCAGTCGCGCAGATCGTCGAGTTCGTCGGAGACCACGAGCACCGCGGTGCCGCGATCGGCCGCGGCCCGCACGACGTCCAGCAGGGTCTGCTTGGAGCGCACGTCGACACCGGCGGTGGGGGTGATCAGCACCAGCACCGCCGGATCGGTGGCCAGCGCGCGGGCGAACACGAGCTTCTGCTGATTGCCGCCGGACAGCTCGGACACGCCCTGCCCGGGGCCCTCGGTCTTGATATCGAGATTCCCGATCGCCGTGCGCGCCAGCGCATCGCGGGTGTGGCGGGACAGCAGCCCGAGCGGGCCCAGCCTGCGGGGCACGGTCAGGGTGGCATTGTCGGCGACGCTCATCCCCAGGATCAGGCCCTCGTCGTGCCGGTCGCGGGGTACGAATCCGATGCCCGCGTCCAGCGCCGCGCGAACCCCGCCGCGGCGCAGCGGGACTCCCTTCACGATCACCGATCCGCCGCTCGCGCGCCGCAATCCGACGATCGTCTCGGCCACCTCCACGCGGCCGCTGCTGCCGCCCCCGGCCAGGCCGATCATCTCGCCCGGCCGGACCTCCAGCGCCACATCCGCGAATTCGCCGGTGCGGGTGAGATTTTCCAGGCGCAGCGCCGGGGCCGCGGCGGCATCGCGCCGCTCCCGCGGCACCACCTCGGAGAGCTCGGTCGAATCCCCGGTCATGGCGGCGATCAGATCCTGCTTGCCCAGCTCGGCGACCGGGGCGGTGACGATATGCCGCGCGTCGCGGAAAACCGTGACGTCGGAACAGATCTCGTACGTCTCGTCCAGGTGATGGGAGATGAACAGGAACGTCACCCCCTGCGCCTGCAGGTCCCGGATGCGGGCGAACAGCCGCTTGATCGCCACGCCGTCCAGCTGCGCGGTCGGCTCGTCCAGGATGATGAACCGGGTCCCGTGCGACAGGGACCGGGCGATCTCCACCAGCTGGCGATTCTCGACGGACAGGTCCCGGGCCGGGGTGTTGACGTCGACGGGCACCGACCAGGTGTCCAGCAGATCCCTGGCCCGGGATTTCATGGTGCGCCAGTTGATGAGCCCGCCCGTCACCCGACCGCCACCCCTCACGGAGTCGCTACGCGACGCTGTGTGTCTCATGCCCTGCCGGTTGATGAACAGATTCTCCGCCACCGACAGGTCCGGGACGATCGTCGAATGCTGGTACACACACGCCACGCGGGAGCGCCAGGCGTCGCGATCGCCCAGCGCGGGCGCGGGGCTGCCGCCGAAGCGCACCTCCCCCTCATCGGGAGGTGCGATTCCGGTCAGGATCGATACCAGCGTCGACTTCCCGGCGCCGTTGCGGCCGACCAGGGCGTGGGTCCGCCCGGCGGTCACCGCCAGCCGGACCCCGTTCAGAGCGATATTGCGCCCGAACCGCTTGGTGACGCCGACAGCCTCCGCGATCGGCGCCCCGGCGACCGGTGTGTGGTCCGAATTGGGTTCGGGCACTGCGGTTTCCGTCACTGAGTACTTGCCTTATCCATCAGTGCCCGCCGCGACCCCAGAGGCCGGGGTCGGAGGTGGCCAGGGTGTCCATGTCGCCGACCTTGCCGCCGTTGTGGGTGACGACGGGCGCGGGCAGCTGGTCCTCGAGCTGGCCGTTGACGCCGGTGTCCACGATCGTCGAATTGTGGTCGGTGGGGCCGGGGGCGAACTTCTTGCCCTCGGTGGCGGCCTTGGCGTAGTAGACCGCGTACTGCGCGTACTGATCCGCGGGCTGGGAGATCGTGGCATCCATCTGGCCGCTGTCGATGGCATCCAGCTCGGCCTTGACGCCGTCGTTGGACACGATCGTGATGTGGCCCGGCTGACCCGCCTTGACCAGCTTGTTCTCCCGCTGCAGCAGCGCGACGGTGGGCTGCAGGTAGATGCTGGCCTGCATATAGATGCCGTTGATATCGGGATCGGTGAGCAGCTTGTCCTGCAGGCCGGACACGGCCTTGTCGGGCTTCCACTCGGTGGGGATCTCGATCACCTTGATGCCGGGATACTTCGACTTCATGCAGTCGGCGAAGGCCTCCGAGCGGTCGCGGCCGTTGATGGAGGTCAGATCGCCCTGGAATTCCACGACCTTGCCGGTGCCGTGCAGGGTTTCGCCGAGGTAGGTGCAGGATTTGGTGCCGTAGGCGCGGTTGTCCGCGCGCACCACCATATATGCGCCGCCGCTGTCGGGGCGGGTGTCGACGCTGACCACCGGGACGTTCTTCGCGGCGGCATCGGCCAGGGCGGGCTTGACCGCGGCGGTGTCCTGCGGCGCGATGATCAGGGACTTGACGTTCTTCGACAACAGGGTGTCCACATTGGATTTGAGGCGATTGGAGTCGTTGTCCGACGAGGTATTCGCCAGCGCCACCCCGGCTGCGGCGGCCTTGGGGCCCATGAATCCGGCGTATGCGCTCCAGAAGTCGGTGTCCGAGCGGGGCTGATCGGCGCCGACGAGAACACCGTTGGCCGCGCCGTTTCCGACGTTGACGGCCGGGGCCGCGCCGCTGCCGGTGGATTGGCGTGAACAGCCCGCGGCCGCGGCCACGAGCAGCGCGGCGGCCAGCCCCGCGCCGATGATCCTGGTATTCATGAGTTTCCGTGCTCCTTTGGCGGTAACAATGGCGGTACTTCTCCGGGCCCTGCGTGGTTACACGTCGCTGCCGTGTCCGGGCCCGCCGGGCGTACCGGGACCCTGGGCTGTTGGTTGGGAAATGGTCGGAGTGTGCCACGCAGCGCCGTCGGGGTAGGCGTATTCCCCGAGCGAGGCGGGCAGCATTTCCGCGCTGAAGCCCGGCGCGCGCGGGGCGCGGTAGCGCCCGCGATCGATCCGCACCGGTTCGCGGAAGTGTTCGTGCAGGTGATCGACGTATTCGATGGCGCGCCCGTCCATGGTGCCCGAGATCGCGACGTAGTCGATCATCGCCAGGTGTTGCACCAGCTCGCACAGTCCCACACCGCCCGCGTGCGGGATCACCGGGATCCCGAACTTGGCCGCCAGCAACAGGATTGCCACATTCTCGTTGACGCCGCCGACCCGGGCGGCGTCGATCTGCAGCACATCCACCGCCTCGGCCTGCAGCAGCTGCTTGAACAGGATCCGGTTCTGGCCGTGCTCGCCGGTCGAGATCCGCACTCCCGCAACGCCCTTGCGGATCGCGGCGTGGCCGAGGATATCGTCGGGGTTGGTGGGCTCCTCGACCCAGGACAGCCGCGCGGGGGCCAGTCGCGAAATCCATTCCACCGCCTCGGACACGCCCCACCGCTGGTTGGCGTCCACGGCCAGGCCGATGTCGGGACCGATGGCCTCGCGGGCGATCTTGACCCGGCGTGCGTCCTCCTCGACGTCACGTCCGACCTTGATCTTGATGGTGCCGAATCCGTCCTTGACCGCCTGCTGCGCCAGGCGTGTCAGCTTGGCGTCGGAGTAGCCCAGCCAGCCTGCGGAGGTGGTGTACGCCGGATATCCCTCGGCAAGCAGGTGCTTCGCGCGCTCGGCCCGGCCCGGTTCGGCGCGGCGCAGAATGTCCAGTGCCTCCTGCGGGGTGAGGACTTCGGTGAGGTAGCGGAAATCGATCAGCTCGACGATCTGCTCCGGCGACATCTCCGAAACCAGTTGCCACACAGGCTTTCCCGCACGTTTGGCGGCCAGATCCCAGGCGGCGTTGATCACGGCGCCCATGGCCATGTGCATGACGCCCTTTTCCGGTCCCAGCCAGCGCAATGGGGAATCGGCGGTGAGCTCGCGGGCGAATCCGCCCAGATCGGCGAGGATCTCCTCGACCGGGCGGCCCACGACCATATCCGCCAGGGCCTCGATCGCCACCCGCTGCACGTCGTTTCCGCGCCCGATGGTGAAGGCGAATCCGTGCCCGGAGAGGCCGTCCGGATCGTCGGTGCGCAGGATCACGTAAGCCGCCGAATAGTCGGGGTCGGGATTCATGGCGTCGGAGCCGTCCAGCTGTGCCGACGTCGGGAACCGGACGTCGAGCGTGTCCAGCGCCGTGAAGTGTGACATGTAGGGGGCCTCGTTCCTGCAGTGATCTGAGTCACGACTATACATCGGATGTCTATCCGGACAAGTCCGGATTGAGATTTTCCGAATATCAGCCGGTAGATGGTAATTATCGCGCAAGACTCCGCGAGCGGTGCTATGTTCGCCAGCGTTAAACATCGGATCAGTTGGGTGATGGGGTCGATATGGCACAGGGACAGTTCGACGGGCTGGCCGCGGTGGTCACCGGCGGTGGATCGGGAATCGGAAAGGCCGTTGCCGCAGCGCTTCTCGCCGCGGGCGCGCGCGTGGCGGTGCTGGATCTGCAGCCCGGCGACCCACTCGGTTCAGGGGATGGCGAGGGGGCGGAGCTCGCGGAGCCGACGTGGTGGGTGAGCCCCGACTGCCTGGCGCTGACCTGCGACGTGTGCGACGACGAGTCGGTGCGGGCGGCGATCGAGGCCGCCGCGCAGGCATTCGGCCGCCTGGACATCGTGATCAACAATGCCGGGATCGGCGCACAGGGCACCGTCGAGGACAACTCCGACGACGAGTGGCGGCGTGTGCTGGAGGTGAATGTGCTGGGGGCCGTGCGGGTCTCGCGCGCGGCGTTGCCGCATCTGCGGCGCTCGCCCGCCGCCGCGATCGTGAACACCTGCTCGATCGCGGCCACCACCGGCCTGCCCGACCGCGCCGCCTACAGCGCCAGCAAGGGCGCTATCCTGGCCCTGACCCGGGCGATGGCCGCGGACCACCTGCGCGAGGGCATCCGGGTCAACTGTGTGAATCCGGGTACCGCGGACACCCCGTGGGTACAGCGGCTGCTTGCCTCGGCTCCCGATCCGGCCGCCGAGCTGGTAGCGCTGAACGCCCGCCAGCCGCACGGGCGCCTGGTCTCCGCGGACGAGGTGGCCGCCGCAGTGCTGTATCTGGCAAGCCCGGCGGCCGGGTCCACCGCCGGCACCATGCTCGAGGTGGACGGCGGCATGCATTCGCTGCGCCTGCGACCGGCACCCCTGACAGAGGCCACCCGCTGAGTCGGCACAGCCGCCGATACAGACGATCTATCCCGGACAGGACGCCCGTATGACCACCCGCCGCATTCCCAGGCCCCGCGACCTCGCACCACTGATGCGCTTCGAGCAGCCCTTCGGTGGTCGCGCGGCCAGACTCGCCCGCGCCCAGACAATCTGGGATCTGCGCGAGCTGGCTCGCAAGCGCACACCGAAGGTGGCCTTCGACTACACCGATGGCGCCGCGGACGCCGAGATCAGCCTGCGCCGGGCCCGCGAGGCGTTCGACGAGATCGAATTCCGTCCCGCGATCCTGCGCGATGTATCCGAAACAAGTACCACGACAACGGTTCTCGGTAAGCAGGTGGCGCTGCCGTTCGGCATCGCACCGACCGGATTCACCCGCATGATGCACACTGCGGGGGAGATCGCCGGCGCGCACGCCGCCGAGCGCGCCGGAATTCCGTTCACGCTGTCCACCATGGGCACCACCGCGATCGAAGATGTCGCCGCCGCAACCGGTTCCCGTGCCCGCAACTGGTTCCAGCTGTACATGTGGAAGGACCGCGACCGCTCGCTGGCCCTGGTCGAGCGCGCCGCGAAGGCGGGTTTCGACACCCTCGTGGTGACGGTTGACGTCCCGGTCGCCGGCAACCGCCTGCGCGATGCGCGCAACGGTATGACCGTCCCGCCCTCCATAACCCTCTCCGGCGCCCTGGACGCGCTGCGCCGCCCCTGGTGGTGGTGGGATTTCCTGACTACCGAACCGCTGGCCTTCGCCTCGCTGGACCGCTGGTCCGGCACGGTCGCCGAGCTGCTCGACTCGATGTTCGACCCGACCGTCGGTTTCGACGATCTCGCCTGGATTCGCGAATCCTGGCCCGGCAAGGTCCTGGTGAAGGGCGTGCAAACCGCCGCCGATGCCGGGCGCCTGGCCGGTGCGGGCGTGGACGGCATCGTGTTGTCCAATCACGGTGGACGGCAACTGGATCGGGCCCCGGTCCCGCTGCATCTGCTGCCCGAGGTGGTCCGCGAGGCCGGCACCGACCTCGAGATCCATCTCGACACCGGCATCACCCACGGCGCGGATATCGTCGCCGCCCTTGCCCTGGGCGCGCGCTTCACCCTCGTCGGCCGCGCCTACCTGTACGGCCTGATGGCCGGGGGCGAGGCGGGTGTGGACCGTACCATCGAAATCCTGCGCACCCAGGTCGTGCGCACCATGAAGCTGCTCGGCGTGAACTCGCTCGAAGAGCTCGAGCCGGGGCATGTGCGGCTGCTGGTCGCGTGATCCTGGTTTTCGGCGGTTACGTTACGTCCGCTACTGCGATGACACCCTGCGCGGATCCGCCGGACCGAAGATCAGGCCGAACAGATCAAGCAGCGCCTGACGACGTTCCTGCATGAAGAACTCGAACTCGAACTGTCCCAGGACAAGACGCTGACCACGCACGCCCGCACCCAGGGGGCGAAATTCCTCGGCTACGAGATCGCCGTGCTGCACAACGACGGCAAGCACACCCGCGGCAGGCGCAGCGTCAACGGCGTTGTGAGCCTGCGGATTCCGTCCGCGGTGATCAAGGCCAAACAAACCCCCTACCGCGATCACCTTCGGGCCCGCCGCGCCGAAGACCCTTAGGTGCCGGTGCTGCAGTTGGTCGCCGAGATCAAGGCACTCGGCTACCGCGGCGGCCAGAATCTGCTCTACCGGTTCACCAATACCGGCGGTGATCCTCGGTACTGGGGTCCTCTGGCTTCTCGCGGATGGACCACGGGCGGTCAAGTGGTTGACGGCGGATGAGAAAGCTTTTGTCATCAGCAACCTGCCCGGGAACACGAGCAGAAAAAGTCGCTCGTACCGCACTCACTCACACAGCTCGTCCGATATGTTCGTGTAGTTCTGCTGGTGGTGCTGGTATTTGCGGAATCCATGGGCCGGTATGGATTGACGTTCTACCTTCCCACTCTGGTTAGAGGGGCAGGTATCCGAGAAAGGAGATGGCACCTCAGCATCCCATTCGTCGCATCAACGTTAGGACTTTCGGCGAGTGCAGCATTGGGCGAAACCACACCGTACCGGCGATTATTGCTCTCTGGGTGGCGGGTGCCGGTGCGTACACGCTCTCCGCGCTGTGCTGGAACTTGCCACCCGCCTTCTTCGCTGGTACCGCGGCCACGGCAGGGATTGCCGCCATCAACTCGCTGGGTAATCTGGGTGGCTTCATCAGCCCTTACCTGATCGGATTGTCCCAGTCACTGGGTGGCGGCACCTCGGTCGGTCTGTACATCCTGAGTGCCGTACTCGTCCTCGGTGCGATCCTCACCCACCGGCTTCCCCCTCACATGGTGAATCGCTGACCAATTCAATGATATTCCGTCGCCTCATGGCTCGATCGAGGTGACGGCGCAAGAAAAAATTCAGACGGCCCGGTCTTCGTCCCGCGGATGGAGACCGGGCTTGCTCCGTTCCGAATCGGCGGGTAAAGAAGTCTGTTCACGCACAAGCGTGCGTACAAGCCTGCGTCGTGGCCGGGTACGATCACGGTGTCGGTTCTCCGGCTTGAGCCTCGTTCTCGAGGGAATTAGTGTTATGCGTGACTTGCATCTGCCCGGTCGTTCGGTAGCGATGGGCTGCCATGGCGCCGCTGCGACCTCCCACAGCCTGGCGACCTCAACCGCCATCGATATCCTGCGCCGCGGTGGGAATGCCGCTGATGCAGCCATCGCGGCTTGCGCGGTGCAATGCGTGGTCGAGCCAGGTTCCACCGGTGTCGGTGGGGACAATTTCGTACTGTATGCGCCCTCGGGAACCAATACCACCGGCGGCGGCACGGTCTATGGCATCAACGGTTCCGGTCGTGCACCGGCGGGGCTCAATGCCGAGTTCCTGAGGGAGCGAGGCAGCGAGCAGATCGCCCTCACCTCGCCGCATGCGGTCACCGTTCCGGGGGCGGTCGATTCCTGGTGCATGCTGCACCATCGTTTCGGCAGGCTACCGCTGGCGCAGTTGCTGCAGCCGGCCATCGACCACGCCGAGCACGGCTTCCCAGTCACCGAACGTGTTGCAGTCGATTGGCGCCGGAACCAGGCCAAACTGCGGGCCGATCCGAACGCCGCCCGCATGTGGCTGAAAGACGGCGCATCCCCGGAATTCGGAGACACCTTCCGCCAGCCCGAACATGCGAAGGTGCTGCGCGAGATCGCCACCAAAGGCCGCGACGGCTTCTACACCAGGTGGGTCGCCGAAGACATCGTCGGCTACCTGCGCGAGCGGGGCGGCACCCACACGCTGGAGGACTTCGCGGCCCAGGAAGCGCTGTGGGTAGATCCGATCTCCGCCACCTACAAGGGTGTCGAACTGCTGGAGATCCCGCCCAACGGCACCGGCGTCATCGCTTTGCTGATGCTCAATATCCTGCGCGGCTTCGACCTGAGCAGATACGACCCGGTCGGCGTGGAACGCTTCCATCTCGAGGCCGAAGTCACGCGCCTGGCCTTTCAGGTGCGTGACTCCTTCGTCGCCGATCCGGCCTTCGCCGAGGTGCCGACTCGGAAACTGCTGTCCATGGACTTCGCCGACGAGTTGCGATCGGGCATCGACATGACCAAGGCGATGCCCGTACCGCGCGCCGGCACGGGCGCTATCGACCGGGACACGGTGTATCTCACCGTGGTCGATGCCGAGGGCAACGTGTGTTCGTTCATCAACTCGCTGTTCTGGCAGTACGGGACCGGACTGTGCAGCCCTCGCACCGGCGTGTTGCTGCACAACCGCGGTTGCGGCTTCACCCTCGCGCCCGGCCATCCCAACTGCCTGCAACCCCGAAAACGACCGCTGCACACCATCATCCCAGCCATGGCACTCGAAAACGGCAGACCGTGGCTGTCCTTCGGTGTGATGGGCGGCGCTTTCCAGCCGGTCGGCCAAGTCCACGTGCTGACCAACATCCTCGACTACGGGATGAATATCCAGGAAGCCCTCGACAATCCTCGCGGCTTCCACACGGCCGGCCGCTTCGAAGCCGAAAGAGGCATCCGCGACGATGTCCTGGCAGGCCTGGCCGACCTGGGACACACCGTCACTCGGGTGGAGGTGCCCCACGGCGGCGGTCAAGCCATTCTCCTCGACCACGTCAATGGTGTCCTGCACGCCGGTTCGGATCCGCGCAAGGACGGCTGCGCCCTAGCCTACTGACGTCTGAATATCGGATCGCCGACCGGACCGAGCCGTGCACCGGCCGACACTCGTCACAGACCCGATCAATGCGCGAGTACCGAACCTCAGGTGGGTCTGTCAATTCTCCGGTTCTGTCCCAGATCTCAGACGTCCCAGTGAGTGCGGGCGCGGCAGTGCTACAAAATCCAGAATGTGACGAGCGCCTGCGCTTATCGCATATTTCGGGCGCGGTGGCCAATGAATACCTGAAAGGCATTGTCCGCCAAACATTCCGCGGTGCGGATCCGGACTCGACGGCCACTGCGGTGTGGGCGCTGGTGCACGGGCTGGCGCTCGCCATGCGACTGGGGGGGCCCTCGGTTCTGGTGGACATCAACCGCATCGCGGGGTTGGGGCGGATCGATGTCATCGATGGCGACCGGGTGCGGGTGGGGGCGCTCGTGCGCCACCGTCAACTCGTCGAGCAGTCCGTCATGCCTCTGCTCGCCGAAGCCGCCTCGTGGATCGGCCACGCGGCCATCCGAACTCGGGGCACCGCGGGCGGAAGCATCGCCCACGCCGACCCTTCCGCGGAACTGCCCGTCGTGGCCGCGGCATTGAACGCCGCCATCCACGTGACCGGGGCCGGTGGAACGCGAACCGTGTCGGCCGACGATTTCTTCGTGGGCCCGCTGGAAACCTGTCTCACCGAGACCGAAATCGTCACCGGCGTCGAACTGGCGGTGCCCACGCACTGGGGGTTCGCCGAAATGTCCCGTCGCCATGGCGATTTCGGCCTGGTCACCATCGTCGCCGCAGAAGTGCGGGATCGCGTTCACCTGGCGATCGGCGGCGTCGGGCCGACACCGATCCGGCCACGAGAGGCCGAGCACATTCTGGCAACAGGACCACTGGGCCCTTCGCGCGTCGCGGAAGCCGCCAAGGCCGCAGCGGCCGCGGTCACCGCCGGAACCGATATCCACGCCTCGGCGGCCTACCGAATCGCCATGACCGAGGAGTTCACCCGCCGTGCGCTGAACCGGCTGGTGGGCACAGCGACCGAAGGAGCCGCGTGATGTGGGTGGAATTCACCGTCAACGGCCAACGTGAGCGCATCGACGTCGAACCACGTCGTACCCTCGCCGACGCACTCCGAGAGGACCTGGGCCTGACCGGAACTCATGTGGGCTGCGAGCACGGAGTGTGTGGCGCGTGCACCATCCTGGTCGACGGTGGAGCGGTACGCGCCTGCCTCATGTTCGCTGTCCAAGCCGACGGCTCCTCGATAACCACTGTCGAGGGCATGGCAGCCGAGGACGGCACAATGCACCCTCTGCAGCAAGCCTTTTGCAAACACCACGGTCTGCAATGTGGCTTCTGCACACCAGGCATGCTGATGTCGGCACTGGATCTGCTCCACCGTGAGCCCGCGCCCAGCCGAAGCCACATTCGCGAAGAACTCTCCGGCAACATCTGCCGCTGCACCGGCTACGTCGGCATCGTCGACGCGGTGGAAGCCGCGGCACAGCAACTGAATTCACTTTCCACGGAAGGCCAGAACGAATGAAATACCAAGACGTTGCGATCCCGGCCGGGCTACTGTGGTCCTCGCCGTTCATCCGGTGGCAGGGTGCCGTCGGCAACGTCACCAGTGTGGACCTGGCAACGGCGGTGACCAACCGCGCATTGGCCGACCGCGGGCTCGATCCGAGCGTGGTCGACGAAGTGGTCCTGGGTATCACCATCCCGCAACCCGGCTACTTCTTCGGTCCACCCACGATCGCCGGGCGAATCGGAATCCCGCAGGTGACCGGCCCCATGGTCAGCCAGGCATGCGCGACCGGCGTCGCGGCCCTGCACGCGGCTGCTGCCTCCGTGAGCACCGGAGGCGGCACCGAACTGGTGATCACCACCGACCGCACCAGCAACGGACCCACGATAGTGTATCCGAGCCCCAACGCAGCGGGTGGAGTACCTGCGGTCGAGGACTTCGTGCAGAACAATTTCGCGTGCGACCCGTGGGCCGGCACCTCGATGCTCGCCGCCGCGGAGACCGTCGCCCGCGAGCGCAGCATCACTCGCGGGGAACTCGATGACGTCGCTGTGCTGCGGTACGAACAGTACGAGCGCGCGCTCGCTGACGACCGGTCCTTCCAGCATGCCTACATGGTCCCCATCGAACTCACCTCGGGCCGTACGCATCTCGAGGCGACAACGGATGCCGGAGTGCGCCCGATCGACCGTGCCGCGATCGCGGGCCTGCGCCCGGCCGTGGCCGACGGCGTGCACACCGGCGCCTCGCAGACCCACCCGGCCGACGGTACGGCCGGGGCCATCGTCACCACGACCGCGCGAGCGCATGAACTGTCCCCCGGTCCCGTCGCCCGGATCCTGTCCACCGGATTCGCCCGCGTCGCTCCCACCCACATGCCCGAGGCTCCGGTACCCGCAGCGCTGCGCGCCCTGGATGCGGCGGGCCTGACCATGCATCAGGTCGACGCCATCACCACCCACAACCCGTTCGCGGTCAACGACATCGTCTTCGCCCGGGAGACCGGCGTCGACCTGGCCAAGATGAATTCCTATGGCTGCAGCCTGATCTGGGGTCACCCGCAGGCGCCGACCGGGATGCGCGCCATCGCGGAGTTGGTGACGGAACTGTCGCTGCGCGGTGGTGGCATCGGATTGTTCACCGGTTGCGCGGCTGGGGACACCGCCGCAGCGCTTGTCGTGCGGGTCGACGATTGATCGCCGGGTTGTCGATGCACAACGGGATGCTGGGCAAAATCGGGCAACTACTCGGATTGAATATTACGGTGGCAAAGTGTGATCGGGTCGTGCTGACCTTCGATGTGCGTCCCGATCTTCTGCAACCGTACGAGATCGATCAGGGCGGTATCTATTGCGCTGCAATTGAAGCCGCGGCGAGCCTCGGTGCCGATCTATGGCTCGGTGAACGGGGACGAGTGGTGGGGGTGAATAACACCACCGATTTTCTCCACGCGGTCAAAAGCGGGACCCTATCCGTCACTGCCACACCGCTTCTGCAAGAACAGCTACAGCAACTGTGGCTGGTCGAAGTGGAAGACGAGTCGGATCGATCGGTGGCACGCGGCCAAGTCCGCCTGCAAAACCTGATCTGAGGCAGCTCGTCGCGGCGACGTCACCCGACTGCACCACGAGCGATCGGCCGCTCGTGGTGCAGTAACGTGGTCATGCCCGAGGGTTGAAGGGGTCTGTGATGGTGTTGCCGGTGTCGATCCATGCGGTCTTCACCTCGGTGTACTCCTCGATCGCGTGGAAACCGTTCTCGCGTCCGATGCCGCTTTCCTTGAACCCGCCGAAAGGTGCCACGTAGTTAGTCTTTCGGTAGTTGTTCACCCACACACTCCCGGCCCGCAGGCGGCGGACCATGCGGTGCGCGCGGGCGACGTCACGGGTCCACACTCCCGCCGCAAGCCCGAACACGGTGTCGTTGGCGATGCGGACGGCGTCGTCCTCGTCGCGGAACTTGATGAGAACGGCGACGGGTCCGAACACTTCTTCTCGCGCGATACGCATGTCGTTGGTGACGTTGCCGAAAACCGTCGGCCGGACGAACAGCCCCTTCGCCAGACCCGGATCCTCGGGTCGGGAACCACCGGTGAGTAGTTGTGCGCCTTCGGATTTGGCGACTTCGATGTAGGAGAGAACTTTGTCGAACTGGGACTTGCAGGCTACGGTCCCCATTTCGGTGTCCGGGTCGAGGGGGTCGCCGAGTCTGATGTTCTCGGTGCGCGTGGCGAGGGCTTTCGCGAACTCGTCGTAGACGTCCTCGTGCACCAGTACACGCGAGCCCGCCATGCAGGTCTGCCCGGTAGCAGCAAAGATGCCAGCGATGACGCCGTTCACGGCGCCGGCCAGGTCTGCGTCCGGGAATACGATGTTGGGCGATTTGCCGCCGAGTTCGAGCGAAACCCGCGCCAGGCGCTCGGCCGCGGTGACCGCGATCTTCTTGCCGACCGCGGTCGAGCCGGTGAACGCGATCTTGTCGACTCCGTGGTGCTCGCTCAGGGCTGCACCGACCGGGCCGGCTCCGGTGACGACATTGACCACGCCGTCGGGGAAGCCTGCTTCCTGGATCAGGCGAGCGAGCACCAGAGTGGAGACCGGCGTGACCTCGGAGGGCTTGATGACTACCGTGTTGCCCGCAGCGAGGGCTGGGCAGAGTTTCCACAGCAGTAGTGCCAGCGGGCTGTTCCACGGGGTGATCGCCGCGACGACGCCGATCGGTTCGCGAACCGTGAAGACCTGCATGTTGGGGACACTGCTGGCGAGAGTTTCACCGAGCGGGCTTTCGGCGACTCCCGCGAAAAAGTAGCAGTGGTTGGCCAACGCGATCGTCTGTCCCGCAACTTCGCGGATAAGTTTGCCATTCTCCAGGACCTGGATTCGAGCGAGTTCGTCGGCGTTATCCTTGATCAGGTCGCCGAACCGGCGCAGTAGTGTGGCGCGCTGCAGGGGCGTCGAAGTCGCCCAGGGCCCCTCCTCGAAGGCTCTGCGAGCTGCGGTCACGGCGTCATCGACGTCGCTGTTGGTCGCGGTCGGTATCTGCGCCCAGGATTCGCCGTCGAACGGGTTGATCGAAGCGAAGGTGGCGCTGTCGGCCGCCGCGCGCCACTTCCCGTCGATGAGCATCTCGTAGGTCTCGGTGGTGGTCATGAATGTTGTTCCCTCACTTTCGGTCAGGCGGTGGTGGACAGTGCCGATGCGGGATCGGCGATGGGTACTCGGATGTGTCGAGCGATGCCCGCGATGGCGATGAGCGAGACGACAGCAGACCCGACGGTGATCAATGCCAGTGGCCACCAACGCGATCCGTCGCCGACGACCGCTTCCGCGATGAGCGGGGTCGGAGCGCTGAAGATCAGGGCGCCGAGAGCGTTGCTCAGCGCGGTCCCGCTGTAACGCACGCGGGTCTCGAATTGCTCGGCGATCACACTGGACACTACGCCGTACACAGTCGCGTGAGCCCCCAGCAGCATCACGGTGATGACGAACGCGGTCCCCACGACCTGACTGCCGTCGAGAAGCCAGAAGAACGGAAAAGCCGCTACGGCGGAGAACACAACGCCGAACAGAAGTATCGCGCGCGGCCCGACCCGATCGCTCAGCGCGGCTATCGCCGGCAGGGCCAGCATGTCGATCAGCGCGGCGATCATGACGATCAGCAACGCAGTGTTGCGGGCCATGCCCAGCGCCGCGGTCGCGTAGGTCAGGAAGTACACGGAGATGAGGTAGAACACCACATTCACCGACCCCTGCAATCCGGTACCGACCGCAAGTCCTCGCCAGCTGCGGGCGAACACCTCGGCGACCGGCAGGCGGGCAGTGGTGCCGGCGTCCCTAAGCACGGTGAACTGCTCGGGCTCTGTGACCCCGAGCCGGATCATCAAGCCGATGGTGACCAGAACGAATCCGGCCAGGAAAGGCACTCGCCAGCCCCACGCATGCAGCTGATCGTCGGGCAGTGCTGAGACCGCGGACATCACCGCGGTGGCGAGGATCAGTCCGAGCGGGCTACCCATCTGTGGGGCGGCCCCGTACAACCGCCGTTTGGCGGCAGGAGCGTGTTCTGTCGACATCAGCACCGCACCACCCCATTCACCACCGACGGCGAGCCCTTGTAGCATGCGCAGAACGATGAGCAGGCTCGGCGCCCACACTCCGATCGTGTGGTAGGTCGGCAACACACCGATCAGGCCGGTCGCGGTCCCCATGATGCCCAGGGTCGCGATCAGGGTTGTCTTGCGGCCGAATCTGTCGCCGAGGTGACCGAACACCGCAGCGCCGATCGGTCTGGCGATGAACGCGACGCCGAGTGTGGCGAACGACGCGAGACGCCCGCTGTGGGCGTCGAACGATGGAAAGAACAAGCCGCCGAAGACAAGTGCCGCGGCGAGTCCGTAGATGAAGAAGTCAAACCACTCGATGGTGGTACCGACGAGGCTGGCAAGCGCGGCACGTCTGTGCATCGCGCCGGAGGATGAAGCCGGTGGTGTCATGGTCGTCTCCTCGAACCTCAAAGCCTGGCGGCGGCGGAGGTGGATTTCCGGGCGGCGGCCGCCTGGCCTGCCACGCGGCCGAAGACCAGGGCACGCAGTACCGAGGTCGCGCCGGGGTATTTGTGGTGGTAGATGCCTGCGATCTCGCCGACGGCGTACAGCCCCGGGATGGCGGCACCGCTGCGGTCGAGCACTCGTGCCTGATCGTCGGTGGCGAGGCCGCCGAAGGTGAAGGTAATCGCGCAGGTGACCGGCCAGGCCACGAAGGGCGGTTCGTCCAGTGGCCGTGCCCAATTCGATTTCGGCGGTTCCAGTCCTCGGGTGCCGATACCGTCCAGTGCCGTGACATCGAGTGGGCCGGGCTGGGCCGCGGCGTTGTAGCTCTCGACGGTCGCGGTCAGCGCGGCCGCGTCGATGTCGAGCCGGGCGGCCAGGCCCTGGAGGGTGTCGGCGGTCTCGGGCTCGCGATCGGTAAGCACGGCTCGGGTGATGTCCTGGCGCATCAGCTTCTGGTCGGCGATCACGTAGGCGAACTGTTCGGCATCACGCCAGATGTGATAGGCGACCGACTCGAACGTGTTGTCCGGGGTGTCCGCACCCTCGTCGAGGAATCGCTTTCCGCGGTGATCCACCAGAATGCCGTACGGATAGACCATCACCAGCGCCTCGGGCACCCGTGCACGAGCGTCGACAGGCTCCCCGTGGAAGCGTTCGAACTGCCCGTCCGTGGCCGCGCCGGCCGCGATGCCCATGTCGAGCCCCTCGCCGCGGTTGGACTGGCCGCCCGGCGCGATGGGTGAGAGTTCGTGGCCGCGGTCGCCCAGATGGCGGTCGAGGAGTTCCGGGCTGCCTTCGAACCCGCCGCAGGCCAACACCACTGTCGGCGCCTCGTAGCGGGTGCCGTCCGAGGCGAGGACCCCGGTCACCGCGCCGTGGTCGTCCTGGATCAATGTCTGCGCCGTGGTGTCGTACTGGATCCAGCCGCCCAGCTCTTCCACACGCGCGGTGAGGATTTCGACGATGGCCGCCCCTCCCCCGGCGGGCATCAGACGAGGCCCCTTCGAGGTGAGGAAGTAGGTGAGGTCGGCTCGGGTGGCGACGCCTACGTCGTTCAGCCATTGCATGGTGGGTTGAGCCAGCTCGGCGAGCCGGTCGATGATCGCCGGGTCGGTCCTGCCGGCGCTGAGTTCGCGCATGCGTGCGGTGAAATCCGGAGCCGGTGTGCCATCGGGTTCGAGCCGGAAAAATGCGCCGGTCCATGCGGTGTTGCCGCCGCGCCGGCTGAGCGGTGTTCGTTCCAGGACGATGACCCTGCCGCTGGGGAACGACTGGAGGAACTGAGTGGCGGTGGCGAGGCCCCCCGCGCCGCACCCGACCACGATCAGGTCTGCCTGTTGACAGGTCACGAAACTCCCTTTCTCATCCGAGCGCACCATTGAGCGGTCTCAGAGTTCCGCTAGATAGTTCGAGAAATACCGCCACAAGTAAGCACCTGCACGAACAGCTTGTCAACCCCATTATGCGGTTTACATAAACCACAGAGTGGTCTAATGTTATCGGCATGGCTGAGACTGGAACCGCATCTACGCGGGCCGATGGAGGCGTGCGCAGCATCGCGCGTGCCGTTGAGGTACTGGAGCTCTTCGATGCGCAACATCCGATCCGGCAGCTGCGTGAGCTGGTCACGCTCACCGGATTGCCGAAGACCACGGTGGTGCGGCTGTTGGCCACCCTCGAGTCGTTGAGCCTGATCACCGACCGCGGCGACTCCTCCTACGGTCCCGGTCCGGGATTTCTGCGATGGGTACAGCTCGCCAAGTCATTGTGGGAGGTCAGCAGCGAAACCAGAACCACCATGTCCGGCTTGGTGGACACCTGCGGGGAGACGGTCAACGTCTACATCCGCCAGGGCTTGAACCGCATCGCAGTCGCGCAGGTCGAGGGCACGGCAACCGTGCGCAGCGTGGTCGAGGTGGGTGTGCCCTACCCGCTGGCCACCGGAGCCACCGCGAAAATTCTGCTCGGCGGAGCACCTGAGGAGATTCTGCACGAACTCGTCTCGCGCCGTCCGGACCTTTCCCTCGAGCCGCTGCGACGAGAGGTGGCCGGCATCCGCGAAGCGGGGTATGCGGTGACCCACGGTGAACGCGAACTCGGCGCTTCCGCCGTCGCCGCGCCGATCACGAATGCGGACGGACGAATCGTCGCCGCACTCTCGGTCAGCGGCCCGACATCCCGATTCAACGCCGACCGCGTCGGTCGCTATGTCGACGCGGTCACTTCGGCAGCCGAACGGATCAGCGCGACCGGGCTCGGTCCCGTGGAGGTATTCCTGTGAGCGCCGACCTACTCGACGGGGTCCGGGTCCTGGACCTCACCAATGTCCTGGCAGGCCCCTTCGCCGGATATCAGCTCGCGCTCATGGGTGCTGACGTCGTGAAGGTCGAAACCCCGGGAACCGGCGACCTCGCCCGGCAACTCGGCGCGGACCCGCAGCTATCCCGCGATGGGCTCGGGGTGTCGTTCCTGGCCCAGAATTCCGGGAAGCGATCCATCACGATCAACCTCAAGAGCGTTGCGGGACAGGAGGTTTTCGCCAAACTCGTCGAAGGCGCCGACGTCCTGCTGGAGAACTTCCGTCCGGGTGTGCTCGAGCGCCTCGGATTCGGTTGGGACCAGCTCCGACAGATCAATCCGCGACTTGTGTACTGCGCGGTGTCCGGGTTCGGTGCAACCGGGCCGATGCGCACCAGACCCGCCTACGACCAAGTGATCCAAGGACTCTCTGGCATCATGAGCGTCACTGGCACCAAGGACACCGCCCCGTTGCGTGTCGGGTTCCCGATCTGCGACAGCTTCGGAGGACTCGCCGCGGCGTTCGCGATCGCCGCGGCGCTGCTACGGCAGCAGCGCACCGGACAGGGCGCTTTCCTCGACACCTCCATGCTGGATGCCGCGCTGACCTCGATGGGCTGGGTGGTCTCCGATCACCTCATAGCCGGCCGCGAGCCCGAGCCTATGGCCAACGAGAACATCACCTCAGCACCATCGGGAACGTTCGATACCGCCGACGGCGCGCTCAACATCGCGGCAAACAAACAAGAGCAGTACGAGATCCTGTGCCGAGTGCTGGGCCGCGAGGAACTGATCGACGACACCAGATTCGCGACCCGCGACGACCGAAAACGCAACCGAAACGTGCTGCGCACGGAGCTGGAGCGGTCGTTGAAGGAGAAGAGCGCGGCGGAATGGGACGCCATTCTGCTCGATACGGGAGTCCCAGCGGCACCGGTGGTCTCGGTTCCTCAGGCGTTGACCTCCGCGCAAGTCGAGCACCGGCAACTCGTCACTTCGCTGGCCACGCCCGCCAACACGGACCAGCAGATTCGAGTACTCGGTGCACCGACTCACGTTGACGGCGTTGCTTGCTCACCCCAGCAACGCCCACCGGCGCTCGGCGAACACACCGACGCCATCCTCAGCGATATCGGGTACACCGAAGCCGACATCGCTCGACTTCGAGCTGAAGGAGCAATATGAGCACCGCCCGCGACAAGGCAATCAACAGAACATCGACCCGCGACGTCGTCAACTGGTGGTCCACCGAGGTGTCCGATATCGAACCCGGTGTTGTCCGTCTACGCGGCTACCCGATAGAGCAACTGATCGACAATGCAGGATTCGTGCAGACGATTTGGCTCATGGTGCGCGGTGAGATGCCCAGCCCAGCACAGGCTGCGCTGCTCGAGAAGGCGCTCGTCGCCGCTGTGGATCATGGCCCGCAAGCGCCATCGATCGCCGCAGCTCGCATGGCGTCGACTTGCGGGGTCGGGCTGCACGGAGCGATGTCCACCGGTGTTGGGATGCTCGGCGACGTCCACGGCGGCGCTGGACAACAATGCATGCAGGTCCTGGCCGAAATCCGCGAAAACGCCGAAGCCGAGGGCATCTCAGCTGCGGTCACGGCCACGCTCGCCGAGTTCCGCGCAACGCAACGCCACATCCCGGGTTTCGGGCATCGATTTCATCCTCGTGACCCGCGGCGCGATCCGCTGCTTCAGGCGGTCGCCGAACAAGTCGCGCAGGGAGTGGGCGATGGCCAGTACTTGGCCATCGCCGAAGAACTCGAAACGCAACTCGCACACGGCCGTGAGCACGCCGTCCCGATGAACATCGACGGGGCGACCGCCGTGGTCTACTCCGAACTCGGCTTCGCGCCCGAACTCGGACGCGGCTTGTTCATCCTGTCACGATCGGTCGGCATTCTGGCGCACTCGTGGGAAGAGGCCCGGTCCGGGCGTCGGATCAAAGGCCCGATCCCGCCCCCGCTACTGCCCACTTACCTCGGCCCTGCGGAACGCCCGGTACCCAGCCCATGACGCGTGACTCGTTTGCAGCACAAGACAATTTCCCCGACGGCCGACGCTTCTTCAGCTTGCCCCGTGCACAAGCACACGGCGCGGGACCGCTCGATCGGCTACCGTATGCAACTCGTGTTCTGGCCGAGAATATCCTCCGTCACGAAGACGGCAGCACCGTCACTGCCGACCACGTCCTCGCGCTCGCAGCCCGAGACAGCGCGATATCGATACCGTTCTTTCCCGATCGGATCCTGCTACAGGACGCCTCTGGCATCCCTGTGCTGGCAGATATGGTCACGCTCGCGGAACGCGCCGCCGACTTGGGAGCGGATCCTCGCGCGGTCACTCCCAGTCGCCGCATGGACCTTGTCGTCGACCACGCCCTGGAACTCGACGTGTCAGCGACTCCCGACGCTGCCCGCCACAACATCGACCGCGAGTATCAGCGCCACGCCGACCGCTACCGATTCCTTCGCTGGGCCCAGAACCAGTTCCCACATCTGCACGTGGTGCCGCCCGGCATCGGAATCTGCCACCAGCTGAACCTGGAACAGTTGGCGTGCGTCGTCGCCGACGGGCCGATGGTGCGCTTCGACTCCGTCGTCGGCACCGACAGCCACACCACGATGATCAACGGCCTGGCCGTAGCCGGATGGGGCGTGGGCGGGATCGAAGCCACCGCGGCCGCACTGGGAGAGCCCACTCTCTTTCCCGTGCCTGCCGTGGTCGGTGTACGGCTCACCGGCACGATGAGGCCCGGTGTATTGGCCACCGACGTCGCGCTCACTCTGACCGCGCTGCTTCGCTCGCATGGTGTCGTACAACGCATCGTCGAGTTCCACGGCCCCGGCCTTGCGAATCTCACAGTGCCGGACCGGGCCACGATCGCGAATATGGCACCCGAATACGGCGCGACCATGGCGTATTTCCCCGCGGACCATCGCACTCTCGAATACCTGCGCGCCACAAGACGTCCGGCCGACTCTGCCGAGCGTTACCTGGTAGCGCAAGGCACGCTCTACGACCTAGAACCCGACTACGACGACCTTCTCGAACTCGACCTCGGAGCCGTCGAACGCACCGTGGCCGGACCGACCCGACCACACGAGCCACGCCGGATCGCCGACCTCGGCACCGCCGACCGGCCCGACCGCGACAGTGAACTGTCCGACGGCGATGTCGTTATCGCGGCAATCACCAGCTGCACCAACACATCCAATCCACATGCGATCGCGGCGGCCGGACTTCTTGCTCGTAATGCCGTCGCCCGCGGGCTCACCGTCGCCCCGTGGACGAAGACCTCGTTCACTCCCGGATCGCGCACAGCAGCAGAACTGTTGCGCGCCAGCACACTTCAAGTCGATCTCGACACACTAGGCTTCCAGGTCGCCGGATTCGGCTGCGGAACCTGCATGGGTAACTCCGGCCCACTCGAGGCCACGATCAGCAACCAGATCCACAGCCGAAACCTCCGCGTCTCAGCTGTGCTGTCCGGAAACCGAAACTTCCCCGGCCGCATCCACCCTGATGTCACCGATGCCTACCTCGCTTCTCCCCCATTGGTGGTCGCCTTCGCCCTCGCTGGTCGAACCACCATCGACCTCGACCGCGAGCCGATCGGCCTCGGTGCCGACGGCAAGCCAGTCCTCCTGGCCGACATCTGGCCATCCGACGACGACATCAACGCCGCAGTTCGATCGGCCGGCCAAGCCACACCCCAGAATGAGACGGCCGAGAAGACGGCGCAACGCTGGAATGCGCTCCCTCATCCCGACAGTCCGCAATATTCCTGGGACGGGGAAACTGGCACAATCCGACGGCCGCCGTTCTGTGACGTCGAACTGAGTCGACCGATCATCACCGGCGACATCCTCGGAGCGCGTCCGTTACTCGTACTCGGAGACGACATCACCACCGATCACATATCGCCTGTATCGCGCATCCTGCCTGGATCGGAGGCCGGGGACTGGTTGCGGCAGCGGGGCGTAGCGACGCATGACTTCGGCAGCTTCGGTGCCCGCAGACTCAATCACGAGGTCATGTTGCGCGGAGGCTTCGCCAACCCCCGCCTCCGAAACAGGCTCGCGGACCGTTATGGCGGATTGACGCGTTTGCTGCCCGACGACAACATCGTGCCGGTACACCAAGCGGCCGCCGAATACCGGCAACGCGGCATTCCCGCGGTGATCGTCGCCGGGCGGTCCTACGGCGCGGGGTCGGCGCGCGACTGGGCAGCCAAAGTCACCCGCCTGCTCGGGGTGCGCGCCGTCATCGCTGAAAGCTTCGAACGCATCCACCGAACGAATCTGATCGCGATGGGCATCCTCCCGGTCGAATGCTCCGGAGTCGGGAGACTGGACGCCGATGAGTACGACCTGCTCGGCTTGAACCACCCCCTCGCGGTTCACGCACCAATCACCGTCATCCCGCGACGTCACAACCACACCGTTCTCGAAGCAGAAGCGATCGCACGCATCGACACCGAGACCGAAAGAGAATGGTTGCAGTCCGGCGGAATCCTCCCTCACGTACTCGCCACACGCTTCGCGACAGGAGCACGCCCATAATTTCCCTCGAAGCACCCATCCCGGCTGAGCCGGCCACACTCGCAAACCCCTGATTGCGATGCAGGGGCGCGAGGAAACAGGCGGAGGCCCAGTCGCGCCGGCTGGTCATGGTTGTCTCGTGTTCGACCGTCGTCAAACGGCTGAGGATGGTCCGCCGCCCGCGGCGATCGTAAGTCCGCTCGATCCAGGTGACCACCGCGATGCGCAATACCTCACGGCTGCACCAGGGGCGACGGTCGAAGAAATTCTTCCGCACGGCCCGAGGCGTACAAGACACCGCGCCTAACGCTCCCGCCGATATGGACATCGGCGGTCCGGATTTCCTACTTTACGCTCCGGGATTCGTATCCGGTTCCCGTCCTGAATCGGGGTGAAATATATTCGATGTCGTCGAACACATGGTTCAGGCAAATCTGCCGCACTGAGGGGCTCGAGTCCCCTCTCGCACACGCGACTTGACGACCGCGGGCGAATACCATCAGAACGCACACGCTCGACCCCGCGGGCCATCGACATATTCATCGCCATAGTCGCGACACTGCACAAACCAGCGCACCACCGGACACTCCTCCTCCTCACTTCGCCTGGAAGCCCGGACACCGTCCGAAGACAGATCCGGACTTCAATAATCAAATGCGCATATATTGGTACCTAGTTAAGTCACGCGCAGGAAACGCGCGGATCGCCTCCGAAGCCCGATTCCACTCACCCGCGAATCGCGTCGGAATCGCACGGGACGTCGGCAAACGGCATCAGTATCAGGACGTCCACAGGACGTCACAGATCCACGAACAGCAACAAACAGCAACCCACAACACCCACCAACAACCACGAACCCCCAGGTCGCACCAGTTCGGCGGACGAAACCGGGCGGTCGCAAGTAGCATCCAAGGATGCGGTCGATCCGCAAATAGGCCAAGCAGATCCTCGTCCTGCCGGTTGGTCCGCAATCCGACGAAAAAGCAAATCCCCAGTTCAACACGGTTTCCATGCGGCAGAACCCATTGGATTCATGTTGCCAGCTTTCGTGATCGCCAGCCTGCCAAGATCTACAGAACGTCGACAGGACGTCGCGAAAACACCGGTGTTGAGCGCAACCTCTGCAAGGCCGATCACAACCCGCCGATCGGGCAGGAATCGCACTGCCGGTCGGTGTTTCGGCGGCTGACAGCGACGCCGCCGAGGCGCTTAAACC
>NZ_BAGB01000153.1 GCF_000308615.1 Nocardia jiangxiensis NBRC 101359
TGGTGCCAAGTCGTGAAGAAGGAGGCCGGGTAAAACATCACCAAGGACCCACCACCTGCCCAATTACGTGACCGCAGGCACCGGGAAAAACGTGAACGTCGACACTTGGTGGATGCAATCGGGATGAGAAGGGCCCTGATTACTAACAGGCGAGGGGAGAACGGACCTGGCTGGGGCCTGCAAGGCACACGCGTCATCGTCGAAGTCGACAAATCTCCTGAGCATCGAACCGATTGCTCGGTTTTCTGCTGGCTACTCGGCAACTGTCGAGGCACTTCGCAAATCAGGATTCAGGCTGCTCGGCGGCCCATACGGCAATCTGTGCGCGTGAGGTGAATCCCAGTTTGGTCAGGATATGTTCCACGTGTCCTGCGGCGGTGCGCTGCGAAATCACGAGCCTGGCGGCGATCGCCTTGTTGGTCATGCCTTGAGCAACAAGGTCGGCGACCTGACGCTCACGCTTGGTCAGATTTCCTGCTGATCGAGGACTCGGCCCGAGGGCCTCGGTGTGTTCGCCGAGCGCGAAGCCGACCGCGGCATCGAAACTCATTGCGGTGCCTTGCTGACGGGCCGCCTCGAATGCTCGCGCTCCGAGTGCTGTGCGGCTGGTGCGGGCGCATCCCTCGCGGTAGGTGAGCAATTTGCGAAACATGAACGCGGAGCTGCCGGCGGCGCGGCCCAATGAATCGGCGGCACCCATCAAGACAGCGGCGCGTCGCGCTTGGTGCTGCTCTGCCGTGACCCAGGCCAGCGTCTCCAAGCAGCCGGCAGCGACAAGCGGATCCGCCACCAGTCGGGCCGCTCGAATCCCTTGCTGTAACAGGTGGGTTGCGCGCTCGGGTTCGCTCCGTTGCCACACGGAGAATCCCGCTGCCCACAGCCCCCACGAACGAAGCATCGTCTCACCCGCGGATTCGGTGATTGCGAGGGCCTTCTCGAGGGATGTGAGAGCCTGCGCGGTATCACCCTGCAATGCGTAGGCCCATCCGAGCGAAAATAGCGCATCAAGCTCGAGCCTGTGGTCCCCTGACGCTTCGTAGTTTTCGATGGCGTCGGCAAGCAGGGGACCTGCGCGAGCCAGATCAGTGTCGCCGCCCACCAGATAGATGTTTCCCTCGGAGTGGGCGAGCAGGGCTCGGAACAGCGGCCCGGCATTCTGTTCGGCCAAACGCCCGAGCTTGGCCACTTTGTCGGTGGCGGCGGGGAAATCACCCTGCACCGTGGCCATCACACTGGCCTCGTGCAGCGCCTTGGCCTGGTCGGTGGTCCGCGCGCCCGTTGTCAGATCGAGCGCACGCTCGTACCAGCGGCGTCCTTCGCTGAGTCGTCCACGCCACATCCAGAATAGATAGAGCGCGGTAGTGATCCGCAACGCGCAATCGTTCGATTCTGTCAGGCTGAATTCCAGTGCTTTCCGTAGATTGGGCAGTTCTCTTTCGAGTCGAGCATCCCACTGCACCTGGCGCGGACCGATCCATTCCGCCTCCGATCGTATCGCCAGATGCGCGCACCAATCCCGATGCCGCCGAATGTATTCGAGGTAGTCTTCGCCGTCCTCAGCTTTGCCCCTGCCGTACTCCTGAACGGTCTCGAACATTCGGAAGCGGATCGTGCCGTCGGTTTCGTCGCGGATCACGATCGACTTGTCCACCAGCGCAGACAGTGCATCGAGCAACTCCGATGAGCCGATGTCACCGCCACATACCTCCTCGGCCGCGTCGAGCTCGAAACTACCGGCAAACACCGACATCCGACGCCACATCTGCTGCTCGACCGATGTGCACAGGTCGTAGCTCCAGCCGACGCACCACCGCAGAGTCTGCTGCCGCATCGGCACGCCCCGGCCACTTCGAGTCAGTAGGGTGTATCGGTCGGTCAGCCGCGCGAGGATCTGTTCGGGTGTCATCGTCCGCAGTCGTGCTGCGGCAAGCTCGATCGCGAGCGGTAACCCGTCCAGTCGAGCGCAAATGTGGGCCACGCTGGCCCTGATGTTGTCGGTTACCTCGAAGCCCGGTACTGCCGTGGCGGCGCGTTCGGCGAACAAGGTCACCGCGTCGTGGCGGGTCGTCCCCCGCCGTGCGGGTTCGCTTGTCGGGTCAGGAAATCCCAACGGCGGCACCGCCAACACGGCTTCGCCGCCTATGTCCAGCGCCTCGCGACTGGTCGCCAGAATCTGGACGTTCGGACATGCTCGCAGCAGCGTCCCGGCCAGCTCCGCGACCGCTGCGATCACGTGCTCGCAATTGTCCAGCACCAGTAGCATCTCACGTGCGGCCAAGAGTTCCACCAGCACGTCAGGCATCGATCGGGAGCCACGGTTTCGCACACCGAGGGCGGCAGCCACCCCATCGGCCAACAACCTCGCATCGCGCAGATCACCCAACTCGACCAGCCACACGCCGTCGGCAAATTCTCGGTGCACCTTACCCGCGACTCGCAGCGCGAGCCGGGTCTTGCCCACCCCGCCGATCCCAGTCAGAGTCACCAGACGAGACCTCGCCAACAGGTTTTTGACCTCGGCCACCTGCGACCTCCGATCGACAAAACTGGTCAGCTCAAGAGGCAGGTTCCCGACAACTGTCCCCAAAGGTACCGAGGTAACGGCCGATTGGTGGGTGGTTCCCGGTTCGCCCCGAAGCGCCATCTGGTCGACCACGAAACCGTGATTGCGCTGCACCTGCTGCAGCTGCCGACCTAACTCCACCGCGGTTGGGCGGCTTTGCGGGTCGCGTGACATCGCCGCCTCGATCACTATGCACATGTCGTCAGGAACGCCGCTTTTGCGCAGATCGGGGATCGGTTGCTCGGTGATCCGCACAAATTGCGCGACCACTTGCTCACCGCTGCAGCGTTCGAAAGCCGCATGGCCGGTCAGGGCACAGAACAACGTGGCTCCCAGACCGTACGCGTCCGAAGCCTGGCTCGGGGCGTCACCGGCGCGAACCTCAGGCGCGGTAAACGCCGGCGAACCGGTGATCGTGCCGGTCGCCGTCTCGAATCCTCCCACGATGTGGGCGATCCCGAAGTCCGTCAACGCAGGTTCGCCGTAGTCGGTGAGCAGAATGTTTCCCGGCTTGACATCACGGTGCAGCACGTCCGCCCGATGCGCCGTCTCGAGTGCACCCGCGGTCTTCACCCCGAGGTGCAGCACTTCTCCGAGGGACAATGGACCGTTGTGGCGAATGTGTGCATCGAGGGAGCCGTGCGCGTGGTAGGGCATCACCAGGAACAGTAGGCCGCTCGTGGTCTTACCGACCTCGAGCATGTCGACGATATTCGGATGACTCGTCAGCCGTCCCATCGCCCGTTGCTCGCGAAAGAAACGCTCCCGATTCTCGTCGGACTCGCGGGCGAGGACCTTCACCGCCACCGTGCGGTCCACGGAGAGCTGGGTGCATCTGTAAACCTGGCCGAACCCGCCCCGCCCGATTTCCTGGGCGTCCTCGAAACCAACAGCGTTCAACTCCGTGACGACGTCAGCCCCGACGTCACATTGCGTCTTGAACGGATCGTTTTCGACCATCGGCTACTCGTGACCTGATCCCAGTGGGTACAAGCCAGATTATCTGCTGATGCTCCCGGCTGATAGAACCGGGCATTGCACCCCAAGGGCACGGTGTTGTGTTCGGTCGCATCGAATGTCCATGCGGAGTCCCAGTCACTTGGCGCGGCGTTCCTGCGGTCTGAGCATGCGAGATGTCCTCCGCAGGCGTGGTACGCCGACGCGCTCGGCGGGTGGCCGGCGTTCCGTCCGTGGCTGAGGTGGCTGTGAGCGGTGCCTTCCATAATCCGTCGGTCCAATGGCTCAGCCTGCGTTGCGGTGGGCGATGGCTTGACTCTCCAGCAGACACCCGGGGATCGAATAGATTGTGGACGCCGACGAGGGCGCTGGCGGGTGTTCGGTCGCCGAAGACCTCGCGGCGCACAACTTTGTTGGCGGCGGAGCCTTTCTTCGGAGAGCTACACCGACGTACCAAGGCCGCAGGTCGACAACCTGCGGCCTTGGTGATTCTGCGGACGTTTCGTTGCGGCTAGCTGCTCTCGGGCTCTGCTCGAACGGGGCGGAGTGAACGGATGGGACGACCCTATCGCAGTTTTGGCATCCACCACCGCCCGTCGACGGCGTGCAGGTCTGGTCCGGCACTTGCTGATGGAGACCTTTGACGCGGGGGTGGTTAATCATGTCCGATGACATCACCCTGGCTGGGCAGTAGGAAGTTGATTCCGGTGCAGGCATCGATGTGCCGCCGCCGCACCGATAATGCTATTGAGCGCCGGTCATGAGGCGGATGGGTCCGCTGGCGGGTAAAGTCCGTTTCCCGCGCTTGCGCCGCCGTCTACCGGCAGGGCGACGCCGTTGATGTACGAGGCGGCGGGAGACACAAGAAACTCTGCTGCGGCTGCGATTTCATCTGGTTCAGCCCAGCGTCGGAGCGGAACTACGGACGCAATCTTTGCGAACAGATCGGGGTTGTCCCTTTCTATCGGGATGCTCAATTCGGTGCGGATTGCTCCGGGGCAGACCGCATTCACCCGGATCGACTTGGGGCCGAGCTCGCGAGCCAAGGACTTGACGAGACCGACGGCCCCGAACTTGCTGGCCGAATACTCCGACATCATGGTGTCACCGCCGAGGCCGTTGACCGAGGCGATTACCAGGGCTGCGGGATGGGGGCTGTGCAGGAGGGCGGGGATGCTTGCGCGAAACCCGTAGAAGAGGCCCTTGAGATTGACGTCGAGGTGCTTGTTCAGCGAGGCCTCTGTCATATCGGTAATCGATGATGCGGCCATGACGCCCGCATTGAGAACGATCGCGTCGAGGCGGCCGTACCGAGCGACCGCGGCGTCCACCATCGCTTGATTGTCCGAAGGGCTGGCGACGTCGGCCCGAATGGTGGAGACGCCGGGCAGTGCGCCGGCCCAGTGATCCAAAGTTTTCAGATTGATGTCAGCGGCGAGGACGGACCACCCATGATGGGCGAGACGGGTGGCTATTGCCCGGCCGATACCGGCAGCCGCGCCGGTCACGATCGCGGATGTTTGTTCGGTCATGTCGAGCCTGATTTCTAACGAGTCGAGCTGGAGTCGAACGGGGTGGCGGCGAGATTGCGGTCTGCGGCGATCTTGTCGGCCATGGCGCCGTAGCGCATCCGGAGGGTGCGGTGGACCGGGTCGGTGTCGAATCGGGGCACAACCTTCTCGCCGAACACTCGAAGAGACTCTGCGGCAACCTCTGCGGGCAGGTCCATGGGGAGCTGGAACCCGATTTGGTCGACGCCCATATCGGCGTAGGGCTGGAGTTGCTCGGCGACTTCGTCCGGGTCTCCGCAGATCAGGAATTGCGATTCGATCAACTCGTCGATCTGCTCGAGTGTCGGCGTGGGATCCACATCCGGCCAAATATTGACACCCTCGGGATGGGCGAACGTGTCGTGATAGAGGTATACGAGCGAGAGCATTTTATTGAGACCTGCCCTGACCATCTGCCGACGCGCTTCTCTGCCGTCCTCCATGCACAGGATGGTGGTGAAGAGGGCAAAGTTATCGTTGATGAACCGGCCGACCGGCTCCGCCTTCTCGATTGCCTGCTTGTATTTTTCCACATACGGACGCATGCCATCCATTCCGGCAACGATGAAGCCGAACCCCAGTGCGCCGATTCCGTGGCGCCCGGCCTTCTCGAATGTCGGGAGGTTGCCGACTGCAACCCACATGGGCGGGTGGGTATCAGGACCGCCGAGCGGTTTGGGAATGACGTTGCGAGGCGGCACTGAGAACGATTTTCCCTCGAATGAGTACGGTTTACCGCCGCCCATCCTTGGATCGCCACTGCTCCACATCTTCTTGAATTCCCAGATTACCTCATCCCAATTCTCTCTGGTCTGGGACGGTTCAAGACCGAAAGTAGCGACCTCCCAGGATCCTGCGCCGCGGCCCGTGCCGAATTCGAATCGGCCGAGCGAGAGGTGATCGACCATTGCCACACGCTCGGCTAGCCTGTAGGGGTGATTCGCTGTCGGATTCAAAGGCCAGATGCCCGACCCGACATGAATCCGTTCCGTCTGGGCCAAGGCGTATGGAATGAACACTTCACTGGCCGACAGATGCGAGTAGCGCGTGAGTCCGTGGTGTTCGTTCGCCCACGCGTACTTGATTCCACATCGGTCGGCGATCTTGATGAGTTCGATGTCCGTCATCAAGGTGTCGTGTTCGGATCGGTAATCGGTGAAGTCACCCATCAACGGCCCCATGCAGCCCAAAGCGAACTCCATTGTTTTTCTCCTGACTATTAGGCTGTTGCTGTGGCATGTGTGGACTTCGGGCGCGTATCGAGTGCGGATCGATCTAGTGGGCACTGATACGTGCGCATCGCGCTATTTCATCTGTTCGATCGGCAGTTGGCTGCGCCGCATATCCCTCATGTCGCCGGGTGTGGAATCCTCTCGCACGGGATAATGAGGGTGCCTGTTCCGAGGGGTTATGTCACTGTGTGCCGGAACTGTGATTAGGGTAACGTCGCGCAGTGACAAAAGCAAGGGTTCGGCCCATTTTCGGCCAATAGATCAATGAAGCTTCGAATCGGTGCTGGTCGGACGACGGGCTGTCAGTCGGTCGGGTGTGGAATGAGCAGCCGGAGCATCTCTGTCATGATCTTGAGTACATCCTCATCCGGGTGGTTCACCCAGTACTCGTGCGCGCCTACGGTAGCTCCGTGCACGGCCTGACCGACCGCGATGGCAATCAGGTCCTTGCCGCCACGGCGATCGGCGACGAACTCTGTGGCCGCGTTGCGCCATGCGGCATGGCGAGATGTCGCCTTCTCCTGAACCTCCGGCACAGTCAGGGTCAACGTTGCTCGATGCAGCGCCCACGAACTCCCCGGCCGGTAGTCCAATGCCTGGGGTGCGACTCGGCAGAGCACCTCGTCGTATGGTTCGTCCGGGGGCGCTGCGGCCAGGAGCTCGCGGAAGCGCTGAACTTCAGCGGCCGACTCGACCCACAGCGTGTCCGCCTTCGTCGAGAAGTATCGAAAGAACGTCCGACGACTGACTCCCGCCACGGCCGCGATTTCGTCGACCGATGTCGCCTCGAACCCCTTGCGCAGGAACAACTCCAACGCGATCTCAGCGAGCTCACGGGCACTGGTGGACGGCGGCCGACCGCCGCGGTCCACCGTCTCTGCCGGGCCCGGGGCACCTTTCGACGACATGTGACTGATTCTCACATGTGCGCCGTGGTTCCGGGGCCGGAGGTTCGTCGTGCTCTCAGACCGGTCTGTGGGATGACGGATGTCGCGTCGTCGAGAGATAGGCGCGCAATACATATCGTGCGTGCTGGCGCAACGGGCGATCGGACCGGGCCCCACGATTCGCGAGAATCGCGCCGACTCGCGCCCTGAATTGCGTGTGTGTGAGGCCGAAGGTCGTCATCAAATCCTCGCTGCGAGGGCCGCCGAACGGCTCCCATATTAGCGCAAAATCGATCAGGGCTTGTTCGTCGGTATTCATGACGGCCGCCACGGAGCGAGGTCGAACTTACCACGCAGCATTGACTTGTGCGGCTCTACGAAGAATTCGTGCGGTGAAACGATATCGATCGCACTCGCGGAATCGAGCCGCTGTCGCAACTCGGCGGGGATGGCGAGCGCTGCGGCGCCGAGATTTTGAACGAACTGCTCGACGCGGGTTGCTCCCAGGATGATCGATGTAACGCCAGGTCGGCCGGCCAGCCATGCCAGCGCCACCTGAGCCGGGGGCGTGCCCATTTCGGCTGCAACCTCGTGCAGTGTCTGCAGGATGCGCCAGTTGCGTTCCTTGTTGCGGTCGAACAGCGGAGACCCGGACATCGTATCGAGTCGACCCTTCGATACTTCTTCGGTGCCGTGGTCGGCAGTACGAGCCGTGTCGAGGGATTTGTATTTGCCGCTGAGAAAACCTGATCCGAGCGGGCTCCAGGTGCAGACTCCGACGCCGAGTTCCTGGGTCGCAGGAATATGCTCGCGCTCGATGTATCGCGAGACGAGTGAGTACTCCATCTGTAATGCAATCGGCCGCTCTTTGCCGCTGCGGGTGGCGATCGCGTGGGCCTGAGCCAGGTACCAGGCAGGTACGTTCGAAAGCCCGTAGTGAAGGATTTTACCGGACTTCACCAGTCCATCGAGAGTACCGACGACCTCGTCCGCTGGAGTGACCATATCCCAGAAATGCATCCAATACAGGTCGATATAGTCTGCGCCGAGGCGGCGCAGCGAGGTTTCCACGGCACTGTGGATATTCTTCCGGCCGTTTCCGCTGGCGTTTGGATTGTGTTCGTCGGTACTGGGTGTAAACTTGGTTCCGATCACTATTCGATCGCGAAGTCCGCGGTCCCGGATGAACGCTCCCACCAGCTCTTCGCTCTGGCCGGTCATATAGGTGACAGCCGTGTCGACGAAGTTTCCGCCGGCATCCACATACAGGTCGAACAGCTTTCGGGCGGTCTCCTCATCCGTGCCCCAGGCACCAGCGTTGAACTTGTTCGTGGATCCGAATGTCATGGCGCCCAGGCAGAACGGGCTCACTCGCAGGCCCGAGCGCCCCAGGAGGGAGTATCGATTGCTCAGCATATTGAATTCCTCACTGTGCCTGTCGTGTCATCGAGCCAGCCGATACGCGTTGCCGTCGTGCTCGACTCGACCGGCAGTCGGCCCGGCCCAATGCGTGCCGATGAGGAGTGCGTGGGTGTCGATTGCAGTTTCGAGGATGTCGGTGCGGGCGTGCATGGCGTGAGCGGAATCGAGGTCGAAACCTGAGGACCATCGGGGCTGAACGAGTTGACAGGGGTGATGTATCGCGTCTCCGGTAATGAGACCGTATTCTCCCTTCGATTCTATGACCACGCTGACGTGGCCGGGCGTGTGTCCCGGAGTCGGCAGCAGTCGCACTTCATCGCAGATTCGATGATCTGTCGAGACCCGGTCGACGAGTCCCGCGGATATTGTCGGCTGAACGGAATCGAAGAAGGCCGCCGTCATTCCGTCCGTCGGGGTGCCGTGCGGTACTGCGTGAAACTTGTCCGCCCAGTAGTCGATCTCCTTGCCGGCGAACATGTAGCGAGCGCGGGGAAAGGTCGGCTCCCAGCCGGTCTCGGTGCGAGTGGTATTCCAGCCGATATGGTCGGCGTGAAAATGCGTGCATACGACGGTGTCGATCGAGCTGCGGGTGAACCCCGCCTGCTCCAGGCGTTCGAGAAAGGGGAGATTCAAGTGGCTGCAATAGTCCATCGACGGCCGTTTCTTGTCGTTTCCGAAGCAGGTGTCGACCAATATATTTCGCGATGCTGTCTCGATGATCAACGAGTGGAAGCTGAATCGAATGTGATTTTCTTCGAGAGAAAATTGTTCGGTGAGCCACAGCGTCGATTGCACGGTATCGATATCTGCGTTCGGCAGTGATGCTGTGATCGAACGGAGCATTTCGGTTTCGGTGACCTTCGTGACGATGACATCTCCGATGCGCCACTGCGCGATCGGTTCCGATGCCTCCTGCATGATAATATCGTTGAACTTTTTTTCAGGCACGTGGGATTCTCCTGGACACCGGTCGAAATAGAGCCTCTACTGCAGATGGATAGGGCAGCCCTGGCCGCAACGGGCATGTGCAGTCGCGCTGCCGGAGGGGCGATGGTGCACAACAGGCTGCCTGCCCTGATCGACGCGCTGGGCAATACGCCGAACAGTAAATGCAGACAAATACTAAGGATTTTGGGAGCCACGGTTTTGCGTCGTACTCCGTGAAGGTGTCTTACACCTCAGCAGATGTTAACTCGCACCGGGCACGTTGTGCAACAGTTCGAGGAGGTGGCGGAGAAATTCGCGCGGTCCGGACGGGGACCAGTGCCGGGTTGCGGTAGCAGTCGTCGAGCAGCCGGCCGAGCGGTTCACCCTCGTCGGTCACGTAGCGAGTCAACTGCAGTTCGGCACAGCAAATGAGGGCCGGCGTCGCGGCCTGAGCGGCACGCACGGTCTGCTGTCTGTCCTCGGCAAGCGCTGCGGCCCAGAGCAATTGGGTGGCGCGTGCTGTGCGCGGACGATCGTGGCCGGAAGTGGACCGGACTAACTTTTCTGCCCGCGCACGCCCGATCGATCGCGGCCGGATCGGAATCGGCCAAGAGCAGCCGAATTGTAATGTCTTCCTGCAACTCTCGCGCAAAGACTCCGATGCGATCGGCTGCTTGCTCGTCGCCGGGCTCTTCCAGGATTGCTGTGTGGTCGTGCTTGAAGATCGGGGATCCCAGCCGGATCCGCTCGGTCAATCGCGGAAGATCGAGTTCCGGGCGAGATCCGAGTCTTCGGCGAGTAGACGAGCAGCACCGGCTGTGTCACTGCGGCGTGCTCGGACCGTAACCATCCGGCATTGTCGTCACGCTGCAGGAACAGCCCTCGCCGCTCGATGTCCTCCAGGAAGTGCTGTCCGAGTGCACTACCGGTCAGTGCGTTCGCTAGATCGCTTCAGATCCGAGTCGTGACGCAGGTTGCCGGCAGGAAGTCCAGCAGGTCCGGCTCTAGACCTTCCAGGACGTTCGCATTCAGGTAGTCGTCGAGTGCGTTGTTGTTCGTCGAGATCGGCTCTATCGGAGCCACTTGCCGGCGCGCCTACTGTCGATCCGACATCAATTGCGCTCAATTCCCCGGGCGCGGGGGCTCGTCAGGCCGGAACCATCCGCAGAGTTGCGGCTCGCGCCGGTGGCGTGGTGACGAGGGCGGCGGCAGCGCCGTATTTGGCGCGGTAGGCATCGTCGAGGGCATCGGTGGAAGCCCTGCTCGCACTGATCGACACGCTTCGTGTCAGGGATGCGACGCTGATCCGCCCGGACGTGCGCGCCACGACCTGCCGATACCATCGGGAAGCCGGGCCGCGATGGGCACGAACGTAGAGCACGCCGTCGACCAGCACCATTCCGAGTTCCACCCCTGGATCCGAGGTGGATCCGGTGATGAGGATCAGCGATCGGGAATGTGTGAGTGCCGCGAGTTCATCGGGTGTCCAGTCGGTCATTGGGGCTGAATCTCTTCGGTCTCTGCGGTCGGGCTCTGCTGGTTCCAGGACAGGAGGATGTGCAGTGCGTCGTGTGACGGGGTACCGGGTTCGCAGGTGAGGATCATCAGACGCTGGCCGGATCCGTCCGGGCTGGCCCAGGTGTCGCAGTCGAGGGTGATCTCGCCGACGAGCGGATGCCGGTAGCTTTTGGTGCCGAAACTGGCGCTGTCGACCGCGTGTTCGGCCCACCAGGTCCGGAAGTCCTCGTCGCGGACGGAGAGTTCGCCGACGAGCCGGGCGAGTTCGGGATCCTCGGCGTCCTGTGCGGCCTCCATGCGCAGCGCCGACACGGCGACGCGCGCGTCGTGTTCCCAGTGCAGGTGCAGGTTGCGGAAATGCCGATCGGTGAACATCATGTAGACGTAGTTCCGTTGGGGCGCAGGGACTTCGGCAAAGTTCCCATACAGTGCGATCGCGCCGCTGTTCCAATCCAGAATGTCGAGCCGTTTGCCGAGGACGACGGCCGGAGTATCGGTGAGCTGATCGAGTAGCCGTCGCATGGCGGGCCGCGGGCGCTGCGGCGAACGGCGGCGTCGCGGCTTAGAGTCGGACTTTCCGGCCGTCCGGTAGAGGTACGTCTGCTGGTCTTCGCTCATTCGCAGGGCGTGGGCGAGTGTGCTCAGCACCGTTGCCGAAGCCTGCACGCGGCCTTGCTCGAGGCGGGTGTAGTACTCCACGCTGATGGCGGCGAGCTGAGCCACCTCGGCGCGGCGCAGACCCGCAACCTTGCGTCGGCCGCGCGTTTCGGGAAGCCCGACATCGTGCGGTGTGAGCTGAGCGCGGCAAGCTTTGAGGAACTCGCCGAGCCTGCCCGAGTCGGTGGTGGAGGACATGACTCCATTCTGGCCTCGGCGGGCCGTGGAGTTGGAGGGCCAAGATCTTGGCCAGGCAAATGCTCGGCACTGTTGCGCGGGTCCGCGGACCGCGACTGTGGAATTACGCCTCGGCACCTGCCGAGGACCGAGCCCACAGAGTGTGGACTCTCGACCATCAACGGACGGAGAATTCCTGTGACCAAGATCAGCGTCACCTTCGATAGCGCCGGCATCCCTGTCGCTGGTGAGCTCTACCTGCCGGATTCGACTGTCGAGGGCGCTTCGCCCGCTATAGTCGTCGGCCACCCCGGTGGCAGTGTCAAGGAACAGACGGCTGGACTGTACGCCGCTAGGCTGGCTGAAAAGGGTTTTGTAACAATGACTTTCGATGCGGCCTATCAAGGGGAGAGCGGTGGGGAGCCGCGTGGTCTGGAAGATCCGGCGCAGCGGGTCGAGGATCTCAAGGCCGCGGTTTCCCATCTGACGACCCGCTCCGAAGTGGACGCCGATCGAATCGGTGCACTCGGCATCTGTGCCTCCGGCGGTTACGCCCTAACCGCGACGGGAAGCGATCATCGGGTGAAAGCGGTGGCGACGGTGTGCGGGGTGGATATCGCCCGTCAGTTCCGGTTCGGGGCGGACGGCGCACAGGATCCCGCGGTCTTCCAGGGCATGCTGGATGCCGCGGCGCAGGCGCGGACTGTCGCGGCGAACGGTGACAAGCCCGATCCGCTCATCCTGTTCCCGGACACTGTTGCACAGGCCGCTGCTCTCGGTGGCGCGCACGGTGCCGAAGGGTTCGATTACTACCGCACCGACCGTGCGCAGCACCCGCGTTCAGCCCGCTTCTTCGACTGGACCAGCATCGACAAGATGGCGATCTTCGATGCCTTCGCCGCGGTGCCGTTGATCGGGCAGCGCCCGACATTGCTGATCGCGGGCACCCGTGCGGTCACCGCCTGGATGAGTGTCGAGGCATTCCAGAAAGCAGTGGGCCCCAAAGAGATTCACTGGATCGAGGGTGCGAGTCACGTGGATCTGTACGACAAGGAACAGTACGTCGGACCGGCGCTCGAACGGCTGGCGTCCTTCTTCTCGGGCAACCTTCGGTAAGTGGTGTGCATCACAATGATGTCGACGGCTGATTGTTAGCATCCGGCCCATGAGTACGGCACCAGCTGTTGATCCGCAGATCGCCGAGTCCATTTCCAGCGATCCCATGCTGCTGAAAGGTCTCGCAGCGGCCGATATCCCCGAGATTCGTTCGACAATGCTTGCGGCGGCACGGCATGTCGCGCTGTCGGATGCTGTCGCGCGGATGGACGTCGCCGTCCCCGGTCCGGCGGGTGCTCCGAACGTTGTTATGCGCGTCCATCGTCCGAGGGGAGTGGATCGGCCCCTGCCTTGTCTCTTCGCGATTCATGGCGGGGGTTACATCCTCGGCAACTACGAGGTCGAGGACCAGCGCTTCGACAAGTGGGTTCCCCAGCTCGGGGTGATCGGTGTGTCGGTCGATTACCGCCTGGCACCCGAAACCAGCTATCCCGGCCCGATCGACGACTGCTTCGCTGGGCTCAGTTGGATATTCGATCACGCCGAGGATCTCGGCATCGATCCGACGCGCATCGGCATGATGGGTACGAGCGCCGGAGGTGGCATGGCGGCGGCCCTCGCAGTGCGGGCCCGCGAAGTTGGTAGCCTGCCGATCGCCTTCCAACTGCTGGCCTACCCGATGATCGACGATCGTCAGCTGACCGTATCCAGTACGTGGCAGAATGTCCCGGTGTGGGATGCGGTCAGCAATGCGCTCGGTTGGCGTTCCTACCTCGGTGATCTGTACGGCACCGATCAGATTCCGGCAGATGCGGCCATTGCGCGTGCAACAGACTTGTCCGGCCTGCCGCCGACGTTCATCTCGGTCGGGACTGCCGACGTCATCTGTGACGAGAACGTCGAATTTGCGCAACGTCTCTATCAGGCAGGAGTTCCCACCGAGTTACACCTCTACGCCGGTGGCCCGCACGGACTCGATCGGCGAGCGACCGGCACCGACCTGAGCCGGCGCAGCCGCCGGGACATGCTGGCGTGGCTGTCCGCTCAGCTCGGGCACCGGTGACCCTACGTCTTGGAGTTCGGCAGATATTTGTGCGGGCCGAAGAAGCCGATGTGAATCTTCGATTCGGTTGGATCCCAATGGAAGTAGATCCGCGGTGCAAGGTTTCCGCCGCCGGTCGAGATCTTCAGGTGAGCGGGCATGTAGACCTCGCCGTCCCTGCTCACCGTGGTGGAGACCGGCAGTACCCTGGCTCCGCGTAGCGCCGCGTTGCCTTCGACCGTGTAGGACTCTCGCATCGACAGTTTCTTCGCGGTCGCCGGCCAGGCGAGAGGGTTCATCGATCCGGCGCACCAGTCCCAGAACGATCCCAGGCATACGCCGTTGGATTGATCGACCGCATAGGCATGCAGCGCCCGCAATCCGCGCCAAGCGGTCTGTCCCCAGGCTTTCGATTCGATGGTGGCATCCAGCTCGTCCAGGTCACGCAGTGCGGCCTCCGGAAGCACGAGCCGATCGCTCAGATAGAGCTGAGCTTGGGCGGCGGCCTCGGAGAGGTTGTCGGCCGAGTCAGGGATGGCATCGGATTCCAGGTGGACGTCCCACGAGTCGTCCGCGATTCCGTTGCGGCGCAGTAGCTCGTTCTGAGCCCGAATCTGTTGTTGTGCCGTGGCGAGTTGCGTGGCGAGGTCTTCCCGCTCCTTGAATGAATCCTCGAGGTCGATGACGAGGTTCATGTACTTCTCCTCGGCGTGACTGAGGTCTTCGGTGATGGAGGCGTTCCGGGCGGCAAGATTGTCGTTCTGCTCCTCGAGTATTCGTGCCAGCAGCTCCCAGTCCGAAGACTTGCTCATGCGCAGCATGTCCCGGGCGGTGTAGTACGAGTCGGGGGGTCTGCGGGCGCTCGAGATGGGACCGACGGTGCGGCTGATGATGTTGGCGGCCAGATCCCGGAAACGGATGTACCTGTCGGTGCGCACGTAGCGGTGCCTGAGGTACTCACTCGAGGCTTCGAGGTCCAGGCCCGGCAGGTAGATCCGGAAAGCACCGCCCCAGATGCCGTAGTTTTCGCCGAGCCTTGCGGTCAACGCCGCACATCCGGCATCGTCGGCGATGTAGATGACGGCGATGCCGGCCAGTCGGTCGGCGGCCTTCTGCGTGATTTGCTCGAAGGTGTGCGTCGGCGGCATTTTGGCGAGTCGTTCGCCACCCGAGGAGAAGACGACGACAGGGATGTCCCGCTCCGGTGCGAGGATCAGTTCCGCCAGCCGCGTCCCCGCCTCCGCCCCGACAACCGCCTTCGGCATCGATGACAACAGGACCGGACCGCGAATAGGGCTGGCGCCGTAGCGAATTAGATCGACCGCCAGTCGCGGTGCGGCGATCGGAACGTTGTCGTGATCACCGAGGCCGACGCACTCCACGTCGACCCACAGCCACCCCAGTTCGCCGTTGCCGTGGGTTTCGGTCCACGTCCGAAGTGTCGTATCCCATCGGGTTCCATCGGCTCGGAGCTCGGTGAACGTCGCACTCAGCGCCTTCGGGACCACCTCGGTGCCGCTCGCGCGATCTATCCGCAGATCGGCCTCATATCGTTGCTCCGGCTCGCCCGGGGAACGAGCCGGCACGACGACCGCGCCGGTCACCGCGCCCTCGTCGGGGACGACGATGGAGCCCGCGGTCTTGTGCTTGATCCAGCTGCGTAGTCGGTCGAGCCCGATCTCGGGCACATCCGGCGCCGAATCGATCCATATAGCGCGGTACAGCAGGGACACCGCGACTCCCTCCACTCCGGAGCATGGTTACAGGAATGACTTCTCGGCATCGCGCTGGGCGTTGGATCACGGCGCGAGCCCCCTTCTCAATACTCGATGTTCTTGTCGCTCAACGCAAACCTCCTTCGATGTGCGCCGAGAGCGATACCGGTGTTCATCGGTGCGGCTCCCCATGTCTCCTGGCTTTCAACGGTGCATGATTGTTGCGCAGGCCACAACATGTCGTGTACGCTACTGTCAGCGTAAGACGCTTATGCGGGTGAAGCGACAAAACACCGCTCACCGCAATCTACTGGCGCTCGGATTGATACCAGCGCTACGCTCTTACAATGAAGTAGGTTCAGCACGATGCGTACTGTAGTAGTGGTCGGTAATCCAAGACCACAATCGCGAACGCGACTCGTTGCGGAACTGGTTGCAGACAAGGTTGCGACCGCATTCGGTGCGGAACACGATCTAACCGTTGATCTATGCGACTATGCTGCGGACTTGTTCCGCTGGCCGGATGAAAATCTATCCAGCCTGAGCGCCCGGGTTGCGCAGGCCGACTTATTGGTGGTGGCCAGCCCGACCTACAAAGGTGCCTACACCGGCATGCTCAAATCCTTCCTGGATCGGTATCCAAGTGGCGGATTGGCAGGAGTTACCGCGATTCCAGTCATGACTGGCGCGGATGCCTTGCACAGCTTGACCTTGAATTTTACGCTGTGCCCGCTACTGATCGAGCTCGGTGCCACGGTGCCCATGCAGGGGTTGTACTTCCAGATCTCGCAGATGAACGCGGCGCACTCCGTGGTCGACAAATGGGCTGCGGAGAACCTCAACCGCGCGTTCTGGCGGGGTCGTCCCTCGGTTCCCGATTGAATTCGTTGATACGGCATTTGGTGAGATTTTCGGTGCGCGATTTCTGAGCACGGCTGTAGCCGCTCTCGCGGACCGTATATCGAGTCGGCCGAATTTTTCTGAGTCCATATACGAGAGAGCTCCGTTCGCATCAACAGCAACGGCGCACGAACCTGTGCGCTCTCGACACGTATATCGGCGATATCGGCGCCCCCTCTTCTGCATGGCGTCCATGGTTTCCGCTGCTATGACGCGGATCAGCCTCGACCGCTGAATCATTTTGCGCTGCTCGTTCTACTAGATGCGGGTTCACCGCGTTCTCGGCGCGCTTCGGTTCGGTTGAAGTCACAGCACGGTCGTAAGACCGAATTGCATCGAACAATAGGAGACACTCGACATGCCGGAAATTCACGGCGTATACCCGCCCCATGCGGACCCGGCCGCACGTCCGCTCGAGGCATACGTCGATCAGACCATGCCGATGAAGAACGGCGTGATGCTGGGGTTGTTCCTGCCCAACGAATCGTGGGCCGAGTTCCCGACTCTCGCGCCCACGACAACGGAATGGACCTACGAATACAACCGCGCCGCAACGCTTGCCGCGGAGGCGGCCGGTTTCCACTTCGCGCTACCGGCCGGACGGTGGAAGGGGCTGCAAGGCGATCATCTGAACTGGCGTGGCGCCAGCCTCGACACGGTCACCCTCACCGCTGGGCTGCTGGAGGCCACCAGCCGGATCACCATCCTGACGACCATCCACACCAACGTCTACAACCCGGTCGTTGCCGCCAAACTGGGCGCGGACATGGATCAGATCGGCGAGGGTCGTTGGGGGATGAATATTGTAAGCGGTTGGGGCGCACATGAATTCGAGCAGATGGGCGTGCCGCTCCTGGATCACAAGGAACGATACGTCTACACCGCCGAATGGCTGGACATCGTCCGCGGGCTCTGGAACCAGGGGGTGTTCAGTTACGAGGGCAAGCACTTCACGATCCAGGAAGCAACTGCTTGGCCACGACCTGCTCAGCGACCGCGCCCCCTGCTGGTGAATGCGGGACAGTCATACACCGGGATGAGCTTCTCGGCTCGGCAGGTCGACTACGCGTTCAGTTACCCCAAGAACATTCCCACCTTCCGCAAGATTTGTGCCGAAGTCGGACGGAATGTGGGATTCATCGGCAACAAGCGCATCATCCTTGGTGACACCGATGCCGAAGCGACCAGGCTCGCGCGGGCGATCTGCGACAAGGCCGACAAGGCCGCTCTGCGCGCCCACCTCATCTCGGCCGGCGCCGCGACCGAGGAGACCATCGGCGATCTGCTGAAGTCACAGGCCGACTACGACAAGTACTTCATCGACGACGCCATGATCGGGGATCCCGACACGGTCGCCAGGCAGTTGAGTGACTGGATCCTCGAACATCGGCCCAACGGAGTCTGCCTGCAGTTCTACAACTGCATCGACGACCTTCGCGTATTTGCCGAGGAGGCCATGCCGCGAATGGCCAAATACCTCGGTGAACACGACTATCCGCTGCTGCTGAACAGGGGCTGAGATGACCGACACTTCCACGACCGAATCCATGGTTCACATCGACGAAGGCGAGGTCGGCATCGTCACCTTGTCCCGGCCGCCGGTGAACGCGATGAGCACGGGTTTGCGGGCGGAACTCACCGATGCCCTCAACTCGCTGGTGGCCGGCAACTCCAGCGTCATAGTCATCAGGGGTTCGGGCAAGGGGTTCTGCGCTGGGGCCGATGTCAAAGAGTTTCACGGCCGCCAGGGTGATGCGGCCCGCACCATGAGCTCGCTGAGTCAGGGCACCCGATTCTGGGATGCGGTCTACGACGTTCAGGTACCGGTCGTCGCCGCGATGCACGGGTTCGCGGTCGGTGCGGGCCTGGTGATGGCTTCGCTCTGTGACTTCCGCCTCGCCTCGGCCGAATGCAGGTTCTCGATGCCAGAGATCGCGGTAGGTATCTCGGTCGCCGGGGGTGGCGCGCAGTTGCGCCGACTCGGGCTGCGCGAGGGATTCCTGCGTGATCTGTTGCTCAACGGCGAAACCATAGATGCCGCAACGGCATTGCGCGAAGGCTTGGTTGACCGAGTCCTGCCCGAGGAGGACTTCGAGGAGGCGGCCTTGGCCTGGGCGAAGAGGTTGGCACGCCATGGCCGACCTGCGCTGCAGGCGATGAAGGCCGCCATCAATCTCACCGAATCGGCTCCGGACTGGCGGGCGGGCAATGCCCTCACTCGGAGCCTCAGCGTTGGGTTCGTCGAGTCCTATTCGCGGCGCGCAGCAAGCGCCGGTGAGGTTCACAACGAACGGAAGCACGGCTGAAATGGCTGGTGTCAGGGTAGAAGACAACGATGGCGCGCGCTGGATTCGATTCGACCGTCCCGAGAAGCGCAATGCACTGCGGATCGAGGATGTGGAGTCCATTCGCGCAGCGGTGAATCAAGCTCCGGGCGAAGGATGTTCGAGCATCGTTTTCACCGGCGGAGTTCGTGACTTTTCCGCCGGCGCAGATGTTTCCGGCTTCCGGGCCACGCCTGCGGACTCTGCGTTGGATGTATCCGGCGATAGCCCCGGCCAGCGGATGCTGCAAGAGGTTCGGACGTGTCAGCTTCCAACGATCGCGGCTATCGAGGGCTACTGCGTGGGCTTGGCGATGGATCTGACGGCGGTGTGTGACATCCGAGTTGCCTCTCGCTCAGCGCGTTTCAGCATGCCCGAGGTGAAGATCGGTCTTCCGGTCATCGGCGAGGCCAGCCTGTTCGAACGGTACATCGGTCTGACCCGAGCCAAGGAGATGTTGCTCACGGGGCGCTGGTATTCCGCCGAGCAGATGGCCGATTGGGGGTACCTCAACCAGCTCACCGACATCGGGGAAGCAGAAAAGACTGCGCAGCCCTACGTCGATGAGTTTCGCAGACTTCCCGCGCGCACATTGGCGGCTCAGAAACGCATCTTCGAGGCTTGGCTGCAGTTGCCGCAGCGTGAGGCGTCCCGCGTGAGCATCCTCGAATACGCGGTCACCACGGCGCATCCGGAGACCCGTCGGTGGGTCGAGCAGTACAAGACCACTCGGTCCAACGGAAGCAAGGCGTAGATCATGAATGAAGACGCGGAGACCACAGCCAGTTTCGGGCCACTGAGTGGTGTGAAGGTTCTGGACTTCAGCCGTGTGGTTGCGGGCCCGTTGTGTGGCTTGTATCTGGCGGATCTCGGGGCCGATGTCATCAAGATCGAGGCGCCCGGAGGCGACGAGAATCGGCGCTGGGAGCCCTCGTTCGATGGATCCAGTGCGGGGTTCGTGTACATGAATCGCGGCAAGCGGGGCATGACGCTGAACCTGAAATCCCCAGCGGGGCAGAACATCTTGGCTGATCTCGTGGCGGCCGCCGACGTCGTGATCGACAGCTACCTGCCGTCCGACGCGGAGGTTCTCGGCCTGACCCACGACGCGCTGGTGGCCATGAATCCCGAGATCGTGCACGTCTCGGTGACCGCTTACGGTGGGCAGGGCCCGATGCGCAACAATCCTGGCTACGATCTGCTCTTGCAGGCGTTCTCGGGAATCATGCAGACCACCGGGGAGGCCGACGGACCGCCATTGCGGGCGGGTGCGTCGGTTGTGGATATCTCCACGGGCATGCTGGCCTTCGGCTACACACTCAGCGCGCTCTACGCTCGGGCCACCGGTCGGGCGACCGGGGAGCACGTCCAGGTCTCGTTGCTGCAGAGTGGTATGGCGCTCGTGAGCACCCATATCGCCAATCTCGCGATAGGCGGAGCGGAGCCCAAGCGCCAGGGGTCCGGGCTGTGGTCACTGGTGCCATATCAGGCGTTCGAGGCGGCCGACGGCTGGATCCTCATCGGGGTGACGAACGACGATGCCTGGGTCCGGTTCTGTGCCGCAATGGAACTCACGGATCTGGCCGCCAATGAAGAGTACGCACATGCCCGGGGCCGCATTGAGCATCGTGCCGAGGTGGTGAGCAGGATCCAGGAAGTCGTCGCGAACTCCACGATCGCCGAGTTGATCAAGGTGCTCGAACCGGCACGGATTCCGGTATCGCCGATCAACACGATCCGTGAGGTTGTTCAGCACGAACAGGTGCTCGCCTCCGGGATCATGGTCCCCCTGGGCGGGGCCGAAGACCGGGATATCCAGGTCGTCGGGCGTCCGGTCCGATTCGCGAATCCCTACGATCAACCCTCCGTGCCTGCGCCGCGCTTGGGGGAGCACACCACGGAAATTCTCGCCGACTTGGGATATTCGGCGGACAAGATCAGCGAGCTGGTCGATCAGGGCGCGCTCTGAACTGCGGCGGAACTAGTCGAACACAAGCGCCCCGGGCACGATAGATGGAACTTGGAGCAAAGAAATGACCCAAACCAAGACCGCACCGATGGTCGGCGAGGACGAACTACGCGCCGCTGTCGAAACGGCCAATATTCCGATCCTGCTGATGGTGTTGGTTCAACTGACAGGCGATGTGACCTGGCTGGATGAGCCGTATGCACCCAGCCGGACGATCGGCATGGACGACAACGACGACGGCGGCTTGTCCGCCGAGCTGCAGCACGAGATTCGCGCGGCGGCGGCCGATGCGATCGTGACCTGGTCTCGGGACGGAAAAATCGCGCTCGAGAGCCCGAACGAGGATCTGCTGGTCCGAATGCTCGGCGTCTCGATGGGGGAGCCCATTCCAGCCGAATCGGGCCCACGGATCGCCGCGTCGCTGCGGACCGCGTTGAACCCGGAAGACAGCAGATATGTCCCGATCGAAACGCCATGCGCATATCAGGTGCTAATCGTCGGCGCCGGGTTCTCCGGGGTCGCTATGGCCGCCCGACTGGCCGAGGCCGAGGTGCCATTCCTGGTACTGGAGAAGGCCGAGGACGTCGGTGGCGTATGGTGGTCGAACCGCTATCCCGGTGCAGGCGTGGATACGCCGAGCTATTTGTATTCGCTGTCATTCGCACCGCATCCGTGGAAGCATTACTATGCTGGCCGTACCGAGGTTCAAGAATACATTCGCACGATTGTGGATGATCGCGATCTTTCTCCGCATATTCGCCTGGGCGCGGAGGTGGAGCAGGCCACCTTCGATGAGGAGAATTCGCGCTGGGTCGTGCGTGTCCGCGATGCACAGAACCACGTCTACGAAGTGCAATCCGACATCCTGGTGAGCGGGGTCGGGCTGTTCAATCCGCCGGTCATCCCCGACCTGCCGGGTTTGTCGGACTTCGCCGGTGACGTCTTCCATACCGCGGAATGGCCCGGCACCGTGGATATAAGCGGCAAACGGGTTGGAGTCGTCGGCAACGGTGCGAGCGCGATGCAGACTGTTCCCTCGATCGCACCGGAGACCGAATCAGTAACGGTATTCCAACGGTCACCGCAGTGGATCGCACCCTTCCCCAAATTCAAGAAAGAGATCCCCGAACCCATCGCCCTTCTGCTCCGTGAAGTCCCGTTGTATCGGGCATGGTTCCGAGAGCGACAGGGCTGGATATTCGGTGATAGAAGCTATCCGGCGATACACAAGGACGCCGATTGGCCGCATCCGGAACGCTCGCTGAACAGGCAGAACGACTCGCACCGGAGGTTCTTCGAGCGCTACCTGCGCGATAAACTCAACGGCCGTGACGACCTGATCGCGAAGTGTCTGCCAGGTTTTCCTCCATTCGCCAAGCGCATGCTGCTCGACAACGGCTGGTTCGACTCACTGCGCCGGAAGAATGTCACGCTCGAAACATCCGGCATCGCCGAGGTCCTACCGACAGGCGTGGTCACCACAGCAGGCAAGAAGTACGAGCTGGATACGCTCGTATTCGCAACTGGATTCGGCGCGACTCGTTTCATCTCGACCTTCGATGTCATCGGGCGCAACGGTGTGACACTGCGCGACGCATGGGATGATGATGACGCACGAGCCTACCTCGGACTGACGGTTCCGGGATTCCCGAATTTCTTCATGCTGTACGGCCCGAACATCAATGGCGGTGGCGGCAGCGTGCTCGGCCATCTCGAAGCGCAGATTCACTACATCATCGAGCTGCTACGAAAGATGACGGCCGCTGGTATCGGTGCCGTCGATATCAAAGATGAAGTTTACGACGAGTACAACCGCACCGTCTCGGACAAGCATGAAAACCTGATCTACACGCATCCGGGTGTGAATACCTACTATCGGAACTCTCGTGGACGTGTGGTCGTGCAGAATGCTTTCAACAATGCACAGTACTGGCAGCTCACGCGGAACCCGAGACTTTCCGATTTCGTCACGATCTCCGGCGCGGATGATACTAACGAGGCGGAAGCCTCATGATCGGACGCATCGAACTGCGAAAGTCAGCGATAGACCTCGCAATCGTCACAGCGATGCCAGAACGCATGACATGGTTCTATCGCGACGTCCTCGGATTGGAGGACCTTGGTGTGGCGGCTACACGATCGACCCCCGGAGGCTCGGTTCGGCGTCTGCTCTGCGGAAACAGCGTTATAAAACTGATCAGCTACGCGGACGATCCGCCCCTGCGTGCACCGCAGGGTAACGTCACCGATGCGACAGGATTCCGGTACCTGACCATTTTCGTCGGAAATCTGCTCGAAGTGGTCGGCGCATGTGAAAGAGCGGACATCCGCGTGGTCACGCCGGTGAAGGAAGTTTCCACCGGTGTCCGGATCGCCATTGTCGAGGATCCTGAAGGCAACCTGGTCGAGTTTCTCGAAGGCCGGGGATGAAGGAGTTGCGATGAAGATCGCTATTGATCTGATGAAGTGCCAGAACCATGCCCAGTGCACCTACTCCGCGCCGGAAATTTTCACTCTGGACGCCAGCGGGCATTTGGCATTCCGGGCCGGCGCAACCCGCGAATATCGCTCGGGTGAAATCGATGAGGCGCAGCATGAAGGCGTCGAGGAGGCGATCGATATGTGCCCTGCACAGGCGATCCGCTGGCTCGAGGACGGAGGTCCCCGATGACCGCGGCCAGGCTCCACGCGGACAATCGTGCTGTTGTCGTCGGTGCGTCGCTGGCCGGTTTGCGGGCGGCGGAGTCGTTGCGTAAGAACGGTTTCAGTGGCGAGATCGTGATCGTCGGTGCGGAACGGCACATGCCGTACAACCGGCCCCCGCTGTCGAAAGCGCCGCTGGACGAGCCGGTCGAGCCGGAATGGCTGAAGCCGAATCGTGCTGTTGCGGAGGCGAACTGGCGACTCGGAGCGCGAGTTGTCGCGAGCGATCTCGACCGTGGATCGGTGACCCTCGACTCCGGTGAGACCCTGAGCTGGGATGGCCTGGTGATCGCGACCGGTCTGCGGCCCCGCACACTCGACCTGGCCGGCCCGACGGCGGGGCGCTACGTATTGCGAAGCGTCGATCACGCGAACCAGTTGCGGAAAGCTCTGATCGGCGCGCGGCGCCTGGTTGTTGTGGGCGCTGGATTCGTCGGTTGCGAGATCGCCGCGCTGGCCGCCTCGGCGGGGATGTCGGTGCACGTTGTGGCACCCGAATCGGTGGCGCTCGAGCGCCCGCTGGGCGAATTCGCGGGGGCCGAGATACAGCGTCGTCTCGAGGAACTGGGCGTCACATTTCATATGCGCGCTCTACCGGTTCGATACGAGGGCGGTGCGGCGGTCGACGAGGTCGTGCTGTCGAACTTGGATCGGTTGCCCGCGGATGTCGTCGTCGAAGCTGTCGGCAGCGTGCCCGACTGTGCATGGCTCGGCGGCAATGGCCTGGACCTGTCCGACGGGGTGCTGTGTAACGACTTCATGCAGGTACCGGGTCGGCCGGGAGTTGTGGTCTGCGGCGACGTCGCTCGATTTCCCCATCGCGCATACGACGACGTGCCGCGCCGGGTAGAGCACTGGTCCACCGCAGTCGACACTGCACGCAAGGCGGGGGCTGTCCTCGCCGGTCATCTGACCGGTACGTGTGAGCCGACCGACGCGTTCACGTCGTTGCCATCGTTCTGGAGCCATCTGTCGGCTATTCGGATCCAGTCGTTCGGTATGCCCAGCCTGGGCATGGGAGACGTGCGCGTGCTCGAAGGCTCTTTGACCAACGAATCAGCCATCGGATACTTCCGAGACAACGAACTGGTCGGTGTCGTACTCGTCGGTATGGCTACCAGATATATGCACTACCGACGGGAGGCCGAGCTGGCCGGCGCCAGACTCGGCAGGCGTCAGGAACGGTGAGGATCGCCATGAACCTTGAAGAATTCCCTGCGAGCGACCCCGAATTCTGGAGTCATCCCGAGCAATTCCTGGAACATTCTCGCGCCACGTGCCCTGTGACGAAGTTACCCGGCGATGCCGGCTACATCATGACCCGCTATGACGACGTCCGGGCAGCATCCGTGCGGGTCAAGGAATTCTCCAGTAACCGACCGGGGTTCGGTCAGGACGATCCGGAACTCGCGGCGATCGCCGCCCAGGGCCTGCCCGAGGTCGCGACGATCACCACGAACGATCCTCCGGTCCACACCCGGTATCGAAAGCTCGTGAACAAGGCGTTCACCCCGGAGGTCGTGGAGGGGCTGGAGCCCAAGATCCGGCGCTTGGCCGATGACGTCTTCGACAGTGTCGCCGCCACGGGTGAGATGGATTTCGTCGGCGACTTCGCGGAGGTGCTACCGACGATGGTCATGTCGGACGCGCTGGGAATCCCGTATTCGATGCGGCAAACCTTTCGCACCTGGTCCGACAACATCGTCGACATGATCGCCGCCGATATGGTGCTGACACCGGAGCGCCGCCGTGAGTGCCGCCGCTCGTATGTGGAGTTCCAGCATTATTTCGCCGACCTGATCGAGGAGCGACGTGACGAGCCGAGCGACGACATGATCAGTCAGCTGGTCGGTGCGCGTCTCAACGGTGAACGGTCCCTGGACGTTCCGGAGCTGCTGGACATCATCCGCATCCTGCTCGTCGCCGGCAACGACACCACGACGAATCTGCTGGGCGGCGGGCTGCTGGCATTGCTGGACAATCCGGATCAGCTCGCCGCGGTGCAAGCCGACCGGATGTTGATTCCGCAGATGATCGAAGAAGCGTTGCGGTATGTTTCGCCGGCGCGCTGGACCATACGGGTCGTCGCCGACAGCGGCGTGGAGGTTGCTGGATGTCCGATTCCGGCAGGTGAAATCGCTCGTCTGGCCTGGGGCTCGGCCAATCGCGACGAGACACGGTTTCCAGATGCGGACAAGTTCGATATATTCCGTGATTCTTCGGCTCACATGGCATTCGGCCATGGCGTCCACTTCTGCATCGGCAAAGATCTGGCTCGGTCGGAGGCGAGGATCGCGTTCGAGGCCCTGTTCGACCACTTCGGCGATTTCGAGTTGACTGTTCCGCGCGCGGAGTTGCAACCCCTGCCGGTGCCTGGAATCAATCGCCTCAACAAACTACCTATTCGCTTCCGGGTGAAGTGATTTCAGCATTACGAAGGAATTGACATGCGTGCCTACAAAGTTCTCGCCCCAGGGCGTGGCGAAATGGTCGACATCGAGCGGCCGCAGCCCGGCCCCAGTGAAGTGTTGCTGCGGGTGGCCGCCACAGGCGTGTGTCACAGCGATGTCTTCATCCGCGACGCGATCCCGGCATTGAAGATGAGCCTGCCAGTCACGCTCGGGCATGAAGTGGTCGGCGTGATCGAGGAGCTGGGCGTCGGCGTCTCCGGGTGGACGCCCGGTCAGCAGGCCGCCGCGTATGTCATGCGTGGTTGCGGGTCGTGCGCGCCGTGTCGCCGCGGGCTCGACAACTTCTGCCATGTCGGATATCTGGGACTGGGCACCCATTTCGATGGCGGGATGGCCGAGTTCATGGCTATCCCGGCGGACGCCATCGCCGACGCGAGCGGTCTTGATCCCATTGCGGCAGCACCACTCACGGACGCGGGACTAACTGCCCTGCACACAGTGAACAGCATCGATCGCGGGCGCCCGGATCCGGAACGGATCATGATCATCGGTATCGGTGGTCTGGGCCATTTGGCGCTCCAGATCGCTACATACCGGTTCCATGCCGAAATCATCGCTGTCGACAGAGACCCGAAGGCGCTCGAGCTGGCCCGAAAACTGGGCGCCGACTCCACGGTTCTGGCGCGGGGTAGCGAAGCTGCCGAGATTCTGGCCTGGGCAGGCGGCCGGGAGATCGATGTTGTACTGGACTTCGTCGGCAGCGATTCGACCTTGGCGCTGGCAGCGGCAGTCACCAACCGCGGCGCACAGATCCTCGTCGCGGGCCTCGGTGGCGGAAGCGTTCCGTTCCAAGCAGTCTCGGTGTCGACGGTTGCTCCAGAGGTTTCGCTGTTGCGTGTCTCCGCAGGATCGCGGCATGAGCTGGCCGAAGCACTCGACCTCGGCCGGGCCGGAGTGATGCATGCCGAAACCGTCGTCTACCCACTCGAACAGGCGGGTCGGGCCATCGACGACATCAATGAAGGCAAGGTCATCGGACGCGCAGTCCTGGTGCCTTGAGCAGGCGAGTCCGGTCGCCGCCGTCGCAGAACACCCCGCATGGAGAACATCAAGGAGGAGTCCCATGCAGATCAACCTTTTGGACCCGCACGCATATGCGAACGGCCAGCCCATCGACCAGATGATGTGGCTACAGGAGCACGATCCGGTGCATTGGCATCCTGAGCCGGGAGACGGTCCAGGATTCTGGGCGCTGACCCGGTATGCGGATGCCAAAGCAGTGCACTCGAATCCGAAGGTCTTCTCGTCGCAGCCGACAATCACCGTCCAGGAAACCTTCACGCTCGGAGACGAGAGCCACTTTCACTTGATCGCCAGCGATGCTCCGCGACACACACAGCACCGGCGATTCCTGGGGGAGGAGCTCGCGGCCGGGGAAGTGCGCAAACGTACCGAGCAGGTCCGGGACATCGTGCGTGAGGTGATCGACGATGTGATCGAAAAGGGTGAATGCGATCTGGTGTGGGACCTCGCCGGGAATCTCGCTGCCTACGCCGCAGCGGACATCATCGGCATTCCGCGCCATGAAGGAGTGGCGCTGTACGAGCTGGCCGACCGGATCGCCAACTCCGAGAGCACCATCGACGGCGACGGACTCCAAGCGGCGACCGACCTGTTCCAGCACGCCGCATCCGTGCGCTCCGATCGGATGAGGTGTCCTCGGAACGATTGGGCCACCAGGGTTGCCGAGGGCGGTCTGGACGGATTCCAGACCGACGAGATGCAGTTCTTCATCGACTTCATGATGATCTTCGGTGGGGCGGTCGACACCTCCCGAAATGTGCTTGCTGGCGGTATGGATGCTTTGTTCCGCGACCCCGGGCAGTGGGCCGCCTTGGTCGCTGATCCGGGGCTCGTTCCGTCAGCGGTCGAAGAGATGATCCGCTGGGTCACACCGATCGTCTACCAACGGCGTACCGTCACCGAGGACACCGAAATCGGCGGTAAGACGATACGAACGGGTCAGAAGGTTGCCTCCTTCCTTGCGGCGGCCAACCGCGATCCCGCCGTGTTCGATGATGCTCTGCGATTCGACATCTACCGGCGGCCCAACCACCACATCGCATTCGGCTTCGGACCGCATTTCTGCCTCGGCTCGCACCTGGCTCGGCTCGAGCTGAATCTGATGCTGGCCGAGATGGTCCGGCGCCTGCCCGACATCAGGCCCACAGCTCCCACAGTGTGGTCGCGGGAGGGCGACGCCGACCGGCAGGTCGCCCCGATCATCATCGGGCCCCAGTCCATGCCGGTCTGCTTCGGTCCCGGAAAGGCGTTGTCATGAAAGCGGCTCTGTTGCATGACTTCACGGGTGAATGGCATGTCGAGAGCATCGATATCGACGAGCCGGTCGGTGATGAGGTCCGCATCGAAGTCCGGGCCAGCGGACTGTGCCACTCCGATCTGCTGACCGCCACCGTCGACCGCGGACTCACGCTGCCGGTGCTGTGCGGTCACGAGGTAGCGGGAGTCGTGACAGCGGTCGGTCCCGCAGTGCGCACGGTGGCCGTAGGCGATCACGTCACGACATGTATGGCCGGCTCGTGTGAGATCTGCGCCTTGTGCCTGTCCGGGCGACCTTGGCTCTGCGCTGCCCGGACGGAAGGAACCCACGTACTGGAGCGCCCCGCCGGAGCTCGCCCGCGGCTTCAGCTAGGCGATACCCCGGTCACCGCGGTGGCCGCTATCGGTGGGTTCGCGGAGGAAGTTCTGGTTCCCGAGCGTTCAGTGGTCGGAATCGACGCTGCGATGCCGTTCGATGTCGCCTCGATCCTGGGCTGTGCCGTCATCACCGGGATCGGCGCGGCAACCAACAGTGCGCGAATCAAGCCGGGGGACACCGTCGCCGTGATCGGTTGTGGAGGAGTCGGACTCAACGTCGTTCAAGGCGCCAGACTGCGCGGTGCTGCCCGGATCGTTGCCGTCGATCTCAGTGCGGGCCGACTGGCACGTGCGGCAGAATTCGGCGCCACCGATCTGGTGAACGCCGGCGAGGGCGCCACCGTCGACCAACTGAAGCAGATGCTGCCGTCGGGAGTGGACCACGCTTTCGAGGTCGTGGGCACTGGCAGGACTTTGCAGGATGCGGTGTATGCACTCGCGCCGGGCGGCACCGCCTACATCATCGGTGCCGCATCGGCCCCGGTTGATTTGTCGTGGATCACTGCCCAAGAGCTGCTCGGCGGTGCGAAATCGATCGTAGGAGTGTACGGCGGATCCGCACGGTTCAAACACGACATCCCCCGGTACGTGCAGATGTACCGACACGGAGTCATCCAACTCGATCCATTGATCTCGGACCGGATCACGTTGAACCAGATCAGTGCAACCTATCGCAATCACGACCGAAACGATTCGGCCAGAGCCGTTCTCACGTTCTGAGAAGAGAGTGCCACATGTCCTCCACCCCAAGTGCATCGCCAAGACACCACAGCGACGGGTTCTATATCGGCGGGAGATGGGTGCGGCCATCCACCGACCGCAGGATCGAAGTCATCGACTCGATCACCGAAGAGGTCTTCCTGACCGTAGCCGAGGCGCAGGCAGCCGACATGGACGCCGCGATCACCGCCGCGCGGGAAGCGTTCGATCAGGGACCCTGGCCCCGAATGACCCACGCCGCACGCGCGGCCTACCTGACCGCATTCGGCCTGGGCCTCGAGAAGCGAGCGGCCGATATCTGCGGTATCTGGCCGCACGAATCGGGTGTGCTGCGCACTCATGCCCAGGCGATGGTGGACGCTGCGGTCAGCGGATTCAATGAGTACGCGGCCCTCGGCGACGAATTCCCCTTCGAGGAACCGGTGACACCAGCCGCTGGCGAATTCGGCCTGCTGATCCGGGAACCCGTGGGAGTTGTCGGCGCGATCATCCCCTGGAACGGCCCGATCGGCCTGATCGTGCACAAGGTCGCCCCGGCGCTCCTGGCCGGCTGCACCGTCGTGCTCAAGTCGGCTCCGGAAGCACCGGTCGAAGGCAATATCGTCGCTGAGATCGCCGCGGAGATCGGTCTTCCTCCTGGAGTCCTGAATGTCGTTGCCGCCGAGCGGGAAGTCTCCGAACTTCTGGTCCGCGATCCACGCGTCGACAAAATCACCTTCACCGGATCCACTGCTGCGGGCCGGCGAATCGCGTCGCTCTGCGGCGACCGAATCGCCCGCTACACCCTCGAACTCGGAGGTAAATCGGCTGCTGTAATTCTCGATGATTACGACGTCGGCTCGGCCGCAGAGACGATCGCTGGAATGGAATGCCTAGTGTCCGGTCAGGTCTGCTCCTCACTGACCCGGATTGTGGTCACCCGGAGTCGGCACGACCAGATGCTGGAAGCACTGGCGAGCGCGTTCGCATCGGTCCGCGTGGGCGACCCGTTCGACCCGGAATCCGGCATGGGGCCATTGGTTTCCAGCCGGCAACGCGACCGGGTCGAGGGATACATCGCGGCCGGAATCGCGGAGGGAGCCATCCTTGCCACCGGCGGGCGACGACCCGCGCACCTGGATCGCGGTTTCTACGTCGAGCCGACCGTATTCGGCAATGTCGACAACTCCTCACGCATTGCGCAAGAGGAGATTTTCGGTCCGGTTCTCGCCGTTATCGCGGCGGAGGACGAGGCCGATGCGGTCAGGATGGCCAACGACACAATCTACGGACTCAATGCCTCGGTATTCACCGACGACGTGGATCGCGCATATGCCGTTGCGCGACAACTGCGTTCGGGCACGGTCGGCCACAACTCGTTCCAATCCGACTTCACGATCGGATTCGGCGGGTTCAAGCAATCGGGGATCGGCCGGGAAGGTGGTCCCGAGGGCTTACGCGCCTTCACCGAGGCGAAGGCGGTGATCTTGAACTCTGCCCCGCTTCGGTATCAAAGCTAACGAGATTACGAAAAGAGAAGCCCATGGAGATCCAATCCCACAATACTGCCCCCGCTGGACTGCGATTCGGCCTGTTCATGCCGCCCTATCACAACCCGCGGAGAAATCCTACCGCATGCATCGAGCAGGACCTGCGTCATGTCGAGGAACTCGATCGCTTCGGCTATCACGAGGTGTGGTTCGGTGAGCATCACAGCGGCGGATACGAGACGATCCCGTCACCGGAGATAATGATTGCCGCCGCGGCTCAGCGCACCAATCGCATCGACTTGTGTAGCGGTGTCATCTCGCTGCCATACCATCACCCGCTGATGGTGGCGGATAGAATTGTTTTTCTGGATCATTTGACGCGCGGCAGAGTGCGGATCGGCGTAGGCCCGGGAGCGCTGGTCGCCGATTCTCAAATGATGGGCATGGACTACAACATGCTACGGCCACGTATGGAGGAATCGCTCGACGCCATCATCGAGTTGCTCGCCGAAAACGGTGGGGTGTCGCGAAAGACCGAGTGGTTCACGTTGGATGACGCGCGGTTGCAGTTCGCCAGCTACACCAGGCCTCGGGTGCGGATGGCGGTCGCCGCAGCACTGTCGCCGTCCGGGCCGCGCCTGGCCGGCAAGTATGGACTCGGCCTGTTGTCGATCGGCGGTACCGCGGAGCAATCGGTCGAAACATTGCGCTCCACATGGGACATCATGACCACCGAGGCCGACAAGCATGGACAGCGCGTGGAACGAAGCCAGTGGGCCGTCGTCGGCAATATGTTCGTCGCTGACACCGATGAGGAGGCGCTCGAGGCGACTCGGTACGGCCTCAAAGAATTCATGGATTACAGGCACGTGGTAACGCCGATGAAGATGATCGCTCCGGGTGAACAGGTGTCGCACGAGGAGTTGGTGCGCCGGGTGAACGAGTCCGGCTACGGCTGCATCGGTGGACCGGAGCGAGCGATTAAATATATCCAGCGCATCATCGATTTGACCGGAGGATTCGGTACCTTTCTGCTCACCGGCCACGACTGGGGTAACGCCCGCGCGACATCGCACATGTACGAGCTCGTTGCCGACAAGGTCTTCCCCGCCTTCACCGACGGTAGTTCGGCCCTGATGAATTCCTATCTGTGGACAAAAGAGCGCCGGGACGGTTTCCGCCAGCGCTTCGACGCCGGCATCGAAAAGGCCAAGAGTGATTACGTAGCGCAAAACGGCGCGAACGCTACCGCATCGCAGAAGTAGCACCAGCGGCACTCGATTTTGTAGTTGGGAACAAAAATGACTTTCATCAAAGAAAAATCAGGATCTGTTGCCCTGATCACCATCGACCGCCCGGAGAAGAAGAACGCTCTGACACTGCCGGCGATCACTGAGCTGGCGGACCTGGTACGGGGCGTTGCCGACGATCCCGATATAAAAGGACTGGTGCTGACAGGGAATGGGGCATTCTGCTCCGGAGCGGACCTCAGATCGATCGTCGCCAAAGGCAAAGAAGAACCTGGATCGCTCCAGCAGACGATCGAGGAGATCCCACAACAGCTCATTCGAGCCCTGCTGGATCTTCCGTTCCCGACCGTGGCGGCGCTGGATGGCCCGGCGATCGGAATGGGTATGGATATAGCTCTTGCCTGCGATTGCAGACTGATCTCCGACAAGGGCTGGATGATGCAGGGATGGGGTCGAGTGGGACTTATTCCCGGCACCGGCGGCGAACTGCTGCTGCGGCGCTACAACCCGGCCATTCTGTGGCGAGTGCTGCACGATCAGAAAAAGATCGATGGGCGGCAAGCCGAAGCCTGGGGAATCGGGGAAGTCGTGGAAAGCGGCGCAGTGGAGGCAGCGGTATCCCGGTTGGAGAAACTTGCCACGATGCCCGATGCCGCGCTTTCGACTTACGTGTCGTTCTCGCGAAGCTGGCTGAAAGAGGAACTCGACCGGCATCTGACGCAGTGTGCGCAGGCACAAGTGGCGCTGCTGTCCGACCCGAGTTTCGAATCGCGGGTCGAGACCGTCGTCGGAGGTCGGAGATGATCCGGATGGACCCCGTGAGCATGGATCCGGTGGTGCTCCGGCAGGCATTCAGCTGCTTTCCGTCGGGCGTAACGGCCGTGTGCGCGATGATCGGTGACACTCCCGTGGGTATGGCGGCGAGCTCCTTCACGTCGGTTTCTGTTGACCCGCCGCTGGTTTCGGTATGCGTGCAGGACACCTCGGCTACCTGGCCACGACTTCGGAGTTTGCCGCGGTTGGGGCTGAGCGTGCTGGCCGAGGAGCATGACACCGCATGTCTGACTCTGTCCAAGAAGGTCGGCGACCGGTTCGACGGAGTGGAGTGGGAACGCAGCGCAAGTGGAGCCGTATTCGTACACAGCTCCGCTGTCTGGCTGGAGTGCTCGCTTTACCGCGAACTGCCTGCTGGTGACCACGGAATCGCGCTACTCGAAATCGACGCGTTGCGGGCGGACCCCGACACACCGCCACTTGTCTTTCACCGCAGCCGATTTCGTCGGCTCGCCAGCTGAGGAGTGACCATGGCCGACATCGGCAATGCGGGGGCTAATGAACGGGTGCACCGCGCGACGTCGGCCCTGGCCGCAGGATCAGCGGTGGTGGTTCTCGACGATATCGGCGGCGAGGATGAAGGCGAACTGGTCTTCGCCGCCGAATTCGCAACTCCGAAGCTGCTGGCATTCAGCGTCGAGCACACATCGGGCTTCGTATGTGTCGCACTGACTTCCGAGGACTGCCACCGGCTCGAGTTGCCGCCGATGGCTCAGCATGATCGCGACGGGCGCAACACCGCCTATCGAGTGACTGTCGACCGGATCGGCAGCGGGACGGGCATTTCTTCGATCGATCGCGCGCACACTGTCGCAGCGCTGGCTGCTGAGGGATCGCGCCCTGGCGATTTCAGCCGACCCGGCCACGTCATCCCGTTGCGCTCCCGTGACGGCGGGATCCTGCGACATCCCGGGCGCACCGAGGCCGCGGTCGACCTGGCTCGTCTCGCCGGCCTACGCCCGGCCGCGGCGATGTCGGAAATCGTCTCGACTCTACGGCCCAGCGAAATGGCGCGCGGGGCGGAAGTAGCGGATTTCGCGCACATGCATGGTTTGCGGATGGTGTGCATCTCCGATCTGATCCGCTATCGGCGGAACACGGAGCCACAAGTTGAACGTGTCGTGGCCACCACCCTGCCCACACGATGGGGCCGACTGCGAGCAATCGGATTCCGCGGAATCTACGACGGCACCGACCATGTGGCTCTCATAACCGGTGATGTGACCGATTCGAGAGCGCCATCGCCGATCCCGGTGCACGTGCACACCGAATGCCTGACCGGCGACGTGTTCGGTTCCTCGGAATGTGAATGCGCAGTGGCACTGGAGGAAGCCATGAGAGTGGTAATGGAGCAGGAGCGCGGGGTGGTTGTCTATGTTCGCGCCGCCGATTCGCCGAATGCGTGCGGCCTCCTGACTTCTGCCACGAACACGATCACGACAGTCGGCTCTGCAGAGGTGGCTGCCGCCATACTTGCCGATCTCGGGGTTCACACCGTACAACCGGTGGGGCCAACGCAGGGGCTGCGTGAGATTTTGCTCGAACGACTGGAGGGGGCTCCGGTCGATACCGAACGTCGAAGGAAACAAACATGAACGCTCCCGCCCGCGCCTCAAAGGCGTTGAATCGTGTGGTCATCCGGTTCGCCGGAGACTCGGGAGACGGTATGCAACTGGCTGGTGACCGTTTCACCTCCGAGGCTGCCGCCTTCGGAAATGATCTGGCCACCATGCCCAACTTCCCGGCAGAGATTCGGGCTCCACAAGGAACCATTCCCGGCGTCTCATCGTTTCAGATTCACTTTGCGGACTACGACATCCTGACCCCGGGTGATCGGCCGGATGTCCTCGTCGCGATGAATCCCGCAGCGCTGAAATCAAATCTGGGAGAATTGGCGCTGGGCGGAATTCTGATTGTGAATGCGGACGAATTCGTGAAGCGGAATCTCACCAAGGCTGGTTACGCGAGCAACCCTTTGGATGACCCTGCTCTCGCTGAAACGTACCAGCTGCATCGCGTCGCGATGAGCACACTAACGCAGGAAGCGCTGGCCCACACCGGTCTGGGGAAGAAGGATGCGCTGCGTTGCAAGAACATGTTCGCCCTCGGGCTGTTGTCCTGGATGTACCACCGCCCGACCGACGGTACCGAGCGCTTTCTGAAAGAGAAGTTCGCTGCTCATCCGCAGGTTGCCGACGCTAACATTCTGGCGTTCCGCACCGGTTGGAACTACGGCGAAACTACCGAATCCTTCGCGGCCACATACGAAGTCGCACCGGCAACCCTCCCTCCAGGACGTTATCGGCAGATCACGGGAAACACCGCCCTGGCGTACGGGATCGTCGTTTCCGGTGTGCGTTCGGGGCTGACAGTTCTGCTCGGAGGCTATCCGATCACCCCTGCTTCGGACATCTTGCATGAGGTCAGTAAGCACAAGAATTTCGGCGTACTCACATTTCAAGCCGAGGACGAGATCGCCGGTATCGGTGCGGCATTGGGACATGCGTTCGGCGGCGGGCTCGGGGTGACGACGACCTCCGGACCCGGGATCGCGCTGAAGTCCGAGACGATCGGACTGGCGGTGATGACCGAACTGCCGTTGATCATCATCGATGTGCAACGCGGTGGGCCTTCGACCGGACTACCGACCAAGACCGAACAGGCCGACCTGCTCCAGGCGATGTTCGGACGTAACGGCGAATGTCCGGTTCCCATTCTTGCACCGAGATCGCCAGCGGACTGTTTCGAGACCATGTTGGAAGCGAGCCGAATCGCTCTGACTTATCGCACACCGGTGTTCGTCCTCTCCGATGGTGCTATCGCGAATGGTTCCGAGCCGTGGCGTGTCCCGGCCGTCGCCTCTTTGCCGGAGTTGACCGTTCGATTCGCCACAGCACCAAATGCCACCGATGGTTCCGGAAACTTCTGGCCCTACCGCCGTGACCCTGAAACGCTCGCGCGCGACTGGGCGATACCGGGCACGCCTGGACTGACGCACCGCATCGGTGGCCTGGAGAAAGCAGATGGCACGGGCAACATCTCGTACGATCCCGAAAACCACGAACACATGGTCCGCGTTCGCCAGGCCAAGGTCGATGGCATCGAAGTTCCGGACCTCAAAGTCGACGATCCATCCGGGTGCGCAAAGGTTCTCGTTCTCGGATGGGGTTCGTCCTACGGTCCCATCGGAGCGGCCGTCCGGCGGATCAGGGCGGCGGGATTGCATGTCGCACAGGCACATGTGCGGAATCTCAATCCGTTTCCCGCGAATCTCGGCCGACTGCTCGCCGGCTATGAGCGAGTGGTAGTCCCCGAACTCAATCTCGGCCAGTTGGCGATGCTGCTGCGCGCCCGCTATCTGGTCGACGTGAAGTCGTACACCAAGGTCGCCGGGCTGCCCTTCAAAGCCGAGGAACTCGAAAGAGTTCTCATGAACCACATTTCAGGAGGAGAGTAGTTGACTACCGTCGAACTCGGGCTGCCGGAACTCGGTGGCATGGATCTTGTCCCGCGCACCGAGCTGCCGGACAGGCCCGCAGGTTTCAAGTCGGACCAGGAGGTTCGCTGGTGTCCCGGCTGTGGTGACTACGCCGTACTGAACGCAGTCCAGTCCTTCCTCCCGACTCTGGGATTGCAGCGCGAGAACATCGTCTTCATTTCCGGCATCGGTTGTTCGTCGCGATTCCCGTACTACCTCGAGACATATGGCATGCACTCGATCCACGGTCGGGCGCCAGCGATCGCAACCGGGCTGGCCATCGGCCGACCCGACCTGTCGATCTGGGTCGTCACGGGGGACGGCGATGCATTGTCGATCGGTGGCAACCATCTGATCCATGCCTTGCGCCGCAATGTGAACATCAAGATCTTGCTGTTCAACAATCGGATCTATGGCCTCACCAAGGGGCAGTATTCACCGACATCCGAGGTGGGCAAGGTCACGAAGTCGACCCCGTTGGGCTCATTGGACAATCCACTGAACCCGGTCTCGCTGGCACTCGGAGCAGAAGCGACTTTCGTCGGGCGCGCCATGGACTCCGATAGAAAGGGGCTCACCGAGGTTCTGACCGCGGCCGCACAGCATCGCGGCGCGGCACTGGTCGAGATCTATCAGAATTGCCCGATCTTCAACGACGGTGCATTCGATGCGTTGAAAGACGTCGGATCCGCCCCGCAGCACCTGATTCAGCTCCGGGCGGGCGAGCCGATCATCTTCGGTCCCGAGCGGAAGTTCGCGGTGGTGCGGGACGAGGTCACCGGCGGGCTCACCGTGGGGCGCGGCGATCAGGTCGACCGCAGCCGGATCGTTGTACACGACCCCACTCGGCCGGACCCTTCTCAGGCCTTCGCGCTGTCGCGCATTTCCGGCGGCTCGGCTGAATACGCCGTCACCGGCGTCATTCGCAATGTCGTAGCCCCGGCATACGACGATGCGGTACGTCATCAGGCCGCTGAAGCAACCACTCGAATGCCGACCGACCTCGAAGCTCTCATCACCGGAAAAGAAACCTGGACAGTGAAATGACCTATGTGATTACCGATGCATGCGTTGACCTGAAGGATCGCGCGTGTGTGGAGGAATGTCCCGTGGATTGTATCTACGAGGGTGCACGCATGCTGTACATCAACCCTGACGAATGCGTCGACTGTGGTGCCTGCGAACCGGTTTGCCCCGTCGAGGCCATTTACCACGAGGATGATCTGCCGGATGACCGAACCGAGTACGTGTCGGTCAACCTCGAGTTCTTTGCAGGACTGGGGTCCCCCGGCGGCGCGAAATCGGTTGGTGCACAGTCATTCGACGCAGCAGTCGTCGAGGCACTACCCATCCGGGTGACGAGTGAGAGCGAACACTGAGGTGGTCAGCTCTGAGCAGGCAGAGAAGGGCTTTGCGCCGGCCGCGGAGTTCGCCGCTGTGGCCAATGCCGATGCGTCCCTGTACGATCGGTCCGCCTCGGACCGTGATGGGTTCTGGACCGAGCAGGCGCACCGGCTGCACTGGCACGAACCCTTCAGTCGTGTCCTGGACTGGGACGACGCTCCGGTCGCCCGCTGGTTCGGCGACGGCAAACTCAACGTCGCCTACAACTGCGTGGACCGACACGTCGCCGACGGCCACGGTGACCAGATCGCCATTCACTGGGTCGGTGAACCCGGCGATACTCGCGACATCACCTACCGTCAGTTGCTGATCGAAGTATCCAGGGCCGCAAATTATTTCACCGAACTCGGGTTGGTGGCCGGTGATCGGGTGGCGATCTATCTGCCGATAATCCCGGAGGCGATCGTCGCGATGCTGGCCTGCGCCCGGTTGGGGCTGGTGCACTCGGTGGTATTCGCGGGGTTCTCGGCGGGTGCGCTGCGGCAGCGGATCGAGGATGCGCAGGCCCGGCTAGTGGTCACGGCGGACGGGCAGTGGCGGCGAGGGAAACCGGCCGCATTGAAGGAGTCGGTGAACGAAGCCCTTGCGGGGCAGCAGGATTCGACT
>NZ_BAGB01000152.1 GCF_000308615.1 Nocardia jiangxiensis NBRC 101359
ATTGTTAGGGCCGCCGATGACGTGCAGGAGGACCGACATGCCGACCGACAACCGAACTCACGCGCCGGTGATCATCGTGGGAGCCGGGCCGACCGGCTTGACGCTCGCGACCGAACTGCGACGCGGCGGAGCCGAGGTGCTACTCCTGGATCGCCGCACCGACCGCGGCGTGGAGGGATCACGAGCCGCAGGGATGCAGCCGCGCACGGTGGAGATGTTCGACCTGCGCGGCCTCGCCGACCGTTTCCTGGCCCTGGGCCCGCCGCTGAACATCGGGAATTTCGCGGGCATCATCCTGGACTACTCGCAACTGCCGAGCCGGTTCCCGCACGCCTACAACATCATGCAGGCCGATACCGAACAGGTCCTCGAGAGCGTCGCCGCCGAACTCGGCGCGCCGGTGCGCTGGTCCACCGAGGTGACCGGCCTGCGTCAGGACGCCGAGGGGGTCGAGGTCACCGTCGAAGGGCCGCACGGTGTCGAAACCCTGTGCGGCAGTTACCTTGTCGGGTGCGACGGTGGCCGCAGTATCGTACGCAAGTCGATCGGTGTGGGATTCCCGGGCACCGATCCGACGATGGTGTGCCTGATCGGTGATGTCGAACTCGACGAGCCGCCGCAGCGGCCGATGTTCCTGGAACGGCGCGAGGCCGGACTGATCACGGTGATCGGATTCCGGCCCGGCTGGTACCGCGTGGTCACCAGCGAACGCGAGCGGACCGCGGGGGCCGGGGATCCGGTGACGCTCGAGGAACTGCGCGCGGCGACTCACCGGATCGCGGGCACCGATTTCGGGATGCGCAGCGCCAGTTGGCTTTCCCACTTCACCGACAGCATCCGCCAAGCCGACCGGTATCGAGTCGGGCGGGTGTTCCTGGCCGGTGACGCCGCGCACATTCACCTGCCCGCGGGCGGGCAGGGCATGAACATGGGCATCCAGGACGCCTTCAACCTCGGCTGGAAGCTCGCGGCGGTACTGCGCGGTGAAGCACCCGACGCACTGCTGGACACCTACCACGACGAACGACACGCAGCCGATGCCGACACCTTGAAAATCATTCGGGCGCAATCGATTCTGTGCGAGCCGGGACCGCGACCGGCCGATCTGCTCGAGCTGCTGGCACGTCTGGTCGGCTTCGACGACGTCAACCGCTACCTGACCGCCGTCCTGTCCGGACTCGACCTGCGCTATCCGACGACCGGGGAACACCCCCTGCTCGGACGCCGGGTTCCTGACGCCGACCTGAACACCAGCACCGATGCCAAGCGGATCTATGAACTCCTGCACGCGGGACGGCCTGTGCTGCTGGACTTTTCGGGCACAATGAACACTCCCGACGCCGCGGCTGGATGGGCGGACCGGATCGACATCGTCCGAGCCGACCGTTCATCGGATATCTGGGCATTACCCGCCGGTGCGGACATCCCTGCACCCACGGCACTGCTGATCCGCCCCGACGGATACGTGGCCTGGGCCAGCGACAGCACCCCCGACCTCACCGGCTTGCAGCAGGCCCTCACCACCTGGTGCGGACCTGCGCTCAACGATCGCCCCCTCCAGAACCCGGGCATCGGCGCCACATAGGTGTCCCCATGCCCGGGATCCCGCTCTTGCGGGAAGGATGCCCGCTGCGGCCATCGACGGGCACCTGATGTGGCCGGCCCTCGGAGCGGTGTGTTCCTGCGAATATCGCCAGCGGCATGACCAGCGGGCCGAGCCTCACGACTCGCCAACTCTGAATATCACTGGTGATCTGAAGATGTTGGTACAGAAGAATTTCGGCATCACCTGGTCGTGCTGGTGGTAGTCGCGCCGCAACGTTCTGTGTGCTCTGCCCGAGGCCCGGAACGTGTCTCGTATGAGCCGTCGTTGCCGTCACCTCGTCAGTGTTCCGCGCGACGCCGGGGGTCGAGTCGGTTGGTCACGCAAGCATCTTGTCAACGCACCGTGCCGAGGTCGAGTGCTCGTCGCCTTCATCGGCCCGCCACGTTCAGCAGGATCTTGCCGCCACGGAGGAGATGCTGCACCGCGTCCTGGATATGGTCGAGGGGGTACACGCCCGCCACGGGGACAACGAGGGCGCCGTCGGCCACCAGCGGTGCCGCCTCACGAATGACAGGCACCACCTTGTCGCGATAGTCGAAGTCGCCGACAAAGAATCCGCGAACGGTGAGGTGCTTGCCAACCAGTGCCGAGGTATCGACCCACATGGGCTCGTCCCTGGCCCAGGAATAGCTGACCAACCATCCACCGTCGGACAGCAATTCGAGCAGCCGCCCCACCACTGGACCACCGACGGCTTCCACTGCCAGCGCCACTCGCGCGTCGCCGATCACCGCTCGAACATCGCCGACCGCATCGGGGTCGTCGACGTGGACCACATCGGCCCCGGCCTCTGTGAGCTCGGCGAACGTCGCCTCGTCACGGGCCAGGTTGATCGTCTTCAGCCCACGAAGTTTGGCCAACGCGATCAACGACCGTCCCACACCGGAGTTCGCGGCGTTCTGAACCACCCAGTCACCGGGCTGCAAGCGGGTGCACTCACTGAGCATCAACCCTGCCGCCGGAGGGTTGCTGCCCAGCATCGAGTACTGCTCGATGTCGCCGCCGGCGGGGAGTGCGAACAGACCGTCGGCGGGCACGACGAGCCGCTCACGCCACGCACCGGCATACAGGGGTAGCACGACCAGATCGCCGACTTGAAGTCCATCGACCTCGGCGCCAATGGCAAGAACGCGCGCGACCCCCTCTGCGCCTGGTATGTGAGGCAGGGGCGGGCGCGCCAGCATGCCGGTGACAACCAGTAGATCGTGCTTGTTCAACGGCGAGACCTCAACGCTCAACAGAACCTCATGCGGACCCGGTGGCGGCGGCTCCTCGATGTCGACAACGCGGAGTACCTGCGCGGGGTCGCCGAACCGTTCGATCTGGATGGCGCGCATATTAATTCCTCTCCATCGAAGGTGGGGCCGCTGTGTGAGCGGCTGCCTACCGAGCCAGGAGGAAGTAACACCCGGTGGGCGCGTCAAACCAGGCGCGTCCACCTTCCCTCCGAAAGTATATCCACCACCCACCGCACGGACATGGGGTGATCTCGCTGGCACTGTCCCTGGTCAACCTGGCGCTCGTGCTCAGCCTCCACCGGCGAGCTGCGGCGCAAAAGGCCAGCTAGGAGGCGATTCCACTCTAGAATGTCTTGCGTCTTCGGCGGGATCTGGTCGTTCGGCTGGTTGGCGTTTGCGCATCGCAGCCGATTCGGGATCTTCTGCCGGACAGCAGATCACGTCGGTGGGGTCGTGGCGGCGTCCGGACCGCTGCCCCAGCGAGGATTCCGGGTGGGCGTACCAGGTGAAGTACGACGGATGGGGCCGCGGGGCAATGCGGATGTGCCATATGGCTCTAGCGCGGTCGTCGTGTGGCTTGGTGGGGTGGGGTTCGGGTCGGCGTCGACCGTCGGTGCTGACCGAGGAGTGTGCATCGCCGAGGACATCGAGGAGAAGCAATGGACTCCGCAGGAACTCCGGCACCGTCATGGCGGGGCCACAGAACCCCGCCATCGAGTCGCACGTCCCGCACTCGCTCGTCTCCCAGCACTTGAACATCCCCGAGGAGGTACTCGCCACCTTCCCTCGAAACGCGCAAGGAATCACGCCGCTGCAATAAAAACCCACGGCCAGTTCGAGACGACCTTGATGTCATCGTGGACGATCGACAGGAGCACACGATGTCCATGCGCGAGGCCCGACGAATGACGATCGGCGAGTTTCTGTTGCGCCGACTGACGGAGGCTGGGATCGGCCACCTGTTCGGCGTCCCTGGTGATTACAACCTCGAATTGCTCCAACAGCTCGAGGACCACAGCGCCATGCGATGGGTCGGCAATTGCGGCGAATTGAACGCGGCCTACGCCGCGGACGGTTATGCACGGCTGAACGGTATGGGTGCGCTGCTGGTGACGAACGCCGTGGGTGCGATGAGTGCGATCAACGGGGTTGCCGGCTGCTATGCCGAGCACGTTCCCGTGGTCTGTATCTGCGGGTCGATTCCCCTGCGGTCCATCGACCGGGGCTTGGGGATGCACCACACGATGGCCGATGGAACCTGGGACCGGTTCCTGGGCGCCTTCGCACAGGTTACCGCCGCGCAGGCCCGGCTGACCCCCTGCAACGCGGCAATCGAGATCGACAGGCTGATCCTGACCGCGTGGCGGGAGAAGCTGCCGGTGTATCTCGAGTTGCCTTCCGACATCGCCTATCTCGATATCGAGGTTCCCGCCGAGGCGCTGGCACTCGAACAACCGCCCAGCGACCCCGAACGGCTGAGGTCGTGCATCACCGCAGTCTCGGATCGATTGTCCGCTGCCACGGCACCGGCAATTCTGGTGGATCTGGACGTGGACCGGTTCGGTGTCGCCGCCGAAGTCATGGAACTGGCCGGGAAGATGCACATGCCGGTCGCAGCGAGCAGCACGGCCAAGGCCGTGATCGACGAGACGTTCCCGCAGTTCGTCGGTGTCTACAACGGCAAGGCGAGTGCGCAGCAGACTATCGAGGCGATGCAGGCCGCCGACTGCCTGCTGTGCATCGGCTACCGGCCGATCGAAGTGACCACGGGCGACTTCACGGTGTCGCTGCCCGCCGACACGATCCACCTACGGGGACACTCGGCCGACGTCGGCGACGCCAACTACCAGGCGGTGACACTCGCTGAAGTTCTCCGTGGCGTCATCGACGCCATGCCCTGGGTCGCCGGTCGTGCCATACCTGGGCCCGCGGAAACCACGCCGCACGCTCACGCCGACAGCTCCGCGAAGCTGACACAGGCCGTGTACTGGCAGGCAATCCAGAACTACATCCGGCCCGGGGATGTGCTCCTGGTCGACAACGGCACGTCCTACGCCCTGTTCGGTATGCAACTCCCGCCGGGCTGCACCTTCGTCGGATCAGTGAACTGGGGCTCGATCGGCTACTCGGTCGCGGCCCTGCTCGGCACGCTGACCGCAGCACCGGACCGGCGCCACCTGCTGTTCGTTGGCGACGGTTCGTTCCAGCAAACCGCGCAGGAGCTTTCGACCATCCTGCGACACGACCACACGCCGGTGATCTTCCTGATCAACAACGGTGGATACACCATCGAGCGCGGCTACCTGGGCAGAAGCGAGTCCTACAACGACATCGCCACCTGGGCATACGCGGACCTGCCCCCAGTGCTCTGCCCCGACACCACAGCACAATCGTTCGTCGCCAAGACTCCAGCCGAGCTGGACAGGGCCCTCGCCGCGCCCAACGACAGGCTGATCTTCGTCGAATCGATCATGGATCGCTTCGACTCCCCCGACGCGGTCACCGCCAGCAGCAACAGAGGCGCCGAACTCGACTACGGTCCCCGCGGCCCACAGCACCACGACGGCGCTCAGTTGCGACCTGCGTGAAACCCGTCGAGATCATTCGCGGAAGGAATCCCGTCATGACCACCAGCGCGCGCGACCGGGCCGACCGGCTCGACCTCGTCAATCGATTGAGGTCCGCTTTCCAGGACCTCCCGGATGCTCCGTACGAGCTGTCGAACGATCGCATCGAGGCATATCTCAAGACCTCGCACGACGTCGGCGGGATGCGCGATGCCCCGATCGAATTCATCGAGAAGGAAGGTGAGCATTGGGAGCACAACACCTATGTGATGGCCGAGGTGCTCGGGTTGCGGGGTATCTGGCTGTCGGAGGAGCGCCGGCGCCTGCACAACGTCGACCTGGGCAACACGATGTACTTGGGACTGCCCTATTACGGCCGATGGTTGCTGGGCGTCACGCGGGTGCTGATCGATAAGCACCTGGTCTCGCTGACCGAACTCACCGCCAGGTACAACGAGGTGAAGGCCCGTGTCGCCGATCTGGCGCCACACGAGCTGCTCGAGCCGCAGCCGCGCGGCATCGCCGACGGCGCGGACGTTCCCCGCAACGAACATCACGTGCACGCGGTCGGTAAGGGCGATCCGCAGGTGTACGCAGGCCAAGCGCCACCGGCCGAGTTCGCGGTCGGTGACGCGGTGCGGGTCCGTGACGTGCAGGCGCTGTTCTATACCCGTACCCAGGAGTTCGTCCGCGGCGCGGTCGGCGAGATCGCGACGGTTGCCTACGAGGCTCCGGCCGCCGAGGACGAAGCATTCGATTATGAGGCCCTCGGTTCACCCCGGCCCGAGTGGTTCTACATCGTCCGCTTCAAGATGACCGAACTCTGGCCGGATTACACCGGCGAGGCGACCGACACTCTGCAAACCGAATTCCCCGAGCGCTGGATCCAGGCTGTTTGAGAAGCGACACTCCAACTCCAGGAAAGGCTTTCGACCACCATGTCAACGACTGGGCACCAGCATGAGCATCGTCCGCCCGCGCCCATGGTCGAGGAGGTGTCCGACTTCGAGGTCCTCGAGGTCGCGGTCCGCGAACTCTGCCTCGAGAAGGGCATCTTCACCGCGCAGGACCACCGCGCGTTCACCGAATTCGCCGAACGCATCGGCCCGCTGCCCGCAGCGAGGCTCGTCGCCAAGTGCTGGCTCGACGAGGAGTTCAAACGCACCGCACTCGCCGAGCCCATCGAGGCATGCAAGACCGTCGGCGTCGACTGGCTGGAACCCACAGGTTTCGGCACCCCGAGCGACTTCACCGCCCTGCACATCCTCGAGGACACCCCGACGCTGCACCACGTCATCGTCTGCACGCTCTGCTCCTGTTACCCGCGGCCACTGCTCGGCAACTCGCCCGAGTGGTACCGCACGCCCAACTACCGTCGCCGGGTGGTCCGATACCCGCGCGACGTCCTCGCCGAGTTCGGCACATACTTGCCCGCCGATGTCGAGATCCGCATCGAGGACTCCAACCAGAAACACCGCTTCATGGTGCTGCCGATGCGTCCAGACGGCACCGAAAACTGGTCCGAAGACGAGCTGACCCACATCGTCACGCGCGACTGCCTGATCGGCGTCGCCCTGCCCAAGCCCGGCGTGAGCGCCGACGTCACGGCCAACCGGATCCGCGAAGCGCAGCGAGGAGGCCAGTGACATGGCAGATATGAGCAAGCAGAACAGGTCCGGGGTCGACGCGAAGGTCGACCCGTCCCTGCTGGCCACCCGCGTCGACGTGCTCGAAGACCTCACCGCTCGCCGCGACCACCTGTGGCAGGCGCTGAGCCGGAAGTGGTCGGTCAGCAATCCCGTCCCGCCGTGGAAGAGCAGTCTCGATGGGATGTGCGACGCACTCGACGACGTTTCGTGCGCACACCCGGGAACGGTGTTGTCGTTCCGGGAACGCCGCAATGAAGAAGACGCCCTGTCCCAGGAGCGGTATGCGGACTTACCGTTCCCCGAGTCTCAGCTGGTCGCACTAGCCCATTCGCTCATCTGGCGAGGCGTCATCGACGAGGGCGCGCTGCGCGATCGCATGGTGACCGTCCGGCAACGCCTCGAGACCTGACACGGCCACCAGACCACCGCAGTCCGGCCCGCAAGGGTCTCGTGCCGTCTGCGGAGGACCAACGGCCCGTCCATCAGTGGAACCGTCGGACCGCCTGGAAACCCGCGCCCTCGACGGAATAGTGCCGGGCGCCTCATGGTGAACCACCATCCACCGCAGATTCTGTATCAAAGGCAGGCGCAGATGAGCGACATCTTCGGAATTGCAGGTAAGACAGCAGTGGTCACGGGCTCGGGGCGGAATATCGGGCGGACGATCGTGCTCGAGCTGGCCGGCTGCGGCGCGAACGTCATTGTCAATACCCGCAGCGACCAGGCGGAAGCCGACTCAGTGGCCGAGGAGGCCAGAGATCTCGGCGTCGGCTCCCTCGTGGTGTTGGGCGACGCCGCGGACAAGGCGACTGTAGAGCGCATTCGGACCCAGGCCGAGGCGACATTCGGCGGCGTTGATATCTACGTCAGCAACGCAGCCCGCCGACTTTACAAGGACTTCTTCGAGATCACCGATGAGGAATGGCTTCCTGTGCTCGACACGTTCAGCCGCCATCACCGGTGCGGTTATCCACGTCAACGGCGGTCAATGGATGTTCGGATTAGCGGGCCATCCGTACGGGCAGCGCGAAATGCCCCTGCCGGGATCTTGGTGCCATTGGGCCACCGCAGTCCTCGACACTCGCACACCGTGCCGTGGTCGGCGGGCTCCTGTGAATCCGATGTTGTCGGAGGTCCCCCATGGATCAGCATTCCCGCTGACCCGCAACAGCTTTCAGCGTGCGACGGGCTGCACACCCTGTCCGAGTAGGATCAATGAGACTACGCGGTCTGCAGGGTCACGATTGATGCCCGCTGTAAGACGAATCGATCGCAGTGTATGAACAAGTCCGGTTCGCGGGCACTGACAACCACAACGAGGTCACCGATCACTGCGGGCATGCACCTAGGGGTCGAAGCGGACAACAGGAGGCGAGCAATGGCGAGTGCATTGTCTGAAGTCTCGGCGTTGGTGACCGGCGGCACCAGTGGGATCGGTCGGGCGGCCGCAGTGGAACTGGCGCGGCTGGGGGCCCGCGTGGCCGTGTCCGGTCGTGATCAGCAACGCGGCAAGGACGTGGTCGCGGAGATCGGCACCGCGGGCGGGAGTGCGGAGTTCATCGCTGCGGACCTGCGCGATGCGGCGTCGGCACGGACACTCGCCGGGCGTGCGGTCGAACAGCTCGGCCGGGTCGACGTCCTTGTCAACAACGCCGGTGTCTTTCCGTACGGCCCGACCGAGCAGATGACGGAAGCAGATTTCGACGCGGTGTTCGGACTCAACGTCAAGGTGCCGTACTTCCTGGTCGCCGAGCTGGCACCGAAAATGGCCGAACGCGGCGGTGGCGCGATCATCAACATCACCACAATGGTCGCCGAACTCGGGACCGTCGACGAAGGCCTCTACGGCGCCAGCAAGGCGGCCCTGGCGTTGCTGACCAAGTCCTGGGCAGCCGAATACGGTCCGCGTGGAGTGCGGGTCAACGCCGTCAGCCCTGGACCGACCCGCACTCGAGGCACCGCGGCGTGGGGTGAGGCCCTGGACCAACTGGCCGCACAGGGGCCTGCGGGACGTCCCGGAACCCCTGAAGAGATCGCCGAGGCCATCGCATTTCTGGCCGGTGACCGCGCCAGCTTCATACACGGTGCCGTACTGCCGGTCGATGGCGGGCGAACCGCCGTGTGAGCACGATCCCGACGGTTTTTTCAAGGCCGGGACGGCGTCGAGTTCTTCGAGTTACCGCTCGAACTGTCGGCGCTCTTCCAATACCGGGCCAGGTGCACTCTTGGAAGATCGGCCAGTCGATGGTTGGTCTGCCGCGTCCGGCTCCTACCGTTCGAATACCAGCAGCGGTTTGCCCCCGTGTTCGGGAGCTTCGGCCAAATAGACTGCCTCGCTGAACATTTCCAAGGGGATCGGCCGGCCCTCCGGCACGCGCAGCGCGCCGCTGTCGGCGAGCCGGAGCGTCCGGTCGATCGCCGCGGCCATCCGGTCCTTCGGGGTCTCGGTGAGCCAGCGGAACAGCCAGAACCCCCGAACGGTCTTGGTTTCGTAGATCAGTGAGCGTGCGGAGATCGGGATGGTGAGTTTGCCGGGATCGGTTTGGCGGTGCGTGGACAGCGCACCGTAGATGACCAACTCGCCGTGCGGTGCCAGCGCGCGCGAGACGTCCGCACCCACCTGACCGCCGACACAGTCGATCGCCTTGGCCACGCCGTCGTGGCCGGCGATGTCCGCGACCCGTTCACGCAGGTCCTCGTCCGCCGTGCAGATCGCCGCGGTGCCGCCCATCGCGAGAACGTCCTCGACCGCGGATCGACGGCGGACCACGTTGAGGGTCTTGAAGTCGACGTGCACTCCGAGCTGGATGACCAACTGGCCCACGGTTGAACCTGCCGCGGTCTGCAAGAGCCATTCACCCGGTCGGACATCGAGTTCGTCACCGGTCAAGATCACCGCGGTGAGCGGATTGGCCAGCATCTGGGCCGCGGTGGAATCGCTCATTCCCGCGGGAACGGGCAGCACCCGCCGAGCCTCGGCAACGACATACTCCTGCCACGTGCCCGTCACTCCGATCGTGATGACACGTTGCCCGACGCTCAGACCAGCTGTGCCGCTACCGAGTTCGTCGATCACACCCACGGATTCGATTCCCGGCACGGTGGGGAACTCCGGGGTGAATCCGTATCTGCCGCGGATGGTATGCAGATCGCTGGCATGCACCGGTACGGCTACCACCTTGATTCGGACCTCGCCGGGACCGGGCTCCGGAATCGGACGATCCCGCAGGCGCAGGACCTCGGACGGTTCACCCAACGTATCGGCAACGAGAGACCGCATGGTTGTCATCGTGCTGGCGCTCCTTCGATCGGATCCAGATCTCACACGGTTCGATGTGCATCGCGTCGGCCTTGCCTTTCGACAGCCATGATTCGAATCAGCGCGGCCCATTCCGGTCCTACCAGCTTCAATGCTGCCACCGCTGCTAGCCGCCGGGCTTCGACGACGGCGTCGGCGAAATCCTGTGGGCTTGTGCCCTGTGGCACGTTGTGCCCGATGCTCGATGGGCGTAGCTGCCGGTGAACGACATCCCCGGCGAGTGCGGGCCTTGATTCACCCCCGAGTCGGTTTCGTTGACTTCAGGTCACAAGAGTGTGGCAACGCCCGCCTCGAGCGTCGAACATCGCGAAGAGGCTGTTGAGGCCTTCGGCCAGGAGCGGGTGTGTGAAGATCGCGTCGGCCATGGCGGTGTAGGTGAGATTGCCCAACATGGCGATCTGGATCATGGTCGTGATCTCGCCGCCTTCACTGCCGAGGACCGCGCAGCCCAGGATCTGCCCGGTGTCCGCGTCGATGACGGCCTTCATGAAGCCACGCGTCTGGCCGGTCTCGATGGCCCGGATGACGGCGCTCATCGGGAGTTTCGCCACCCGGATCGCGTGGCCTTGCGCCTTCGCCTCATGCTCGGTCGCGCCGACGCGGCCGAGCTGCGGGTCGATGAACACCGTGTACGGGACGATCCGGTCCCGCGTGCTCGCCTTCTCGTGCCTGATGAGGTTGGCATGCAGAATGCGGTAATCGTCGTAGGACGAGTGGGTGAAGGCCGGGCCCGGCGTGACGTCCCCCATCGCGTAGACGCCGGGGACACTGGTTTCCAGGTACTCGTCGACCTCGATGAAGCCGTGGTCGTCGAGACGGATGCCGGCCGCCTCGGTGGTGAGCGCCTCCGTATTCGGAACGCGGCCGATGGCCGCGAGCAGGTGCGAGCCTTCGAGCTGTCGCTCACCGTCCTGCGTGCGAACGCCCAACCGCAGGCGACCACCATCGGCTGGCTCGACTCGCACCGGTGTCGAGGAGGTCGAGACGGTGATCCCGTCCTCGCGCAAGATTGCGGCAACTTCGTCCGAAACGTCCTGGTCCTCGCTTCTGAGCAGGCGCGCGGCGCGTTGGACGATGGTGACCTCGCTGCCGAACCGGCGGAACATCTGACCGAACTCCAGCCCGATGTAGCCGCCGCCGAGGATGATCAGATGCTCCGGGAGCTCGTCCAACTCCATGATCGAGGTCGAATCGAGTACGGGGACATCGCCCGCACCGGGGATCGCCAGCGGCCTGGGCCGCGCGCCCGTGTCGATGACGATCACCGGCGCGTCGATCTGCCGCGTCCCGCCGTCGGTCAAGGCGATCTCGATCGACTTCGGGCCCGTGAAATGAGCCTCGCCTTCGATCAGTTCGAGCCCGTCCTGCGGCAGGCGGCTTGCGTAGTTCCCCCGCGCGCCGGTGACCATGGCTCGTTTGCGCTCTCGCACCGCGGCCAGGTCCACCGAAACCGGACCGGTACGCACGCCGTACTCTGCGCCGCGACCCGCCTGGTAGGCCAGGCGCGCGCTGGCGACCATCGTCTTGGTCGGGGTGCACCCCCGGTTCACGCAGACACCCCCGAGTTGGTCACGCTCGACGAGCGCCACCTTCTGGCCGGCCTTCGCCAGCTCGACGGGCAGAAACCGGCCGCCCTGGCTGGTCCCGATCACGATGGTGTCGTAGTGCTCATCGGCCATTGCTTCTTCTCCCCTCGTCGTCGCGTCACGACGCCGCACCTCCGACCATTACGAGAACAGTTCCGGGTGTTCGGCTATGTACTGCCCGACCGTGCATGGCGGCTGACCCGCGATCTTCTCGACGTCGTCGGTGGCTCGGTCGTAGCGTCCCGCGCGACGCAGCAGTGCCATTGTGGCCAGGTGCTGCTCGACGTGCGCGGGTAGACCAGCGGTCTCGGGAACCTCCTCGACCCAGGTTTCCTGCGGAATGTCGGCGCCGCGAATCTGCCGATGCAGCCCCGCGGTGTACTCCGCGGCCAGGCCATCGATGTCCAAACGCGCCGGACCGGTCAATTCGTAGACATCGCCGACACGGCGGGCGGGATCTGAAAGCACTGCCGCAATCGTGCGGGCTACGTCGCTGGTAGCGATCGGTGACGTACGACCCGTTCCGAAGGGTAGGGCCAACACATTTCGCTCGCGCAGCGACGGTGCCGCCAATCCGGTGAATATCGGATTGTCCAGAAACACCGTCGGTCTGATATGCACGACCGGCACACCCGACCAATTCAAGACGTGCTCGGCTAAGTAAGGCAGCCGATTGCCCATGTACGTCGATGTCATGTCGCGCCTCCCATCGGATTCGGCAGCGACCCTGCTCGGCGACGCGCACCCACGATGTGTGACCTATGACCCGTGAAACCATATCGACCGGCAGCCCGGGTTTGCGGGGCTGCTGGTCTTCATTGTGCAGCGACCCGCGTTCCTTTCGCGAGTGGTCGCTCCTTCAGTTTTCGGTGACGCGGATGATCGTCTTGCCGGGATTGCGTTCGGCGGGAGCGAATGCGCCGGGTGCCTCGGTGAGTGGCAGTACGGCGCCGACGGTCAGGCCGAGCCGTCCGTCCCGCACTCGCGCGGCGAGATCGGCGAGCCGGTCGCGGTCGGGCTCGACGACGAAGAAGACAGCCCGCCCGTCCCGTGGCCGGACCTTGGGTGGCATGGCGATGGTGACGAGCGTGCCGCCGGCGCGCACCAGCGCGGCCGAACGGTCGAGGATGTCTCCGCCGATCACGTCGAACACGACGTCGACCTCGCCGACATCCTCCAGTTTTTCGGCGTCGGTGTCGAGGAAGGTATCCACGCCGAGCGCGAGCGCCCTGTCCCGGTCACGGGCCCGGCCGGTGCCGATGATTCGGTCCTTCCTGGGCAGGGTGTCGATGCACTCACCACCACGGATCAGCTTGCGCGCTGCGGGGACCCGTGGCGGTCGCCGAGAACTGCCACTTCGGCCGGTTTCGAACAGAACGATGATCGATTCGACCGGAGCGTTGTCACAGGGATCCCCAACCGATCCTAGGGATGCCGAGAGTCCGTGCAGGGGATTCAGCGAACCTGACTGATGTGTATCGACGGGTCGACCGATACGACGAAGCGCTAACGGGAGTCGCCGGTTGGGGACGCCGGGGACGGTTCGGGGAGTAGGGCGTCGACGATCTCGCCGAGTTCTCGCCGCGTCGGCGGCGCGCCGGTGAGGAGCACCTGTTGGATGATCAGCGCCGGTCCGATGCGCGCGTTCAGCGACGGGAGCGTGCCCGGGTCGAACTCGCCGCCGGTCTCGACGTCCCGCAGGATGGTGTCGATCACCTGTATCCGTGGGGCGATCAACTTCTCGGCATACATGGCTCGCAGTTCCGGTTCGCGCAGGACCTGGCCGAGGATATCGAGACCCGGAAACGTTGTTCTACCCGCCATGACCTCGCCGATTGCGATGAGCACGGACAGCAGGTTCTGCCGCTTCGAACGCTCGGCGCTCGGCTCGGGGAGCGGGGGCAGTACATGGAGCAAAGCGGCCAGTACCAGCGCCTGCTTGGTGGGCCAGCGCCGATACAGTGCCGCCTTGCCCGTCTGGGCGCGTGCCGCAATCGCCTCCATGGCGAGTCGGCTATACCCGACGTCGGCCAGCTCAGCCAGGGTCGCGGCATACAGGGCGCGCTCGAGTTCTTCGCCCCGCCGGCGACCGCGGGTGACTCCATCCTTGTTCGACACCCGACCATAGTAGCCGCTTGCGTTCCTTATCTTCCGGACATACGCTGGGAGCAATAGTGAACGGATACGTCTACAAAGTGGGGATGTCATGCAGTTGACGGGCAACACGATCCTGGTGACCGGTGGTGGCAGTGGAATCGGCCGCGGTTTGGCCACAGCGCTGTATCGAATGGGTAATCGGGTGGTCATCGCAGGGCGGCGCCGAGCGCCGTTGGAGGCCGTCGCGGGCGCGAACCCGGGCATGCAGTATCTGCAGTTGGATCAGGGCGACCCCGGTGACATCCGGCGATTCACCGCGGAGGTGACCGACCGTTTTCCGGACCTCGATGTCGTGATCAACAACGCGGGTATCTCGCACGTCGAGGATCTGGCCACCGGAGATGCCGAGACGGCGCAGGCGATCGTGGAGGTCAATCTCCTCGGGCCGATCCGTCTGACCTCGGGGTTGTTGCCCACGCTGGTGAGTCGACCGAACGCCGCGATTCTCAACGTCACCTCCGGGCTGGCGTTCGTGCCGAACGCGAGCATGCCGACATATTGCGCGACCAAGGCCGCGCTGCACTCCTACACCCAGTCGCTGCGTTTCCAGTTGCGCGACACCGCGGTTCAGGTGATCGAAATCATCCCGCCACGGGTGCAGACCGAACTCGCGGACGGGCTGGACCTCGACCCCGACACGATGATGCCGCTGGATTCCTATGTCGCCGAGACGATGTCGCTGTTGCAGACGCAGCCACAGGCTACCGAAATCGTGGTGGAACGGGTGAAACCGCAGTGGCTGGCCACGCGTGGTGAAACCTACGACCGGTTCTACGCCGCGTACAACACCGCGCTCTAAGGCACAAGACATCCATCGCACCCTGTTTGTGAAAGGCACTACGGCAGTGAAGATCTCCGCGCATTTCGCGACGTCTCTGGATTCACCGGCGCATATCGCCGTCGCCGAGCAACTCGGTTATGACCGCGCCTGGTTGCATGACGCACCCCATCAAGGCCCGGATGTGTGGATGATGCTGGCGTTGGCGGCCGCACGTACCGAGCGCATCGGGCTCGGGCCCGCGGTCCTGGTACCGGCGCTGCGGCACCCGATGGTCAATGTCGCGGGGGCCGCGGCACTGTCTGCGATGGCGCCGGGGCGGGTAGCGGTGGCGTTCGGTACGGGCCACTCCGGTGCCAGAGCGATCGGGGCCAAGGCCACAACCTGGGCGTATCTGACCGATTATGTGAGAACATTCCGAGCCTTGCTGCGCGGTGAAACCGTCGACTGGAACGGACACCACATGCGGATGTTGCATCCCGAAGGCCACGCGCCCCGCAGACCGATCGATGTGCCGGTGCTGATCTCGGCGTACGGCCCCAAAGGTCTCAGTGTGGCAAAGGAATTGGGCGACGGCCTGTTCACCAAGGGTGATACCGCCTCCGCCGAGGACTTCACCTGGGTCAGCCGACCCACGCACGGGACGGTCCTCGCTCCCGGAGAGGCCCTGAACTCCCCTCGCGTCGCCGCAGCGGCCGGTCCTGGAAATGCGCTCGCCTACCATGCGGCCTACGAATTCGGCGGAGATCTCACAGCTTTGCCCGCGGGCCGAGTGTGGGTCGACACCATCAACCGAGTGCCCGAGGCCGACCGCCATTTCGCGATCTTCGACCAGCACCTGGTCGGCTCGAGCGAGGCCGACCGGGCAGCCTGGGAGGCCGGCAGCTGGGCGGCGATACCCACGACCACACTGACCGGCACCGCCGACGAGCTCGCCCGCCGCCTGGCGGCAATCGAACGAGACGGCATCACCGAAATCATCTACCAGCCAACGGGTCCGGATATCGCCGCAGAGCTGGCGGCGTTCGTCGCCGTTGCCAAGCAGACGAACCCGGACAACTAGGAGAACCGCCGTGCCCACATACGAGTGCTACACCCACCGAGGTCAGGTCGACGCCGCGGCCAAGGCGCAACTCGCCGCGGGGATCGCGCAGATCCACCATGAAGTCACCGGAGCTCCGATCATGTTGAGCCAGTGCATATTCCACACTCTCGATCCGGACGACCACTTCATCGGCGGACAGCCCGCCCCCGCCAACGGGGTGTGGGTCCATGGGCACATTCGCAGCAAGCCGACCGGCGACCGCAATAAACGCATCACGGCGGGTATCACCGATCTCCTCACACGCACGCTGCAGATCTCCTCATCGGCGGTGTGGGTGTATCTGAGCGAGCTCTCCCCCGGCGACATGGTCGAATTCGGCCACGCTCTGCCCGAACCCGGAGCCGAACGGAGCTGGTTCGACAACCTCCCGCCGAACGTACACAATCAGCTGGTCACGCCGGACCACGCACTCGGTGCGTGACTCTCACATCGTGGAATGCCGTGTGTAGCGCAACACCGACAACAAAGGCGCGAGCCGGCCACTCAGAGCCGACCGCTTCGACACCGAGTTGGTGCTCGGGGCAATGGAATACGCGGTCTGGAGCCGCGAGATCCGCGACTGGCAATGATACACCACAGCGACCGCGGTTCAACCCGAGACCTACACGGCTATCCGGTTCCCTAATCGTCTGGCGGACAACGGGTTCGCGCAATCGATGGGCTCGGCGGGTGATAGCTTCGACAACAGCATGACCGAAAGCTTCGTCGGCACATCGCAATTGGAGCTTCTGGACACCAAGCCATGGCGACGAAGCAGCAGTTGGCCAACGCGATCTTCGACTACGTGGAGGCGTTCTACAACCCCCACCGGCGGCATTCGAAGATCGGCATTGCTCAGACCGTGTCTCACGTGGTTGTGATTCGGTTCTGCTGCGTCGGATCCGGTTGTGCTGCATGATGTTCGACTTGTGGTCGATGAGTTGTCCAAACGCCTTGTCCCGGACGAGTTGCGGGCTCTGGCCGAGCCGCTGCTACCGAAGTCGATACCCGTCGTCTCGCCGAGGGGGCAGATCGCCGTGGTCGCTCCCGTGCGGAGAGCCAAGGTGAGCGCGAACTTCGCCGGCCAGGTCGCGCACACTCCGCTTCCACCGCCGACACCAGGACCGATCAGTGTCCAACGCAAGGTCCCAGTCGACGGAGTCATCATGGTCGCTCGCCAGCCCCTGCGAATCGGACGCTCACGCTGGCCGGATCGTCGCCATCCACGTCGAGGACGCCTCCTTCCGGGTCACCTGCGACGGCGCCGAACTCAGCCTGCACCCGCGCACCAGCGACCACCCTGTCCGCCGCATGCTCGCCTTCCCGGCCGATCCGGGCCGATACTCGGCCGGAAGAGAGCTGTCCGAACGTTTGGCGCGAAATATCAAGCGACAGAACGATCGTCTCGTCGATGCCCTCAGCGCCGGTATCGCCGCGGGCATCGCACGGCCGGTCGACCCATCAAGGGTTGCCACTGTCTTGTTGGCCGCCTGGAACGGCATCATCAGCCTCAATTGGCGACCGGATCAACTACACCGGACCGAGACCGAACTACGAGAACTGCTCGAAACCGCCGCCGACATCATCGCCAACGGGCTACTGGAGAACCCGAAATAGCCGCGTCCTACACAGCAGAACACCCTGAAAGCGGCACCACGGCATTGTCCGGCAACTGTCCGCCATGATCGGTCCGTGCGGCGAATGCGGTGGGGTCAGGAAGCTTCCGGCGCAGGACCTCCAGGGCCTCTACCTGCGATTTCGAGTTATAGTAGGGCCCACCAGCCAAAATGCGGTTTCAGGCCTGATTTTCGGGCGTTTGACGACAACCGTGACTTCTTTGACGACAACCGGCCCAACTTATTCGAACAGGGCGCCCATCAAGGCAACATTCGGTTACCTCTGAGGGGAGAGCTACATGCGCACGACTGTCCATCCGGTGTCTGCCGGTGACCTCGAGGTGGTTGCCGACGCGGTGGCCAATGCACATGTGGTCGGCGGTGACTCGGGGCGGGCCCTGCTCGACCGTCTCGGTGAGCCCGCGCCCGGTGAGCCTGCATTCTCGTCCGATTTCGCGACGACGACTTTTCGGACGGGCTCGGTGCGGGGCGAGTGGGTCGCCGCGCCCGGTACCGCAAGCTCCGGCGTGGTGCTGTACTTGCATGCCCGCCGGTTCCAGTACGACGAACCTGCCGGTGTCTTCGCTGGCCGGCTGTCGGCGGCGACCGCCCTGCCGGTGCTGCTGGTCGACTACCGGCTGGCCCCGAAGCACCCGTACCCCGCCGCCCTCGATGACGTGCTCGCCGCCTACCAAGCCCTGCTGGATCAGGGAATACCAGCGAAACGCATTGTGCTCGTCGGCCATTCGGCCGGAGCGACCCTTGCGCTCTCGGCCCTGCTCGCCCTACACGAGTCCGGTCGACCCCTACCGGCGGGCGCTGCCGCGATCTCCCCGATCACCGACTTCACCCTCAGCGGCGACTCCCTGATCGCCAACCGCGGCAAGGACACGGTCACCGACGCCGAGGTAAGGCAGGCCCGCGACGCCTACCTGGGCGGCGCGAACCCGGCCGCAGCGCCCCAGTCCCCGCTGGCCGGGGATTGCGCCGGGCTGCCACCGCTGCTGATTGTCTGCGGCGACGCGGAACTGCTGCGCGACGACGCGACCCGGTTCGCACAACGGGCGGCCGCAGACGGCGTCGAAGTGAGCTTGGCGATGTGGGAAGGCATGCCGCACGGATTCCCGCTGCTGCCAACCGAAGCCGCACGCGCCGTACTCGACCGGATAGCCGCCTTCACCGCCCAGCAGCTCACCGCCGCGCCCCCGGCTTCCGGCGACCGACCGCTGACAATCCGACGCATCGGATGGGCGGCCTGTGAGATCGTCACCCAGCGCGGTACCCGGGTGCTCGTCGACCCCTACCTCGCCGGCTCCGAAGGATTCCACACCGGACTTCCGCAAAGTCCAATCCATGCAGCCGAGCTCGCCCGAGCCGACGTCATCGCCGTCACTCATGCCGGCTACGACCACCGAGGCCAGGCCCTGCAGATCGCCGAGGCCGGGCAGGCCACCGTGGTCTGCGGAACCGCGCTGTTTCGGGCCGCGCTGGAGGCCGGCATTCCCGTGCAGCGCCTCGGCCCGATGGTGTCCGGAGTGGAGTTCCACTTCCGCGACGTGACAATCAAGGCCCTGCCGGCCCGGCATGAGTCCAGCATGACGGTCGACGGTCAGTTCCTCGCCGACGAGCCGCAGAGCTTTCTGCTCACCACCGCCGATGGGCAGCGGATCTTCTGCGGTGGGGACACGTCCCTGTCGGAGGATCTGCGGACCTGGGGGGAGCTGTACCGGCCGCAGATCGCGATCCTGGGCGTTGGAGGCGTGTGGGTCGGTGCGGTGAAGGTCGTCGAACTGCCGCCGGCCGACGCGGCCCTGGCCACACGCTGGCTCGGTGTGACCACGGTGATCCCGGTGCACTATCCGCCCAATGATCCCGCGCCCGCCCAGCTCGCCGCCGACCTCGCTGCCGCCGGCGCCGCAGTAGAGGTGGCTGTGCTCGACTTCAACGACACCTGGACCGCACCGCCACGAGCAGATATGGCGTTGGATCAGCAACTGAGCTGAGTTCCCACTGCTCGCCGAACAAACAGTCGCGGTTACGCGTTGTACAGCGATGCCTGATTGTCACCCAGCTTCAGTGCCGATCGTGAAGCGGCGTAGGTGTCGGTGACTACCTCGATGTAGGCAACTGTCTCCACCTCGGTCGCCATCGTCATTGCCTGGTCGAGTTCGCCACAGGTGCTGGTTCGCGCGGATCTGACGACAGCGTCGGTACGACACCGCACGAAAGTCTGCCCTGCAGTGAAAACCTGAATAACGGAAGGTGTAACCGATGGAGCACAGTTATGAAGTTGACCGATTGGGCCAGTTCGTAGTGGACGCCTCCCTGTCGGATCTGGGGTCGTCGCTGCCCACACTCAAACGAAACGTGCTGGACAGCATCGCCTGCGCGCTCGGCGCTCTGGACGGCGAGTTGATCCCCGCGATCCGGGCGCAAGCCGAGCAGTTCAGCAGCAGGCCGACGGCCACGTATATCGGCGGCGGTCGGACATCGGTCGATCAGGCGGCGTTCTTCAACACCGTCCTGGTGCGCTACCGCGACCTGTTGGACACGTTTCTGACGCCGGGAGGGTTGTGTCACCCCGCCGACAATTTCGGCGCTGTCCTGGCGATGGCCGAACACGTCGGGGCCACAGGGGCGGACTTCCTGCTGGCCCTGGCCGTCGCGTTCGAAGTGGACTGTCGATTCAGCGCGCAGGTGCCGGTCATGGCGCACGGACTCAATCACGCACTGCAACTGGCGATGTCGGTGGCGGCCGCAGCGTCGAAACTGCTGCAGTTCGATGCTCAGCACACCGCGTCCGCCATCGCCGCATCCAGTGCTGACAACGTGTCGCTGGCCGCCGTGCATTCTGAGCCGGTGTCGAACTGGAAAGGAATCTCCCCGGCGATCACGGGCATGCGCGCGGTCTACACGACCCTGCTCGTCGGGCGTGGCATCACCGGTCCCCGTGCACTGATCGAAGGTCCCAACGGTCTGGCTCAGTTGTTCGAGCAGCCCATCGATTTCCACACCGACGACCATTCTCTGACCGCTGTCGAGCAGACCTACCTCAAGCAGTACTGCTCATTGATCCACGGCCAGAACATCATCGACGCCATTCTGGCGATCCGCGACCGACACCACCTCACCGGCCACGACGTCGCCGGTGTGAGATTAGAGGTGTTCGAGGGCGCGTACGACATCGGCGGCGGCCACTACGGCGACAAGGACCACCCCCGGACGAAGGATCAAGCCGACTACAACCTCAAATACCTCAGCGCCGTCGCGCTGCTCGACGGCCAGGTCGGGCCCGAACAACTCGAAACCGAACGGGTACGCCGCGACGATGTGCAAGACCTGCTGCGGCGCGTCACCGTCACAGCGGCCGCCGATCTCACAGCCGCCTACCCCGAACGCACCTCGATCCGGGTACACATCGAGCTGTACGACGGACGCACATTCGATCAGGAACAGTCCGACTTCGAGGGGTCCCCGACCCGGCCGATGTCCTGGGACCGCGTCGTCGACAAGTTCGGCTGGCTGGCCGAGCCCTTCGCCGACGACGCCCTGCAAGCCGACATCATAAGCGCCGTCGACAAACTCGAGGACATCCCGATCACCGAACTCAGCGGGCTGCTCGGCGCAGTGAGTCCTGCCCCGAAACGCCCTCGCAGCCGGGGCCGGTTATGAGCACGCCTGTACCAAGCATTGTGCCCAGACATCGCGGAGGTCTTCGAAGCCAGGCATGGATGCTTGAACAGGTGGGCGGCTTGCACTCCGACATGGCGTCCAGTTCACGTCCTGGGCATTCACCGACCGGGCGCGCACGTCCGGACTGGTGCCGTCGATGGGATCGATCGGCGACTGCTACGACAATGCCGTGATCGAATCCTTTTGGGGCAGAATGCAAACCGAGCTTCTCAACCGACAGCGCTGGAAGAGTCGGATTGAGCTGACCAACGCTATCTTCGAATACCTGGAGATCTTCCACAACCGGCGACGCCGACACTCGGCCCTCGGCATGCGAACTCCGATCGAGTACGAGAAGATGCAGCAGTCCGTCCAACCCGTGGCCTGAAGTCCAGCAACCCGACCCAGATCTCAAGAAGGACACCCGGACAAGGAGTTCGGTCAAGATAGAGGTCAAACCCGACGCCTACGCGACCCATCCATCTTCACCGTCAAGATCTTGGCAGGATCTGACTGGTCGAATGGTTGATGCCATGGTCGGCGGAGCCACCCGAGAACGCGCGGTAGTGCCGATTCCAGGATGTTCGGCTACTTCTCGGGCTGCACCGCAGCCGTATCGGTGTTGCTATGACATCGACGACAAACCGGTTGGGCTGAGTCGCGGAAGGCCGGGTCATTGCGGTGGCTGGGACGATTGATTGTGGCCGGACTATCGGGGTGCAGGCGTATTCGCCTGACGCCAGCGGCCGGGTGGAACGCCGTGGTAGCGACGGAAAGCCGCCGCGAACGCGTTGGTAGAGGTGTAGCCGGTCCTGCGGCCGATCTGCTCGAGGGTGAGCTCGCCGGACAGCAGGTAGTCCCGGGCCAGGGTCAGACGCCAGTCCGTCAGGTACTGCATCGGGGTCTGTCCGAGCGCGCGCTCGAAGTTGCGGGCGAACGAGGGGCGTGACATAGCCGTCAGGCGCGCGAGTTCGGGGACGGTCCAGCCGCGGTGTGGCTCTTCGTGCATCGCCTGCAACGCTCGGCTGAGTCGGGGGTCTTCGCTGGCGCGGTACCACCGTGGCGCGCTCGAGCTCTGCTGATAGGACGCTCGCAGGACAAGGACGAGCAGAACGTCGAGTAGGCGGTCGAGGACGGTCTGGCCGGCGGGCGCCGATTCCTGGAGCTCCCGCGAGATCAGGGAAACGACATCGTGTACCTGATCATGCGCGGACGGCCGGATGACCAGCAGGGGCGGGAGCGCCTGAATCAGACTTCGGCCGATGTCACCGGCGAGACGATAAGCGCCGCACAGGAATACGGATGCGGCCGGATCGGTGGCGTCAGCGTCTGCGGTGGCCGCCCAGAACTGTTCATGGGAGACGCATCTGCCGGGTTTCGGCTCGTCGGCAATGTGGTGGTCGCGGCCACCGACCACGATCGCGAGGTCGCCCGGTAGCAGTCGCTCGGCGTCGGCCGGCTCGTCCAGCCAGAGCCACGCGTGGCCGCGCAGCACAGTGTGCAGCGACAGCTGGATGGAGCCCGGCAAGGTCAATCCCCAGGGCGGGCGGGCTACCGACCGCGCGAAGACCGCTCCCGATGCGCGAGCCCGCACAAGATAGTCCTGCAAGACATCCACAGTGTGAGCGTAACGCGTTGCAATCTGAGCGCAATACGCATTGATAGGCGCATTACGCTAGAGCACCGTAGAGGCATGGACGAATCACAGCACACGGTCCTTGTCACCGGAGCGACCGGCAAGACCGGCTCCCGCGTCGTCTCCAACCTCCGAAGCCGCAGTATCGCGGTCCGAACCGCCGCGCGGTCCGGCGCCGACATCACCTTCGACTGGAGCGATCACGACACCTACGCCCCAGCGCTCGAGGCCGTCACCGGGGTCTACCTGATCGCGCCCATCATGCGCACCGACTTCGCCGCGGACGTTTCGTTGTTCCTCGACCAGGCTGAGTCAGCAGGGGTCGAGCACGTGACCTTCCTCAGTGCATACGGGATGGAGCACGCGCCGGTCGAGGTCGCCACGCGCTCGGTCGAGCAGGACCTGATCGCGCGAAATCGACTGAGCCACACGATCCTGCGCCCGGCGTGGTTCATGCAGAACTTCAGCGAGACCTTCCTCGAGCCGATCGATGGTGCCATCGTCGTCCCCACCGGTGAAGGTGCCGAGGCATTCATCGACGCCGACGACATCGCAGCCGTCGCCGCGATCACATTGATCACCCCAGCTGCACACACCGGCGCGGCATACAGCCTGACCGGTCCACAGGCCCTCACCGTCGCCGAGGCTGCCGCCATCATCAGCGAGACCTCCGGCCAACGGGTCATCCACCAGGACCTGGACCGCGAAACATGGATCGCGGGCGTGTTGTCGACGGGCATGCCTGTCGAATACGGCCCCGTACTTCGCCAATTGACCGAAACAATCGCCTCGGGCAACGGGTCGCATCCTGATAACACCGTCGAGAAGATCACCGGCAGCCCCGCGCGGACCTTCCGAGACTTCGCACACGCCAACGCCGCCGCATGGAGCGAGGGCCTGAAATGATCGACCACATCTACATCTCGGTCACCGACATCGACACCGCATCGGCGTTCTACCTCCAAGCCCTCGAACCCTTGGGCTGGAAGGAGTTCGGGACCTACAGCGCCTCCTGGGGGCCGGACGACGTCCCCGACCTCTTCGGCATCGGTGACGCCGTCTATATATCCGGCACCGGTGTCGGCTCGAGTATCTGGCTGCGGCAGCGCAATGCCGGTGAGACGGGTCTCTACGTCGGCATCGTGTGCGACACCAACGATGCCGTCGACGCCGCGTACGCCGCCGCCATCAACGCCGGTGGCATCGACGAAGGACCACCGGCCGACCGAACCTACTTCGCCCCCGGCTATTACGCCGCCAACGTCGCCGACATCGACGGCAACCGGCTCGAGTTCGTCCGCAAAGCCTGGAACCCCCGACACTAGAACCCCCGACAGCAAAGGCACAGAGACCGGCGTCGGCACGTATCACGACGCACCGGCACCAGCTGAGAATGTTTGCCACCACCGAACAGACGAGTGATCGTGAAGACAACATCCGCACATGCCGCTGGGCGCTCGTTCCGCACGGCGAGATCGACTGTTGCGGAGAACATTCGCTATTGCCGAGTACCGGTCGAGCAGGTCGTGCGGTTCATCGTTCGCTAACGAGCTGGCACGGTCCGGTACAGGTGGATCGCTGATGCAGTTCTTGCCAGATGTCCTCGTATCCCTGATCGTCGACGACAAACCGACTTCCCGGCGGCAACCACAGATAGCTGACCGCCAGGGGCAGTAGCTGGTGCAAGTGCTCGGTATGAACCGGTGAGTAGAAGTCGTCGGCATCGGAGAATTCACCGCAGTGGATGAACCACCCGATGTTGTCGCCCTCGCCGAGCTGGAACCGATTGCCGCAGAGCGGCATCGCGCCCACCGTCGATCGAGCCAGGGCGACCACGGGCTCGGGCGCGACACCCACCAGACCATATCGGGCGCATACGCTCTGCTGTAGTTCGAGCATCTCTGCACTATTCGATCGCACCCCTTGGTCTTAGCCTAGGCTAAGACCTCGTTCAGCAAACCCTGCTCAGGACGACGGGCGCACCCACCGCGACCGGAAGACAACCATAATGGTGGCGGCCACGAGCACCCCCACCCCGAGATAGACGATGCCCGCGTTCGTCGAGCCCGTCATGCTGGTGAACATCCCGAACAGGTAGGGCGCTACAAGGCCGCCGATCTGACCGATCGACGCGACCCCCGCGACCAACACCGCGGCCTGGGGTCCGTTAAAGATCTGCTGCGAAATGCCCCAGAACCCGGGCGAGTAGGCGTACACGCCGGCGGTCGCGAGGACCAGCAAGACGAACGCGATCGTGTGATGCCCCGACAGCACCGACATCAATAGGAGCGCGATTCCCGCCAGGAGTTGCGCGCCGGATCTGACCAAGCGTGAGCGACAGGTCGCCGACCTCATCGCCCAATGCCTCACCAACAAGCAGATCGCCGCCAAACTGGTGATCTCCCCACGCACCGCCGATGGCCATGTCGAGCACATCCTCACCAAACTCGGATTTACCTCGCGCGCACAGATCGCAGCCTGGATCACAGAAAACGCCGAACAGCAGAATCGTTGACGGGTCCTGACCGGCGTAGCGGCGCAAGGGGCTGCCCTCGGACACCTCCTTCACGCACCACAAGCACGCGACCCGACTGCGACAACGGAGCGTAATGATGAGGCAACAAGACCTCCGGAAGGTGATTGCGTGCGTTCAGTAGTCGCACTTCACCTGGAGGTCTTCGCCATATCCCTCGCCACGCCGTCATCGATCCCAGTGGTCGGTGGGCCTAGCCGGTGAACGGGTTGCGGCGGCTGGTGAGTCGCTTGTGCAGCGTCTGCTGGATGGTTTCGCGGACCTGATTGGCGACCTCGAACCGGGTCGCCGGATCCTCGGCGGCTCCCGGGCCGTATGCGCCGGTGGTGATGGGTTCGCCGAATTCGATGTACCACTTCGACGGCAGCGGGATACCGCCCAGCAGGCCCAGGTGCGGGAACAGCGGCGTGACCGGGAAGTACGGCAGCCCGAACTGCCGGGCCAGCGGCTTGATGTCGGCGAGCTTGGGATAGATCTCCTCCGAGCCGACGATCGAGCACGGGATGATCGGCACCCCCGTCTTGATGGCCGCCGAGGCGAACCCGCAGCGCCCGAACCGTTGCAGCTTGTAGCGCTCACGGTAGGGCTTGCCGACGCCCTGGAAACCCTCGGGGAACACGCCCGTCAACTCGCCGGTGCGCAACAGTCGCTCGGCGTCGGCGGGGCAGGCCAGGGTGTGTCCTGCCTTGCGCGCCAACTCGCCCACGATCGGCAGGTCGAAGACGAGGTCGGCGGCCAGCAGGCGCAGCGCCCGCTGCTTGGGATGGTGATCGTGCACGGCCACCTGCAGCATCAAACCGTCCAGCGCCACCACACCGGCATGGTTGGCCACGATCAGCGCGCCCTCGGACTCGGGAAGGTTCTCGATGCCGTTGACCTGCACCCGGAACCACACCTGCGCCAGCGGCCGCAGTACCGGCAACAGGACCGATTCGAGCAGATGCTCGTCGAGACCGAACTCGTCGAGCTGATAGTCCCCGCTGAGGCGACGGCGCGCGAAATCGGCCGTGCCACGCACGCCCGCGGCGACCGAGCCTCGAACCAGATCGCCGAGGCTCACCGCCACGCCCGGAACTCGACCTCATGAAGCGCAATCACCCTGCTCACGTCGCACACTCCTGATTCCGGAGAGAAGTCTGGTCTTTACCACGTCGATCCATCGCGGATCGGTGACGGCCGCAGCGCTGCGCCTCTCCGACGAAGTCGTCGAATGCCCGCACCGCACATGTGGACTGTTGGATTCCGACTGGGACGAACTCGCGAGACCGGCTGATACTTGCACCACAACCACCGATTGTCAGCAACTTTTGAGCAATCATTCGGAAACTGTGATGAAGAGGGTCTTCCCCGGTCAAGATGCTATGACGGCCGGGAGGGAACGGCAGTTTTTTCGTGCCGAGCTCCTGCTGCGGAACCTGTATTCGGTCCGAGGTCAATCTCGGCCGTCGGACGAGGAGTCGCGCAGATAACGAATACCACTCCCACCTCGGTTGGTACGGTGGCGCTCACCGACGGATGGCCTTCGAGGAGCAAGCCAACTAGGACCGCCACGGTGTCGCGGCGGCCGTGCAATCCCGGCTCACGGCGATCGCCCACGACCTCGCCGGTCTCAGCCGACCATATTCGCCCAGGTGGCCGACCGGCCCGAGCGATCCCGAGTATGAGGGTGATGGTCGATCAGCTGGATACGCCCGCGTTGAGCATCCGACCAAACCGGTGAAGCGATGCCAACCGCCCGGCGCGGCGGCGTATGTGACGGTGCGGGCGTTAGGGCTGGGGTTCCGCGGTCACCTCGATACGACGCCGATGGAGTATCTGCGACGAATACGGCTGCACGGCACCCACGAGGAACACCTCACCAGCACCACCGACACCGGGCCACGGTCGGCTCGATCACCGCCGCAGGGGCATCGGCCACCCGGCCAGCTTCGGGGCGCGGCCTATCACCGCCACTACGGACAGTGCCCACGCACGACCCTCAACACCTGAGGACACCTTTGGCGCGCGCCGAAGGGGCTCGAGCCGACACGGCGCGTGGCATACCCCGAGCGGTGCAGGTTTCGGTGCGTGAGCGGGCAACTCGCGCAGACTATTTCGCTCGGGTGCGGGCTCTTCTACCATTGTTCCGGTCCGGTGGTCACTGGCTCGTGTGGCCGGTCGCCGGTCGCGAGCGTGGTGGTGGCGCGTCTTCCCGCCGGTTACCCGTGCGGGGAGGCGGCAGATTCACGGATTGTCTTTCCGGTGGTTCGTTCGTTCTCACTCTTCAGGAGGAGCTCGATCATGGCCGTCAAAAGCAAACCGTCACAGCAATGGACGCTCGACAACGGGGGCAGCGCGTGGGCGTATCTGGTCAATAGATCGCAGGTGAGCGCGCCGGTGATCCTGGTCGCCGACCGTGACCACGACGCCACCTGCTTGGATGCGTTCGCCGACACGGTGAACAGTCCCGACTATCCGCTCGGGACCATGCTCGCCCGACGCGGCAAGGACATCATCCTGGTCGGCTACGAGACCGACGCGGACTGGGGCACCGCGGTCGGCACGGTCAGATCCGCGGTCATGGAGACCAAACGACGCTGCCCGGGTGAGCAGCGCACAGTCCTGGGCGGCGCCGGATGGGCGGGGTTGCTGACGCGGTATGTGCTGGCGGAGCGGGAATACGCCGGATTCGACCACCAGGTCGGTGTCTACTTCTGCCTCGACAGCACCAAACCCACCGCCGATGAACAAAACGACCTCTTCGACGTCGGCAACATGCCCATGCTGCCCACGAGTTTGAAGATCACCACCGACGGCGTCCCCGATCTGGAAGAACTCACCGCTCACGACGATCCGGGCCTGTCGATGTTCGATGACGCGCTCTACGCCTCCGCATCGCCCGCAGATTCCTCATGGATGACCGAAGAACAGGGCCGGTGGCTGCTGGACCGGCTCCCCTGAAACCTCGACATGGTTGGGCGCGGCCGCAATGCCTTGGCCGCGCTCATCCCCCAAACCGGATAGATGTGATCCAAGAACAGGACGACACGGAGCAGGCAGGAGCTCCTGTGAATGTGAACTGGCGGCGTCGGATCGGCGTGAAGTCGGGCCGTTCGCTGGCCAATCAATGCCGCAGGGCGTGCCGACCGACCTCGGACATCAGTGTTGGACCACGCCCGGCGCCGCGGGCCGGGTTGGGTGAGCAACCTCGGGGCTATTGTCAGGGCGGCCGCACCGGAGCAGTGTGAGTGGCACCGGTGGCGTCACTGGGGCGCTGCCCCAGCTACAGAGGAGGTGGATCGTGTTCGCACGTTCTACCACTGTCCAGGCACACCTGTCCTCTCTCGATGCCGGGATTGCGCATATGCGTGAGGAGGTGATGCCCGAGCTGGAGGGCATACCGGGCTGTATAGGACTGTCCCTGCTGGTCGATCGCCGTACCGGCCGGTGCATCGCCACCAGCGCATGGGAATCGCGAGAGGCGATGCGCGACAGCGCGACCCGGGTGTCTCCGATTCGCGACCGCGCCGCACAAATGTTCAGCAGCAGCGACGCCGAGGTCCAGGAGTGGGAGATCGCTGTCCTGCACCGCGATCACCGCTCGCGCCAGGGTGCCTGCGTCGGCGCGACCTGGGGCAGGACCGCCCCGGACCACCTCGACTCCGCGACCCAGGTGTACAAGTCCGCGACCCTGCCGGCCATGGAAGAGCTCGACGGGTTCTGCAGCGCCAGCCTGATGATCGACCGGGCAACCGGGCATGGCGTCTCGTGCGCCACGTACGACAGCACCGAAGCGATGGAACGCAATCGCCAGCGAGCGACCGCCCTGCGGGGTGAGTCCACCCGCCAAGCCGGTGTCGAAGTGACCGACATCGGTGAATTCGAGCTGGCGATCGCACATCTGCACGTACCCGAACTGGTATGACGACACCGCGCCGCCGTCACGACGACGGCGCCGCGATGCAGTATCCGCGCGAACTCACGGAACATTCGATCCTGCGACCGACACCCGGCGGTTGTCGTCAGTTGACCAGGCGCGGAAATGTTTTGTGCCGGATGATTTTACAGATCGTGGCCCTGGTTGTGCTGAAGTCTTCTTCGTGTTCGGGCTCGCGGATTGGACCCGCGACGGCACCTTGGCGGAGTACGTGGCCATCGAGGCGCGTCTTCCAGGTGGGGCAGAGCGTCCTGGTGCACGGCGTGGCTGGTGGCGTCGGCTCGGTGGTGATGCAGCTGGCTCGCGAGGCCGGCGCCTACGTCATCGCTACCGGACGCCCTGCGGACCGGCAGGCGGCACTCGACTTCGGCGCGCGGGAGTTCGTCGATCTGGACGATGATGCGCTGGAAAACGCTGGTCGCGTAAACCTGGTTTTCGATGTGATCGGTGGCGACATCGGGAGGCGGTCGGCGGGTCTGGTTCGAGCGGGAGGGATGCTGGACGAGGCTGTTTCCGCTTTCAACCCGATCGAGCGGGTCAAGGGCTAGACGATCATCCGGGTTCGCCCATAAAGAAGAACGCGGAGACAATCCATACAGAACGCGCAGACGACGGAGACCCCGCCATGTCAAAACCGGGGTAGGCGAGGACTGATACTGAGGGAGGTAGTCGGATGAAAGCGATCGTGGTGACGGACCGGGCCGCGGGAACGGCGGGGATGACGCTGACGGAGCGGCCCGAGCCGGACGCGGCCAGGCTCGCCGGTCTCGAGGGCGCGAACTACGGCGATGTCGTCGTTGAAGTTCATGCGTCGGGATTCACCGGGGATGAACTGGAGTGGCCCTCGACCTGGATCGATCGCCTCGGCCGGGACCGGACGCCGTCGATCCCCGGACACGAGGTGGCTGGAGTGGTCACCGCTCTGAGCTATGGAACGACGGGGTTGTCGGTGGGACAGCGGGTGTTCGGCCTTACCGACTGGACCCGCGACGGCACGCTGGCAGAATACGTTGTCGTCGAGGCGCGCAACCTTGCGCCGCTGCCGGGCGACATCGACTTCACGGTGGGCGCGAGCGTCGCGATGACGGGCCTGACCGCGTGGCAAGGACTGTTCGATCATGGACGTCTTCAGGCGGGGCAGAGCGTCCTGGTGCACGGCGCGGCCGGCGCAGTCGGTTCGATGGCGACACAGCTCGCACACGAATACGGCGCATACGTCATCGGTACCGGCCGCGCTGCCCACCGTCAGGCGGCGCTCGACTTCGGCGCGCAGGAGTTCGTCGACCTCGAGAACGATGCGTTGAAAGATGTCGGCGGAGTCGATCTGGTGTTCGATGTCTTCGGCGGCGACATCGGGAAGCGGTCCGCGGGTCTGGTTCGAGCCGGAGGAACACTGGTGACCATCGCCGGTCCGCCTGAGGCGCGGCCGACCGACGGCCTGGCGGTCGACTTCGTTGTCGTGCCCGATCGCGCCCAACTGGGTCAGATCGCCCGGCGGGTGGTGGATGGACGGCTGCGGTCGCACATCGGCCACGTCGCGACTCTCGACGATGCTGTCGCGGCCTTCAACCCGACCCAGCGAATCAACGGGAAGACGATCATCCGCATCCGGCCCTGAGGACTCAGGGAAAGCGACCGTCCGCCCCCGGCGATGACAGGTCAGCTCAGGGTCCGCCACCAAATTTCCATGCACAGCAATGACTGTGTCTCAAGCGTCTTTCGCGGACGTGTGTTGAGGGTGTGCGCG
>NZ_BAGB01000151.1 GCF_000308615.1 Nocardia jiangxiensis NBRC 101359
ACCTGAGTTGTTAACAGGAACCATAACACTCCACCGCCAGGGAGACACAATGAGCAGCACCAAGGATGTTGCAGCACAACGCTTTACACTCCTTCGACACGGCAACTCCGGCAACGAGTACCCCGAGACGGTGACGCTCTCCGGAGCGAATCCGGCCGGTTGGCGGTACGTCGTCTCGGCTCGCACCGGGGAGGCGTACGGCAAGGTTCGGGTAGCGGAAGGGATCTGCGCCTTCTTGCAGACCACCGCGCTCACTTCTCGGCACCCGAACCTCCGCGCCGCTCTCGACGCGTTATCGACACGGCTGGACGGTGCGCGATGAGCAACGTTGCACCGCAGAAGGATTCCGGCAGTCTCTATCCGGTCTGGGTCATCGTGACGACCAGTGACGATCGGCACGTCTACGTGATCGAATTCGGCCCGTACGACAAGGACGGTTGGCAGACGATCACTCGCACCACCGATGGCTTGAACCTCGGTCGCCGCCGGATCGACTCGATTTATCCCACCCAGATCACCTGGGAGCGGCCGGATGGAACTCGCGTTCAGTGCATCAGCACTTGGGATGCCGATCATGCGATGGCTGACTACATCTACGAGGCGATATCAGCGGGGCTGGCACGATGACCGCCATCTACAGCACCAACTACTCGGCGTGGCTCAGCCAGGTTGACTATCTGCTCCGGACGCGCTTCGGGCTGAAGTTGAACGAGATCACGGCTTACGACTGGCACTCGGCGTTCGACCAGGGCATGACCCCGGCTGTTGCTGCCGCGCTGGGGGTGATGGCGCGATGATGACGTACGCGGAGATGGTCAGAGCCGCGGCAATCGGCGCGGTGAACATCACCCACGAGTACCCGTGCACCGACCACGACACGAGCACAGAGGACGGGTTCCGAGCGTCTTTCGAAGCGCTGGTGGACTTCGCCTACCGGCCCGAGTTCGCAGAGAACGTCAAGGCAGACGAACGGGCTCTCAGCCTGATTCATCGCCTGTTCCTGCTGAAGGGGAATGCGGCGTGATCACCATCCGCGAAGGCGTGAAGCTGACCGCGAAGCAGCGCGAGCTGATCGGCGCTATCAACGTCGAACTGGAAGCGGGCCACTGGGAACCGATCCCGGCCCCGGGCTACACCACGATTCGCTGGATGCGGGACGTGCCGACGCCTGAAAGCTTCCGGGGCGAGGGGTTCGGCCGGTGGCCTGACGAGACGTATTTCCAGGTCGTCTTTCTGAGCATTGTCACCGGTAAGCCGTGGTCGTTGCATCTCGGCGTCGTCTCCGCTCCGTGGGTCGGTCGCCGTGATTCGACTATCACCATGACCCGGGCCATGGAAATCCTTCGAGATCCACAACGGGCCCTGTAGCTCTCCGAATAGAGCGGTTGCCACAGACCCCTGTGACAGCGGCCGGGAATCAATGGAGCTTCCCGTATGGCAACCGCTCCCCATACCTCTTTTGAATCGAGCTATTGAAATGAAATTCAGCGAGCGCACCGCTACGCCCCACAACTTCGCCGAGTCGCTGAACGAATTGCTCCGTGAGGCGCATGAGTCCGCAATCGAACACAGATATAGCGATACGCGATCATACGAGTACGGGTACATCGTGGCCGGGGTTCTCGGTCTGATCTCTGATGCCGCGCCGGACATCGAGCTTTACAACCCGATCGAAGAGTTTTTGCCGTGAAGACGATCACCCAGTGGCAGCACTCGCCGAAGGTGACCATCAGCCCGGGGGATTCCTGCCTTATCAAACGCCTACGCGGTACGTACACATTCAAGTACGCCACAGTCTCCGACTCGGGAGAGATCAGCCTTACTTTCGTCGGGGGCCCTCCCGGTCGGTATCAATTCCGGTCATTCCGGCCGGATCAAATCAAATCGGTACTCACAACCACTAATCGAAATGGAACAAGGAAATGAAAATTCTCGCAGGACTCGCCGCGCTGGGTGTCGCAATCGGTCTGGGCTTCTGGGTGCTGGTCGCAACCACCGCGCCGACCCCGGTCCACGCGGCTCCGGCCACGAACCCGAATACCGCGTATTTGACGGTGCTGGCCGCGAAGAACGTGGGAGTGACCAGCCCCCAGGCTGCGATCACCATGGGACACCGCGTGTGCGCCGCACTGACGACCGAACACGTCAATCGGTGGATGGAAGGTACCCGGCTCGTCTCGGTGGGCTACACGGGCGACGAAGCGGCCACGATCGTAGGCGCCAGCGTCGCTTCGTACTGCCAGGACCAGTCGGGCACGTACGGCAATCAGTCGGGGTACTGATCATGATCTCGGTACGCACTCGATCGCTCGCCGGGGACCACGGTTTCTACGCCACCTGTTCCGGCTGCCCGGCGCATGACGGGGTGTGGAACGGTCGGACGTATTGGAGCGGGAAGAACCAGTGGGCCGACCCGAAGTCAGCGCGGTCGCGCGCCGTGGCCGACAAGAAGGCTCACGAGTCCGAATCCAATAAGGCACAGGCGAACTGACCCATGCTCCGCTACGTCGTTGACTACTTCGTGGCCCGGACTCTCTGGAACTGGGCCCACCGACCGCCGAGACCGCGCCAGCCGGAACCGCATTGGGTCATCCTCGGCCACCGGTTCGCCAACCTGTTGATGCTCGCCGGACTGGCCTTGCTGTTGGCCGTGCTCGCCTGGGCCTTCGTCGCATCCCTGTAGAGAGAGACTCCCGCCATGACTGCTGCTCTGCGCAAGAGGGCCACCGCGCCGGCATACCCGCTGCCCCGCCCGGACGATGACCCCCGGTTCACTCTGGGCCTGATTCTCGAAGTCTCGGAAGTCCTGGAACGCCACGGCTATCCGCCGATCAAAGCCGGGGCAGACATCATCCGATTGCGTCAATCCCTGTTCAATTTCATCTACGAAGGAATCGAGACCGCCATGTCCGTCAGCCGTAACACCATCCACAAGCGGATGCGCCGTAGCGCCCAGGCTCGCCGGTGCCCGCACTGCAACCGATCCGCCGCGGTGGTTGATCGTCGTCAGGATGTCGGGGTCCTGCACATCTGCCGCTGGGCCCTGGATGGACTGTGCCCCGACCGGGGCGAGCTTCGCATCATGAACTATCTGGCGAGGTGAGCGCATGCGAGAACCCCCGGTATCCAACGATCGGATGCCGGGGGTTCTTTCGTTTTCCGAATCCGCTTGGCGGACAGGCGGTTAGTAGTCGTTCACCCGGATCTGACCGCGCCCGGTATCGGTGATGCGGTAGTACGGGGGCCGGCGTTGCACCAGATAGCCGCGTTGCGCAAGGACAGCTACCGATTCGTGTACTGCCCGGACGCCGAGACCGACCGCATCAGCGATAGCCGCACAGCTCCGCTCTTTTCCGTCGCTCATGATGGATAGAATCGCTTGCTGGTTGCGCCCTCGGTTCGGGATGCCGTTCATGCAATGGCCTTGACTCGGTGATGCTCCACTGTCACAGGCGATTCGCCTTCGTCCTGCCACACGATCACCTGGTACATGCCTTGCCGATTGGCGAACGACATGTTCGACAGGTACCACTTCACGATGTCGTAGCTCTTGCCGAACGCGTACGGATCGCGAGCGCTGTTCTCATGTTCGGAAACCCAGGCGTGAAACCGGTCGTAGTCCTCCGGCAACTCGAAATGCTCACGCGTGTCAGCGTGTTTCGTGTAGACGTGTGCGAGTCGTTTCATCGGTTCCTGTCTTCCGTGGGTTGATACCAGAGAAACGGGCCCCGGGTAGGTCGGCAACGGGCTCGATGGGGTCATGGCGGCCAAGCCATTCCGCGCTACCGAGTCCCGAAACTACCCGGGGCCCTCCCCCCTGTCCGCCATGCCGGGCGAATCAGGGAGCCTTGCGCGAAGAAACCCCCGGCGAGATTGGGAGGGGCTTCAGATACACGGGTCTGAAACCCATCTCGCCGGGGGCTCTCCTCTTACCCCGCTGTATGGACACCCTCCGGGCAGAAGGGCAGCGGGGAAGTCTTCTAGTTTGGATACGGCCCCTCCGGCTCGAACTGCAAGGGTGTACAGGGGTATCGGACACCGGAGGGGCCTCCCGCCGATCACATCGACGGGGGTTTCCCGCCGATCACATCGACGGGAGTTTGTGGACCATGCAGGCTTCGCAGCTTTCGACTGGAACGCGCGGGGGCACATGGCCTTTCAAGAGCAGCGACATCCAGCAGTAGTTCATCATCTGGCAGGTAGCCAGACTGCAACTGGAGTGCCGGGGCCTGCACAGCTCCGTGTGCATCTGCTCCGTCGTCATCGGTCGCGCGGGGAAGTCATGGAACACCGGGTTATCGGTGACCACGATCAGTACCCCATTGCGTAGGCGCCTGCCCGATGAGTGTCCGGAACCATGTGGCCGACCGCAACAAGCTTGTGCACGGCCTGTCGTCTAATCGGACAAAGTTCGTTCGGACACTCCAGATGAAGTTGCATGACGTAGTGGGCGTAGGTAGCGGTGATGCCTCCGGGCACGGCCGCATGGTTCAGCAGACCCATGATGATCCCCTGGTGAGTTGGCGTTCCCCCGAAGTCGTTGGGGGCTAGGCGATGTCACAAGTAGACACCCAATCTCGGAGTTCTGGAATCCTCAGTAGACGGATTCCTTCTGTTTTATGCCAGACTGAATCTACGGATGTCACCACTACACGGCTTCCATCTGGAGGCTTCCAGGAACCCTGGGCACACTCGATAGCGAGGCTAACGACATGACCGATTCGGGTAGCACCCTTGCTCGCCGGGCGTTGGGGCGTGAGCTGCGAAGACTGCGCACAAAGGCGAACCTGTTGCAGGCGGACGCGGCCAGATTCGCGGAGACCTCGGCTCAATCCATCGGTCGAATCGAGGAGGGCCGGGCCACCAGGGTCACTGGACTACAGGTCAACGCTCTCTGTGATGGGTACAAAGCGACCGACGACGAGCGCCGGACACTGCTCGGGTTCGTACAAGAGATCCGGGCCGCGCGAGAGGGCAAGGCGAGTTGGTGGCGCGCGTACAGCGATCAGATATCCGGGGACTTCGATCACTACTTATCGCTGGAGGCGGCAGCGCGAAAGTTGACTGTATGGAAGACAGTCGTGGTACCGGGCTTGTTGCAGACTCCTGACTACCGGCGAGCTATCGCGTGGTCTGAAGCTCCTGACCTGCCGTCCGATCAAATCGAGAAGCGCATCGAATGGGCCACACGAAGGCAAACGCGTCTCGACAATCCGGGGTTCGAAGTTGACGTGATCCTGTCGGAGGCGGTCCTACGCGACCAGGCCGGCGGTCCGGCGGTGATGGCAGAACAGCTTACCCATCTGGCGAAAGTGTCTGAGCTGCCGAATGTTTCGGTTCGTATAGTCCGGTTCGACTCGCGAAGTATGCTCGGGTCGTATGTGGGCTCGTTCAGCCTCATCGAGTTCCCGCCGCTACCTCAGTCCAAGCTGGTCGAACCTCCAATCGTGTACGTGGAGGAGTACGCCGGGGACCTCTACTTAGAGCGCCGGGAGGATGTTGACCGGTATCGGGGTGCCCTGAGAGAGATCGACCGGGTAGCGTTGGATCGAAACCAGTCCAGAGCATTCATTCTGGAAGTAGCAGAGGAGTATAGCGAGTGAGTATTGACCTGTCCGGGGCCAAGTGGTTCAAGTCCAGCCGCAGCGGCTCCACCAAGGATTGCGTAGAGGTAGCGCACCTGGACGGGGGACTGGTCGGCGTGCGGGACAGCAAGAACCCCACCGGCCCGGCGCTCGTCTTCGACCCTTCCGAGTGGGACGCCTTCAACTCCACTGTCATGAGCGGAGAGTTCGACCGGTCCTGACGCGACCGTAACAACGACGGTGCCCCGCTCCGATAGCTATATCGCATGATCGTTCCGACCGCCAGGAGATGTTCATGATTCGATCAGCTATCGCTGCCGGGGCACTTGCTTGTGCTGCTCTGGGGCTCTCGGTAGGTACCGCTGGCGCCGATACCGCCCCAGGGCCGTACATCGTCAACGGCACGGCGTACTTCAACGTCGGGGGTAGGAACTGCTCGATTACCGCGAACGGCGTTGCCGGATGTGATGTCAGCCCCACCGCGGTCATGATGGACATGATGGTGGGCGGTATCCAGGTCCCAACGCCCTACGTGCCTTCCGTGGTGGTCGGGGACATGCCGAACATGCCCGGTCATCCCGGCTGGTTCAGCGGCAGCCACGCCGGACCCAACGGCAACCCGGCTCTGCCGAATCTGACCGGTGGCCCGTACGGTTCACCCCAGCAGGCCATCACCTACGCCGGGGCTACCTGCCGGTTGGAGTACCGCGGCGCGGTCGATTGCCAGTCCGGCGGACACCAGTTCATCTTCAACTCCGGGCAGATCAGCGGAACATAGCCCGCGCACGAGAAAGCCCCATCGGACAGGTTCGATCCGGTGGGGCTTCTCTCATGGGTATCAAACCGAAGACGTCGAGCCTTTATGGTTGACCCGTCCAGAATAGCGGCTACGCGCTGATGCCACCTAATTGACGACGAACGACAGGGCTCCGGAACTGACCGTGATCGCAACGAAGTTGTTGTTGTGATACTGGGCTGTGAACTGATCGCCCCGGGCCACCGCGCCGGAATAGGTCAGGGTGATGGTCGCCTGGTTCGTCGTCGGGGTAACCGATGCCACCTGAGTTCCATTCTGATACAGGTAAAGCGCGTCGAAAGTCGTGGAACCGCTCGGATTGATCGTCAGCGTGACAGTGACTTTGCCCGATCCGGCGAGCACGACGAGCGCGTTCGAAACCAATGCGGCCGATGGAGTTCCAGCCTGAACCGATGAGAATGTGATGGCCGATGTGGTGGCAGCGGCAAGGCTCTGGCCCGCCGTGGCGTTGATGCCTTCGGGGACCAGGTGCGGAACGATGACGTTGCCCATCTCAGCTCTTGGTGCCGATGAACAGCGCCGCGAGCCCGTTGCCGGGCGTGGTACCGACCTGCGTGCAGTTGATCGTGAGAACGTCGCCCTTCGCCAGGGAAAGCGATCCGGTCCACGATCCGGTGGTGCCGGTGCCGCTGATCGTGATCGTAGCCGCGGTGGGAGAGAAGTCCGCGCCGTTCTTGTAGACGTGATAGACCGAGCTGGACCCTGCCGCGTCGGCAGTCGAGTACCGCAAATCGACTTCTGTCAGCGTCATAGCGTAGGGCGCAACAGTTCCTAGCGGTGCGTCCATGGTTCCTGTTGTGCGAGCGCCTGATTCGCGGCAATGTACTTCGGATGTCCAGGGCAGCAGCGCTTTTGCGTCTCCAACGTCCAGCAGGTCTGAAGCGCCCGAAGCGGCTGTGCCGAGTTGCTTGACTGCCATGTCAGCCGATCACCACGCATCGGTAAGCAACCGCCGTTGTCGCGCCGAAAGTGATCGTTGCCGTAGTGGTTGACGTGGCCTGCACATCCGGCATGACCAGGTTTCCGCTGTTGTCGTAGACCTGGACCAGGATATCGGTGGTGCCCAGGCTGTGAGTCACGGTGTACGACGTGCTACCGGCGGTCAGAGTTGTCGCGTACTTCTTGGTGAATGACAGCGCGCTCGGGTTGACCGAGATACCCGACCCCGTGACGTTGATCGTGGAATCGGCGTTCTTCACGGAGAACTGGTTGCTCGTGAGCTGGAGACCATTGCCCGCCGTGTACGTTGCCCCACCGCCGGCGAGCTGCCCCCAGGTGGTTGACGTGGTATCGACGGTCGCCGAATCCGGGGTGTACAGCATGAACAGGTGATCGGCGTAGGTGGTGCCGTCCATGATGCTCAGCGCCAGACCGGCTCCGACCGTCGCGCCGGTGGCGTAATCGGTGGGCCGGGTGAGTGCCGCGGCGCTGCCGTTGAACACCCAGATACCGTTCTGGCTGCCGGTGGTCTGCGCGGTCAATAGCACCCGGTCACCGTTCGCCAGAGTCACGCCGTCGATAGCCGTCCCGGGCCCTGAGATGGTGATGTTGGACGCTGCCGCAGCGCGAGCCGGTTGCCGCCACTCGATGCCCTGTATGGCGCTATCCACGTAGCCCTTGCTCGCGGCGTCGGTGCTGACGGTCGGGGTTGCCAGGTTGGTGATTTTCTGGCTCTGGAGATCCAGGCCGTTCATTACCTTGGTAGCCATTGCGGAATCTCCTCTAGAAGTAGCTCACGGTGCCGGTGGCCGGCGCGGCGAACGTGACGGTTATCTGTCCCGGGCTCGGGAATGCCACGTCCGCGATGACCTCGGCATTGCCGACGATGACCAGCAGGCCGTATGGGTTGCGCCCCAGACCCGTGTTGATGGTCCATTGCGCGGACGCGATCGATTGCGTGTAGACCGTGGCGCCACCGCCGGGGAGCCCCTGTGGCCCTTGGGGGCCGGGCGTTGGGACGACGAATACGGCAGGCTGTTGGGGCGGTACAGCGGTTACCACGGGCGCGGCGGGTGGTTGCACCACAATCACGGTTTCGGGGCCCAGCGTCGGCATCAGGACCTCACTTGCAGAGTGCCGGACATCCACAGCATCGGCGCTGTGCCGTTGCCGGACTGATCTAGATAGACCTGCACGAGACACCCATCGGGGATGACGTTCACCTGAGCGACGGTCAGCGCCCACGAGAGATTCGCGCCCGATACGGTGGCAGGGAAGGTGACCGTGTACGCCGAGTCCGGCGGGGAATCAGTGAAAATGATCTGGCATGTCGTTCCGGCGGGCCAGGGGACTGGATTCCCGTTCTTGTCCTGGGCGGTGATGGTCGGATTCCACACAGCATTCGGGGACATGACCACACGCAAATTCTGTGGTTCGTTCCCCAGCGTCATTTGATTGACAACACTGCTCGCCATCAGATCCACAATTCCGGAGGGTCCGGGACATCATCTACACCCAGCTTAGCCAGGCGGTCGACTACCATTCGGTCCCATCGGGCATGAGTCCACAGCGCTTGTTCGTATCGGCGCATACGAGTTTTCATGGTCTCCATGTCCTCTTGCCATTCGTTGACCTGTTTCATGGAGATGCCGGTCAGAACTTGCGTGTTGTCGACGCGAATCTTCTTGCGATCCATGACAGCGCGGACGCCGTATACCAGCGCGCCGGAGAACCCGGTCACTGATGCGACCTGGAACACGATTTGCCACACGCTCGTCATTTCCTGGGCAACCCTCTGATAACCCTGCGCAATTCCTTCTTGCGGCAGTAAAAGCTGATCACACATGCCAGACAGAGCGCAACGACGATGGAACCGCGAACCGGGGATGCCACAGCAACCGCGCTGCCGTAGATGATCAGGGCCACGGTGGCAACGCTGAGCCCGAAATTCTCCGCGAACAGTCCGGTTACCACGTCTCGCCAGAGAATTCCGAACAGCGCGGCACCGGACCCGACCACCAATAGTGATCCCCAGAGGTACTGAACCCAGGTCGGCAGCAGGGCGGCAAGGCTCCCGGGCACAGCGCGCGAAACCAACTGGGTCGATCCCGAGATAATCATCAGGATCAGAAAGGTGATTTCGAACGGCTCGCGCCTGTGCATCAGGAACCGTTCCATTTACTTGCCGACCACCTTCTCAGCAGCGGCAGCGGCCAACTTGGCGGCAAGAGTCGCGGGGGAGGACACCTGAGAGCGCGCGACCTCGGCGCCCGATACACCGAGCACTACGGCAATTCCGGCGTCGATAAGATCGGTGGTATTGCCATCGATGCCGAACTTGACCGCCAGAACACCGACGACGGCAGCCAGCGCGCCATCCACGGCCAGGCGTACCGGCTCCTCAGACCATAGTTTCTTGACCAGGGGCAACGGGTTGATGCTCATTTCATTTTCTTCGAATCGGTGATGTGACAGGGAATCCGATTGTCCGGGTCCAGTCGGTAATTCGCGCACACCCGGTGATATCCGTCAGCGATGATCAGCCGGGTACCCTTCCGGGCCTTGCCTCGAATCAGCAGGATCGGGGAGAGCGGTAGCCCCTTGTTGATCTTGTCCAGCTCATGCGACACATACGGGTCATCGAGCGGGAGTACCGGCAGCCGGGCGGCACGGATGATGTCCTTGGCGTAGAACGTCACGGTCTTGGCCTGCCTGAGCCGATCGACCGTTGCCGCCGCTTCGAGCGAAGACATCAGCAGGGCCAGGTACTCCACCGACGCTGTGTAATCACTCTGCGAGACGGTGGCGTGCCACTTGATATCCGGCACGGAACCTATCCCTTGAACTGGTCCGGAACGTTCTTGTCGAATGCGGCAATCAGCGCTTCGGCGGTGCCTGGGCCGGACAGCTTGTCCAGGATCGCGGACAGCAGTTGTTCGTTGCGTGCCTCGCGCTTGTCAACCCAGGCGAGCATGAAATCTCGATCGACCTGCACGCCCAGGTAGTTTTCGATCTGACTGGAAACGGGCTGAGACATGGTGTTACCTCCGAGATGGATGTTCCATTGGCCGAAGTCGTCGGGCCGGCGGATTTCGTTGATGTCGCATTCACAGCCCCCGACCCAGGCGTATCCCAGATCGTTGCGCTGGTACAAGTGAATGCCGTCGAATACCTGACCGCCCGACCATGCTTCGGTCTGCCACAGGTAGATATTCGGATTCCAGGCGTGGACGCGCTGGCAGATGTAGAACGAGCCGTAAATGCCGACCTTGCCCCATGCGCCGATCTGGTCCAGGCAGCCCTGTAGGTACTGCTCAATCTGTGCGTCCTGCCCGGGTGCCTCATCGAAGTCGCACGAGAAGTAGATAGCCGCGCCATCAGGCCCGCCGCAATTCTTGTGCTGAGCCCAGGCGGCAGCGGCATCGGATTTGCCCTGGTTGTATCCGCCCAGCATCATGTCCGCCGTGGTTTCCCAGTTGGACACGAGCGCCTGATCATTGTCGATATACGATTGCGCCTCATCGGGTAGCAGCAATTTTCCGGGCAGCCCCGATCCGCCATCGGAAAGATACCGGCAGATACCGTTGTAGATGGATGCTTTGACCGCGGGACCATAGGGCCGGCTCGCGGCATCGAGCAACAGCGGGTACTGGTTACCGGGCGCGATGTAGTAATTGACCACTGAAATTCACCTCGATTCCGAGCGTACTCAGACAGAGGACGTTTGCCCGCCTATCCAGGTGATAGAGAAGAATGACGATTCCGCGCGGTTGTTGGCGAAGTTCGTTGCCGTGCTCAGCGCGCCACCGGAATTCTGGTACCCCTCCATCTGGACCCAATCGCCGGACTTCGCACCGATCAACGTTCCCATGTTCAGCGACGTATTCAGCGCTGGATTCGATGTGCCGGGCGGGACAACCGCGGCGGGGGAGCATTCCAGGCCGATGATCGTTGCGTAGTTGGTTTTCCAGTGCATTGCCCGGATGCCGGTGGCGTTGCCCGCGAAATTGATCGATCCGGACAGGAAGTACCAGCCCATCTGATTGAAGGTGTAGCGGCCGGTGCTCGCGTTGAGTCCGGATTCCGAGTCCGAATCCACCGTGTCATAGGTGATCGCGGTCCAGGTCGTGTTCGGAATGGATATGGTGGCGCTCGCCTGATGTGCCAGCAGCAACGGCCGGGCGCTGGTGAGCCATGAGATTCCCTGGGGATGGGTGTTCAGGTTCGCCGCGGTGAGCGCTTCGGCGCTGGCGTAGCTGTGCTGGGCCGGGAATGTGGACACGTCAGCCTCCGAAGAAAATCACATCGAGGTAGGGCCGTTCTGCGCTGACTCCCGAGTTGTTGGTGCTGACCGTCGCGCCGGTGTCCTGGAAACCCTGCAACTCCAGAATGTCTTTCTCTGCCATGAACACCATCCGGGACAGCGCGACGCCGGGCACCGACGATCCATCGGACGGATAGGCATGAGAGCCGATCCCGGCCACCGGTGTCCCGTTGATGACGAACCGGGTAGCAGCGCTGTGGCCGGCGTTGGACTGGCCCGAGAAGACAACGCACCCCATCACCATGTAATAGCCGGTCAGCGGCGCTGTGTAGGTGTTGGAACCAGTGGACCAGCCCGAGAAGTTGTCGATATCGACAGTGCCCAGAACGATCCGAGTCCATGCCTGGTTCGCCAGGCTCGTGCTTCCGGACCCGCCATCGTGGACAGCGAGCAAAGGGCGCCCGTTGTAGACGAAATTGACCCCGGCCGGAATGTTGTTCAGCGTCGCGCTGGTGATTCCCGCCTGGTTGACCGTGAACGTTGGTTGGATCGGAACGGTAGCCATCTCAGCCCGCCTTCACCAACAGCAGAGACATGAAACTCGTTTCGGATCGGGACTGCCCGGCGAACGGCTGGTAGTTCACGATCGTGCTCATCGAAGACAACTGGTCCTGAAATCCCTGGACCTGCATTTGGTCCCCGATCGCCATGTGCAGCAAGATATCGACCTGTCCGCCGTGCACGATCGACGGAGCAGCAGGCAGCAGCGACGTACCGACCACGGCGTTCGTGTTCAGCACGAGCCGGGTACCACGGTTGCCACTGCTCGGGTTGTTCCAGGGCCAAGTGATGTTCGCGACGATGTAATACCACCCGGCGGTCTGACAGTGATACGTTCCGGTGCTGTCCAGCGCGGCGTCCACGTCAATTTCGGTGGTATCGAAGATGATCGGCGTCCAGACGTTCTGGCTGACCGATGTCGTGTTGATCGCTTGACGCGCGTAGCAGTGGGGAAGACCGCGGTTCAGGAAGTTCACTCCGTCGCGCAACTGGTTCAGGTCTTCCGCGCGCACGGGACCGCTGGTGAACGTGGGCATGATCGGGACTTTTGCCATCAGAACGCCAGGATGTTCGTCGTGGTGTCGAGCTTCGCCGCGGCGCTGCCGTCACAGGTCAGATAGGTGGTCGTGTCCTGGGGGGACAGGTCCAGAGTGATCTGGAACTTGTCCGGCCCGATCGTGTAGTTGATCGACTCCACCCAGCCGACCCACGAGACCGCGTGCCCACCGAGCGGGGTGTGCTGAATGCGGAGCAACTGGTTCAGTTCCAGCGCGGCCAGCCCGGATGCCCCGGTGACCAGGTTCATGATGGACTGATTCGGACCGGCGTCCAGCATCAGTTTTTCGACTCGCAGCAATGGCCCGCCGTAGTGCGCCACGAGGTACTGAGCCTGAGCTAGCGCGTGGTTGTCGGTGGCTACGCCTTCGTCGGTGATCTGGGTTGTCCATATCCCGTAGATGGCCTGGGCCGCGGTGTTGTTGACGACGAAATCGTTGCCGTTGGTCCGGCTGACCTCGGCTTGGGTGATGAGCCTGGACGTGTCGTAGGACAGCGCGAGATCCGAGACCGGGTAGCTCGCGCTGTCCCCGATCGTCAGCGATGGGGAGGCATTGAGTCGGTACGACCGGGGGGAGAAGACGAGTTGCCCATCACCCCGCGAGAAGACCACCCCGCCTTCCCATTTCGTTGTATCGATGATCAGCGCTGCCGCGTCTTTGCCGCTGATGACTGCCGCCTGCATGGCGGTGTTGCCGGTGCCCAGGGATGTGAATTTCGAGCCATACCCCGCGAGGGTCATCAGGGTTTGAATCCGAGCGTCGGCGGTCTGATTGGCGAGTCCGTTGATCGCGGCGTTGGGCAGGTTGGTGGAGGCGCCGCCGCTGAAGGTGCCGTTCGTCACGAGAGTCCCGGAGAACCAGCACACTTCGCTGATCATCCCGGAGAAGCTGTTGGCACCATTGGCGTTGGTGGGCCAGGTGGCACCAAGGTTCATCGCTACAAGCTGATCCCAGCGCCAGCCGTTGATGCTGTTTCCGCTACTGATCGTGGCAACGCCCAGGTTGTCCATCGAGAAGTACAGCGTGGGTACGCCACCGGTCGGGGTGCTCATCTCGATAGAGATGAAATGCGGTAGGCCATCGGCCAATTGGGCGGCGAACACGGTGTTGAAGATGGCCTGGTCCTGATCGACAGCGACGACTTGCAGCAGTCCGGCGGAAGTGATCATGAACCGCAGGAATTCCGAATAGGTGTGGTTCGCGTTCGCGCCGCCCGAGTCGGTGAACTCCAGGAAGGTCATCGGGTTATAGTTCGCCGCGGTGCTGGGCCGGACGTTGGTTTGGATGACCATGCACAGCGTCCACGGCACGGCCGGGAACTGGAAATAGGTTCCGTCCTTCGGCGTTTCGAGCCTGATCACCGAAAGGTTGTGCGGGTAGCCCCAACCCGGACTTGCGGGGGTGAAGCTCGCACCGCCGAGACCTTCGAGACCTGGGGCCGGGTTCGCGTACGGGTTGGCGCCCAGGGAGACTTGCTGGTTACCGCCGAAGGTGGCTACCTGTCCGTTCTGGATTCCGGCGGTGCGTTCGGGGGTGACGTTCGAAGTCGGCGCGGCGCTGGTGAGCGGCCACCAGAGGTTCGATGGGTTCTGCTGGGCGATCATCTCTTCGACAAGCGATAAGAAGACCTTCTGTTTCAGCGCGCCGAAGATGTCCACGGCAATCAGCGGCGTCATCTGCCAGTTCCCGGCGTTGTAGTAGGTCTGGGGCCACCGCTCCACGTAGCCATAGAAGATGGTGTTGGAGAACGAGCCATTCGTGCAGACGACCTTGATTGGCTTGTACAGCACCACATTCGGGCTGTACGGAGAGCCGGCGTTGCTCGGGTCGAATCGGCCATCGTGGTTGTCCAGCGCCAGATTCAGGCTGCCCGCCCGGGGTTCGTCCAGTTCGTATTGCCGACCACGCTTCGCGGTGATGCCCTGCACGTACGCGGTGATATCGGTCCAGGTGGTTCCGCTGAAGTTCACCTGAACCGAGATGCTTGCCCAGAACGATCCGGCCATCAGAACCCCAGCGAGACCGATCCGGAGAAGCCGAGCGTTCCGCGCGCTTGCATCCGTAGGAACTGCTGCCAGAGGTCTTCGGCGGCGCTTTCGAGGTTCTGGCCGATGATCGGCGCGTTGACCTCCAGACGGTAGGTGATGTTCATCTGCCCCCCACCGACACCGAGCCGGCCCATGCCGGTCCCCACAGCGCTGAAGCTGCCTTGTCCGGCCGCGCCGGTGATGACACCCTGAACGGAGCTGTTGACCGCCGGACCGTGCTCGGTGATACCGGCAGCGATACCGAGCGAGATGTACTTACCGACTTCATCGGCGAAGAGCCTTGACGGACTGAAGATGTGGGCAATGGCCTTCGCTGCGTTGGCCGCATCCGACACGATTTTTTCCACTGCCGAGATGACCGCGGCGCCAGCCTCTTCTATCCCGCGCACCATGCCTTGCACCAATTCGCGGCCGATGTCCTCCCACTTGGTGAGCAGGCCGTACAGGTATGAGATCACCTTCGCGAACGGTTCGATGCAGGTCTGATAGATCTCCGAGCCAGCGCCGGACAGGTAGCCCAACAGCGCTTGCCACGCCCCGGTCACGGTGATCAGGATGTCCGAGCCCGCCTTGCCCAGGAACGTGATGATCGATGTCCAGGTATTCACTGCCCAGATCAGGATGTCCGCCATGTATCCGGCAACCGTGCTGGTCACGCCATGCCAGTTGTTCGCGAACGCCCAGATCCAGAAAATGCAGTAGGCGAGCCCGGCGACGAACACGATCACGAACCAGGTGATCGGATTCGCCAGCAGCGACGCCGCGAATTCCCAAGCGGCTGTTGACGCGCTGACCAGGGCGGGAACAACGGTGCCGGTCAGAACGGTGCCCAGCCGGGACAGCCCGGACGCGATGGCCTCCCAGCCGATGACGCCCCAGGCGAAGGCGAACCGCCCGACCGCGGCAGTTGCCGCACCTAGCCAGCCGATCAGTGTGCCGATACCGGCGACGAGCGGGCCGGCCATCAGTCCGCCTTCGGCGCTCGTAGTGATGAACAGGCCGGTGAACGCCCCGGCGACGGAACCGAGTTTGATGATGAGGTTCGTCAGGGCACCGGCAGCGAGTAGCCCGATCGCAATACCGAACGCATCAGCGGCCACCTTGTTCCTGTCCAGGTATCCGATGAACTTGTCGAGCCCACCAACGATGCTGGTCACGGCGGGAAGAAGCATCGTCCCGAGCTTGATAGCAAGGTCTTGCAGATCGGTGTTGAGCTGTTTGCTCTTGAAGCTCATCGTTTGCGTGACATCAGACCAGTTGGTGACGTTCGTTCCGCCGGTCTTCAGCGCTTGCGACACCGAATCCACATTGGACTTGAAGGTATCGAAGTTCGGACCGGTCAGGCCCAGGATGACCCCGAGATTTCGAGTGCCACCCATGGCATCTCCGAGCGCGGCAACGTACGACTGCACATCGGCCGGGGCCGTGCCCATCGCCTGAGTGAAGGCATCCAGGTTGCCCTTGCTCTTGGTGAGCGCCTGTTGCAGGTAGACCAGCCCATCGTTGCCCAGGTGGTTCCGGATGGCGTCCGTGACCATTTGAATTCCACCTACCAGCCCTTGCGGGGAGGCAAGCTCTTGCTGGAACTGCTGCACGTTGATCCCGAGCCCTTGCAGTTCCTTGGTCATCTTCGGGGTATCGCCGGCCAGGTGGCCCATCGCGGTAGACAGCAGCGTTTCGGCTTGGGCGCCGTCCATGCCTTCCTTGGTCAGCGTCGCCAGCGCACCGGCCGATTGCGAGAAGTCCAGCCCGAGCGCGTGGGAGACCTGATCGACCCGGCCCATGTTGTCCGCAAGGGATTGCATGTTCGTTCCGGACAGCGCCAGCATCTCGCGGAAGGCGTTGCCGTAGTTGGTCGCTTGCGAGCTGGACGCGCCGTAGTCGTGCATGGTGGTGACCAGCGCGCGGGTTGTCGTGGTCAGGTCCGCCTGGTCTTCGATGCTGAGCTGAGCGGCGGTGTGCATGATGTTGCTGGTGTCCTTCCAGGTGTAACCCTCGGACAGGACGTAGTACGAAGCGTTCGCCAGGTCGGTTGCCGACGTGCCCACCTGGGACGAGAGGGTCATGAACTGGTCGCCCAGAGCTTGAACGGCACTTTTGGGCAAATCAGCAGCGGTGACCAGGTGAGTCATGGCGGTCTGAAAGTCCGTAGCCATCTTGATCGACTCACCGGCGAAGGCTCCTACCGCGGCCACCGTGCCGACGCTCAGCGCGGTCCCGAGCCTGTTCATGGCCGCTTCGGTGACTTTGCCGGAATTCGCCATCCCGAGCATTGCCGTCTCGGCATCCTTCATCACCGAGAAGAACGCGCCCGCCGTGGCGGACAGGTTCACCATTACCGGAATGCTCATGCGAACCTCGAAAGCACCTTGGCCTGTGCTTGCTCGAAGATGTCACCCATCCGACCTTCGATGACACCGCGGGCCGGGCCCATATACGGATGCTCTTCTTCGATCTTCCCCGAATACAGGTACACCGGGCTCCCATGCGGGCCCACGGAAATTTCGAAGCTGTGCGCGCCGGTGCTGCGAACGTTCCGGGAATTGGAAATGGACTTCTGGAGTCGTCCGGTCAGCACGGGGACTTCGGCACGCGCCGCGGCGCGGATTTCCCGGCCCGCTTGACGGATTGCGTACATGCTCGCTCGATCGACCATCCGGTTCATGTACTCTTCGGCGGCAAGGAATTCCGAAATGTCAGTGCTGATGCCGAACATCTTCGGATTGCCTCTCGTGTCTGTCCTGCATAACGTGATTCACCACGTCATCTACTGCCAGTATTGCATCGAGTTCGAACGTCGGTGTATGCGCTTGTTCGGTGAGCGACACCCCCATTTCCAGCAATCGGCGCCGGCGTTGTGCGCGACGCAACCAGGCGGGTATCGAGCGCTGGTCTATGTCGAATCCCTCGAAGGCTTGCCTCAGCCGTTCAAGGGCAGCGTAGGGGAGGCGGGATCGGGATTCACTTCCGCATTCAACCTGGGGCCACCGGTCGCGCGCACGATTTTGCTGATCTCATCGAACAGCGCGGTTACGGTCCCGCTCGGAATCTGCTGCAAGAGCACATCCCGGGAGACCGCACCGAACGACCATTCCGAGACGTAAACCAGGATCGTCGTCCATTTCATCTCGCGCATGGCTTTTGCGCCTTCGCGGCCCAACTGCCGCACCATATCCACCGGCGGGAGATCCTGTGCCTTCTCCGGGTCGATCCCGGCGGGCAGATGAGCCACCGCATCGAACTGGACATCTTCCAGTTCGGCAGTCTGGAGTTCGTTCAGCTTGCGCGGGTCGCGGATGTCGGCCCATGCGCCCTCGGGAAGTTCAACTTTCACGCGCGGTCAACCTTCAATAGTGAGTGGCTGTATTCAGGGTTACTGATAGGTGCCCGAGGCGACGGAGTTACCCAGGAACACCTTGACCGGGCTGTATCCGTTGGTGGCGCCGGCGTCGGTCGTATTGCCCACAGCGGTGAATGCCACCGACAATTCCACGTAGTCCTTGCCGCGGGTGCGATCAACCGAGTCGTACACCACGTCGGACATCTGGAACACGAGAGTGTTGGCCCCCTGGGCGAAGGCCAGAGCGTAAGTCTCGCCGGGGTTGGACGAATTGCCGATCTTCGCCAGCATCGGATCACTCGCCAGCATGACCGTGGTGAGTTTGCCGGTCACCCCGACCGCGCCCGAGAACATCGCGTACGGGTCCTGTGTGCCCTGAACGGTCTGGAGAGCTTCCACCTTGCGCTTGATCTGCAACTCGGCACTGGAGACGTTCAACGCCTTTGCGCCATCGATGTAGAGCTGCCCCGTGTACGCCGCAATCGGCAGGACGGTGGAATAACTCGGCGTCGGTGCCGACAGCACGACCGATGCCCAGGACATCGCCTTACTGGTGAACGTCAGCAGCCCATCAGCGCTGAACTTGAAATCCAGCTCGGAGAACTTCGTTCCGGCGAAGGCGTGGCACTGATCCCCGTCATAGTCGCTGAAGGTGAACGACGTGGGCTGCCCGTCGCCGGTGTTCTTGCACGAGAACACATGAGTGTTGGTGGGGGCCGAAGACGACACAGGCGGGGTTCCAGCGGTTCCGGTGCTACCGGTATCGGTGTAGGCGCCAACGGGGCCCACGGTGGTAACCAGCACGTTTTCCGAACCGGCGGATGTGCCGCGGTAGATCCGATACCCGGACGCGCCCGGTGATGTAGTCCAGGTCAGGTTCACATTCTGGCCGGCGGTCAGAGTGAGCGTCACCTCATTGGACTTCACGGTCTCACCGGTGCCGAACAGCGCTGTTACCACCCAGAACTGAGCACCGGCGCCGAAGGACGAACCTGTACCGTTGGCCGCGGCAGCCAGGCCGGACGGAGCGGTAGTAGCGCTGGTCACCACGTCTGGCAGCAGCGAGCCGAGCAGATAGCCGATGGTGGCCGGGTTGGCGTTGCCGTCCACACCGAAATCACCGGTACGCATCGCCGGAATCTTGGCGTAGGTCTCGACAGCGGACCCACGAAAGCTCTTGTCATCGAGCTTCTTATATGTGTCCTTCGCCTTGGGGTCCGCAGTGATGGTGATGTAGTCGGTAGCGGCTACCGCGGTTCCGGGAGTGGATTCCTTCGCCACCCCCAGGAAAGTCCGGAATGTTGCGATGGGCATTGCCGTTACTCCTGACCTTCAGCGCGATCGGTGGCCGGATCGACTTCTACCGGGCCCGGGCGATCGTCGGCACCGGAAATCTTCTCTTCGGCCGGGCGCCAGCGTCCATCTTCCGGGTTCTCCGGAATGTCGTAGACCTCACCGGGGACCGGTTCGACACGGAATGCCGGGTAAACGCGCTCCGGTTCGCCGATGTATTGAAGACGCATGGTGAATATCCCTTAGATCTGGGCCATTACTGACAGGATAATCTCTACTTCGACAAGACGGCCCTTGTGCTCGGGCTCCCATGACGATGTATCGCGGGATTCCTTCGGGTCCGCCTTGATGACGTTTCCCGCGCACGTCGGATCAGCCCGCACCGCGGCTTCAACAGTGCTCGCCAGTGCCCAGGCCCGCTGAAACGGCCACGACTGATCAGGACCGCCCCGGAATGTCGAGATGACAATGTGCATATCGTATGTCTCCAGGAATGATCCGGCGTTCATGCTGCCGATCATCTGGTACAGCTCCGCTTTGCGCTGAACGGCACCGATCGAAACAATATCGTCCGGCTGTTCGGGGCCCGGATCATCCAGGCAGACGACCAGTTGATATCCCGGCTCCTGGGTCAGCGTTGAACCGAGAAGATTCAGAAGATAGATCTTGACCGCGGGAACGGTCGAATTCGGAATGGTCATGCGATGCTCTGGGTACGTGCTTTGTTCTCCAGCATGGCGGCAAGTCGGGGGAACAGGTGCAACGGCCCGACACTCCAGCCGTCCTCATCGGGGACACCCCCGCCCCATTTCGGCCTGCCGCCGTTGTGGGTCTGCTGCCACAATCCCCGGATGTCCTCCAGAACGGCCAACTTCACATCCGGCGGTACCGACGCCAGCCCGGCCCGATAGGTGATCGTCAGCCACGAGCCCAAGAACGGCATCTCTTGGCCGAAGCTGGACATCCGGATCAGGGTTCCCGCTTCCGGGCGCTGCAAATAGAAGCCGTAATTGTCGTGCGTGCTCCCCGGGGGCTGGCTGGTCAGTGTGAAAGCGCTGACACCGACGTATTCAATGCACGAAGTGATCGACCCATCGATAACCGGGACGTTCCGCAGTGAAATCCGGCTGAGCCCATCGCACGGATAGGACTCGGTATAGGTGTAGGTGTTGATCGGGCCGGTGATGTATTCCACGATCGGCGTAGCCGCTTCGATATACCGCTGTAGCTCTGCCTGATAGGTGGTGTCACCCGCGGCAAGGTCCAGGTGAGACAGCACTTCCGACATGCGGACCAATTCGCCGGCCATTTCAAAACCTCCGAGTTCAGCCTACAGATTGCGGTAAATCTTGTTCTTCTTGCCGGTGCGATTCCCGGCGCGTTCGTGTTTCACTCGGGGCCCGTGAATGTGACTGCCGAAATGTCCCCGGGCGGTCTTGCGAGAGCCAGGATGGGCTCGCATACCTTCGGCTTTGTGGTGACCGGTGGCGGTGTGCGCGGCGTGCTGGATGCTCTGCCCCTTCGTGGCCCGCAGCGGTGTCTTGCGAGCCTTCGGAGCCTTCGGTGTACGCGGCTTGCGGACCTTCGTGGATATCGAGTGCACTGCCGCGCGAAGCTTGCGATGTGCGCCGCCCCAGGCCATGAATCACTCCCGGATAGGGGAAATCCCCCGGTGCCGGGTCAGCAGCACCGAGGGATTTCGTTCATCAGTTGATGGTGATCGTTACGACGATCCCGGCCGGGACCGCCAGGCCAGTGCCGTTCTGGACCAACTGGACGTCCAGCACGTCCCCATCGTTCAGTGCCACGCCGGCGCCTGGGGTCGCGTTGCAGTCCAGCAGAACCTTGGGGGTTTCAACCGCCAGGTTGCTGCCGGAACCAGCGGTGAAGGTTGCGAATGTGGCAACCACCGAGCCGGCCCGGAGCTGACGAACGTTCACGCTGAAGTTGTTCGTAGCAGCGCCGGTGACAGCGGTCGGGCTGACCAGGCTGACCCGAGTCACGCCACGGCCGTTTCCGTCCTCTGGTGAGAATTCGCCCACGACCGTAACCGCAGTGGCACCCGCAGCCGACTGAGCCGGGAGGGTAACAGTGTAATTCATTTCCTTTACTCCTCTCAGAATCAGAAGGTCGGCGGGTAGGCCAGACCGGACCCGGAAATCTGGACGATGGACGAGCCGTACCGATCGGGGATCATGGCCGCGTAGCCCATCATTCGATAGAGAACGCCACCGCTGTCCGCGTAGGTCGCGGTGAAGGTCTCCGTGGACGGGTTGGACTCCCACAACTTGATGTCGTTGCGGCGGTACAGGTAGATCGGGTCCTGATTGCCGTTGATGTTGGTCGGCAACTGGGGATCTACGAACACGTCCATGCCCGCGATGTTGCCCACCGCGCCTTGCGGAGAGTTCAGGTCGGGGCTGGTGGAAACGGTGTTGAACGGGTTGTTCGCCTGGGGCAGGATCACCGGGCGGTTCTGGGAGTCGAACCGCGATGCGATCCACGACCAACGGGTAGGGGTCATCAGAATCGTGTCGGGCGACAGGAAACGATTCGTGTGAATCGTCGCGCTGGCCCTCATGATCTGGGTGTATAGCTTGCCCGGCCCAACGAAGTCCGGCGAAGCGTCGGTGTAGGTCTGGGTGACCATGCCGACAGCCGCGCCCAGGCTGCGAAGGTGGCCGTTCTGACCGTTTTGGGTCAGGCCCTCCACATCGATATTCGCCGCGTAGGCCAGGGCCAGATCTTCCAGAATCACCTTGTCGAACGGGATGGCGGACTGTTCCAGCAGTTGCAGCGAGATCAGTTGCTTACCGCCGATGGTGGTGATGCCGGTGGTCAGGCTCGTGGTCTGAATGTCCTGTTCGGGCAGCGGAGTCAGCTCACCGGCGCTCGGGAGACCCGTGATTGTGCCCGCGGTGACCTTCGGCAGGTTGATGCTCGAAACGCCGGACGGCAGAGGCATTTTGTCGAACGTATCGACACCGACCCGGCCCGGACGCGCGAGCTTCACGTACTGATCAACGAGCCACTGGGGCGGCGCGAACGGGCCGGCGTTGCCGCTCGGGATACCGCCGGGAGTGGAGACCGTGCCTACGGTGTCACCACCGGCGCGCTTCTCCCGGGCCAGATCGGCTTCGATCGCGGTGTTCCGAACCAGACGATCCATGGCCGCGCTATCGCCGCGGGTGCTCGCCTTGAACAGGTCCTTGAAAAACGAGACTTCGTGCTGATTGTCCGCGCGGTACACAGCGGGCTCGGTGACCTTGGCGCCACCCCCGCCGTTCTGACGACGCGACTCGGCAGACTGGGAAGCGCGGTTGGCCTCTTCGACCAGTTCGGCTTCGCGTTCCTCCAGAACCTTGATCTCGGACTTCAGCCCCGAGCGCTTGTCGGAGAGCTTCTTGTACTCGGCGTTCTCGGCATCCGACATTGCCCGCTTCTCGGCAAGGGCCGTATCGACCAGGGCGTTCCGCTTGGTCTTGGCATCATCGAATTCCTTGCGGACCTCCGCAAGACGAGCCCGCACCATTTCCAGGGGGTTCATCGTGAAAAACCTCGGATTGATGGGAAAACTTCATCCCAGCGCGAGCGCGAGTATGCAAGCCTCGTGTGGTAATCCGAGTGGGAGTATCCAAACCCCGAACTTGTTTACGAGCGTACGCCCAGCTTCGCCATTCGCTTTGCCATATGTCGGGTCATCGGAACGAACGGCGCTGATTCCTTCTCGGTGCCGGTCTTCTTGCCATCGGCATCCGGATTCGGGACATTCAGCACTCCGGCCAGGATCGGCTGTGCCGAATCCAGACCGCGATCCGATGCCGCGATCAAATCGAGTACCTGGGAGAGCGCTTGCCGGGTCGCCGGCGACATATCGTCACCACTTCGTATCTCGGTGGCAATCGCGTGCATCCGGGCAGCGTCCAGAGAGCTGAATGCCCGCTGGGCCGCTGAAATGCTGGTGTGCGGATTCGCGCCGAAATTCACAGCGGACACGTCGCCGCGGTTCAGGTCCAGTTCCACCATCGAGCGTTCGTCGTAGTCCGGGCTCCACTTCTGCTGTGTGACCCGGAATCCGATGCTCATCTCATCGATATCCCCGCGCTCCACCGCCAGCATGAGATCACGCGAATCACTACGGCGCTCGTCCAACTCTGAGCAGGTCAGGAGGCCCGAGCTATCCTCGGACAGTTTCAACGTGCCGTTCTTGGTCCGGGCGAGAGTCATGCCGCCGTGGTTGGTCAGGAATGCCGTATCGGCGCCGGCCGCGATCGACTTGCCGAAGGCGCCGCTTCGAACGACTTCGGAGTATTCGCCGAACATGTCGTACATCGTGTACGGCTTCTCGAAGGTGCTGGCGTACCCGGTCAGCTCGAACTTGCCATTGCCCATCGAGCGAATCTCGAACTGTGCCGGGTAGCTCCGCTGTTCGGGTAGGAACGGCTGGATGCCGCGGTAGGCCAGATCCACGAATTCGGAGTTCTGCTCTGAAATCTCGATATCGAAACCCTTGGCCGCGCTCTTGATGGCGTTCTCGATGTGCGTCAGTTGCTCAGAGGTGTACGGTGTGCGATTCTTCGCCTGGTTTATGAAACTCCAGGCACTTTTGACGTGAGCCTTAGTGTCCAGGGGATACCGGTGCACCCCGTCAGCCTGATATCCAGGGTCGGCATACGGAACATCACCGTAGGGCTTCAGATTCTTTGCCATCTCACTGTCCATCTGCGCCAGACTGAGGATTTGCCGGGGCACCGGTATTCGTCGGGTTGGCGCTGCCGGGATTCACCTGCTGGTTATAACTCGAATTTACCTTGACGCCCAGCTTGCTACCGCCGACCACGTTCAGATCCAGCGGGACCATGTTGACTTCATCCTTCTGAGCCTGAGTCATCTCGGGGAGGTTCAGGTCTTGTTCACGGACCTCGGTGGGTGTCCTGGTCTTCGCCGCGATTTCCTGGATGCGCACACTGGCCGCGGTCATGGCGTCGGTTCGGAGTAGCGCCTTCGGGTTGAACTGGACGAACACCCGGCCGGGGAGAAGTGGGTACAGAGCGTCTTCGATGCGCTTCAGCCAGAATCCGACGCAATACTTCACGAAGTCGATCGACCGCTGTTCCTGGTTGGCATAGGTCATGCTGTGGCCGGTCGGGTACCCCACCATCTCCGGCGGAACGGAGAAGAACCGGCAGATCTGCGCACCGGAGAGTCCCTGAGTCTCGATGAACTGGGATTCGTTCGCCTTCACCGTGATCGGGACGAACTTCAGGCCGGCGCCCAGCACGATCGGCGTGCGTCCGGTCATGTTCGCGATGATCCGATCTTTGATCGTCTGCGCCTGAACCTGGTTTATCTCCTGGTCGGACTCGACTACGGCTTTCGGAATCTGAGTGCCCTCGAAATACTGGTCAGCGAACTGGCGACTATTCAGATCGACACCCAGTTGCAGCGCGCCGTACGCCACCGGTGACAACCCGATCGGTACGCCCGGCATCGTCATGCCCCGCATGTGCCAGATGTCGGCGTTGGGCAGTCCCGTGCGCCACTCGTGATGCACCGTGCCGGGCTTCTCGCCGGGGGAGACCGAATCGTCCATGAACCGGTATTCCATGTATCCGGTCTGCCGGTTGACCTCCATGCGAACCAGGTCCGGATTCAGCAGGTTGACGCTGGTCGGATAGGCGCGGCTGTCATATCCGCCGATCTGCCCCAGGGTGTTGCCGCGTAGCAGCGCCGAGACAACCGCGGCGTGTATCCACTCGGAGAGTGTCAGGTCCGAGCCTGGCGACTGGAGTAGCGGCGGGTCGTCCACTCGCAGCGATACGCCCTGGTTGTTCGCCTTGCGGAAGGTTTCGAGCGGAAGCATCGAAATGGTGTTCGCCAGCAGCGCGACGCACGCCCAGACCGCGGGGACGACCATCGGGGAGTCGATTTCCGACAGGTTCAGTCGCTTGCCGGGCATCGGCGCGCCGGGGTACGGCAACACCGGTGGTTCGGGAAATGCTTGGCGGTATTCCCGATTGCCCAGAAGCCTGCCCATCACAGCACCTTGTCGAGAAGTACCAGCGCGCCGCCAACGATAAGGGCCGCGGGGGGATAGATCATGCCGACACCGACGCTAATCGCGACGACCCCGACGATACCTTGCAACGATCCCCGATTCCGGAGCAAGGCAACTCGGGCCCGGGTGAGCATCTTCCGAATGAATGTCATTGCGCTTACCATACGTTCTCAGCTACGTCTACATAGCCGCTGTTCTTCATGCTAAACAGATAAGCGGCGTTGGTGATTGCCTCCAGGCCGGTGATATCAGACTTCGACTTTTTCACGTCCCACACTTTCCCTTCGCCGAAGTCCCGGGATTCCGCGCCCAGCAACGCTTCGTTGATCGACTGCTGGTCGGGGTGCCGGATCGTCTTCGCCTCGACGCACTTGTTGTAGAACATCGAGAAAGCCTGGGAGACCTGGACACCTTTCAGCGGTTCCAGCGGAATCTTCGCCTTGACCAGTTCGTCTTCCAGTGACGCTGATGCGTTGCGCGGGTTGTAGACCACGGCTAGGGGTTTCCAGTTCGCGCACCGGGTTGTCAGATAATCGACCACCCACCGGGTTCCGCGCCCGTACTTGATGACCTCGACATGGAGCAGGCCCGCGCCATTGAATCCGGCCACGCCCACCGCGGCGCATTTCCCGAATGGCGCTACCGCCAGGCTGAACACGCGCTTGCCCACGATCTTCGAATCGGGGTCCAGCAGGGCATTCCACTCGTCCTGACTGATGACTTTGTTCTCTTCGTCGGGCGGGAAGTAGTCACCTACGGCCAGGTGTTCCTGACCGAATGAATCGAGTGACATCAGATCGAAATCCGATTTCAGTGCGCCCAGCATGTCCGGCCGGTAGTCCCAGCCTGGGTTGCAGAGCTTCCACCAGAAGGGGTCGTGGTAGTCCAGTTTCGACACGCCTTCGGGCAACGACCATTCGAAGAACGCCAGTTGATCGGCGTTGATGTGGTTGACGCCGCGGTGCCGAATCTTCGATAGGGTGCGCCCGTTCGGGTGCTTCTCCTTGTTGACCGCCGACGACATGAACCAGGCTTGCCCATCCGGCGCGGCGCCCAGGGTCGGCATGATGTCCTCTATTTCGGTCTCGGACAGGTCGTATGCCTCATCGAACACGACCTTCTTGGCGGGGAATCCACGACCCGAACCGCCCGCCCGAGCAATGAACTTGTACTCACGATCGTCTTGCATCACCACGCCTTCATGGCCGTGAGAGTCGGAGAACTTCTTGACCATGCCCATCAGTTCGGGCGGTCCCTTCTTGATGGCGTGCTTCAGTCGCTTGTACGAATCCGCGCAGGTCTTGAACTGGTGGGCGCTGTGGATCACCAGTTCTTCCTGTGTGATGAACAGCCAGCCCAGCCCAAGCGCCACCAGTATTTCGCCCTTGCCGTTCTGTCTCGACACAATGACGGCAACCTGTTTGGCAATGAGCCGACGCAATCTCGGATCAGTGTCCGGCGTGACCCGATGCGCAACTTCCAGAACCCACTTCTCCCAGGGGTCCAGGTGTAGGCCACACAGTTCCGCGAGAGCGATGAAACGTCGTCCGGTGCTTATAGGACTCTCGGGGTAGTGATACAGCAGCGGATACTGATTGTCATAGCTCTTGTATTCGTCGCATAACGTCATCGAACGAACTTTCCCGCGGCGCGGCGTTGTCGAGCTTGCCCACGCCCAGCTTGTGAAGGATCTGAGTCAGCGCAACGGCCTGTTGCCGAGCCTCGGATAGCGCGGCGTCGCAGGTCACTGTAATTTTCGCCGCGTCGGGTCCGATCATGGACTCTTCGGCAATCCGAATCCAGGTCTTGTTACTCTTCAGGGCCGCTTCCAGCCGGTCCAGCCGATCCACCAGACGGCAAACCTGAAGTGCGAGAGTTTGCGCCGCTGTGTCCATCGTGTAGGCCACGTTCAGTTCTTCCCACACGGTTTTTCCGTGCGCCGACAGTCGATCGACCTGCCTTTGCAACTCGTCCGTGTGCGCGGACATATTCGGCAGCCCCTTCCATCAGCTTCGGATCATCGGCGAAGCATCCGAGCCCGGCATTACACGAATGACACAGCAGCGCCCGAACGCATTCCTTGCATCCATATTGCCCCGGGCAGTGCGCATGATCGTGGTCGATTACCAGGTTGCTCTTGCGAGCCCCGCAGATAGCGCATCGGCCGCGCTGACGTTTGATCATCGCGCGGTATTCGGAAATCTCCAGCCCGTGATACCGCTGAACGTTCCGCTTCCGGGTATTCGAATCAGCTAGACGCTGGTCGCGGTGCTCGCGGTAGTACCTCTGGTGTCGGGTCAACGATGTCTTGTCGGATGCCAGCGGGAGATCATTTCCCGGGGGGTATGCCCCTTCGGGCTCGCCAGACCGATTTCGCTTCGCCCGGGGTGCTCCTGATTCACTCGAATTCGGCACGCAAACCACCGCATTTCCGAGTATTTTCCTGCAAAAAGCCCGATACCCCCCACGAAAGCCCTGCATATGGCCGCATTCGGCTGAAGATTTTTACAAGGGGGGGAGCGGACAAGCGCGGGCCAGTGTCCCTTGTCGTGTCCAAAAACCGCTTACCGGGTCTATACCCCCTGGTGGTATCGCCGGTACCCCGGGGTGGTATGCCGCCGGCGGGCGTCCGGAACGATGGCGTTTCGCACTCGGCATCGGTGGTGATGACACAGTGCACTGGCAGTGTCATCACATCAGTACGTGGGGGAGTGGGGCACGGGCACAGGGGCATGGTCATTCACCACTGCTCGCTGCATATATCGCCGGAATACCGCGGCGTATATTGGCCGGCCCGGGAGCGTATATCGGCCGGGATACCGCGGCGCTTGGCACGCTTGCGGGCATGGCCCAGTGCACTGCCAGCCTTGCGGTTGCATACGGCGTGCTCCCACCTACGCGGCCCATTGCCACCCCCCAGGGCGGTCGGTGTGACGTGACCAAGGTCCAGGCCCTGTTCGTGGTACATCGGGCGGTTGCATCGCGGACACGGCTTACCGGTGGGATCGGGCAATATATCGCGCCACCGCCGATGTGCCCGACCGTATATCTGGTTTCGGGTTTGCTTGCGCGATCCCACCGGATTCACCTCCGTATTCCACGCCGCTCAGCGGTACCAGACTCCCGAAGCGGTGTTGCTGTAGTCGTAGGCGTTGAAGTCGTACCGCGAGTGAGCACCGGCGAACAGGTAGCCGTACCATCCGGCGCTGGTGTCGCAGATCTCGTCATCGTGGTTGCAGACCTCCAGCACGGGCACACCGCCGAACCAGTTATCCGTACCAGCGAGCGGATAGCCGATGAGCTGATTTCCCGGCGTGCTCGACAAACCAGGACCACCGGGCCCGGCGTCGCGCTTCGGATCAGCCAGCAGCACGGCGTTGTAGTTCCCCGCTCCCTGGTTGTTCGTCACCCAGGCGTGAACGATCCCGGCGCCTTCGGAGTGGCCTACGATTTTGATGTGATCCGCCGGGCACTGCGAACGATGAAGCCAGAACAGCCGGTTCAATTCGTTGTATCCGCTCATCGGATCGGCGCTGTTGTAGCCCACCGGTTGATCACCGATCAGATAGGCGCTCGTCTCACCGGTGACACCCGGGCCGGCGAGCGTGAATCCACCCATGACAATCGACCAGGTGCCCGTACAGGGGTCGGCTTGCGCCTGGGCAGCACTACCGGCGATGGCAGGAAATCCGAGTGCCAGCAGCATTGCAGCGAGAAGCGCCATTGCTTTCCGCATGATCTTTCTCTTCTTTCTCACTCCGGCAGCCGTCGCGGTCCGATGCCGCTGTTGTGAGCTGTCCGGAAGTCCGGGAATCCCCATATCCGCGACTCAACAGGTTTCCCGCCAGTCGCCCGGAATCGCGGGATATGGGTTCCAGATGGCGAGTGCGCGCCATACCCCGTAGATTACTCATCGTTTGATCTCGGATTCAGAACGAATTGCGCGGGCGGGCTCGTCAGATAGAAGATGCCGCGCTCGAATGCTGCCGTATCGCCTCGAAGATGGCCCAGCAGGTTATTGCACGGTCGGCAGAGGATTCCGCGCACCGATCGCCGTTTGTCGGTAATCGTGTGATCGTGATCGACGCTCAGCCGTCGCGTTTTCCCGGTGGCCCGCTGGCAGATGAAGCACTTTCCGCCTTGTGCCTTCAGGATGGCCTGATATTCGTCGCCGGTGATGCCGTAGGTCTGCTCTATCCGGCGTTCCCAGGCCCGATCTCGCTGTGCGTGGGCAAACAGCCTCCGGCATGTGGCACACCGCGGCCCCGGTGCTTTCACGCTCGCGCGAGCCCGGCCGCAATCGGTACAGCGTTGCATGATCAGAATCCCGGATCGTCGGATGCGTATCGGGGTGGCTCGGGTGCCAGCGCGGCGCCTTCGGGTGCGGTCAATCCGCATCGGTGTTCTCGGAGCACATAACCAATCTTCGGGAACGGCTCGTCAGCGATTGCGATCGAATGACGCCGGTAGATGTGTGGCTCGATCACGTGCCATGTCCGCAAGCGCAACAACAACGCGCCGAGTTCGCCTATCTGGGACAGGTGCGCCGGGTCGCAATGGATCGTCAGCGCGTCATACCTGAGCACTTTGAGCCCGGCCCCGCATCCCCGGCAGCGTCCTTTGCCTCCGATGTACTGAGAAGCGCCGGCGGGGTAGCGATAGGGCGCGCGGGTTCTCACGGCGTTCTCCCCGAAGAGTGCGGATTCTTGCTGTACTTCCGGAAACTGCACTCTTCGCACTCTTCGGCGCGCTGTACTGTCTCCGCAGCTAGAAGAATTACGAAGATGCTTTTATATACGTCAGAGATGCACGAAGAACGCGAAGAGTGCGAAGAGTGCGATGTACAGACTCGGGCGCACTCTTCGGGCGCACCCTTCGGGACTACGGAAGAAGCCACAGCCAACCACCGTCCATCGCGTGTTTCTTGCTGGTGACTCCCAATCGGCGCTTGGCTCGTCCGATCTGATCGCGCGAGAACCCTTCAGCTCCGGCCGCAGCCGTCACGGCTTTCGCGTCAGCGCTGCCGTGGTTCTTGGTCAGGTATTCACGCAGCCATCGGCGGCAGTCCTGCGTATCCACGTCGCCGGCGTTCAGTACGAACGACTCGTGCATGTGCTCGCGCATCGTCTTGCCGGACGGCCCGAGCAGTTGCAGGCACGGCACCGAGCCGATGGGATGTGTGACCGTGACAATGCGGAACTGCGATGCTGCTACCGGCGCCGACACGTTTGACTTCTCCGGTCCGAGAAGGATCACGCCAGTCTCTTCGTCCTGTTGCGCGAACAGCGTGCTTCGGGCTTTCTTGCGAAGCTCGCCGGTGATGCCGTAGCGGTCGCGCGGATTCGCGCTGGCAACACGATTCGTGTGCGTCAGCAGCAACATGGCCGCGCCGGTACGCTGTGCGGCCTCTTTCCATGGGTGCAGCGCCTTGCGGGCTTCAGCGGGGTTCTGGACGCGTATACCGGCCGGGATCGTGTCCAGCCAGCAATCCACCACGCACAGCGCGTACGGTTCACCGTCCTCTACCAGATCCATGTCCGCAGGGAAGATCGGTGCGCCGGACCCGTCCTGTTCGGCACAGATGACCCATACCCGGGTCAGATCC
>NZ_BAGB01000150.1 GCF_000308615.1 Nocardia jiangxiensis NBRC 101359
TAGGACACACCTGGAGGCCACGAGTCGGCTGTATCGCAGATAATGCTGGACATAGACGCACTCTCGCTGCGTTCCGGTAGCGCCCGCAGATGTGGACTGGCATGACACCTGTACCGTGTTTGACCTGCAAACGAGAGGTCATTGCGAACTAGCCCTTGACGACACGACATGACGACAACGCCGACGACTTTGACGCCTTCGCCGACGTTGCCAACTAGCTGATATGCGCATTGTTTCCGCTGGTCAGGGCATCATCCTGTAACTACGGATCAGAAGGTTAGGGGTTCGAATCCCTTCGGGCGCGCTGGTAGGAGGCCCTTCCGCTGATTGCGGAAGGGCCTTCTCCGTATCTCGGTCCGCTCGCTGGATTCCAGCCGACCGTCTGTTTTCCGGCTTCGGGCGACTCAGCGGCCGATTCGATCCAGTTGGCCGAAGTCTTTGTCGGAGAGCGACAGTCCTGCGCCGGCGACATTCTCGCGCAGGTGCGCCACCGACGACGTACCGGGAATCAGCAGGATGTTCGGCGAGCGCCGCAGCAGCCAGGCCAGCGCGACCGACATCGGTGTCGTGTCCAGCCGTTCGGCCACGGCCGACAGAGTCGACGACTGCGGTGGGGTGAAGCCGCCGAGCGGGAAGAAGGGCACATAGGCGACACCCTCCTCGGCGAGCCGGTCGATCAGCTCGTCGTCGTGGCGGTAGGCGAGGTTGTACATGTTCTGCACGCATACGATCGGCGCGATCGCCTGCGCCTCGGCGACCTGTTCGACCGTCACGTTGCTCACGCCGAGGTGCCGGATCAGGCCCTGCTGCTTTGGAGTTCGACGAGCGTCTCGAACGGCTCGGCGAGTGCCCCGGGCTGGGGTCCCTGGGCGTTGCCCAGCCGGAGATCGACCAGATCGAGCCGCTCGACGCCGAGGGCTTCGAGGTTGTCGTGGATGGCGCGCCGCAGATCCTCGGGCTGTCGGGCCGGGGGCCATCCACCCTGTTGGGCACGGGTCGCGCCGACCTTGGTCACGATGTGCAACGCGTCCGGGTAGGGGTGCAGCGCCTCCCGGATCAGCTGATTGGTCACGTCCGGTCCGTAGGCATTGCTGGTGTCGATGTGGGTGCTGCCCAGGTCCACGACCGCGCGCAGGACGGCGAGTGCGCCGTCGCGGTCGGCCGGCGGCCCCATGACACCGGGGCCGGCGAGTTGCATTGCGCCGTAGCCGAATCGGCTGACAGTCAGTTCGCCCAGGGGCCATGTGCCGCCGGGAAGCGTGTCGGACAGCATCTTCGTAACTCTGCCTCTCCTATGGAGCTGGATGGTGGTGCACAGCGGCACCTTGCTTCACTATGGAGATATAACTCTCTGGCAGGAAGTAGGCACTTCGAAGTGCGTAACGCATCCACTGGTTGCAGGAGCGGTCGATGGCGACGATGACGGCAGCCCAGAAACGAGCACAGTGCAAGGCGGAGTACGACGCGTTCCTTGGCGGCATGTCCGAGCCGCAAGCTGCTCGACCGGATCCGACGAATGGGTCACGCTGATCCTGTGCGCGCTCGGCAGCGGTGACGCCGACGGTGCCGGAGTCAGCCAGAAGATGCTCACCCAGACGCTGCGTTCGCTGGAGCGGGACGGGCTGCTCACCCGCACCGTGACGCCGACCGTGCCCGTCACGGTCTCCTATGAGTTGACCGAACTCGGACTCTCATTGCATCGGATGATCCGCGGCGTGAAGAGCTGGGCCGAGATGCACACGGACGATGTGCTCGACAATCGCGCGACCTGCGACGCCCGCACCGCCTGACCCGAGACGTGCCGGTCAGTGTTGATGGTCGGGGTGGGCGGGGACGACGAAGTTCACGGTTTTGCTGTCCAGCACCCGGTGGGTCGGGTCGGCCAGACCGATCCACACCTTGTGGGGTCCGGCCGGTAGAGATTGGATGATCAGGGGTTCACCGCTGGCGTCCGCCCCATGCCACGGCGCGTCGTCGACGGTGACGTGGATGTGTCCGATGCGCGGCGAAACACTCAGTGCGCCAGGGCCGTACGCGGCGACGATCCGAAGGTTCTCCGCGTGGTAGCGGATGACCACCAGGCCCATCGCGAGTTGGTCGGGCAATGGTTGGTCGACGACCAGGGAGGGAGCGGGCTGTGCGGTGAGTGGAACGACCGGCGCCGGTGACCAGGTTGGTGCGCCCGATGCCGCCATGGCGGTCGTTGGCGCAACCGGTGCGGGTGCGGGAGTGCTCGACGAGCAGGCGGCCGATGCGGTCAGCAGGGCGGTCGCGGCTGTGGCGCCGAGTACGCGGATCGGGAGGTGGCGGCTGAACATACGGCCACGCTAGGGACGAGGCGACGTCCGCGGCATCCGCCGGATGACGCCATCGCCGTACGTCATCCTGGTCGCGTCGCCCGGCTAGGTCCACATGGCAAAGGTCCCCGGCCGGACGGCCCGGGGACCTTTGCACTGTTCGGCTCTACCTCTTCTGGTACGACTTCCAGATCAGCAGGGCGGCCTGAACGACGAAGAAGATGCCGCCGCCGGTGGCGTAGACGGACAGCACGTCCAGGGATGGGGACTGGCCGGTGGCCTTGGCGATGTAGACGGCGCCGACCAGGAAGGACAGGCCGCCGGAGATCAGGGTGGGCCATTGTTTACCCAGGACGGGGCCGCGACGGTGGATGCCGACGGCCAGTTGGGCCGCGCCGGAAAGTATTGCCCAGGCGCCGAATACGCCTAGTACCGCGCCCTCGCCGCCGACGACTCCGGCAACGCCGACGGCGATGGCGGTCAGTGTGCTCAGGATGCCGTTGAGTGCGGTCACGCGACGTTCGGAGCCGTCCGGGACCGTGCGGTAGTCGATGGCGCAGGAGACCGCGTCGATGAGCGGGTAGACGACCAGGAGGACGACCGCGACGGCGTTCAGTGGACGGGGGGACGCGGCGAACGCGAGCGCCCAGGCCAGCGCCAGGATGCCGCGCACCAGGGACAACCGGATCACGGACGAACGCTCGGATCCCGAAACAGGAAGTACTGCAGTGCTATTCATGAAACCTATCGATTCGATCGTTGATTGAGGGTCCCGGGCGGCGGGCGTGGAAAGGCCGCTCATTCTTTCGATGCGAGGACGAATTCCCGTATCGCTTCGGCGAAGCGTTCGGGTTCTTCCAGATGCCCCAGATGCCCGCTGCGTTCCAGGACGACCAGTCGCGAATCGGGAATCAATTCGTGCAGTTCCCGTCCCCAGCGCGGCCCGCAGATGACGTCGAAGGAGCCCACCACGACCAGTGTCGGCACGGTCGAATTCGGCAGGTCGGCGCGGTCGTCGATGATGTCCGGCAACAGGTCCACGTCCAGCCCGGAGATATAGGTGGCACGCAGATTTTCCCGGACGGGAGCCCATTGCCGTTCATTTCCCCAGTAGTCGGCGAAATAGGACGGCAGGATGCCGCGCGCAACCGCCACGGTCTGTTCGTCGCTCGAAATATCCTGCAGGGCAGCGAATGCCGCGAGCACCTCGGCAAGTTCGGGCCGGTTCGCGTGCGCGGCGGCGAATTCCTGAACTCGTCGCCCGGCCTCGGCGCCGTGTTCGGGGCCGGTGACCGGCGCACCCTCGTACAGGATGACGCCCGCCAGTCCGGCCGGTCGGTGCAGCGCGTGAAAAGCGGTGACGAATGCCCCGTGCGAATGGCCGAGCAGATACACCTCGGGCACGCCCAGGTGATCGGTCAGCGTTTGCAGCGCACGGCTGTAGCGCTCCCGGGTGTAGCCGTGCGGATGCGTCGGCAGGCGCCCGGATTCGCCCGTGCCGAGTGCTTCGACGTACACCATCGTCAGGTGTTCCTCGAGCCCGGGGACACGCAGGTATTCCCAGTGGATTCCGGGGCCGCCGGGGTGGGCGAGGCAGACGGGTCCGCGACCGTACACGTGATATCGCTGGGTGATTCCGTCGGACTCGAAGGTGTGCGCGCCCGGGGCGAGTGTGGACGGGGGATGAAGCGGAACCGGAGCCATGCGGATACTTTCACCGCCGCGGGCACGGCCCCGAATCTGTCGAATGACGCTGGATTGACGTAATCCGGTCGCGGTACGGCCGTGACGGGATCGTCGGCAGAGTCCCGGCGGGGTGCCGAGTGAGACTGGTCCGCCGGGACTTCGCGCTGTTGGTCAGAGGTATGCCCCGCATACCGGCCACGCGCCGCGGCCCTGGTTGGCGAGAACGGTTTCGGCGACGCGGATCTGTTCGGCGCGGCTGGCGTGTGCGGGCGAACCTGTGCCGCCGGCGGCTCCCCATGTGCTGCTGGTGATCTGGAGGCCGCCGAAGTAGCCGTTGCCGGTGTCGGCGCTCCAGTTTCCGCCGCTCTCGCACGCGGCGACCGCGTCCCAGTCGTGGCCGCCGGAATGGGCCTGCGCAGCGGGAGCGATCATCATCACGGAGGCCGCGGTAATGGCGGCGGCGGCACTGAGGAAGCGGATATCGAAGACACGCGAGTTGTGCACGGAGAATCTCCTTCCATGATCAGCCGACTCGACCTTCGGAATACCCGCGGTCGTTCATGCGGGTATCGTCGGTGATTTTGCGAACCGTGGTGTGGAAATATCAGGTGTGCGTAGGATTCGCCGGCTTGCAGGCACCGTTATACAGTGCACTGCTGCCGGGCCACTCTTGTCGCAATCACGTAACCATCAGACGGTGAAGCGCTGGTCTACCGGGGCAACTTCGGTTTCGTCCGGGCAAAGCCTGTGGGTACGTGTGAAGAGTGGATAACGCTCGGCACTCTTTCTCCGCAAGAGACGATACGTGGAAGACCGTATATGTGCGGGAGAGTTTATCGAATCGAAATCACTTTATGCGAATACATTGCTCACCTGCGGAAATGGCGACTGCAATTGACACGCTCGACCGTTTTGCGTGGGTGTGAAGGCCATGAATGATGTGGCCGTGATGAGCGGATCGGAGTCAGGATTCCAAGGTCAGCGGTACTTTTTCGCAGATCGTCGTCGATCCGGCGCTGGGCGGCGGAGGACAGGGGCGACAGGAGTTGGTATCCGGTGTCGGTTTTCATTGCGAATACCTCCAGCGCGCGCTTCTGGCCTTCGGGAGCGCGGCCGACCAGGATCGAGCGGTGGTCGTTGGGAGCGAAATCTCTTGTGACCCAGCCTTTTTGTGCCAGTTGGCGGACCCGGTTGGTTACCGCGCCGGTGGTGAGTTGTAGTTCGGTGAGCAATTGGCCTGCGCTGAGGCGGTGTTCGGTCCCGGTCGGGGCGAACCGGTTGGGTCAGTCGGGTTTCGGACTGCTCGGCGTGTACGTCTCGCCGGTTTGCTGGGATTGCGCGGCGATGTGTTGCAGCGCTTCGATGTGGGCCTGCAACGCGCGTCGCCCGGAGTCGGTGCTGGGGGTGGACTTTCGTATCTCGTCGACGACGCGGCCGGATTCGCTCAGCTGCTCTAGCGGGGTGGTCCCGCGGATTCCGCGGGGTACTCGGCGATGGGGCGGAGGCGGCTGAGCGCATCGCGGCGGCCGGTTGCGGTGAGACCGATCTGTGTGGCGACGTCGAGGTCGATCACGCCCATGAGGAGGCCGAGTACGGCGTTGGCCGGCCCGTCGAGCACGAGGTCGGGGGAGTCGGCTCGTCCGACGTGGGTTTCGACTCGTCCGCCGCTGATCTCCATGACCGCGTGCGCGTCGCCGACGTCGAGCTGAACCACCACCGGCGGCGCCTCGGGGTCGGTGTCGACGGTGAACCACGCGGGCGCGTAGGCCAGCCACTGGGGCAGGAAGGTGTCCTGTCGGTCCACTGTGCTCATGTATCGCAGGCCCCAGAGTCCGACTGCTTTGAGGGCGGGCTCCAATGCGTGGCCTGCCTCGGTGAGCCGGTAGAGGGTGGTCGCGATGGGCGGGGGTGCTTCGTCGCGTTCGATCAGCTCGGCCTGCTCCAATTCGCGCAGGCGGGTGGAGAGCAGGTTCGCGGCGATTCCGGGCAGCCCGTTCTTCAGGTCGGTGAACCGGCACGGGCCCTGTATCAGCAGTTCGCGCACGATCAGCAGCGTCCACCGGTCTCCGACGACGTCGAGGGCGCGCGCGATCGAGCAGTACTGGCCATAGCTTCGCATGGCAACCACTATATCAAATGTAAGTAGAAGATCTGGTTTTAGTAGTTGAAAAACTCTACTTACTAGTCCTAGTATTCAACCATGAACTCTCTGCGATCCAAACCACTGATCCTGACCGCACTTCTGGCCGCCTCGTTCCTCATCAACCTCGACACCACGCTGGTCAACGTGGCGCTGCCGACGCTCACCCGTGAACTGGGTGCCGACACCGCGCAACTGCAGTGGGTGGTCGATGCCTACAACCTCGTATTCGCCGCGCTGCTGCTCACCTCGGGCAGCCTGTCCGATCGCTTCGGTCGTAAGGGCATGCTGCTGGCTGGTCTGGTGGTGTTCGGGGCCGCGAGTTTCATCGGCGGCTATTCGAACTCCCCGGGTGAGCTGATCGCTGCCCGTGCCGTGATGGGTCTGGGTGCGGCAATGACGTTCCCCGCCACGCTGTCGCTGCTGACCGGAGTGTTCACCGGTCGGAAGGAACGCGCGCTGGCGATCGGATTGTGGGGTGCCACCGGCGGCATGGCCATCGCCCTCGGGCCGATCGTGGGTGGCTACCTTCTGGAGCATTTCAGCTGGTCGAGCATCTTCTACACGCTCGGACCGGTATCGCTGACCGTCATCGCGACGGCCGCGGCATTCGTACCCCGATCGAAGTCCGTGACCGCGCATCGGCTGGACTTCCCGGGCCTCGTGCTGTCCGGCGGTTTCATGGCGGTGCTCGTCTATACCGTCATCGAGGCGCCGAACCGCGGTTGGACCGCGCCCGCGTCGGTCCTGGGATACGCCGGCGCGGCGCTTCTGGCGATCGCATTCGTCCTTGCCGAGCGCCGGGCCGATCAGCCGATGCTCGATGTGCGGCTGTTCGCGAATCTGCGCTTCAGCGCCGCCAGCGCATCGGTAACGGTCGGATTCTTCACGTTGTTCGGGTTCATCTTCCTGATGACCCAGTACTTCCAGTTCATCCGGACCTATGGCCCGCTGTCCACCGGCGTGCACCTGCTGCCCGTGGCAGTCTCGGTTGCCGTCGGGTCGGCTGTCGGCACGCGGCTGGCCATCACGATCGGCACCAAGGCCATCGTCACGGTCGGACTCGTCCTGCAGGCGGGCTTCTACTTCTGGGTCGCCACCGGCATGACACCCACATTTCCCTACGGGGTCATCGCCATCCAGATGGTCGTCTACGGCCTGGGCATGGGGCTGACCATCGCGCCCGCGACCGAGTCGATCATGGGGGCGGTGCCCGCCCATCAGGCCGGGGTCGGCTCCGCGATCAACGACTCCACCCGGCTGCTCGGCGGCACCCTGGGCGTAGCGGTGATCGGCAGCGTCTACGCCTCGCTGTACGGGTCTCGCCTCGACACCGGTCTGCCGAAAGCACTGCCGTCGGCGCTGGCCGACCTCACGCACCAGTCCGTCGGGATGGCCTATGGCGTGGCCGCCCGGCTCGCCGCCGACGGTCGAGGTGCCGCCGCGGATGCCGTTCGCCGTGCCGCGACCGACGCCTTCGACCATGGCCTGAGCATCGGTTGCGTCGTGGCGGGGGCGGTCGCGGCCGTCGGGGCGCTGCTCGCCGTCGCGTTCCTACCCGCGCAACCGCCGCAACGGCCACAGACGCGACATCGTTCGGCCCATTCCGAGACCGTCGGGCAATGACTCCGACCCCGTCCCTCCATCGAAGCGAGTCAGAGATGAACCACAGCCGGATCCCGTCCCAATATTCGACGGGCACATCGCGGACCGATATCGAGCGCGCCCTGATAGCCGCCGGAAAGGACCTCGGCCAGTTGCACATTGCGGACCTGGCGATGCTCGAGGATTATCACACCAGCGGACGCATAGCGACCAGCCAACTGGCCGACCTGATCGCGATCGCTCCGGACAGCGCGGTTCTCGATGCGGGGACCGGCATCGGTGGCACCGCTCGATACCTGGCCGATCGATTCCGGTGCAGGGTCACCGGCGTCGATATGGTCGAGGACTACTGCGGCACCGCCCGGTGGCTCAACCGCCTCGTCGGTCTCGACGACCGGATCGAAGTCCGTCGAGCGGACGTGACCGCACTTCCGTTCGCGGACGCCACTTTCCAGGTCGTATTCAGTCAGCACGTCCAAATGAACATCGCCGACAAGAACGGTTTCTACCGGGAAATGCGCCGGGTCGTCGAGGGCGGGGGACGGCTCGCGCTGTGGGACATCGTCTCCGCCGGTGTGGTCGGCGAACCCGATTACCCGCTCCCTTGGGCGGATACCGCCGGCCAGAGCCACTTGGCCACCCGGGACTCGCTGCGCGGGATGATCGAGGCGGCGGGATTCGGCATCGAGCATTGGGAGGATCTCACCGAGCAGGCCGTAGCCACCATGCGCATGGTGCAGGCGTTACCCCCGAGCCCGCTGGGACTCCATGCCTTCGTGCCCGATTTCGTCACACGCGCCGAAAACCTCACCGCAGCGCTCGCCGACGGACGACTGCGAGCCATCCGGGCAGTGGCCGAGGCAGTGTAGACGACGGCGCCGGGTTCGCTCAGCGGCCCGAGCGGGGTGGTCCCGCGGATCCCGCTGGGTACTCGGCGAGCGGTACCAGGTTGCGGGACCAGGCGGCCAGGATGGGGGTGACGACCCGCCAGGCCTGTTCGGCCTCGTCGGCGCGGATGGCCAGGGACGGATCGCCGTGCAGGACGTCGAGCAGGAGCCTGCCGTACGCCGGAAGTTCCGGTGGGTCCATCCGCGCGGTCAGAGTGAGTGGTTCCAGGGTGTTGACGGTGGGGCCGATGGCGGTGAGTTCGAGGGACAGGCATTCCGGATCGAGCCCGAATCGCAGCACATCGGGTGCTGCGACGCCATGATGTCCGAACGGCATGTGCGGCACCGGGCGGAAGTGGACGGCGACCTCCTTGCGATCGGCGCCGAGCGCTTTGCCGCTGCGCAGCACGAAATTCGTTCCCGACCAGCGCCAGCTGTCGATCATCAACTCGACCTCGGCGAACGTCTCGGCCCCGCGCTTCGCGTCGACGCCCTGTTCATCGACATAGGCCGGGACGCCGCGGTCGCCGATGAGGCCCGCCAGATAACGCCCCCGGCGAGTGCGGTGCGGGATGTCGGCATCGGTCAGCGGCCGGATCGATCGCAGCACGTCGACCTTGTGGTCGCGAAGATCGCGTTCGGACAACGTGATCGGCGGTTCCATGGCGATCAGGCACAGCAGTTGCAGCAGGTGGTTCTGCACCATGTCCTTCAGGGCGCCGACATGGTCGTAATATCCGGCTCTGCCCTCGAGCGTGAGGGTTTCGTCCCAGATGATCTCCACCTCGGCGATATGCGCACTGTTCCACACGGATTCGAGTACGCGATTGGCCAGCCTGCTGCCGAGCAGGTTCTGCACGGTGGTCATGGCGAGGAAATGGTCGACGCGGAAGACGGCTCGTTCCGGTACCAGCTCCGCGAGCAGCCGATTCAATTTCTCCGCACCGGCCAGATCCTCACCGAACGGCTTCTCGAGCACGATCCGGCTCCCCGCGGGCAGACCGGCATCGTGCAGCGTCGTGACCGCTGCGGGAAACAACGCCGGGGGCAGCGCTAGGTAGATCGCGACGGGCTGGCCATCTGGCAACAGTGCAGCTACATCCTCCGAACTCTGAATATCAGCCCGTCGATATCGCGTCGCGGCAGCGGTCGCTTTCCTGGCCGCGACCGGTGTATCCGCGGCGTGATGATCGAGTTGAGCTGCGACCCACTGCTGAAACTCGGCCTCGCTCCGGCCTTTTCGATCGGCACACACCATTTCGAAGCGACTGTCCAGATGTCCGGCCGCGAACAGTGCGCTGACGGCCGGTAGCAGATAGCGAGCGGCGAGGTCCCCGGTTCCGCCGAAGACGACCAGTCGCGTGATCACGGCATCCGTCCTCGTTCGAGCGAGATTCACGTCGTCGGGATCGTGCATGCGGACCCTTTCGCGAGTAGGGCTGCCCGGCAGCAGGATTCAGCCGAATCTGTTCGGTCTCTGCGTCCTGCCTCGTGCAGTCAGATTATCAACTCATGTCATTGTGGCAAATAGTCAGCGATCTGATGTTCCGGATGGTCGGGAGGGTAATCGCTGCTCGGTATCGCCCGTGCTGCCATCGCGTTCGACCTCGTCGAAGGGCTTCCGGGCGGTGGATTTTTCGTTGCTCACGGCTTCGGCAGGGCCCGGGACTTGTTCGGCGGAATGACCGGGCACTCGGTTGGCGGATCGCCGGAGCCGGATGCGCGGCGGTCGGCGCCGTATGTGCCGTCGATCGTGGTATTCCGTTGTCCTGTCGGGGATTTCGACGGCAACCCGCGGCAGGAAGTAGCCGACGAGCGGGCCCATGGTGACCGTGATGAGTACGGTGCCGATGCCGATGGTGCCGCCCAGGAGCCAGCCGGTGGCGGCCACGGTGACCTCGATCGCGGTGCGGATCACCGGGATCGGTTTGCGGGTGAGTCGGACCAGGCCCGTCATCAGGCCGTCGCGTGGTCCGGCGCCGAACTGTGCGCCCAGGTAGAGGGCATCGAAGAAGGCCAGGCCGACGATACCGGCCACCAGGTAGAGCGCTCGGATCTCGATGTCGGGTGGGGGTGGGACGATTCGTGCCGTCGCGTCGGCGGCGATGCCGATGAGAACTACGTTGAGCAGCGTTCCCAGGCCGGGGAGTTCGCGCATCGGGACCCAGGCGACGAGTACGACCACGGCGATGAGGTTGGTTGCGGTTCCGAACGAGATTCCGGTGGATCCGGAGATTCCTTCGGTGAGCACGCTCCAGCTGGCGGCTCCCAGACCGCAGGTGACCAGCAGCATCACCGAGGCGCCGTAACCGATCAGGCCGACCAGAAGTTGCGGGATCCTGCGCAGTTTGCGTCCGGCGCGCAGTTGTTCGGCCGCGTTCATGCGACGGATGACGAATCGATCGGCGGCCGGGAGATGCGGTGGAGTCACCGGCTCATCCTCAGGGAAATCTGGTATCCAATTCCATAGCCAGATTTGCGATGCTGGTTCGATGAAGATCAGCGCATCGGTGGTGGCGCAGATGTTGGGCGCCTGGCAGGTGGGACCGGGTCCGGCACACCAACGCCTCTCCGAGCGGCTGCGGCTGCTGGTGCTGGATGGACGTCTGGTGCTGGATGCGGCGTTGCCGAGCGAGCGGGATCTGGCGCTCGCGCTGGGGGTGAGCCGCACGACCGTCGGCACCGCCTATCGGTCGCTGGCCGACGCGCAATTCATCGACACCCGGGCGCGGTCCCGGGCGGTCGTCCGGCTCCCCGACGATCCGGCGCCGCACCGGCAGGCCGCGTCCTCGTCGCCGACGATCGATCTGTCGTTCGCGGCGCCGGCCGCACCCGGCCCGATACTGCACCGCGCGTTCGACACCGCATTGGAACGACTGCCTCGCTATTTCGATCGTCGGGGGTACGAGCGCGACGGCGTGGTCGAGCTGCGGGAATCCGTCGCGCGGTGGTACGCCGGGCGCGGGTTGCCGACGCGGCCTGACCAGATCATGATCACCAACGGGGCCCAGCACGCGCTCGCCCTGATCGCGCGCACCCTGGTCCGCCCCGGCGACCGCGTCGTGATCGATCATCCGACGTATCCGCACGCGATCCGGGCCTTCACCGATGCCCGCGCCCGCCTCGTTCCGGTCGCGCTCGAACCCGACGGCTGGAACGTCGAACAACTCCGCGTCGCCGGTCGGGGTGCGGCGCTGGCGTACCTCATTCCCGACTTCCACAATCCGACCGGGCAGTGCATGCCCGCGCACGTGCGGCGTCGCCTGGATCCGGGCTGTCCGGTGGTGATCGATGAGACGATGGCCGATCTGGCCATCGATCTGCCCCGCCCGGTCGCATTCGCGGCCGATCATCCGGACGCGATCAGCATCGGGTCGACGTCCAAGAGCATCTGGGGTGGGCTGCGGATCGGATGGATTCGGGCCGGATCATCGATCCTGACCCGCCTGTCCCGGATGCGTCCCGGTACCGACCTGGGCACTCCGATCCTGGAACAACTCGCCGCGAGCATCCTGCTCGACGGCCTCGACACCCATCTGCCCGACCGGATCCATCGACTTCGGGAGCAGCGTGATGGGCTGTATGCAGCGCTGGCCCAACACTTTCCGGACTGGACGGTGTCGATCCCGCCTGGCGGGCTGTCGTTCTGGGTCGTTCTCGACCAACCGATCAGCTCACGCCTGGCCGCGATCGCGCCGGACTACGGCATCACCCTCGCCGCCGGACCGCGGTTCGGCATCGGCGGCGCATTCGAACGTCATGTGCGCCTGCCTTATTCGCTGCCCGTGGATGAACTTGCCTCGGCGGTGGAGCAGTTGGCCGCAGCGCGCCGAGCCGTCGTGCGCGGGGAGCGCGGGAAACACGAACCGTCGACGGTTGCGTGAAAAGTGCTTGGTGGCAACATGATCGAGGAAGCAGGGTGATTCACTGCCAGTGCCTTCTGCTCAGAAGCAGTAGGGGAACTTGCAGCGTTGCGGGTCGTCCGGGCCGAAGATGAGCAGGACGAGGCCGTTGACGATGGTGTCGGTTACTGCCGAACCGGTGTTGAACGGCTCGGCGGCAATGGGCCGGTTGGTGACAGCGCCGGCTGTGACATCTGCGGAGGCCGTCGCTGGTGCGGCGATCAGAACACCGACCATCATCGCCAGCAGGATCTTCCGGGTCATGGTGTCGCCTTTCGCTATTCGCTCGAGTGCATCGCAAGCCTAGCGAAGCGATGGCCCGGTCGCGCGGGACTCGAAGGGCGCGCGCGGCGTTCTCAGGAAAATCTCAGCTGAGGCACAGGAATGCTGATGAGCAGGGTGCTTTCAGGATGAATCGGGCCGCGTATGCCCACATGCGCTGACAGTCGAGCCGGAGTCCGGGCAGTGTCGACACCTCTTGTTATATGCCGCTGATCAGCGTTATATTACACAAAATAGCGGCACGGTTTGCAGTGTAGGAGGGCCGTCATGGTCACCGTTCATACCTCGGTGGAGCCCGCAATCGCTGAACACGGGTTTGTCGGCCTGCTCGGTAAGACTGTTGCCCAGGGAGTCGCCCAGGCCGAACCGTCGGGTGAATTCGACCGCTCCCGTGGAGAATTCGGCATCGACATGGCGGTGGCACAGCTCGACGGCATGGTGGACGGTCAGCCGCGCGAGACGCGCCTGGACGTACGTCAGATCGTCGCGACGCTGCCCGCGCCGCGGGTGTCCGGCCGGGATCCCAGCTGTGCGCTGTTGGCCAACCTGCCGCACGCCCAGCCTCGTCACACCTTGGAACTATTGCGGCGCATCACTGTTCGCCCACATGCTGCGGCGGGGCGCTTCGAGATCGAGGTGTCACTGCAGGCGATCCGGGCGTTGCTCGAGTTGGGCCACGACAATATGGCCGAGGGGATGTTGGATGCCTTGCGGACCACCTGCGTCGGCGATTGGCGCATCGCCTGGTTCACCGGCATCGCGGCGCTGGTGCAGGCGGATCACAGGCGCGCCTACCGGCAATTCGACATCGTCCGGGTGATGTTGCCGGACGAGTCGACTCCGAACCTGGCCATGGCGGTGACCGCCGAGTTGCTGCTGCTCTCGCACGGGACACGCGCCGACGCCGCCGACTGGCGGCGCGCAGCGATCGGCCACTACCGGCAGGCATGGCGCTCGAATCACGAAACAGCAAGCGCTGCTTTCGGACTCGCGCGGATGCTGACCGCCGAGGGGGATGTGCGCGCGGCGGTGGCGGTGCTGGACGAACTGCCCGCCGGATCGCTGCACCGCGATACCGCCGGGCTCACCGGATGCCTCCTGCACGTCGGCGGTCCCGCTAGCGAGCTCACCGAGACCGATCTGCGGGTGGCCGCGGGCAGGCTGGCGGGCCTGTCCGATGCGCGACGCTATCTGCCGACTCGCCTGATCCTGCTGTGGACCACCTTGGTGTGGCTCGAATCCGGTGGACGCCTGCGTAATCCGGAGACATCGATATTCGGCACCCCCAACACCGTCCAGGGGCTGCGCGAAGGCGTCGAGGCGGGCCTGCGTGAGCTGGCCCGTGCGACCACCGATACCGGCCATCGCATCCGGTTGGTGGATCTGGCCAATCAGGTGCGGCCGAGAACCTGGTTCTAGCCGGAAAGCCCGAGAGGGCTCGCGACCCGACGAGCATCCGTATTCGACCTGCGTGCATCCGGGATCGGTTATCGCCTGACCCAGGTTTGGGCGGTGTCGGTGAGGTTCCACCAGGAAACGTAGTGGGGGTCTTCGGAATTCAAGGTCCAGCCGGAGGTGAGTGCGTCGAAGAAGGGGGTGTCGGCGGTTCTTCCGCCCTGCGGTTCGCCGATGTAGACGAGGTGACTGCCGCCGGTGGATTCGAAGGCCGCGAGTGCGTCGGAGGCCATGGGGTTGTCCCAGCCCGGGGGCCAGCACAGGAACAGGACGTCGTCGGGGCTGTGGGCGGGTGCGTTGCTCGAGGGGGCTACCGGGAACCAGACATCCGGCTGGCCTGCGGTTTTGGTGAACGAGACGTTCTCGGCACGGTCCGGCGGATGTGAATCGTAGGCTTCGACCGTCAGGCCCGCGTCACGCAAACGGGACGCCCAGTAGCCGCGGCCTGCGCCCAGTTCCACCACCGTGCGGCCCGCGCAGAACCGGGCCATCCAGTCGATGGTCTCGGGGGAGGGGATCGCGTAGGCGTAGGCGGATTGCAGGATGGTCTGGGCGAAGCCGAGGCGGGCGCTTCCGGTGGCGCGACCACCGTTCACCACCCGGCGTCCGTCGTGTTCGGAAACGGACGGCGCGACGATGTCCCAGTACGGGTTGGTGCTGATCGAACGGTCGCCGGTCAGATAGTGCAGCAGACGCAGATCGAATGCGGCATCGGCTCTTTCGTCGCCGGTGCCCGGGAGGATCGGTGCGGCGTCGAGGTACTCCGCGACCTTCGGATATTCGCTGTTCAGACGTTGCTCGTCAGCCAGCAGCGCGGCTAGTTCGGTTCGACGCTCCGATGTCAGAACAAACTCGGCCATAGGTCGATTCTCCCGGCAGGCAACGGGATCCGCGAGCAGTTCGGTCGATCTGTCTCGGACCTGCGCATCGGGCTGCCGGTGGCCGACCGGACGTGCGCTCGGCCGGTCCGACGCGTCGCGGGCCGATCGACTCCTGCTCGAAGGCGTTGCTCTTTGCCCGGCGATGTATCGCCATTCCCCACCACCTCCTTCCTGGGCGCGGTGTGTGGACCATGTCCACCGCCCCTCGGCTGGAGGTATCGCCACCTTACGTCATGGATCAGTAAGATCTGTTGGGAGACAACTAATTACAGGTCAGTTGGAATGTCGAGAGAATGGAACCGTTTCGATGCGGTTCAGTTGGTGAGGGTGGCGATGGCGTCGCCGACGGATTTGGTGCCCAGGATGGTGAGCAGGACCGCCATGATGGTGGAGTTGTGGCGGGTTGCCCAGTCTTTCCAACTGGTCAGGACCGTGTTGGCACGTTCCCCGGCGAACAGGTGGATGGCCAGGGGGATGGTGACGCACAGCGAGGCGATCAGGAGGAAGACGACGCCCGCGATGACTCGGGCTCCATGGCCGGGCGTCACCGAGCTGATGGTGACGGCCGCGGCGGCCAGCTGGGTGAGGTTCTTGGGGTTGACCACCGCCAAAGTCGTTGCGAGCGTGATGATTTGCGCCCATGCGGGTGGCGCGCTGTCGGGGGCGGGGTGTAATGCGCGGCGGGCCTGCTGGGCGGCGATCGCCAGGGCGGCCAGGCCGATCACCAGTTTGGCCCAGCCGACCCAGGTCGCGGGGTGATCGTGGTGGCTGGCTCCGACCAGGCCGCTGATCGCGATCAGGACGGCGACGATCACGGCGAGGGCGACGATCCAGGTGATCGCGAACGTGACGGCGTTGGCGCGGGCCCGGGGTGTGGCCAGCAGCAGGATGATCGCGACCAGTGCGAGCGGACTGATCGCGACACCGACACCGTGACTGAGAATCTGGCCGATCGAAGTCCCGAGCATCACTGTGCCCCTTCACTGTTCGCTGTCGCGGCGAATGCGAATCCATTCCTGCGCATCGGTGACGGCCCGGTCGACCGCCCCGAAGACGTGCTCGTCGGCCGGAACCACGCCACCCCCGCCGAGTTGGGCGCTCAGACCGGTCCGATCGAGCACATGGGCCAAACCGGGACGTACCCCGGCGAGGATCAACCGCCCACCGGCCTTCTCCAATCGTGTTGCGTACCGCCGGAATTGCTTGATCAGAGCCGAGGATGGAACCTCCGGCACGACGCGCATCACCAGCACGAGCACCGCACCACGCGCTTTCGAGACCTCCGGCAACTTCCCTTCCAGCCGCGACAATTCCGCGAAAAAGCTTGCGCCGCCGTACTCCACGACGGTCACCTGCCTCGGCGGCAGGATCGCCGGAACCTCCTCGGTGCGCCAGCGTTCATCGGAATCGCGCACGAGAGCGACCAATTCGGCCTGTCGGGAGATCTGCACGCAGTACAGCAGCAGCGACAGGATCGCGCCCAGCACGATCGCCTGCTGCAACGGCAGTTGAGTGGTCGCCGCGAAGGTCACCACCATCGCCAACGCCGACAGTCGTAGGCCGCCATCAGGTAGAAGTTGCGCCACGTGCCGTTCTCGGAGCCGTAGCCGAGCTGTTCGAATGCGTTGGCCTGCAAGGCTTTCGCATCGGCATTGGCCGGATCGGCGAAGATCACGTAGTTCACCAGCTGGACCACCCAGCGGTAGTCACCCGCGTCGTACGCCTCGCGAGCGGTGCGCAGCGCGGAGTCCGCACCGCCCATCGCCGCGACGTGCCGCACGGCCGATTCGACCGGCGGATGCTCCCACAGATGTGCCGGATTGCCGTCGAACCAGCCCATGTACCGCTGGTAGATCGCCTTGACGTCATGGCTCACCGAGCCGTAGTAGCCGTGCGTGTGCCAGGTCTTCTCCAGTGCGGGCGGCATCTGGATCATCTCGGCGATCTCGATGCCGGTGTAGCCCTGGTTGAGCAGGCGCAGGGTTTGATCGTGCAGGTAGCCGTAGGTGTCGCGCTGCAGTGACAGCCACGAGGTGACCTGCTCGGTCCCCCAGGTCGGCCAGTGGTGCGAGGCGAAGGCGACATCGGTCTTGTCGCCGAACAGCGTGATCGTCTCGGTCAGATACTGCGACCAGACGTGTGCGTCGCGGACCAGCGCGCCGCGCAGGGTGAGGATGTTGTGCAGGGTGTGCGTCGCGTTCTCTGCCATGCACAGCGCGCGGTGATCGGGGAAGTAGAAGTTCATCTCCGAGGGCGCCTCGGTGCCCGGTGTCATCTGGAAGATGATCCGCACCCCGTCGAGCACCTCCTCCTGCCGCGTCTCGGTGATGTCCTTCGTCGGCGGGATCAGGGTGACGGTGCCGGTGGAGGTGGTCATGCCCAGACCGGCGCTGACCTGCCCCTGTGCGCTGCGGGGCAGCGCCGCGCCGTACATGTAGGCCGCGCGGCGACCCATCGCGATACCCGCGAACACGTTCTCCGCGACCGCGTGCTCGACGAATCCGGCGGGCGCCAGGATCGGGACGCGCCCCGCCTCGACGTCCTCGGTCGTCGTGACGCCCATGACGCCGCCGAAATGGTCGACGTGCGAATGGGTGTGGATGACGCCGGTGACCGGCCGATTGCCACGCTGTTGCCGGTACAGCTCCAGGCCGGCGGCGGCCGTCTCGGTCGAGATCAGCGGATCGATCACGATCACGCCGGTGTCGCCTTCGATCAGCGTCATGTTCGACAGGTCCAGGCCCCGGATCTGATAGATGCCCGGTACGACCTCGTACAGGCCCTGCTTGATCATCAGCTGCGCCTGACGCCATAGTCCGGGATGTACCGAGTTGGGGCACGTTCCCTGGATGTAGGAATAGGAATCGTTGTCCCACACCGCTTTTCCGTTGGCATTGGTGACTACGCCGGGCTTCGGTTCGGCGATGAAGTCGCGGTCGGCGTCGTCGAAATCGGTGGTGTCGGACAGCGGCAGGGATTGCGCCGCTCGTTTCAGTCGGTCTTCGGTATGACCGGTGGGATCGGCCGACGATAGTTCAACCGCGTTACCCATGTTGCTCCTGTCATTCCGGAAATGCTCGAACCGCACTGGGCGAACGGATCGGCGGCCGGTGATGCGTGAGTTGTCATCTGGTGAATGCGACTGTGCTGCACGATACTTGACCGAAGCTGGGCTGGATGCTACCAAATGGGATCGGTTCGCGTAAGTGCTGGAAGCCATTCTTTACCTGGCTGAACGCCTTCCGGTAACGATTATGTAGCTATCTTCTGGCTATTGATCGCTGAGGCTCGAGTTGGCTTAGGATCGTCGGCGCCGGCCGGTCGGGACCGAGCCGAAATGTGCTCGGGCAGTTCGCTGTCTCGCAGTGTGCCGTTGCAGTACGCTGAGGCGGTCACGAGAGTGATGCTGGGCGGCGGAGCGCCGCTGTGTACGACGCCCCACCTGATGGGTTACCTAGTCCACGTCCAGCGGACCAGTGTGAGCGCCCCGGCGATCACGGCAGCTGCTGTCAACAATATGCCGTAGTCGACCGGGGCCTTGCTCTTTGCCCGGCGATGTTTCGCCATTCCCATCACCTCCTTCCTGGGCGCGGTGTGTGGACCATGTCCACCGACCCTCGGCTGGAGGTGTCACCACCATACATCGTTGTTTCGAGTAGATCTGTTGCACTGCAATAGATTCCGTGCATCTGGAACGCTGTCTATCCGGGCCTGTTTCAGTAGTGGGAGTTGCCGCCCGTTCTCCGTGTCCGGGGCTCGAGGACGAGTTGCTCGCAGGTCGCCTCACGGGACTCGAGTAATCTGCTCATCCAGGCGCCTCGATGCCGGTCGGGGTTCACGGCGAAAGGGCAGGTGTGGCTGGCGCGAGGATGGTGGGGCTGTTCGCCGGGATCGGCGGACTCGAGCTCGGCCTCGGTGCGTACGGGTGGAACACCGAATTGCTCTGTGAGATCGATTCCGGTGCACGGGCCGTGCTTTCGGCGCATTTCGCGGACGTCGAGGTGCATCAGGACGTCACCCGGTTGCGTGCGCTGCCGGCCGGGACCGAGCTGGTCGCCGCGGGTTTTCCCTGTCAGGATCTGTCGCAGGCGGGGCGGACGGCCGGAATCACCGGTGCACGTTCGGGTCTGGTGGACGAGGTGTTCCGGTTGGTGCGGCGGCGGCGCGGTCCGCGCTGGCTGTTGATCGAGAACGTGCCGTTCATGCTGCAACTCGGGCGCGGGCAGGCGATGCGGCACATCACCGCCGCCCTCGAGGAACTCGGCTACATGTGGGCGTATCGGGTGGTGGATGCGCGGGCGTTCGGGCTGCCGCAGCGGCGGTTGCGGGTGCTGATGCTGGCCTCGCGCACCGAGGATCCGCGGCCGGTGCTGTTCGGGACCGACGCCGGGCCGCACGAGATCGGCGATCCGGCCCTGGATCCGTGCGGTTTCTACTGGACCGAGGGAGTGCGCGGGCTGGGCTGGGCGGTCAATGCCGTGCCGACGCTCAAGGGCGGATCGGGACTGGGGATCGCCAGCCCACCGGCCGTCCGACTGCCCTCGGGCGAGATCGTGACGCCCGGGATCGTCGATGCCGAACGGCTGCAGGGATTTTCGCGCGACTGGACCGCTCCCGCGCTGACCGTGCCGGGGATTCGGCCGGGACACCGCTGGAAACTGGTCGGCAATGCGGTGAGCGTGCGGATGGCGACGTGGGTGGGCGGTCGGCTGGCCGACCCGTCGGGTGCGGCGATGCCCGAGGACGGCGTGCTGTCCGGGCAGCGCTGGCCGACCGCGGCCTGGGGCCGGAACGGGACGGCGTACCGGGTGCCGCTCTCGACGTGGCCGATCCACGAACCGTACGAGGATCTGCGCTGGTTCCTCGAGGACGCGCAGTTGCTGTCCGCGCGTGCCACCGCGGGGTTCCTGCGCCGGGCCGGGCGCGGGACGTTGCGTTTTCCGCCGGGCTTCCTGGCCGATGTGCAGAATCATCTGCTGCGGATGGGCGGATCACCGCAGGAGGCCGCTTAGCGTGCAAGGGGTGTGCGCATGAGTTCGGAACGACCCGCGACCGACGCGGCGACCAGCGCCCGGATGTCCCGGCAGCGGCGGGTCGGCACCAAGCCGGAGATCGCGTTGCGCAAGGAGTTGCACCGGCGCGGCCGCCGCTACTTCGTGGACCGCGCACCGCTGCCGGGGATGCGCCGTCGCGCGGATCTGGTCTTTCCGCGCCTTCGCGTCGCGGTGTACGTCGACGGCTGCTTCTGGCACCGCTGTCCCGAACACGCCACCTTTCCGAAGAACAACGCCCGGTGGTGGGCCGAGAAACTGGCCGGGAACGTCGCCCGGGACCGCGATACCGACGCCCGCCTCGCCGCGGCCGGGTGGACGGTGGTCCGCATCTGGGAACACGAGGATCCGATCCGCGCCGCCGACCGAGTCCAGGCCGCGCTGACTTCCCAATAGCGGCTTTTGCCCCGTTCATCAGGGATGATCGAGGGAAGACTTCGGTAGCGGCCGTCCAGTATGTGTGCCTTGGATCGAGGAATCGAGGGCGATGACATCGAGCAGGCAAGCGTCTTCTCCGGGCCGGGCAACTGCACGGGCCGGGCGAATTCCGGCACCGGGTGCGCATCCCCTGCGTCGAACGTCACAGGACCTGTGGACGGATCTGCCACGGCTGTCGCGGACGCTCGCTTCGAGCGGGCGAAGGCCATGACCTCGGATGCGACCGGCGGGTCGGTGGATCCTTCGCGGTGGTGGCGGAGCCGGGGAGCGCGGTGGGCGATCGCGGTGGCGATTGCTGTTGCGGGGGTTTGTTATTCGTCGTGGGTGCTGGAGTTCGTGTTGCCGCTGGGGGCGAATCCGGTGCGGTCTTTTCTGAGTGAGCTGGATGCGTGGGGCAAGGTCGACGCGTGGGTGTTCACCGCGGGGGACACGATCACCGGGTCGTTGGCGCTGGTCGCGGGGGTGGCGGGGCTGGTGGCGTTCGCGCGGCGGCGGTTGTCCACGATCGGGTGGGTGGCGCTGGCCTGTTTCGGGGCGTCGACGATCGCCGACGCGCAGTGGCCGCTGCGCACCTGCACACCGGATCCGTGCCCGCCCGAGGACGACGGCATGTTCCCGCAACTACATCAGATCCACGCGTTGACCAGCACGCTCGCGGTGACGTCGATCTTCGTCGCGATGATCGCGTTCAGCGCGGCGGCGTTCCGGTACCGGCGCTGGCCGATTCTGCGGCACAGCGGGCTGTGGATTCTGATTCTCGGATCGGGGGTGACGATCTGGATGCTGATCGCGGACAATCTGCCGGGGAACTACGCCCTCGGCATCGCCCAGCGCATCCAGGTGGGGGCCATGTCGCTGTGGCTGGTCGCGCTGGCCGTGCAGATCTTCGTGGCCGAAAGCACGGTCAGCGGCGGCGCACCCGCACCGCGACCAGCGAACGGGGAGCCGAGGAGGCCAGGAATCCGGACGCGGCCATCGTGAGGAAGACGGCCAGGATGGCGGTCACGGCCAGGAGTTCAGCAACTGTGGTCATGAGTCCACGGTGCCAGCCCAGCCTGTATGTGATCCGTGGGGTTTATCGGTAATTCCTGAGAGTCCGCCGGGCAGGGTGCGGTGTCCGGTCCGGTCGGGCGGCCGGAAAATCGGTTGGCCCGCGCGTGCATTGCTGGCAGCCTGAAAGGTCGTGCCCGGAGCGTGCGACCACGCCTTCGCTGCGCGCGCGAGCAATCTGCCGATGAGGAAGGGGGAGCCTTGTCCGTTTCCGTATCGGAGAACTCGGCTCGTCGGGATATCGATGCGACGAAATTGGTTGTCGCACAGACTGATCCGAGAAAGGGTTCGTTGCGTCGGCTGTGGCCGCAGATCCGCTGGTACCGGCGGGCGATGTTCGTCGCGGCCGCACTGTCCGCAGTGGGCATGCTGTGCGACATCCTGCTTCCGGTGTTGACCGCGCGGATCGTGGACGGTCCGGTCGCGCATCGCCAATTCGGTGCGATCTGGCATCCGTTGCCGCTGGTCGCGATTCTCGCCGCGGTGAGCACCGTGACGTCCTGGATACGCCGCTGGATGGTCTCGGGTCCGGCCAGCCGCCTCGAAGTGGATCTGCGCGCGAACCTGTTCGCTCGCTTGCAGATTCTGTCGGTGGGCGTGCACGACGGCATGGAGTCGGGACAGCTGACATCCCGGGCGATCACCGATATGTCCACGCTGCGAAGGTTTTTCGCCGCCGTGGCGCCCTCGCTGCTGTCCCTGGGGGCGACGCTGTGGATCGGCATCGGTCTGCTGTTCGTGTTCAGCTGGCAGATCGGGCTGGTGGAGCTGGTGATCGAGGTGCCGCTGGTGATCCTGGCGTTGCGGTTCGAGCGCGGCTACGGCCTCGCCTCGCGGCGGGCGCAGGACAAATCCGGTGATCTGGCGACCATCGTGGAGGAGTCGGCGCAGGGTATCCGGGTGCTCAAGGCGTTCGGGCGCGGACCGTGGTTCGGTGCGCGGTTCCGGCGGCAGTCCCGCGAACTGCGCACCCTCGAGCTGGCGAAGGTGCGGCTGGCCGCGACATTGTGGACGGCATTGAACGTGCTGTCCGCGTCGGGAATCGCGGCGGCGCTGGCCATCGGCGGATATCTGCTCGCCGAGCACGCGATGTCGCTGGGCGCGTTGATCGCGGGCATCACGCTGACGACCTATCTGCAGTGGCCGATCATGGGATTCGGCTTCCTGCTGGCGGAATTGGAGCATGCTCGCACGGCGGCCGAGCGGTACTGGGAGGTGATCGACACCCCGGTCGAGATCGTCGATCCGGCCGAACCGGCGGCCCGGCCCACCGAACTGCTGGGTGAATTGTGTTTCGACAACCTTCGATTCCGCTTCCCCGATGCCGAACGCGATCTGCTGCATCGGATTTCGTTGCGGCTGCGCCCGGGTGAGACCGTGGCGGTGGTCGGCGCCACCGGCAGCGGCAAATCCGCGCTGCTGGGGCTGGTTCCGCGACTGTTCGACGTGTCCGAGGGTGCGGTGCGGATCGACGACATCGATGTCCGCGCGCTGCGTCTGGCGGATCTGCGGTCGATGGTGTCGGTCGCGTTCGAGGATCCGGTGCTGTTCTCGGCGAGCGTGCGGGAGAACATCACCCTCGGCTATCCCGAGGCCACCGAATCGCAGGTCCGCGCCGCGCTCGAGGTCGCCTGTGCGGACGGTTTCGTGGATGCGCTGCCGTGGGGTCTGCGCACCCGCATCGGGGAGCAGGGGTTGAGCCTGTCCGGTGGGCAGCGTCAGCGGTTGGCGCTGGCCCGCGCGGTACTGGCCCGGCAGCGGCATCCGGGCGGCCACGTCGTCGTGCTGGACGATCCGCTCTCGGCGCTGGACGTCACCACCGAGAAACAGGTCCAGGACCGCCTGCGCGCGGCCCTGTCCGGCGCCACGGTCCTGTTGGTCGCGCACCGGCCCTCCACGGCTGCCTGGGCCGACCGGGTCGCGGTGCTGGACGGCGGCGAGATCATCGCCGACGGCCCGCACGAGGAACTCCTGGACACCTGCCCCCGCTATCGCGAGCTGATGGGCGGCGAGATCACCGAGGGTGCAACCCCGGCTCCCGCCCGATGATCCCGAACTCCGCAACTTGCTCGACAGGAAGTAAAGATGTCGGAAGATTGTGATAACCAACAACATTCACAACCGAATAGACCCGGGCAGGCTCTGACGACGGAGTCGATCCCGGATTCGCTCACCGTCGCGACCGGTCCGGCCTACCATGGCGTACCTGCGCAGGACTCAGCCACTGCCACAACGGTTTCGGCTTTCAGGAATGGAGCGTCGGGAACGGATGGCGATTCTTCTTCCGCCGCTGCAGGTTCGGATCGCGCCACGCAGCTCGGCTCCGATTCCGCCGCTGCCGCAACGGGTTACGAGCGGACCGAGGAAGACGGTTGGCGCGGTGTCGCAGCCGAGGACGCCGAGGCCACCGAGGAGGTGAATCTCGCGCTGGCGGCTCGGTCGCGGCGGCTGCTGTGGTCGCTGGTGCGGCCGTACCGGGTGCGGGCCGTGGCCGCGGTGCTGCTGGTGATCGTGGACAACACGACGATGGTGGCGGTGCCGTTGTTCGTCGCGCGCGGACTCGATACCGGAGTGCGCAATGCACTGGGCGGGAACTGGATTCCGCTGCTGCTGGCGGTGGCCGGGGTGACCGGCTGTGCGCTGCTGGGCGGGATCACGACCTTCGCCTTCGTGCGGATATCCGGCCGACTGAGTCAGAACGTGCTGTTCGATCTGCGGATGCGGGTGTTCGAGCATGTGCAGCGGCTCTCGATCGCGTTCCACGAGAACTACACCTCCGGCAAGATCGTCGCGCGGCTGACCAGCGATCTGGAATCGCTGGAGGATCTGCTCGACCGCGCGCTCAACGATGCGCTCAGTGCGGTGCTGTCGGTGCTGACCATCGCGGTCGTGCTGGTCTGGCTGGACGTCCCGCTGGCGCTTGTCGTGCTGGCCGGATTCGTTCCGCTGGTGTACGTCACGCGGTGGGCGCAGCGGCATCAGCGCGCGGGCTATCGGCGCACGCGCGGCGCGATCGCCAAGGTCGTGGTGCATTTCGTGGAGGTGATGGCGGGAATCCGTGCGGTGCACGCATTTCGGCGTGAGGAGCGCAACGAGACCCTGCTGGCGCAGGAGGATTCGATCTACTGTGCGGCGAATACCAGTGCGTTGCGCGGTATGGCGACCTATATCGGCTGGGCCCGGCTGATCCAGAACGTCAGCACCGTGTTGATCCTGGTATTCGGGGCGTGGCGAGTTATCCACGGCCACACCGAGATCGGTGTTCTCGCGGCATTCCTGCTGTATCTGCGGCAGTTCTACGGCCCGGTGGACGAACTCGCGCAGGTGTTCAATTCCTATCAGTCCGCGGCGGCCGCGCTGGAACGCGTTTCCGGCGTGCTCGAGGAACAGCCGAGCGTGCCCGAACCCGCGCAACCGCGAGCGCTGGACCGTCCGCGCGGTGAATTGTGTTTCCAGAACGTCGGTTTCGAATATCCGGCGCGCAGAACCCAGGCCGAGGAGGGTGAGGGGCAACCGATCCCCGTGCTGCCGACATTCTCGCTGACCATTCCGGCCGGGCAGATCGTGGCGCTGGTCGGCGCGACCGGGGCCGGGAAGTCGACGCTGGCCAAACTCGTCGCGCGGTTCTACGACCCGTCCCGGGGCAGCGTGCTGCTCGACGGCGTCGATCTGCGCGAGATCTCCGATGTGCGGCTGCGGCGCGCGGTGACCCTGGTGACCCAGGAGTCCTATCTGTTCTCCGGTTCGGTCGCCGACAACATCCGGCTGGGCAAACCCGAGGCCACCGATGCGCAGGTGCATGCGGCCGCCCGCGCGGTCGGGTTCCACGACTTCGCGATGTCGCTGCCCGAGGGGTTCGCCACCGACGTGCGTAAGCGCGGGGGACGGCTGTCGGCCGGGCAACGTCAGCTGGTCGCCTTCGCACGGGTGTTCCTGGCCGATCCGGCGGTGATCGTCCTGGACGAGGCCACCTCCAGCCTGGACATCCCCGGTGAGCGTCAGGTGCAACACGCTCTGGAGACCGTGCTGCGCGACCGGACCGCGGTCATCATCGCCCACCGGCTGTCCACCGTCGCCATCGCCGACCGGGTCCTGGTCCTGGATTCCGGCCGCGTCATCGAGGACGGTACGCCCGCGGACCTGATGGCCGGAACCGGCCATTTCGCCACCCTGCACACCGCTTGGCGCGAATCCCTGGTCTGAGTCCGAACTGCCCACATACCGCCCCCACACCGCCCCGACAGTGCGATATCCGGTCCCCGCATCGCCTGCCGGGGTGGTAAGGCGTCCGCAGTCGCCTACGGTATAGGGGTGAGCAAACCAGCCCAGGGCAATTCGCAGGCCGCCCCGGCGAGCGGCGCCGGCGCGGATGCGCAGCCGACCGTGTCGCGATGGCCCGCGATTCTGACCTGGCGCGCGCACAACGGCAGCCGGATGGAGTCGGTGCGAGTCGTGGTGACCGGCAATCGGATTCGCGCCTCGGGTCGCATCACCGGTGGCGAATGCGCCGATCATCCGGCCTTCAGCGCGTCCTACGACCTGATCACCGACGAGAACGGCGCGACCAAACGCCTGTCGCTGCGCAGCACCGTCGCCGCGGGCGAACAGCACGCCTCGATCGCCCGTGACCAGGAGAACTACTGGCTCATCGACACCGGCGGCACCCATGTGCGCTCCACCTTCGCCGGGGCGATGGACGTCGACGTGGTGCTCAGCCCGTTCTTCAACACCCTCCCGATCCGCCGCCACGCCCTGGCCCGCTCCATCGGCGACGTCGAGGTTCCGGTCGTCTACGTCCGCCTGCCGGAGCTGCTGGTCCAGGAAGCGAGCCTTACCTACTCCGCCGGCTCGGACGGCATCCACGTGCTGTCCCCGGTGTCCAGCGCCACCCTCACCGTCGACCCGGACGGATTCGTGCTGGACTATCCGGGCCTGGCCGAACGGATCTGAGCCCGATCGCCGGTCACTCGGTCGGTTCAGCGCTGCGGATCACCCCGCCGCGCTGACCCGCCTCGTGCAGGCGGTTCAGCCAATCCTGGTCGCCGGGGCGGATATCGGTGATCTCCCAGCGTTCCAGGTCCTCGTAGCGGATGCGTTCGCTGTATCCGGCGTCGATCAGTTCGCCCAGGGTGCCGTCGGCGGCGAGGCTGGTGCGGGCGGCGGTGAGCAGACGCAGGGTGTCGTCCAGGGCGTCCAGCAGGGCGGTGGCGTTCGGTTCGCAGATGGCGCGGACCAGATCGGCCGCGGTGCCCGCGACCCGGGTGCCGTCGCGGAACGACCCCGCGGCCAGTCCCAGCGCCAGATCGCCGCCGCCCGCACCGGCCACGGCCAGCGCCTCGGCCAGCACGTGCGGTAGATGTGAGATCCGCGCGACCGCGCGATCGTGTTCTTCGGCGAGCACCGGCACGACGTCCGCACCGCAGTCCAGCGCCAATTGCGCTACCCGGGACCAGGTCTGCGCATGCGTGCCCGGATCCACGCCGACCGCCCACGGGGCGCCTCGGAACAGGTCGGGAGTCGATGCGGCCCAGCCGGATTCGGAGGTCCCGGCCATCGGATGCCCGCCGACGTACCGTGCGCCGAGTTCGTACCGGTGAACCGCTTCGGCGACGGGCGCTTTCACGCTCACCACATCGGTCAGCGCGCAGCCGGGTGCGAAAAGCCGCACATCGGACAGGATCGAATCCAGGGCGGGCATGGGCACGCCGATCACGAGCAACGCGTCATCGGCCGCGGCACGGCGCAATACGGTCTCGATATCGTCGGAGACGTCGAATCCGTCGGCCCGCGCGGCCCGCACGCCGGTGTGGGAGCGGTTGTACGCCCACGCCTCGTATCCGGTCGCGACGGCCGCGCGAAGCACGGAACCGCCGATCAAACCCGTTCCCAGCACACATATCGCGGATTTCGGCTCGAGGGTCACCGAACCAGATTCGCATACGACTTCAACATTTGAGCCGAAGCGGACTACCGTTGCGGCCATGGCAGCACAGCGCTCGAGCACGAACAGGGCGACGTCGGACGATTACGACGACGTGGAAGGGTTCGCAGTAGCGGTTGTCCGCGAAGAAAGCACCTGGCGATGCAGTCCGCTCAGTTCCGCGGCACTGCATTCCCTGGCCGAGGCCGAGGACGAGTTGCGCGAGCTGCGCAGCACCGGCGCGGTATTCGGATTGCTGGATATAGACGATGAGTTCTTCATCGTGCTGCGGCCCGCACCCACCGGTTCTCGTCTACTCATTTCCGATGCCACCGCGGCGATCGACTACGACATCGCCGCCGATGTGCTCGAGGCCCTGAACGTCGAGATTCCCGATATCGATCCGGATGATCTCGACGACGTAGAGCCTTGGGAGGAGGGCGATCTCGGCGTGTTGTCGGATCTGGGCCTGCCCGAACCGGTGCTCAGCGTGATCCTCGCCGAGAGCGATCTGTACCCGGACGAGCAGCTCGGCATGATCGCCCAGCGGCTCGGTTTCGCCAACGAGCTGTCCGCGGTTCTGGACAAGCTGCCGCGCTGAGGGTGCCGTCCCGGGATGTGCGTGCCGACGAGGAGTTGATCCGCGCGGCCCTGTCCGCGGCGCGCGATGCCGATCCGCGTGACGTCCCCGTCGGCGCGGTGGTGTTCGACGCGTCCGGTCGGGAGCTGGCGCGCGCCGCCAACGCCCGCGAGGCACTGGGCGACCCCACCGCCCACGCCGAGGTGCTGGCGTTGCGCGCCGCCGCCGCGGTCGTCGGCGACAGCTGGCGACTCGAGGGCGCGACCCTGGCGGTCACCCTGGAGCCCTGCACCATGTGCGCGGGCGCACTCGTGCTGGCCCGCGTCCGGCGTCTGGTCTTCGGCGCCTGGGAACCCAAGACCGGCGCGGTCGGCTCGCTGTGGGACGTCGTGCGTGACCGCCGCCTCAACCACCGCCCCGAGGTCCGCGGCGGAGTCCTCGAATCCGATTGCGCCGCAATGCTCGACGAGTTCTTCCGGCAGCAGCGTTGACGACCGGCGGGCGGCGCTCCGAGCGGGGTGAACCTGTCGATTTCGGGATCGGTGGGGTGTTCCGGTAAAGTCACCTGCGGTGGCGTGTCCGAGCGGCCTAAGGAGCACGCCTCGAAAGCGTGTGAGGGGTAACCCCCCTCCGAGGGTTCAAATCCCTCCGCCACCGCCATGAGCCCCTGATCTGTATGTGCAGGTCAGGGGCTTTTTGTCATAGTTCGGGGTGATCGGGTCGCAGATTCCGGACGCCCTCCCGACATAGGGCTTGCTGCCTGTCGTAGCGGTCAAGATGGTCACTGCCATGACCTGCACTGGCGGTTGGACTGAGCAAACCGGGGGGAATGGGGCGTCCGATGAGCAAAGAGCTGAGTGCGATCGACATCGCGCGATGGTTCGTGGCCGAACACACGCCGCATTCCCATCGGTCAGGTTTATGCGGCCGAGGCGGGCAGCGTCAGGCCGCGGACGCTGGACCGGTTCGCGCGGCTTCGCGGGCGGCTTCGGTGAGGATTTGTAGTCCGGCGGCGACCTTGCCGGACATGATGTTCAGTTGTTCGGGCGGGACGGGTGTGCTGGTGGCGGCGGCGTCGGCCAGGTGGTCGCGGACCTGCTCCAACCACAGCTGCGCGAACTGGATGTGGCGGTCGAGTGGCATGGGCACACTCTACCGGCATTCGAACATAAGTTCGAGTGTTTCTCCCGGGGTGTCAGGGCTCGCTCGCGATCGGGAACTGCGTCGACGGTGACCTCCAGCGAATCCAGCCCGCGCAGACCGTTGTTGATCAGGGGCCGGGAGTCGCGGATGTGGAAGCGAGTCACTCGGTCGGCCAATCGTTCCAGCAGGACGCCCATTTCCAGGCGGGCCAGGTGCATGCCGACGCAGACGTGCTCGCCGCGTCCGAAGGCGAGGTGGTCGGCGGGGCGTCTGGTGATGTCGAATCGCGTCGGATCGGGGTAGTGCCGTTCGTCGCGGTTGGCGGAGGCGTACAGCAGTGCGACTCGTGCGCCGGCGGGCAGCGCGACGCCGCCGATCTCGTGGTCGTCGGTGAGTACCCGGCTGAACTGGGGCACAGGGGATTCCAGCCGCAGCGATTCGTTGATCGCATGCGGGATCAGTGATCGGTCCGCGCGCAGCAGATCCCACTGGTCCGGGTGCTCGGCGAACAGCGCGATCGTGTTGGTGATCGCGAGAATGGTCGTGTCCAGACTCGGGGTGATGTAGTCGAGCATCACCATCGGGCACTTCTCGCGCGGGATCTCGCCGCGGTCGGCGGCCTGGTACAGGTGCGCGGCCCAGCCGTCCGGGGCGGCCGGTCCCTGGGTGTCCCAGATCGCCGCGGCCCAGTCCAGCATCTTGGCGCGTGCATGCTCGGGCAGGCCGACCAGATCGGAGACGACGGTCATCGGCAGGTGTTCGGCCAGGTCGGTGACGACCTCGAACCGGCCCCGCTCGACCAGCTCGCCGACGACGCGGTCGGCTTCCGCCTGGATCCGCGGCGTGACCTCGCGCAATCGTCGGCATGGAAACTCCTGTTTTTCCGGGAAGCGTTGCGGCGAAGGTCTTTTCGGATCAGGCGAACTTATCGGGGCTCAGGTAGGTGTCGGTCTTCACGTTGCCCCACTGCACGCGCATCTCGGCCTTGTAATCGTGGCCGGGAGTCGGATTGGCCAGGCCGCCCGGCCGGTAGTAGTGCGGGCCGGTTGCCGCGGGGAAGTCGGTCATGAAAACCCGTACGCCACCGGGCTTTTCGGTGTAGTCCCACAGCCACAGGTGAACGGTGCCCGTCGCGCCGTCGGCGAAATCGGTGTACCCGGTGTAGTTGAGGGTGTCGCCGTCCTCGCTGATGCACACGTGGGAGAACCCCGGGCCGCCGCATCCGCCGTTTCCATTCGCCGAAGCCGTGCCCGTCGACATCGCAACTGCCGCAGCTGTCAACGCAACTCCGCTGAACAGTGCCCCGGCACGGCCGAACTTGGACTTCATCATCTGTCGCTCCTCACGAAAACCTGCCATTGCGAACAGGTATGGGCCTCGCACCGTGGTGGTGGTGAGCAGCCCGTACTGTCTGGACGCCTATACATCGGAGGAAAGCCGCAGAAGCGCAACACCACTCGGCGGCGCGGACCCGGAAACCGGGTTCGTCGACCGCGCAACAGAGCTGGAGACCC
>NZ_BAGB01000149.1 GCF_000308615.1 Nocardia jiangxiensis NBRC 101359
TCGTTGCGACTGTTGGAGAACCGCACCTTCCCGGGTGGAGTGGTCCTGCTGCGCTATGAGGCGAAACACGACTGACACAGCCAGGCACGCCCTGCGGACGCACTACGCGGTACACGACTCGAGCGGCACCCCGCTACTGCGCGACGGTCTGTTCGACATCCACCAGCAGTTCGGCGAACTGCTACCCAGCGAAACTCGCAGAACGACCGATCGACCTGCCAACACCGAGGAGGCAGGACTGTAAGAAGACGGTGTAACTCTGAATTGAGATGCACCACCATGGCTGATGTGATGGACAACGAGGACGGGAACGATTCGGCGGCAGCGGGTTTCGACGATCGGCAACTGCGGGCACTGGTAGCGCAGGCTCGTGCCGACGGTTTGCAGCTGACCGGTGAGGGCGGGCTGTTGGGCAAGCTGACCAAGCTGGTGGTCGAGTCCGCGCTCGAGGGTGAGATGGACGACCACCTCGGCTACGTGAAGAATGATCCGGCCGAAGGTCGCCGCCCACCTCACCGCGGACGGCATGTCCATCATCCAGGCCGAGCAGCACGCCCACGCGATCACCAACAGTGCGGGCGCGGCAATCGAGGGGTACGCGGCCCAGCCGCAGACCGTCCCGATCGCTCAGGCCGGCCGTGCCGCGATGACCAACGGCATCGAGTTGGGCGGTTATCTCGCTGCGGGATTCATCCTGCTGGGTTTGATCGCCACCGCCCTGATCCCGAAAACGGCGGCGCGCGAAGATGATCCGAGCCGCGCGCCTGGGACGCACGTCTGATCACGCCGATCCCCGGATCGGCCATCGGGCGAGCCGGGGTCATATCGTTGCCGGCAGGCTGTCGCGGGGTTTGAAATGGCAGGTCGGTCACTGTGAAGTCCGCTGGTCCTGAACCGCTTATCGGTCATGGTTGCCCATGTTTTGTGGTATTTGGGGCACATACAGGGGCGGCCGTTTGACCTGGACATTTCCGATCCTCTCGGTTACAAGGAAGGGATCGAAGTACCGAAAACATTAGCTGAACTGCGGAAACCCGCGAGCCCGGTCAAGTACATGGTCCGGCGGCCGAACATATCTGCCAGCCGCCCGAAGGTGATCATCAGCATGGTTGTGGTCATCACGCTGATGAGCAGTATCCAGTTACCGGCGGCGCTGCTGGCATCGAAGTGGCGGACGACGGTGGGAATGGCCACGTTCAGTGCGCTGACGGAGTTGCTGGAGAAGAAACTGGCAAAGCCGACCACCGACAGCGTGCGCCACGCATGCCGCATGCGTTTGCGATCGGAATCGTAGGCGGAGCCTGCGCCGCCGCGCGGTCAGCCGGACTTCGATCGCGGTGTGGGCATCGGTGACGACGGGTCCGTGCCCGGGTTCAATGCGGGCCCGTAGAAGACCCGGGTGAGCCCCGGTCCTCGGCGGGGGCTGCTGTCTCGACGTGATCGTCCGGTTGAGGCACCCCGCTGAGCCGGAGAGCGTGAGCTTTCGTCTCTGGTTACGGGCGGGCTTCGGGAGAGCGCTTGTAGGGTGCCAGCGCCAGTTTCTGGAAGTGCTGGACGGTGATGCCTTCGAATTCCGGATTCACGGCGATGGCGAGTCCGATGCCGACAGTGGGCTCGGGCTCGAGTGGTCGGAAGACGACGCCGTCGCCTGTGCGTTTCGCGGTGGTGCTCGGGACGAGGGCCACACCGAGCCCACTTTCTACCAGAAAGACAACGGTCTGGACCTGTAGTGCTTCCTGGACTACCCGTGGGGTGAGACCGGCTTCTTGGAACAGCGTGGCACTGGCGGCGTGCAGGCCGGGCATGGCGTCGGCTGTGTAGTCGATGAGTGGCTCGGCGGCGACCTCGGCGAGGCTGAGGCGGGGGCGGCCGGCCAGTCGATGACGCGCGGGTATGGCCACGACGAAGCGGTCGTGTTCCACGGTTTGGTAACGAATGGTGCTGTGTCGGCCGAGTGGCACACGGACAATGGCCACGTCGATCGCACCGCGTTCGAGTGCGTCGACCAGACGTGTGTTGTTGTCCTCCGTGAACCGCAGAACCACTCCGGGATAGTCGCGCCGGAGGCGGGGGAGCAGGCGTGGCAGCAGTGTGTTCTTGGCCGAACCGACGAAGCCGATGTGGAGCGAGCCGGTTGCCCCCGTGGCGGTCGAACGTGCGATCCGCATCGTCTCCTCGGCATGGAAGAGGGCCGAGCGGGCGCTCGCGAGAGCTGCCTCACCGGCGCGCGTGAGGTGGACGGTGTGCCGGTCGCGGGTGAACAAGGGGGCGCCGATTTCGTCCTCGAGCTTGCGCAGCGATACCGACAGTGGTGGCTGAGTCATGTGCAGGTGCCGTGCGGCGGTTCTGAAGTTCAGTGTCTCGGCCACCGTGACGAACTGCCTGAGCTGTCGTAATTCCACGTGCTGATACCTCCTGCGAATCACGTGATCGGTTCGATCGCATCTATCTTGTATCACTCGTCGCAGTTGGGCACTGTCTGTGGCAACGGACACGAACGAGGTAACGGAGTGCTGATGTCATTGCTGCACGAGCCAGCCGACCCGGCCGTCCCGCGCTCGCCACTCGACCGCGCGTTCCGGCCGCAGTCGGTGGCGATCCTGGGAGCGTCGGACGACCCGACCCGGATCTCCGGCCGAGCTCTGCACTATCTGCTTCGGGCGGGGTTCTCCGGCGGGATCTTCCCCGTGAACAACAAGCGCGACACTGTCCAGGGGATCAACGCCTACCGCAGCCTGGCCGACGTGCCCGGAACTCCCGACGTCGCGTTGATCGCCTTGCCGTCGCGGTTACTTGCCGCCGCGTTACGGGAGTGCGTGGCGAAAGGTGTTGCGGCCGCGGTGATCTACGCCGCCGGATTCGCGGAGACCGGCGAATCCGGGGCGGGGTTGCAGGACGAGCTCGTCGAGATCGCGCGAGCAGGCGGGCTGCGGTTGTTCGGCCCCAACTGCCTTGGCTTGATGAATTCGGCGAGCGGCTTCGTCGGCACCTTCTCCAGTGCTTTCGACGCCGGCACCCCGAAGGGCGGGGGAGTGGCGATCGCCAGTCAGAGCGGTGCGTACGGCGGCCATCTGGCCTATCTCTGCCGCGAGCGCGGCCTGGATGTCGGCTACTGGGTGTCCACCGGGAACGAGTCGGATGTGGACGTGGCCACCTGCATCGACTGGCTGGCACGGCAGGACGAGGTCACCGTGATCATGGCGTATCTGGAGGGGGCCACAGACGGCGATCGGTTGCGGGCCGCCCTCGCGACCGCGCGAGCGCACCGCAAACCGGTGGTGATCACGAAGGTCGGTAAGTCGGCGGCAGGGGCGGTGGCCGCGGCGTCGCACACGGCCAGCCTCGCGGGCGCCGATGGGGTGTACGACGCGGTGTTCGCGGAGTTCGGCGCCTACCGGGCCCGGACGACACAGGAACTGGTCGATATCGCCTACGCCTGTGACCGCGGGGTGTTTCCTCGTGGACGACGGCTGGGCATTGTGACCGTGTCCGGTGGATTCGGAGTCGAATTGTGCGACGCCGCAGAGCGATACGGCCTGGACGTCGCGGGGCTACCCGAGGCGGCCAGGGCTCGATTGCGTGAGCTCAACCCGATGGGGAGCGACGACAATCCCTGCGACACCACCGCGAACTGGCTCAACGACCCCAGCCTGATCACCAAGACGTTCCAGATCATGTACGGCGGAGGCGATTACGACAGCGTGATCGGCTCCTTCACCATCCTGCCCGACTCGCCGACATTCGGCGCCGGCATCCGGGACGCCATCCGGGCGGGCACCGAGGGCTACCTCGATCGTCCCACGGCGTTGTGCATGCAGGCCCGGCCGGACGTCGTGCGCGCCTACGAGGAGGCCGGGTTCTTGGTCTTCGGCGACTCCGATCGTGCGGCGCACGCGCTGGCAGCGTTGGCCCGGATCGCGGAATCTTTCGCCGCGTCACCGCACGAAGCTCTCGATCCGGGGACTCCGACGGAGGCGAATCTGTCGGGCCTGTCCGAGGCCGACGCACAGGAGGTCCTGGCCGAGGTCGGGGTGCCATTCTTGCCGTCGCGGCTGGTGCACGACCGCGAATCCGCGGACGCGGCAGCGCGTGAGTTCGCTGTCGCGCTGGCGGCGAAGATCGTCTCTCCTGATCTGGCACACAAGACCGATGTCGGCGGTGTCGAACTCGATGTCACAGATGCCGCGGCGGCGTTCGATTCGATCACCACCCGTGTGGCGGCGGCTCGGCCCGATGCCCGGATCGACGGGGTGCTGCTGACGCCGATGGCGCCGTCCGGCGTGGAGCTCATCGTGGGCACGAGCACGGATGCGGTGTTCGGTCCGGTGACCATGGTGGGTCTCGGCGGTGTCGCCGCCGAGTTGCACCGTGACGTCGTGCTGCGGGTAGGGGCGGTCACGGTCGAGGCCGCGCGGGAGATGGTGCTCGGACTGCGCAGCGCAGCGCTGCTCACCGGACATCGGGGAGCTCCGGCCGCGGATCTCGACGCGCTCGCCCGTCTCATCAGCACGGTGTCGCGTTTCGCTGTGGCGAACCGCGACCGGGTCGCCAGTGTCGAGCTGAATCCGGTGCTGGCCTGCCCCGACCGAACCCTCGCGCTGGACGCCCTCATCATCACCCACAGCCAGAAAGGAACCACATGGATCTCGGATTGACCGGCAAGGTAGCCATCGTCACCGGCTCCGCCCGCGGCATCGGGCGAGCCACGGCCCGGCGGCTCGGCGAAGAGGGGACATCGGTCGTCATTACCGATGTCGATGCCGCAGCCGCCGCGGCCGCGGCCGGGGAACTGACGGACGCAGGGCTCACCGCGATCGCGGTAGCCGCCGATGTCACGGTCCGCGCCGATGTCGAACACCTCGTCGCCACCGCGATCGATCGCTTCGGCGGTGTCCACGTGCTGGTCAACAACGCGGGTTTCCCGCGCGACGGCGTACTCACCAAGATGACCGACGACGACTGGGACGCCGTGGTGAACGTGGTGCTGAAAGGTGCGTTCCTGACCACCCGTGCGGTGATGCCGCACTTCCTCGAGCAACGCTGGGGACGCGTGGTCAATATTTCCTCGCGCGCCCATTTCGGCAACCCCGGCCAGGCCAACTACTCGGCGGCCAAAGCCGGTGTGCTCGGACTGACCCGCGCCCTTGCACAGGAAGAAGGGCGCTTCGGGATCACCGTCAATGCTGTCGCGCCCGGCTTCGTCGAGACCGACGCCGTGCGCTCGCTCGGACACTTCGACAAGATCCGCGAACGCGCCATCGCCGCAACACCGTTGCGGCGCACCGGGAGCCCCGAGGACATCGCCGACGCGGTGGTCTTCTTGGCCTCCGAGCGTGCCTCATTCGTCACGGGCGAGACCTTGCACGTGACCGGCGGCCGTTTCGGCTGACCGTTTCCCCCGATCCCTCGACCGAGTCAGGAGTGGATGACGATGGCGTTGTCCCGTGCTGCCACCACCGGAGCCGACGAGCGACTGTCGGTGCTCGCCCGGCGGGTTCTCATTTTCGTTTTTGTGGCGTGGGCTGTCGACGCCGCCGACAGCACGGTCTATTCCTTGACCCTGCCCGCTCTGCGCACCGAGTTCGATCTGTCGCTCGGTCTGATGGGAGCGATCGGCTCGCTGTTCCTCGCCGGGTCGGTGCTCGGCTCGCTGTTGATGCCGATGCTGGCCGACCGACGGGGGAGACGGACCGGCATGGTGGCCTGCATCGGGTCCTTCTCGCTGTTCACGGGTTTGGTCGGGATGGCTCCAACCGGCGGGACGGTGGCCGCGGGACGTTTTCTCACCGGTGTCGGCGCAGGCGGGCAGTGGCCGATCGGCGCCGCGTATCTCAGTGAGCTGGTTCCGGCTCGCCGCAGGGGTTTCGCCATGGGACTCATGCAGGCCGGCTATCCGATCGGGTTCTTCCTCGCCGGCGGAATCGTCGCCGCGACCACGGCGTTGGGCCTGGGCTGGCGCGCGGCATTCCTCGTCCTCATCGTGCCGGCGGTGATGTGCGTGCCGATCATGACGATGCTGCGCGAGACGCCGACCTGGCTGGCTCAACGATCAGCGCGTGGCGGCAAGCAGGAACAGCGAACCGGCTTCGCCGTGCTGAAGATGCTGTTCTCCGCTGAGCACCGACGCACCACGGCGATCGCGACGGCACTGCACATCTTCGGCGCGGTGTTCTCCTTCGGCCTGGTCACCTGGGTGCCCAGCGCCATCACGCTCGACTTCGGGCTCGGAGCCGGGCAGACTGCGGGGTTCGTCATGCTGTCGTGGGGAGTGGGTGCGGCTGGGTACATCGCTGCCGGGCCGCTGTCGGATCGCCTCGGGCGCCGTCCGACACTCGCGATCTATACCGCGATCGGGGTCGTCGCGGTGATTTATCTGAACGTGCTGCACCATCGTGGGAGCGTGTCCTTCGCAGAGCTGGTGCCGCCCGGAATCCTGATCGGGGTCAGCCTCGGCGTCGCGGCCATCTATATCGCCTACACCAGCGAGATCTACGCCGACTCGGTACGCACGGTAGGGCTCGGTTTCTCTGTCGCGGCGGGCAAGCTGGTCGCGGTGTTCGTTCCGGTCGGTCTCGGGGTGATCGCCGAAGCGACGTCGGTGACGACCTCGTTGCTCGTCTCGACGATCGTGGGGCTGCTCATGGTGCCGGTGATACTGCTCGGCCCCGAGACCGCAGGCCGTGAGCTGACCGATATTTCCGTCGAGGCGTGAGGAGCAGCAGATATGCGGATAGACAGCGTCCGGGTCACGCCGTTCGTGATCCCCTTGGTCCGGCCGGTGGTGTGGGCTACGGGATCGATGACAGTGGTCGACTGGCTTCTCGTCGAGGTGGTCGGCGAGGACGGCACGACCGGCATTGCCGAAGCGATCCCGCGTCCGATGATCTACGGGGAGACGCAGCGTTCGATCCACACCGCACTGACCGAGTATCTCGTGCCGCTCGTGGTGGGCGAGGATTCCTTCGCACTCGAACGGATTCACCGCCGGATGGCAGCGCTGGCGGGCAACTTCGCGGCGAAATCGGCACTCGATATCGCATTGCACGACCTGAACGGCAAGCTGACCGGTCTTCCGATACACGCTCTGCTCGGTGGGCCGGTGCGTACCGAGGTCGACTGCGCATGGATGATCGCCCTGGACGACCGCGACAGCATGCTGGCCGAACTGGAACAGAAGATCGGCGAAGGCTTCCGTGCCTTCAAGGTCAAAGGCGGGCTCGATCCCGAGGGTGACATCGCGCTGCTCACCGCGATGCGAGAACGATCGGGTTCCGATGTCCGGCTCTACCTCGACGCGAACTGCCGCTACGACCGCGACGCCGCACATCGGGTGATGCACGCTCTGCGCGATGTGCTCGATCAGATCGAGGAGCCGATCGACGCGGGGGACGACGAAGGCCGGGTGGAGCTTGCCCGCGCGGTGCCGACGGTGCCGTTGCTCGGCGACGAAACCGTCTTCACCGTCGCCGATGTCGCACGCCAGATCCGGCTCGGCGGGCTGCGCCGGATCAGCCTGAAGATGCCCCGCACCGGATACACGCTTTCGCGCCGGATCGTGCATCTGTCCGAGGCAGCCGGGCTGCGCCTACAGGTCAGTACGCAGTCCGAGACGACGCTGGGGACCGCAGGGTGTCTGCACCTGGCCGCGTCCTTTCATGCCGTCGGCCTTCCCTGTGAGCTGACCTTCTACCGCGATGTCGCGGATGGTCTGCTCACCGCCGAGCCCACGGTCCGAGCCGGCCGGATGGCCGTCCCGACGGGGCCAGGTCTCGGCGTGCAACTCGACCCCGACAAGGTCGCGAAATACGCAGTGCCGCTATGACCGGCATGCCTGGATCGAGGAGACGATGATGTCCCTTCCACAAGAGCACACCCGCGCCGCGCACCCCGTGCGAACTCCCCGGCGCACCAGAGTCCGGTTCGGCATCATCGCCCTGGTCTTCATCGTCTCGACCCTCAACAACGCCGATCGCGCCATTCTGTCGATCACGGGCACCGAGATCCAAGGCGAGCTCGGGATCAGCCCCGTGACGCTGGGTTACCTGTTCTCCGCGTTCGCCTGGGCCTACATGCTGTCGCAGTTGCCCGGCGGCTGGATCGTCGACCGGTTCGGTGCCAGGCGTACCTACGCGGGCAGCATTTTCCTGTGGTCGATCATGACGCTGTTACAAGGTGTGGTCCCGTTGTTCGGGATCGGTTCGGCGGTGGTCGCGCTGTTCGTGTTGCGACTGGCGGTCGGACTGGCGGAGGGGCCCGCCTACCCGACGAACGCCCGAGTGGTCGCGACCTGGTTTCCCGCGCCGGAACGGGCTACGGCTTCGTCGATCTTCAACGCATCCCAGTATGCGGCACCGGTCGTGTTCACGCCGTTCATGGCGTGGTTGACACACGCCTACGGCTGGACCTCCGCGTATTTCGTCATGGGTGCGCTCGGTGTCCTGCTGAGCCTGGCATGGTTCAAGATCTACGCTCCACCCCGCGAGCACCCCGCGGCGAACGCCGCCGAGGTCGCGCATATCGCGGAAGGCGGTGGACTGGTCGACATCGACCAAAGCAGACGCACCGCTTCCGGGGATGGGCTGACCACGTGGGCCTGTGTGAAGGTCTTGCTGACCAGCCGCCTGATGATCGGCGTCTACGTAGGGCAGTTCTTCATCACCACACTGGTCTATTTCTTCCTCACCTGGTTCCCGATCTTCCTGGTGCAGGAACTCGGAATGTCGCTGCTGAAAGCAGGATTCACCGCGTCGATGCCTGCGGTATTCGGTTGCGTCGGCGGCGTCCTGGGCGGTGTCGTGTCCGATCGGCTGCTCAAACGAGGGTTGTCTGTGACCGTAGCGCGCAAGGTGCCCATCATCGTCGGCTTACTGCTGTCCACCAGCATTGTCTTCTGCGCGGGAGCGTCGTCGCAGACGCTGGTCATCGTCCTGATGGCGTTGGCGTTCTTCGGCAAAGGTATCGGCAGCCTCGGCTGGACAGTGGTGTCGGACACCTCGCCGAAGGAAGCCGCAGGCATCGCGGGCGGTCTGTTCAACACGTTCGCCAACCTGGCCGGCATCACCACTCCGATCATCATCGGCTACCTGGTGAAGGCCACTGGTTCGTTCGACGCCGCCCTCGTCTTCGTCGGTCTCAGTGGCCTCGGCGCAGTGCTTGCCTTCTTGGCCGCGGGGCCCATCCACCGAATCACTCTCACGCCAGGAACGGAGAACACGTGAACCCGCTCGGATGCGAAGTCGTGGACGGCGTCGCCGTCCTGACCATCGACAACCCTCCGGTCAATGCGGTGACCGTCGCATTGGCCCGTGCGCTCGGCGACGCCGCGGCGGAACTGGATACTCGTGACGACGTCGGCGTTGTCATCGTGACCGGTGGTGGTACACGTGCGTTCAGCGCGGGGTCCGACATCGCCGAATTCTCCGGCATGCTCGGGCCAGGGGAGGCCGTCGAACGCAAGCTGCGTCCTCAGATGATCGCCTTCGCCGCCTTGGCCGACATGCGCACGCCCACCATCGCTGCGCTGAACGGAATCTGCCTCGGCGGCGGACTCGAGATCGCGGCCTGTTGCGACCTGATCGTGGCCGAGGAACAGGTGCTGCTCGGCTCGCCCGAGATAAAGCTGGGCGTATTCCCCAGCAGCGGAGGCACTTTCCGGGTCGCACGACGGATCGGGCATGGCCGTGCGAAGGAGATGCAGCTCTTGGGCGAACCGGTCACCGCCGAAACGGCTTTGCAGTGGGGGTTGATCAACCGGATCGCTCCTCGAGGCCAGGGAATGCGTGTGGCCCGTGATCTGGCGGCGGTGCTGATGGCCAGGCCGCCTCGCGCGCTCGGGCTGTGCAAATCGGTGATCGATGCGACCCATGATCTGGACGAGGCAGCGCTCACCGAGCGATCGCTCGACGCGAGCGAGCAAGCCTTCACCTCGGCCGAGTGTGCGGAAGGCGTTCGTGCCTTCTTCGCCAAACAAGCACCGGACTTTCGGGCTACGAATGCAGGAGCGAGTTCATGACCATCCGACGAGCAGCGATCGTCGCACCCGTCCGCACTCCGATCGGCGCGTTCGGCGGTGCGCTACGCCCGGTTCCGGTCGAGGATCTGGGGGCCGCTGCCGCCACGGAGGTGCTGCGAAGGGCCGGTCTCGACCCGGCCGCCATCGAGGACGTCGTCTTCGCGCAGTCCTACGCCAACAGCGAGACCCCGTGTGTCGGCCGGTGGATCGCTCTGCGTGCCGGTTTCCCGATCTCGGTCGCGGGGATGCAGTTGGACCGGCGCTGCGGCGGGGGACTCCAGTCCATCGCCACCGCGGCGATGATGGTGCAGTCCGGTGCCGCCGATGTGGTGCTCGCGGGCGGGGTCGAATCCATGAGCAACGTCGAATTCTATTCCACGGATATGCGGTGGGGCGCGCGCAGCGGGTCGAGGACATTGCACGACCGGCTCGACCGTGGACGTGAACGCGCCCAGCCCGAGGACCGATTCGGCTACATCTCGGGCATGGTCGAAACCGCCGAGAATCTGGCACGTCGGTACCGGATCACGCGAGAAGAGGCGGACGCGTACGCCTTGCGCAGTCAGCACCGGGCTGCCGCCGCTTGGCAGTCCGGCGTGTTCACCGAAGAGGTTGTCCCCGTCACGGTGCCGCAACGCCGAGGGGAGCCGATCATCGTCGATCACGACGAGGGCGTGCGCGGGTCGTCGACCGCCGAAGGGCTCGCGAAGCTCAAACCCGTTGTGGCAGGCGGTGTTGTCACCGCGGGTAACGCCTGCCAGCAGAATGACGCCGCGGCGGCGTGCCTCGTGGTCGCCGAGGATGAACTCGACACGTTCGGTCTGGAACCGATCGGATTCCTGCGCGGCTGGGCCGCCGCCGGGTGCGAACCCGCCGAGATGGGGATCGGGCCGGTGCCCGCAGTGGCCAAACTCCTCGGCCGACTCGGGATGACGCTCGAGGACATGGATCTGATCGAGATCAACGAGGCGTTCGCCTGCCAGGTCCTCGCGGTACTCGCCGCTTGGGACGTCGGTGACGACGAAATCGGTGACCGGCTCAATGTGCACGGGTCGGGCATCTCGCTCGGACATCCCGTCGGCGCGACCGGCGTCCGGATCATGACCACGCTGCTGCACGAGATGCGCCGCCGCGGATCGCGTTACGGGCTGGAGACCATGTGCATCGGCGGCGGGCAGGGCATCGCGGCCGTGTTCGAACGCGACTGACGCGACCGACGAGCTCACCGAGACCGACAGAGAGAGGCCGACTTTCGTGACATCCAGCTCAGGCAGTGGACTCGGCGCACCGATTCCGGACCCTCCGGCCGAGGATCCGATCACTCTCGGCGGCGAGCCCCTGGCGGGAATGCGGATCGTCGAAGTATCCGGGTACGTCGCGGCGCCCCTGTGCGGCATGACACTTGCCCAACTCGGAGCTGAGGTGATCCGCGTCGAACCGATCGGCGGAGCGCCCGACCGGACCAGGTTCCCGCTCGCGGCGACCGGCATCAGCCTGTACTGGACCGGGCTGAACAAAGGTAAACGCTCGATCGAGGTCGACCTGTCCACCGCGGCGGGCCGTCAACTGGTCACCGACTTGGTAGCCGAGTACGGAATTCTGCTGACCAACTCCGAGCGGCACCTGCGTTTCGACGACCTGCGCGCGCGTCGCCCGGACGTCATTCACGCCGTGCTCACTGGAACGCGCGGCGGCGCTGCGGCGGTCGACTACACCGTGAATGCGGCGACCGGATTCCCGACGGCTACCGGACCGGAATCCGACACCGCGCCCGTCAACCATCTCCTCCCGGCGTGGGACGTCGCCGCGGGCCTGTACCTCGCCGTCGGACTACTGGCCGCCGAGCGTCGTCGAGGGCTCACCGGCGAGGCTCAGCAGGTGCGAATCGCACTCGAGGACGTCGCTCTCGCGACCGCGGGCAACCTGGGCTACCTCGCCGAGGCACAGCTCAGTGCCGTTCCCCGCGAACGATCCGGCAACTACGTGTACGGGACATTCGGACGCGACTTCGCCACCGCCGACGGCAGCAGAGTCATGGTCGTCGCCCTGACCCTCGCGCAGTGGCGCGACCTGGTGCGCGTGACCGGTACAAGCGAGGTTCTGCTCGCGCTGGCGGATTCCCTGGGCGCCGATTTCGATGCCGAAGCGGATCGCTACCGGCATCGGCGCGTACTCGCGGCGCTGCTGGCCGAATGGTTCGAGGCACGACCGCTCGCCGAGGTGGCGGCGGAGCTGGGGGGAACCAGGGTGCTGTGGTCGGTATATCGGAGCTTCCGTGACTTGGCCGCCGAGGAGGCTCGCCTCCTGCGCGAAAGTCCCATGATGGGGCAGCTCGAGCAGCCGGGCGTCGGAAACTATCTCGCGCCGGGGTCACCGCTGGTCATCGGCGGCAGGCAAGCACCTCCCGAACCCGCACCCACGGTGGGGCAGCACACCGCGGAGGTGCTGCGCACAGATCTCCGATTGTTGGGAGCGGACGTGCAAAAGCTCAGGGACGAGGCCGTCATCGGGCCTCGCCCAGAATCTGAACCAGAACGGATGGTCGAGTGATTCGCACATTTGCGTCAGTGGACGAGGTCGAGGCGGCGCTCGGCGACGAACTCGGCCCGTCCGAGGCTCTCGTACTCACTCAGGACCGTATCGATGCTTTCGCGGCGGCGACCGGCGACGACCAATGGATCCATGTGGATCGCGAGCGCGCCGCCGAGGGGCCGTTCGGCACGACCATCGCGCACGGGTACCTCACCCTGTCTCTCATCCCGTATTTCGGCAAGCAGTTGTTCCGACTGGAATTCGGCAGTGCCCGTATCAACTACGGACTCGACAAGGTTCGCTTTCCCGCACCCGTGCCGGTCGGTTCGCCGCTGCGCGCCAAGGTGACCTTCGTCGACCTGCGGAAGAAGCCTGCCGGCGCGGCGCTCACCGCTCGATACGTCCTCGAGGTCGAGGGTGCGCCGAAACCGGCATGTATTGCCGAGTCCGTGATCCTGCTGTCGTGAGAGAGATTGCTGTACCGACATGAGCCTGCTGGAACAATGCCTGGCCGATTGGCATCCGTCACCTCTGACCCAGAGGTGACGTCATCGCAGCCGGTCCGGTTGCCGCGCTGTCGCCGTGCTCGGCCAGCCGACGGCCGCCGTCGACGGTGACGCGCTGCCACCGCTGTGGCACTGGCTGCATTTCCTGGACTGGCCCCCGGAATCCGCGCTGGCCACGGATGGGCATCCTAGCGCCGGCCATTTCCTGCCGCCCATCCCGGACCGTCGCCGCATGTTCGCGGGCGGCCGGCCGCGCATTCGGCAACCGCTGACCGTCGGACAACGAGCCGAGCGCGTCTCGCCCCTGGCGCACTCGGAAGTCAAACACGGGCGATCGGGTGAGCTGGCATTCGTCACAGTGCGCAGCGACTTCCGTCAACACGGGGAAACCTGGGTGGTCGAGGAACTGGACTGTGTGTACCGCTCGGGTGACGGGACCCCTCGCTCAGTGTCCGCCTCGGCATCGTCGGCACCGCGGTCGGCGGCCACCTGGCAGCTCACGCCGCACATCTCCGCAACGACGCTCTTCCGCTTCAGCGCACTCACAGCCAATGCCCACCGCATTCACTACGACGCCCCCTACGCCCGCGAGACGGAGGGGTATCCGGGCCTGGTCGTGCACGGCCCGCTGCTCGCGGTGTTGATGCTGGAATTGGTGCGCCGCAACGACTCACGTCCGGTAGCGGAGGCTTCCTTCCGTCTTCGCCGACGACCTCGACATGGTCACCGAATACGGCTGCGCGGTCATGGTCCCGAAGGTGGAAGATCGCGACACCCTGAACGACCTCGCGCTCCCCGTAACGATCCCGCTGGTGGAGACCCCCACCGGGGTGCTGAACGCCGCGGAGATCTATTGAAGTCCGAATCGAGTGTGCGCGTTCTGCCGTCGGCATTCGCCTGCAGTTGTCAAGTCGCGTGTGCGTGAGAGGACTGGAACCCCTCAGTGCGGCAGATGTGCCTGAACCATGTGTTCGACGACATCTGATACCCGCTGCTGGCCCAATCGGCGATGGACCGGCTGCAATCAGCGGCCTACGAGCTCGTCGTCGAGGGCGAGTCCTACCGACAACGCCAGAAGCCGCGCCGCGGCAAACCCGCCGACCCGACTCACTCGGATTGACCAACGGCCCGATCATCAGCCACGATCAGCACACGGCCCGCGATCGGACGCACCCCGGCTGCCCTTGGTTCGAAATTCCATGTATCGCAACAGGAATCATCGACCAAGGGCTGCCCGCAAGATCATCCGGGGTTGACGCTGCAACCGGCCAGGATAAATCTCGAGCTCGGATTGACAGCCCCGATTCGGCCACCATTCCCGCTCCATCGACCTCTCGTGGTCACGTGCCGTCGACGCCCTGGACGCCCTGCTGCGCAATTGGCACGTCGGCACCCGCTGTTCTTCGAGATTGCTGATTTGCCGGGGGTGGTTTCAGGACCAGGTGATCTCGCCGTGGCGGGAGACGAATCGTCCGGTGCCGGCCCCGGGGCCCTCGGTGGCGAGTGCCACGATGGCGTCGGTGCCTTCGGTGAGGGTTTGGGTTCCGGTGTGACCGTTTATGTCGGTGGCGGTGTAGCCGGGGTCGGCGGCGTTGATACGGATGCCGTCGAGTCCTTTGGCGTACTGGGTGGTCAGCATCGTCAGTGCTGCTTTCGAGCAGGCGTACAGCGGCGCGATGACCTGTGACTCGGAGCGGTGGGGGTCGTGGGTGATGGCGAGGGAGCCCATGCCGCTGCTGACATTGATGATGACGGGATCGTCGGAGCGGCGTAGCAGTGGCAGGAATGCGGTGGTGGTACGGATCACACCGAGGAGGTTGACGTCGAGGACGGCGAGGGCGTCCCCAGCGGTGAGATGGCTGGGATCTCCGAAGGGACCTTGCACACCGGCGTTGTTGATCAGGACGTCGATTCTGCCCTCGTGCTCGGCAATGTTCGCCGCCGCAGCGGCTACCGAGATGCCGTCTGTCACGTCGATGGGGACATAGCGTGCGCCGAGTGTCGCGGCTGCGGATTCGCCCTGTTCGCGGTTGCGCGCTCCCAGGAGAACGGTGTGGCCGCAGGCGATCAGGCGGCGGGCGGTCTCGCCGCCGATGCCTCTATTGGCTCCGGTGATAAGGGTGATGGTCATGGGTTCGATGGTTGCCTCGCCGGGGGAGTCGGGCCAGGGACGCTTCGACGGTAGGAAGACCGATACCACCCTCGCGGCCCAGCACCTGATCGGAGATGCAGGAGAATGAGCAACATGTCGACGACACCCCCCAGCGCTGGACTGGGCGCGACCATTCGCGCGTGGCGGGATCGGCTGCCCCCGTCGGCAGCCGGGCTGCCGGTCGTCCGCGGGCGCCGGGCGACCGGACTGCGGCGGGAAGAACTCGCTGACTTGGCCGGAGTTTCGGTCGATTACATTGTGCGCCTGGAGCAGGGGCGGGCGACGACACCCTCGGCGTCGGTGGTGGCGTCTTTGGCGCGTTCTCTGCAATTGTCCACGATCGAGCGGGACCATCTGTTCCGCCTGGCACGGCTCGTGCCGCCGGCGGACGAGATGATTTCCGACCATGTTCCGCCTGGCGTGCAACGGGTGCTTGTCCGTCTCGGGGACGTGCCGGTGGCGGTGTTCGCGGCAGACTGGCAAATGGTGTGGTGGAACCGTGGGTGGGCCGCTCTGCTGGGCGACCCCTCCGAGATTCCGCCGCCCTTGCGCAATTTTGCCCGCGACCGGTTCCCAGTGAACGACGATCACACCTATCTGGCGCTGTGGCCGGTGACCGAAACCGACCCGGACACCACCGACCTCGCTCTCGTTTCCGATCTGCGCCGCGCCACCGCCCGATTCCCTCAGGACCGCCGCCTTGCCGCGCTGATCGCTGATCTGAATGCGGGCAACGCCAGGTTCGCAGAACAATGGGCGACAGGAGAGGTGGCTGCCAATCGCGAGGTTCGCAAGACCGTCCGGCATCCGTCGGTGGGTCCGGTCACGGTGGACTGTGACGTGCTGACCGACGGCGATTCCGAGCTCAAGATCGTGATCATGACCGCTGTACCCGGCAGTGACGACGAGACCAATCTCCAGCTCACCACCGTCCTCGGAACGCACCCGCCGAGACAGGGTGAATTCCCCCGGTGAGTCCGGAGTCAGTGAGCACCAAACCCCGCCTGATGTCGATCCCTGGCGGGCGTGGTCGAACTTCAGCTCCGCCACGGCGCAGGGCCGCATGTGTGAGGTGGATCTGCTGATCGCCGCGCCGAGCGGGATACATATGGTCGAGCTCAAATCCTGGCGAGGCGATATCGAGGTGAATGGCGGCAAATGGGTCCAGACCACCGAGGCCGGTGAAGTGATCGAGCACGCCGACCCAGTCCAGCTGACAGTGTTCAAAAGCTCGGCACTCGCGCGCCTGCTGCGCGCTGTGGGAGAGGACGTGTACATCCGTGCGCTGCTCTGTCTGACCAATGACCGCGTGCGCGCAGTTGTGCCGGCTCGGGACCGCCGCTTCGTGGTGTCTCTGGGAGGATTTGATGAAACGGCTCGCGCGACCTACCCACGAGGCTCGTGGACGAATAACCACCGATCGAGTTATCCGGGTAGGGGAGGCCCTGGAAGCGGTCCGGATCGCCCCGGCGACAACCCATCTCGAGTGAACGGGTGTAGGTCCGCTGTTGCACGAGGGGGTGGCAGCAGTGGACCGCGGTGCAGGCGGGCTTGTGGGACGCCAGGGATTCACAGCAGTTCCGCGACGTCCTGTCGACGTTCTGTGGATCGGAGCGGATCGGCGATCGCGGATATTTCCAGTGATTCGCGCTGCATGGAATGGCCTTTGAACAGTGGTTTTGCTGTCATTGGAGTGCAGGCGGCGACGGATGGGCCCGCTTTTATTTGCGTATCGATCGCATCCTTGGATGCTACTTTTGACCGGTCGGTTTGTCCTGCGAACTGGCGTGACCTGCGGGTTCGTGGTTGTTGGTGGGTGTTGTCGGTTGCTGTTCGTGGATCTGTGACGTCCTGATACGGCCGTCGTCTGCCTACGTCCTGTGCGGTTCGGAGGCGATTCGCGGGTGGGGTGGTACTGGGCTTCGGAGGCTCACCCGAGCAAGACGCATAGAGGACCCTCCACGGTTCGAGGAGATGGACAATTTCTTCTGACCGGGCATGCAGATAGCAGGTCGATCACGATTGAGCTCGTCCGACCGGCCAATATTGACACGGTTGCGCGTCAGGTTGAGGCTTGAGGCCGGTGTGAGCAGCAATCTCGTCAGGTGTGGTAGGTCGATGTGCACAGCGATGGACCATCGCCAGCGTCGAGGCGATGGTTTCGGGACGAGACATCTTTTTCAACTCGGTTCACGCGACGCGAAGCGTCGAGCGGAGGCTGAGCAATGCCGACGCGCTGGTCTAGGCAGGGTTCGGCATCGGAGCTGTTGAAATCCCTTCATTTTGGTGGCGCTGAAGCTACTTGTCGGAAGGAGCATCATGAGCGAGCCACCGATCGTGCTGATCCACGAGCTTTAGTGCCTGACGCGGGCCGCTGCCGATGATCGCCGCCGGACCTGGATTCGGCCTGACTGACCACGTCCCGCACACAGCGAAGGAGCACGCCATGAGCTTTGTTCGATTCGCTCGATCCGCACTCGTGACCATCGCCCTCGTCGCCGCCTCGGCCTCGACGATGGCCGGTCCGGCCACCGCCCGACCATTGCCGACGATCGTCTTGGTGCACGGCGCCTTCGCCGACAGGACAAGCTGGGACCCGGTCGCCGCCGCGTTGCACGGCCGCGGCTACACCGTCGTGGTCCCCGACAACCCGCTGCGCGGACCCGTCTACGACGCGGCCGCCGTCGAGAAGACCCTCGCCGGGATCTCCGGGCCCGTGGTGCTCGTCGGCCACTCGTACGGCGGCGCGGTCATCACCAACACGCACAACCCGAACGTGAAAGCCCTCGTGTATGTCGCCGCCTTCGCGCCGGCACAGGGCGAGCCCGTCCAACTGGCACTGGATCCGATCCGATTCCCCGGCAGTCAGCTGCTCCCGCCCGTCTTGCAGGTCAAGGCCGTCGACGACGCTCACGCGATCGGCGGCAGGAACCTCGACGGCTACATTGCCGCCGACGCGTTCCACCGGGTGTTCGCTCCGGATGTCAGCGATGCGACAGCTGCCACCATGCTGACCCACCAGCGCTCGATCGCGCTGTGGGCCAACCTCGAGCCGTCCGGGCCGACCTCCTGGTCGAACATCCCGAGTTGGTCCCTCATCCCCACCCGCGACAACATCATCCCGCCCGCGGCGCAGCGCTTCATGGCGGGCCGCATCGGGGCGCACACCACCGAGATCGCCGCCTCACACGCCGTGCTCGTATCCCAGCCCGCCGCCGTCGCCGCGGTCATCGCCACCGCCGCGGGCAGCTGACCGGGAAAGCCGAACCTCGGCCCCGCAGCGGAGCGGCACGGCCGCCGACGTCAGCGGCGCGAGCAAGCGCCTCGCTCTCGCGATCACCGCAGCGCTCGTCGCGGCGCACCTGACGTTTGGAGCGTCGCGGGCATCAGGTCCCCAACCAGCGACGAACCGGATCTCGACCAGTGGCCGGAGCGTCCAGCGCGGCCGGACAACAGATCAGCCACCCCCATCGCCCTGGACATCCAGGACACCGACCCCCAGATACACACGACCCAAGGGAGACGATCATGAGTTCGGAGAACCGCTCACATGACGGCAAGACGGGGCTCGACGAGTTGGTTCCATCGCGCTACGCACAGCAGGTCGGCGACATCGAAGTGCTGGTGATCAGCGATGGGGTGCTACCGATCGGAGCCGAGACGATCGCCTACAACGCCGCCCCGGCAGACCTGGCGGCTTGGCTGGACGACATGTTCCTGCCACCGGACGTGCTCGACTGGCCGCTGAATGTTGTCGTGGTGCGCAGCGGCGATCAGACCGTGCTCATCGATGCCGGGCTGGGATCGGAGTTCCCGGACTTCCAGCAGACCGGCCGGTTGGCGATGCGACTGGCGGCCGCCGGCATCGACACCGCATCCGTGACCGACGTGGTACTCACCCACCTGCACATGGACCATATCGGTGGGCTGCTCGGTGACGGGCTGGGGTTGCGTCCGGATCTGCGGGTCCACGTGGCCGCCGCCGAGGCCGAGTTCTGGGAGTCGCCCGATTTCTCCCACACCTCCATGCCGACGGGGGTGCCGGACGCGCTTCGCTCGGCCGCGACGCGGTTCCTGGAGGAGTACCGCGGCCGGCTGCAGCCGTTCGAGACGGAGCACGAAGTGGCACCCGGGGTGGTCGCCAGTCGCACCGGCGGGCACACCCCCGGTCACAGCGTGGTCCGCCTGGCGTCCGGCGGCGACCGTCTGACGTTCGCCGGAGACGCCGTGTTCCAGGTCGCGTTCGACCACCCCGACTGGTTCAACGGCTTCGAACACGACCCCGAGGAGGCTGCCCGCGTCCGCGTCCGTCTCTTGCAGGAGCTGGCGGCGAACCGTGAGGCGCTGGTGGCTACCCACTTGCCGTTCCCGTCCATCTGCCACGTTGCGACCGCCGGCAACGCCTTTCGTTGCGTTCCGGCCGTCTGGGACTTCTGATTGATAGAAAGCAGGCGATCATGGACGTCTACAACGCGGTGATGAGCAGACGAGCGGTACGCGGATTCACCGACCGGGGTGTCGAGAGGGAGGTGCTGGAGCGTGTGCTGTCCGCCGCAGCTTGGGCACCGTCCGGATCGAACATCCAGCCGTGGCACGTCTACGTGCTGACCGGCCCACCGTTGGCCGAACTCAAGAAGCGAGCCGGCAAGCGCGTGGCCGCTGGCGACCCCTGGGACGAGCGGGAGTACGAGATGTACCCATCCGAACTGAAGTCCCCGTACCAGGAGCGCCGATTCGCCTTTGGCCAGCAACGTTATGGCGCACTCGGTATTTCGCGCGACGACTGGGAGGCGCGTCAGCGGACCGCCGCCGCGAACTGGGACTGCTTCGGCGCGCCTGCCGCCCTGTTCTGCTATATAGATCGCGACATGGGCTCAGCCCAATGGGTCGACATCGGCATGTACCTGCAGACCGTCATGCTGCTGCTCCGTGACGAAGGACTCCACAGTTGCCCTCAGATGTCGTGGTCGGTGTATCGCAAGACCGTCGCCGAGATCCTTTCACCCCCGAAAGAGCTCATGCTCTTCTGCGGCATGTCGATCGGATATGAGGACCTCACGGTGGGTTATGTCCGCACAGGCCGCGCATCGCTCGACGAGACAGTCGCGTTCGTCGAACGCTAGATCATCACCGCGCCGAGATGACCGAAAACTCCAGCAGCCCAGGGGCTCTCGCGTCGGTGCGGACTGGCTGGTGGTCGTGATCAACTCCGACAACGACTTCAGCGCCGAGCGCACGTAACGGCTCAGCTCGGGCGTCGTCGCGCTGCACCAACGCGCGAACGCGATCTCCACGCTCCCGCAATCGCTCGATCACTGCCGACTCACGCCACCGGTGCCACCACCCGCCCCGGTGATCAGATACAAGGGCGCGCCCATGTTCGCTCCTCACGGTGTGTTTTCCCAATGCTTGGCAAGCGGAGTGCCGGCGAACCGCTCGAGCATCAACCGGGACAACAGCAGCACGGAGCTGCGGGGCCGGTGGTTCACCACGAGGCGCTGGGCCTTTCCGACGGCGTTGAAGGTAACCAGGACGATGACATGAATCGGTACGCCACGCACCGACGAGGAGTAATCCTCGAGGAAACTGTTCTCCCCGCACGGGCCGACGTAATGGAAGTCCTGGAACTCGTATATTTCGCGGGCGGCGACCACGACTTCATGGACGGCCTGCGCGCCTTGTATCGCGCCGTCCCATGCCGCGCCCTCCCCGATTACATCCTCGGCCAAATTGTCCAGCCACGCTGGATAGTACGGCTCGCCCATGTACGTCGATGTCATGTCGCGCCTCCCATCGAATTCGGCAGCCGACCGGCTCGCCGACGCGCACCCACGATGTGTGACCTATGACCCGTGAAACCATATCGACCGGCAGCCCGGGATTGAGGGGAATCCGATACCGAGTCCTGACACCCGTCTCCGAGTAGCCGCGTATCGACTCGACCACCGGCCGTCGACTCTTCCTCGCCGGCCCTCGCGACCGGAAACGACGAAGCCCTGACGGGAGTCGCCGGTTCGGGAAACGCGCTCGCCTACCATTCGGCCTACGAATTCGGCGGAGATCTCACCGCGTTACCCGCGGGCCGAGTGTGGCTCGACAGCCCAGTCTCAGCTTCTACCCGTTCAGGTTGGCTAGGAGCGGGGCGCCCGGGGCGGCGTCCGGGCGGTTGAGCGGGCTCTGGCAGGGTGGTCGGCCGTTTTACCGGGCGTGTCTGCGGAGTGTCGCGGGATATCGTCAGCAGTTCGCCGCAGTGCCCGATCTGGAGCGGTTCTCCTTCGGCCAGGGTGTAACTGGCCCGGGAGTCGGTGATCTCCACTCGCAGACACCGCTGCCGTGCGTGGACGGAGAAGGCCAGCCGGCTGAGGTTCTCAGGCAGCCGGGGAGCGAAATGCAGGGTTCCCTCGCGGTAACGCATGCCCGCGAAGCCAGCGACCAACGCGATCCACGAGCCCGCGAGTGAGGCGATGTGCAGGCCGTCGGGGGTGTTCTTCTCCAGATCTTCCAGATCCATCAGCGCCGCCTCACCGAGGTAGTCGTAGGCCAGGCGCAGATGTCCGACCTCGGCGGCGATCACCGCCTGAACACATGCCGACAGTGAGGAGTCCCGCACGGTGAGCGCCTCGTAGTAAGCGAAGTTCCGGGCCTTCTGGTCCTGCTCGAAGACCTCACCCCGCAGGTACATCGCCAGCACCAGGTCCGCCTGTTTGATCACCTGCTTGCGGTACAGGTCGCCGTAGGGGAAGTGCAGCATCAGCGGATAGTCGTCAGGGCCGGTGGAGGCGAAATCCCACAGTTGGTGGCGGGTGAAGCCCGCCGACTGCTCATGGATTCCCAGCTCGCTGTTGTAGGGCACCGTCATCGACGTGGCGGCATCGCGCCATGCCGCGGTCTCCTCGTCGTCGACCCCCAGGGTGGCGGCCTGGTCGGGGTGGCGCTCGGCGGTATCGGCGGCGGCCCGCAGGTTCTCCTGGGCCATCAGGTTGGTGTAGGTGTTGTCGTCGGCGATCGCGCTGTACTCGTCGGGGCCGGTGACACCGTCGATGTGGAAGTGGCCGAGCGAGTCGTGATGCCCGAGGGAGTACCACAGCCGGGCGGTCTCCACCAGCAGTTCCACGGCGGTCTCGCGCTCGAACTCCACGTCGCCGGTGAGGGAAACGTAGCGAATCACGGCATGGGCGATATCGGCGTTGATGTGCAAGGCCGCGGTGCCGGCCGGCCAATAGCTGGAGCACTCTGCCCCATCGATGGTTCGCCAGGGGAAAGCCGCGCCCTTCAGGCCCAGTTGGCGAGCACGGGCGCGAGCAGCGGGCAGCGTGCGCTGCCGCCAGCGCAACGCCTCGGCGACGCAGTTGGGATGAGCGAAGGTGAGCAGCGGCAGCACGAAGATCTCGGTGTCCCAGAATGCGTGCCCGTCGTATCCGGAGCCGGTCAGGCCCTTGGCCGGGATGGCCCGCTGCTCGGCCCTCACGGCAGCCTGGATCACGTGGAAGAGGGCGAACCGGACGGCCTGCTGGATCTCCGCATCGCCGTCGACCTCGACATCGGCATGTTCCCAGAAGTCATCCAGGAACCCTTGCTGCTGGTCGACCAGCCCCTGCCAGCCGGTGCTCCGGGCACCGGCGAGCGCGGCGTCCACCTGGTCCCGCAGGGCGGGTAGCGAGCGCACCTCGGACCAGCCGTAGGAGACCAGCTTCACCACGCGGAGCGTCCGGCCCGGTGCGAGGTCGGTGATGACGGTGAGCCGAGCCACGTCTTCCCCACTCTCAACGGAGGTCCGGGTGGACGCCGGGCCATTCACCATGTGGTCAGCGGCAGCTGCGACCCGCAGACCACTGGCGGTGGTGCGGTGCACCAGTCGCAACCGCGTGCCCTGGGCGTCGTTCTCCTCGGGCCGCAGCGGGGATTCCAGGGCGGCGGAAACCCGCGGATCACCGCTCGGGGTGGGCAGTTGCTCGTTGGCTACGAGTTCGGACTGCAGGACGAGCTGCACCTCGTCATCGAGCGGTTCCACCTCGTAGGCGATCGCGGCGATGGCTCGCTGGGTGAAGGAGACCAGGCGTGTGGAGCGCACCCGCACACTCTTGCCGACCGGCGAGGTCCACTCGCATGTCCGGTGCAGCAGCCCACTGCGCAGATCCAGCACCCGCTCATGCGACAGCAGCCGTCCGTAGCGCAGGTCGAACGGCTCGTCGTCGACCAAGAGACGAATGAGCTTGCCATTGGTGACATTGATGACCGTCTGGCCGGACTCCGGGTAGCCGTAGCCCGCCTCGGCATACGGCAGTGGATGTAGTTCATGCACACCGTTGAGGTAGCTGCCCGGCAAGCCATGCGGCTCGCCCTCGTCGAGGTTGCCTCGCCACCCGATGTGTCCGTTGGATAAGGCGAAGACGGATTCGCTCTGTGCCAGGACGTCCCAGTGCAGCGCGGTCTCGCGCACACACCATGGCTCGACCACATACGCGGAATGAGTAATCACATTCTGTCCTCCAGCAGCTCGGCGAGGTCACCGACGACGACGTCTGCGCCGTGCTGGCGCAGCGCGTCGGCCTGACCAACCCGATCGACTCCCACGACGTATCCGAAGTGGCCGGACCGCCCGGCATCCATCCCGGCCAGCGCGTCCTCGAAAACAGCGGCAGCGCCGGGCTCGACACCGAGGTCGCGCGCTGCTCGAAGGTAGGTGTCCGGATGCGGTTTACCGGGCAGCTTCCGCTCAGCGGCGACGACGCCGTCGATCCGTACGTCGAACAGCGCCTCGATCCCCGCCGATGCCAGGACGTCACGGGCGTTGGCGCTGGAAGAGACCACAGCGGTGGACAATCCGGACGCCCGGATGGTCTCGACATAGCGGACGGACCCCGCGTACGCTTCGACGCCTTGTGTGCGGATCTTCTCCAACAGCAGGACGTTCTTGCGGTTGCCGAGACCGTGCACGGTATCCAGCTCCGGTAGGTCATCGTCCGAGCCCTCGGGCAGCTCGATCCCGCGCGAGGCCAGGAAGACCCTTACGCCGTCGGCGCGCGGACGGCCGTCAACGTACTCGTCGTAATCGGCGACCGCATCGAACGCCCGGAAATCCGGGCCCTCCCGACGCCGCAGGAAGTCGTCGAAGACTTCCTTCCAGGCTGCGGCATGTACCACCGCAGTCTTGGTCAACACCCCATCCAGATCGAACAGGCAAGCACGAATGACATCCGGAAGACCCAGTCCAGTCATCACTGCCAAATGCCCCTTCATCCCGCGAGTTCGTGAACAGCAAGATCGACAAGCCAACCGTCTGAACCGGCTTGAACGAGGTGACACTACGGAGGCTTGGGCGGTGAAGGACTGCCGTCCAACTCGCACCCTCCAGCGACCGGGCTCGACATTCGCCGAACCGCGACTGGGGCGGGCACCGCCGAGGCGCTGCCAGTGCGAACTCCGAGACCACTTTGACAGCCGCCCGACCGCCCCGATATGGCCTGCAATTCATGGTATCCCGACAGCTGTTGCAGTTCCACGCCCGTCCAATTCGACGAGATCGCCGGGCACCGCTCGAACGAGGGTGTTCCCCAGGGGCTCACCAAACTACACAGGCGCGACGGCGTCTTCCAGGAGCCGGCGATGCGAGAACCCGTACACGGGTCCAGGAGATGGGATCGATCCAACCATCCGGAATGCACGCCGACCAGGCCTAGGGCTCCCCGGTACATGCCTTGCTGTCGGCATCTCGGCGCGATCGCGCGCAGGCATGGTGATAAGGGGCACGCGGGTCATCGCAATTCGCCACCACGCCAGACGTTCACCGATACTGCGCCCCGCATTCGCCTTAATTCTGGACGCTCCTTCGATATTCCCGGTTCATCGCCGGTGTCGCCGCCGATCGATCGGGCAAGCGTGTCGGTAGGCTCTGCCAATACTTCTGACCTAATGCTCGGATTGGAGTGCCATGACAAACGCCGTCGACCTGGTGCTCGGTGCCACAGGCGGGCAAGGCGGGGCTGTCGCCGATGCATTGCTGTCCCGTGGCGCGGCGGTGCGAGCAATGGTGCGTGATACCCGAAGTCCACGTGCACAACGACTCGGCGAGCGGGGTGTGGAACTCGTGGGCGGATCGCTGGATGATCGGGCCGCGCTGGCGGCGGCGATGGCGAGCGTCGCGGGCGTGTTCGCTGTGACCACGCCGTTCGAAGCGGGTGTGGATGCGGAGGTCCGGCAGGGACGGGCGATCATTGGTGCGGCGGGTGATGCGGGGGTGGCGCATCTGGTGTTCAGTTCGGTGGCCTCGGCGGATCAGATGACCACGATTCCGCATTTCGAGAGCAAGGCGGTGATCGAGCAGGAGTTGAGCGCCAGCGGACTCCCGGCGACCGTTGTCGCTCCGACGTACTTCTTCGACAATGCTCTGGGCGGCCGGCAAGAACTGCTCGATGGTGTGCTGGAGCTGCCCTTGCCTGCCGATCGGCCACTACAGCAGCTGGCGCGAGAAGATTTGGGGCAGTTCGTTGCTCACGTTCTGGCCGAGCCGCGGAAGTATCTCGGCGAACGCATCGAGCTGGCCGGCGATTCCGTCACCCCAGCCGAGATGGCCGCGGCGATCGGCGATGCATTGGGGCGGCCCGTCATCCATCGGCAGACTCCACTCGCCACGATCGGCAATGCGGACATGCACGCCATGTGGACATTCCTCAACGGCGGTGGTTATCGCGTCGATATCGATGCCCTGCATCGCGCGAACCCCGAGATCGAGTGGACCTCGTTTCGTGACTGGACGCGACGAACCTTCATCCGCTGAGGCCGGAGCGTTCCACGGAGTCCGGACCTGAGTCGAAACCGAGGACGAAGGGAATTACTGATATGCCGGAGACGAATTCCGCCACCGCGTGGCCGCAGCTGCGGGTGGCGGACTGGACCGATACCCGCGAAACCCTGCACATGTGGACACAGGTGGTGGGCAAGATCCGGCTCGCGCACGCTCCTTTGTTGAATCACTGGTGGCAGGTCACCCTCTATGTGAGTCCGCGTGGGCTCACGACCTCGGCGATCCCCTACGCCGATCGGCTCTTCGATATCGAATTCGATTTCTTTGCACAGCAATTGGTGATCCGGGCCGACAACGGCGATACCCGGAGCGTGGTGCTCGCACCGAAATCGGTGGCGCAGTTTTACACCGAAACCATGCAGGCCCTGGACGAACTGGGGCTCGAGACCCGGATCCAGGGCCGCCCCAATGAAGTCGACCCGTCGATTCCGTTCGCCGAGGACACCCGGCACATCTCGTACGATCCGCAGTCCGCGCAGACGTTCTGGAGGCAGCTCGTGCATGCCAACCGCCTGCTCAACGAGTTCCGTTCCGGCTTCAGCGGTAAATCCAGTCCGGTGCATTTCTATTGGGGTGCAATGGATCTGGCGTGTACCCGTTTCTCGGGACGGAGTGCGCCCGAACACGGCGGCGGTGCACCGTACTGTGCCGATTGGGTGATGGTGGAGGGCTATTCCCACGAGCTCAGCAGCTGCGGATTCTGGCCCGGCGGCGGTGCGGAAGGCGCGTTCTACGCCTACTCCTATCCCGAACCCGACGGCTACCGTGAACGTCGGCTACATGTGCCCGGCGCAGCCTACGACGCCGATCTGGGCGAATTCGTCCTACCCTATGAAAGGGTGCGTGCCGCAGACGATCCGAACGCGCTGGTGACCGCATTCCTGCGCGAAACATATGAGGCGGCAGCCGAACTCGGCCATTGGGACCGAAACACGCTCGAATGCAATCCGCTGCGGTGGGCCCTGAAGCGAGCTGCGGCGCCCTGGTCGCTGCGCTGACCCCACAGGAACAGAAATCACGAATACGCCCAGAGCAGCTGGATCGACTACCTCGCAACCACGACTGACCGCTAGGTCACAGCCGCTGCTGGATCGCTCACTTCCCGCTGAGCTACGTCGATTACGTCGGTGGGTCACGTTGTTCCCGGCCGTGGCGCTGGT
>NZ_BAGB01000148.1 GCF_000308615.1 Nocardia jiangxiensis NBRC 101359
AGGTTAGTCCCCGTCGCACACGACTCCGGCCGAGTCAGCGGAAACCTCAGGCGCCGATTCGCCATGTGCACAGGCTGACTCGTCGAATGCCTCGAACGTGGTCTCGAACAGCGAGTTCCCGCGCTCACAGACGGCGCGTTTGCCGCCGGGTGCCGCGGTCGCGGCGTTCAGACTCGAGCAGACACGCCACGTACTCAACGGTAGCCTCGCCCAGCAGAGCACGGCTGTGTATATCACACCTCACGATGCGCAGAAACCTGTATGAAAACTGATCTCCGGAAGAACTGCCTTCATACCTGATGTTCGGCGTATTCTCGTTGCACCCCAATGACTTCCGACGTCGTCGCTAGGTCAACCCGCGAGCCGGGTCGTCCCGCGACGAAGGGCGTCGACGGTGGTTTCCGGGGAGGTGTTGAAGCAGAGCCGAATTCGAGGATTCGCCTGGATGAGCGTGTTCACGATGCGCTCGAACAACAGAGTGTGTTCGGGGATGGCGCGTACGGCCGCGCCGATCATCGCGACGTCGAACGACTGCTCGGCCAATAGTTGGCGGACCTCGGCTTCCGCCTCGTCAGGCGACGCGCTGACCCGACATGACGTCGCCTCGAATCCCGCGTCGCGCAACGACCCGTCAACCGCATCGATCCTGGCGAGCAGTGCGGCCTCGTCCAGGCCAGGGAAACGGTTGTAATCCAGGACTTTCGGGTGCAGTCCGATGGTCAGGACATGGCTTCCGGTCATCAGCGGCTCCTTCGCCAGTACGGCCCGGCAGATGTGCGACCATGAATCCGAGACCGATATAGCTTTGCAAGCAAAGGTAATTTGGGGAGAAAGGTATGTCAACCGAGAGCGATCCGTCCCTGGACGAGAGCGTCCGTGCCATGGTGCTGCTGATGCCACGGCTGGTCGGGCGGGCGAAACAGATCCCGGTCCCCGAAGCGCTGCGCACTTTCGACCTCGCGCCACGTCACCTCTCACTGCTGACCTACCTGTTGGTCGACGGGCCGCTCACGGTCAACCAACTCGCCACCCGGCTCGAGGTCGCGCCGACCACCGTGAGCCTGATGGTCGGTGACCTCAGCCGCAAAGGCATCCTGCATCGCACGGAAGATGACAATGACCGGCGACGCACCATCGTCACCATCGCCGAGCAGCACCGACCCGCCGTGCAGGGTTGGCTGGGCGGTGCCGGCATCGGCTGGCGAGCCGCGCTCGGCCCACTCACAGCCGAGCAACGCGAACTCGTGATCGCGACGCTGCGAGCATACGAATCGGCCGTCACCGGGATGTGAAGAACCTGTTGACCAGCCACGTACTGTCGAAGCGGTGATGGGCATCGGCGACTTGGCCCCGATACGAGCAGATCCACCTACATCCGCCCAGGGACAGCTGTAAACGGGACGGTCCCTTGTTGCCGATCCTTGGCCGTTCGGCCGCTGATAACCGGCCCGTCGGGCCGCGCTGCGCCGTCACCGCCACGGCGCTGGTTCTGCTGCGCATCGAACACCATCGGACCACCCGACCACGACGAGGCGCCAATACTCGGAAAGACTCATTGAAGTCCCCAGGGAATAGGGCAAGGACCGAATAACTGCCCTCCACCGGTTGTAACCGGCGACGGTGTGCTGCGGCAGCCTTCGTTCAAGGGAGAAGGGAGCACACATCATGGGCAAAGGCGGTACCCCGATGGATCGCGAATCTGCCGACCGCATCGGTGCGGCGGCCGATCGAGATCCTGAATCGCCAACATCGACAAGCGGGTTCGATGACCGCGCCGACGCGGCGGCCGATCGCAACGAGGCCGACGACGAGTAGCTGAGAGCAGGTGCGGTGGGATCCGCATATGGACCCCACCGCACTTCAGGTTCAGTATTCCGGTGGTCAGATGCTGCTGGAACCGCTGTTCAGCGCCGGTCCCATCCTTATAGTGCCCCGCCGGGGGCACCAACCTGCGACACTGTTTCCGCAGCTCAAACGGGTTTCACTGCGGTCCCATACAACCGGAACCAGGAAAACCCCAGCTCAAACGCAGTCACCGCTGAGCGCCCGTAGGGCACATCGAACATGGAAACGGCGACAACGTGCTGTCTTCTTTTCCGGCGGGGAACCCGGCAACCGGCACCGAAGCTGTCCACCGATCACAGATGCGGTGAAGCACTCGTCACATCGACCGCACTGTCCGAGCCGACCAAGAAGGACAGGAAATCCAAGCGCCGCAGCCCAGCCCAACAAACGCTGCCTACTGCTCATATGCAGCTATCCTTCGCTGCGCCCAATGGGCAACCAGGCACGCCTATCAGCCTGTCTTAGCAAGGCGAGCGTAGGCGAACCGTGGGTAAGCATCGTTTGTATGTGCTCCGCTGCCGCCGCATCACGGCCTTGGCGGCGGGACAGAATGACGCGTGCAACCATATGTAGCTTGGCTTACCGCCCACGCCGCTGGAGGAGGGTTACCGGCGGTTGACCTTTCGCCATTCGGTGCGGTGGCTACGGCCGGACGGGCGCGCCCGGGTCGCCGTGTGTCGCACCGGCGGGCGATACGGTGCGGGCGAACGCCCGGATCAGCGGTGTTTCCGCAGCGGTGCGCCATATCAACGCGAATCGGCATGGCGGAGCGTCGCGGACCGGAATGAAGGCCAGGCTGGGCCAGGGATAGTGGTCCGCAACCTCTTCCACAACCCCGGCAACACATCGGCCCGAGGCAACGGTGTACAGCACCTGCTGCCAGGTGGACATCACCGGTCCGCGGGCTATCGGTCGGCCCGATGGGGTGTGGTAGGGGTTCAGGGCCTGTTCCATGTAGCGGGGAATCGAGCTGCCAGCCACTACGGTGCAGTCACCGAGATCCTCCAGGCAGACCGAAACACGTTGGGCGAAGGGATGATTCGCGTCAACCATGAGCCACACCCGCGAGATGTGCGTGACCGGTCCCACCGTGAGATCTGGTTCGTGTACCGGCAACCACACCAACGCGACATCGACCTCGCCGCACCGCAATGAGTCCAGCGGCGCCGATGGCTGTATCTCGCGATACTGCATCCGGGCCTTCGGGTGGCGGCTCTGGAACAGCTCGATCGCATCGACGAGGCTGGCGCGCCCGAACGGGTACGGCCCCATGCAGCCCAGCGTCAGTGTCCCGGTGGTGCCGCGCACGGCGACGGAGGCCGCTTCGATACCGTCGACGATCTGTCGGTACCCGGCATCGAGCTCGCGATGAAGCTGTTCTCCGACCGGTGTGAGGCGAACCGCTCGTGTGGTCCTGTCGAACAGCGGTCCGCCGATCCGGCGTTCCTGCTTCTTGATCGACTGACTCACCCGGGCGGGCGTGATACGAAGACGCTCGGCGGTACGCCCGAAGTGCAACTCTTTGGCCAAAGTCAGGAATATTTCGATGTCCCGCAGTTCCATACCCGTCTCATTGTGAACCCGTCGCTTAACAATCGGTTGCCGACATTGTCGTTGATACCGCGCCATCCCGCAGGCGATGGTGAACAACGTAGCGTTCCGTACTTGCGAACAGGAGTTGTCATGTCGACCCGGCAGACCATCGACCGGTGCTGCCGGGTTGTCCCACGACCGGCAGCGTGGTGGCCCCGCAACGGAGACAAACGACATTCACATTCCCGCTGAACGCTCCTGATGACCAGTTCTCCACCTAGACAAGGAATTTGAAAAGTGCGCATGCTTACACGCGGAGCCCGGGTGAGCCTCACGGCAGTCGCTGTCCTCACTGGATCGCTGACCTTGGCCGGCCCGGCGAATGCGGCGTCCTCCCCGATCGAGGCCTGCGGCGGAGGTAGCTACCACGAGATCGACCACCACGACATCGATGGCGCGCGCATCGACCTGCTCTACAACGGCAAAACGAACTGTGTTGTGACATGGAAAACGCGGTACGTGGGGAGAAAGACGTTCGTGAGCGCCTTCGTTTCGGTAGGCACCAATCGCGCGAAGAGCGACCCGGGGCAGTTCGAGTTCTATGCAGGCCCCGTCAAACTTGACGCTGCCGGCGAGTGCATCCGATGGGGTGGGGGTGCCGGCCCGGGAATCGGGGCGACCGATGTGTGGTTTTCTCAACCCGGCCACTGCGGCTGAGCCACACTGACATAGACCGGTGAAGCCACGGGTCGTCGGAGGGAATACGACTGTTGCTTCAGGCAGTTCCCAAAGGGTGAGCGTGTGAGAGGCGGATACGACTCCCCATGGCGGGTACCGTAACTCGGTCTTCTGAAACTTCCACAGGTAAGGGAACCGATGTACGCGGATCTGGATCGACTCGCCCACGGCAAGAGCCACACCCATACCGCCGCGGACCATGTGGACCAGGCACGCGCACACCTGCGATCGGTCGAGATCAACACGGGAATGTTCGGACGGACCCGAGCGGCTCCGAATGCCGAGACCGTGGTGTCCCGAACTCACGCGAGGCATGTCCGGGCGCTGGACGATCATCATGGGAGGCTCACCTGGATCGGCGAGCAGACCAACGATGCCACGACCAGTCTGCGGGAGGCGGACATGGCAGGCGGTGCGGCGGTGCGTGCAGGGGATACCACCGACCGGCGAGGGTGAGATGCCGCCGCCGAAGCTGTACGTCCTCTCGGCGTCCAACCTGACGAAATCGGCGGGAGGCGATCCGTGGCATCTGCAGGACCAGCTACTGGCGGGTGATCCGCTTCGTATCAGCACGATGGCCGAGGCGTTCCACAAGACCGGATCTCATGTCGGGCAGGCCAACAGTGCGTTCGACACCGCTCGCCGGCATTTCCGCGATGCGTACACCTCCGATGGAACCGACGTAATCGATGACTCGGCAACGGTGCAGGATGCCTCATCCAGATTGCATGGTTCAGCCGATGCGCTGAGCAAGATCGGCACCAGTCTGGAGCAGATCGCAGCGGCCCTCGCCACCGCGCAGAATACGACACACACTCACATCAATGCCCTCGACAAGGAACTGAAGGCACTCGAATCGGAGTACGACAACGTACCGGCCAATATGCAAACGCGCAGAGCGGCATTTCAGGCCGAGATCTTGCCCGAACTGCAGGACGCTGCTGTCAAGGTAGTGGCCGCGACGTATCGACAATTGAAGGGAACCGTCGACGGTTACGAGAATCTTCTCGACCAGCACATGACCAAGCTGGAATCCGCCGGTTATCTGCCACCGATCGAACTCGACAGCGCTGCCTCGAATACCGATCCGAAAAAGGTGTACGCCTGGTGGACGCAGCTCACGCCCGCCGAGAAGAAGGCGATGATCGACGCGCACGCGGATGTGATCGGCAATCTCAATGGAATCCCCGTCGCCGACCGTGACACCGCGAACAGACAGGTGATGGACGCCGATCTCGGTCTGGTCGAGGGTCTGGCGAAAAGCGAAGGGGTCTCGGTCGACGCGATTCTGAAGGATCCCGTGAAGTACTGCCTCACCCCCGACGCCGTGACGCGCTACCGCAATGCGTCGAACGTGCGAGCCGGTCTGGCAGCCTACGGTCTTCCGAGTCCGCCCAGGTCCGGTCGCTACCCCACCTACCTGTACGCCTACCAGCCACTCGCATTCGGCGGAAAGGGCAGGGCCGCAATCGCTATCGGCAACCCGGACACCGCAGCCAATACCGCGGTGGTCGTACCCGGAGCCAGCCAGAGTGTGCGCGCCAGCGACGGTTCGGACAAGGGCTGGTTCGCGGTGCAGAATGCGCAAGCGAAGAACCTGTACGAAGAATCGAACGCGGCCGACCCGAGCCATCACACCGCCGTCGTGGCTTGGATGGGATATGACGACCCGACGAACGGCATCACCGCTGTCGCGAGTGCCAACCCCAGCGCAGAACGTGCCGGCGGAAACCTCCTGGCCCAGGACGTCAACGGGTTACAAGCCACACACCAGGGCGCCTCACACGTAACTGTGGTGGGATATTCCGCCGGGGCCATCGTGACCTCCGACGCGGCCGCCGCGAGTCACATGCACGCCGACGACGTGGTGCTGCTGGGCCCAGTCAGCACCGATCAAGCCCACAACGCCGCCGACTTCCATCTCGACCGCGGCGGACACGTCTACGTCGGCGAGGCATCCCACGACCTGAACGCCCACGGCGGCCATACCTATCTGGACACCGTGAGCCATGTGACCTCGCAGGGCGGGGAGGCCGATCCCACCTCACCGGATTACGGCGCCGTCCAGATACGAGCCGAAGCGCCCGCGAAGTACGACACACCGATCATCGGCTATACCCCCGAAGACCACCTGCACTACTTCGATGCGGGGAGCGATTCACTGCGGGCCACGAGCGAGATCGTCGCCGCCCAAGTCGACAGTCTCGCCCGTGACCATTTGCTGGCCGGCTCCGAAGGCGGCGAGGACCCGGGGCAGTGACGAAATGGGCCGGCCCGGCAAGCGTCTGCGAAGTGGCCGAATACCTGGCATGCCGTCCCGATGGATTCACCGCGCGCGGCGTCTCACCGGCCTGAGCTCAAACCAGGTTCGTCGCCGCGTGGAGAGAGCGGCTCTTCCGCAGCCACCGATGACAAGCTGCCTTCCGCACGTCGACACCGAACGCCCCCTCCATCGCTGAGGGAACCAACGGCGCCGGGGCGGGACATCGCGTCGGCTTCCCGGAAGGTGTTGCCTGATAGCGCTTTCCGGGCGGTCGGAGGAGATGAGGACAGTGTGTTGACTATCTTCGCCGCCGCGCAATCACAGATCTCACTGTCGGTGTCCCATCACGCCGATGATCCGGGCGCGACCGCGCACCTGGTGTCCGTACGCCCACTGGTCGGTTTCGCGTCCTTACCACGCGCGATTGCTATGAATATGGGCGAGCCCGACAGCCCGGCAGTCGCGGTGAAATTGATGGACCCGGTCCCAACTCTGGATTTGTATGCCGTGTGGCGATCGGGAGAAACGAACCCCGCGGTGGACGCCTTTCTCGATTGCATGGAAACACCCGAATCCGCACAGCTCGATAATCCTCCACCGGCTTCGGCGGCAGCGATTCGATAGATATTCGGCTTCGAGCAGTAGAAACGACGCGGACCTCCGCGACGAGAAGCATCGCCATCAAGTAGGAGTCCTGGTGTCAACCGTGCATCTCCAACCGCCGAATCGCACGCTGCTATTCATCCGTCAGCCAAGGGACTCACCGCCGAGTCCGCAACTGCCGGCGGTGTGCATCCGACTCGAGACCGTGCCTCGTTTCGGCATGACCCATGACGCGTTGAAGTAGCTCAGCAACACAGTACGACCCAGCGACAAAGTCGCCAGGATCCCCCAGCTGTGACAACACCCAGAGCCACGCAGCAGCCGCAGGAACCGGTTGTCGCGGATGTGCTTCACCAGGATTCCGACCAACACGTCCTGATCGAAAGAGCCGTAGCAGTCGGCGATGTCGCCCTCGATGAACCACGTCGTCCCGGTCCAGGTCTTGGCCACCTCCCGCAACGCGGTGTGGCATCCCCGGCGGGCCGGAACCCGTGGGATCGGTCGGAGAACCGCGACTCGTAGTACGCCTCCAACAGCAGGCGCACCACCTCACCGACCACCAGCGCTCAACGCGTTCGCCATCGCATTCGAAGGCCGGATCACCCCGATCTGCTCGTCCTGGTGCAACGGCTCCTGCGAGGGAGTCAACACGAAAACGAAGCTACTCGAAAGCCATATGTTCGGCAGTGCCGGCTTCCGGCTCCTACGACACCGAATCCTGCTGGGGTAGATCAGAATCCGCTACCGCCGAAAGTGTGGCTGCTGCCCGGACCGGCGAGCGAGAGCAGGAACAGTGCCAGCGAAATCACCACCGCGACAGCAAGAATCACGAGCAGCAGGTTCGCGTTCCCATTGGAGGTGTGAGCCGCCAGATGCGTGCGGTAGCGCAGGTGAATCACGAGATGCGCGACCGCCCACACCGCGTACGAGGCCAGTCCGCTGCGCACGGTCAACGGACTCGCGGCCACGGCCGATGCCGCGAGTGGAATGGCCAGCGCCAGATTCATTGCCCCGTAGTCGAGCATGAGATGCGGGTTGTACGGCATGCCGAGATCGACCCAGGGAAGGGAAAAGAACGATTCAGGCACGGCCAGGATCACGACTCCCAGGACGGCGGAGACGCCGGCGAAGAACAGGAGCCCCCCGCGCGCCACCCGGCCCCGCGCGCCCGTCACCGCGCCGCCCGCTCGCGCAGAAACCCCTCGAATGTGACTGTGCCCTGGGGATTGCCGGGTACGAGATTCCACCCCTGCGCGTAGCCGCGCGCAATCCTGCCCGGCAGGCGTGGCGAGAGAATCGGCCGCCACCGATGCACGACCGAGCGGTGGATCTCCGCCAGCTGGCGCATGCTGCGCATCCGCGGACCGCCCAGATCCGGTGCGCGGCCGAGGGGTTTGCGCACGGCCAGCTCCGCCATGTGGTCCGCGACCGTCCCGATATCAATGGGCTGGAATCGGAACCCGTCGGGAGCGAAGGTGACCGGCAGCCACCGCTGCACATCGAATACGGTAGCCAGCAGATCGTGAAACTGGGTCGCACGCAGCGTCGTCCACGGCAGCCCGCTACCCGAGATCACCCCCTCCGCCGCGAGTTTGGCGCGGTAGTAGGGCACCGGGATTCGGTCCACACCGACAATCGAGATATTCACCAGATGTGGCGCGCCCCCGGTACGGCCGATCGCATCGACGAGCCGCCGGGCCGCCACCACATCATCGCGGCCGTAGGTGGTGGCGCAGTGCACGACCACATCCACCCCCTCGACGGCCTCCTCGAGCCCGGCTCCCGTACGCAGATCCCCGACCGTGCGCCCCGTACCGGGCGTGCGGCTCAGCACGCGAATCTCGCGCTCCCCGTTCGTCAATCGTTCGACCACGGCCCGGCCCAGTTTCCCGGTGCCACCGGTGACCAACACTGTGCTCATCCTGACCTCGCTTCCTCGCGGGCGATATGCGTTCACGCGATGTCGCCGAATAGACTCCTGTTCAACAGGTTTCGGCGACATGTTCCTCGCTTGCCGTGCCGGTTCAGGCTCGTGCTTCGGTGAGGAAGCTCAGCAGCCGGCCGTCTACTTCGTGCGGGGACTCGGCGGGCAGTGAATGTGTTGCGGCGGGCCACAATTCGGCACGGCAGTGTGGGATGAGCGTGCGAGCGCGGTCGTAGGCGGGCTGCGGGTGGTGGATGACGCTGCGGCCGGCAACCACGACAAGTGCCGGAATGTCGATCGACCGCAGGTGATCGTCGGTGAGGTACTCCGGAACGGGTGCGGCGATCCGGTAGGTCCGCATCCCGGCGTCGACCACCGCTGCGACCGGGTCGTCGGGTGACACGGCCCGGCCGCCGTTGATCCAAGCCAGAAAGGCCGGTCGACCCCACCGAGAGACCAGCGGGAGCGTGGCCAGGGCGGAGCGAACCAGCAGCTGCGCGGGGAACCTGCCCAGAGTGTGTACCGGGTCCAGCAGACTCAGCGAGGCCAGTCGGCGCGCGTCCCGCACCGCCAGGTTGGCCGCGAGCCAGCCGCCGAAGGAGTGGCCCACCAGATGCACCCGGTCCAAGCTCAGGCCCGCGAGTGTCTCGCTCAGCCAGGCCGCCTGGTCGGCTCCGTCGCGCAGAGGGGCCGCCTGTTCGCTGCAGCCGGCCTCACCCAGCGGCTCGATCGTGTACACCGGATGATGCGTGGCCAGCCCCGCGATGTTCGGCTGCCACATCACAGTGGTGCCGGCCCGGCCGGGAAGCAGCACTATGGGCACGGTGTCGGTGGATCCGAACCGATACACCCGGACCGTGCCGAACTGTGTCGGCACATCGTGCGTCGCGGCGGGCTGCGGCAACGACGCCATGCCCACTCGATAGACCGCGTCGAACTCGGCGCGAGCCTTCGGCGAGACGAACCGGCCCATTCCCATGGTCATCATCTCCTCGTTCACGATTTTTGCAATACGATCGGATGGTAAAGATTCGCGGAAGCGGTTGCAATACGATCGGATTACGAAAGGGGGTGTCGTGCCCAAACGGGTAGACCACGACCAGCGCCGCCGGGAGATCGCGGCCGCCCTGTGCCGGCTGGCCGGCGAGCGCGGCCTCGAGGGGGTCAGCCTCAGCGAGGTGGCCGCGGCGGCGGGCATGTCCAAGGGTTTGGTCCAGCACTATTTCCGAAACAAGGACCTGATGCTCCGCTATGCGACCGGCTATCTACGAGAACGCCTCGAGCAACGGGTCGCCGACCGGACAGCCGCCGCCACATCGCAGCCGCGCGAGTTGCTGCGCGCCGTACTGCTCGCCCTGCTCCCGCTGGATCGGAACGATCGCACCGAATCCCTGGTGGCCACCGCATTCCTGTTCCGCGCGCTACAGGACCCGGCCGTCGCCGAACGATTCCGGGAGGGCCACACCCTGCTGCACACTGCCCTGATCACCTGGATCGAGGCTACCTACCCGCCCGGTCGTGTCGCCCCGGTCCAGGAGGCCGACATGCTGTTGGCGCTGGTCAGCGGGCTCGGCGATGCCGTGCTACTGGGATACCACACGCCCGAGCAGGCCACCGCCATCCTGGACCGCCAACTCGAGCGCCTCGACGCCGCATCGGCAGCGCAACCCGGATGAGCGATCCGTCACGACGACAGATCATCCACGACGCCATCAAGCAGCTCAGAGCACCAGCCAGTCCCGCCCAGCACATTTCCCGACCTCGGACTCGAACCGTTCCTGCGCGGCCCCGAACAAGACCACGACGCCCCGGGCGCCGGACTGACACTGCCCAACAGCAACAGCCCCTGCGAGGGGTCAACACGAAAACGAAGCTACTCGAGAGGCAAATGTAAGCCGTGTCGGCTTCCGGCTCCTACGACACCGAATCCTGCTGGGGTAGATCGGAACCCGCTACCACCGAAAGTGCGACAGAGCCGGATCACTGATGGTTCCGACACTCTGCCGGACCCGGGATATGCTGTATTTCAGTGCGATTGGCGGACCGGCTGTTGGGCAGCCGAAATCGCATGCTGATCGAGCGATGGGTCCTGCAGGATGATGTCGGGATCGCGTACCCCGAGCTGGTTCCTGGCGGCGGTGTAGAACGCCTGTGTAACGTCGGCCACGGGCGCGGTCGGTGTCATGCCGGGGTAGTCCGTGGCGCGTGGGTCCGGCTTGCCTTCGGCAACTGCGCGAACGGCGTAGCAATGGTGGATTATCAGGCGCGCGGATTCTTGTAGTTGCTTGCCGCCGATCAAGCGGAGTTGTTCGAATAGTGCTCGCAGTTCACGATGTTTTTCTTCGATGAGGCTCAGCTGTGCTGCGTTGTCGTCGGTCTCATCGACACGGGTGGCGAGGTGGACGAGTTGCCGTGATGTTCCGGTGAACTGCTTGCACAGTTCGAACAGCGGTACGTCCCAGCGGGTCCGTAGGGCATGCCGTTGTTTGGACGGTTCCAGTAGGTAGGTGGGGATGAATCCGATTGCGGCGCCTGCGATGAGCAGTCCGACGGCGACGATGGGTGAGGCGGTGCTCGTTGACAATATTCGCTCCTATATGACACTGGGGCGCTGTAGCCCCGCTCGGATATCGGCCTGCACAATTCATCGTGATGGCTGGCTCATAGCGAGGATGTCGCCGAGGGTCTGTCGGGGATCTCGGCGATGACGCCGAATCGCTGCCCCGGCGAGAACCGGTGTAGCGTACCGTAACCCCACGGTGCCATACCACTGCTGCCCGAATCCGACGAGTCCGCCGCTCTGCCCGCCGCGCTGGCCACCGGCTTCCTGGTCGGCATCGTGGAATGGACCTGCCGAGGAGCCCTGGCAGCCCACTTGGACAAGGGTCGCGTCGTCAAAGGTCCCCAGACACGGACTGGGGTTATAGCGACACCAACTACATCCTCACCGGAATGCTCATCGAGGCGGCCACCGGCGCGTCCTTGCACGACGAGCTCCGCCGCCACATCATCGAGCCACCCGCCCTCACCTCGACCTCCCCGCCCCACGGCAGCGCCCCCACCATCGAGGGGCCGCACTCCCGCCACTACACGACGCTGTTCGACCCGAGCCCCGACGCCGTGATCCACGACGCGACCGAGCTGGACTTCTCCATGTTCGGCGCGGCGGGCGGCATGCCCTCCACCGCCGGTGACCTGCACCGCTTCTTCGCAGCCCTGCTCGGCGGCCGGCTGCTCCGCCCCGTCGAACAGGCCGAGATGTTCCGAACCGTCCCCACCAGGAATTGGATCGCGCACACCGGCTACGGCCTCGGTATCTCCTCGGTGACCCTGCCCTCCGGCATATCGCTGTGGGGTATGGGCGGCGCGCTGTTCGGTTCGTGGACATACACATACGGCACCCGCGACGGCTGCCACACCCTCGTCGCCAACGTCAACGTCGACTGGACTCACGGCGACTGGACCGATCCGATCGGCGTGTTCACCGATCTTCTCCGGGCCGAATTCGAATGACCCGTGGACGCGCGGCGTATCAGCGTTGCGGGACCATAACCGGGGTGAACGCCCGACGGCTCGTCGGGCATCTTCCTATACGCCAGCGACTCCCGGGCCGACCACGCGATAGGGCCGATTACACGACTGCTCTCAGCGGACGCCGGTCAGCTTGTCGGGATTGAGTATCAGATGGACGGCCTGGATTCGGTTGTCGCCGTTGATGTCCAGGCACAGCACCGCCCAGGTCGAGCCGTCGGTGTAGAGGACCGCGCCCGGGGCACCGTTGATCTCGGTGAGGCGCCGGTCGAGTCCGGCGGGCCAGGCCCACGTGACCCAACACAGGTAACCGGCCACCGTCGCAACCCCAACAACGGCTCCCGCGGCGTCTCGGAAGTACCGCCGGCATCGGCGCGGAAGACCGCGCCCGCCTCCTGGCACCGCTTCACCGGGTAGCTACTCCCGCGAAATGATGCTTCCACGACCATAAGTCGGTAGTTGTAGTGGATGTTCCAGATTTACAGTGCCTGCTGGCGTTGCAGATCCGAGATCCATTCGTGGGCGTAGAGGAATTCCTTAGCCAGGATCCTGATATAGCGTTCGACTTTCCCGTTGTGGCGGGGTGTATAGGGCGTAATCCGCTGGTGTCGGGCACCGAGTAGGACTTTCGCGAAATCTTTTGCCCGGTAACAAGACCCGTTGTCCGTGACGATCCTTTCGATCCGGTCGATGCCGTGTGCGGCGAAGAACGCCCGCGCTCGGAACACGAAACCAATTGCGGTGGAGGCTTTCTCGTCGGGCAGCGCTTCGGTGTAGGCCAATCGTGAGTAGCCGTCGACCGCGGTGTGCAAGAACACGCATCCAGAGCGGGTGCTGCGGGTCTTGGTGTGGGCGACGGCCTTGGCGTGATCGGACCCTCTGCCGTGGGTTCGCCAACCGCCGCCGTCGGGGATGCGACCCACTTTCTTGATGTCCACGTGAACCATGTGCCCGGGTCGGCGAGCGATGATCCGGCGCGGGGCTCGGTTGGTTTCACCGCCGGGGTCGAGGAATCGGCGCCGGTTCAGGCCGAGCCGGGCCAAGTGCCGGCTCACGGTTCGCACCGATACCGACAGGCCCTCGGCGGCCAGTTCGGCGGTGATGCGTTGTGCCGACCATTTGCGGTCGCGCCGCAGCTGCTCGATCCGTAGGAGGACTTCCGCGGTGGTCGCGGTGGGCTGGCGACGCGGCGCCGAGGACCGGTCGAGTATGTCGAGTTCCCCGTACCGGCGAAATCGGTTGACCCACTTGCTCGCGCACTGGCGCGAGATCCCCATGTCGGCAGCGACGTGAGCGATCGGGCGATCCCGGCACCGCTGGACCAGTCGTCGCCGACCTTCCACCGACAACGGAGCGTTAGCGTGCATCGGCGCGCACCTGCTCGACCGGGCTTGTTCCGCGCCGACGCTGGCCGATCACCGCGACACCCACCGCCGCGGTGGTGAAGGCGGCGCTGCACCACAGTGCCGTGGTCGGGTGATCGGTGCGGTCGACGAGCAGACCGGCGTTGACCAGGACCCCGGCCGCAACGGCGCAGAACCAGCCGGTGCCACAGTACCGACCATTCGCACCGCATCGAGGGTGCTTGCTCGTCCGGCGCATCACCCTCGCGCACGTCGCGACAGAGCATCACCCACACCGGCACAAGCGCTGCTGCACTGATGACGCGACGGCCCAGAACGCCGAACGCCAGCTCCAGAGTTGTCCCAGTAGCGTGCCTGCCGGGACACCGGCGATGCAGGCCACCGTCACCCCGGACACCACCACCGAGGTCGCGCGGCCGATCTTCGCCGGGCCGACCATTCTTGGCAATGCGGCCAGCGCGACCGCCAGGAAACCGGCATTGGCGACCGCCGCGACACCGCGTGTCCCTAGCCTAGGTACCGCATACTCGGTTGTGGCGGCCCCGACGACATGAGCGGGCAGAACACCGCCAGGAACGCTGTGACCGAGTACCTGACGGGCAGCCGGCCCGCCGCCATCGCCATGACCGGCGCGCCCAGCGCCATGCCAGCCGCGAACAGCGAGGTCGATAAGCCGGCAGTGCCGAGCGAACCGCCGACATCAACCGCGATCCGTTCCAACAGTCCCGAGACCATGAATTCGGATGTGCCCTGCGCGAAAACCGCAACAGCCAGCATGAACACCACAATGGGCATGAGAAAGTACTCCCCGGATACAGGGCACCGCAGCCATACTCACGGCACCCGGGATGAGTTGCAGAATCGGGCGAACCATCACCCGACAGCAAGGAACCGGCATCATCCGGCGCTGCGAGATACCCACACCGCACCGATCGCTCAGTGACCGGCGGGGAAGCACACTCACAACGCCGCCCGGCCCACAGGCCGAGCGGCTACCGTCTGGACGCCTCCGGAGAACTCACCCCGCCACCCTGACAACCCACCGGCATCAAACCGAAGCAACGACTACAACGTCATGGCCCGCAACACCTAGGCCTTCAAGAATCTTTCCGAATTCAGCGGAGATATTGTCAAATTCCCGCCAGCGGCGCTCACTGCACGGTCGAGCGCTGCTGACACTGCCCGCAAACCATTAGAAACCCCCATCAGCCGCGACGGTTATGAATGTCGCTACTCGCGATTCTTGTCCGTCCGCAAGTGCTCGGCGTCACCCAACCGACGTATCCGCCGATCAGCGGTCCGATAGTTCGTGGACATGGATATTCGTTGAAACACTTTCATCAGTGATGTCGCTGAAACCGGCTGCCATGTTAGCGTGAGAGACCAGTCGGCGGGACAACCTTCCGGCTGCCCACAATCTTCCAGGAATTCTTCAGCGGCCATGCGGTAGATCGGATCTCACTCGCGTTCAGGAGGAGTCGATGAATGCTCGTGCACTATTCGCAGAATTTCTAGGCACCGCAGCCTTGGTCTTCATCGGAGTCGCCGCGGCCACGCTGTCGTTCGGCTTCGAGATCACCGGCGCCAGCAAGTCCGCCGGAGTCGTCGTCACAGCATTGGCTTTCGGTCTGGTATTGGTGATACTCGCTTACGGCATCGGGCCGATTTCCGGTGCGCACGTCAATCCCGCCGTCACCATCGGCTTCCTCGCTTCAAGGCGTATCTCGATCGTGCAAGCGATCGGATATTGGGTCGCTCAGTTCGCCGGTGGTATCGCAGGTGCCGCTGTCCTGCGCGGAATATTGAGCGGCGCGAGGGGGTACTCGACGTCCGATCAGGGTCTCGGCGCTAATGGTTTCGACGATGTCTCGATGACGCACCTCGGTACCGGCGGCGCATTCGTTGCCGAAGTCGTGCTGACGTTCATCTTCGTCTCGGTGGTGCTCGCCGTGACGTCGAAGACTGCTACCACGGTCGCTTCCAGTCTGGCGATCGGCCTCGCGCTGGGTACCGTGAACCTGGTCGGAATCCCACTTACGGGGACATCGGTAAATCCTGCACGGAGCCTCGGGCCGGCTCTCTTCGTCGGCGGTGATGCACTGAGCCAGCTCTGGTTGTTCATCGTTGCGCCGCTCCTCGGCGGGATTGTGGCAGCCGTCATCATGCTCTACCTGTACCCACGCAAGACCGACCCGGCGGCACAACAACCTGCAGGTTGAGCAAAACGCGGCGTGTTCCGTACCCAGAGGCCAACACCGCATCGAACGCCCGACAATCGCAGGTCCTTCCCCACATGGCGCGCGGTTGGGCCCCGGCATCGGGCGTGTCCAGCAGATGAGGTTCGGCATCGAGATTTCCGACCGCTACACGCCCACGCGGCGCACGGAACTACTGCTCGCTGGCGTCGATTCCACCGACCGCACCGCCTGGACCCGCGTCTCCGCGGCAGAGGCAGAAGCTGCGCAGCGGTGGAGCCACGCTGGATGAGCAGTGCCATGAACGGTGCGCGACGACTCGTCCTGATCACCGAGCCCTGTGTGCGCCGGAACCTACTGGTCGAAGGCGGTCTCGATGACTGAGGCTTGTTCGGCGGTGCCGGCGCGGATAAGTAGGGGTTTCAGACTGGCAGGGGCTCGTAAACAACTGTCGTGAGGAGGTGTCCGACCTGCCGGTTTCCGGGTGCGGGGGCCGGTGCGTAGCGGCGCTTGGGCGGCGGCACGGGTCGTGGTGTGGTGGTGGTAACCGAGGGCGTCAGCAACGACCGGGGTCGGCAGTTCGAGGACGTGCCGGCGCAGTGCGCCGACTCGGCTCAGCCGGGCAGGAACGCCGAGGTCGTTGATCAGGTCGCGCAGGGTGCGGATGCGGAAGTCCGAGGACACGCAGGTGTATATCAAGGTCGTGGACGCGTGCTCGTGACCGACTTGTTCCTGCATTATCTCGAGCCGCTGCTCTTCTCGGTTCTCTGACCAGCAGCGCTGCGAGCCGGACATATCGCTCACGAATGGTTGAGCGGCAGCTAGATACCTGCCGATTTTTGCTGTACCGGCGACTGGACCCGTTGTTTGCACGACGGCGCCGACTGTGGCCGTGGAGATTACCCGGGTGGGTCGGGGGCGTGCCCGCGGACAACCGGGCGCTGTGTGTCCGCGGGCACACAGCGAGGTAATGGGCCCCGACGCCTCGTAGACGTGCACCGCCTGCGAAACGTGAGATAGACGGCAGCACATCCGTCTCGGGCGCGGCGATCATCGTGCACCGGGCTGATGACGGAGCAGGCCGTCGGTGACGGTCCACACCGATCCGTCGGAATCGACACCGGTCAGCCCTTCCAGATATGCCGTCCCAACCAGTGCCATGGCAGCGGGATCGGCGATCTCCGCGGTGACGATCGTGGTGCTGGCCGACCACGGTGTCGACCACAGCAGCCGCCGGGTCATCTGGGCCCACCCCAGCCGCGGCCCGGTCATGACCCACAAATCCGGTGCAGTGGCGGTGAACCGGCGCGCCTGCCGCAGCCACGACGCCGCGTTCTCGGGCCACGTGACGTGGCCGGCGATCCGGCCGCCGCCGCGCTCCCACTCGGCCGCGACCGCAGCCATGCTCGCGATCGCGGCCGGGGCGCGGCCCGACCCCAAAGTCAGGATGCGGGCGTCCCGCGCACGGGCCACCGCGATGATCGCACCGACCTCGGCATCGGTGGCAGCGCGAACGTCGTCGTCAGCGTGGAATATGTTGTGCAGGAGCGGGGTTCCGGGCAACGCGGTCATTGGATGGCTTCTTTCCAGGTGCGGTAGCGGTCGGGGCAGCACACCGCGCAAGGGCGGTAGCCGGCGGCGACCGCGGCGGCTTCGTCGGCGAAGAACACCCGGTACTTCACATACCCGCCGGCCGCGATCGCGCGCAGCGCCGACCGGCAGTCCAGGCGCCCGTAGATCTTGCTGCGCCGGTGCCCGCCCCACTGCCCGGCGGTCGCGGACCGGTACGGACGCCCGTCGGCGCCGAGCAGCAGGTAGGTGCGGGCCACCGGGTCAGGCGGCATCGTGGAACACCAGCGCGAGGGTGCGGCGGTGGCCGGACCGGACCGTGGACACGCCGTGGCGGACCGGGGCTGCCGACCAGCCGCGGGCGGTCCGCACCGGCCGGTCGCGGGTGGTGAACACGAACCCGTCGGCTTGGTCGAGTTGGGTTGCGGTGCCGCGTGATTGGGCTCGAGCGCGTTGCTCGACGAGCAGGAACTCCCCACCGGTGTGATCAACACCAGGCCGGTCGAGGCCGATCACGACCTGGAGCGGAAATACCAACTCCCCGTACAGGTCTCGATGCAATGCGTTCCAATCACCGGGACCGTAGCGCAGCAGGATCGCCGTCGACTTGGTTTGACCAGCCTGATGGCACAAGGCAAGCCATTCGTCGAGGGTGTCCGGCCACGGTGCGGGCCGCCCCAATCGCGCCCACCAGTCGCGGGCGATGGGCAGCAGCCGCGGGTAGAGCGCCTGCTCGAGCTGTTCGATCGCTTCGGGGTAGGGGGCGGCGAAGTAGCGGTACTCGCCGGAGCCGAACCGGTGCCGGTTCATGTCGACGGTGCTGCGGAACAGCTTCGGGCGGTCGTAGAGGTCCGCGATCGTGGCGGCTTCCTCGGCGGTGAGCAGGCCGGGCAGCGGTGCACCGCCGTATGCGTCGAGGCCGGTGCCGACCGCTGCCCAGTCCACCCGGCCGGCGCGGTCGGACCAACGATCCGAGCGCGCCGTCGTGGTGGCGCTCATGCGGCGGCCTCGAGGTCGAGCAGCAGGTGCTTGGCGTCCGCGCCGCCGACGTAGCCGCCGAGGCTGCCATCGGCGCGCGTCACGCGGTGGCACGGCACGACGACAGGCAACGGGTTGGTCGCGCACGCGGTGCCGACCGCCCGCACCGCGCGCGGGTTGCCGACCAGCTGCGCGACCTGGGCGTAGCTGCGGGTCTGCCCGTAACCGATCTGGGGCAGATGCTTTTGCACGATCTGCCGGAATCCGTGCGACAGTGACAGATCCAGCGGCACGTCGAAGGACCTGCGCCGGTGAGCGAAGTACTCGTCGAGTTCGCGGCGCACCTCGTCGAGGCGGGCCGGTGCGCGCAGGATGCGGGGGCTGACCTTGTCGGCCAGGGTCGCGAGGACCTGGTCGTGGTCCTCACGGGCGTAGGCCACCCGCACCAGGCCCTTGGGTGTGGCGGCCAGCAGCAGCCGGCCGACCGGGGTGTCCATGGTGGTGTAGGCGACGTCGAGCAGGCCGGCCTGTTCAGCCTTGCGTTCCAGCAGTTGGTGCAGCCGAGCCATAGCGGTCTCGTCCACGGGCGCCGACAGGGCGGCGACCAGATCGTCGTCGCGGTGCATCTCGTTCATCGTGTTACTCCTTTCAGTGTCGCGCCCGGGTAGGTTCTGCGCAGATTCTTCACACCGTCGGCGGCGGCGCGCCGCGCCGCGTCGGTGGTGCCGCCGAGGATCTGCGCGATCTCGGCGTAGGACAGACCCGCGACGTAGTGGTAAGCGATGGCCTGGCGCTGCTTGTCCGGCAGGGCCGCGACTGCCGCCCAGACGCCGGTCTCGTCGGCTCCGACGACACCGTGTCCGGAGTGCTCTTCGGGTAGCTCGTCCACCGGCAGCGGGTTACGACCGGCGGCTCGGACCATATCGATCGCTTTGCGGTGGGCGATGGTCACCAGCCACGCCTCCACATTCGCCGATTCGGGCAGGTCCGGGTAGGCGCGCATCGCGGCCAGGAAGGTCTCCGACCAGGCGTCCTCGGCGTCGTGGACGCCGACGACGGCCCGGCAGACCCGCAGCACGGTGGGCCCGTGCTCGGTCACGATCGCCTCGAAGGGTGGTCTCACGGTCAGAACAGCCGCCCCACGCAGACCGCGGCCGGCTCCTCGAGTTCGAGCAGTGCCCGCTTGCGCTTCAGGCCACCGGCGTACCCGGTCAGCGATCCGTTCGCGCCGATCACCCGGTGACACGGGACGAACACGCACAGCGGGTTCGCACCGACCGCTTGGCCGACCCGGTACGCCTGGGACCGGTCGCCCAACCGTTCGGCGATCTGCCCGTAGGTGGTGGTCTCCCCGAACGGGATGTCGCTGACCTGTTCCCACACTTGCTGCTGGAAGTCTTCACCGGCCGGGTTCATCGGCAGTTCGAATCGACGGCGCTGACCGAGCAGGTATTCGAGCAACTGGCCGACGGCCTCGCCCAGGACCGCGTCGTCGACGAACGACACCAGCGGCCCGAACAATTCCTGGGCCGGACGCCGGATGTGATGCCGGAAATAAACTCCGGTCACCGCCTCGCCGGTTGCCACGATCGTGACCGGGCCGAGCGCCGCGGTGTCGATCACTGTGTGCCGAGTACTCATCTGCTTCCCCTTTTCCTCTCGTCTCACCAGGCAGACGCGCACCAGGCACCGAACGTGAGATCCCGAACCCGATTCGATCCAAGCCCGCCACACGCGAGGCGGTCGGCCCTGCTGGGACAGGTCAAACGGTTGCCCTGGTACGAACCCCCAGGAAACACAAAACATGGGCAACCCGGCCGATAACTCACCCGATTCAGAACCCGTCAACTCCCGAGCAACCCGCCTGCCATTTCAACAGCGCGGCAAGCGCTTTCGCGTGCGCAGCAGCGATATACCCCCTCCACACCACCGACATACCGAACCTCGAAAGACACGCTCAACTCATCACACACCACACCCACATCCCAACCCACAGACGCCCCGAGCCGACCACCGCCCGATCCGGCCAGCGCGTCGTCGCCACCGCAGACTCGTCGCCCAGCAGGCCCCGACTTACCCGGCCGTCCGAGCCGGGTACCACCGAGCCGACAGGATCGGCCTCGATACCCGCCGCCCGCTCCTCAACAGTCGCGATCTGGGCGGTCATGCGTTGACGTGGGCCGCTGCGGAACGACACGTCGACCTTGGGCCGGTTCGAGAATCTCGCGTGCCGAAAGTTATCGCGTGGTACGCCGCCTATCAGCGGCGCACCACCCGCGAAATTCCGCTGGTGCTGCTGACCTGGAGGGACTGAACAGATCCAACGCAGACTGACCGCGGGCCCTCACCCACGAACCCGCCGCGGCGGGCGACACCCCGGCATTGGCAGGACAACCGCACATCGGCGATACCGGACGTGCTGCGCCGCAACCGGTCCCATTGCGCAGACGCCCGCTCCGCGGCATGTGCGGATGCTTTGGATGACTGCAGTCAGCCTCGGGAGGAGCAGTCGGGACGATGTTCGGGGTCCGGCTGATCCCTACTGATATCGCAAGGTCAGAGCAGTGTGGACGACCTGGCTTGCCGCGTGCGAGCTGAGCCTGGAAGAGATTTGGCGTCGTCGGCAGCACATCATCGAGAAACGCATTCACCATCGGTGCCAGTACCGCTGACTGGCCCAAGATGCCGATATGCGACGTCGCCGGCAGGATGACCAAGCGCGCGGCCGGAACTCTCTGCAGTGCCCCTGACGCTGCCGCTTCCTCGTCGCCGCCACCGCGCAGTGTGAACATCGCCAGCGCGCGCTCGGGCTTCACGGCATCCGTATCACCGGCGATGATCATCGTTTTCGCGGAGATCGAACGCATCTGCGCGTCGGTGACGTTCTGGTCGTTGATCGCCAAGACCTTCATCTTCCGTTCTGCGCGTCTTCGGTGGCGAGTTCCGGCGGTGCTTGCAGGTCGTGGGCGCGGAACAGGACGGCGTGCTCGACGCCCATGGCCTTGCCGCTCATCGAGGTGAAATGCGGGATGAAGTCCTCGGGGGCCGGGTGGTCCGGGAGCGCGGCCAGGTACGCGGCGTGCGCCTCCAGCGAGGCGACGCCGCGGCGCAGCGGCTCCCCGGTGACCTCGACGCCGTGTGTCGCGGAGCCGGCGAGTCCGGGGACGATGTACCAGCGCACGGAGTGCTGTTCGAGGTCCTCATCATCGATCTGCTCCGGGAATACCCACCGGTTGCCCGCGTCGCGCACCGCGTCGAGGGTCGCGAGCCCGGCCGCGCGGTGGTCGGCCTGGTCGAAGCCGTGGGGCGTCTCGATGTCGTACCCGCCGCCGAGTACAACGTCGGGCTTGAACCGGCGGATTTCCCGGCAGATGTCCCGGCGCAGGTCGAGGCCATAGACGAGCACGCCGTCGGGATGTTCGAGGACGGTCAGGTGCTCGACGCCGACGACGGCGCAGGCGGCCCGCTGCTCGGCGACGCGCAGACGTGCCGTCTCCTCGGGAGGGTTCGGCATGCCGGCCTCGCCGCGGGTGAGCAGCAGATAACCGACCTCGATACCGCGCGCGGTCCAGCGCGCGACGGCCGCGGACGTGCCGTACTCCATGTCGTCAGGATGCGCGACGACGCAGAGCACACGCCGGAAGAACTCCTCGGGCAGGGCAGGCAATGTCATGTCGGCCATCCTTGCGCGGCCGGGGCCCGCCGTCCGGCGTTTCGGACGTGCCGACGAACCTCGGCCGGCCGACAGCGAGCCGGGCGGCGTGTCCCTCCGCGGCCGCGTCGGTCGCCGACTTGCGCAGGTGATTCGAACACCCAGGCTCCGACCGGCCTGATTTCCGGGTGTATCCATTGCATCTGCCATTCGGCACATGCGTGCGGTTGCCTGCCGAGATGATCACGGCCAGTTGACTTTCCGGCAATCGGTTGCGTTCCACCCGAACCACGCGACCAGCGGCATTTCAGTGCGTTCGGCGTCGGGGCCATGGAGGCGGGGAGGGCGTGACATATGATCTGATCATTGCGCAGGAGGGAGCCCGATGGAGAGCCCGATCGAGGTGGTGCGCAGGTTCTGCGCTGCGTGGTCCGACGATGCCGGAGTCAGCGAGCTCGCCGCATTCCTCACAGATGACGCCGTTTACCATAACATCCCGATGGCACCGGTCATCGGCAGGGAAGCGATCGCCGACAACATCGCCTCGTTCATTCGCCCTGGCCCGCCAGGCATCATGGGCATCGACTTCCGCATCATGAACATCGCAGCCAACGGTCCGGTCGTGATGACCGAGCGGGTGGACGTCTTCACAATCCCCGACAGGTCCTTCGAGCTCCAGGTCATGGGGACCTTCGAGGTCAGGGACGGCAGGATCAGCGCCTGGCGGGACTATTTCGACCTGAACCAGTTCACCACCCGGATGGGATGACTCCGGTTGGTTGCCCGAACTCCGTTGGATGTTCGGCGATTACTACCGAGACCCCGAGCTATCACGTGTAGCAAAGGATTGCGACGGACAAACGTCCCGTATTCGGCATGTCAGTGCGCGCACGTGGCTGAGATGCCCCAGCTGAACCAGGTTCGGCGAATCGGACCGGAAACACCGTTGGATCCACCGTCCCGCACCCAGGGACGCGCCCATTCGCCGGGGAGTGAACGACATTCCGCCGGTGTCGGAGCCCAGCCACGACACCACCGGACCGCGCAACCTGCAGGCCCCCACCGGCGATCCGGCTTCCCACGAACGGTGAGCCAGTCGCACGCGGACAGACATACGATGCGCATCGTTCACACAGTGCGCCACGAGATCGATGCCCGTCGGCTATCTGCAGTCGATCGAGGGAGCCGCCATGACCAGATACGCGCATTTCGTCGGTAGCCTGCCCGAGGCGCTGATGACCAGCGATCGAGAAGTCCTGGAGTGGTTCGCCGACCACAGTGACGGCTGGCCGTTGACCGCGGTGCCGCGCGACCTCGATGCGGGCTGGGTCGTCGCCTATCTGCGTTCTCTCGAAGAACGCAATGCCTTCGATGTCGTCCGCGCGGGCGACTATGCCGACTACAGCGATATGCGCAGCTACGGTGTACGGCCCGGCCACGTCCTGGAACCACGCGATGTGGCGATGGGGCGCGTCGAGCGCATCGGTGCGATCGTCTCGGAATTCGAATCGCTGCAGCGCAGCCGCCCGGAGTTGGCGGACAAGCGAGTTCAGATCAGCCAGCCGAATCCATTGGATCTGGCACTTTACGTTTTCGCCGGCGCAGCGGTCTCGCTCGGCCTACCCGTGGCGCCCGCGGTCCGCAACCTCGATGTGGTCGTTACCGCTCTTCGGCATTTGCCGGTATTCACAGCCGCGATACTGCAGGAGATGTCCGAGGTGACCGCTCGGTACGGGGATCGCGTTGTGTGGCAGGTGGAATCACCGATCGCCACCCTCGGCATGATCAAGGCCGAGCAACTGCGGACCCAGTGGCCATTGGGGCCGCTGCTGGCGCGCCAGCTCGGCGGATTTCTCGTCCGTACCCACGAGATCGGCGCGGCGACGACCCTGCACCTGTGCTACGGCGACCACGAGCACAGGAACCTGCTGACTCCCGGCAGTTTACGGCCGGTTGTGAACCTGCTCGGCCATCTATCTCAGCTACTGTGCAAGCGCGGAGTGCCACTGCCGGTCGTGCATGTTCCCTGCGCCTACGGTGCCGATCCGGCGCCGTTGGACCCGGCGTTCTACCGCCCGCTGCGACGACTGGATCCCGGCTGGCAACTGATCGCTGGTGTCGTCTGTCCCGACGATGTCGACGACAGCATCCGCGCGCTGACACTGTTCGAACACGCCTCGGGCCGTACCGCGTACGGGGTAGCCACCGCGTGCGGGCTCGGCCGGCGAACCGTCGACGGCGCTCGGTCCGCGGCCACAGCGACCATTACCACCGCACGCGCCGACATCGATGCATTCGCCTGACCACGTGAACCGTCGAGCTTCGCGGGAGATCAGGGACGGTACGGTCGGTTCACAGTCGGCAATCAGAATCCAAACTGGCCAACGACACTCAGCACCGCCTACCCTTGACAATCGCACCAATCGCAGGCTAGTTCGATGCGAGTACACGGAGTTACCGATGTGCTCTCCAAATGCGCCGCCGCAGGTCATCGCCCGAACCGTACCGGGTGACCTGCGGCTATGTGCCATTTATTCGTCAAAAAGTCATCCAGACGTCGTCGTGGGGGGTGTTCGCCTTCCCCACGATCACCGTTCCAGGCGAGACAAGCTACCTAACAGATCCTGCGCGCGCCGCGCTGTGGTCACACCAA
>NZ_BAGB01000147.1 GCF_000308615.1 Nocardia jiangxiensis NBRC 101359
AGCCGAATCGGTAAGAGCCGCTGATGGTTTCGCAGCTATAGAGGAGGGTAAAATGGCCGTGGCAGATCGGCTGGTCGTGTGTGCCAGCCACAGTCCGGGGATGATGCGCGATGTGGAACACGCCTTCGGCCTCGAATTTCGTGCCGGATTGGCGGAGGTTCGCACCCTGGTCGGTGAATTCGCGCCGGATGTCGTGGTGCTCTTCGGTGGTGACCATCGCCGGGCCTTCCGCAAGGTCGTGCCGGCGTTCGCGGTGGCGCTGAGCGCCGGCATCATGGCCGAGGCCGGTCAGCCGGGCGGCGAGCTGCGAGTACCGGCCGAGGTGGCGCGAGGGCTTGCGGACCATTTGCTCGAGGTCGGATTCGATATCAGCGTGTGCCGGGAGATCGAGCTGGACCACGCCTTCGCGCAACCCCTGCGTGATCTGTCGGCGAGCCTGGACGCCTATCCGGTCATCCCGGTGCCGATCAATTGCGCCACCGCGCCGCTGCCGACTCCGGAGCGCGTACTCGAATTCGGCGCCGCTGTCGCAGAGTTCCTGGACGGTATCGATCAGCGTGTACTCGTGATCGGCACAGGTGGCTTGTCGCACTCTCCGCCGAGCCTGGAGGTCGACACTCACGATATGAGCGACGAGGAGCGGGCACGGATCATCGCCGCCGGCTACGCGGCGGCCGAGAAGAAGATCAAGCCGGTCTGGGATCAGGCATTTCTCGACGCTCTGACCTCGTGGGACACCTCCCGGCTGGCGGAGTTGGCCACGGTTGCGCACGAGCAGGCCGGTGTCGGGGCCAACGAAGTCCGGACGTGGCTGGCCGCCGGTGCGGCCGGTGGTGGCAAGCCGTTCGAACGCATTGCCTACGAACCGGTGCAGAAATGGATCACCGGTATGGGGCTCGCGATCTCCCGGCGATGAATGCCGCCGGGTTCGCGAACCCTCGCACGATCGGAATGAGGAAGTAGTGAGTGGACCGCTCGCAGGTGTGCGCGTCGTCGAAATGGCGGGCAAGGGCCCGGGTCCCTTTGCGGCGATGCTTCTGGCGGACATGGGTGCCGACGTTGTCCGTATCGATCGGGTAGGTCATTCCACTGTCGGTTCGGGGCCTACCGGCCGTGGCCGGCGTCATGTCGAGGTCGATCTGAAGCAGCTCGAGGGCGTGGAATTCGTTCTTCGATTGCTCTCCGGTGCGGATGTTCTGATCGAGGGATTCCGTCCGGGCACGATGGAGCGGTTGGGTCTCGGCCCGGACGAATGTCTGTGCCGCAATGAACGATTGGTTTATGCGCGCATGACCGGGTGGGGGCAGACCGGGCCGCTGGCCCACGCTGCCGGCCACGATATCAATTACGTCGCGATCGCCGGGGTACTCGGTTCGATCGGCCGGCGTGACGCGCCGCCGTCGGTGCCCCTGAACCTGGTGGGTGATTATGGTGGCGGTGCGCTCTATCTGGTCTATGGGATCATGTGCTCCCTCTTCGAACGCACGCATTCGGGCAAGGGGCAGGTTGTCGATGCTGCCATGGTCGATGGCGCGGCGAGCCTGATGACGACGTTCCATTGGGATCGCTCTGTCGGCCGGTGGTCGGATCAGCGTGGCACCAATCGGCTGGACTCGGGTGCGTTCTTCTATGACGTGTACGAGACGTCCGACGGTGGCTATATGGCGGTCGGGTGTATCGAGCCCAAGTTCTACGAGGAGTTCCGCGCGGTGCTCGGATTGGTGGGTCCGAAATGGGATTCCGCGCAGACGGATGTCGCGTCGTGGCCGGAGCGGAAGGAGGACCTGGCCGCGCTGTTCCGCACGCGGACACGCGACGAGTGGTGCGAGGTGTTCGATGGTGTCGATGCCTGCGTAACCCCGGTTCTGGCCTTGGACGAGGTATCCACCCACGCTCACAACCGCCGGCGCGGGCTTATTCGGGAGTTCGGGGATGGTCTCGTGCCCGGGGTGGCACCGAGGTTGTCTCGCACTCCCGGTGCTGTCGCTGCGCGCCCCGAGGGGGGTATCGGTGAGCTGATGCCGGAATGGGGCACGGCAGTCCCGAAAGAGGTGTCACCGCAGGTACGAGTGTGCAGACGAGCGGATTGTTGTTGTCGCGATGCTGATCGCTGACAAGGAATCAGGAGACGGAATGGAATGCCGCCGACACTGCCGACTCGTGATGATCACTGTGTAGTAGCGTTCGCCTCGCGGAACGCGTCGCGGATATGTCGGCTGAAACCGCGCGGTTGCCTGCGGGAGGACCAGCAGAGGCGGTTCGATTGGCAGTACCAGCCCGTGTGGGACGTCCTACGGGCGGGGACGGTGACCTAACACGCCGCAGGTTGATTGGCGCCGCGACCAGCTATATCGCAGAGGTCGGGTACGTTGAGCTGATCTCAGCGAGGTTTTATGTGGGCCTGCCATATTCGTAGTGGGTGAGGGTGGGGGCGGCTTTGACAATGGCGCCGATTCTTTCGGGGCTGGCGGTGATGTGGCGCAGGGTGCGCCAGTGGCCGACGAGGAGGGCGAATCCGCGTTCGCCGAGTGCGTGCAGGCCACGCAGCAGCGCGTTGTAGGTGCGGTTGTCGATGTGCAGGTCGCCACCGTCGGCAGGATGTTCGACCGGGGTGTGCACGCCGATACCGGCACCATCGTAGCCGGCGCCGGCGAGCGTGGGCAGGTCGAGATGGGCTGCAGCCCAATACAATGCGCCCAGCACGTGGTCGCGGGCGTCGTCGTTTTCCCTTTCACGCTGGTGTTTCTCGTTGCATCGGTTGGCGCTGAAGACCTTGTCATCGAGAATCGGATGCGCATGCTCGTCGTCGGCGGTGCGTTGGATGGTGTCGTGCAGGTCCGGGGTCTGCGCGGCGAGTACATCGATCGCCTCGCCGAGATAGCGGTAGGCGGTGGCGCGGGAAATCTCGTGGTCACGGCCGAGTGCGGCGGGGTCGTGTGGTCCCGGAACCAGCGCAGTACCAGCACGGCTTGGCGGAAACAGCTCATCGCCCGCGTCCCCTTGCGGGTGCCGCGGCGGCGTCGTTCGCCGGCCAGCAGCCGGCTCACCTGCCAGGCGAGTTCACAACAGACGTCGAGCATGGCACGATAGGCAATCACGTGGAGTCCTTCAGGTGAGAACCGGTCTTGTGGTCAGAACTTGGTCTACCGGGAGTCCGCGTCCATATCCGGCATCCCAATCGGCATGCCGCCCAACGTTTTTAAGCCACCACCCACAGCGGCAAGCCGGACCAGGCCAAAGGGTCACGCCGCCGAATCTCTTGCTGAGATCACCTCATTGGAGGAAGTAGAGGACCCTGCTCGACGGAAAAGTTGCGTTTATCACCGGAGCCGGCAGCGGTCAGCGCCGTAGCCACGCAATCCGATTGGCGCAGGAGGGAGCCGACATCATCGCTGTCGACTGCGCACACGTGGACAGCGTGGGTTACCCGCTCGCCACGCAAGACGATCTCGCCGAGACGGTGCGGCAGGTCGAGTCGCTCGGACGTCTATCGTCGCCGCCCCTGCCGATGCCCGGGACAGCGCGACGCTGAAATCCGTCGTCGACGAAGGAGTCGAACGGTTGGGTCGGCTCGACGTCGTACCGGCGAATGCCCGCATCGTCAGCTACGCCCCGATCGAGGAGATGACCGATCAGGTGTGGGACGACATGATCGACACCAACCTGTCCGGGGTGTTCAAGACTGTGCGCGCCGCTCTCCCGCACCTGAAAGCCAATGAGCACGGTGGCGCGATCGTGCTGACGAGTTCCATCGCCGGGATCAAGGGCGGGGGAATCTGGCGCACTATTCGGCGGCAAAGCACGGAGTCGTCGGATTGGTCAAATCTCTCGCCAATGAGCTTGCACCGCACATGATCCGGGTCAATTCGGTGCATCCCACCAGGTCATCATCAACAACCTGCTCGATACCGTCGAGCGCGGCGGATTCGACATGTCCGATGCGCTCGGGCAGGCTCACCCATGCTGGCCCCCATCCAGCAGTGCCGCGAACCGGCCGACGACGCGGTCCAGTTCGTCCGCCCGGCACGCGGCCGCAACGTACCGGTCCGGACGCAGAATCAGTACCTCGTCGGCCTTTCGGGCCAGGAGCATGTCGCGGAAGGCTCCGTCGATGTCGTACAGGATGGTGGTGGGGGTGGGGTGCCCGTCCACGTCGGTGGGCTCGGCGAACCCGAATCGACGGGCGGTCCGCGGCGGCGTCACGTGGAACAGCCGCGCACCCAACGCGTCCAGGCGTCGCATGTTCTGCGGTGCGAGATGTTCGACGGGATCCGCAGTGAGACCGAGTACCGCGATCGCCGATCCGACCGCGTCGTCGAGCTTGCACCGCTCACCGTTCGTGGTCTGCACGAAAGGCTGCCCGAACAGCCTGCCCACCTGCGAGGATACGTCGCGAGTGTGACCGTCCACCACGACACCGTCGGTATATCGGGGCGTGGGCTTGTATTTCATCTGCAGGATGTATTCGCGCGCACCGGGAATCAGTTGGACACCGCGGAACAGGGCGTCGCGGATCACCTCGGTCGCCCGATTCCGGGGCTGATAGTAACCGCCGAGTCGGGTCGCGAACGACACCATCGTCTCCGCGTGGCCGCGCCGCTCGGCGTCGTAGGAGTCGAGCAGGGAACGATCAGCACGCCCCGATGTCACCGCGGCCAGCTTCCAGGCGAGATTCGTGGCATCACGGATGCCGGAGTTCATGCCCTGACCGAAGAACGGCGGCTGCAGGTGCGCGGCGTCACCGGCCACGAACACCCGGCGGTTCTGGAACCTGTCCGCAGTGCGCGAATGGTGCCAGTACACACGTCGTCGCAGAATTTTCGGCATCGGGCGGTCGGTGTAGAACCGTCGCACCAGCCGATCGACCGAATCGTCGCGAACGATGTCGTCTTCGCTTTCGTCCGGGAGCAGCTTGAACTCGAACCTGCGGTATCCGTACGGCAACGGAATGGTCATGGCCGGGCGGTCGGGGTCGCAGTACACCGCAGAGAACGGCGCGTCGAGCGTGTCGTCGCTGACATCGACGACGAGCCATTTCGACGGGGCCGTCGCGCCGACCAGCGCCAAGCCGGCGGCCTCGCGGACGAAGCTGCGGCCGCCGTCGGCGCCGACGACGAACGCCGCGCTGATATGGACCTCGCCGTTGTCGGATTTCGCCGTGAGCTCCACCCTATCGGCGTGCTGCCGTAGATCCGTTACCTCGGTTCCGGTGAGGAGCTCGACCTGGTCGAAGCGCTCCAGGCCGGTCCGCAGCGTAGCCTCCATGAGCGGTTGGAAGAATAGATTGCGTCGAGGCCAGCCGTACGGCTGGCCGCTCGGGCGCACGTGCGCGAGTTGCTTCCCCCGGGAGTTGTAGTAGCGGATCGGCGCGTTCTGAATGCAGTCGGCCAGAACGGCCGGCGCCAGCCCGGCAGCCTGGAACGAACGCAGTGATTCGTCATCCACCGCCACCGCACGCGGATGGTCGACGACGTCGGGCTCCCGGTCCACGACGACGGTTCGAACCCCCTGTCGACCCAGGAGATTCGCGAGTGTGACCCCGCATGGTCCCGATCCGACCACTGCCACATCTACTTGGTAGTCCACTACGGACGCCTCCTCGAGTGCGTTGTTCAACATATATACTGAGAGTTCGTGCGAAATCGCTTGGGGTGCAGCCGCATCCGACGGGTCGTCAGGCTCGGCGCATAGAAATATTCAGAGTGTCAGACGGAATTGAACAGTGTCCGTTCGATGATCACCGACAGCAGTTCCGTGAGTGGCTCCTGCTTCACCGGGAGTCCATTGAGTTTGAAAGCCAAGGGTATTTCTTCGATGAGGGCGACCAGGAACATGTGCGAGACCCGAAGGTCGAGCGGGTGTGAGCGCTCCACCCGACCCAGCGTCACGTGCAACGCCCGGCGCATCGCAACTACCACGCGGTCACGCATCCCATCGAGCTCGGGGTTGGTGGGAGATCGTTCCACCCAGGTCCGATACGCGCCTCGATGCTGCCCGTACAGGACGAACGACTCCCGCACCCACCGACGCAGTTGCGCACCATCCTCCTGGGCAGGATCGAGCCGGCCGAACCGGCGCGCGTCGGCCGCCAGATCCTGGCTGCACTCGTCCGATAAAGCGACCAGCAGGTCCACCTTGTCGTCGAAGTACTTGTAGAACGTGCCTCGCGTATAGTCGGCGTCGGCAACGATCTCGTCGACACTCGCGCGGTGGTAGCCCTTCTCCGTGAACACCCGAAGCCCCGACTTCATCAGCTCCCGTACGGTACCCGCGGACCGCGCCGAAAGAGACTCGAACCGAGCGTAATACGGCGCCGCAGCCGGAACTCCACGACGGGACGGGAGGGGACCGTCGACCCTTCGTTCGAACCACTCCTGCGGCTCGTGGAGCCGTGGACGGGTGGCGTCGGCGGGCGTCTCGGGAAACAACATCAGCTGGAGCAGCACCGCGAGGTGGTAGTACAGTTCGGGATCCGCATGCCTCGGTCCGCCGCGCACCCGGAGAAAGTTGAAGCGCAGGATCACATTGGACAAGACGATCGCCGCCGACAGCGGGTCGATGCCTCGAACACCGGCGAGGCGGAGTGTTTCGGCCAGCCGTCGGTTCAGCCGGGTGACGAAACTCCCGACGGCCTGTTCGATCGAGTTGTCCGGTGCGGTGATTCCACCCCACTCGGTAAACATCGTCGAGTGTCGATCGAAGATGTACGCCCAGTCCTCGATCCAGGAACGGAATGCGCGGAATCCGTCGGCGGTGGGGGCTGGAGGCTCGAATCGACGTGCCAAATCCACGACCGCGGAACCAGAGTCACCGAGGAGTTCGAGGAAGATTTGTTCCTTGCTTCCGAAGTACTGATACAGGGCCGCACGCGACACCCCTGCCCCGTCGGCGATCTCCTGGATGGATGTGCGGTGGAATCCGCCCGCCGCAAAACGCGAGAGTGCCACCGCGCGGATTCGCTCACGTGTCCGCTCACCGCGTTCGCCGACGTTGTCGAGACCGTACCCGGGACGTCGGAGAGGCTCGCTCATCCTCCTCCGTCGCTTCCCTGCGCTGCAGCGCCGCGCAACGCCGCGCGATCGACTTTCATCATCGCCGTCGTCGGCAACGCATCGACGACAACCATCCGGTCCGGCGCCTTGTAGTCGGCGAGGAATCGCCCGACCCACGCCCGCAATTCCGACAGGGTCGGCGGGAATTCGATTGCCGGGACCACGAACGCGACACCGACCTCACCGATCACCGGCGCAGGCACACCGACGACCGCGGCCTGTGTGATCGCCGGGTGCGCGGTAAGCACGTTCTCCACCTCGAGCGGATGCACGTTGTACCCGCCCCGGATGTACAGGTCCCCGGCCCGACCGCACAGGGTGAGAACCGCGTCCTCGGAGAGGCTGCCGAGATCCGCGGTGCGCAGCCAGCCGTCCTCGGCGAACGCGGCGGCCGTGCGCTCCGCGTCGTTCCAGTAGCCGCGCATGACGCACGCCCCCCGCACCAGCACCGCCCCGACCGCCCCAGCCCGCACGTCACGGCCTGCGCCGTCCACGACACGTACCGCCATTCCGCGCTGCGGTCGGCCGACCGTGCGGAACTGCACGTCGGGCGGGTCCGCCGGATCCGTTCCGGTGATGCTCGGCGACTCGGTCATCGCGTACCGCACGACGAGCGGAATGCCGAACACCGTCGCGACCCGGTCGATCAGGTCCGGGCTCGCCGGGGCCGTCGCGGACGTGCCGAGACGCAGGTGCGGAAACCCACCGTCCGTGCCCGGGGTACGCGTCAGCTTGTCCCACTGCGTCGGCACCGCCGCCGCGACCGTGATTCGTTCCCGGCGAAGCAATTCCACGGTTGTTCCGGCCGTCCACGGCACCGGGTCGATCACCACGGTGATGCCCCAGGCGAGCTGATCCCACACTTTCGCCATGTAGCCGGCGTGCGCGAACGGTGTGGACACGAGCCGCCGGTCGAACGGTGCGCTCATCACCCCCGACGAATGCGCCGCTGCCGCCAGACTCCGATGGTCGAACCACGCGCCCTTCGGCGTTCCGGTGGTACCACTGGTCCACACGATGACAGCCGCGTCATCGGCCGCACCCGGCAAGTCGACCAAGACTGCCGGCGGACCGGCGAAGATGCTCGCCAGCTCGCTTCGCTCCAGGATCGGGACGTTCGCCGGTGGGGTGTCCCAGCCAGCGTCCGGATCCCACACGACGACGCTCGGACGAGCCCGGTTCAGAATCGCGGCGGTCTCCATGGGACCGAGCCGCGGATTGAGCCCCGTTGCAACGGCGCCTGCGCAGAGAATGCCTGCATAGCACACGGCGTAATCGGCTGACGTCGGCAGCAGCATGGCCACGACGTCGCCGGGCCGGACACCGCGGCGCTGCAGTTCGGCCGCCACTTGTCGCGCCCGCAGGTGCCACTGCGCGAAGGTGAGACGCTCGCTTCCGTCGATGTAGGCTTCCGCCTCACCGAACTCGGCCGCGGCTGCGGTGAGGGCGTCACCGAACCACGCGTGTGTTCCGGGCAGCGGTGGCACGGTGCCTTCCTGTTCGGTTGCTGCGCTGTCGGATCCCATGAGGCCCCTTACTCGCCGAACCGGCGGACGAGTGCGGCCTTGACGACCTTGCCCATCGCGTTACGGGGCAGTTCGTCGACCACCTCGAGCTGAACTGGCAGCTTGCGCTTGTTCAGCCCTCGGTCGAGCAGGCACTCGCACAGGTCGACGAGAGTTGGTGCGGCAGCGCCGTCGTTGGGCACCACCACCGCGCACACCCGCTCCCCGGTGTCGGGGTCGGGTAGTCCGATCACCGTCGAGTCCCGGAGCCCGGCCACCGCGGCGAGGTGATCCTCGACCTCCCGGGCGGAGATGTTCTCCATGTTCCGGATGATCACGTCTTTGAGACGGCCGACGATGTTCACGCAGCCCTCGGCGTCGATGAACGCCTGGTCCCCGGTGCGGAAGTACCCGTCCGCGTCGAATGCTTCCGCGTCGAGCCGGGCGTCGACGTAACCGGCCATGAGTTGTCGTGCCCGCACGCGTAGTTCGCCCCGTTCACCCGGCTCGCCGATCGATCCGTCCTCACGGACCACCCGCAACTCGGTGCCCGGCCCGGGACGCCCCTCCGTGATCGCGATGGAGTTTTCGCTGCCGCGCGGGCTGCCCCAGGCAATGAACGGACATTCGGTCAGGCCGTAGCCGGAGACCAGTCCGACACCGCCGAGTTCGGCACGGACCGCATGATGAACCGACACGGGTCGGGGCGCCCCGCCGATGAGGAACGCCTCGAGCCGGGGAAACAGACGGTGTCCGTGCTTGCGCTGCTCTCGTAGAAAGGCGAGCGCAAAGGGGGTTCCGTTGCCGCCGAGGGTAACCCCTTCCTCGGACATCAGCCGTGTGGTCGCCTCGGGTTCGAAGATGTCGGTGATGATCAGTGCGGCACCGGTCATCAGCGCGACCATCAGGTGCAGGACGCCCCCGACGTGCGCGATCGGTGCCAGCCCCGCGATGCGGTCCTGCGGGGTGGGTGCGATCGACTCGCAGTAGGTGGTCGCTGCGGCGATCAGACCGGCGTCGGTGTGCTTCGCCCCCTTCGGTTCCGATGTGGTACCGGACGTGTAGAACACCCAGCGCACGGGTGGCTCCTGCGGTGCCTCCAGTAGACCCGCGGGGTCCGCGTCGGGCCGCGACCCGTCCGCGACCATCACCTCGAGGCCGTCGATACGCTCGGCGAGGGCACGCGCCATCGCACCGTGCCCGTATCCCCGGAACTCCTCGGGAACAATGAGCAACCGGGTGCCGACCTGACGGCAGATGAACTCCACTTCCGGTTCTTGCAGCATCATGATGAGCGGATTCTGGACTGCCCCGAGCCGCGAGAGGGCGGCGGTCAAGACCATCGTGTCGATACGGCTCGGCAGCTGCCACGAAACGACTGTGCCCGCCCGTACACCCCCCGCCGCGAGACTTGCGGCGGTCCGCTCGACGGCGTCGCGGAACTGCCCGAAGGTCATGCGGCGGCGGCGCTCGTCGACCACGAGCAGGCCGTCCGGCGTCTGCTCCGCTCGGTGCTGCACAAGACGCCAGAAATCCCCGGTCACGGCATCTCCCTGCATCGCACTCATTGCGGCGGGCCGACTACTCGTGCGGTGTGGAGCCCGGCGAGGTATCCGAACACCATCGCCGGGGCCAGGGTGCCCCCGGCGCCGCCGTATGTCATGCCGAACGGGGACGCCATCACATTGCCGGCGGCGTAGAGCCCGTCGATGGATTCGCCGTCGAGATCCAGAACGCGGGCGTGGGGGTCGACGCGAGGCCCGCCCTTGGTGCCCAGCGCCCCGCTGACCAGGGGCACCGCGTAGAAGGGGGCCTCGTCGAGCGGTCCGAGGGTCGCCTTGGTCTGACCTTTGCAATGCGGGTCGCCCCACCACAGGTCGTGGGCGCTCTCACCGCGGTGGAAGTCGGGGTCGTACCCCGCCGCGACGTTGGTGTTCCACCGCCCCACGGTCGCCGTCAGCTCCTCGGCGGGCACATCGAGCTTGCCGGCCAGGTCGTCGAGACTGTCGGCGGCGATCACCCACGGTGGCGGTACCTCGTTCGGTGCGTACGGTCCGACAGTTCCGTAACGGCGCAGGTACTCCTGGTCGAAGATCATCCAGCAGGGCAGGTTGGCGTAGCTGAACGTTGCGACGTCCTCCTGGTGGAAGGCCCCGCCGAAGGCGTTGTAGTTCGCGGCCTCGTTGGTGAAGCGCCGCCCACTTCGGTTGATCATGATGGAGCGTGGTCTAGTGCGGTCGGCGTTGACCATCACGCGATTCATCTCGTTGACGCCGTCGGGCAGCACCGCAACGGGACTCCACCAGGCTTCACGCATGTTGCCCAGCATCGCGCCGACCTTCATCGCCATGTACAGCCCGTCGCCCTCACACGTGGGCATCGTCACAGGATGGGTGAGCGGGCCCCGCAGGAACGCGCGCTTGTATTCGTCGTTCCATTCGAACCCGCCGGTGGCGAGCACGACGCCACCGGCGGCGTGGATTTCGCGGACGCCGTCGGCGGTCTCGAGCCGCACGCCGGCGACGCGGCCATCCTCGATCACGAGTTCGCGTGCCCGACAGCTGGTTTCGATAGCGACCCCACGATCGAGGCAGGCCTTCAGCAGTCTGCCGATCAGTGACTGACCGCGGCCACGCTCGTCACGGACTCGGCGTCGTGCGAGTTCCTCCGCGGAGGGCGGCGACGGCACCGCAGCACCGATAGGAGTTTCTTTCTGCACCAGGTGTAGTTCCGCGAAGTACGGACCGGGAGAGACACGATGCTGCCACTCACCGAGTTCGTCGAAGGGGAACAGCGGAGTCTCCAGCGTCCGGCCGCCCTGCGGCCGACCCCCGGGGTGCTCCGGATGGTAATCCGGAAATCCCTCTGCCACATAGAACTCCATGTCCGCGTTGGCATCGAGATAGGTCACCATTTCGCGACCGGCCCGCACGAAGGTGCGCACCAGGTCCTCCTCGAGGAGATCCCGCGACAGCGACATGATGTAGGTGTAGGCGTCCTCCGCGCTGTCGGGAACACCGACGGTGTCCATCAGCGGATTGTCGGGGATCCACACGTTGCCGCCCGACCACGCGGCCGTGCCGCCGACCTGATCGGCCTTCTCGAGAACGACCACGCGCGCCCCCTCGGTGGCGGCGGTGACCGCTGCGGTCAACCCCGCCGCCCCACTCCCGAGTACGACGACGTCGAACGACTCCACCATCAAGCGCTCCTTCCCAGAGCCCCCACCCAAATTGCTAGACATACCGTCAGATATTGATCGCATTACGTCCCGCGCCTGTTCAATGCGGAACCCGGCACCCGGCGGAACTGGGGCAGCGTCCACCCCTCCTCCTGGTCCAGGAAAAACACCTCCACGGGGACGCCGATCGCGAGATCGGTAATCCCGCCGTCGAAGTTGGACACCAGGCGCACGCCCTCCTCCAACTCGACGAGCACGATCGGTGCCGGGCCGTCGAAGCCCGGTGCCGGCGGGTGATGCTGGACGACGAAACTGCGCACCGTGCCCAGCCCGCTCACGGGGACCGCGTCCCAGTCGAATCCGTGACAGGACGGGCACGTAGGACCCGGTGGGTGCCGCAGCACACCACACCCGACACAACGTTGGATCAGTAGCCGGTGCTCGCGTGCGCCGTCCCAGAAGAACTGGGTGTCCTGACTCATCGCCGGCCGGGTCCGACCACGCGTCGGCAGAGTGGTCGCAGTCGGGGAATGTGCCGAATGAACTGTTGCGCTCTCGTTCACGTCGTTCTCCTCGTTCATATCCGGCTCAGGACGAGTCCGCTTGTCGGCACGTGCGAGCCCGACGTCACCACGACATGCTCGGCCCCGGGCACCTGGTTGACGGCCGACCCGCGCACCTGGCGTACGGCCTCGGCCATCCCGTTGAAGCCGTGGATGTAGGCCTCGCCCAGCTGGCCCCCGTTGGTGTTGACCGGCAGACGGCCGCCGACCTCGATCCCACCCTCGCGCACGAAATCCGGCGCCTCTCCCGCCCCGCAGAATCCCAGCGCCTCGAGCTGCATCAGCACGGTCGGAGAGAAGTGGTCGTACAGGATGCCGACATCGATGTCGGCCGGGCGCAGTCCGGACTGCGCCCACAGCTGCTCCCCGACGATTGCGATCTCCTCGGTGACGGTGATGTCGTCCCGGTAGTGGTTCGACATGAGCACGGTGTTGGAGCCGACTCCCTGCGCGGCACCGGTGACCAGCGCCGCCGGCCGCCTCGCTCGACGAGCCCGTGCGGCGCTCGTGACCACCAACGCGACCGCGCCGTCGCTCTCCTGACAACAATCCAACAGGCGCAACGGATCCGAGATCATTCGGGATGTCTGGTGATCGCCGAGCGTGATCGGCTTTCCGTAGAACCAGGCCGCCGGATTGGTGGCCGCGTGCCGGCGCGCTGCCACCGCGACCCGCCCGAAGTCCTCGCTCGTCGCACCGTACCGGTGCATGTAACCGCGCGCGCTCATTCCGATGAGCGCCGCGGGCGTCGACAGTCCGTACGGCCCGTGCCACGACGAGTCGAGATCACCGCTCGTCACGGCGGCGCCCGGGATCGGCGCGCTGCGCGGCACCCCGAATCGCTGCTGGGACCGCTCGTTCATCGCGCGGTAGCAGACCACCACATTCGCCAGGCCCGCCGCAACGGCCAGCGCCGCCAGGGTGACCGTGCCGCATCCGCCGCCGCCACCCGCCGGAGTTTCGGGGAAGAACCTGAGCGACCGGAGTCCCAGCGAGCGCGCGACCGTCGACGCGTAGGTGTTGTCGAAGGTGAACTTGACCAGCCCGTCCACCTCCTCCGGGGCGATGTCGGCATCCGCGAGGGCGGCGGTGATCGCCTCCATCGCCAGCCGGTGCTCGCTCCGCCCGGAATCCTTGGAAAATTCGGTCGCGCCGATACCCACGATCGCGGCCGCACCGCTGAGCGACATCACAGGACCCCCTGCGCTGCGAGCTCCGCGATCTGTGCGTCGCCCAGGCCCAGCAGTTCTCGATACACGTACTCGTTGTCCTCGCCGTAGCTCGGGCCGTGCCGGTCGAGGATGCCCCCGATGAAGGTCGGGGTCTCACTGAGCGTGACGGGGATGTCCTTGACGGGCCACGTACCGATGTCCGACTGTGTCAGCTCCACCATCCAGTTCAGGTGCCGCAACTGCGGATCCCGCTCGTAGCGGTCCTCGGCGGTCTGACACACACCCGCCGGCACCCCGGCGCGTTGCAGTTCGTCCATCAGCTCGAATGGCTCGCGGGAACGAGTGGCGGCATTCAGCAGCACATCGAGGTAGTCCTGATGCTGGATGCGGAGTTCGAGTGTGAGCAGCTTCTCGTCCGCGGCCCAGCCGGGCGTGCCGAGCACCTCCAGCAGGGCCCGCCAATGGTCCTCGGTGGACGCCGCGATCGCGATCCACCGGTCGTCGCCGGCTGTTCGGTATGCGCCGTGCGGTGCCGCAGGCATGTGCGGAGACCTGTTGCCGCAGCGTCGCCACGGCCGGTCGTTGACGCTGTGATCGAGGATCGCGGTGCCGGTCAGATACAGCCCGGCCTCGGTCTGCGAGGAGTCGATCCAGCATCCCTCGCCGGTCTGTCGCTGCCGATACAGCCCGGCCATCATCGCCAGGGCCATCTGATACGCGCCGAACCAGTCGAGGTACGAGTAGCCGATGCCCGCGGGCGCGTACGGCTCGGGGAGTCCGGACATGTCGGTGAGCCCGGAGAATGCCTGCGCGGTGGGTCCGAAGCTGCGCAGCTGACCATAGGTGCCGATTTGCCCCATCCCGGACTGCTGGACATAGACCAGCCGCGGGTTGATCTCCTTCAACCGCTCCCAGCCGAAGCCCATCCGGTCCATGGTGCCCGGCGAGAATCCCTCGATCACCATGTCGGCGTCGCGCAGCAACTCGGTGAGCAACTCACGTCCCCGTTCGCTCTTGAGGTTGAGGCTGACACTGCGCTTGCCCGCGTTGATCTCCATGAACGCACCACTGCGGTCCAGCTCGCCCTTGATGTCGGCCAGGATCGGGCCGGTGGCGGCATCGCGGGCGGCGCGGCCCCCGGCACCGACCTTGCCGGCACCCATGCGCATGCCGTCCACCTTGCTGTGGTGCTCGACCTTGATGACTTCGGCGCCGAGCGCAGTGAAAAACCGTCCCGCGCCGGCACTGGCGAGCAGCCACGACAGGTCGATGATCCGAACGCCACGGAGCGCGAACGGCTTTCCGTGCCGACTGAGCGCCGTCTCGGAACGAGGTCGCGGGATCGATGCCACCGACGGCTCGGCTCCGGTCGATGTGGCGAACACTTCCTCGGTGTGTTCGCCGACCATCGGTGCGCGTGGTCCGGTGCGCCACGGCAACCCCGGGGATACCCATTTGGCGCCGATCTGGGTGAAGGTCCGCCCAAGTTCCGGGTACTCGACGTTCATGAACGTCTCGCGTGCCGCCCAGTGGTCCTCACCGACATTCTCTTCCGGCCGGCGCACGGGCGACCACGGCAACCCGCTCGCCTGTGCGTCCTTCCAGAGGTCGCGGCTGTAGGTGTATCCGCCCACCATGCCGTGGATGACCGACTGCACGTGCCGCAGCACATCCGGCTTCTGCAGTTCCGCGGGATCGTGGTAGCGGGGTTGGTGCAGGTCCTGTTCGGAACCGTACTTGCGTAAGACACCGAGTGTCTTCTCGAAAGGAGCACCGAATCCCGGCAGGTAGGTGCTGTACGGCAGTAACCAGCGGCCGTCCTTGGTCCGGGCGATACCGGGCACTCGGACGCTCGCTGCCGCAGACTCCTCCGCCGACGCCGTGGCCTGCGCAAACGAGTGTTTGCATGTCTGGCGCGCATGCGGCAGACGTGAGTAGACCCAGTCGGGCATGTCCGTTTCCGTGTTGGAACTCACCGCCTCGTGCACCGAGGTCGACAGCTTCTGTCCGATGCCGGTCTCGTCCCGGTAGATCAGTGCCGCGATGATCTGGACGGCCGTGACCTCGCCAGCGATGTGGTAGGCCTGCCACATCTGTGGTGCGATCGGCGGGGTGTCGTACTCACCGGTCGGCGTGGCGTCGTATCCGCAGTTCATCATCACGCCGCCCAACGCGAGGTGCACCAGATCCGAGGCGTGGTAGTCGGCCCACGGGCCGTCGTCGCCGAACGGGCTCACCCGCGCATAGACGAGTCCAGGTTTCTCGGCCCGCAACTGCTCGTACCCGAGGTTACGATCGCCGAGGTAGTCGCGGTGCCGGGTGTCGAGCACGACATCCGCCGTACGCGCCAGGGTCCGGAATCGATCACGACCTCCATCGGAGTCGAGGTCGAGTACGACGGAGCGTTTGCCGAAGTTGTAGTGCCAGAAGTGCAGGCTGCGGTTCGGGTGGGATCGATCGTCCTGAAAGGGACCGTAGCCACGCGTCCGCTCGCCACCGAGCGGCTCCACCTTGACCACGTCCGCGCCGAGCCCCGCGAGCACCTTGCCGCAATACTCGCCGAGTTCGTCGGCGATCTCGACAACTCGAATCCCGCGAAGAAAACTGCCAGTGGAGTCGACTCGTTCGGTCATGGTCGGTGGCTCTTTTCTCGATGACGGATCTCAATGACACGGCGACGAAGGGCGGTCGTATCTCTGTGCACCACAACCACATTCGTTCTCGGTGGGGCGACGGGTCGGGCTCCGAACCCAGTGGGCGGACCTTAGGTGAACAGATCGTCAGATTTGCCGGACGAGATCCACAGTGACAGATGCCGGGGCCGATGGCAAGAAGTGAGTTCCAGGCGCAGACCCCGTCACACGCATACGCCCAGCTGGATGGCTCGCGCCAGTAGTATCTCTGTCATTCTGACATCCGCGTAACTTTTTGCATGCGAGCCGAAGGTGCCCGGTTGGCAGCTAGTCACGCTGTCCTGGTACAGGTTTCGCACACCACCGAACATTGCGCCTACTCATTGACACGTCTCCCGGGCATCCCTATAACTGACAGTATGTTCATTTAGTGCGGAACATCTCTCCCTCCCGGTCGCCGCGCGGGGTCGATTCGTACGACTGACCGCGCTGCCGCAATGACGAGAAAGTTGCCCCGATGACCGACTGGACTTCGATAGATAACAAGCTGCTCGACGCCAATTGGTACACGACCACCGAGTATCACGATGTCTTCAAGGTTCTTCGCGACGAAGATCCCCTGCACTGGGCCGAGGACAACCACTATGGCCGGCACTACTGGGTTGTCACCCGCTATGACGACGTCAAGTGGTATCTGCTCGACCACCAGCGGCTCAGCTCCCGCTGGGATACGCGTATTCCCAAGAGCCCCAAGCGCCGTACTCCGGAGGAGCGTTACGAACTGGGCATGGACGTCAGCCTCGGCCGCAACGATCAGCCCATCCACGAGCTGTACCGGCGGCCGATGAACAAGCACTTCTCCGTGCCGGCCATGAAGAAGCTCGCGGCCGGTACGGAGGCGATCGTCGACGAGATCATCGCCGAGGTCGCCGACCTGGGCTCGTGCGACCTCGTCGAGGACATCGCCGGGGAGCTACCGGTCCGGGTGATCCTACGGATGCTCGGGGTCCCGGAGGTGGACTGGCCGATGCTGCGCGAGGCGTCGTGGCAATGGCTGGCATCGGCAGATCCGAAGTTCATGATCGACGGCGATCCGGTTCACACGGCTCTGCACGGGCAGCGACGGCTCATGGAGTACTGCGAGAACCTCGCGCTCGAGCGGAGGGCAAGCCCCCAGGACGACTTCGCCACCGTGATCGGCAACATGGAAATCGACGGAGACAAGCTCAGTCTGCATGAAATGCGTTCGTACCTCACGATTCTCATCGGTGGTGGGCTCGAAACCACCCGCAACGCAGCGGCTGTGGGCCTGTGGCAGTTCCTCGAGAACCCCGATCAGCGGCAGCTGCTTCTCGATGACCCCTCGCTGACGAACAGTGCCATGGAAGAGGTGGTCCGCTGGGTGACGCCTGGAAAGAACCGGCTGCGGATCGCCAACGAGGACATAGAATTACACGGCAAGACCATCCGCGCCGGCGACTGGGTGGTGGCCTTCCAGGCCTCGGCGAACAAGGATGAGAGGGTCTTCGACGATCCGCACCGGCTCGACATCACCCGCGACCCCAGCCTGCACCTGGCCTACGGCGAAGGTATCCACATGTGCCTGGGCCGCGCCCTCGCCAGGCTCGAACTCGGGACACTGATTCCGAAGATATTGCGCACCTTCCCCGACCTCGAGACGACCGCCGAACCGACCTGGATCGCCGACAACGTCACCACCGGGTTCACCTCCCTTCCCGTCCGGTACAGCCCCCGGACCGTCGCCACTGTCCGCAACTGAGCCGAACGGAGACCGTCATGCCAACCGTCCACTACATCACCGGTGACGACACGGTCCACAGTGTCGACGCCCACGAAGGTGACACCCTCATGCACGTCGCGGTGCGCAACGGCATCCCCGGGATCGAGGGCGAATGCGGTGGCGAAATGTCCTGTGCCACCTGCCATGTGTACATCGAAGGCGAATGGCGCGAACGAATTCTGGCACCCTCCAACGACGAAAACGATCTGCTCGAGATGGTCGACGACCTCCGGCCGGAGAGTCGTCTCGGCTGTCAGATCAAGGTCAATGCCTCGCTCGATGGCCTTCAGGCCCGGGTTCCGTGACCCGGAGCAGCGATCCGAGAAGAGGAACACGACGATGCCACGCGATTTCGACACCCTGATCGTCGGAGCCGGTCAGGCGGGTGCCCAGGTCGCCCTGTCGCTGGCCGCCGCCGGATACCAGGGCACCGTCGGACTCATCGGCGCCGAACCCACGCCGCCGTACGAGCGCCCGCCGCTGTCCAAGGGATTCCTCACGGGATCGGTCGACCGGGACGCGCTCGACATAAGGTCCGCCCAGTTCTGGGAATCGACCGGCGTCAGGATCCTGACCGGACGCGAGATCGTCCACGTCGATCCCGAGGCCCACCTGGCGCGTGACTCCCAAGACACTACCTACCGCTATCGGAATCTCGTCTGGGCCGCGGGCGGTACGGCTCGCTCTCTGCCGATACCGGGGACGGATCTGCGGGGTGTGTACCGGCTGCGTACCGTCGAGGACGCGGTCTCGTTGAGGTCTGCGCTGCGCACCGCGCGTCGAGCGGTGGTCATCGGCGGCGGATACATCGGCCTGGAAACCGCAGCCGGCCTCCGCCAGGCGGGGCTTGCGGTCACCGTGGTCGAGTCCCAATCGCGATTGCTCGCCCGGGTCACCGGTCCAGACGTGTCCGACTACATCGCACGCCGGCACCGCGAAGCCGGCGTGCGGCTGCATCTCGGCGTTGGGGTCCCCGAGTTCTGGGGTCGCGACGGCAAAGTCCGTTCGGTGCGGCTGACCACCGGCAGCGATATACCTGCCGATCTGGTCCTGGTCGGCGTCGGACTCGCGCCGAACCTCGACGTCCTTGCCGTCGCGGGCGCCGACTGCAGCGACGGCATCGAGGTCGACGACCACTGCCGAACCAGCCTGTCCGACGTCTATGCGATCGGAGACTGCGCCGCATTCGTCGGCTCGCACTTCGGCGGTAACCGTGTGCGTCTCGAGTCCGTGCAGAACGCGGTTGACCAAGCGAAGACCGTCGCTGACGCGCTCCTGGGCAAGCCCCGTCCGTATGTGCCGTTGCCGTGGTTCTGGTCGCACCAGTACGACATCAAGCTGCAAACGGTCGGCCTGCAAAAAGGTCACGACCACGCCGTTCTGCGTGGCGACCCCGCCACGGATCGTTTCAGCGTCGTCTACCTGTCCCGCGGGAGCGTCATCGCCGTCGACGCCGTGAACCACGTCCGAGACTACGCACAGGCCAAGAGGCTCGTGGCGACGCGCGCGGTGGTCGACCCCGAGATTTTGTCCGACAGCAGCGTCCAGCTGAAGGAATTGGTGTGACCCACGCACTCGGCAACAGGTGCTGACAGTGAGAGGTGCTCTATGAATAGGAACGTGCTGAAACCTTGGGATGAGATCGTCGATTTCGTCGCGATCGGCTCGGGCATCGGAGGCCTTTCGGGTGCGATCGTCGCGCACGATTGGGGTCTTCGGGCCCTCGTTCTCGAGAAGGCGGAGACGGTCGGTGGCGTATCGGCGTACTCCGGCGGTGAGCTCTGGGTCGGTGGCAGCCACTTGCAGGCCGCGGCGGGTATCGAGGATTCCGAGGAGGACGCGTTTCAGTACGTCCAGGAGATCAGCGCCGGTTACAACGACCCGAGGATGACGCGTAGCTTCTGCGTGCATGCGCCGATCGCCCTCGCGTACTTCGAGGAGAAGGCCGGGGTCCAGTGGCGTCTGGTCCGCGGTTTCCCGGATTACTACTACCCCGAGATGCCGCATTCGTCCGCTGACGGAAGGTACATCGAGGTCGCACCTTTCCCGGGCGCGAGCCTCGGACCGGAATGGCAGCGGACCGTGCACCTCTCGCCGCAGAGTCTGAGCGGAGTGACCCACCCGGAGATGTTTGCGCAGGGCGGCCTCTCGAATTTCCCCAACTGGGACATGACCACGATCGAAGGGCGGTGGGAGCGGGACGAGCGCACACTCGGACCCGGCTTGGGCGCGAGCTTCGTCAAGGCTGCCCTCGACCGTGCCATCCCGATCTACGCTGGCACTCCCGCCGAGGAGTTGGTGACCGAAGGTGGCCGGGTCGTCGGTGTGCGGGCGCTGCGCCAGGGGCAGGATTACTTCATCAAGGCGGAGTGCGGCGTGCTGATTGCCGCCGGAGCCTACGATTGGAATGACGGCGCGCACCGCAACTACGACATGGTGCCCGACATCAAGTCGGCGAGCCCCCCATCGGTGACCGGAGACGGCATCGTGCTGGCCGCCAGCATCGGCGCTCGGGTCGCGCAGGTGCCGGTTCCCGTCACTTGTGGATATCGGATACCCGGGGAGGAGCACGAGGGTTCGCCGCTGTGGCGCCTCGCCGGCGTTCCTCTCGGCGTGCCACATTCGATCGTCGTCAACCGCAAGGGACGGCGTTTCGGTGACGAGAGCTTCTCCCGGTCGCTCGGCTTCGCGCTCAAGACCATCGACGGCGGCACGCAGGAGCACCCGAACTATCCGTTCTGGGTCATCCAAGACAGCCAGGCCCGCGATCGGTATGACTTCGGGCCGTTCACTAAGGGCACGGAGATCCCCGAGAACGTGGCGACGAAGGCCGGCACCCTGCGTGAACTCGCCGAGAAGCTCGGTATCGACGGCGACGGTCTCGAGGCCGAGGTGGAACGCTTCAATGGTTTCGTCACCACAGGCATCGACGAGGACTTCAACCGGGGTGGCAAGGTCTGGTCGCGCAAGAACAGCGGCGACCTGAGCGTTGCCGGTAATCCCAATCTCGGCACGATCGTGAAGGGGCCGTTCTATGCCGTGCGGCTGTACCCGATCAACATCGGCCTGTCCAACGCGGGGCTCGCGGCAGACACCCAGAACCGGGTGTTGAACTACCGCGATCAACCCATTGAGGGTCTTTACACCGCGGGGAACTCGATGGCGATGATCGAGTTCGGGGCGAGTTACAACAGCGGCCAGGGCAACACCCGCGGCATGGTCGGGGGCTACCTCGCCGCCCGGCACGCGGCAGGAGACCCGAGCACGGCGCTCTCCGAGGCCTGAAACAGTGGGCAGGCGAGGCTGTGGGTGTTCCTCCGCGACCTCCTCCTCGAGCGCAGCGCAGCAGTAATGGGGTGCTGACCATCCGGCCGGACGAGTGACCTCGACCGGGTGGTCGGCGAACTGTGTGTGCGCATGACCCTCAGTGGCACCTTCGCGGCCGATACCACTCTGCTTCATGCCTCCGAAGGGCACCGCAGGATCCGACACCACACCACGGTTGACGCCGACCATCCCACATTGCAGGGAGGCGGCGATCCGGCGGGCGCGGCCGGTGTCGCCGGCATACACATATGCGGCCAGTCCGTATTCGGTGGCATTCGCGCGTGTGATGAGGTCCGCGGAGTCTTCCAGGTGAGGATCGGAGCAACCGGACCGAAAATCTCTGATCGAGTCAGCTCACAGTCTTCAGGAACGTTGCGGAGGAGGAGCGGCGCGATGATGTGCCCCGATCCGGGACTGTGACCGGGGCGTTCACGATCCGCGCGCCACTTGCGAGCGCCTCGTCGAGGGCTGCCTGGATTCGTCGAACTGCGGCCGCACTGATCAACGGGCCGATCTGGGACGCGGGATCCGTGGCCGGCCCCAAGTGCAAGGTGTCTACCGCCTTGCTGAATCGTCGAGTGAACTCGTCGACAACACCGCTGTGTACGAAGAATCGATTGACGGCAGTGCAGGCTTGACCGGAGTTGCGGAACTTGGCGACGAGTGCGCCCGCGACCGCAGCGTCCAAGTCGGTGTCGTCGCACACGACGAAGGGGGCATTCGCGCCGAGTTCCATCGAGACATTCTGCACTCTTCCGGCGGCACGACACAGCAGGTGCCGCCCAACCGACGTCGATCCGGTGAAGGACAGCTTGCGGACGGCGCGGTGCTCGAGCAGCGAATACACGACCGCGCCAGGATCCGTGGTTGTGACGACATTGGCCACACCGGCTGGCACCCCTGCTTCAGAGAGAAGCTCAGCGATCGCGAACGCTGTCAGAGGCGTCTCGAACCCTCTCCACCATGGTTCCGCAGGATCGAACGAGGCCGTCGTCAGTGCAGATCAGAGGGATGGCTTCACCGCCAACACGATGTAGTAGTCGAGCTGGCCGTCCTGATATGCCCGGAGCCAGTTACGACACCAGTGATTGTCGAAGCCGGTCTGCTGCATCCAAGCATCAAACCCTTGCCATACGTGCGCGCCAATCGACTCGACGTCGGCCAGCTCAAAACCGCTCACTCGGAGTGCCTGCACGAAGGAGTCGATCGGCGCCACAACATCGATCCCGTTGCGGATGGTCTCGATGAGCGGCTCCAAGTGCCGCGCGGCGTCCTCCGCGGTAGTGAAGAACGTCGCCACCGTCAATTTTCCGCCAGGCTTCAGGATTCGGTTTGCCTCGGCAACGAACCCTGTCAAATCCTCGAAGTGCTGTGCTGCCTCGACCGAGATGCAGCTGTCGAATACCCTGTCCTGGAATGGAATCGCAAAGGCTGAGCCTTGACGGAACGACAGCCGGCCAGGGTTGGCGATCAACACGTCGGCATTGATCCGCTCGGCCCGCGCAACTTGATCGTCCGAGAGATCGAGCCCAACGATCCGCTGTGGGCCAAACTCCTGTAGCGCGAGCGCCGCGCCTACTCCAATACCGCAACCGACTTCCAGTACCGCATCCCTTTCACCGATATCGGTTCGGCGCAGTACTTCTCGGTACAGGTCGGCCTGGCTGGTGGTTCGTCGTTCCCTGTTGAGCAGGCCGGGGGCCACGTCGTCAGTCCAGTACCCGAAGTTGATGAAATGGCCCGAGAAGAGCTTGCTGGCGCTGAGATCGCCGCTGCCGTACATCGTCGCGCGCCGGGCTGCGCCAGTGTCATACGTGGCCATGGGCTCTATCTTCGCCTGAAGCGCCTCGCAACGTCACAAGATCCGCTTCGCTTGGTTCGCGCTGACCAGTACGATCTGGTGGATTCTGCCAGTGCGGGTGACTTGGGTCGGCCGGGTTGTATTCGCGCCCGTGATTGGCAACCAGCGAACGTCGGAGAACATGATGCTGCGAGGCATGCGGGTACCCACAGCGGACGAAGACGTTCGGTGAATGCGGGCGCTGGTAGAGGACTTCGGCCTCAACCAGGAGTTCTAAGCTTGTTCTTTATGTGCGCCACGAGCGCGGAAGGGGAGGTCCCATAGGTAGGTGACCTTGCTGGATGCGGTGCTGTGCAGGAGATGAAGGTTTTGTGGCCCTTCGGAGCCGCCTCTGCGGGGGGAGGCTTCAAACCACCTCGAGCTGCGTTGGCTGAAGAC
>NZ_BAGB01000146.1 GCF_000308615.1 Nocardia jiangxiensis NBRC 101359
CACGGTGACATCCCGCCAGCATCGCGGAACCACCGACTGCCCATGACCGGCGAGGATAGAAAGGCGGGTACTTGTACACGAGATTCACACCGTGCAAGGTGATCACCCTGCCCTCGGCGTCGGTGATCCAGCGCCCCACATGCCCCAACTCCGGATTCGTCGGCGTCGCCGTGGCCGACGGGGTCGGCAGCGAGGCGGCCAGCAGCACCGCCACCACTCCGAGAGGCCGCATGATCCGCGCGATCATCGTCATCCCGAGGACCTTTACCGAGTCCGCGGCATCTGCCGGATGCACGCAGTGCCGCAGATGTCGAACTCGACTGCCATGACCGCCTCGATCCGCTCGCTGGGGTAAAGCGTCCGACCAGCGAAGAATAGGCGCCGAAACCATGCCGAGCGCCGTACCGACACGCGGCGGACGCAGCGTGGAGCGCGTTCGCCGCTGCGGGGACGTGGTGGCAGGGGCGAACGGCCGAGGATCGGATCATGCGCCGGGATCAGCGCGCAGGCCGGCGGCGGTGATGCCGTGGATCGCGCATACCTCGTCGTCGTCCGGCAGGTGGCCACTCACCCCGACCGCGCCGACGAGGCGGTCGTCCTCGTCGTGGACGAGCACCCCACCGGGGCCGGGGACGAGATTGCCGTCGGCGAGCGCGATGAGGGAGTTCACAAACGCGGGGCGAGCGGCCGCCATCGCGGCCAGACTGCGGCTGCCGACCCCCATGTTCAACGCCCCGTGGGCTTTCCCTCGGGCGATGGGTTCGCGCAGCAGGCTGGAGCCGTCTTCCCGGGCGAAGGCCACGAGCTTGCCTGCGGCATCCAGCACCGCGATGGTCATCGGGGGAAACGCGTTGCCGCGTGCGTATTCCAGCGCCGCGCCCACGATGGCTTGCGCCTGAACCAGGGTGATCGACGTGATCGGTTTCGCTGGCATGACCAACCTTCAATAAAAGTGATCGTTCGATTGATTCCGACTTTGCATCTGCTCGCTCCGGGGAACTCAGCCCAACCGCGCTCATTGACGAGCTACCCGAGCTTCGGTGACCCCAGCCGCCGTGGTGGCCCCCGCCGCCGAAACGCACGTGGTCGAAATGGCCGGCCGGCTACTGCTGTCGGCGTGGTGGTGATCACCACTATGAGTCTTCGCCGGTCGTCCAGTCGCCGTGACATTTCCAGTTCGGCGCTCGTTTCGCCACGAACGCCTCAACCGCGTTCCGGAAGTCGGGGGAGCCGTAGACGCGCGAGACGATATCGGTCACGTCGGCGTCGCGTCCGCTGCGGTGTAGTCTTCGCAGCCCTTCCTTGGATGCCCACATACTCAAGGGCGCGTGTGCGACGATGCGTTCGGTGATCGCTTCGGTTGCTCTGTCCGCGTCATCCGCCAGCGCCACCAGGAATCCCGCCGTATGGGCCTCCTCGGCGCTCATCAACTCGGCTGTCAGCAGGAGTGCGATCGTGCGTGAGTGACCGAGGTTCCGCACGAGCAGGTCGAGGGCGGCCGTCGAGACGCAATTCCCGAGTGTGCGTGCGATCGGAACTCCGAATTTCGCTCGGGTCGTCGCGACCCGCAGGTCGACCGCGCAGGCGATGCCGAGACCGCCCCCGACGCAGTAGCCGTCGATCGAGGCGACGGTGGGGATCGTCACCGCTTGCAGCCGGTTGAGCACCGCGCTCACCCGGCGCTCGTAGTCCACGCCGTCCTGACCCGTGGAGAACAGGGTGAATTGGCTGATGTCCGTACCGGCGACGAATGCGCGACCGCCGGCACCGCGCAGGACCATGACCCGGATCGCGCTGTCGGAGTCGGCCCGGTCGCAGGCTTGCTCGAGCGCCTCATACATGGCCCAGGTCATTGCGTTCCGCTGATCCGGCCGGTTGAACGTCACGGTGAGTACGTGGTTCTCGGCGCTGATCTCGACTTCGGATGTGCTCATCGTTACTTGTCACCTTCTCGGTCGACGTGGCCCATTTCCGCGCGGACCGTTGTGGTCGAATCGCCCAGTGGTGGTCCGGCATGCGCCCGCCGCACGGGAGTGCGGGAGAATCGCATCGGGGATCCCAGCTGCTCGACCGAGCCCAGCGTGGGATGCGGTGCGTCCCAGAGGAAATCCCGGTCTCGCAGCGTCTCGTCGGTGAACACCTGTGCGTAATCGAGGATCGGGGCGCACGGCACCCCCGCCAGCTCGAGGTCGTCCACGATGGACCGCGACGTCCGGGTTGTGGTGACCTTCTCGATGGCCTCGACGAGCTCTTCGCGATACTGCCGCCTGGAGTAAGCATCACCGTATCGCGGGTCGGAGAGCAGGTCGTCCAGACCCAGTGTGTGGCAGAACGCCGACCAGTTCTTCGGTGTGGTCGCACCGATGGTGACGTGCCCGTCAGCGGACCGCACCGCCTGGTAGGGCGCGTTGTTCTGATGCGCGGATCCGTGCGGGCGCGGGACGGTTCCGTCGGCGAAATACATGCCGGCTTCCCATATCGCCAGGGAGACGCCTGATTCCAGCAGGGAGACATCGATGTGCTGACCTTCCCCCGACCGGTCTCGCTCGCGCAACGCCGCGGTCACTGCCAGGGCGATGTAGAGGGCACACGCGAGGTCGCAGATCGGGACGCCGACCTTGGCGGGGTCGTGACCGGGAAACCCGGTGATGCTCATCAGGCCACTGCGGGCCTGCGCCATGATGTCCAGACCGGGGAGGTGGGCGAGGGGCCCGTCCTGGCCCCATCCCGACGCCGAGGCGTAGATCAGGCGCGGGTTCTCCTCGCGCAGGGTCGGATAGTCGAGTCCCAATCGGCTCATCGCTCCCGGCCGGAGGTTCTCGACCAGGACGTCTGCCTCGCGTACGAGTTCCCGGAACGCGGCATTGTCGCGTTCGGCTTTGAGGTCGAGCGTGACCGATTCCTTGTTGCGGTTCAGCCGCAGGAACGGGGAACTCTCCCCGTCGATGAACGGCCCGGTGGCCCGCACGGGATCACCACCGTCGGGGTTCTCCACCTTGATCACGCGGGCACCGAGGTCGGCCAATTGCATCGTTGCGTACGGGGCCGCCATGAACGCGCCGACCTCGAGCACGGTCACGCCGGTCAAGGGTGGGTTCGATTCCGTCGTGAACATATCCTCCGCCTCCATGTTTCCCACCGTGGAAGAAAATCGCGGTGTAGCTCAACCCCGGTCGGCCACTGTGTTACGAAGCGTGCCGATGCCAGAGATTTCGACCTCGACGATGTCACCGGGCACCATCGGCCCGACCCCGGCAGGACTGCCGGTGAGCAGCACATCGCCGGGTTCGAGAGTGATCCATCGGGTGACGAACGCCAGCAGCTCACCTATCCCGAACACCATGTCCGAGGTCGATTCATCTTGGACGACCCGGCCGCCGAGCCGGGTGGTGATCCGCAACGCCGACGGATCGGCTATGTCCGTCTCGATCCACGGACCCAGTGGGCAGAAGGTGTCCGCGCTCTTCGCCCGCGTCCACTGGCCATCATCTCGCCAATCATGCGCGGTGACGTCGTTCGCGCAGGTATAGCCCAGCACGAAGTCCGTCGCACGATCGGCCGGCACCTCCCGGGCGGTGCGGCCGATGACGACGGCCAGCTCACCCTCGTACTCCAGGCGCTGCACCTCTCGCGGCCGCAGTATCACCGCGTCAAGGGCGGTGATCGCGTTGGGGGCCTTCAAGAACAGTGATGGCCGCTGCGGCCATGGCCTGCCTTTCTCGGCGATCTGACCGGCGTAGTTGCTGCCGGCACAGACGATCGTGCGGGGATCGCACGGGGCGAGCAGCGTCAGCTCCCCCAGGCTCCCCACCACCGCGCCCGGCTCGGCATTCCCGCCGGGAAACTCGTGCACCACATCCCCGACGACCACGCCATTCATGGCCTGCCCGTCGAGCGAGTAGCGGACAATACGCATGAGATGTCTCCTATTCTCGGCCGGGGCCGGCCAGCGCCTCGCGTACCAGCTCAACCGGGTGCCACGCGGTGCGGCCCGCTCCGTGGAAGATCTGCTGTCGACATGACACACCGGTCGCGGCCACGATCGTGTCCTCCGGCTCCGCCGCGAGGGCCGGGAAGAGCCGGTCTCCGCCGACCGTCATGGACGTCTCGTAGTGCTCCGACTCGAAACCGAACGAGCCGGCCATCCCGCAGCAGCCGGAGTTGATCTCCTCCACCTGCACACCCGGGATCCGGCGCAGCAGCGCCATCGTGGCCGCCGTGCCAACCTCGGCCTTCTGGTGGCAATGACCGTGATACACGATCCGGCGGCCCGCGAACCGGGAATCCGCTCGCAGCGTCAGCCGCCCCGCATCGATCGCCTCGACCAGCAACTCCTCCACCTGCTTGACCCGCCCAGCAACCTCTCGCAACGCCTCCGAATCCGGCAGCAGCGCCGTGTGCTCGTCGTGCAACGTGAACAGACACGACGGCTCACAGCCCACGATCGGCGAGGCCGGATCCGTCGCCGCCAGCGACGCCACCAACCCCGCCGCCTTCTTCTTCGCGTCGTCGAGTAGTCCCTTGGACAGGCTCGACCGGCCACAGCAACCGCCACTGGCAAGCTCGACCCCCCACCCCGCGCGCTCCAGCAGCTCGATGGCCGCACTGCCGATGTGTGGCTCGGTGAAGGTGGTGAACGAGTCGGCAAGCCACTGCACGGTGCCCAATGGCGCATGGCCCAGGGGCACAGCCCGCCGGTGCCGGCGGAACCAGCGCATCAGGCTGACCCGCTCGAAGACCGGCAGCGGGCGGGCGGCCGTGATGCCCAAGGCGCTCTCCATGATCCGGCGCGCGAATCCGTTGCGGCCGGGCAGATTCGACAGCGGTGCGGTCGCCGAGCCGATCCGGTTGAGCAGGCGGATGGAGCCGAAGATCCTCGAGCGCAACGGAACTCCGTGGATCTCATGGTGATGATGGAGCGTCTCGGCCTTGAGCGAGGCCATGTCCAAACTCATCGGGCATTCGCTCCTGCATGCCTTGCACATCAGGCACAGGTCGAGGATCTCGTGCAGCCGCTCGCCGCCCAGCGCGGCGTGCGGGTTCGGTTCGGACAGTGCTTTCACCAGCGCGTTGGCCCGGCCGCGGGTGGCGTGCTCCTCGTTCTTGGTCGCGATATAGGACGGGCACATCACGCCCGAGGTGGACTTCCGGCACAGGCCGATGTTCATACAGCGATCCGCGGCGCCGCGCATGCCGCCGACGACCTCGAATTGCAGCATGGTCGTCAGTGGCGGGGCGGGCGGTAGCGCGTCGCGGTCGCGCAGGTTCTCGGTCATCGATGGCGCGTCGACGATCTTGCCCGGATTCATGCCGCTGCCGGGGTCGAAGATGCGCTTGACCGTGCGCATCACCTCGTAGAGTCGGTCGCCGAAGATCTCCCGGTTGAACTCGCTGCGGGCGAGACCGTCTCCGTGTTCGCTGGAGTTCACCCCGCCGTACTCGGCTACGAGATCCTTGATGGCTTCGGCGACGGTGCGCATCTTGGCCACTTCGTCCGGTTTGGTCAGGTCGACGAACGGGCGGATGTGCAGGCAGCCTACCGAGCAGTGGCCGTAGAACCCCGCTTCCATCTGGTGGTCGTCGAGGATCTCCTTGAACCGCCTGGTGTATTCCGCCAGGTGAGCCGGATCGACTGCGGTGTCCTCCACGAAGGCTAGCGGGCGGCGAGTGCCCGAGCCGGCCGCCATGAGCAGGCCCAAGCTGGACTTGCGTACCTTCAGCAACGCTCCCTGATCGGCGGGAGTAACCGCGCGGAGGGTGTGATACCCATGCCCGTTTTGCTGCCACAGCCCCTCGAGCCGGTCCAGCTTGGCGATCTGGCTCGCTTCGTCGTCACCGCTGAACGAGACGAACAGCAGTGCGCCCGGGTCGCCGACGAGGATGTTCCCGAGCTCGGCGTACTCGATCTTCTGCCGGGACAGTTCCAGGATCGTGCGGTCCATCAGCTCGACCTGGTGGGGTTCGCAGCTCAATGCGTCCGTGGTGGCCGCGATGGCGCTCGCGGTGTCGGTGAAGTGCCCGACGGCGTACACCGTGCGCGCGGGCTTGGGCACCAGGTCCACCAGAGCGTGGGTGACGACCACCAGGGTGCCCTCCGCACCCACCACGAACTTGGCCAGATCGAACGGATTGTCTTCCCCGAAGCCCACCAGCCGGTCGAGCCGGTAACCGCCGGCGCGACGCCAGAACACCGGCATCCCGGCCCTGATGATCTCCTCGTTCGCGACGACAAGATCCGGGAGTGCCTGGTAGATCCGGCCCTCCAGCGTCTGCGTCGTCGCCCGGCGTTTCCGCTCGGCCTCGTCGACGGGTTCCAGCCGGGCGCGCGATCCGTCGGAGAGCACCACGTCCAGTGCCCGTACGTGATCGATCGTCATGCCATATGTCAGGGAGCCACTTCCCGCGGAATTGTTGCCGATCATCCCGCCGATCGTGGCTCGGTTGCTGGTTGAAGTGTCCGGGCCGAACATCAGCCCGTAGGCGGTGACTGCCTGGTTGAGCTGATCCTGCACCACCCCGACCTCCACCAGCGCGGTGCGGGCCACCGGGTCGATCTCCACGATCCGGTTCATGTGCCGCGACAGGTCGAGCACCAGGCCGGGGCCCACAGTCTGGCCGGCCAGGCTCGTTCCCGCGCCCCGGGGCACGATCGGCACGCCGAGTTCACCGGCGGCCCGCACCGCCGCGGCGACGTCGTCGGCGTGACGTGGAAACACGACGCCCAGCGGAGTTATCGAGTACATGCTGGCGTCGCGGGAGAAGATATGGCGGCTGTAGTCGTCGAACGCGACCTCGCCCTCCATCGTCGCGCGGAGCGCCTGCTCCAGACGCGGTGCGACCGTTGACCGATCGGTCGCGGCTGTGTCAGTCGTCGGGGAGGTCATCACTCGTCCTTTCGAGCCGTTGTCATTCGCAGCAAGCGCCAACGCGGCGAGGGGCCGTCAGGCGGCCCCCGCCGCACCGCGATGGCTAGTTGTTGAGTCAGGCGGGGTCCGGTACCTGTGCTTCCTTCGATCCGGACGATTCGAGGTTCATCGCCCGCAGCTCCTTACGCAACGGCAGGACAAGCAGTGCCGCGGCGGCGAAGACCAGACCGAAGAACACCTGGGTGAGCGCGTATCCCCCACCGCTGAGGTCGCTGAGCCATCCGCCGATGTACGGCCCGACGAAGCTGCCCAGGTTGCCGACGCCGTTGATCAGACCGATCCCTGCGCCCGCGGCCGCCAAGGGGGTGAGCTTGGTGACCGTCGCCCAGAACGGCCCGTACCAGGCGATCGACGCCGCCGTGCCGAGGATCATCGCCCCGAGCACAAGCCACTTCTGGTGCGGCGAGATCAAGCCCGCGCCAGCGAGAATCACCGCCCCGCAACCGAGAACCACCGACATATGGGTAACGTGCCCGCCCCTGCGGTCTGCCGATCTGCCGATGAGAATGATGGCGATACCCGCGGCGATCTGGGGCAATATCGCGACGATACCCACCTGCATGTCGGTATGGAAAGCCTTCTTGAGCACGCTCGGCAGCCACAACGTGAGGCCGAGCAGGCCCGTCTGCGTCAACGTGTAGATCAGAGCGAAATACCACACGATCTTGCTCGTGAGAGCGGCCTTGAACGTCGCCTGTTGCTCGAGTGGCTCGCCTTCCTCGATCCGAGAATTCTCGATGAAGTTGCGCTCGGCCTCCGACAGCCAGCCTGCTTTGGCGGGCGTGTCGCGGATCACCGCCAGCCAGGCGATGATCCCGATGATCAGCGGAGCCCCGCCCTGGATGATGAACAACCAGCGCCAGTCGGCGTAGGTCAGGATGATGCCGGAGAACGGGGCGGCGATTATCGCTGCGATCGGTGTGTAGAGCTTGAAGATCGCGTATGCCCGGCTTCGTTCGGCGAACGGGAACCAGGACCGGATGGTGGCCATCAGCGCCGGTTGCACGCCACCCTCGGCCACCCCGAGCAGGAAACGCGTGAGGAGGAGTTCACCGAAGGTGTGGGTGAAGCCGGAGGATATCGCGGCCACACTCCACAACACCATCAGGATCGCGACCCACCGTTTCGCGCTCCAGCGTTCGGCGATATATCCGCCGGGGATCTGCAGCAGCAGGTAGCCCCAGAAGAAGATGCCGCTCGCGAGACCCTGTTGAGACCCGCTGAGGTGCATGTCGGTCTTGAGGTGGGGCAGCGCGAAACTGATGTTCGTTCGGTCGATATAACAGATAACGTAGATGAAGACAATAACCGGCAAGATATAGGTCCACCGCTTCATGTGGGCCAGACGCCGGACAGGGGAAGTCTGCTCGATCAACGACCTACCTCCTTGTAGGTTGCCAACGCGGTCGGCGTCGGCTTGTGTTGGAGCAATGAGAGTCGAGGGCAGGATGCCGGCACCGGATTCCAGCGCCGGGCCTCGCGGATCTGCGATGTGGCGGGTCGTAATGCCCATGCCCTCATGGTGGGCTTACGACGTGATCCGCCGAGTCCCGAGCGAATGATCAATGGTTCGATGGAAAGCTCGACAGTGGAGGTGTCATTCGGCACGCAAGACTTCGAGTGCGGCTTGGAGGCCGGCGGGGTCGACGCTCACGCCGGCCAATTCGAGCCCCATCTGGACGCCTGCGAGCGTTCCGGCGAGCGTCAGGTCGTTGAAGTCGCCGAGGTGGCCGATCCGGAACACGCGCCCGGCGAGCTTGCTCAGGCCGGCGCCCAGTGACATGTCGAAGCGATCCAGGATAATCTGACGGACCTTGTCCGCATCGTGTCCCTCGTCCAGTAGCACGGCGGTCAGGACGCTGGAGTGCTCGCGCTCGTCGGCACACAGGATCTCGAGACCCCAGCCACGGACGGCCGCCCTCGTCGCTTCGGCGTGGCGGTTGTGCCGCGCGAACACGTTGGGCAGCCCCTCTTCTTCGAGGAGGAGCAACGCTTCCCGAAGGCCGTAGAGCAGGTTGGTGGACGGCGTGTACGGATAGAAGCCGCGCGCGTTGGCCTCCAGGATGGGCGCCCAGTCCCAATAGGCCTTCGGCAGCCGCGCCTTCTGTGCGGCCGCGAGCGCTTTCTCGCTGATCGCGTTGAAGCCCAGGCCCGGGGGCAGCATCAGTCCTTTCTGTGAGCAGCTGATCGTCACGTCGACGCCCCACTCCTCGTGCCGGTAGTCGATGGACCCCAGCGAAGAGATCGTGTCGACCAGCAGCAACGCGGGATGGGCCGCCCCATCGATGGCTGCCCGGATCTCCGGTATCCGGCTGGTGACCCCGGTTGAGGTCTCGTTGTGGACGACCATCACCGCGGCGATGCTGTGTTCGGTGTCGGCGGCCAGCCGTTCGGCGACGGCCGCCGGGTCGGCGCCCCGCCGCCAGTCCCCGGGAACGAAGTCGACGACCAGCCCGAGGCGCTCCGCCATATCACGCCACAGGCTGGCGAAATGACCGGTTTCGAACGCCAGCACGCGATCACCCGGCGAGAGGGTGTTGACCAGTGCCGCTTCCCACGCCCCGGTGCCGGAGGAGGGATAGATGACGACCGGACCGCTGGTGCCGAACACTGGCTTGACCCGTTGCAGCAGGTCCAAGGTGAGCTCGGCGAAGTCGGGTCCGCGGTGGTCGATGGTCGATTGCGCGATGGCGTGCAGCACCCGGTCGGGAACGTTGGTCGGTCCGGGGATCTGTAGGAAATGCCGTCCACTGTGAGCGGTCACTACACCAATTTCCAATCTGTGCCGTGTTGTGGCACACTGTGCCGTGATAAGGTCCGGTAATCGTAGGTATGCAACATCGAGGAGTCAAGACATTGCGGAATGTCCTGAACGCACTTCGCGTGCTGGAAGAGGTCGCAGCGCGGCAGCCGATCGGCGTCGGCGAGTTGGCTCGTGTATTGGATATGCCCAAGAGTTCGGTGCAACGTGCGCTGGTCACCCTCGACACAGCGGGATGGATTCGCCCCGCGTCGGGCGAGGTCACCCGATGGGTCATGACCACCAAGGCGCTCGCGGTCGGCGGTCGCGCCAGCGGGGATCTCGGTTTGCGCGGTGCGGCCTTGCCGATCATGGAGGACCTGCGCCGACATACTGAGGAGACCATTCACCTGACGGTTCCCGAGGACGGCAAGATGGTCCTGATCGAGCGGTTGGAAACGGACAAACCGGTACGCACCAGTATGGCGCTGGGGCACGCACTTCCCCTGCACGCGTCCGCCAACGGCAAGGCGGTACTGGCGTTCAGCAGTCCGGAAGTCATCAGACAGTTGCTCGCGGACGAGCTGTCGCGCTATACCGACACGACGATCACGGACCCGGACGAACTGCGCGCCGAACTGGCCGTGATCCAGGAACGAGGGTTCGCCGTCAATCATGGGGAATGGCGGCCCGACGTCGGCGCCGTCGCGGCAGCCGTCATGGGAGCCGACGATAAGCCGATCGCGAGCCTCAGTGTGAACATCCCGATCGGCCGCCTGACCGATGAATCCGAGGTCGCTTTCGGTGCCGCGTTGAATGAGGCGGCGAGCAGTCTCAGCGCCCGGCTCGGCTAGTTGCCGTGTGGCGTGACGTTGGAGACGGCGTGGCGAGCTGATATGGCGAAGACCTCCGAGTGACGTGCGACCCGGCTGGGAACGCAGTCACTCGCCGGCGGTCTTCGTGTCCCGTCGTGATGCCCCGTTGTCCGAGTTGGGCCGGTTTGCAGCTGGGAGCTGCTCGGGGACCGTTGCCAGTTCGCAACGCGATGGCTCTGAGTGAGGCCGGCAGCCAGGAGATCAGGGCAGTGCCCCGCCACACCTGGGTCGCAGGTGTGGCGGTGGCTGGGCCGTCGCGTCGGCTGATACGGGCTGGGGGCCGACGTGTCAGAGCAGGTGGAGTAGAGCCGTGGGGGCGTCGGCGGAAGTTTCGGCCAGGGGTTCGAATTCGGTGATGTTGTCGATATCGGTTGCGCCCATGGAGATGTTGGTGACCTTCTCCAGGATGATTTCGACGATGACGGGGACCCGGAATTCGGTGGCGAGGTCCTTGGCGCGAGCGAAGGCGGCGGGCAGGTCGTTGGGGTCTTCGACTCGGATTGCCTTGCAGCCCAGTCCTTCCGCGACGCGGACGTGGTCGACGCCGTAGCCCTTGGCCAGGCCGATCGTGTCGTCGGCGTTGATGTTGTCGAAGCCGAGCTGGACGAAATAGTCCATGTCGAAGGCGCGCTGGGCCTGGCGGATCAGGCCGAGATACGAATTGTTCACCAGCACATGGATATACGGCAGATTGAACTGGGCGCCGACGGCGAGTTCCTCGATCATGAACTGGAAGTCGTAGTCACCCGACAGGGCCACGACGTTGCGCGAGGGATCGGCGGCGACCACGCCGAGCGTGGCGGGCACCGTCCAGCCCAGCGGCCCGGCCTGGCCGCAGTTGATCCAGTTGCGCGCGGAGTACACGTGCAGCATCTGCGCGCCCGCGATCTGCGACAGGCCGATCGTGGACACGTACCGGGTGTCGCGGCCGAATGCCCGGTTCATCTCCTCGTACACTCGTTGCGGTTTCACCGGGATGTCGTCGAAGTGCGTCCTGCGGTGCAGGGTTCGCTTGCGCTCGGTGCAGTCGGCCACCCACCCGGAGTAATCGGGCAGCGTCCCGGCCTCTTTGCGCTCGCGGGCCACCTCGATCATCCGCTCCAGCGCCGCCTTGGCGTCCGAAGCGAAGCCGTAGTCCGGGGCGAACACCCGCCCGATCTGCGTGGGCTCGATGTCGATATGCACGAAAGTGCGGCCCTTGCAGTATGTTTCGAGTCCACCGGTGTGGCGATTGGCCCATCGGTTGCCGATGCCCATGACGAAGTCGCTGGCCAGCAGGGTAGCATTGCCATACCGGGTGGAGGTCTGCAAACCCGCCATGCCCGCTGCCAATTCGTGGTCGTCGGGCAGGATGCCCCAGCCCATCAGGGTGGGCACGACCGGAACGTTCAGCAGTTCGGCCAGTTCGACCATCAGGTCCTCGGCGCCGGCGTTGATGATGCCACCACCCGCGACGATCAGCGGCCGTTGCGCGGCGGTCAGCATAGCGATCGCCTTGGCGGCCTGCGCGCGGGTCGCGGCGGGCTTGTAGACCGGAAGCGGCGCATAGGTTTCCGGGTCGAAGTCGATCTCGGCCAGCTGCACGTCGATCGGCAGATCGATCAGCACCGGGCCTGGGCGGCCCGAGCGCATCAGATGGAAGGCCTGCTGGAATGCGCCGGGCACCTGCGCCGGTTCCAGCACGGTCACCGCCATTTTCGTGACGGGCGCCGCGATCGCCGTGATATCCACGGCCTGGAAGTCCTCCTTGTGCAGCCGGGCGCGCGGGGCCTGCCCGGTGATGCACAGGATCGGAATCGAATCCGCGATGGCCGAATACAGGCCGGTGATCATGTCGGTGCCGGCTGGGCCGGAGGTGCCGATGCATACGCCGATATTGCCGTGCGCGGCGCGCGTGTAGCCCTCGGCCATATGCGCAGCGCCCTCGACGTGGCGGGCCAGCACGTGGTTGACGCCGCCGTGTGCGCGCAGCGCCGAATAGAAGGGATTGATTGCGGCGCCGGGCAGGCCGAATGCCTGTGTGGCGCCCTCCAGTTCCAGGATCTTGACGGCCGCGTCGACGGTCCTCATGCGTGGCATGTCGTGTACTCCAATAGTCTTGTGTCGGTGTATTTCTCGGGTCATCAGGAGTCGAGGCCGGGTGAGGAGAGCCGGTTCGGGTTGGTGGTTGTCCGGGCGCCGGGATGCCGCGGGTCTGCAATATGCGACTCGGGAGTTACGGGGTTCGGCCGGTCGCCGGGGCGGTGAGCTGCTCGCGCGCGATCAGCTCACCCAGCCGTTGCAGCAGCCCCGCGGCCTCGTCCTGGCAGCGCCGCAGATCCGGCTCCAGCGCGGTGAGCGGATACGCGGCGGCGAATCCGGCTGCGCGCAGCTGTGTCTCGTCGAGCAACAGCCGTCCGGCCACCGCGATCGTGCGCACCTCGGCCTTCGCGGCGCGGGCCGCGACGCCCGCGGGCGCCTTGCCGTGCAGGGTCTGCTCGTCCAGCGAACCCTCTCCGGTCACCACGAGGTTCGCGCCCTCGAGGCCGCGATCGAATCCGACCAGGTCGAGCATTAGGTCGATGCCGCCGGACCGGCGTGCGCCGAGGACGGCGATCGCCGCGAATCCGATGCCCCCGGCCGCACCGGCGCCCGGCCGGTCGGAGGTATCGTGGCCGGTGCGCTGGGCCACGAGGTGCGACCAGTGCGTCAGGCCCGCCTCGAGCACGGCCAGCTCACTCGTGCCCGCTCCCTTCTGCGGCCCGAAAACCGCTGCCGCGCCGTGGGTTCCGAGTAGCGGATTGTCGACATCGCTGGCCAGCACCAGATCTACCTCATGGATGCGCGAGTCCAGTCGATGCAGGTCCAGATAGGCGGCGTGGGCCAGAGCGCCGCCTCCGGGGCCCACCGGGCGCCCGTTCGCATCGAGGAGAATCGCGCCGAGCCCGGCCAGCATCCCGGCGCCGCCGTCCGTGCACGCGCTGCCGCCCACACCGAGGACCACTGTGCGGCAGCCGGTGTCGAGCGCGTCCAGCAGCAGTCGGCCGACGCCGCGGCTGGTCGCCGTGAGCGGGGCGAGGACACCGCCCGGCAGCCGGGACAGCCCGCATGCCCCGGCCGCCTCGACGACCGCGACGGTTCCGTTGTGCGCGAACGCCGTTCGCACCGGCTGCCCGGTCGGGCCCTCGACTTCGACCGTGGTGCAGTCGAATCCGGCGGCGACCGCGGCATCCACCGTCCCCTCCCCGCCGTCGGCCACCGGGACCCAGCGGATGTCGGCGTCGGGGCGGACGCGCCGGATACCGGTGGCGAGCGCCTCGGCGACCTCACCGGCGCTCAGCGAGCCCTTGAACTTGTCCGGCGCCAGGACGATTCGCGGCGTCATTACTTGTCGCCGCGCCCGTTGAGGTTCTCGATGACCTTCAGGAGCGCCGAGTGGTCGAGCGAGCCGTAACCCTGTGCGCGGCCCGCGGCGATGAGCGAGGCGGTCAGGGCCGCGGTCGGCAGCGACACATCGGCCTGCCGGGCGGCGTCGGTGATGATCCCCATATCCTTGTGGTGCAGGTCGATCCGGAAACCGGGGGCGAATTCGCGCGCCACCATCGACGCGCGCTTGCGCTCGAGGATGGTGCTGCCGGCCAGCCCGCCCGCGAGCACGTCCAAGCCCTTGCCCGCGTCCACGCCCAGCGCCTCCATCAGCACGATCGCCTCGGCGATCAGCGCGTAGGTGCCGCCGACGACGAGCTGGTTGGCGGCCTTGACCACCTGCCCGGCGCCGTGCGGGCCGACATGGATGAAGGTCTTGCCGACCGCCTCGAAAATCGTAGTGGCGGCGATGAAGTCGGCCTCGTCACCGCCGACCATGATGGACAGCACGCCCTCTTCGGCGCCGCCCTGACCGCCCGAGACCGGCGCGTCCAGCACCCGGAAACCCGCCGCGGCGCCCGCCTCGGCGATGGCGATCGAGCTCTCCGGCCGGATGGTGGAGAAGTCGATCAGCAGCGCGTCCTTGGGCGCGTGCGCGAAGACGCCGTCCCCGCCGAGTACCACCTCCTCGACCTGAGGGTGGTTGGGCAGCATGGTGATGACGATCTCGGCGCCCTTCACCGCGGCCTCGATGCTGCCGGCGCCCTTGCCGCCGTCGGCCTCGAGCCGGGGGTACGCGTCGGTGTTGAGGGTGTGGGCGAGCACCTCGTGCCCCGCCTTGGCCAGATGAGAGGCCATGGGGGAGCCCATGATCCCGAGCCCTATGAATCCGATTCTGCTCATCGAGGTAACTCCTTTATTTTTGTGCTGAACGAGCGGGCCCTGCGTGGTCACGCAGGCTGTCTCCTCCGGGCCCGCCGCGGCCTGACGCTCGTTCGGCGGGGGCGGTCGACACGTTTCAACGAGCGGTGGGCAGCCAACCCAGACTGTCAGCGCTGGCGCCGGTGGGTACGTACTCCGCGGCGACATGACCGCGGTAGCCGGTGCCGCTGATCTTGTCGACGTAGCCGAAGATGTCGAGCTCGGCGGTGCCGGGCTCGTGGCGGCCGGGCGCGTCGGCGATCTGGACGTGAGCAATCCGAGTGGCGTAGTTCGCGATAACCTTGTCCAGGTCATCGCCGTTGACGGTGAGATGGTAAAGGTCCGCGAGCAGGCCGAGATTCGTCACGCCCTGTGTTTCGCGTACCCGATCCAGCACTCCGACAACGTCTTCGGCGGTCTTCAGCGGATAGGCGGGAACGCCGCTGACCGGTTCCAGCAGGACGGTGCCTCCGATCTCGGCGACCGAGCGGCCGGCCAGGGCCAGATTGCGGATTGCCACTTCGTCCTGGGCGCCGGCCTCCTGGCCCTCGATGCGGTTGCCGTACAGGGCGTTGAACGCCGGGCACCCGAGGCGGCTGCCGATCCGCACCACCGCCTCGACGTTGTCGGCGAACTCCTGCTCGCGCCCCGGCCACGAAACGAGCCCGCGGTCGCCGCCGGCCATGTCGCCGGCGAAGAAGTTCAGTCCGATCAGCCGCACACCGGCCTGTTCGATGGCCTCGGTGAAGGCGTCGATCTCCGCGTCTGCGGGAGTGGCGGTGGCGAAGGGCCACCAGAATTCCACCGCATCGAATCCGGCGGTCTTGGCAGCGGCGGGCCGGTCCAGCAAGGGGAGTTCGGTGAACAGGATGGACAGGTTCACCGCATAGGGGAGGGGTTGTGTCATGCCGTCTCTTCTTCCGGACACGTTAGATTCCACAATGTGGAATAATGATTCCGTTAGATGACGTTAACGCCAGTGACCTGCGGCGGTCAAGCCTTTCGCAAAATCTGGACGAACTTGTGTCGATCTGTTGACAGCACGTTGCGCTCTCTTCTCTATTCGTTCAATGGAATTTAAATTCCATATTGCAGAAGTAGTTGAGGTAGTGTCGACCAGGCGTTCGACCGCTGCTTCGCCCGCCTGAGGGGCGGGCGAAGCCCGGCATCGGCTCACGAAGCGTCTGCCGATGCCAGGAAATCAGCGCGACACCCTGGAGCTTCCGGGGTGTCGGAGGCGGGCCTTCCGAACGGCGGGATCCGTTGTCAAGATGGTGGAAACGACGAGTCAGGAGGAGTTCGCCGTGACCGACACGCAGGCGCGGGGCGCCGGTGGCGTGCAGTCCGTTGACCGCGCCTTCGAACTGCTGGAGTTGGTGGCCGATGTGGGCGGGGAGGCAACACTGTCTCAGCTCGCGGAGGCTTCCGGGCTGCCGCAGCCGACGATTCACCGGCTGCTGCGCGCGCTCATCTTGGGTGGCTATATCCGTCAGCAGCCCTCGCGACGATATTCCCTGGGGCCCAGGCTGATTCGGCTCGGCGAGACGGCTGGTAAGGTGGTGGGCGCCTCGGCGCGCCCGCATCTGACCCAGTTGCGTGATTTGACCGGGGAGACCTCGAATATGGCTGTGCTGGACGGGGATCAGGTCGTCTACGTCGCGCAGGTGCTCTCCCCTCATGCGATGCGGATGTTCACCGAAATCGGCGAGCGCGTGGATCTACACTGCACCGCGGTCGGCAAGGCGGTGCTGGCGACCCTGTCGCCCGCCGAGACCGACCGGATCCTGTCGCGAATCACCATGAGCCCCCGCACCATTCACACGATCACCGACCCGGCGGTGATCCGCGAGGAGATCGAGTTCATCCGCGAGCAGGGCTACGCCGTGGACGACGGTGAACAGGAGATCGGCGTGCGCTGTTTCGCGGTCGCCATCCCGAACGCCCACACCCCCGCAGCCCTGTCCGTCTCCGGTCCCCAGGCCCGCGTCGCGGGTCTGGATATGGACATCATCATCCCGCTTCTGCAGGAAACCGCCGCCAGGCTGGGGCGCGATCTGTCCGCGGCGAACTGAGACGTCACAATTCCAGCTCAGACACGGGATGCGGATCGGGGAGGCGAATGGTCGCCATTGCCCCGCCTCCATCAAGGCGTATTCGTCGCCGATTGCCGTGATCTCGTGAACACTGCCGGGCTCGATGAGCTGCGCTGCCTCGATCTTCGGCTCCATGTACGCGTCGATGCCGGTGAGTTCTGCCGTGCCGAAGTCCGATTGGGTGCTGGTGACCCAGGCGTGCACGTCCGGCGCGAGCGCGTCCCTCGTTCTATCCCGATCATGACGACTCCATGCTTCTATATGGGCACGTGCAACATTGACCGCCGTTGAGTTCTGTGTATTCATCCGCTCGGCCGCGGCTCACTTCGAAGGTGGAACGACGCAATCCATAGACGGCTGCGCTTCGCGGCGAGCTCTGTCTCCAGGGCTCCCGAACGGGCTTCCGTGGCCGATCTCGAGATAGTCGCGCAGGCTCGTCATGTAAACCTGGTGCGGAAGTGCAGGTCGACTTCGGCCGCCTGGGCTTGCTGACCGATGTCGAGGGCCGGCGGCGGGTGGTGAAGGGGCTGATCTTCACCGCGGTGTATTCGCGGCACATGTTCGTTTTCCCGACCTATCGGGAGACACTCAACGACGTCATCGCGGGGTTCGAAGCCGCGTGGGTGTTCTTCGACGGTGTGTTCGCCGTCGCGGTCCCGGACAACATGAAAGCGATTGCCGACCGCGCGAACGCAACTGACCCGCGGTTGAACGATTCGTTCCGCGAGTACGCCGAGTCCCGCGGGTTCGTGGTGGATCCGGCCCGGGTCCGCAGCCCGCAGGACAAACCGGTGGTTGCATACTGCACCTCTTTTGAGGGGCCGTAAAGTCTTCGGACAGTGAGTATTTGGTTTCTCAGTCTGCTCTATTCCGTGTGAGCCATTCGGACTCTACCTCGTTCGGTGTTCGGTAGCCAAGCGCTGAGTGAAGCCGGATCTGGTTGTACCGCAACTCGATATAGCGTGTGATGTCGTGCCGGGCGGATTCTCTGGTGGGGTATTGTGTGCGGTGTACTCGCTCGTTCTTCAGGGTGCCGTTGAACGATTCCGCCCACGCGTTGTCGTAACATTATCCGGTTCGGCCGACGGATCGCAGTATCTTCAATTCCTCTGCGACAGCGGCGAACTCCGCCGATAGGTATTGAGTGCCACGATCGGAATGAAAGACCGTGACCTCGGCGACGATGTTGACGCTGCCTGCCGCCATCCGTAACGCGTCGATGACGAGTTCGGTGCGCATATGATCAGCCATCGCGTATCCGGCGACCTTCTTGGAGAAACAGTCCAAAACGGTCGCCAGATACAGCCAGCCTTCCCAAGTGCGGATGTAGGTGATGTCGCCGACCAACTTCACGCCGGGCCGATCGGCGGTGAAATCACCACCCACCAGATCCGGGAGCCGGCCCGCGTCGCCGGCCAAGGTCGTGGCTGGCCGGAACGGACGCGGCTGGCAGGCCACCAGGCCCAGCTCGCGCATGATCGCGCGGACCGTCTCCGGGTCCACCGCCGTGCCCCAGCGAACGAGCTGGGCATGGATACGGCGATAACCGTAGGTGCCGTCGGAATGCTCGAACGCGAATCTCACCTCCGCGGCCAGCAACTCCCGCCGCGCGGCCGTCGCCGACTGCGGCCGGTTCTTCCAGTCGTAGTAACCCGACCGCGACACCCGCGCCCACTCGCACATCCGGGTGACCGGATAAATGCCTTCCTCGGATTCGATGAACGCGTACTTCGCGGTCACCGGTATCTCTTCGCGAAGAAGGCCGCCGATTTTCCCAGGAACTCGTTCTCGAGTTCCAACTCACGCACCCGACGCTCGAGTTCCTTCAACCGGGCACGCTCAGGAATCGTCAACTCCGGCTCGTCCGCAACATGGGTCTGCCGGTATTTCTTGACCCAGTTCGCCAACGTCTGCTCCACCACACCCAACTCACGCGCGACCTCCGCGACCCCGCGGGACCGCTCGATCACTTCCTTCGCCGCCGCCTCCCGAAACTCAGGCGAATACCGCGAATTCCTCCGTGCCACAACAACTCCTGTCAATGAACCCCAATCCTACGTTGGGGCCACTGTCCGGAAACCTCCCGGCACCTCAGAAACCTCCCGGCACCTCACTTCTTTTGTCCATGGTGTAGTTGAACCGGTAGTGTGCCTCGACCATGCACACGCGGCAACGAGTCAATTGCCAGCTGTCGGGATGGGTGAACGGTTCTATCGGGTCGAGGCCGCTGGCACGTTGAATTTCGGTGATGTGCTGCTGGCATCACGTTGGTTTGGTCCGGGTCTTGAACGCGGCCGTGTTGGCGCAGCCCTCAGCAGAGCAGATCTGATCGGTTGGGGCCGGGTTGCGGTGTAAGGGCTTTGGTGGTTTGGGCTTTGGTCGCTCCTGCAGTGGCACCGAGCGGAGTCGAGTTGGCACGGAAGTCGGTGCTTGGCGATTCGATTCGTTCTCACATGCCAGGGCGATTTCGTCGAGAGCTTTGCCGTCGAGACATCTCAGAAAATCGTCCTCGGTCATGACCTCGATGTCCTGGCCTTTGTCTTGAAGCTCGAATGCTTTGCGGGCCTTGCCGGTGACGTTCGAACCTGGCCGGAGCGCAGCAGGGTTGATGTCTCCCACTATGGACATTCGTTCTCTTTGTGACATCTTTGTCGGTCGGCGCGCCGACTCGGGCGCACTCTTGCCAGGCGATCTGCCGGGTCATGGACATCAGTGTGCCCGTGAAAACTATGGTCCTGCCGTAGAGGTAGCCATCGGGGTCTGCGTTCGGATCGAGTTCGGGCCGTACAAGTCGGGAGCCGCCACCTCTGGAAATGGCAACACTGCCTTTGTAGATGCCG
>NZ_BAGB01000145.1 GCF_000308615.1 Nocardia jiangxiensis NBRC 101359
CTGTGGACATGCTCAAGCAGGTGCTGAGCATGTCGGAACGGTTCGCGTGCAAGGTGGTTGGGCTGTATCGGTCCACGTATCGGCGGTTGCCGGCCGCGCAGACCCCGGCGGATCCGGATGCCGGTCTGCGGGCCTGGCTGCGGTCCTATGCCACGAAACATCAAGGGCACGGGTTCCGGCGCGCCTGGGCGGCGCTGCGGTTCGACGAGGGCAGTGGCGTGAACCTGAAGAAGGTGCACCGGCTCTGGCGGGAGGAGGGCCTGCAGGTGCGCGAGCATCACCCGCGTAAGCGGGCCGGTGTCTCGTCGGTGTCGCCGGTCGAGGCGGATGCTCCGAAGGTGGTGTGGGCGTTGGACTTCCAGTTCGACTCCACCGTCGACGGCAAGGCGGTGAAGATCGCGTCGATGATCGACGAACACACCCGCGAGTCGCTGCTGCACCTGGTGGAACGCTCGATCACCGCCGAGCGGCTCGTCGCCGAGCTGGCGAAGGTGTTCACCGCACGCGGCGGGCCACCGCAAGTGCTGCGCATGGACAACGGCCCGGAGATGATTTCTCATGCGCTGCAACAGTTTTGCGGAGATCGGGTGGGAATCGTCTACATCCCGCCGGGGACACCGTGGAACAACGGCTACATCGAATCGTTCAACCGGCGGTTACGCGCCGAGTGCCTCAACCGCAACCATTGGACGAGCCTGCTCGAGGCCCGGGTGGTGATCGGCGATTTCAAGGACGAACACAACCGGCGGCATCGGCATTCGGCGCTGGGCTACCTGACCCCGGCCGAGTACGCTGCGGCCTGCACCCACACCCATCACCCGGTGGCGTGCAGCATCAACTGAAACTGGATCGAAAACAACCCGGACTCAACGACCGGGTGGTCCCGTCATCGGGGACCGGTCATGATGTGTTCGGATTGAGGTGGGTTCGGTCCCCATTCGCTGGACCTTAGGGGACCTTACTACAACACGAAACACCAGGTAGAAGCCCTGGAAACCCTGCAGCGGAAGCTTCCCGCCCCCACCGCACCCGTACCGCCAACCGCCAACCGGTCAAAACCCAGTCGGGCAAAGCAACTCGACGCCGACCAGACACAAGAGGTCATCCATGGCTACCTGGCGGGAGCCACCACCTACGAACTGGGCACCCAATTCGGCATCGATCGCCGAACAGTCAGCAATATCCTCCACCGGAACGACGTACAGATGCGCCGACGCAGCCTATCCCCCGAGGACATCGACAACGCCATCCACCTCTACAACCTCGGCTGGTCACGCGCGAGTCGGCGAACACCTCGGCGTCGAACACACCACCATCCTCGCCAAACTACGCCAACACGGCATCCCCACCCGCGACACCCACGGACGACCACGACCTTGAAGACCGTCATGCACGAAGATCGGTCCGCTCGGCCCGAATGCCCACGCGCGATCAGCCTTTCGACGATCGCGTATTTCCTTTTGGAGAGATCACCACCTGCTCGTCGAACAGTTCACACGCATCTCGGGTGAGTTTCAGCTCGGCCTCCAACTGGGCAATCCGGCGATGCGCGGAGGCCAACTCGTCGGCCTCGACGCTCGGCACACCCTCACGGACTCCCCATCGACCAGCGCCTGAGCCTTCCACTTGAACAGCGTCGCCGCGGAAATCCCTGTCTCAGCAGCGATCTCAGCGACCCGTTCCCCAGCACGCAGTCGCACACACCTGCCCGCGCACGGACTGCGGATACGATTTCGACACCATGACCTCCTGACGGTCAGTCAGCCTCAACTCTCACAAGGCTGGTCTGCCTTCCGGGGCCGGGATCAGGTGGTCTCGTCATCGGGGACCGCTCACGGCAAGGCACCGACGCCGCACGCGTCCACGCTCCGGCGTCCACCAAACCGGATACGACACCGGAGCCCGCCAGATCCGACAATGGCTCCAAACCCCAAATCGACGCAAGTAATTTGAATGAATTGTTCGGGCCGTCCGACGGAGTTGCACCCTGTGGCCACCCGACCTACACGATGGAGACCGTTGATTCACAAGGACGGCGCGCCTCGTATTTACCTATGGAGCCGTCCACCTCGAGCGGCGAACGCGCCATGATCGGGCGAGCTGTCCGGTCCGGACAGAAACCTCCCTCCGGCTCTCGTCAATCGACGATAGGCTTCCCTGGTGCCCTACGTTGTAACACTCTCTGCTGGAGAGCTTTCCGCCGAGACGAACGAGCTGCGCCTCACGCAACGCCTCACGAAGCCCTTCTCGAAACGCAACGCAGTGAGCGCAACGCCGCTCCTTGCACTCATCGTTAGCATCTCCGAGGACTCGGCAGCTTCGCGGACCCTCACATGGATAGGTGTCGCGGTCCGTCACGGGATATCGGGCCGATTCGACAATAATATTACGATCGATCCACTACGAGAAATCCATGATTATATTCCGCTCGACGGCCCCGACGGACTCCTCGCCTTTCTCGCAGAGGAACCCCGCCGAGAATTCGAGAATTCCTGCATCAACGGCAGTGTAGGTTCGTTCAGTACCTTCACATGGGACGCCATCGAGTCCGCGGTCCGGGAACGGCACCCGCAGATGGTTCCAATGCTGGATTGGTTACTTGCCCAAGCCGCACCGGAAATCCTGTCTCCTGACAATCGAGCCGACATGGGGTGGCTCGAGGAGCAGGACGGAGTCAGAACTATCAAGCGGATCACCGATCTACCACCCGAGACAGCGAATGCCTGGCGGAGGCCTTCCGACCGGAACGCCCCCTACCTCGCTGGGCTGATCCCAGAACCCGTTGAAAGCAGCATGCTCGAACACGATGCCCGAGCATCAGCGTACGGAGACGACCTTTATCACGACTGGACCAACGATCCACAGGTTCGGTTCGACATCCATGTCGCGTATGGAAGTGCCGGACGACGAATAGAGATCGCCAATGTCAATGCGACCCCCGTAGAATCCCGACTGGGCACCGATCTCATCTATTATCATGAGCCCTCCGCGAGCTTCACGCTCGTTCAATACAAGCGACTCACCGAGTCATCCCGATCCATCTCCATCGGCGATCAGTTCGAGGATCAGCTGCGACGTCTGCGCAAGGTTTCGCACCTCAGCCAAAACCCCGCCACTCCAGCAGAGTGGAAGCTTGGCCACGACTCATGCTTTCTCAAGCTCGCACACTGGTCTCCGTCGTCGCGTCCTCCTCGCGTCGACACCCTCATCGATGGGATGTATCTCCCGCTGTCCTACGTCGACGTTCTCCTCAATGACCCATGCACTCTCAGCGGACGCGAGCGACAGAACGGTCGGCCTGGCCGAGTATTGGGATACAAGCAGGTACCCAGACACCTCGTCGGCAGCCAGTTCATCCAGCTGGTCCAGCACGGACTCGTCGGAACAGTTGGCGTCAACAGAGACCAACTTCGCGGGATAGTGGACGACAGTCTCGAAAATGCGCGTAGCGCCGTCATCGGCAGGGAACTCAGTCAAGAATCTCCGAAAGAGCGGCAGAACCGACTCCGATCAAGAGGTGCGAAACCGCGATCAAAGAACCCAAAACCGAAGAAGGCCAATAACTCGACCGGGGATTACTAATCAGATCGTAAGTAGGTCGACTCAGGCGGTGATGTAGGCCAGGTTCGGGTCGCGGAAGAATCCGCGTACCAGGGCGGGGAGTTTCTGCAGCCGGTGCAGGGCTGAGGTGACCTTTGTGGTCAGGTCGATTTGCTGGTGACGCCGGTGCGGCCGACGCGGTCGGCTTTGATGTTCTTCCAGACCCATTCGTCGGGGTTGAGTTCGGGTGAGTAGCCGGGCAGGAAGATCAAGGTGAGTCTGCCTTCGGTGGAATCGGCAAAGGCCCGGGTAGCCTTCGATCGGTGCGAAGGGTGGCCGTCGACGACCAGGTAGACGGGTGTGCCACCGTCTTCGAGCAGGCGTTTGCAGAACTCGATGAACACTGCGGAGTCGACCGTGCCGTCGTGCACCATGAACCGCAGCGCGCCTTTGGTCGTGACCGCGGACAGCATGTTCACCGAGTGCCGGGCGCCAGTGGTGCGCACCACCGGAGTCTTGCCGACCGGCGCCCAGGTCGTGCCGGCGTGGTAATCGGATCGGATTCCAGCTTCGTCGGCGAAATAGATTGTGGCACCTTCTCTTTTCGCCTGTTCCCGGATCGCCGGGAACTCCTCACGCTTCCAGCGTTCCACCGCCTCGGGGTCCTGCTGGTAGGCGCGCCACAACGGTTTCTGCGGTGACAGGCCCATCGTGCGCAGCAGCCTGCCCACGCTGACCTCGCTCAACGCGACACCGAACTCGCGGCGGATCACTTGCCGCACCAGATCCCGGGTCCACAACGCGAATTCCAGCGACAGCTGTCGTGGATCACTACCGGTGATCAACGCATACAGCTTCCCGATCTGCGTGCCTGTCAGCTTCGGCGGCCGACCAGGAACCGGCTTGGCGCGCAACGCATCCCAGCCGCCCTCCCGGAACTTCGCCAGCCACCCGTACACCGTCTTACGGTGCAGGCCAAGCGTTTGCGCGACCTCCTCGGGATGCGCGCCATCGATCACCCGCTGCACCGCCCGCCGCCGCAGCACTTCCAGCGTCTGGTGGTCCAGCTTCCGGCCATCGTCATCACGCACCCGGAAATTCTGTCAGAAACACCCCGAGGTCGGCATACTTACGATCGGATTAGTAAGAGCACCTTCCCGCCCAATCTGTCTTCATGCGCCGGGCCACGGATCACGGCCCAAGTGGCCCGTCACCTGAAGGAGGTCAGTACATTGCGATCGGGTCATCGCCGCCGAGGTGTTGGCGGAGCGGGCACAGCCCCCCAACCGGCCCGCGGACTGCCAGTATCCGGTCAACGTAGAGGTCAAGGTGTCGATGATCTTCTGACAGCTGGTGGTCTTCTGTAGCGGATCACGGCCGTGTTGCGCCCAAGGTAAGGATGCCGGCCGAATCAGGCCCCGCTGCTGCGCGAAGTCACCCGCAGAGTGCTGCCAGGATGCCTTGTCGACCAGCTCGATTCAGCAGGTACTCCGGATGCTCCGGGCGGCCCTCCAGGATGCCGTGGATGAGGAGCTGATCAGCCGCAATGTCGCACGCTGACCCGTTCACATGTTCACAGTGCAGCACCCGGGCCACCATCGCGTGTATCCGGCCGCATGATCCTTGAGCAACCGGGTGCCGAAGCACGTGGCACTGGCGCCAACCGGCTTACTCTCCTCCAAGTTCAGCCTGTGTACCGTCGCTCAGAACTTGGACTCGTATGCCATCGTCAGCTCTCGACGCGGAACATGTTGAGCAGTAAAGTTTTTGGGCGGTCCAGCGATCAAGGCGGGCTGTTTAGCTTGAGAGGCGGGTGGTCAGGTGGCCTTCATCGGTCGTGAGAAGACGAAGGTGCGTCCAGCGACGATCTTGGATCTGTACAACGAGCTTCCCCGAACGAAACAGGCCGTGAAGAACCTATGGGTTCACCAGGGGCAGATCGTCACCGCCTACGTCGAGGATCACAGCACGACCGACGATCTGGCGCTGGAGATGCCCACGGGGACAGGCAAGACACTGCCCGGTTTGCTGATCTGCGAATGGGAACGGCGCGGCCCTCGGGGCCGGGTGGTGTATGCGTGCCCGACCAATCAGCTCGCTCGTCAGGTCGCCGCTACGGCCGAGCGCGAGGGCATACCGGCAGTGCTCCTGATCGGCCGACACCGTGAGTGGGTCGCTGCCGAGGAGGCCCGGTACAGCGAAAACCAGGGCGTCGCGATCACCAACTACACCACGATCTTCAATAGCAATCCGCGGCTGGCGCCGCCTGCGGTCATCGTTTTCGACGACGCACACGCTGGAGAGCAGTTCGTCGGCGAGCAGTTCGCTGTCCGGATCAGCCGATGGAAGCATGCACACGCCTACGACACGGTGCTCGACGCGCTTGCGCCGCAGCTGTCAGACCTGCTGCTGCAGCGGCTGCGCAGCGATCCCGATCCCGGGGCGCACCATCAGGTTCGGCTCGTGGTGCCCTCGGTCGACCCGGACACGCTGACCGGGTTGGATGCAGCGCTCAACGCGCTGCCCAAACCACACAACTTCCAGCTCGCAATGATTCGGTCCGGCCTTGCCAGCTGCATGGTCTACCTGTCGTACGGCGCGATAGAAATCCGGCCGATGATTCCGCCCACCTTCGAAAGCCCCCTGTTCGCCGGTGCCGCACGACGAATCTATTTGTCGGCCACGCTCGGCGACGGAGGTGAACTCGAACGCGCTTTCGGTCGCTCACGGATTACCCGTCTGACCCTTCCTGGCGCCGCCCCACGTTCCGGTCGGCGCCTGTTCGTCTTCGCCGACGCCGCGCAGGGAGGCGACTCGACCGTGCTGATCAAATCCTTGCTCCGCGAGACCGCCAAGGCGGTCGTGTTGTCCCAGGACACCGTCGACGGGGCAAAGGAGACGGCGCTCGAGCTGGCACCGGCAGGACTGCCGGTATTCGGAAAAGACGACCTCGAGCAGAACCTGTCGGTGTTCCGACAGGCACCTGCCGGCATACTCGGGCTCGCTAATCGCTACGACGGTCTCGACCTTCCCGACGACGACTGCCGTGTCGTAGTCCTCAACGGGCTACCCAATGCCCACAGTCTGCAGGAGAAGTTCTTGAGTGAGCGCGCTCTGGCCGGTTCTGCTCTGGCCGAGCGTGTGCGGACCCGGGTCGTGCAAGGCGCTGGCCGCTGCACCCGGGGACCGAGCGACTACGCCGTGGTGATCGTCTCGGGACCTGACCTGATGCAGTATCTGCACTTGCGCGAGGTACGGCAGGCGCTCGATCCCGAACTTCAAGCCGAGGTCGAGTTCGGCTGGCTCAACAGCCGTGACAAGGACTACGGCGAGATCTTCGAGAACGTCCAGGTATTCCTGGAACACGAAGAGCAATGGCGCGAAGGCGGCGAGCCGTTCATCACCGAAATCCGTCACGACCAGACGAAGGTTCCCCCGCCCGGTAGTGCCGCCATGCAAGAAGCGGCCGAGTACGAGGTCAAGGCATGGGAACTGGCTTATCAGGAGAAGTGGATCGCCGCCAGCGCCGAAATGGAACGAGCAGCACGGACAGTCGGCAAAGGCGGTGAAGCCACCAGGGGCTACCGGGCGGTCCTGCTATACCTGGCGGGATTGTGGTTGCACCACGGCGCCGACGGCGAGGCCGCGCGCGCCAATGCCCGCAAGCTTGTCCGCGATGCCGAGGCGGCAGCTGTCCGCGGAACGTGGCTCAACGAGACACCGCGGCTCCACAGCCAGCCCGAACAGGAGCGATCATTGGCGGACTCGGTGGCCATCAACGCGATCGTTTCCCGTATCGAGCGAGGCGTTCGTCAGGATCGATATCTGCACAATCTCGACAGCTGCATCGATGACCTGTCACAGACCGAGGCCATCGCATACGAACGAGGGCTGACCACGCTCGGCGAAGCGCTAGGCGCCACGGCCTTTAAGCCCGCCGGCCAAGGCCGCTGCGACTCGGCCTGGCTGTGGGACTCGACCCTGTGGGCGACCATCGAGGCCAAGAGCGAGTCCGACTTCGACAAGACCATTCCGCTCAAGTACATTCGCCAGACCAACACCCAGCTCACCCAACTCGCTGCCGACAAGAAGGCCGACGCACCCCCCGCAGGCAGTGTCTCGGTCATCGTCTCGCCGCGAGCTGCCGTCGAAGCGCAGGTAGCAGTCACCGCCAACCCCGATGTCTACATGACCGATCCAGAAGTCGTGTCCCGACTTGCCGCAGACGTCAAGGGCGCCTGGACGGCACTTCTGGCAACCAGCACAGGCGGAAGTTCGTCTCCGATTCGCGAACAAGTCGCGAGGGTTCTATCGACCTACGGATGCCTGCCCACGCAGATCCTGGCCAGAATCGCCACACACCCAATCCGCCCGCTCAGCTGAAACGGGACCGGTCAGGCCAGCGCATTCGAGCTCCGCGCTGGCCATTCACGGACCGACACATCACATCTCAATCCACCCGGCCATGTCGTGGCCCTCGTCGGAATGATGCGCCGGATGCTCCGAGAGCGTCGTCTGTGGCGGAACCGCTAGTCCGGCGAGTGCAGTTGCCGCTGCTCCGGTGCGCCCTGCGCTCCGGCCGGAACGGAGGGAATCTCTTCCAGGGCCTTGGTCTCTACCCCTAGGAACCCCTGCTTCCGCTTGCCTCGTCGATGCCGTGCCGACTCTACGGCGGTGCGCAGCCTCCGCGGCACTCATCTCACTGGATCGACAGCACTGCTCGTACCTTGTCTTCGATCGGGATCTTCAACCGCCGTGATCTGGCCGCACATCGGGCCCCTTCTCGGCTCGATGTGCTCGGAGCATAAACCGAGCAATCTGGCCAGAAGGTTTTGACGCGCGAGAGCGTCAGTCGATCGATAATGCGTTCGAATCGGTATCGGATTTCTGGCGTGACAGTTCCCTATGTCTTAGGCTTGTCTGTGTAGACTTTCCGCATGAAACCAGCTTTGACAAGCTGGTTCTCATGTTCGAGAAGGGAGGGTGGTCGTGCTGCTGCGTTTTCGGCTAGCCAACCATCGGTCGATTCGGGAGGAACATGAGCTGTCACTGATCGGCACGGAGTTCAATGCCGGCACCGCCCGTGAGACCGGGCTGAGCAGCAAGGGGCGGGGGGTGACTGCGCTGCCTGTGGCAGGCGTGTTCGGGGCGAACGCCTCGGGCAAGTCCAACCTGCTGAGCGGGTTGCGCTTCATGCGCACCGCCGTCCGGGAGTCCGTCACCGAATGGGCGAAGTATCCAGGTGTTGTGCCACGAGAACCCTTCAAGCTGGATTCGCAATGCAGAGATGACACCACTCTCTGCGAAGTCGACCTAGTACTCGGGGTCGACCCGGTCAGATATACCTACGGTTTCGAACTGTCGGACGATCGGGTTGAGGCTGAGTGGATGCATGCGTACCCACAGGGGCGACGCCAGGTCTGGTTCGACAGAGACGCTGCCCGGGGCGACGAGGGCGGGGACGAGTTCGTCTTCCGAGGAACGGGATTTCAGGGCCGCAGCGCGGATCTGGTCGCGTTCACCAGGTCGAACGCACTATTCCTGTCAGTTGGCGCAACGCTCAACGACCCACAGCTTTCAGCAGTTCATCGTTGGTTCAGCGACAATCTCTGGCTAGTCACGCCAGGTGCGGATATCGCTTCTCGCACACGATGGACACAGCACCTCCTCGCCGACGTGAAGGAGGCGCCGAAGTATGCCGAAGACATCCTCCGCCTGTTGTCGATTGCGGACCTAGGCCTTACAGGAGCCGACATCGATCGGGAAACGGGGGCCGTCCGGCTGCGACACAGAGCAGCAGATAGTGACGTAGCACTCGATTTCCTGCGCGAGGAGTCGCTGGGAACGCATGCGTGGTTCGCATTCCTGGGACCGCTGTTGACGGCGCTCACCGCGGGGGCGGTACTGCTGGTGGACGAACTGGACTCTAGCCTGCATCCGACACTGGCAGCGGAAGTCGTGCGGCTCTTCCAGGACTTGGACGCCAATCCCAAAGGCGCACAGTTGATCTTCACAACACACGACGCGACACTCCTGGGCAGTCCCGTGCTGGATCGCCCACTCGACCGGGACCAGATATGGATAACCGCCAAACAGCGATCAGGGGAGACCGAGCTGTATCCCCTCATCGATGCCAAACCTCGTCCTGACGAAAACCTGGAGCGCGGCTACCTGCGCGGACGCTACGGTGGGATTCCACGCCTGCCTACTGGCAAGATTCCACGCGAACGATCTCGGCAACTGGCAGCGAAAGGGGCGGAGTGAGCGCCCGAAGCAATAAGCGGCACAGTGCTTCTCAGAGGCGACGTCGACGCGGTACCGAAAACGACGCCCGGCCGCTTGAGCGCCCTCTAGGCAGAGATCGCAGGGGGAGGGTCGTCTTCGTCGCGTGTGAGGGTGAGAAGACCGAGCCGGACTATCTTGAGTATTTGGACGAGACGTTCGGACCGGGCACACCTGATAGGCCACAGTTCAGCCTGCATCCGATCGCAGTGAAGAACGGGATGCGGCCCACGCAGACCGTGGACATGGTTGTGAAGGACGCTGGGACCGACGAAGCGTGGGTCCTGTTCGATCGAGATGGGACCGACCGCGATGCCGACATCCAGAAGGCTCTGGTGACCGCGGCCGCCAACAAAGTCGAAGTCGGCTTCTCACATCCCTCCTTCGACCTGTGGCTGCTCCTGCATTTTCAAGCCTTTACAGGCGCGCAGAGTGGCAGAAGCACCGTAGTCGTTGAGCGACTACGAAATTCGAAGGCAACCGACGCCTTCCGTGACTATGACAAGCGCAATAACAAGAATGTGAGCGCACCGGCCCGTCGAGATGCGTTGCGCGACAACGAGCAACGGGCCGTCGATCGTGCGCGTGCCCTCGTGAACCAGTGTGAACATGGCGACTGCCAAGCCGCCAAGGCGAAGTGGGACCCTGTTGCGCGGTCGGCAACGAAGAGCTCCGAATCGCGGGATCGCCCCTCATGGCAATCCTGGGCTGCACGCTCCGGCCATGCCGAGCATTGCCCAGTTCTGCGTCGAGATCCGTCGACCGACGTGTGGCGGCTGCTGGTCACTCTGGGGATAGCCACTGCACCCTGACATCCGAATCCAGCGCGAATCCGAGTTCGATAGGCTGACCAGGCTCGGATGAATCGATTCGATCGATGGAGAGGGTCTCGCGCGTGGCACTGCTCACACTCCCGCAGTTGGAACGGCACCTGTTCGGTGCGGCGGACGTACTGCGAGGACGGATCAACAGCTCCGAATACCGGGATTACATCTTCGGCATGCTGTTCCTCAAGCGGTGTTCGGACGAGTTCCAGAAGGAGTACGAAAAGAACTACGCCTGGGCGATCAAGGAGTGGGGCTGGACTGCACAGGAGGCTCGCAAGTACGCCGAACGCCGAAGGATCTACGCCGACACCTTCTTCGTACCTGCTCGTGCTCGGTGGTGGGCTGGTCCCCACATCGAATGTACGGAAGACGGTGAGCCGCTGAGCACTGAGCACCCCGGAATTCAAGAGCTCACACAGGGGGTCGGTGCGGAACTCGACAAGGCGCTACGGAAGCTTGAGGCCGACAACCCGGCGATCCGGGGCGTGTTGGGCCACATCGGGTTCAACCGCCAGACCGGTCAGCAGGGCAAACTCAGCGACGGCGAACTGCGAGATCTCATCCGGCATTTCTGCAAGTATCGGCTGCGCAACGACGACTTCGAATTCCCCGACATGCTCGGCGCCGCTTACGAATATCTGCTCGCGCGTTTCGCCGATGACGGCGGTCAGCGCGGCGGCGAGTTCTACACGCCGCGTCCGGTGATTCGAATGATGGTCCGGCTAGTCGATCCGCATGCCGGCGATACCGTGTACGATCCCTGCGCCGGATCAGGAGGCATGCTGATCTTCTCGCGCGAGTACGTCGAGGAGCACGGGGAGAATCCGGAGCATCTGTCGGTGTTCGGACAGGAAAAGAACGGTGCGTCCTGGGCATTGGCGAAGATGAACATGCTGTTGCACGGAATTTGGGATGCGGACCTGCGGAACGGCGACACGCTCACCGAGCCGATGCACGTAGTGGATCACGCAAATCACCCGATCAACTTCGAGACCGGCGACCACGAGCACAAGCGGGCCGGAACCAGACTGCGGACCTTCACCAAAGTACTGTCCAATCCCCCGTTTTCGCTCAACTACGATCTGGCCGCGGTGCAGCGGGTCGAAAGCTCGCACGGCCGCATGGCGTTCGGGTACACCAAGCCGGACAGCAAAAAGGCCGATCTCATGTTCGTGCAGCACATGATCTCGGTGTTGGAGGAACACGGCGTCGCCGCAACAGTCATGCCGCACGGGGTGCTGTTCCGCGGCGGGGAAGAAAAACGCATACGAGAGAAGATGCTGCATGACGACGTGATCGAGGCGGTAATCGGCCTCGGCCCCAACCTCTTCTACGGCGCGCAACTGCCTGCATGCATCCTCATACTACGCAGGCCGGGTGGCAAACCAAAGTGCTCCGACCACGACAAGTGCGCCGAGAACCCCCAGTGCGCCGAGCATAAAGTGCTGTTCATCAACGCTGACCGCGAGTACGTCGCCGGGCGCGCGCAGAACGAGCTCGGGCCTCAGCATGCAGAGAAGATCGTGGCAGCTTACCGCCACCGGCTCGAAATCGACCGATACTCTCGTGTTGTCTCTACGGACGAACTACTGGCCGCGGACGCCAACCTCAATGTGCGTCGCTGGGTGGACAATTCGCAGTCCCCCGAACCGCAAGATGTGCGAGCGCACCTGTACGGCGGTGTGCCACGATCCGAGGTCGCCGATCGAATCGACCAGTTCAACGCATACGGCGTCTGGGCCTACAACCTCTTCACCGAACGTGACGAGCACTATCTCGACTTCCTGCCGGAAGGCACCGACGCGACTGCCGCCCGCATCCCGGTGCTGACGGCCGCCAAAGAAGCCGAGCTCATGGCCGCCTTCGAAGAATGGTGGACCGATCACACAACGATGATCTCCAACTTGCCAGAAACCAAGCAGCTCTTGACCTTACGTGGTGACCTCGTTGACAGCTTCACCAAAGAACTTGCGCCGCTTGGTGTCATCGACGAATACGATGCCGCCGGCGTCATTGCCGATTGGTGGATGACCAACCGCTACGACTTCAAGGCCCTCGCCGCAGGTGGCTACGACCGCGTCCTCGAAGGCTGGGTGCACAGCATCGAAGCCATGCTCGCCCCCACCGAAGGCCCCGGTGGCAAGACTAAGCAACCCACACCCGCCGACCGCCGTCGCGCCCTCGAACACCCGCTCGTCAAACACCTCATCCCTGAGTATTTGGCTGAACTCACCAAAGCCGAAGCCGCCGCAGCCGAGGCAGAAGCGGCCTATCAGGCTGCCCTGGCCGAATTCAACTCTTCGACAACCGCATCGGCGGCAGACGACTCTGAAGACGGCGATGAACAAACCAGTGAGCCGATAGTCACCGAAGCCGATGTCAAGCAGCTCCGCAGTGTCCGCACCAAGGCCAACAAGAAGCGTAGCGACCTGCAGAAGCTCTTCCTGCATGAACTCAATGCTGCCGCCGAAATGGCCATCGCCGCAGGCGAATCCGAACCACACGTGCTCACGGTGATGCAGGAGAACCTGGGATCGCGTCTTGCCCAAGTCGTCACCGCTGGCCGAAGTGAACTGGTAGCGATATATCAAGGCTGGGTGGAAAAATACCGAGTATCGCTCCGCGACTTGGAAGCAGTAAGCCAAGAAGCCGATGCAAAGTTGCGCGAATGGTTGAAGGAGTTGGGGTACGGTGCCTGACTCGCACAGGATCGACCGTTTCTCTTCAATACCGCTCGGCAACCTATTGACGCACGTTGAAGCTGGCCGCAGTCCACTTGCGGAAGGACAACCCGCCGCCCCCGGCGAATGGGGCGTCCTGAAGGTCAGCGCTATTCGATCAGAAGGTTTCGACTCGAATGAAAACAAGGCAATTTCAGATTCTTCATTGATTCGTCCTGAATTCGAGGTCAAGCCTGGCGACTTGATAATTTCCAGGGCAAACACAGAGGAATTGGTCGGCTTGTCATGCATCGCACGCGAACCGCGACCGATGCTCATGCTGTCGGACAAGACCCTGCGGTTGCATATAAATCACAACCTAGCCTTGAGCGAATATGTAGCTATTGTTCTTGGGGCTCAATCCATACGATCAAAAGTGAGACTAGAGGCCACCGGAACAAGCGGAAGTATGAAAAATCTGGGCCAGAATCAGATTCGACAACTCCCTATCCCGCACCTCAGTATTTCGCAACAAAGAGAATTAGTTGAAGCAGTCACCAGCTTCGATCGCGAAATTGAGGCCCTGAATCGGAGGATTTCTAAAGTCGCCATAATGGAATCCAGCCTGGCGAATAAGGCATTTGCTGGCCCTCGGGACGAATTCTGTTACCTGGGTGACGTAGCAGATGTTACCGCGGGCGTAACCCTAGGTTCAGAAGCGGTCGGGGCGGCTTCAATCGAGCTTCCATACCTGCGGGTTGCAAACGTTCTGGATGGCGTAATTGACACATCTGATTTGAAATACGTAAGGATCCTTCGCGCCCAGCTGCCTCGTTATTCACTTATGCCCGGAGATGTCCTTCTTACCGAAGGTGGCGATATTGATAAGCTCGGACGCGGCGCCGTATGGGACGGCCGAGTGGAGCCGTGCCTTCATCAGAATCATATTTTTAGAGTCCGATGCTCATCGCAGTTGGTTCCCGAGTATCTGTCTTTGTATACCGCGTCAGCCGAAGGCCGGAAGTACTTTCTTCGTGTCGGCAAACAGAGCACTAACCTCGCATCGATCAATTCGACGCAGGTGAAGGCAATGCCTGTTCCGATGCCCTCCGTAGGCGAGCAGCAGCGGCTCATAGGGCCGATCCTCGCTGGTCGTGAGTTTCGAATGGTCCTTGAGGCCCGCATCGCCAAGCTCCGCACCATACGTAAGGCTCTGATCGAGGATCTGCTCACCGGTAAGGTCGCAATCGACGATCTTTAACCGAGACAACGGATCTGGGGAGGCGCCACCGATGGCGAGGCCAGAGTACGACGAGGTGGAGCGTCCGCTGATCGACCAGTTGCTGGCGATGGGATGGCAGCAGCATCTCGAGGGCGCACCACCGGGAACGCGGCCGCAGGACCCGACGCAATCCGGCCGGTCGGACTTCTGGACGGTTGTGCTGGAGGACAGGTTCCGGCAGGCCGTCAACCGGTTGAATCCAGGGCCTGACGGACAGCCTTGGCTGGATGAGAACCGGTTGAGCCTTATTGTCGAACTTGTTCTGCGGCAGGATCTTTCGTCGGTCGCAGGGAATCTCACGGTTACGCGGTTACTGCGTTCTGGCATAACGGTGGAGGGATTGCCGGGCTGGGACCATGGGGTCAATCAGAATGTTCGACTGATCGACTTCGAGCGCCCTGAGAACAACGATCTGCTGGTCGTCTCCCAGTTCCGCGTCGACCGGCCGGATCACCGGTCGGCGATTCCGGATCTGGTATTGTTCGTCAATGGTCTGCCGCTTGTCATCATCGAGTGCAAGCGAACCGGACCGGCGGCCCTCGACGATGCCGTTGAGCAGGTGCTGGGTTACGCCGGTGCACACGCTGCCGTGCCCGTGCCCGAGTTCGTGCGGTTCGCGCAGGTGCTCATCGGAACCTGCGGGGAGCAGGCACAATTGGGGACGGTTACCGCCGAGGCACACCAGTTCGCATCCTGGCGAACCGTAGAACCGGCAACTGTCGCGCAGGTGTCCAGTGAGATCGGCAAGCCGGATTGGGAACCGATTTCAGCCCAGGGGGAACTTGTCGCCGGTGTGCTGCGTCCCGCGCATTTGCTCTGGCTTGTGCGTGACTTCATGATCGACGCCGGATCCACGGCGAAAGTGGTCGGCCGCTGGCAGCAGTTCCGCGCGGTTCAGCGGATCACCGACAAACTGAAGGATCGCCGTGTGGCGATCACTAAGGATGTGGATCCTGACCCTCGCGGCGGGGTTGTCTGGCACACACAGGGTTCGGGCAAAAGTTTTACGATGACCTTCCTCGTGCGCAGCTTGCGCGCGACACGAGAACTGACTGGCTACAAGGTCGTTGTGGTCACCGATCGGCTGGACCTGCAGACGCAGATTCACGGAAGCCTCCTCACTACGGAGGAGACCCCCTATGTCGCCAACAACGTCGATGATGCGCGCGAATATCTCGCCAGGCAGATAGCCGACCTGGTCATGATTCTGATTCAGAAGGCGCAGCACGACGATGACGACACCGAAGCCGAACAAGATGCCGCATCGGATGAGGAGTTCGGCACCGAGCCGCTGCCTGATCCGATCAACTTGAGCACCCGGATCGTCGTGCTGATCGACGAAGCGCATCGCAGCCAAGACGGGTTGCTGCATGCGCGACTACGCGCCCTGCTGCCGAACGCCGTCATGTTCGGATTCACCGGGACGCCGATCATCAAGGGGCGCAAGAAGCGGACCGACGAGATCTTCGGCGACGTCATCGACGTCTACTCCCTCAAGGATGCCCGGGACGACCGGTCGATCGTTCCAGTTTCTTATGAGGCTCGCCTTCCCAAATTTGAGATCGTGAGTCGTGCTTTGCTCGACGCGGGATTCGACGCGACCGTCACAGGCACCCGCAGGCAGCGTCGCCGTGCCATGCGCCAGCTTGCTCGGAAAAAGGAAGTGCTCGAAGCCCAGCACGTCATTGACTACAAGGCGCGAGACATGTTCTCGCACTGGGCCTCCAATGCTATGCCCGACGGCTTCGCGGCACAGATCGTCGCGGTCTCCCGTAAGGCGGCGGTTCGCTACCAGGCGGCGATCCTCGCTGCGCGGGATGACCTTGTTACGCGACTGCGTGCGCTGGACACAAGGATGCGGTACGATCCGATGGCTGCGGTACACGCTACCGAAGCGGAACAGAAACTCCTGCGGATCCTCAATTGGCGGGAGTTGCTGGCCTCCATCGAGGTAGCAGTCGTCATCTCGGAGAGTGCGGGATCCGCCGACCCGGAGGACTGGCGAACTTGGACCAGGCGCAGTGATCAGAATCAGCACATCCGTCGCTTCAAACAGGGATTCGACCCGAACGAGTGGTTCGCCGACCAACCATGGTCCGCGACCACGCACGCCGGTCCGATCGGTGCGCCCGCCGGCAGTCTGTCGGCGGGCGGCGATCCCTGGGACGAGTTGCCAAGTTCGAACCAATCCGTCCAGGCGATCACCGCCTCCGTATCGCCGCCGTTGGCCTTCCTGGTGGTGAAGTCAATGCTGCTCACGGGGTTCGACGCTCCGGTCGAACAGATCGTCTATCTTGATCGCGGTATGGGCGGCCTCGAATTACTGCAGGCAATTGCGCGCACGAACCGCCCGTACCGGAACAAGCAATACGGTCTGATCGTCGACTACGTGGGCGTATACCGCGATCTGCGGCGCGCACTCAATGACTATGAGCGCGAACACCTTCGCTTCGTGATCGGTGGCGACCAGCCGCCTGCTCGTACCGTGTGGCAGGGGTTCAATGAATCCGCGGTGCCGCACCTGCAATCCGAGCACCAGCGTCTCGTCACATTCTTGAACAACTTGGGTGTCACACAACTCACCACGTCGGCGGCTCGATCAGAACTGCTTGCACGACTGTGGGATCCGCACCTGCGCGCCCAATTCGACGAGCTCACACGCGATTTCTTATCCGCCCTCAATGCGGTGCTGCCGCGCCCCCAGGCGCTGCGCTACACCGCGTTCGCGAAGCAGATAGGCGAGGTCCAGTATCGCCTCCGTAGCAGAGACCGCGACGATCGCGCGGAATTCAGCCCCCGTAGGTACGGGGCGAAGGTGCGCGCCCTCATCGATGAACATCTGCGGTTGAATCAAATCGAGCAGCGCGTACCGCCACGCGATCTCACCACCGACGACTACCTTGAGAAGCTGGACAATCTATACGACGATCGAGCGCGAGCTATGGAGATGGCCAGCGCCCTCCGCAGCAGGATCGACCTGCGCCTGCCCACCGCCGTCGACCCGGATCGCTACGAACGACTAAGTGAGCGACTCGACCGGATAACCCAGTCTATGGAACGGGACTTCGAACAGGCGGCCGCTGAACTCGACAGTCTCGTCAGGGAAGAGCGCGACGCGTTTACGTCGGATCTCAGCGAAGGGCTGGCATACTTCACCGAGAAGCCGGTGCGCGAACTGATCGAGCGGTCATTGCGCAGGGTCGCACCGGACGTGGCCGTGCCGAAACTGGACTTGGCCATAGTCACCAGAAGAATCGTCCTACACCTGGCTGACCTAGCGGCACGGCCGAACTTCCCCGAGAACATAGTTGTTCGAGATAGAGGTATCACGCTCATGATCAACTATCTGGAGCGGGAGCTAGGTCTGCATAACGCCGAACCCGAGGCGCTCGCCACCGAATTGGTCGCTCTCGCGGCACGCCGCCCAAACGACTTCCGACGATGGTCTGAGGACGGAAACACGTGAGGATGCCACAATCCGTCGTCGCCTATACGCTGAGCACCGAGCTGGAACGAACCGTCGCCGGCCTCATGCTTCCCCCCGAATGGCGGGTGCGCATCGAACTCCGACGGCGAAAGACCCTCGGCATCGAAGTCTCAGCGGGCGGCACCGTGACTTTGGCCGTTCCCGAAGACGCCGCACCGAATGACATTGAACGATTGCTGGAGCGCCACGTCGATCGGATTGCTCGAGCAGTGGCCCGGCACCGCGGCGTCGAGCCCACACATCCGGCGAAAGAACTGATCGACGGCGAGCACTTCGACTACTTGGGTCGCACCTATCGCCTCCGAATTGCCACTGACACAGTGCCGACACTGCAGATCGTCGGCGATTGGCTGGAATTGGCTGCAGGGCAGGGAAGCAAACCAACCGCCACACACCTCGTCCATTGGTACACCGACCAGGGCGATCAGCTGATCGCCGAGATCATGCCAGCACTGGCCCGCGCGGCTGGTCTCTCAGTGCCCGCAACCAGAATTCGCGATCTCGGGGCTCGGTGGGGAGTACGAGAACGCGATAACCGCATATCGATTCATTGGGCGACCTTCCAGCTGCCTGAGGACCTGGTCGAACTTGTGCTCGCACACGAACTGACTCACCTGCGTGTGAATGCACACTCGGCAGCGTTCTGGCGCGAGCTCAGCAAGCTTGTCCCCGATTTCGTATCGCGAGAACGGCGCCTCGCTCAGCTCGGATCCACCGCATGGTTGGGCGCAATTCGGTAGCTCAAGCACGATGTGGTTCGCTTCCAGTTCGGGTGCAGCGAGGTCAGCAGGCCGCGGATGCGGTTGCTTGGTGCGGGTCGGTTCGCCGGCCAGGTCGTCGTCGTATCAGACGCGTACGGCGGCCTAATTCTCCTGGCCAGCTTCGTGATCGGTGTAGTGGGGTTCGTTGGGAATGCTGCCGGTCAGGGTGTCGGGTTGAGTCTCTGGCCCGTCCCCAGTGAATGAGACCGCTCGGTATTAGAGTCCTGTTGGCCCTGGTAGGGGCTGGAAGGGACACTGAGGGACATGGCAGGACGCAAGCGGCATTCCGCGGAGGAGATCGTGCGGAAGCTGCGCCGTGCCGACGAGTTGGCCGCGGCGGGCCGCTCGGGTGAGGAGATCGCCGCCGAACTGGAGGTCTCGGCGGCCACGC
>NZ_BAGB01000144.1 GCF_000308615.1 Nocardia jiangxiensis NBRC 101359
AATCAGCTTTCCGGCGATTTGCCATCTTCCTTGCCCGGGGGCTGCGGCGGTCTGCTCTATCCAGGCACCGCGAAACCGGTGGCCTGGAATCGAGTGGGAGGCGCAGGCCATGACAACGACTACCCGCCACGGCGTTCCGCTGCTGGACGCGGCGCAGCGAGCGAGGATGCGGCCGGAACTGTCGGAGGTGATCGAGTACCGCAAGTCCGGGCTCAGCCTGAACTGGATCGTGGGATGTCCGTTGGACTGTGGATATTGCGTGCGGCATCTGTTCGACAACTTCGAGATGAAGGTACCGCGCGCACTGATGGACGATCGCGAGGCCGCCGATCTGCTGACCGGTCATCGGTACTTCCGGCCGCACGTGACGCCGATCCAGTTGCTGAATCGGGCTACCGATCCGATGCTGCCGAGGGTCAAGCAGCACACCTTGAACATGCTGAAACTGCTGGATGCGCGCGGGCTGACCAATCATGTCCTGGTGATCACCCGGTGGCGGATCGAGCCAGAGGACTGCACGGTCTTGAACACGATCGAGAATCTCAAGGTTACTGTGCTGGTGACTCATTCGGGCATCGATGATCCCCGTGTGGAGCCGGTGGACTCGGCGATCGCGGCGCAATCACTGACGACAGCGTTCGAGCGCGCGGACCGGTATCGGGTGGTGCTGTACTGGCGGCCGATCGTGCCGGGGCTCAACGATTCGGACGAGCATCTACGCCGCGCGCTCGCGCTGAGCCACCATGCGCATGCGACGGTGTTCACCGGGCTGTTCTTCAAAGACCAGATCCGCGACTACTACCGGGCGAACGGATTGCCCGAACCGTATTCGGACGGTGCCCGCCGCAAGGTGTTCCCGGAGGAGTTGGAGCGGCGGATTCTCAAGGCTGCCGCGGGCGGTCGGCCCGGTTCGCCGTTGTTCCGCAAGACCAGTTGCGCTGTGGCATACGCTCACGAAATCGCCGACTACAACGGTCATTACGGCATTCGCGAACTGTGCGACATTTGCCCAGCAACGCAGCGGCAGCGGTGCGCGCGGGCATGGCGACGGCCCGATGAACGGCATGTCGCCGATCAGGCCGCCGATCTTGGCGGCACTCTCGTAGAGGTCAACGACCGCGCTGTGATCGTGGCCGGGCTGGATGAGCAACGGCGTTATTTCCTGCAACACGGTCATGGCTACCAGGTCCATGACATTGACAAGCCACACCACCACTACCGCCACGGCCGCGCCGATCTCGGCTGGCCCACCACGAAGGAGAACACGCGATCATGACCCTGACTCCGTTCCCGAACGCCCTGCACGAGCGGCAGTTGGCGGTGGTCGATGTGGAGGGTAACGGGCAGAACCCGCCCGAGATCATCGAAATAGCGGTGTTGCTGATCGATGGGCCGACAACTCCGGATGCGTTGCGGGCGTGGCTGATCCAGCCGCAGCAACCGGTGACCTCGATCGTTACGCGCAAAGTCCACGGAATAACCAACGGCGACCTGGCCGACTGCCCGCCCTGGCATGACGTCGCCGAGGAGATCGAGGAAGCCCTGTGCGGGCGGGCGCTGGTCGCCCACAACGCAACTGTCGAGCGCAAAGTTCTCGCAGCACATCTGCCGGACTGGAACCCGCCGCTCATCCTGGATACCTTGCGGCTGGCCAAGACGGTCTGGGCGGGGTTGGACTCGTATGCGCTGGACAAACTCATCGAACGCGGCAACCTCGACACCGATTCCGTTGCCGGACAGGGCTATCACCGGGCCGGTTACGACACGTGGGCCGCGTGGCAGTTGCTGTGCGCGCTGATCACCGATGGCGACCTGGAGTGGCCTGAATTGGTGACTGCGGCTGGTCTTCCCGAATTCCTCCCTGCCCCAGAACCTGAAGGAGGTTTGTGGTGAACACCCTCGATCAGCCGGTCACCGTCGCGGTGGTCGGTACCCATTCCACCGGTAAGAGCACCTTCCTGGCCCGGCTGGCTCATGAGCTACGCCGCACGGGCTTGCAGGTCTCCACGGTCGCGGACCTGGGCGAACAAGCCCAACGTATGGGGTTGCCGATCCTGTGGAATCACACCTGGACCTCGACGTTGTGGATCATGACGCGCGGAATCAGCAACGAACTCGAAGCATGGCTGCACGGGGACGTGGTTTTGGTCGACCGCGCGGTCCCTGATGCGCTCGGCTACCACCGGGCCGCGCTCGAGTATCGCGGTGAAGCCTGCACCCCGGAAGGATTGGCGCATCTGGAGATGTTGGCCCGAGCCCACCGCGACCGCTACCACCTCGTCTTCCGCACCCAGCTCGACCCAGATATTCCATTGGGTACCAACAAGGTTCGCGACGGTAACCAGAAATTCAGGGCATTGGCCGACCGTCATGTCGGGGCTGTGATGACTGAATTGGCGCTGCCCTGGCTCCCGCTCGCCGCCGATGGGCACGCGGTGGCGCTGACCCTGGCGACCAGCTTTGTCGCCGAGCAACTCGGCGACGATGCACTCCCCGGCCCTGCCAGCGCCACCGCGTGAGCATCCGACAGCCCTTCGCTCGCAATGCAGCTGGCGGTTATTGGTGGTGAGAGCATGCAACCCGCAGGACCTGATGTCCCAGATGGCGACCGCAGCCCCAAAGCGCAATCAGGAGCTGCGCTGGTGGCAGGAATTTGCGCGCACCATCAAGCCGTCTGGGGTGGGCTGGCATTGTCATCGCGACCTGGTCGATGGTCATCGGGGTGCCTGGCCAGCATCGACCACACGCTGCCCCAGGTGCCCGTAGTCCGGTTTCCCCCGCGGCGGCGGCTGGTGCCTGGTCAGCGAGTGTCACACCGGTGTGCGATCGGCCTTGTATCCGGTTCGGCGTTTGAGACCGATAGAGCCTGAGTTTGTTTCTGCTCTGACGATAATTTCCCATTCTCTCCGCGCGAGCGGGGTTTTTTCGTCGTTATTCCCGCGCTGCACGAAAGGTCTTCCCGAAAGGAAATGATTGACATGAGTATCTTCTCGCGGCGTTCGCGGGGGGCGCTGCATTATTCGACTCCTACGCCGGGTATGCGGGAAACGCTGGCTGAAGAGATATCGAAGGATAGGCAGTCGGCCAGGTTCCTCACCGCCGAGGCGAACGGCTACATCTTTGCGTGTTGCTTGCGTGTGGTGGCGCAGTTGGGTGTGGCGGATCTGCTGGCGGATGGGCCTGTGCACGTCGGGCATCTGGCCGCGCGTGTCAGTGCCGATGAAGAGGCGCTGTATCGTGTGTTGCGGTTGCTGGTTACCCGGGGGATTTTCTGCGAGACAGCGACCGGAGTTTTCGTGCTGATGGAGCGGGGGGCATCGCTGCGTTCCGATTCGAGGTTCGCTTGAGCTGCTTGCGGTGAAAGCCGCACGGGCAGTTCTGAGGTAAGGACGGCGCAGCAATGCGTCGTCCGTACCCGACCGCCCCGTGGGATGCCGGGGTGGTCGGGAAGCATGCCTGTCAGCGGCGGGACGGGCCAGGATTGCCAGATGGTCCAGTTCCGACAAGCAAGGCGGAACGGCGTATGAGAGGCACGACACCGTCGTGCAGATACGCGCTGCTATCCAACCCAGAACCGCCAGGTTCGACGACCCGGCGTGGCCGACCCGGCCGCGTCGGTGATCTGCCGTGGCGTCAGCACGCGTCTGTCCGTTCCGGAGGCCGCGACGGTGAGCATGGCCCGACCGATTTCCCGGTTGTCGTTGACCGCGTTCGGGGCGAGTCGTTTGAACAGCGGGATCAATTGTCCCGTGATCGCGTACACGATCCGGTACAGCCGGGTCTTGGACACCACGCCCTCCATCGGCTGGACGAATCCGGGCCGAAACATGTATGCGCGGAAGGGCAGTGCGAGCAAATCGTTCTCGGTCTTCCCCTTCACTCGCGCCCACATCGATCGGCCTTTCTCGGTGCTGTCGGTGCCCTGACCGGAGACGTAGATGAAGGTGAGGTTCGGATTCGCGGCTGCCAGCGTCCGTGCGGCCGTCATGGTCAGGTCATAGGTAATCCGGATGTAGTTCTGTTCTTTCATGCCGACGGAGGAGACGCCGAGGCAGTAGAAACAGGCGTCGAATTCCGGCAGCTCGTCGGCGATCGCGGACAGATCTGTCGGATCGGGCTCGACCAGCTCGCGCAGCTTCGGATTCTCGATGCCCAGTGAGCTGCGCACGATAGCGAGGATCTGGTCGACGCGGTTGTCCCGGAGGCACTCGTTGAGAACGCCCTGCCCGATCATGCCGGTCGCGCCGAAGAGGATCACTTTCATGGCGGACATCCTTCCCAGTGGGTCATTGCTCGGTATTGCGCGGGGTTGAGGCGCTGAGCCCGGCTGACCGGTCGAGGGTATAACCGTTGATCAGGGCGGTCAGGATGTCAGTGACCCGGGGGCCGACGTCGATGACAGCGTGGGTCAGTTCCGGGTCGGTTTCATAGAAGGCTCTCAAATGGGTTCCGGGCGCGGCCATTTGCCACAGTGCGCCTGCCATGACTGTGGCTGTGAGGACCACGTTCGACGCCTGGTCCGACGGCAGCTGGGTGATCTCTGCGATCGCCGCGGCGACTTCGGCGGTGTCTGCGATGGCGCGGAGCTTGAAAGTTCGGAGGGCGGCGAGTGAGACGTTGCGCTCGAGGTTGAGTGGAGTGTGGGCGAGCAGGTCACAGAACAATGGCCGCTCGACCAGCGACTGCGCCAGCACGGTCGCGATGGATTCCGCGATCTGCAGCCCCGGCCGGCCGTCGACGGGGCTTGAACGCGGGATGGCGGCCAGCCGACTCCGGACGGCTACCGACCATTCGTCGTAGCCGGTGGCGGCGAGCTGCAGGTAGATCTCCTCACGCGTCTCGAAGTAGCGCAGCAGTGCTGATTTGTGCATACCTACCTCGTCCGCGATCGCGGTCAGGGTCACTTCACGGACTCCGTGCAGCGTCGCCAGATGTGCTGCCGCAGTAAGAATTGCGTTCTCGCGGAGGCGTTTCGCTTCAGGCGTGCGGGCACGTTCGAAATTTGAACCAACCACAGTTCACTATAACACAACGGCGTTGCGATATTAGCGGAACGATGTTTTACTAGAGCCGTGACGACGCATACGTGGTTCATCACCGGTTCCTCCCGCGGCTTCGGTCGCTCCCTCGCTACGGCCGCTCTGGCTGCTGGTGATCGCGTCGTCGCGACCGCTCGCAAGCCCGAGCAGCTCGATGATCTGGTCGTGCAATACGGCGATCGCGTGTTCCCGGTTGCGCTGGACGTCACTGACGCTGCTGCGGCCGAGTCGGCGTTCAGTGCGGCGCAGGAGCGCTTCGGGCGGGTCGACGTTGTGGTCAACAACGCCGGTTATGCGAATATCGCGCCGGTCGAGACTGCGGACGAGGCGGACTTCCGGCGGCAGTTCGACACCAATTTCTGGGGTATCTACAACGTGTCGAAGGCGGCGTTGCCGATCCTGCGGCGGCAGGAGGGCGGCATCGTGATCCAGTTCTCCTCGATCGGTGGCCGGGTAGGCGGAACTCCCGGTCTGGGCTCCTATCAGGCGGCGAAATTCGCAGTCGACGGCCTGACCCGGGTGCTGGCCGCTGAGACCGCGCCGATGGGCGTCCGCTACCTCGTGGTCGAGCCGGGTGGGTTCGCAACCGATTGGGCGGGTGCATCGATGGAGATCGGCGCTGTGCCCGAGGGATACCAGGCGACGGTTGGCGCGATGGCCGACATGTTGCGTTCGGGGACCAGTCAGATCGGTGACCCCGACCGTGCTGCGGAGATCCTCGTACGAATCGTCAAGGCCGACACGTTGCCTACGCACCTGTTGTTGGGCGGGTACCCGGTGCAGGCGGCTCTGGACTACTCACGCAGCCAGATCGATGAGGTGACCGCCTGGCAGGCCGTGTCGGCTTCGGCTGACCAGGGCGCGCAGTACCCGGTCGACCTGCCCCCGTCGAAGTAGACGTGATTGCCGAACCGGCGACCATGCAGATCGCCACGCGGCATGGCACCGTCTCGGCGCTGTCGTATGCCCCTGCCGCACAGGACCTTGCCCGACAGCACACCGGCGATCAACGGCCGCCGGCGCATCGGATCATCCATGCTGGAGCGTTCATCGTCCGGCTGCCTGAGCAAGAAGACAACATCGCTCGCTATCTAGCTTTCGAGGTGGGTTGCCGTGTTGTGGTGCCTACTACGACACTGCCCCGCTCGCGCGGTTCCCTGTCGCGGAACAGCAGTGCGACGATGTCTATCGCTGGGGCCATGACAACGCCGACCGTATTGGTTGGGATTCGGCTCGCATCTCGGTCGGCGGATGCAGCGGCGGCGGCAAGATCGCATTCAACGTCGCACTCATGGCAATCGACGACGACTACCCGCACCCCATCGCGATGTCCGCCGAATCCCCCGTACTCGACCTGACACTCGACGACACCGCGCGCACCTCGCCGAAGAAGCGGCCCTGTGGTCTCCCACCGGAAAACTCGTGGCCACACCCTGTTTGCACGTGCTGGCGAAGGCTTACGCGGCATCTCGTGCTTCCTGGTCGACAAGGACATCCCGACTGAGCTTCGGCGAACCCGAGGAGAAGATGAGCCTGCCCGCCGTGCCCACCATCAGCGCCCACTACGACGACCCTGTCGGCGACCGCGCGTTCGATACCACCGGTTCGCTCGTAGTCGACCGGGCTGGCGACCTGGCAGAGGGTGACCCTGCGGTGTCGGGCAAATGATGGGCAGCTGGTCGGTCAGTAGGGATACGCTGTGTGTTAACGAAGATTTAACATTGTATTGCTGGCTGTCGGTGACGCTGGCGGATGGTGTGCAGCTGATGAACGAGGATGATTCGTTTCGGACGGTCCGTGATGTGTTCGACCTGGTCACGGGGGAATTGGCGGCGGCCGGGTTCGAGGATGCCGAGGAGATCGGGCGGGGCGGGTTCGGCGTGGTGTACCGCTGCATGCAGGCGGAGTTGGACCGGACGGTTGCGGTGAAGGTGTTGACCGCCGAGCTGGATACGGACAACCGGGAGCGGTTTCTGCGCGAGCAGCGGGTGATGGGCCGACTGACGGGGCATCCGAACGTCGTCACGGTGTTGCAGGTGGGTGCCACGGCAAGTGGACGTCCATATCTGGTGATGCCGTTTCACCCGCTGGACTCGTTGGATGCGCGGATCCGTGGGCAGGGCCCGTTGTCGGTGGAGACCGTGTTGTGGATCGGGGTGAAGATAGCTGGGGCGTTGGAGACCGTGCATCGGTTGGGCATCGTGCATCGGGATGTGAAGCCGGGCAATATCCTGCTGACTGACTACAGCGAGCCCGCGTTGACCGACTTCGGTATTGCGCGCGTCGCTGGGGGGTTTCAGACCACTGCGGGCACCCTGACCGGGTCCCCGGCGTTCACCGCCCCGGAGGTGCTCGAGGGCGCAGCTCCGGGCCTGGCCGCGGACGTCTACGGGCTGGGGGCCACCTTGTTCTGCGCGCTGACCGGGCACGCGGCGTTCGAACGGCGTAGCGGTGAGAACGTTGTGACCCAGTTCCTGCGGATTACCACTCAGCCGGTGCCGGATCTGCGGGAGAGCGGCATTGCCGAGGATGTGTCGGCGGTGGTCGCAGCCGCGATGAACCGCGATCCGCACGAGCGGCCGACGGTGGTGGAGCTCGGGGAGATGATGCAGCAGGCGCAGGGTCGGCACGGGTTTACGGTGGAGGAGATGGCGTTGCATGCTGAACCAGCTCGTGAGCGGGGGGATCGGAAGCCGGTCGCGCCGGGCTGGCGTCCGTCGGTGCCGGCGATGTCCCCGGGGAGCGGTAGATTGCCGCTGGAGTTGTCCAGTTTCGTAGGCCGCCGCAGCGAGTTGGCGGTGGTGAAGAATCTGCTGTCCTCGGCACGGTTGGTGACCTTCACCGGGATCGGCGGGGTCGGCAAGACCCGGTTGGCGTTTCGGGCAGCGGCGGCCGCGCGTCGGGATTTCGCAGACGGGGTGCGGTTGGTCGAGTTGGCCGAGGTGTCCGACCCGTCGCTGCTGGTGGATGTGGTGGCGTCCGCATTCGGGTTGCGCGACGATTCGGTTCAGCCGTTGGCGCAAGTTGTGGTGGAGTTCTTGGCTGCGCGGGAGTCCTTGGTGGTGTTGGACAACTGTGAACAGCTGGTGGTGGCGGTGGCGGAGCTGGTGCAGGCCTGGTTGCGGGCCTGCCCAGATCTGCGGATCCTGGTCACCACCCGCGAACCGCTGGACATCGCCGGGGAGGCAGTACTGCCGGTATCGCCCCTGCCGGTACCGGATCCGGATCGGGAGCTGTCACCGCGGGAACTGCCCCGATCCGATGCGGTGACGTTGTTCGCCGACCGTGCGACCTCGGTGGTGCCGGGTTTGGAGTTGTCCGACGACAACAAGGCCACCGCGGCTCGGATCTGTGCCAAGCTGGACGGATTGCCGCTGGCGATCGAGCTGGCAGCGGCGCGGATGCGCACGATGTCGCCCGAGCAGATTCTGCGGCGGCTCGACGATCGGTACGGGTTGCTGACCCGCGGCAATCGCAGCGCGCCTACACGGCAGCAGACTCTTCGATGGTGTGTGGACTGGAGCTACCACTTGTGCACCTCTGCAGAGGGCCTGCTGTGGGCCCGGTTGTCGGTGTTCACCGGTGGGTTCGAGCTCGATGCTGCGGAACAGGTGTGTGGTGTCGGTCTGTCTCCGGGGAGCGCGCTGGATGTGTTGTCTTCGCTGGTGGACAAGTCGATCGTGATCCGGGGCGAATCGGACGGCGCGGTGCGCTTCCGGATGCTGGAGACGGTCCGGGACTACGGTCGGCACAAGCTGCGAGAGTCCGGCGAGGAACAGCAGTTCCGGCGTCGGCACCGTGATTGGTTCCAGCGGTTGGCGTTGGACGCGGAGGCCGAATGGATCAGCCACCGACAGCCGTATTGGATCGCCAGGCTCAAGCGCGAACTACCCAACCTGCGCGACGCGCTCGAATACAGCCTGGCCGAAGACACCGAGCAGGCGGCCGCAGCGGGACTACGGACCGCCGCGGCACTATTCGGATTCTGGATGTTCCGGGGTCTGTTCGGCGAAGGTCGCCGCTGGATCGACCGGCTCCTGGACCACCCTGCCCGACAATCGGTTCCCGATCGTGTCAAAGCGCTCCATACAGGCTGCATCATGGCGGCCCTGCAAGGCAATGTGCCGGCGGCGGCCTCCCTCGCCGAAGAGGAACATGCGCTCGCCGATCAGGACCCCACCCCGATGACCCAGGCATTGACCGCGTACGCCGACGGCACCGTGGCGGCCTATCGCGGTGAACTCGCTCGAGCGTCCACCTTGCTCCAACGTGCCGTTGAGATGCTCAGCTCGGACCGGGAGGCACTACGCTCCCCGGCTACCCTTGCGCTCGGTTGGGTGCACCTAGGGGCCGGTGGCATAGAACAGGCGATCGAGTGTTGCCGGCGAGTGATTTCCACTACCGAAGCGCGCGGTGAAACGCTCTACCGGTCGATCGCCTTGTGGGGCTTAGGCCTTGCCGCCTGGCAGCAAGGCGAGCGGAGCCCGGCGATCGAACTGCTCGAGAACGCGCTACGAGTCAACCGGCGTATCCGCAGCCCGCTCGTCGCAGCATTGAGTCTCGAAACGCTGTCCTGGGTCGTTGCCGCTGATGGTGACGCCCAGCGAGCGGCTGCCCTGATGGGAGCCGCACAGGACCTACAGCGGTCCATGGGCGATCCAGTGATCATCTTCCCGACGTCGCATCACCACGATGAATGCGTTCGGACGACGCGATCAGCCCTCGGTGCTCGCGCGTTCGATACGGCCATCCGCACTGGTCGAGCGATGGGAATGAATGAAGCCACAGCCTATGCACTGGGCGAGCAATCCGCTGACACGCGCAGGCCGGGCCCAGCTGTGGCGTTGACCAGGCGTGAGCGGCAGGTCGCAGAACTCATTGCCCAAGGCCTGACTAACAAGCAGATTGCCGCCAAACTGGTGATCTCCCAACGTACCGCTGAGGGCCATGTCGAGCACATTCTGACCAAGCTCGGATTCACCTCCCGAGCACAGATCGCGGCCTGGATCGTAGAAGACAATGACGGGCGTCGCCGCAACTAGTGCCGCGTCCGAGAAGGTTGATGTTGAAACCCCGACCCGGTGGTGGCGGGTTGATCATCGGGCCGTGACCGGTGATGCTGCCGGTGGAGGTGGTGCTGGTGGCTCGGAAGCCGGATGTGTTCGTCAGGCAGGTGACGCCTGAGGAAGGCCGCAAGCTGGCTCAAATCGCGCGGCGCAGCAAGGTGCCGGTGCGGATGCGGCGCGCGGTGGTGGTGATGGCCTCGGCGCAGCATCAGCCGGTCGGGCTGATCGCGAAACTGATGCAGGTGTCGGAAGCGTATGTGCGGCAAGTGATACACGACTTCAACGAGAAGGGGTTCGACGCCCTGGACCCAAATTGGAGCGGGGGCAGGCCGGCGAAGACCGATCAGGCGGCGCGTGATCGGATCTGTCAGATTGCCCGGTGCCCCGAGACCTGGGCTGGCCGTTCTCGACGTGGAGTCTGTCGAAACTGGCGGAAGTGTTGCGGATCAACAAGATCGCCGACCTCAGCCGCGAAACGGTCCGGCAGATCTTGAAGACCGGTGGGGTGTCGTGGCAGGCGATGAAAACCTGGAAGACGAGCAACGACCCAGACTTTCAAGCCAAGATGACGCGAGTCCTCGACCTGTACGACCACCCGCCTGCCGACGGGCGGGTGGTGTGTGGACGAGTTCGGCCCGCTCAATCTCCAGCCACGTGCCGGCAGGGGCTGGTTCCCGAAACGGCGACCGACCCGGTTACGGGCGACCTACAACCGCACTCAGGGTGTGCGGCACATGTTCGGGGCCTTAGATTTGGCCACCGGCCAGTTGTACTACCGGATCCGTGATCGGAAACGGTGGAGTGAGTTCCTGGCGTTCTTGAAGTCGCTGCGGGCGCGGTGGCCGGGTCAGAAACTGTATGTGATCTGCGACAACTACTCGGTCCACAAGCGGGCCGAGGTCCGGGCATGGTGCACGGCCAACGCAGTCGAGCTGGTGTTCTTGCCCACCTACTCCTCTTGGCTGAACCGGATCGAGTGCGAGTTCGCCGCGCTGCGGTACTTCGCGCTGAACGGCACCGACTACCGCAGCCACGGCGAACAAGACGACGCGATCGGCACCTACATCCGCTGGCGCAACCAGCACGCCGGACCCGTCCGCGACTTCGCCGTCGGATCCAAGATCCGTTACCCGGATTACCTACCGAACGTTGCGTGACACGGCGCTAGGATGATTGACTGCTCGGCCGCTGCCCCCGAGCGGTCTAGCGGTCTACTGTGCAAGTAGCTGGAGTATCTCCGCTGTGCCTTCTGTAGGACGCATCGCGGCAAGCTCCCAGGGGGTCTTCCCGCCCGAGCAGCCTGCCTGCGGCCCCATCCGAACATCGACCCGTGCTCCGGCCTGCAAGAGGACTTGGACGCACTCGGGTGAACCACGCTCTGCTGCCGCGCACAGCGGTGGCCACTCAGCCGGCAGATCCGGGTTCATGCCATGGTCGAGCAGTAGCCGCACCGTCTCGGTATGACCTTTGTCCGCAGCCTTCGAAAGAGCTCTCGGCTCCGCTTCGATGCCCTGGGCCAACATGTAAGCGATGATCTCGGTTCTGCCCCACTCCGCGGCCCAACCGAGAAGAGTGCCTACCGGCGTAGTGGCACTTGCCAGGTTGATACCAGCTTCGTGAGCGCGGCGCACCTCGTCGGTGTCGCGACGTATGACAGCCATGACGAGATCGAACTCTTCTGCACCGAGCACCACTTCAGTATGCCTTGCCTCGGCCTTCGATCAGCGCTTCGTCACCTTGGCCTGCAATTTCGATACCCGCATCGCCAGCCGCCCAATCAACCCGCCTCGCCGATTATCCTGCCGACCTTTCTCGACACGGCACTAGCCGCGACTGCTCGCGTCAACGCTTTCGCGATCACCTTCGCCGACCGCTGGCCCTACATCCAAACCTACTGAGGAACAACGCCGGAAGCACTGTTAGGGCGAGCGAGATGGTCTCGGGAGGCAAACACAGTGGATCTCGGGCGCTCGGATTCAAGGTGTCGGCGGAACAGTTCGGTCCGCGGACACTGGTGGAGATGGTTGTGGCCGCTGAGGAGCATGTTCGATGGTGCGACGGTGTCGGATCATTTTCGGCCTTGGCGGCACATCAGCGGTCACCCGAGGTGGGGATAAGTGCTAGACAGGAAGTCGTCGATCTGTCGCCGCATGCTCGGGTGGATGTCGTACTGGTCGAGTTCGTCGGGCTGTACGTACGCAACGCCGTCTGCCTCGGCATTGATGCTGGGCTCGCCGTCGACGGCTGTTCCAATGTAGGTGTTCTCGTATTGCTGGCGTGCCTCGCCATCGGTGTAGGCGATGATGTGGTTGGGGTTGCTGTAGATGCCGAGGAAGCCGGTGATCTGTGCGATGATGCCGGTCTCTTCGTGGCATTCGCGTAGGGCGCACTGCGCTACGGTTTCGCCGAGGTCCATCGCGCCGCCGGGCAATGCCCATTGTCCCGTGTCGCGGCGGCGCTGCAGCAGGATGGCTCCGGAGTCGTCGGTGACGAGTAGATTGCAGGCCACCACAAGCGAATTCGGCTTGGGGGCTTGTGGGTCGTAGTAGTACTCGATCCTGCCCACGGTGTGCGGTCCTCCCATCCGGTTACGCGGCAGCTCTCACGTATCGGCGCTGTCGGTCAACCTACCGGCCTGTCCGTCCTCGCTGCACACGGGACAGATGCGCTCCAGCTATGCTGCGAGCCCCGCACCGGCCACAAGGAAGCGGTCCCACTCCGACCGAATGCGGAGTGGGACCGCTTGATTCGTGCGGTACGCAGTCGGGGGCTGCTACGCCCTTGGCCGGTTGAATTCCCCGCTCTGTACGCCTGCGGCGAATGCGTCCCACTCGCTCGGAGTGAAGACCAGCGCGGGACCGGTGGGTTCTTCGAGTCCCGAACGCCGACGTGACCACCGCTCAGCCATGCCACCTCGATGGAGCCCGCGCGAGCGGGCTGCGGCACGAGGGCTCGCCTTCCTGCCGCTGCCCAGTGAGCCGTGCGGGCGGCGCAGCAGTGCAGGATGCACGCGCGGGTTTGCGAGGCGTTCGACGCCTTCGGCATCAACCCGTGCCTGCCGCGTCAGTGCCTCGAGGGTGCGTACAACTGTTACGTCGACCGGGTGAATGCATCGGTGACGGCCCTGCCGGTGATGGAAGTGCCCTTCGAGTACTGCCGTGTCGACCCCGGCCCGGTCCCCGAGCCCGTGGGCCGGATACTGCTGGACCTGCACCACTATTGCGACGAGCGCTCGTGCCGAGCCAAACAACGTGGGCAGCAAGGGATTACATACGACGCGGCATCGAATCCGGTGCCTGAGTGCCGGGTGCCCGAGGAGCGGATTGCTCTGGTTGTGGATCGTGTCGTGGCCGCTGATATCGCGCTGCAGATGGCCAAGCACGCGCTGCGGACCGAGCAGGCAGAGGCGAGCGCGGAAATGATCGCCGCGACAGCCGAGGTCGCATCGGCTCGCCGCGAGCGCGACGCGCTATTTCTGTATGGGCTTCCCGACGACGGCACCGTTCCGGCTTCGATGGTGAGGGCTTTTGGGATGTCGCTGCGTGAGGTCCGGCGGCTCGTGCCGGTCTGCGTGCCCGCATCGCACCGCCGGGAGTGCGCGACAGGTGGCCGGTGACGGCTGTGCCTGGCTCGTGACCTCGGCAGGAGTGCACGCGGATGTGGAAAACCATGAACCACGAGTGGGGTGAGAATGTTGGATCCTGTTCGGCGGTCGTTGGGCCGCCGCCTGCGCACTCTTCGGATCGCTGCTGGTATGAGTCAAAGCGCGGCGGGAACAGCGGTGTTCCTGTCCCCGCAGTCCATCGGCCGGATCGAGGACGGCCAGCACACGCGAGTGTCCAACCTGCACATCAACGCCCTGTGCGACCTGTACGGGGTCACCGGGGAGGGCCGCGAGGTCCTCCTCGGCCTGATACAACAGGCGCGCGAAGCCCGGCGGTCGGCCAGGCAGGGCTGGTGGAGTCCATTCACTGATCTGTTGTCCTCGGACGAACTGAATCGGCTTGTGTTCGAACAGCACGCGATATCGGGAACGGCATTCGGCAGCACCCTGGTACCGGGGTTCGCGCGCACCGCTGACTACCGCTGTGCCCTGGAGCGGATTCTGCACCCGTGGGATTCGTCCGCCGATATCGGCCGGCGGGTTGAGCTGGCCGAGCAGCGCTGGAAAAGACTCCACAGCAATGACTTTCAGGCGCGCATATACATCCTGGAATCGGCGCTGCGGCACGTGCTAGGTGGACCGGGGGTGATGCACACTCAGCTGTCGCATCTGGTGGAGATCAGCGCGCGGCCGACGGTCTCGATCCGCGTCGTTGGCCGAGAGGTCAACAGTCATATCGGGTTTCATCTGGCCACTTTTTGTTCTGCTGGAGGTCGGGGTGCTGATGGCTGGTGAACCGCCCGAGCCGCCAGAGGTCTTCATCGACGGTGTCCCTGGGGCCCTGCGTCTGCAACGGGAGGGCGACATCGGCCACTACCTGGCCGCTAACGATGAACTGAGTCAAATAGCCATGTCCGAGAACGCCTCTCGCGCCATCCTGAGCGAGATCGCCGAGGATTATCGAGCGTAGAGACCGTTCCCGTTCCAGGGCGCCGCCTGACCGATTGCTGAGCCAGCCAGACCGGACGGGCCGGACTGCCAGCGCGCGTGGCCCGGCGAAGTCCCCGGCTATGACTGGCAGCAGGACACTCCTGGTGCTCCAGCATCACTTCGTGATGTTGTTGGGTAGCATGTGGTTTCGTGCGATCGATCGGAGTCACCCGCACCGCGCGACGTCTGTTGAGCGGCACCGCTTGTCTGCACCCGGCTTGATCGAACTGGGCAGACCCAACCCGGCCATCGCTCATACCACCGGCGGTCCCACCGGACAGCGCGAGAGGATCCAGTGGACACCATCGAAGACACTGCCCTGACGTTGCCCGACGGCTCGCAGATCACCTTGCGCCACGCGCTCATGGAAGACGTGCCGGCGATCGTCGACCTTCTGGTAGATGACCCGCTCGGCCATACCCGCGATGGAGCTACCCGCGATGGGGGATACGGTCCCTACGAGCGAGCGTTCGCCGAGATAGCTACGGAGCCGAACCAACATCTCGTGGTCGCAACTGATGGTCGCGCAGTGATCGGGACCTTCCAGTTGACGTTCATCACCGGTTTATCCCTGCGCGGAACTCGCCGCGCCCAGATCGAAGGCGTACGAGTTGCCCAGACATATCGCAGCTGCGGCCTGGGCACGGCGATGATGAGGTGGGCGATCAGTGAGTCAGCGAAGCATCGGTGCACGCTGGTTCAGTTGACCTCCGATAAGACCCGAACCGACGCGCACCGCTTCTACGAGCGGCTCGGATTCCAGGCCACCCATGAGGGCTACAAAATGAAACTGTGATCGATCGGCCTGCGGGTCTCCGCTCGCAGCCTGTTCCCGTATTCGCCGGACTGCGGCTTTCATTGAACGCCAATCTGGGGTCCAGCCACTCGGCGAGCCGCCCTTC
>NZ_BAGB01000143.1 GCF_000308615.1 Nocardia jiangxiensis NBRC 101359
GCCCCGGCCCCTTCCAGACGTGGCCGTGCACAGGTGGCCCAATCGTCCTCGGTGAGCACGAGACGAACGTTCTGCGGTTCGCGTTCCGGGATGCCGAATTCGGGGCAGGCTCGCCCGGTGGTGATGAGTGCGACCAGCCACGCCCAGAACAGCGACTTTCCGATACCCTCATCGCCCGTCAGCAGCACAACGGAGCCAGCGGGTATACGAGACTCGGCTAGCCAGTTTTGATGCGCAGAAGCGTTCAGAGAGCCCGCCCGCCATAGCCGCGCGCCGCTGTAGCTGGGTTTGATCTCCTCTTCGCTCTCGGCTTCCCGGGCCGGCCCGAACAGAACGGCGTCTACATCGGTCGAATCGTTGTTGTCGATATTGGGTGGCACCGTTCCCGGCACCGATGGCGTTCGTGATACCGGCAACTCCGATCGCCGGATGCCCAACAGGTTCTCCGTGCTCGGATTGCTAGCGATGAGGTCATGACCGTTCTGACCGGTCACCATGCGGTCATACTCGCGCCACGCTTCCGGTTCGGTGGCCCGGTCGGTGATGGCATCGGCGTAGGCATCTTTCAGCCGCTCCAATGCCTGATCCACGCCGGGTTCGCCTTGTTCGGCCAGACGCAGCAGCCGAAGCACGTTGTCACGGGTGTTGTCGTGCCGGGAGCCGTGCGTGCCCAGGGCTTCGATGGACTTGTCCAGTAGCCGTTCGACCTGAACCGACATCCGCCCTGGCGGCAGTGAATCCAGGACGGCCTGCACATCCGCCTGAACGCTGATGGCCGGCTCGGGAACTTCGAGACCACGTATCCACGCATCCGGGAGCCAGGGTGGCCGATCCGGCTCGGGGATGACGTTCAGCCCGGCGCCGGTGTCTTGCCTGAGCCAGTTGTATTCGAGCCCTGACGGGTGGATCGAAGGCCAGCACATGACATAGCGGTGATGGAATTGGCAGATCTCGATATTGCCCAGGCCCGGCCCGAAGTCCACCCGATCGCGTAGCCGGACCCCTTCCGGGATGCGATACAGCCTGATTCCCGAGATTCCATCGTCCTTCGATGTCGATATCCAGGTGGGCGGCAGTGGGCCCCATCGGTCTTCCGCTGTCCGCAGAGCTGCCGCGCCGTGCTTGTCTCCGTACGCGTCCACGTCCACACCGATCACACCGCGCGGCAGGCGAAGGCAGATGTTCCACTCGGGCTTGTCTTCGGTCCAGGCCGTGATGTCCGCGAACGACGGGAAGATGCCACGGTTGCCGGTGTAGTCGTCGGGCGGTGTCTTCTTGCGCCGCGGTGGAACCGGCAGGACGCCGCGCCAGCCCGAATTCCAGTAGAGTTCCGCTGCCCGTGCGTAGATCGGGTTACCGCTCACGACGGCAAACCTCTGCCATCAGCCCAGATTCGGTGGCAGCGCCGCACAGCGAGCAGTTGACGGTAGGCGCGTTCATCGTCCAGGGAACGTGAGTGCCGTTGTCGCCTTCGCACAACCGTTTGCCGCGAAGGTTCAACCAGCACTGCGTACAGACAGGTTGAATGCTCCGGGACTTTCCGGTCAGTTCGTCGTCATGGGCATAGAACGGGAACCACGGTTGAAGGTTCGTTTTGCTGAACGTCATTGTTCACAGCTTTCGTGGATCGCCCAGGATCTCGTCGGGGCCGGACATTTCGCGGCCACATCTGCCGCACCGGACCGGGTACCCCATATCTACTATCTGCGAGTAACACCGCTCGCACAGGAAGGCTTTGTGCAGCGTCCCGGGCGGTAGATGTGTGTGTTTCAGCTCGACTATGTACCGAGCCGGTAACCCGCATTGCCCGTGCGTGCTCAGCCTCATTGCTGTACACGGTGGCCGGGCTTCGTCTTCGTATTCCTTCAGCGCGGCCAGGTCGTCATCGTGTTGCGACATCGCTTCCATCCCTGGGCCAGAATCGCTCACAGGTGATTCCGTGCCGCCGGAACAACTGCAATCCGTCCCGGCGGGCATCACGGAGGGCTGTACCGTCCAGAATCACCGGTGCTTCGGCGCCGTCGCGATCGACGGTAATCATGATGGTCCCGTACACGGTTCTGCCGCCGTGCTGGATATCTCCGGGGAGCAGGTCCAGCACGTACCCCGATACCTCGAATACCGCCACCTTGTTGCATCGCGGGCACACGTAGGGCTTCATGGCAGATCACTGACCTTGACCGCGCCGTCCGGGTGGTGCTTCCGGCAGACGATGTACGTCGTGTCCGCTACCGGATGCCGACCAATGCGCCAACACCCGTGGATGTGACAGTTGTACTTGCGGAGCACACCGAGTAGTGCGCCGATTACCGCGAATTCGGTGATATCCGAGCCGAGCCCGGACCAGAACAAATACCAGTACCCGGAGGGGTTATCCAGGCCGATGATGTGCGTCAGCCAGTTCATGACTTCACCTGTTCCAGCGCCCACGCGAAGGCTTCAGCCTGAGTCTTGAACGACCTATGCTTACCGCGGCCCCGAGCCGTCCACGTCGGCAGCCCGAACAGCTTGTAGACCCGCATCCGCGACGATTCGGCAATATCCAGGGTCACCGGAAGTTCGATGCGGTCGTACTGCACGAAGTTCGCACAGTCATCGATGATGTGCCCTTCGCCGAGTGACCAATAGTCCGAGCCGGTGGAATCGGTGAACTTGGTCTGAGTGGGCAGGTTGTAGATATCCGCCCACGAATAGATGGTTCTTGTGTGCTGCATTGTGGTCGCCCTTTCCTGATTCGCCGGCTCCCCGCTCGAAGCTGCCGAGACACAACCCCGAGCGGGAAACTCGCGAATCAGGGCAGACGGCCCGCGAGAACCGCGCGCATCGTCCAGCCGATGACGAAGGCCAGAATCAACGTGATCCAGAACGGCGCCGCGAGACCGCCGAACAGGATGATCAGCAGCAGCATGAAGGCCACGATCAGAATCAGGAAGTCGAGCATGGTCACTTCACCCCGTGCTGTGCTTTGAGAGCTGCGATCAGTTCGGGAGTCGGGTTCTCGCCCACGAGCGGGGCCAGGTCCTCCGGCAATCCGGCATCACGGAGCAGGTCCCGAGTGGTCTTCGGCTTCTTCTCCTCCCGGGTCTCTCGCCGGTCGTCGCGGTGCTCCCGGTGCTCCCGGTCGTCGGTACCGCGGTTCTCCCGCCCATTGCCGCGGTTCAGTACCGAATCAGCCGAGTTGAAGTCGTACGCCCAGCGGTATTCGTTCTGACCGCCCTTGAACGGGGGAGGCCCGTCCTCCAGTCGGGTGATGGTGAGCCGAGCGCCGTACGCATCGGAAACCTTCTTGAATCCTCGATCCGACAGAGCCCGCGCGAACGCGTCCCGCTGGTCACCGAATTCCTTCACGAAGGCTCGCCGGCGCCCGTCGTCTTCATCGTCAACGCGCCGATCGTCGGTGTTCTCCAGAATCAGCCGGATCTGGTAGGCCAGATTGCCCGTGCCTTGCTTGTACCGCTTCTGCTGCCCGGCGAGCGGGTGATCTTTCGGGTAGTACACCGGGACCATTTCCGCATCGGCGAACGTGCCCGTGACATGAGCGCCGACATGATCGAAGGCGAAGACCTTGGGGCCACCACCGCCGCTCAGTACATCGTCAACCGAGCGAACGCGCTGCTCCTGGGTTGTGTTCTCGTTCATTGTTCTGTGTTTCCTTTGTTCCTATTGGATAGGTTTATTTCCCCGCGCATTGCCGCGGTCCCGATGGCTTCGGGCTGAACCAATTGCAATACCGGCATTCGTCACCCGGGGTAATCGGGAACTCGGCGAACCGTTCCGGATGGTTCACCACGTCCAGATCGGCACACTTCGCCTTGATCTCATCCAGATTCGCCAGCGCGATATCCGCGATCACCGGCCGGAATTCTTCGAGCCACAGGAATCCGTGGTGAAGGTCCGATGCCGGACTGATAAACATCAGCCCCACGAACTTCACCGGAAAGCCGAGCCGGGCGTACCCCTTGCCGTAGGTGTGTGCCTGTATGCGATATTTCCAGGACGGCCCTTCTTTCCGGTAGTGGTCGAACATGAATTTGCCCGGATGCTTCCAATCGACAACCGTGCTTGTCGGGACGTGAAAGGCATCACAGGTGCCCGGGTGCTCGTCGTCGGCTTTGACCCGTGCCTCCGGAATCCAGACGGTTTCGCCCGCCTGTTCGTTGACGAACTTCAGGACCAATTCGTCCTCTTTATGCAGCGCGACCCCGACATGCGAGCGCCAGACATCCCCGTAGACGTTCGTGCCCTTGCCCATCGTCGGCGCTGTCACTCCGAAGGCCAGTTGCCGCTTGCACAGTGAGCCGATCTCGGAGGGTCCCAGCGTCTTCTGTAGCGACCGCGGCCGGTTCCGCGAGTAATCGGTGAACGCCTTCTTGATCTCGGCTTCGAGCTGTCGCCGGTGGAGGTCCCCAACGTCCAGCGCGGCGTCCACATCGTCACTCATAATCGCCGGGCCCGTCTTCGTATCCACATACGCTGCACTCGACATCGTCGGCGGGGATATGCCCGGCGTTGGTGCCCTGTTTCTTCGTGCACGCCGGGCATGGACGACAGAGCGACACGCCCATCTGTGCGTATTCCGGATCTCGGCAGATGTAGCAATTCCGGTCGAATACGGTAGGTGTGGACGTGTGCCCATTGCTGAGCATCCAATAGGCCGGATCGCTCGCCTTCATCTGGGTACTTTCAGTGAGTCCCAGGCACTTCCCGTCGCATGGTTCCCCACACCAAAAGCACGTTGTCAGGTCCGGGGCTGTCATCGTCTGAAGCCGTTCTTCACAAGCAATTCGGCGATGGCGTGACCCAGGTGCGCCGGATCGTCGTAGGTCTCGCGCTCGTTCCGGTGATCCTTCGCCACCTTCAGTACCCACATAGCCAGCAGCGCAATAGCGCCTTTGTCGTCCAGTACCGAGATGACCTCGGTGACCCTGTTCTGATCGGTCATTGTCATTTCCAGCATTCCTTGCACTTGGCCCGAGTCGGTTCCGTCGTGCTATGCAGTCCCTTGATTTTCGACTCGGGTACGAAAATCACCTGGGCACACATGGTGTTGAACACCCAGCCGCGAATTCCGCGCACCATCCAGCGGTACGACGCTTCTGTCTTGTGCCAGGTGTACTTGCCCGGCTGCCGGATGTAGGCGCTCATGATTTATCCAGTTCCATCAGTCGTTTCGCCGAGACCGATGCACGGTCGGCATATCGGGTTGCGTGAATGGCCGCGGTCGTACGGTCCTGCGCGATGGCGATAGTCCAGATGGCGTGGGCTATGTCTCGCTCGGGGTCGCAGAAGTCCACGAAGTCATCGGGTAAGGGGTTGTGCCTCCGGGACTTCAGGACTTGTTCGGCCCACTCCACACGCTCGCGGGGTTGCGGGCTCATGAACACCGGCATGATGTAATCCACCGCGCGCTTGGTCTTGATATCGACTACGTACCATTCGCCATCAGCGCGAGCCCATACCGTGTTCGTCAGCGGGCCGGCCGACCAGACTTCTCCGTCAAGGATGCGGTTCAGCGCATTGAATCTCATCCCATCGGCCCATCGCTATAGAAGTGCTTGTGCTCGTCGGTCCATTCGTTTGTTCGATGGTCCTGGTAGGCGTAGCACCCAGCCTCTTGCCAGACCTTTCCGTTCTCATCTTCGATGCGCTGCCATGTGCACAAGGTCCCGGGTTCATGCTGAACCAAGTCCGGTCGGCAATCTGAAAGCCAGTGCCGGTTACCGCGACAGTCATAACTGTTGTGGTGCAGGCTTTCCCCACAGAAGTGACAACGGTGAGTGTCGTAATTACACGAGTCGCAGCATTTGTAGCAACCTCCGAATTTCTCGTGCGCTTCTGCGATGCATTGGCTGTTCATGACGCCACTCGTTCCGCCAGCCGGTCATCGTCGGCCCAGTGCCGGATGATCTCTCCCGGGAATCCGAGATCGGTGGTGATCTCCGCCCGGCCCTTGTGGTAAACGAGATCGCCCGACTCGTGGCCCGGTTCCAATTCACACCGCCCGTAGTAGGCGTGCACCGACGTGCATTGCTTCATTCGCCGTACCCCTGTTTCTTCGTCTCGGTGCTCAGGGCATCGACGTTGGTCAGTAGGTCCCGCAGGGACAGCGCCAGAATGTTCAGCGCTTGTTCGGCCGGGCAGAATGCCTCTACCTGGTAATGCCCATCGGCGTAGGCGGTCAGCGTGACGAGCTTGATATCTTCGTCCACAGTTGCCGCGGCATCTCGCTCCGGAATTTCGTCGGGGGAGGATTCGAGATTTCGGTTTACGTGGTCCAGTTCTTCCTGCACTCTCGCTATCTCCGCTTCGAGTTCGTCTCGCTGGGCTTCGTACTCTTCGCGGCTGGTCATGACTCATCACCGACCGGAACGAAGTAGCGGTGGCGCCGAGTCTCGGTGCACTCCTCCACCATTTCGGGGTGCAATTCCCGGGCCCGCCTCAGATCGAAGCGGCGTTCTTCGCGGTAGTGCCAGGTGACCCGCTCCTTACCGTTCAGCGTGCCCACTTCCGCATCACCCAGATATGCTTCGATGACCGATCGCGCTTGGTCCTGCTGCTCTTTCAGCCCGGCAATCTGCTCGCGGGTCCAGGTGTAGACCTCGAAGGCGTGTTGGACTTCGGCTAAATCCTTGGTATTCAATTCGTCGCTCATGCCGCTTCTTCCTTTTTCAGCCAGCGCTCTACTGCGCGCGTGGTTACTCCATTGCCGCCGGCTATCCACGTGATCGCTTCATCGGAGGACATGCCGAGCATGGTTGTGGCGTACTCGTAATCGGCCTGCGCGTTCTTCTTCCGGGCATCGGACTCGGTACGCCGCAATCCCCGGGTCGTCTTTCTGCACTTGGCGCATCGGACACCGCGGCCCGAGATCACGAATTCGTCGTGCGGTCGGTACCGGCGACATCCGGCACAGAATTTCCGGGCGTGACGGTATTCACGTATCGCTTCCACTTGGCACGGGCGGCAATTCGCTGTCGATTCGAGGTAGCCCAGGCCGTTGTTGACCACACGGAACTCTGTCCGGGGTAGCTCGCGCTTGCACCGGGCACACACTTTCGTCGGTCCTACGGTCATGGCATCTGCTCGTACTCGGCTTGCAGTACCGCGATGAATTCGCCCAGCATGTGTTTGCACATCGGGAATTCGGTCAGCCTCTCACCGTTGCGGACAGGCTGTAGGTAGACGGTGCTGTGGTCCAGTTCGGCTTGGATGTTCAGCCGGTCGCCCGCACCGCGCATCTCGTTTTCCCGGGTGTGGAATTCGAGCAGTCCCCACAGATCCTCATAGATGGCTCTGAGAGTTTCCGCCGTGTGAATGCACGGGGCATTCTTGGTCAGCTCGATTCCGGCAGCGACACCACCCAGGAATCGTTTGACGTGCTCCTGAAGTGTCATTCCCAACGGGAGATCCGGCAAGGGGATCGGGGGAAATGGTTCGGTCATTATTCGTCGTCCTCTCCGAAGATCTCGCGCCACTCCTCAGGGGTTGTTCCGGAGATCAGGAACTCTCGGTGTTCGGCATCCAGGAAGGGGAGGGCTCGTTGAATATGTGGCCGGTGTCCCGGCGGGGCGGTCATCCACAGATTGATTTCCAGCCAATGTTCGAACGGGAATTGCATTTGCCCGACCCGCCCCGATGGGCTGACTTTCACGATGGCAAAGGTGCTCATGACAGCGCCTCCGCTACTGCTGCGATCAGGTCTCGTGCATTGGGTGGGCACACGGCATTCCCGGCGAGCTTCACCCGGTCACGTTTCGTTCCGAGCATTACGTATTCGGGCGGGAAGGCCATTCCGCGCATGATCTCCCGGGGGTCCAGCATCCGGAAATAGCAATCTTCAGGCTCGATGGTTTCCGGCATCGCCAGCGCGTGATGGTTGCCGCTTGCCGCGATGGTGTCGAACGGCTCGGTTACCGACTTGACCCGGTTGTGGTTGCGCAGCGGGACGACGAAGCAAAAACGATCGTGACCCGTGAAGGTCCGGTGCGGCTCGTCGGTGCTGTGTGCGGTGCCGGTACGGTAGTAGGGAATCAGCAGCCCGGTTTCGTTCCGTGCTGTCTGGGTGCGCAAGGGCTCGCTGGTCGGGTGCGCGATCTTGCCGTTACGACCTTCAACCGGAATCAGCAAGCCTTCGTGCTCGCGAGTAAGACGGGTCCGCATCGGCTGACTGACCGGGTACGGGGTGTTGTTCCAGGTGCCACCGGCGGGAATCAGTTGCGGAGCCGGGTAATAGCGGCGCAAGCCTTCCTGAATACGGCCCATGGTCTTTGGCGAGAGCGGTCGGGCGCGGTCCCCGATTCGCTGGGCAGGTAGATCCCAGTCGATAGCAGTGCTCGCGGGCAGCACCGCCGGCTCCACCTGGTTGCCACACTTCGGGCAGGCCCAGACGTATTGGCGTCCGTAGGCGCCCCAGGTGTTCCCGTTGCGCCACATCTGGAGAGCCCGGACCCTGCCACACTCGGCGCAATCGACCAGCGGAGAAGTCCACTTGCGAAGGTTCGGCTTGCGGTCGCCCTTGCGCGTTATGAGGGCATAGGCACGGTTGCGGCTCTGTGGCGCCGGGGTACCTGACCCTTGGGCGTGCATCGAGTTGACGAACACCCAGCGCACGACATAGCCCAGGTTGTCCCAGGCCAGCAGCCACGCGGGGAGCATTGACCAGCGCATGACATCCGGAACGTTCTCGAAGACGATGGCCCGGTACTGGTGGTACTCGGTGAATCGGAGAAGGTCCCACATCGTTGCGCGGGACTTGACCGCGGTCTCATCCTGCGACAGCCGGCCCTTACCGGCGATCGAATGATTCGTGCATTCCGGCGAGCCCCAGAGGATATCTGTTTTCGGGTATCGTCGCGGGTCCACCTGGGAGATATCGGCGCAATCGTGGCGCGTCGTCGGGTGATTCGTATTGTGTGTCTCGACTGCCAGCGCCCAATGGTTGACCGCCATTTCGACGCGCACACCGGGTACTGCAATAGCGCCGGTCGAACTTCCGCCCGCACCACAGAATAGGTCGGTGAGAGTGAGCATCTCAGTACCCCCGATGCGGAATACGTCCGCCATTGGCAGCTACGCACGCCGGGCACCATTCAGCCTTGCGGACGTAGCTCGACGCGCCATCGCGTTTCAGGTTGACCGTTGTGTCTTCCCTGCCGCACAAGGCTTTCCACTCGGTGATGGTCAAGCCGTTCGGGCTGATGTGCTGGCGAATCTGCGCGATCTTGTGGCAGGGGATTCCCTCGATGTAACGATCCCTGGTTACGTCGCGCCATTCGGCGTTCACTTCGAACACCCCCGGCCATCTGCGCAGAACTGCTCGGTCATCTGCATTTGCTCGATGGTCTTCTCGTCCCACTCCCAGCGGCGTTCTTCACGCATCCGATTAATGGCAGCCGGGCTACCAGCGCCGGGCAGAAGGAACGAGCCGGGGTGGCCGGGCCAGCGATTACCGCTTACGGGATTGAAATGCCGATTGCGCCAGGCGTACCAATGTTCGTAGTGGTAGTCACACATCCGGGGTGGTGAGACCGTGAATCGCTGATCGGGAGGATAGGCGCCGTTGTGCTTATCCATGTATCGCATGACGCGCCAGCGCACGCCTTCCCAGCGATTCCATTCTGCGGCAACTTCCGGCGGGATCGGATAGGTATCGAGGTACTTATCCGGAATTGATTTGAGCATGAAAAACCCAGCTTCATTGACGGGCTGAAATAGGGATTCGATTGCCTGAACAGGTGTCAGGCGGGCCGGACGACGAGACTCGTCAAGACCCCAGAAGATATGCGGCTGTGGCTATCCAGCGGCTCTGTGCCGTTCGGTGCACGAATCGCGCATGTTTCGTGCAGACGAGCTACCTCGGCGCGGTGATGCTGACGGTTCACTGGTGTGTCGTCGCAGTTGCATCGGTGGGACCGATTCGTCCCGGTAGTTCCGGAGAACTTGCATCACTGCGGCTACCGTTTCGGCTGGTGGTGGCCCCATTTGTTCGATCTTGCGGTCCAGGCTGGCTTCCAGCTCCGCTAGTCTGTCCCGCTTCGTTGCGGACATAGTAGACACATTTCACCTGGTAGTAACTGGCCGCAAGATTCGTGCAAGATTCTTGCTCAGCCGTGACGAAGTTGTGACACGGGTCACTACTGTGGCCTCTAGGGCTGTTGATGTGATACGTGAATACTGATGGCCCATGGACACGGCCCGGGCAGTGCAGTACATCAGCGCACGAATATCCGAATTAGGTTTAGGCACAAGGGATTTAAAGCCGTTGGGCGGTCCGTCAGAGGACACGGTACGACGGTTTCTCCGGGGCGCGATCCCAGAAGGTGTTCAGGCTGCGACGCTTCAGAAGTTCGATGTGGCGCTGGGCTGGAGACGTGGCAGCTTGCGAGAAATCCTGTTCTCCGGCGGTGAGCCGACCCCGAGCAACGACTACGACGCCGCGCGGGAGGCGAGCGCCGAAGCTGGAGTGGACATGAGCCGGTGGTGCATCATCCCCCGATGGATGGTCCAGGACACCGCGGCGATGATGTCGGAGCTGTCGTTGATGACTCGGGATGAAGTGGGGCCGTTGGCCGATGGCATCCGGCGGGCACACACGCTAGCCACGGACATGCTGGCGATCATGCATGCCGGTGGCCGAAGTCCGGCCGAACTCGCAACGCTTGCAGAACGATTGGAGCACGAGTCGTAGAAGCGGGATGCCAAGGTGTAACGGTCAACCTTGGCATCCCGACAGAACTTGTGTGAGTGCTGAGCCCATTCCCGACACCATGCGGGATAGGGTGTTGGCTCTCTTGCGTGCTTACCTCCGGCAGATCAGGCAGGAACACGCCAGCGGATGTCGATCCGATCGGGATTGAACCGCCGCGGTGCACCGGGAGCGGCAGGCAAGATCGTGATATCCAGGCCGGCCCGGACCAGCGCGCGTTTCAGCTCTATGGGCCATTCCTTATCCCAGAGCTTCGCAGCGTCGGGCCCGGCGTAATGTGCGAGCAGTTGCCGCCCGGTGGCCGATGCCGGGGGAGCCATCGCGGCCAACCGGTCCTTCAGTTCGCTGATCTCGGGCAGCAATTCGGCTTCCAGCTTCGTCAGCCCCCGATCGGACAGCGCGCCGCGGGCAGCCTGAAGGTAGAAGCCGTCCATGCGCGCTGTCAGCGTCGCCAGCTCCCGGCGAATTTCGAGGATGGCCGACCCGCTGTCGTCAACGTCAGAGCGGTTCAGCTCGTCCAGGATTCGCGGATGTGTCAGCAGTTTCTTGATGGCCTTCTCTGCCAACATCTCCACCGGTTTCGCGATCACCTGGAGCTTGTTACACCCCAGGCACCGATACACCCGGGGCCGCTCGATGCCGTTCTCTCGCCATCCCGGGATGTAGCGCCAGCCCGGATAGATCTCAGCGCCAGGACAATCGGGTACGCCGCACTTCGGGATGTTCGACAGCAGATAGACCGGCGCCGTACCGCGAACCGGCCGGACATCACGATCTTCGGCGGTCAGGATCGCAACCAGGCGCTCGTGTTGATCCTCGGTGATGAGCGCGGGCCAGTTCCCTTTGCCGATCACTTCGCCCTTGTGCATCAGAATCCCGGCGAGTGCGGGTTTCAGTATCATTCGCCGGAACACGGTCCGGTTGATGTCGTGCCCAGTCTTTTTCCGGTAATGCTCCCAGGCAGCCATCACCGAGTGGCCTTCGATACCCGAGCGGCCATCCAGGATTGCTTCGATGGCTTCCTTCGTGGCCTTCGCGGGGATCGGGTCCAGCTCCCAATAGAGATTCTTGCCGGTGCGCTCGTCACAGTGGCGCCTGTAGATGCTGGGCATCTTCCCGTGCGGCCGGTGGTCTTTCACGCGCTGGGCCACTTTCGATTTCACCTTGTACGCGGTCATGTCCGACGTGTGCGCCGCGGTGGCGCCGGTGATGCGGAAGGTCAGACGGTGGTCGGGGTTCTCCGGATCGTATTCCGCGCCCGCCCAGTTGAACTTCACCCCCAGGCGCCTGCACAGCTCCATCAGTTCTTCGCGCTCGACGGGCCGGCGGGAGATGCGGGTGTCCTCACGAGCGGCAAGAACGAACTTCGCGTTCGGCTGTTCGGCTCGGATGCGCCGGGTTTCGCTTTCCATGACATCCAACAGGCGCTTGTAGCCGGGGCGCTCCTTGATCGTGTACTCGGATGCGCTGATCGGTTTGACTTCACGGATGACCGCGAGCACCGTTCCGCCGCGGCTCTCGGCAAGGTCCCGGAGATGGCGTTCTTGGCCCGGTGTGCTCTCGCCGGGGTCGTGCTTGTCTTCCCGTTTCTCCTCGGACACACGGCAATACAGGAACCAGTACACGATCACATCCACTGTGGTCTTGCGCACGGTCGGTGCCTCTCGCTTCGTTCCCCCTGCTGGGCGGGGGTTGTATGATTCTAGGGCTTGTGCTAGCAGGTCCGGTAGCCTATGCTTCTAGTTAGCAACTTTGGTCGGG
>NZ_BAGB01000142.1 GCF_000308615.1 Nocardia jiangxiensis NBRC 101359
CCCTTAGCCGGTGCTCCCGTTCACGGCGAGCTTCCTCGCGCTGACGTGCGGATCGTTGCTGGTGTTGGTCGATCGCTCGGCGAGCCGCGTATAGCGCGTGGGCAGCTGACCGGGTCAATTGCTGTGTGATGTCGTCGATTTCGGTCATCGGACCTCCCAGTTAGATGTCGAGCGCATCGCCGACGGCATGCGGGCCGAGAGCCGCCGACGGCCGGTCCGGTGCGTGCGCCGGTGATACAACCGAAGGGGTCGGCGTTGCTGTGGCGATCAGTTGTGCGGTTGACAGTTGCGACGAGGACGTTCTTGAAGGCGAGTCCCACGCCGCCGGTAAAAATCCGCCTCGGCTGAGCCACTGGTCGATCGCTTCGCAGTGGTCGATCAATGCGTCCAGGTAGCCGACAGCGTCGTCGTTGTCGTTGCCTTCCTGGACTTCTCGCACGATCTACCGCATTCGGCGCAGCGCGGCGGCCGGGTCCATCAGTCATCCACCTTTGCTGTTGATGTCGAAGTAGTGAGATGCCGAGAACGGGATCGGTCGGCGGCCGAACACGGCGTAGTACACCGGCCACTCTCGGCAGGTAACGAGAAGGCGGGCGGACTGCGCGGACCAGCACTGATCGACGTTCCGCTGGGGTAGCCCGGCATCGGCCTGTACGTTGATGGCGCCGACGCCCCGGCTGCTGATCGATCCCGTCCTGTCATTGGATCCCCACGTCGGTTATGAGCCAGGGACTATGGGGACCGGTTCGAGCGGCCTGCAAGTAGACGGTGCGCTCTTCTGCGGGTTCGTTGCCTGGATGTTCGGTTACGGCGATTACGCGGCTGACGTTGTTGCTGGTGTCGGTGGGGTGGTCGTCAGCGGTGATGCGGGCCGTCGCGGTGACGCGAATGTTCAGGGCGGACCACCGCGCCCACGTCGTAGTGGTGACCGGTGCCAAAGTGATTGCTGAAGCACCGATTCGATCCATGTAGTCCGGTGCGATCAACGGCGCTGCAGTCCGAAGGGCATCCGCGGCACCGTTTTGGCGATCAGGGCGATAGGTGAAGATCGCTCGGGCGGCCGCTATCAGTACCGCCTCAGCCGAACAAGGACTGACCGTGGAGTACGGCGCGCGGAACGCCGGAGCAGTGCACGGTGATGCACTGCGGTGGGACGGGTGTTCGTGATTGGCACAGCCACCGACGAATACCAGGAGACTGGCCGACAGAGAGGCCACAAGTGCAGCGCACGATCGGCGGCTCATAGTTCGGCTCCCGTGTCGGTGTGGACATCCAGGCCGGTAGTCGAATCGCCCCAGCGGGCCCGCCGGATAGCCGCAGTCGACTCGGCGGTGCTCGGCCTGCTTTCGGGAGTGTCGACACAGGCCAGCAGCCGTTGTAGTTGTGAGTCAATGGCGGCGAGATCGGCAGTCGGACTGGGTAATTCGATGAGATCGCCGATGTCGGCTCCGCCGATGCCGTGGTAGCCGAGTTCGAGGCACGGTTCGAGGTCTTCGAGGGTGTGTCCGGCGTCGAGGTGTTCGCTGAGGTCTTTGCCGTCGCGGGCTTGAAGAATCAACACCTGGCCAACGAGGGGACGTAGCAGGGAACGGACAGTGTCAGCATGCGCGTATCCGGCTGGGTCACGGTCGGCCACAATGACGACCGCGCGAGCGCCGGCAAGTTGTTCCGCGTGGGCGGAGGTGAACGACCCGGCGCCCAGCGCGTTGCAGGTCGCCGCCAGTCCGAGATCGGCGGCGCGGTCGACGTCCTTCTCGCCCTCACAAACCCAGATCGCCTGGCCTGCACCGAGTGCGTTGGCGATCTGGGGCAGCCGATACAGCACAGGCGCAAATGCACCCAAAGGCCATGTGTCGGTGAGGGATTCGAATCGGCGGAGATAGAACCCCTTGGCTTTGCCACGTTCGTGTTCGGTGCTGGTCCGGATTACACGACCGATCCGCCGACCCTCAATATCGTGGTAGACGTACTGGGCGACCTCCACCGGCCACCCGATCTGCTTGCCTAGGCTGCGCCGTTTCCGCTGCGTAGTCAGCGAGGAGTTCCGCCGCGGCCTCAGTTGACCATCACGCAACGGCGACGCATGTGGTCGAGTGCCGGATACAGGGTTGTCGAACAGGTCACCGACGCTCAGGCCGAGGCTCTCGAGCACGAGCGTGTCCGGACACCCGGCGAAGCAGCGCACCACCGTCCGATGCTGGTCCGGGTCGTATTTGATTGCCGCACTGGGCTGGTTGTCGTCGTGAGCCGGACACAGGAACGTCGTCCATGCTCCGCGCCCTGCAGGTTCGCCGCTGACAGGGAGTAGGGCGTTGTGTATCCGTTCGAAGGAGGGCCCGGTGACGGCGGTCATCGTTCACCGCCGTACATGCGACGCCGTCGCCCCGAGTCAGGTGATGCCGACGGCGCTCTGATGCCGGATTCTTCGAATGATTCCTTTATCGTTGGGATCACCTCGCTTCACGCACAGGGCGGGAAAAGTGGCTGAAGACAATGCGGGGGTCAGCCGAATCGGCGAATATCCATGCGCTCTCCTCGCCAGTCGGCAAGTGGTTCAATTTTCGTGTTCTGACCAGTCGCTGGTGCGTTCAGCACCAGATCGGCCCCTTTGCTGTCGCGACCCGCATAAATTCCGACGTGATGCGAATCGCGCTCACCCGGTTTGGTGAAGTAAATGAGGTCGCCGGGGCGCCGTCCATCGAAAGGAATGACACTGGCGCGTGGGTCGTCCTGCTGAGCCTGGGTATAGTGCGGCAACGAAATACGCCCACCGGAGGCCCGGAAGATGGCGTAAAGGGTCAGCCCGGAGCAGTCGAAGCCAGTTACCCCGTCCTCTCCCCTGGTCGGGCCGCGGGTATCACCGCCTCCCCACACATAGGGAGAACCGATCCACCGCTGCGCGGCGGAGATCACCGCGGCACCGAAGCTCCCCGGTGGTGCCGCGCTCAAGGGCCCGGCAACTGGTTCGCCGCATCCCATGCCGGCCGTGGATTCCGCAGGATCGAGATCCGCGAACAGCGCGTAGATCTGCCGTGCAAGTTCGAGGCTGCGGGCATAGACGTTCGGTGCGGAATGCTCCACAGCCTGGGCCAGTTCCGCCGGACCGGATCCGGCCTGGTTGGCTGCTATCTTTTCGGCCTGGTCGTAGAACCAGGTGATCTGATACTGCGGCCGCATCAGTTGGGCCATGCCGACGGATCCCCAGATGCCCGCGCGCATTTGGTGTGGTCCGACGCTGTCGTAGTCCTCGCCGGTCCCATCGTGCGGGTAGTTCAACGACTCGGGCACCGCGGGGTTGGCAAGGTTCCGGAAGCCGCTCTCGGTGGCTTGCGCAGCCAGCTCAGCAAGGATCGTGCCGACGGGTTCGTGGCGTTGCTTGCCGATGAGTACGCCGTCACGAGCCAGCCGAAGCTGCCCGTCGTTCAGCCCCGCCAAGGACTTCCCGGTTGGTCCGCCAACACCGTCGGGCAGTGCCGCGCAGGAGCTTCCCGTGCTGGAGCCGATGGCCGCCAGGAGAATTACCGTGAGCAGTAAGGGAATTACTGCCACACTTGCCAGGATTTTTGTGGAGTTGTTCACGACAGAACACCTCCTCGCTCACCTTTCGGAGAGGTGAGAGAGTTGAATTACTGGATAATCGAATTATTCGGCGTGCAGTCCGTCGAATCGCTTGTTCGTGTTGTGGATGCCGCTGTCACGCTCGGCCGGAGTGAATGTCATTCGGAACGGGATTCCTGGCGTGTTGTCCTCACCGGTTTTCAGCAGAAAACACCCCATGCCCGCCGGCGTTTCCCGGACACCGTCATTGCCGTTGTCGGTGAGTGGACGAGGTGCGGACCAGGACGTCACCGTCAGCTTTTCGGTCTCCGAGAAAGACATGACGGTGCGCAGGCGTTCGATTTCTTCCGGCCCGACCGGCCCGATCACCTTGGCGCGAGCCCGCTCGATGAAGCCGAGTGCTTTGTTCACCGAGGCTCGGCTGTTGAACGCGCCGAGGTCTTTGATGGTGTGCGAGCACATGATCAGCGAGGTCGCCAGCGGCCGGTTGAGGCGGGTGAGGCTGTCGACCCGGTCGACCATGAACTCCCCCACCCCGAGCACGCGCCAGATCTCATCCATGACCACGTGGAAGACCCGTTTGGGAGCCAGCCCTGCATCGGCGAGGGTGTGCGCTGCGGCGATGGCGCCGAAGCCATCGGACCAGCACACCATCAATACCGCCGCGAGTAACTTGGTGTCACCTTCTGGGATGTGCGAAACATCCACGCACACAGCAGGACTCGCCGGATCTAACACAACGGTGGTGTGCCCGTTGAAGATCTCGCCGAAGGGGCCCTCCACCAAGGCGCGCAACGATCGGCGCAGTGGTTTGGTGGCCTCGCGATAGGCCTCGAGGGAGTCTTCTTCGGCGAAGGCCATCATCTGCTCGCCGCCGTGTGCGATCACCTCGAGGAGGTCCTCCAGCAACGGCGGATCGTCGGGGGTGAATCCACCGGGGCCGTAGAGTTCGCGCAGCCCAGCCGCCAGCAGCGTTTCCTCGTAATCCGCGACGCGAGCCCCGCGGACGAGTTCGATCAGACCCGCGACCACGGTCACCTGCCCAGCCTCCACCTGCGCGGCGACTTGCCGGCGCATCTCCGGATCAGGTAGCTGCTCGATGATGGAGCCCAGCGCACCGACTGCGAGCGGATTGAGCTTGCCGTGCCCGTAGCCAAGGTCGATCACTTGCCCACCGAGGGTCTGCACCAGGTCTCGATAGTCGGGTTTGGTGTCGCCCAAGCACATTGTGGTGTCACCGGCAGCGACCGCACCGGTCACCAGACGCCGAATCAGGCTCGACTTGCCGAACCCGTTGAGCGCCAAAACGAACATGCTGGGCGCGGTGATGAATCCCTTGAGGAACCACGACATCGGATCGAAATGCACCGGTTCACCGGTCACGAAGTGATGTCCCACCGGCGTACCCACGGCAGGCGCTGCCGCGCCGACCGCGAACGGCCACAGTCCGGCGACTTGCGTTGTGGTGGAACGCCATTCCGGTGTCGCAGGAACTACTGCCGCACGGCCGCCGCCGAGACCTCGGTACCCGCGGTCGCTGCTTCTGGCCAGCTGGCGATCGAATCCCTCTCCGACGGAGTCTGATTCGCGCCGCAGCGCTGTCGCCCTGCGAGCATCGTCCTGCCACAGCCGATACTGGGCTCGCCAGCGGCGGAGCCGATGGCTGCTCACCGCGGCGCTTTGCGCGTGCTCGCGGCCCTCCTTCGTCAGAACACGGATTCCCGAAATTCGTTTCGTAGCTGAAGGTTTCATGCCGACATCCGTTTCGAGATAGATCCATGTTCAGGAAGGATGAGCCCGATCCCCAGTGAGGCGGCGAACGCAGCGGCCTGGTAGCCGTAGCAGCGGCGGATCCCGAGCCGGGATGCGGCGGCCATCGCCTGCACCGACGCCTCGATTCCGGGCATGTCCGCATCCAGACGATCGCTCACTGTAACCAGTACCCCGAACCGAGTCAGTCCCGCGCCGCGGGCTTGTTCCTGGCGGGCAGCTCCGGTGTTCGCAACGCGGATCGACGCTGCGGCAGAGGCGATTCCGCGCTCGGTCTGCTCGGCGGCGAGTGCGTCACGGTAATCCGAATCGACCATCCGAGCCGCGTCTCCGGCCGAATGCAACCGGTAGACGATGCTCACCCGTTTACGAGGAACATCCGGCCGTGGTCGCAGCAGTTCCTCGAGCCCGCTGTCCAGCACGGTGCCACGTGGGGCCGCATCCATTTCCCAGGTCACCGATCGAGCACCGTCGTGCACGTAATGGTCCCAGCGATCCAAGTGCGAGATCGGCCCGGCCGCGTCCCAGCCCTGTGTGGCGGTCAGGTCCTCGCCTGCGAGTTCCGCGTCCCACTGCGACGCCAGGTCATACCGGGTTCGCACCATGCCCAGTACCCCGGCTGCGGTCATCGGCAGCGCGGGTAGCCCAGCGTTCTGCAGGTGCGCGAGCACTCCCTGCAATCGCTGGCCGATCTCCTTGGCCTGTTCAGCCTCATTCCGGCGAATCTTGTTGTGGCCCAATGGTCTATAGGTCAAGGCGATCCGCGCTTCGATCCGTACCCCGCTGCCCGCGCTGGCTCCGGCTTCGGCCATCACAGTGCGTGCGAACTCGGGCGCCTGGGGACGCACCAGCCGCGCGACCTCACTGCGCTGCTGCAACCGGGTCTCCACAACGTGTTCGAGCACCGCGGTCACGGCGACGACCTCATCGCGGCCCTGGGTGGCCAGGAACTGGCCGTAGGCTTGCACCCACGCGTCGATGCGGTCCTGGTCGACCAGTTCCTTGCCACGCGGCTGCACTCGCAGCACAACGGTGTAGTGGTCGGTGCGACGGATGTGAATCATCCCGAACCGCCGACCGCCCGGGGTTTCGTACTCGGTCATCGTCGAGTCGGCCAGCAGCCCCGGTAACCTCGAGGTGCCGGGAATCATCGAGAACCGTCCCGCTCGGTAGATATGTTCACCCCGGTGACGCCCGAACACGAATTGGGTCCGCAAAAGCAGTGTCTCCCAACCTGTTCGACCGTTTCGAGTCACCGCCAACGGCAGGAAGACGACCGCCCCGACCACGATCAGAGCACCTCCAACCAGCACCGATCGGGTGAACATGAACCCGAGCATCACGACTACGACCAGCCCCATGCCGAGCAACGACACACCCCAGGTCAACCCGAACAAACCTGCCGACCGAGGACGTTCCCACCGGCCATACACTCGCTGACTCATCGGCGCACCTCGTGTTGTCCCATTGGGCCGGAAAAGTTTTCGACTCCGGCATTCGTTTCACCACTGATCTGTTGCGTGGCCTGGCTCAGCTGCTGTGTGGCCGACCGGACTCCCTCGCTGGCGACCACCGCAACCGCAGCCGGACCAGCTGCCGCTGCACCGCCCGCCGCCTGCGCCCCACCAGACGCCGACGGGCTACTCATTGGAGGAGCGGACCGTCCCGCCTGCGCGCCGCTGTTACCGCCGCCTTGCCCAGCAGTATCGGGAACACCGCCGCCTGCTGAGCCGCCTGGGCGAGCACCACCAGCGCGTCCCGCAGTGCTGCTACCGCTATCTCCATCAGCGCCGCCCGGAGCGATCGAACGCGCACCGGAACTGGGCGTCGTTGACCCTGGCGACGCAGGTGCCGGGCTTCCACCACCTGCCGCCGATTGACCGGGTTCACCGGCCTCTCGCGAACCGGCCTTGGCTCCCAGGACCGCAGCCATACCGACCCCGCTGCCGAGCATTGCCGCCGCGGCCACGCCTCCCCCGCCGGAGCCCATGGTCGACACGGCGGGCGCCACCATTCGCATCAGCGCGGGCAACACGAGCGCGACCAGCGCCAGCAGGATCAACCCCAGCAGTTGTTGCTGAGTGTCGGAGGACCCCGACCCCGCCGCTTCGAAAGCAACCAGATACACGATGGCGCCAACCGGTTTGAACAGCGCGAACGCAATCGCCCAGCTGATCAGCCGCTTATAGGCCTGGCTCCCCGGCCCGGTACCCGCCGCGGACGCAGCGATCGGAATCACGGCCACTACGACGATCAGCAGAGCTTGGCGAACCACCAGCAGCGCCAGCTGCAGCAGCGCGCCGATGAATCCGATCAACCCCAGGATGAACATCCCCGTCATCCCGAGTCCGCTGGTGCCGGTCAACGCACTGAATTGCGCGAGATGCGATAGCGCCGAGGACGGATCGCCATGCGTGGCATCGGTGATCAGCCAGTTCGAGAACTCATCGCCCGCCCGCGTGGCCATCGTGATCACCGCGGCGAACATCCATGAGGCGAACAGCGCACGCGCGAACGCCATGAACGATTCCTGCACCTCACCGGCCAACGCACCCCGTCGCGCCAAGGCGAGGCGTCCGGCGGTGATCATGACCGCGCCGGTCATTAAGAGCACCTGCAGTCCAGTGGTGTACTGGCGCACCGTCGTGAGCGCCGACATCGAAGTCAGGTCCGGCGACGGGAGCTTCACCCACCACGCCATCGACCACTCCAGCAGCCGGGCGAACCCGTCCAGTAGTGAATCCACGATCTGCTTGAATCCGCTCCCGGCCATGCTCGTAGCCGCTTGCTGCCCCATATCGCACACCGGGCTCACCCCGGGCAGATCACATACGCCCACACCGGGCGCCGCTTGTGCGGGCGCGCACACGGCCACCGAGACCACGCCTGCAACGACCACCGAGCTGAGGGCAGCGGCCCGTGCCAGCGTCCGGGCGTTCATTTCCATGCTCCGAATCCGGTCAATGAGTCCAGGTGCGTCGAATCCCACAGATCCGCAGGATCATTGGGTACCCGAACCTTCCAGTCCCCGTCGACCCAGGCCATCGGCCAAGTCGAATATGCCCATCCGGCCGTGGCGCGCACCGCGATCTGCACCACCGCGAAATCAGGTCGGTATCCAGCGAGAACCCGGAAACCATCCGGCACCACAATGTATTTCGCCACGTGTGATGTATTCGCGCGGCTCTGCACGAGGCGCTGCACCAACGCCGGTCCTGCCCCGACGTAGCGCTGAGCGACGACCCGCTGCCACACCCCATCCGACGCGGCCAGAGCCCGCCCGAGTGCGTCGTAAGCGGCCAAGCCCGCGCCTTGTGGAGTATCTGCGTAGCCGGACGCGACGCCGTCCAGAATCCGAGCGGGGCCGTCGCTACTGGAGAAGCCCAATGCTGCTCCACCCCAGCCACTTTCCCATCGCACACCTACCGGCGATGAACTCAGATAGTCAGGTCTGGTTCGGAGGTCCGGTAGGGCGGGAGCTTGCGGCACAACCACCCCGGCCGGATTCGGCGGTGTTTCCAATCGGTTGCCGAACATGTCTACGCTCGGCAGTCCGAACTGAGACGAGCCCGGTGCTGCCGATGTGGTCGGTTGGGGCACCGGCACGGCCGGTTGTGCGCTGTTACTCCCGTGAGAGTCGTGGTGGTCGAGTAGCACCACGACCACCACGACAGCAATGGTCACGGCCGAGCCGATGAGCGCGAGTACGCGCGGGTGGGAAGTCATCGTGGCGGCTCCTTGGTTGTCGCCGCAAGGTTCACCATGTCCTGTGGCGTCCGCGCGACCGCGCTAACCGACGGCATGCCCGGCTTCGCCGGGAGATCCAGCAGCCACGTGCTGTTGTGCCGAATCACCCTGGCCGCGTTGCTAGTGAGCGACCCGTCGACCTGGCGGGTGAAGATGGCGATATCGGCTTTCGCTGGCGAGTAGTCGGTGACCGTGTAACCGAGCAGGTGCGGTGCCGCCACCTCCCGCACGGGACCGGCAATCGAGACCTGTACACGTGCCGTTGCCCACCGATCGCGCCCAGGACCAGCGACGAGAAGCTGCTGCCCGGCCTTCGTCCACTGGGAATCGTCAGCAATCGACATTCGCACCGTCGACTCGATAGCCGCCAGCGCAGCCCCTTGCGGGGACGAGTCGTATCCCGTGGCGACAACACCGTCGATGCGTTGGGGTCCCTGATCGGCAACCGGTACCTGCACACCTTGGAAATCCGTCCAGCGCACATGCGTCGGCGCCGTATGAATGTCCGGGCGTGTGGCCCCAACAGGAGAGTGAGCAGTCGAACTGCATCCCACAGCCAACAGACCGGCGCCAACAACCGTCAGGAGTACACCGGAAGTCGTTAATCCCTTGGAGTAGTTCATGATTCGCCCCTTCGCTTAAGCGGGTGCGTACAAGGCTCCGGCGATCAGTCCCGCCGAGCCGACGATGACCCCGCCCAGCAGCGCACCGAGGAGTCCTTCGACGCTTTCGCCGCGGTGTGATCGCACGATCAGCAGGGCTCCGGCCCAGATGATTCGGCTGGCGCACAGCAGCAGAACCAACCAGCCAAGCCACCCCAATAGCTGGTAGATCGGCTCAGTCACGTTGCCCGGCAACGATTTCACGACACCACTGCGTTCATGATCACACCCGCAGAGGTGATCAGGACGCCACCGATCAGCGCTCCGAGAACGATCTTCGGCGATTCCATCGCGCCCCCGTGCCAGCGCTCCCACGCGAATTTCCCACCCGCATAGATGATTCCGGCTACACCCGCGATCATCGCGCCCCACGCCAACCAGCCGACGATCTTCATCAACTTGTCCGCGGCCGGCGGCTGTTGCGGAACGACGTTGATCGTGTCAGCCAGGTAGGCCGCCGTCTGATGAGCGGCAAGCAGAATAGACATGGTTGTCCCTTCAAAGTCCTTGAAACACGCCGGTTGTCTGCAACTCGGCGATGGATTCCGCGATCTGTGAGGCCGTGCAGCACACCTCGCGTGGCACGGCAGCAGTCAGATCCGTGCGACGTCCTCGGTGCGGCAGTGGCGCACTCTGCTCGAAGCGGGCCAGTTCATTGCGTTCGAGCGTCAGCAGGTCGTCGTACCAGCCGATCGGGTACACCGCCTTGGCCACCAGTGGTGCAACGATGTCTTGGAACCGGCCCACTGGTGCCGGGGTTCGTCCCGGGCGGGCAGGTATCAACACCAGACCGACCACGACGACTCCGGGCGGGGCCAACTGCGCATGCCATTCACGCAACCGAGTCGCCGCAGCAACGAGACCGGACATGCTGTTACGTGCTGCCAGCACCACGAACTGAGTCGTCTCTGGGCAACCGGGCCACGCCACGCCCGAATCGGCAGCCTGCGGCCACCACCGCGCCAGGGTGGAGGTACCGGCACCACCATGGGCACCCATCACCGCCCACCTCAAGGGCGAGCACCCCTCCACGACAAGCGGTTCCGTCCGCACCGGGGCTCGGTCGGCGCTCCGTGGGGCAATCACCAGCGCGGGGTTCTGCTCCCCCAGCGCCAACCCGCCACGCCGTGCGCGAATAGTATTGGTAATCAATGTATTCAGCCTCAGTTCCCGCGGCTTGCTGCGATATCCTTCGCGGCGGCGTCGAACCACTGCGCACCCACCGACAGCGCCGACTCTCCGGACGGAGATGACGAGAACGACTCATAGCCTTCGTGTTTGGCGATGGTGTTGCTGTAACTGATCAGCGTGGAGATGTTGAACAGGTCCCGATTGTCGGTGACGTTGTCCTTCAAGGCGGTGAACGCCTCGTTCACCAACCGCATCTGGGTAGCCGGAGGCACCAGCTCCACCACCGCCTGGGCGACCTTTCCACCGAGAGCCATCGCCGCCGCAACAGGATTCGACAATCCGACCGTCGCCAAATCAGCGATCGTTTCCGGCGTGAATACCTGTGTTGCAACGGTATTCACCGCATTGAGCGCGATCGTTCCAACTTTCATCAGTGCCGACAACGTCTCATCGACCGTCGGCATCGGGGTACGAGGATCGGACGCCTCAGCCAGGCGTTGCGAGATCGTCTTCTGCGGCTCGTAGCTGATCTGATCCAGACTCTTACCCTCGATATCGTTGTTGACCACGGGCACAACGGTTTTGAACGATGTGGTCGCCAGTGCCTGAGCAATCGTGGATATCGCGGCCACCGGATCGTTGGGATCCAGCTGCGACTGCCCTGCAATATTGGCGATCAGATGGGCTATCGGCGCATGCTCGGGCGCATCGCACGCCAGGTCCCCGGGCGCACAGATATCGGCCACCCGACCGGACAGCGATCCGAACCCTTCCCCCGTATCGGCCAGCGGCGCGATCCCGGCACCGCCCAGGGTCGGATCCGTGACCGACACCTTGGACACCGCCCCGCCGCCGGTGCCAGGCACAGCCTCCGGGGACCGCTGTCCCGGCCGGCCGGGGAACACGCTCGATCGCGCTTCCCGAGTCGGATCGGCAAGCAGCAGAACTCCCGCCACCCGATCGCCGGGGATCGCTCCCTTACCTGCGCCGATTTTCTTCGCCCACAGCGACACTGCATGTGCGCCTTGCGAATACCCAACCGCAGCAATTCTCGTCGCCGGGCACCGCTTGGTGATGTCAGCGGCCGACTGATCGAGCCGCTGAACCGCGTGATCAACTGACTGCTCGTATGGCACCGGGCCGCCAGGGACCACGCCGCCGAAACTCGCCTCGTACGGCACATACGTTCGATCGATCAGCCCTTGCGCCCCAGCCATCATCGGCCGGAACATCACGCCCAACATCCCCGTGTCGTTCTTCGGATCTGCATCCGGAGAGGACTGCCCGGTGCCTTGGATCCCGAAGACCTCCAACGCCGGACACGGTCGCCCAGCCACCGGGCTCGACGCGGGTTCAGCCGAAGCCACACCGACAACGGTGACGGTTACGGCAGCAGCCAGGGCCGAAGCCAATACTCCACGCAGGATCATGCCCTTACCACCTGTCCCCGAGGCAGCCACGACAGGCCGAGTCGAGACACAGGGAGTGGTGCCGGATTGCGTCGACACCCGACCCGAGACTCATCCGATCCTCGTCACA
>NZ_BAGB01000141.1 GCF_000308615.1 Nocardia jiangxiensis NBRC 101359
CCAGTCGTTCCTCTCTGCGCATTCGGCGCACAACGTCTGCACTATACCTATAGATTGTAGGTTTATGACAGCAGGTGACGACTCGCGATCGAGGCCCGTCGACAGCCACTCACGCCACCCGCAACGCATCAACTGACAAATTACGATTGACGTCATTCGTCTCCTGGCGTAGCTTCGAGTGTGAGGCACAGCACTCCACCCCGCCCCAGGCGGGCAGCCCACGGCGTCGAATTCGCCGGTCCCGCTGCGCCTCCATCCGCACCGGCCCCGTCCCCCGCCGGACGCATCCTTCTGGAAATCGGAGTCCCACCATGAAGCTCGAAGGCAAAGTCGCCGTCATCACCGGAGCCGGCTCCGGCTTCGGTCGTCAGTGTTCCCAGTTGTTCGCGTCCGAGGGCGCTTCCATCGCCGTCGTCGACATCGACCCCGAACGCGCCGCGGGAACCGTCGAACTCGTTGAGCAGCAAGGCGGTAAGGCCATCGCCATCACCGCCGACGTCAGCGTCGAGGCGCAGGTGAACTCCGCCGTGGCCGAGGCGGTGCAGCATTTCGGCAAGCTGGACATCATGTTCGCCAACGCGGGCGTCGTCTCCCGGGGCGGCGTCCCGTCCGTCGCGGGCGGCGAGGAGGTCGAATTCCAGGACCTGACCGAGGCCGACTGGCAGCATGTGCTCGGGGTGAACCTCAGCGGTGTCGTCTACGCCGCCAAGGCCGCGGTCCCGTATCTGCGCGAGAACGGCGGCGGCACCATCCTGGCGACGTCGTCGGCGGCGTCGCTGGTCGCCTACCACAACATCGCGATGTACTCGGCCACCAAAGCCGGCGTCAATGGGCTGGTCCGCGGACTGAGCCTGGACCTGGGCAAGTACGGCATCCGAGTCAACGCCATCTGCCCGACCCACGGCATGTCGCCGAACTTTCTGATGCCGCAGGGCTCCCCGGTCGTCGGCCAGTCCTACGAACAGGTCGCCGGTCCCTGGGATCCGTCGATCTCGCCGATTCCGCTCAAACTCCAGCGTCCCCCGTCGCTGCTCGACAACGCGAAGGTGGCGCTGTTCCTGGCCTCCGATGATTCGCAGTACTTGTCCGGTGTCGTCATGCCCTCGACCGACGGCGGCACCCTGGCCCGGGTCGGCATGTGGTTCGCCGAGGACAAGGGCTCGCCCGGAGATCTGTGACATGGCCGAACCCGTTCACCTCGTCGTCGACCGGACAGCCTGCGCAGGCCACGGCCTGTGCTACGCGACAGCGCCCGATCTGCTCGAGGCCGACGACTTCGGTAACCCGGTCGTCGACGCCGGTCCGATCCCCGAGTCCCAGCTCGAATTCGCACAGCGCGCCGCGACAGCCTGCCCCGAACGCGCACTGACGTTCACCAGCGCCCTTCCCCCATCCGAGGAAAAGACATCATGACCACTTCCGCTGAGGTCGCCGATGACCTGGTCGTCGACTTCGACATCTACGACCAGTCGCTGGCATTCCCCGAAGACACCGTGCAGGATCGCGTCGCCGAACTGGCCCGTCGCGGCCCGGTCGTATATTCCACCGCCCACGGCGGGCACTGGATCGTCACCCGGTACAAGGAGATCCACGAGGTCCTGCGCGACCCGGAGACTTTCTCCAGCCACCCGAACAATCTGACGACCACGACCGCCGGATTCGGCAAATTCATTCCGCTCGAACTCGATCCGCCGGAACACACCGGATATCGGCTCGCCCTGCAGCCTTTGTTCAGCCCGAATCGGATGAAGGCCCTCGAGGACGATATCCGCGCGACGATCACCGAACTCATCGACGGATTCGCCGCCAGCGGAACATCGGAATTCATCGCCGATTTCGCGCACGAATTGCCCACCCGGGTATTTCTGTCGCTGATGGACTGGCCACTGGCCGACGCGCCGATGTTCACCCACGCGACCGATGTCCTGCTCACCGGAATCCCCGGCGCCACCGAGGAGGAATCCAATCAGGCCCGCGGGAAAGCGGCGTTCGAGATGCTCGGATATTTCCAGAACATCATCAACGACCGCAGGGCCTCTCCGCGCGACGATGTCACCTCGCAGATCATCCACACCGAGGTCGCTCTCGAGGACGGCACCCGGCTGCTGACCGACGAGGAACTCAATCGGATGTTCTTCCTGCTGCTCATCGCCGGTCTGCACACCGTCCAGGGCTCGCTGGCGTGGGCGATCATCCACCTCTCGCACAACCGGGAACAGCGCGATCAGCTCATCGGCGACGAAAGCCTGATCCCGTCGGCGGTGGAGGAGATCCTGCGCATCGAGGCCGCGGTCATCCCCGGCCGCCGCGCCACCCGCACGACCGAACTGGGCGGGGTCACCATCGCCGAGGGCGATCAGCTGATCCTCATGCTCTGCTCGGCCAATCGGGACGCCGAGGAGTTCGAGGACCCGGACGACCTTCTGCTCGAGCGCACCCCGAACCGGCATCTGTCCTTCGGCGCGGGCGCACACCGCTGCCTGGGCTCACATCTGGCCCGGATCGAGCTGCGCCTGGCCCTGGAGGAAATCCACCGTCGCATACCGGATTACGCGCTCGCGGACAACGATCCGCCGGTCATGCACGCCAGCCAGGTCCGCGGGTGCGCGCGGCTGCCGATCACGTTCACGCCGAACCCGTGAACGGCCCGGGTGAGGGCCGCTGATCCGGCCCTCACCCGGCATCGGCAGTGTGAGAGTCCTCACCGTGCTCCGCCACCGGCTCGCCGTGCGCAGCCGTCGATCGACCAGGTCACGGGCACTCCAGATGCCTTCACCCCCAAAGGTTTTCAGAATCACACCACGCGTCGCAGCACCATGCCCACCCATGGACGTCGAACGAACAACAAAAAACGAGTATTGTCCATGATGTCGCCGAGTATTGCATACAACGCAGAAATCCGTGGAGGGCAGGAAAAGAGAATGGCTCGTCGTAACAGCAACGTCCTGAGCGGGGACGTCGAGGAAGCACGCGGGCAGATACTCGAAGCCGCCCAATCGACCTTCCTGCATTTCGGTGTCGCCAAGACGACGATGGACGACATCGCCAAGTCTGCCGGAGTATCGCGCCCGACGATCTACCGATACTTCCGCGACCGGGACACCCTCATCGCGGAATTGATCCGCCTGCGCGCCCGCAAGCTCTTCGTCAGGGGAACGAAATACGTTCTCGAACGTAAACATTTCCGCGACCAGGTCGTCGACGGACTCATATTCCTGGTCGACCACGGCCGCAGAGATCCCCTCATCCGACTGATCGTCAGCCCCGAACACATGGACCTGGCCGCGGCCGTCGTGGGCACATCACGCCTGGCCAGCGACCTGACCCTGGAAATGTGGGGCCCGATTCTCGACCGCGCCCGCGAACGCGGCGAACTCCGTGAGGGCATCACCAACGAAGCAGCCTGCGAATGGCTGGCACTCGTACAACTGATCCTGGTCGGCCGCTTGGACTTCGAAGACCCGACCGACCCGTCCCACCGCCAGCTACTCGAAACATTCATGCTCCCGGCGTTCCTGCCCCCGGGCACTGTCTGAGCCGCAATACCACTGCCGCGCAACGCAAGCGGCGGAGCCCTTGTTCGAGCGCGCTACCGCGCGGACGCAGAGCAGGTTGTCCCGAACGACACCTTCCGGACACACCGGAGCATCGGGAATCCCGCTGATCGCCGGTCGCACTCCTCGGCTGGCGGAGAATCAATGGTTTCGAATCACCGATCAGGGTGATGCCCGCCTTGGTCGGACTGCACCGAACCGACGAGGACTACCAGCGGCTGCTGGACCGGCCGCGCTCCGCGCCGATGTCGCGCTGCACCACACCGCCACCTACACCCACGTCGGATGCGACGCCGGAAACGGCTGGCAGCGCCAGGCCGGTGCCGGACGGTGGGGCAGCGACTGGTTCGGCCGCGCCTTGGCCGCGGTCGTCTACATCTACGTCAACGACTTCCACGAAGCGGTCTACCTCATCCGCGGCACCGACAGCACCGGTGCTACACGTTCCCCGATGTCATCCGCATCCTCTGAACGATCCACCAACCCCGGACTGAGCCGCGCAACGGCTCAGTCGGGCCTACTTTCGAAACACGCTCCAGCCGGAACGCGCAGTCAGGGCCCCTTGGGCCGTGACTGTCGCTCCCCCATCGCCTTTCCGATCAGGCCCGCGTCTTTCCGGATGTCGCGCAGACGAGCACCGAACGCCTCTCTGGCATTGTGAATTCACCGGGCTACGACAGGATCTCGATGTATCCGTCGGTACCGTTCACCCGGATACTCTGTCCGTCACGGATCAGCTCGGTGGCGTGGTCCACGCCGACGACGGCGAGCAGACCGTATTCGCGGGCGATCACCGCGCCGTGGGTCATCAGGCCGCCGACCTCGGTGACCAGCCCCTTGATGGCGAGGAACAACGGGGTCCAGCTCGGGTCGGTGTAGGCGGTGACCAGGATGTCGCCCGGATCGAGATCGGCTTGTGCGATATCGGATACGACGCGGGCGCGACCTTCGATGATTCCGGCGGATACCGCCATTCCGGGCAGTGCACCGGCGGGGAGATCCTCGCGTCGGTAGGTCCCGCTGAGCGCCTGGCCGTCGGAGGTGAGCACCCGCGGCGCGGTGAGCGACCGATACGGGCGGAATGCGTGCTTGCGCTCTTCGATGAGCTCCGCGCTCGCGTGTTGTGTGCGCACCACCTCGTCGAGCTCGTCGAATCGGAGATGGAAGATGTCTTCGGGTTCACACAGCACCTCGGCCCGCACCAGGCGTTCGGCTTCGCGCAACAGGGCCCGCTTGTAAATGAAGTAGCGGCTGACCATGCCGTACTTCGGATACTCCCGATATCCGGCGAAGGTGCGGACCCGGTCGATCATCCGCTCGGTCTCCTCGGCCTTGCGCTCTCCGTCCGGCAAGGCGCGCAAGCGTTGCAGCAGTTGGGCTTTCGCCTGTTCGGCGGCACGCAGACCATGTTCGAGGCGCTGCATGCCCGCGCCGGGTCCGAAATTCTTGATATTGCCGAGGATCGTCGGCACGAGCATGGCGGGCTTTTCGCTCCAGCGCGGCCGGGTGATGTCGATCTCGCCGGCGCAGCGCATGCCATACGTGTCGAGGAAACCTTCGAACGCGGCGCGCGCATCGTCGCCGCCCGGGTATCGGACCAACTCGTCGAGGAAACCGTCCGCCGTCGGCCCCGCCTGCTCGACCCGACTCAGGTAGTCCACCACCTGCGGGTGTGCACGGATCACGTCGGCGACGTCCAGCAGCGCCAATCCCATCTCGGAGGTCACGTTCCCGGGCACCGATTGGGTGAGGGCGTCCGCGGCGTTCTTCTCGCCCAGCCATTCCCACAGCCGTTCGTTGAGCCACGACGAGGCGTCCATCCCGGCCGTGATCACCTGTAAACCCGTCGGAGTGAACAGGACTCGCTGCAACTCCCGGATGTCGGCGCGGATGAAGTCGACCAGCGCGGGTCCCGACTGGGTCCGGATGTCTCGTTTCAAGGCGGCCAGGGAGGCCTCACTGTCGGCGATCAGCGCGGTGACGATGCCGGGATCGGTCTCGATCGTCGCGGGTGCGGTACCCGGCACCGGACGGGGTGGGGCGGCCGAATCCGATTCCGGCACTTCACGAATGAACCCGCGATCGATCACGGTCTGCAAGGCGTCACCGATCAGCGGGTCGGAGTTGCCGAGCCCGGCGAGCAGGGCGGTACGGTCGGGATCGTCGATGATCCGCGCGTAGCCGACCACTCGCACCGTCCAGCCCCGATGGGAAGCTTGGTCGATCTGGTCGGCTTGGTAGCCGAGCACGGCTTTGTCTCTCGCACGCACCATATCGGTCAGCCATGGCGTTGCCCCGGCCCCGATGATGATCTCCCCGTCCCGCACCACATGGTTGACCGGCCGCACGGCTGGCAGGGCATCGCGAGTGTAGAGGACTCTGCCCAGCGACACCCCGGCCAGCAACGCCGGGCACTCGTTCGAGTCCAGCGCAATCAGCTCGGATTCCGAAGGGACGGTTGGACGCTGCGGCGGATCGCAGACGTTTGGCATTACCGTGCAGTTACCCCTGCTCACTAGGGGGGAAACCGGGGTTAGCGCTCAACTCGCGCTTGCCTTTCGGACTCACTCCTCGTTGTTCAACGAGTCGGCCAACCATCGTGCCGATTGCCACCGGTAGGGCTGAATGTCACCACCGAGAGCAGTGATGGCAGTTGGCCGACGCTGCGGTCACCACCGCGGCGGTACCAGACAACGCGGGCCCGCAGCCGCACTCGCGCGCGGGTGGGTGCGTTCATTCCCGACCGCGAGGAAATGCTCGGTGCGTGAGGGTGCCCTGCTCGCCGGCGACACGGACGCTTCCGCCATGCACAACCACTTCATGTCCTGGCGCGACACCGTCCTGACGACTGTCAATTCACTGCGACGTGTGTTTGTTCTCCTCGTGGGAGTGGGAGTGCTCGTCGAGCAGATCGGATTGGTGGCTGTGCCAGTGGGAATGCACCGTCCCATCGGCGTGGGTGTGGGTGTGCTCATGACCGACGTGGTCGTGGTCGTGCGTGGTGTGCGAATGCGAATGCGTCACCCCGCCGTGACTGTGCTCATGTTCGTGCGGGTGCTCGTGGGCGTGCTGCTCTGTCAACGTCGCCTCCTCGGTCGAACTCGGGCCACACCTGCGGTCACGCCGTCGAACGACGGGTCGCGGTAGATGCTCGCGGCAGCGATGGTCGCGGCACAGCCTACTTCGCTCGATACACTTCAGCTATTACCCCGCCATGTCCTGCTCGGAGCGTCGTCTCGGGCCGACCGACGCGGCAACCAGTGGCAATGGCACCACGACCGCGACAACGCTCCGCCGATGACCCCGTTCGGCAGCGCCAGACAGACCCGTTGCGTCGATCTACCGCCCGGCGGGTTCGGCGAGAGGCGCGAGACCGGGCGGCCCACAGCTACTACCGAAACACGGCCCCCGCGTGGCCGTCGTGGGGTGAGTTCGCGGTCAGGATCGTGTGGGATCAGCCGACGTTACGGGTGTCGATCCCGGATGGACGGACCGCGGCGTCGGTGGTGGCGATACCGAAGCTGATCAGTCGTTTGGGATGGATCCTGATGATCGCTCCGTCGAAGCCTCCGAGATTGTCGCCGTAGGCGGAGTCGGCGACGGTCACCTTCACCTTTCCGCGCTCGGCCAACTACGGGTTCGGCGATGGCTTCTCCGGTGCCGCGGATCGCCGGGCACGCAATGGCCAGGAGTCGCAAGTTCCGCAACGTCGCAGACAACAGCCAGGTCTGCGCGCGTTCGAACGTCGCGACGGGGAGGTGCTGCTGCGCGCGGGTGCGTGAACTGATGGATACCGACCCGGTCCGCGTCACGCCGGATACCGATCTGACCGATATCGCCCTGCTCATGGCCGATTACAACCTCTACGCAATGCCGGTGGTCGACGACACCGACGTGTGCTCGGCGTCGTCACCGTCGACGACGTTCTCGAGGCCGCCATTCCCGAAGACTGGCGCCGCCGCGAGCCCGCACCCCGCCCGATCCGGGAACCCGCACCAGGCGCCGACACCGCCGCGGACATCTCCGACGGCAGCTGCGCACCGTGACGAACGCCGACGAAAGCCGCTCCACCCCAAGGGAAACCGCGTCCGAACCACCGCGTGCCCCGCAGGACGACGACACCGCGCAGCCATCCGCTCCCCCACCACGAGCCGCGGAGCCGGGCAACTCGGCACCACGAATTCGCCCGCACCCGAGCAGCTCTCGGGCACAACGAAGACACCCAGCACGCCGTCGACTCCCCCCGCGCAGGACACTCCCGCACCGCAGAAATCGCGTACGACACCGACCTCCCGGCCTTCGGCGGTCCTGGATTCGGCGCACCTGGGCGATATCGAGGGCGCGTTCGGCCGCATCGATATCACCGAGACCGACCGGCCACGCACGCTGCGGACCAGGCTGTTGCCCCTCGCCGCGATCGTCGGGCCCGGTCTGATCGTGATGGTCGGCGACAACGACGCCGGTGGAGTGGCCACCTACGCCCAGGCCGGGCAGAACTACGGCTACGGCCTGTTGTGGGTCCTGTTGCTGCTCATTCCGGTGTTGATCGTGAATCAGGAAATGGTCGTGCGCATGTGCGCGGTCACCGGCGGCGGGCTTGCCCGGCTGATCAACGAGCGTTTCGGCCGCGGCTGGGGCTGGTTCTCCGTCGGTGACCTGCGTGGGGACCACGGTGGCGGCGTGTCAGTTGTTCTTCCAGCAGTCCGACATCCCAGGGGAAATTCCGCGACGCCGGCACCATCGCGCACCTGCTCGGGCAGACCGACCGTGTGCTGGGGCCGATCTTCGCGATCGTGCTGCTGGATGCGTCCATCATCGGCGCCGCCGCGGTCACCCTGTCCACCAGTTACGCATTCGGTGATGTGTTCGGCATCAAACACTCCCTGCACCGCGGCTTCCAAGATGCGAAACAGTTCTATCTCTCCTACATTGCGATGGTCACCCTGGCCGCTGCGATCGTGCTGATCCCGAGCGCGCCGCTGGGGTTGATCACCACCGCGGTGCAGGCTCCTGGCTGGTCTGCTGCTGCCCAGCGCGAGCGTGTTCCTGCTGCTGTTGTGCAATGACCCGCAAGTCCTGGGCCCGTGGGTGAACCGCACCTGGCTCAACATCGTCGCAGGGTTCATCCAGAAAGGCCATTGGCGGATGCCGCCGCTGACTCTGCTCGAGCCCGTAACCTGGTCTGCCGGAACGAAACTCGGGATGCTCGCGCTACGCGGTTACCTGGTGGCCGACGCGATCCTGTTGCTGGTCGAAGCCGTCCAACTCGGCCGGCACCGACCCGCGGCGCAGTCAATGGCCAGGCCGGTGAAACCGCCACCCAGCCGGCCAGTGACGCCCGCCACCGCGGTGCCGACCCGCCACCAGTAGTGCAACCGAGACCCCCACCAGCAACACCAGCAACACCGCCGACCCGATCAGCACCTCGGAGCGTGAATAGTCCGGAATCGGACCGTGTAGGGCCCCGAGGCTCGACGCGAGCCGAGCCGCTGTACGCACACGCACCACCGCCCTTCGCCTCGCGAGGTCACATCGGCACGACCCGTACTGCCCGAACAAGTCGATACGACCACGATAGCGCTTATGACCTGGTCCGATGACCAGGCAAGACGTGTCATCCTGGTGGTCCGCTACAACCGATGCGGTTCGCTCGGTAGGGGCATGGCACCTGTCTACCGGGCGGCCTGCTCGCTCTGCGGCACCGCGATCGGGAGCCGGCGCGAAGTGCCGCGCAACACCTGAAGGCCCGCTCGGGAGACCGCCAGCGGAGTGAACACCACGTCTTGGACCGGGTCGCCGACGGGCGCCATGAAACAGCCGATGGCCGCGAGGTTTTCGCCGATGCGACGGGCCTGCAGCCGATGGGCTTCTCGTTGCCGCTCGGGCAATTCGTCCCATTCCCGCAGCACATCCGCGCCCGCGGGCGTCTCACCGGTGGTCATGGCCTCGTGCACGCGCGCCTGATGCGCCGCTCGCTCGCTGGTGTCGTGCACTGCCCGAGCCAGTTGTGTGGTGACCTGAGCGGTGACGTACCCGGTGAGGCTGTCGATCACCCGATCCTGGGCGATCAGCCGCGCCTCATCGCCCATCCGACCCACCGCCTCCCACCCAAACATCGGACACCCCACTATAATTCGACGAAGATCACTCAGCCGATTCGATGCCACTCGTCGTGATCGTCCCCGCGTACTCCAGATAAGCTGCGCCGCAGCTGTTCTGCTGTGCAGACCACCCGTGCAGCGGCAGACGTGGATGTTCAGTCATGGGCGAACAAGTGGGCCCGGGCGGCTGTGAGCGCCAGTGTCGCTGCCGCGTCGGCGGTGTTGTCGTCGACCGGCTCGCCGGTGATCAGGACGCGGAAATAGATCGGCGCCACAAGGGTTTTGATCATCTCGGCCGGATCGGTGGCGTCGGGGATCTCACCGCGGGCGATCGCGCGTGTCACGACCGGCAGCGTTTGCCTGATCCGGTCACGGAAGACATGTCGCGCGGAGTTGGGTGGCGCCGGCAGGCCCGCGGCGGTGGAAACCATCACAGCCAGTACAGCTCGGCCGGAGGCGCTGTTGGCCCACGTGACGAGGCTGCGTGCGAGCGCGCGCAGGTCGTCGTCGACCGAACCGGTGTCCGGGATGGGGATGTCGGTGGCGACGCTGTCGGCCAGCGCCTCGGCGATCAGGGCCTCGCGATCGGGCCATCGCCGGTAGACGGTGGTTTTGTGCACACCGGTGCGCTGGGCGACGTTGTCGATCGTGAACGCGGCGTATCCCCGTTCGCTCAGCTCGTCGATGGTTGCGGCGAGCACGGCGGTGCGGACCTTGGTGCCACGCCCCAGGGGCGCGGAACGGCTCATTGCAACTCCTAGTTGCGATATCGGTGAAAGGCGGGCATGCTGACAGTATCGCAACTCGGTGTTGCGATATGCAGAGGAGTGACGATGTTGTCGAAATCCGTTCGGGCAGCCGCGTTGTTGTTTCCCGGTTTGCCGGCCGGGGCATTCGGATACGGCGCGGTGAACGTGCTGTACGCGTTTCGCGAAGTGCCCCTTGATGTTCGGTTCACCTTTCACACCGCGCTCATGCGGGTCAACGGACCGGTCATGCAGTCGCTGATGGGCTTGGCGGTCCTGAGCACCCTGCTGCTCGCGGTGCGATCGGCGCATCGGCAACGGTGGATCTCCGCAAGCGCCTCGGCGCTGGTCATCGCCTCGTTCGTGGTGACGCGTTGGGGCAACGTGCCGATCAATCAGCAGATCAAGCGCTGGCGGGTAGACGCCTTGCCCGCCGACTACACCGAGATCCTGCGGCACTGGGAGCTGTTCCACTTCACCCGAACCGGTTGTGCCCTGGTCGCATTCGCTCTGGTGATCACCGCGGTCATCGGGTCCACAACCGCCCATGGTGCCCGGGCCGACGTCGGCAGCCACCCTGCCCCGGAAAAGGAACGCCGATGACGCGCGAACAGGCCACCCAGGTCACCGGACGGACGACTCGACACCGTGCCCTCCGCAGTGCGCACCACCCATCCGACGAATGTTGGGGCGGAGGTACCCTCGAACGCACTCATTTCGAGCTCATCGGCAGCCCTCTCGTCGTGAGAACCACGTCCGGGATCCCAGTCGACTGGCTGGCCCGCGACCTGTGGGTTCGTGCTGAAAGTTGGGATCGGTAGGAGGCGCGCGGGGCGTCTACTCACCCCATGACATCTTCTCAACCTCCCGCGAACCAACCGCAGTCCACCGGCTTGGACAAAAAGACCAGCGCGATCCTGTCGTACGCGCTGGGGTGGCTCACCGGAATCATCTTCCTATTTGTGGGAAAGAACGATCCCGATGTGAAATTCCATGCCTCGCAATCGATCGTCTTCTTCGGGGCGGTCTCGATGGTCAATATTGTGCTGAGCATCGTCGGCTCGCTCCTCGGGGTCCTGGGGATCATCTTCAGCTTCGCCGGACTCGCAGTCGCGGCCTTCGCGGTCGTCGTCTGGATCATGGCGATGGTCCAGGCGAACAACACCGGCGGTGTCCGCGCGGGGCTTCCCATTGTCGGAAAATTCACTGCCCCTTATGCCGATCAGTTGGCCAACTCGATCAAGTAGCGGCGTATTCGGAGTCCCAGCTGGATTTCGTAGTCGATGATGCTGTCGGCACCCCTGCATGGCGGCCAGATGCGACAGTCCGAAGATCAACGGCCCGAGGTCATCTCGGGCCGTTGGCGTCCGCGCGGAACGTCCGGAACTGTCCAGGCCGTGGCCTCTTGAACCCGCACCGATTATCGAGTGGTGAGCGCTGAATGGACGTTGATAGCGTGCAAGCGCTCGGCGTAGGTAATCACGGAGGGGGCGTGTATGCCCATGGTGCGACGTGTACCGCGTAGTGCGTCCGCAGGGCGTGCCTGGCTGTGTCAGTCGTGTTTCGCCTCGTAGCGCAGCAGGACCGTGCCGCCCGGGAAGGTGCGGTTCTCCAACAGTCGCAACGG
>NZ_BAGB01000140.1 GCF_000308615.1 Nocardia jiangxiensis NBRC 101359
TATCTGGCAACCCTCCGTCGACTTGTCACCAGCCTCGCCGAACAAGTCGCTCAGCACGCCCGACGATGGACACCCTCCAGCGCACCCAACTGGGCCCACCCGCTCATCGGGATCGATTCCGACCTTCTCAGTGACCTCGCTATCTGGCGCGCGGCACTGCACATCGACAACGCAGACCGCCGACCGACCGGACCACCACGCCGGTTCCCGATCACCGAAAAGCGCTGCCGGGACGAACTACACGACCGGATCACCACGGCTCTGGGCAGCGACCCGAACCACGCCATCAATCGGTGGAACACGCTCGCCCTTCGAATCAACGCCCGCATCCCTAACGACCCGTATTGGCCGATCCTGGCCGACCAACTCAACAGGGCCGACAACACTGGATTCGACGTCTCGGCCCTACTCCACCACGCCGCCGCCCAGCGCCATCTGCCCGACGAACTCCCCGCCGCCGCATTGCACTGGCGAATAGTCGCCGAGCTCGAACACAGCACTCTGCGGACCGAACAGCCAGCACCGGCCAATCGAGCAAGCGTCGAACCGGACACCAACACGCTCGGAAAACTGACAGACGACCGACTGAACGAGACGATCAACAACCTCCGGCAGCGACTAGCAATCCTCGGACGACCCACCCCCGCGCACGATCCAGACCTGCCGAACCGCCACATCACCATGGCGCTGGGCACACAGATCGACGCGACACGATTCGAACACCAGCTGACCGCCGCGCTCCAGGAACAACAGCGCCGGGCAACGCTGACCGACGATCAGCGCAGAGATGAAGACACGCTATGGACACGCCCCGAAGACACGGCTGCCCGACGCAACGCCACCGCTTCCCTGCCGCCAACCTCACCCGAGTGGGCTACAGACCCTGATCTGTAACTGAGGTAGCTCCGGTCATCAATCCCCTGGCAGCGGTCGTTCATGAGCCCGCGGCGGGTGCCGCACAAGGCGTTAGATGATGGTGTCATGAACAACCAGAGCAACCCCAGGATGTCGGTTGCCTGGGCCGATTCCGCGTGTTACACGGCTACTGTTGCTCACTAGGGTTGACTGAAGTCATTATGCGGTCGTCTGGTCCGAGTTGGCGTGTGCGAGGGCTATCGGCGCAGGCGGGTGGGGGTGTTCCGGCGTTCGAGCTGTAGTTGCGGGGCGGACGCCGACCTGACCGCGGTCATATATGGCGAGAAGATGCGATCGCTGAGAGGCTGCACACCTCCTCCATTGCCTAACGCATTGTGTTAGATGAGCTTGTCATCATCCGACGGCTCGGTGATCTCATATCCGAGCCGCTGCAGCACCTTGACGGCCACCTTCGGGTAATTCCGTACCGCGGCCCGCAACTGGATCTCCTGGAACTCCTGACGCGACTTCTCGAGAACGTCCTCCCAGCCGTCGCGCCCCTTCACCAGCTTCTCAACGATCAGAAACTCGATGACGTCCTCAAGCGTCGGCCGGAATCGGCGGCCACCCACCGGTAGATGCAGCTTGTGGAGCGGCTTGTCACGGCCGGCGAGGGCAACATCCCAGTCGGCGGAGGCTGCTTTGACCTGCACGTGGGCTTCCGGGTAGCCGTGTTCCTTGTTCCGCTCGTAGTCGTAGTGGAGCAGTTCGCGCTCACCGCAGGGGTCGGCGGCGAGCATCATCACCGATGACCTGACCATCAGGAATTCGCCTGATGGGTCGGGCTGCAGATTGATCTGGACGCCGACGTAGAGCGTGGGGTTCTCGTTGCCGATCCGGAGGGGCACGCAGTTCATACGGGGGTCGTCCGGGTCATTGATCTTGCCGGCGAGACTAATCTGGGCTTGGCCGCCGTCGTCGATCTGAGTGATGAGGCGGGCGTTGTTGCAGATCGTGCCGTTGAGCAATGTGTTCATGCCAGCCGTGAACTGCTTCGCTTCGGGCGCGAACTTGAACTTGGCCAACCCGAACCCCTATTGCTTGTAGTAGCCGCCTATCCGGCCCCATGCAAGACGGTGCCGCATGGTCGGGTAGTCGCGGGTGCGGGCCATGTTGGCCAGCTGGTCAAAGCTACACCCAAGGTTTGCCAGAATCCCCTTGATCATGTCCTTGACCTGGGTTTCACTGAGCTTTACGACTTCTACTTTCGGTTCCAGTGTGGCGGTCATCACGTGTCCCTCCTGGTAGTAAGCGCAGTCTAGGGTGCCCGTATGACAGGGGAGTCTCGTTCCGGCGAGCCCGTCCGTGTCGTGACGTTGGCCACTATTGGAAAGTTCGGTGTCACATCATGTCGCGACACGCCGTCGACACGCTGACCGGCTGATTCCCCTCGACGACACTTCGGCACGTGTGATGTAAATCACTGTCAATGTGACCATCGACACGCTGGTTAGGCGTAAATCGAATCACTGTTAGCCGCATCACAGAATTCAGGTTCCGGGTCAAACCGCCTAGGTGGGCAGTCCCCTGCTCCACGGGACGATCGTCGCGATGCTCCCACCGATACCCGCCGCGGTGCCGGAGAACGTCAGCGACTTACGGCCTGGTAGACCGACCGGAACGCGGCTATTTACCGGATGTCACCTCCCTGGGAGGTCAGCCATTCAGTCGCTGCTGCCCGCCGCCGCACAGCACCCGACCGCGTAGCAGGTACCGGACGACCGGAGGCGTTGAGGGATCCGCGCGTAGCAAGAGCGGGTGTCACCACCTCCGGTGCCGACCGGAGGTCCGTCGACGCGCGGTGCCGGTCGCGGGGTGTTATCGCTGTTCTTCGGATGGAACATCGGCAGTCAGTGCATCCACCAGCGCTTTAGCGCTTGCGCGCAGTGTGCCAGCCTTGGCCTGCTCTGCCAACGCGAATAGGTAGTCGAAAAACGCTTGGAGACCGAGTTCGTCCTTGGCGTTCTCGGTTCGCGTGGCTCGGGAGATCGCTTCTCCCCCCAGTGTGAGCAGCGTGTCCAAGACCGTGGCCAGTGCGGTCTCCGGCGAGTCCTTCACCGCGTCGGCTACCGTCCGATCGAGGAAGGCGCGGACCACCGACATCTCGACGGTGGACGTGGCGAACCGCTGTCGCGACCACAGATCCTCGTCGCTGCGTTCGTTCTTTCCCGCAGTGTAGGGCGCAAGGTAGCCACGTTGGCGCGCCTCCCTCAGCCAGCGACTCGCCGTGACGGGCGAGACACCCCAGTGCTCCGCTATCGCTTTACGGGCGGCGCGACCGTCGGCTTCTGCCTCCGTATACCACCAGGCGACCTGCATGTAATGCTCTGCGTGCCACGACCGCCCGGACTTGGGCATATGGGTTCGGGCATCGCCAAGCAACTGCGAGACGCGATCCCCCCATTCGGTCTTCAAGGCGCGTTTGACACGGTCGAGAACCAGACGCAGTTGCACGCGACGCAGTCCGGTCTGAGTGATCGCCACGGGTGCCGAAAGATCGCGCTGGCTCACCAGCAGTTCTGTGATCATTGGCGATCCGTTCACGAGGCGACCTTCAGCCGTGTACTTCCACGGCCCCGGCGCATCGTCATAGGTGACCACGACACGTTCGGTCCCGTCCCCGTCGACGATGACCCGGCCGCCTGCGGCATGGCCTCCGAAGGACGGAACGCTGAGCATGGCCGCGACATTGTCGTCTTCCGAAATGATAACCCCCTGACATAGTGATGTATCTCCGAGCGTAGACGACGATCCGGTGCGGGTACGAGGCTGGATCCCAGCGGACGTCCTCAGCGGGCCGTCCCGATCTGGTGGATAACAGAGAGCGAAAGGCGTCATCACATGACATCCAGCACCGCGAAGCAGTCTGGTTCGCAGCCCGATCCCGATCGGTTGCCGTTGCGCTGGTTCGTGATCCTCGCAACCGCAGGCGCGAGCGGAACGGCCATCGGTATGACCACCGAGGTGGGCGTGGGAGTCGGGGTCGCCCTGGCGGTTATCGGCCTGCTGCACAAAATCCTCGACCGGTAGCGTCCGGCTGGCCGGGCGGCCGATGCTCCAGGGAATCGGCGGCCCCCGCAAGCGATTCGTCGAGGCCCGCGCGGTGAAGGCATACGCCGGAACCTTCGCGGCGTCCGCCAGCGAAGAAACGGTTTACCCCGTGGCCGCTTTTCGTGACAGCGACAAGCACGGTTGTATCTACATGTTGCTGCAGCAATGCAACTGTCTTACCTGCGATTATCGATCGTTCGCCCATGTGCCACGCATTATTAGGGTCACCCTTTTGGAGATTTCGTGACAGCGGCGTGTCGAGCTGACAGCACAGCTTTTGTCGACCCATCAATGCCTTGACCTCGAATCTTTCACCGTTCCTTGACGTCATCGGCTAAGACCCGATAGCGTTGAGGCTCAACAGGCTTCAGCCACTTCGGCTGGGGCCTTTGCTGTTTCCCAGAGGCTTTCGGCGCTGCGCCGGGAGCCTTTCGTCGTCTTGGAGGGCTTATGTCAGCACAGCTCGCGGCACTCGTTCCACCAGCAACAGCGGTTGTCAGTGGATGGTTCATCTTCTGGATGCAGTTGCCGAGGCTGGTTACTTCGAGCGCTGCCGCGGTTGTCGCGGTCGTCGCGTTGCTTCGTGCCCGGCGCGAAGACATCCCCAAAGTGTTCTCCGCACTGAGAAACTCGACCGATCGACTCCAATATCGACAGACACGTATGGATGTTCGACCGGCGGCTAACCGTCTCGCAGCACTGTCAGTACGCAAAATGCAGGTCGCGGATGAGATCGGTCAGCCCAAATGAGTTTCACCCCAGAGATATTGCCCGCCGATACGAGCCGGTTCCCTGACCACAGTTCTCGCACTGCGCTGCGGAAAGCCATCCGTCGGCTGCCGGTACAGCTCAATATCGTCATGACCAAGGTGTTCCTCGACGAAATCCCAATCGATCGGGTCGCGAGTTCTCTGGGCATCGAAGTCGACATTGCTGTTGCTCGGCTGGACGAGGGACTCCAAGCCCTAAGAACCCCGTACCTGCAACGCCTTCTCAACGCGGAACGCCCCAAGCGTCGAGTCTTTCGTCCGAACGCCTGCAACTTCTGCGGTAAGGGGTTCAGACTTCCGCTGTCTTTGAAACCCGGTCGCCCCAAGCAATATTGCAGTGATCTCTGCCGCCAACGCGCTCACAGGGCCCGCAAACGCACACGCGGCCTCGCGCCGGACTGAGGCTGGCAACATACGTCGACAACGAACCAGCAGGAAGCTCCGCGGCCTCGTCCCGCACAAGCAATCACACTGAGATGAGCGACGGCAGAGCCGAGGTGTCGCATCATCCAATATTCGGCGAAGCGGATGTGCCTGCGCCACGACCGATCTCGCCGCTGCCTCCGTGGGGTGGCCGGTCGGTCAGCGCGACATGCGGCAGTAGCGGATATCGTGCAGGAGCTGGGATTCGATCACTCCGCCAGTGTGGCCAGCACGGCAGAAGTGTCGTGATAATACGGGCGAAACTCGGTGATCAAGCCGTCTCGAAAGCTGATCCATTGCAGCAGTGAGGTTTTCAACGTTCGCCCGGTGCGTCGTGCGCGCAGGCGGCCGCGACTGTAGACCACGACCCGATCGTGGTCGCTGAGGAACTGTTGCTCGTCGAACCACAGTCCGTCCCAATGCTCGCCCATGGCGGCGATGAACTTCCGGAAGCCCTCGTGCCCACGCTATTCGCCGCCGTAGGGCAGGCTGGACGCCTGGTGCATTACGACGTCCGAGGCCAAGTGCGCGGCCATCTGCTCGAACTCGGCGCCCTCGGTGAGGCACGCGGCCTCGGCCGCATAGAAGGCCCGCAGAGTGGTCATCACATCGACTGTCATTCTTCCGATCCTCACAGCGGCCGGTTCTCCACGCTGGCGGCATTCCGACGTTGCGATTCGAGACCGGCGCCGACATTCGGATGCACGCACATCGCCTACGTCCCGCCACAGCGTCGACCGAGTCATGCGGGCGAGCACACAGCGGCATTATGGGATGTTCAGCCGACTGCCATTGCTTGCTGGGGTGATCGGCGCCGACCGCGCCAACGAGGTCGTGATCATCACCGGCACCGGTGATGTAATCTTCGGCCAGGCAGAGCGTGCGTGCCGATGAAGGGTGGCGGGCTGGAGTACGATCTCTGGCCGGACAATCGCACCGTCGCCGATCATCGCACCGAAACATGTTCGGTCCGAAGTGCTTTCACGTCATCCTTTAGGGCTAGGGTGTGACATACTCCTCGCGTCGCGATCGATAGGGCGGGGGTGTGGCAGTGACGCAGGGTCAGGAGTTCGGCTGGCTCGCAGAAGCTATCTCGATCTTCGGTGCGTCGTGCAAGGCCATGGTGAACGGGCCGGGCGACCCCGAGGCGTCAATTCGACCACCTCTGCAGAACCTTCTGGAAGCTGTGGGCAGCCACGACGCCATGGACGGCGTCCTGTGGCATTCCGAAACGCCCCTGCGTGATGTTGGTGTGCGCCCTGACTATGCGGTCGAGGTGCACGGTGAAATCGTAGGTTATGTCGAGGTCAAGCGCCCCGGTCAGATGGTCGATCCAGAGAAGTTCACCGGGCGTAACAAGAAGCAGTGGGAACGGCTCCGCGACTTGCCAAACGTCCTCTACACCAACGGCACTGAGTGGCGCCTCTTCCGCTCCGGCGAGCTGATCGGTGCCCCGGTCTTCTTCGACGGCGATCTCGGAAGCGTCGGACGCTCTTTGGCCGTCCGGGAGCCCGCCGCATTCCACGCCCTTCTGAGGACCTTCCTCCACTGGGTTCCTGAGCCGATCCGCCACATCAACACACTGGTCCGGCGCACCGCGCCGCTGTGCCGCCTGCTACGTGCGGCGGTCCTGGAGCAGCTGGAATGGGAGGGACAGTATGCAGCTGAGGGCGCGCGTCCCGAGGAATTGCGGTTCACCGGGCTGAAGAACGACTGGCGTAGGCTGCTCTTCCCGTCAGCTGACGACGCTACCTTTGCCGACGGATATGCCCAGACGGTCACCTTTGCGCTTCTGCTGGCGCGTACAGAGGACATCTCCGTGAAAGGAGTGGGGCTACACGAGATCGGCCGACGCCTGGATAACGGACACGCCTTGATGGGCAAAGCCCTTCAGCTCCTGACCGACAACATCACGGTAAGCTTCGAGGTCAGCCTCGACCTGCTTATCCAAGTAGTCGACGCTGTCGAATGGGCGGTGATCCGTAGGGGTCGGCGGGATGCCTACCTACACCTGTACGAATCGTTCCTGGAGGTATACGACGAGAAGCTCCGCCAGAAGAGCGGCTCATACTACACCCCTCGGGAAATTGTCGAGGAGATGGTGCGCCTCACTGAGGATGTGCTCCGTACCCGCTTGAGTCGCCAGGCCGGATACGCGGACGACAGCGTGCGCATCGTCGATCCGGCGATGGGAACGGGCACATACCTTCACGCGATCATCGAGCACGTCGCCGCTTGGGCGGCGGATAACGATGGCCCTGGGGCGATTCCGGATGCGATAGGCAGTCTGGCAAAGCGCCTCATCGGCTTCGAGCTGCAGATGGGCCCCTTCGCCGTCGCCGAGCTAAGGGCTTCGGACTTGCTCAAGCGGCATCAAGCAGTCGCACCACCTGACGGTATGAAGCTGTTCGTCACCGACACATTGGACAACCCGTATCTGGCCGAGGAAACCCTCGCCTCGACGTACGGCGTGATCTCGGAATCGCGTCGGCGGGCGAACCAGGTGAAGGCCAACACGCCGGTCACCGTCGCAATCGGCAACCCACCCTACGACGACAAGGCCATGGGCCGTGGAGGCTGGATAGAGAAGGGAAGCCCGGCGCAGGGCAGCACACCGATCGAAGCGTTCAAGTGGCCCGGAAACGGCCGCTATGAGCACGTGCTCAAGAACCTCTACATCTACTTCTGGCGTTGGGCAACCTGGAAGGTCTTCGACGCCCATCAACAGGACCAGCAGGGAGTCGTCTGCTTCATCACCCCCGCTGGCTTCACCACTGGCCCCGGCGGGCGTGGCATGCGTAACTACCTGAGGCGCACCTGCGACGAGGGTTGGGTTATAGACCTCTCTCCGGAAGGGCATCGCCCAGATGTCGCCACCCGGATTTTCCCTGGTGTTGCCCAGCCGCTGGCAATCTGCATCTTCGTCCGCAGCAAAGACACCGATCCCGATCGGCCCGCCCACATCCACTACCGAGCCGTACACGGCAGGCGAGCCGATAAGTACCGCCAGCTCAAAGAGATCCAACTGGACGACGACGGCTGGCAGGACACGCACTCTGCCGCCATCCGCCCGTTCCGCCCAATCACCGAGACGGGGTGGGAGGACCATCCCGCTCTCGATGATCTTTTCCTCTGGGGAAGTCTGGGAATTACCGCCAACCGCTCGTGGGTCAACGCCCCCAGCGAGCAGTTGCTCCAACGGCGCTGGGCGCGTCTGATCCACGAAGCCGACCCAGACAAACAGGCGAAGCTATTCAAGGAGACGCGAGATCGTTCACTGCACGCCTGCCGGCCCCCGCTGCCCGGACAACCCGAGCACGCCCACGGGCTTGCAGACGAAACTGACCTCACGCCGGACCTGATCCGCATCGCCATGCGCAGCTTCGACCGGCAGTGGCTGATCTCCGACAGTCGCGTCATCGACTTCGCCCGACCCACGCTGTGGGAAGCCCTCCAGCCAGGACAGCTCTTCCTCAACCAGCAGTCCTCCCAGGAGATCGAGACCGGGCCAGCCGTCGTCGCCACCGCGCTGCTCCCCGACACCCACCACTTCAACGGCCGCGGCGGCAAGATCATGCCGATCCTCCACCCGGACGGCACACCCAATGTGCATCCGCGCCTGCTCGCCCACTTGGCAACCGAGCTCGGCCTCGCCCGCATCACGGTGCACGACCTGGCCGCATACGTGGCGGCTGTCGCCGGGCACAGTGGGTTCACCGAGCGGTTCACCGAGGAACTACTCACTCCTGGCGTACGGCTGCCGCTCACTCGCGATCCCGATCTGTGGCACGAGGCCGTGAAGCTTGGCGAGCGTCTGCTGTGGGCCTCGACGTACGGGGAACGGTACATCGATCCGAAAGACGGTCGACCAGCAGGCGATGTCCTCTTCCCTCCAGGCGATCCGCGTCGGCTCCGCTACGACCAGCACATCGGGACGGAGGTTCCGAGCGAAATCCACTACGCCGAGATGAACCGAACCCTGTACTTGGGTGCCGGATTCGTCAGCCCGGTCCCCACAGAGGTGTGGAACTATGACGTCGGCGGCATGCAGATCGTCAAGAAGTGGTTCGGATACCGCAAGGCGAACCCCAACAGCCGCAAGACGAGCCCCCTGGACGACTTGCATGTTGACTCGTGGCCATCCAGCTGGTCACGCGAGCTCATGGAACTGCTCTCCGTGCTGCGCCGGCTCACCGACCTCGCTCCCGCGCAACAGGAACTGTTGGATCGGATCCTGGCCGGACCCACGGTCACGGTGGCAGACCTCGAGAAGGCCGCCATTCTGCCGGTGTCCGACAGGGCTCGCAAGCCCCGTCGTCTACTCAAGCCTGGTCACGAGGAGCTTCATCTGGACGCCGACGAGGAACCGTAGCGTCAGCTCAGCGTTTCTTCGCCCAGCGCTCCACGTACGCTACCGCCTCTGTTCTGCTCCATGCACCCTCTGCGAGTTCACGGAGCGCGTGCATTTCCGGACTGAGTGAGGGTGTACGTCGCTGCATCTCATCGGCGAATACGCTCACCTCAGCCAGGCGTTCACCAAGCGTGGCGCACTCGGCTTCGAAGTACACTGCCTTGCCTCGCGGCGTGATAACCAGACCCTCACCTGTGACTTCCACTAGGCCCATCCAACTGAGAGTTTGCACATCGGCCGTGCTGCTCTCCTGGTCAAGCCCCCGGACTGCGGCCGCTATCGCATCAGGGGACGGAATCTCGGCGGTCACGAGATGATGCAGAACCCGAATCTGTGATGGCGAAAGCGCTGGGTGCACGGATGCATGTCTAGCAGCACCGGGGACGATCCTGCCGCAGACCGCGCCTAACGGTTCTTCTAAACAAACTTTGCGCCCGCTTCTTTCGCAGTAACGCGAACGCGTGGCTCAGGATCAGGTCACCGACACCCTGGCCGGGTCGTTTCCGAAGGTGCCAGAGATGATGCGGGAAGCGAAATACGATGTGCTGGCGTTCACCGGATTCCCGCACGCACTGGTCGAAGGTGTGGTCGAACAATCCCGATCGAACAGTTGAACAAGGAGATCAAACTCCGCGCTGATGTGGTGGAGATCTTCCCGAACCCGGCATCCTTCCTGCGGCTGGCGACCGCGGTCGTGATCGAGCAACACGACGAATGGCAGGTCACCCGCCGTTATGTCTCCGACGTCAGCCTCATCGAGCTCCGAAAGGTCCTGGAAGCCAAGAAACACGCCGCCGCCACCGAACCGGTCCCGGCCCTCGCGGCCGCCGAAATCGGCTAGGATTCACGACTCGTTTGGAGCAATCACAAAACGTCCGGTAATCGGCTACTTATGGTTGTGGTAGGGCTCGTTCCCGGCCAGGATCGGGTCCAGGTGCCCGGAGGGGTCGCTCTCTAATCGGCTGCCCGCCAGCGGTTTTGGTGTGGCTCTCTCATGGCTTGTGTCCCGCCGGGTGCCGTGCCGGGAATGGCTGAAGAGGGGTCTGCCCAGCTCGAAGTAGCGGTGCCTTCCCGCACGGACACTGTTCGTCGATAGGGAGGATGCGCTGGTGACGGTCATCATCGGAATGGACCCGCACAAACGCTCGGCCACGATCGAAGTCATCGACGGCACCGAAAAGGTGCTGCTGACCGGCCGCTACGGCACCGACACCGCCGGATACACCGAAATGCTCACCGCTGCACGGCGGTTCGGTGACCGTGTGTGGGCGATCGAGGGATGCAACGGCGTCGGCCGTCATCTGGCTCATCGCCTGGTCCACGACGGTCAGAGGGTGGTCGATGTGCCCGCGAAACTCTCGGCGCAGGTGCGGGTGTTCGCCACCGGCAATGGCCGCAAAACCGATCCGGTGGATGCGCACTCGGTCGCGATCGCGGGGCTGCGGTCGCCGAAACTGCGGCGGGTGCAGGTGGATTCGGAGTTGGTCGCGCTGGGCATGCTCGTCGATCGTCGCGAGGAGCTCGGTCACGCCCGCACCGACACCGTCAATCGGTTGCATCGGCTGCTGCTGGAGTTGTTGCCTGGTGGGGCGAAGAAATTCCTGTCGGCGATGCAGGCGCGCACGCTGATCGCGACGGTCAAACCGCGCGATCCCGCGGGCAAGGTCCGTCGCCGGCTGGCCGTCGAGCTGATCGGTGATCTGGAAACCATCGACCGCAAGATCAAAGCTGCGGACAAAGAGTTACGCCAACTGGTCGCCGAACACGGCTCGACCTTGACTGACCTGCGCGGGATCGGCCCCGCCGGCGCGGCCCGCTTGTTGGCCGATGTCGGTGACATCCATCGGTTTCCTGATCGGGGCCGTTTCGCTTCCTGGAACGGGACCGCACCGTTGGATGCCTCCTCGGGTGAGCAACAGCGGCACCGGCTGTCCCGGGCCGGGAACCGCAGGATCAACCGGGTCCTGCACACCATGGCCACGGTCCAACTGCGCCATCCCGGTGCCGGTCGTACCTACTACGACGGCAAGAAAGCTGCCGGGAAAACCTCGATGGAAGCCATCCGTGCCCTGAAACGGCGCCTGTCGAACGTCGTCTACGCACGCATGCTCGCCGACCAGCGCGGCGACCGAACGGCAAGTCCGGGAGGGCAATCGGGGGCGACTGCTGACTCCAGCGCGACCGGCCCTACCCCGCCAACCGATCCTTCGGACAAGCCACAACCCGGACCTACCACCACCCACCCTAACCC
>NZ_BAGB01000139.1 GCF_000308615.1 Nocardia jiangxiensis NBRC 101359
AGCGGATGTCGCAGGTTCGCGCCCCCGGCGGGGCACTATAAGGATGGGACCGGCGCTGAACAGCGGTTTTCGTGGGGAACGCTGACAATTGAAGCGAGATTCGGCTACCCGAAGCCGTTTCGAACCCATTGACGCGTATTTGGGCGCGTTGTCGGGCGTGGGGCTTCTCGGGGTCCGCCGCTTGCCCGATGCGTCCCAGGAGATGTGCCGGTGACATCTCCTGGGGCATTACCCGGCGGATCGTGATCGCCAATGTTCGAGTTCTTCGGCGGTGGGTAGCCTGACGGCGTCGGCTGAAACCCACTGGCGCACGGTGACTTCCCTGTGCTTGTTCGCAACCGGCGCAGGGCATGTATTCGGTTCGTGCAGTATTCAGTGGCCGGGGCCGAGTTGGTGAGGGTCGGGGGATTTCTGAATGCTTTGCTGAGGAACATGGCCCAGCAGTTCGACAGACTGCCGGTCGACGTCTAAAGCGACTCCGCCACGCGCTGCCCTCAACTCTGGCCTGCATCGTATGGCGAGCGCGCGGCGCGGGGCACCACTGGGGGTCGCCGGGAGCTGCCCGTCCCGGTTCGTCGTGCGCAGCGCTATTTCCACCAGGCCGAGCCAACTTCCATCGCTGCTCCGGGCCCACGCGTGCGGAAGGCCCGAGCGAGGGCTGTGTGCGGACCTGGAAGCTGAGTTCCCGGTTCTGGGCGATCAGCTGCTGGTGGAAGCCCTAGATGCACTGCGACATGACGACGAGTCCGGATCGTAGGCCAATCACCGCGCGCGCCCGGATCGAAATCCGCGCTCGGTATGGCCCAGACACCGTGGTGGGCCGGTTCACCAGACACCGTGGTGGGCCGGTTCATTAGTGCGCTGCGGCGCGGATTCTGACGACTGTGAACCGAACCGAGCGCGCGCTGGCACGTCACCTGAGGTAGCGGCAATTGTCGGACGGGAAGAAGTCGGGGTTCTAGTGCTCGTATTGTGCTGAGGTCAGCGCTGTGAGTACGGTGTCCCGTCCAGACATGATGTGGTTGTGCATCGCTGCTGCGGCGGTGTCCGCGTCACCGGCGAGCAATGCTGTGAGGATCGTTCGGTGCTCGTCGGTGGACTGCCGGGGACGAGAGGGCACGCGGACACTGAGGTGCCGGAAGCGGTCTATCGGTCCTCGAATCTGTTCCATCAGAAGGTCGTTGACGGGGTTAGCTGCTGCGGCCTCGATACATGCCGGGCTCGAACGTGGTATCGAGGTGACGAGCAAAGCGTGGCTGTACTTGTTGGCGCGCTATGTCACTCCGGCCGAGATCCGCGAGGCCGGTCACGACCGGATCGTCGAGCATGTGCGTGCTGCGAAGCACCTGCGGGTCGCCGCCACCGTTGATCTGGCCGAGGTAGCCGTGGCCGCCGCAGGGGCGCAACAGATCCGGCTGCCCGGTGAGACCGTGGCCGCTGAGCTGATCCGCGTGCTGGCGACCGAGATGCTGGGAGCGCGTGAGCAGATCAAAGCGATCGGCGAACGGATCGAAACTGTCCTTGCCGAACACTCGACGCGGCCATTGTGCGCAGCCTCCCGGGAATGGGTGCGACCCTCACCGCAGAGTTTCTCGCCACCACCGGCGGTATCGACCGATACGCCAGTGGCGACAAGCTGGCCGCCGCAGCTGGACTGGCACCAGTGCTCAAGCAGTCCGGCAAGGTCCGCTACCTGCAACGCGCCACTGGTGGCGACCGAGCGCTCAAGCGCGTGTTCTATCAGTCCGCGTTCATTGCCGTCAGTCGCGATCCGGTCAGCAGGGCGTATTACCAACGGAAAGATCTCAGGGCAAGACCCACCGCCAGGCCGTGATCGCTCTGGCCCGCCGCCGCCCCAATGTCCTGCACGCGATGCTGCGAAACGGGCAACCGTACAGTGTCAGCCAAACCGCAACGGCTGCTTGAATATTCACCTTCGGCGGCTCACCCGGAGTTCCCCTACCGACCAATGCCAGCCGCTTTTATTGGCTCGCGAAAGATCAAACGACGCAACACTGTTGGGGCGTGTAGGCGATTCCGGCTACCGTGAGCAGTACGATTCTCTGGTGGCAAAGGCGTGTACCCGTTCTCGAATGACTTTGGCGATGAGTCGGATGTAGCTCGATACACCTTCGCGCTCAACGGCGTCGAGTACGAGGTGGACCTGTCGGTCGAGGACTACGACGTTCTGAACGCGGCACTGCGGCCGTTCATCGAGATGGCCCGGGTGGTCAAGCGGGCAAAGGGTTCGGGAAGCCGGGGAGAGTCCGGAGTGACGGGCCTCGAAGCCGACGAGGTGCGGGAGTGGGCACTGGCCAATGGATACGAGGTTCCCGAGGATGGACCTATCCCCGAGGAGCTGGTCGAGGCTTGGGAAGCCTCTCGATAGTCCGATGATCGCTGCGGGGGCTCCGGAAACGAACCAGTGCCGAACGTGGTGCTGTGGCAGGCGCTGGAGCGCCTTGGAGACAGTTCGGCGTCCCTGACGCCTCGTGCGGGAGGCGGTACTGCGTCCCGGCTGGCCGGGGCGGGGTGGGCCTCGGCCAGCCTGTCAGATCAGGGACGTACTCGGTCTTTCTTTTCGGGCATGTTCGCCTGGTTCAGTCGATGATGTAGCCGAGAGGGCCTTCCAGGGAGTAGTGGCTGGGGTCTTCGCATCCGGATTGGGTGGTTACCAGGTGTTTTCGGGTGCTGGTGTTGAAGCAGCGGTAGAGGGGAACGGTGCCCGCGACCTGGTCGTGGTAGACGTAGCCGAGGGGACCCTCCAGGGAGTAGTGGCTCGGGTCCTCGCACCCGGATTGCGTGGTCACGAGGTGGTCTGTGGTGTTGGGGTTGAAGCAGCGGTAGAGGGCGACGGGGCCGGAGTGGCTGGCGACGGTGAGTTTGATCGCGGTGTCGTTGGCGTCCCAGAACTCTGGGATGGTGAGATTGACCCGGTTGATGGTCTGGGTGAGCAAGACCGGCATGCCGTCCTTGACCAGTGAGGCTGCTGAGAAGACTTTGCCGTCCTGGGGCAAGGGAAGGGTGAGGGTTTGCCCGGCAGGCGGTTTGAGCACGTGGAGGTACTCGGTGCGGTCGTCGGGTGATGTGGTCGCTACGCCCCAGGGCAGGTCGGTGATGCGGGTTCCGGCCTTGGTGGGGTAGGAGGTGCTGGGCCGGGTGCCGAAGATGGATGCTTTGATCTGGTCGATCCAGGTCCCGACCTGTTGTAGTGCGGGCATGACGCCGGGTTCCCAGCCGCCGCCGGCGTAGGGGCCAGCGGCCCAGGCCATGCCGCCGCCCTCGCTGTCGGTGGCCGCTTGCAGGACGGTGTAACGGAACATGCTTTGTGGCGAGTACTTCACCGAGCCGCCGGTTTCCGATGCCCACCACGAGGTTCCGGTTCCCCGCATGGTCGCGGCCACGGGCTCGCCGTATCCGGGCCACAGGTCTCCGTTGGTCTGCGCGAACTCGGCCTGGCCGAAATACTCCTTCATGCCCATGTCCAGGCCGTACAGGTTGCCGTAGTTGTTCTGGATCAGGACCGCGTGCGGGCTGACCGCTTTGATCGTGTTGCGTAGCCGGGGGTAGTCGATGACGGTCTGGCTGTCGCCGTGGGGGCTTCCCTCGTCCAGGTACAGGCCGTCGATCCGTGTCCCGTAGCGCTGCATCAGCTCCTGGTAGATGTCGTTGATGAACGCGTTCCATCGGGGGCGGTTGAAGTCCGTTCCCGGGTTATAGGGCTGATCGGCCGGGTGAGGCTGTGTGCCCCAGCCGGTCGTCTGCTTGTCCGCGTCGGTGAACTCCATGCCGTCGCGCGGATGGGAGTAGAGGTAGACGTGGATGCCTTTGGCCTTGACCGCGGTGATCATGTCCCCGATGAGGTCGCGGTCGACGCGGTGGTTGGGCAGGCCCCAGTCCAGCATCTTCTGGCTCGGATACAGGGCCACCATCTTGGAGTGCCAGGCGGTGAAGATGACGTACTGCACCTTCGCGGCGGCCAGGTCGTTGGCGAACCCGTTCGCGTCGAAGCTGTTCGCCAGGGTGTTGGGGTCCTCGATGGCCACGCCGCTGGAGTTCACCGTGAGGCGGGGCAGGTAGTGGACGAACAGACCGTACTTGTGATCGAGAATGTTGGTCATTCCGTCGTCCGCGTAGGCCCGTTGCGTCTGGAACGGCGCCACGAGCACGGCCATCAGCAAGACCAGCGGAATGCACAGTCGCGCCAGTTTCCGTCTGCCGGATAGGTACATGAGCAGATCCTTGTCGTGCGGTTGAAGGGGTGAGCGGGAAGCAGAAACCTACGTGACCGCACGCGGCGCGAAACGGACGTGATGTGGATCTGCCGGAGCGTGTCCACGGCGCGGTACTACAAGCCTCGGATCGTCGGGGAACTGCACGGGCCCGAGAACCTCACGGACACGGCCCGAATCCGCAGACATACCAGAATCACTCTCACGTGACACAACCAGCTCCTGACGGCCGTAGCGGGATCTACACCTGTTGATCCAGAGGGATTTTGACACCACTTGACACGAAAAATGCTGGTATCAAAGGATTTCGATGCCACCGCCACAGCAGTCACACTGAGCAGAGCCGGATCGGGCCTCGGCGAGGCCGCGCTCAGCCGAAGCGACCGCGAAACACACTCCGCCGCAACGCGACAACGCACCAGCGCTCCATGGGAACCGGCGAACGAGTCGTACGCTCTGGCCAAGATCGCCGGAATCGTGCAGGTGCAGTCCTACCGGGGTAGCAGTGCGCTTCCTACATCTGTGCCACGGCGACGAACCTCTACAGGCCCGGCGACAACTACGACCTCACGGGCAAGCCCGGCTGGCTGCCTATCGACTCCGCAGAAACCGCGCGGCACGAGCACCGGGTTCACGCGTCGCGCGTTGGCCGACCTGTATACGAGACTGGTTGTCCTGCAACCGGATACACCGCCGGTCGTCAACGGTGCGCGGCATTTCTGGCGTGGTGTGGACGGCCCCGGAGTGGTCAGGCGAGGTGGCCTGGAATGGATCCGCGAGGGTGGGTCGGCTCCGCTGTCGGGGCCGGGGTCAGCTGGGGCGGGGCGCGTACATGATGATCGCGACGCCGAGCAGGCAGATGGCCGCGCCGGTGATGTCCCAGCGGTCGGGTCGGAAGCCGTCGAGGGCCATGCCCCACAGCAGGGATCCGGCGACGAATACGCCGCCGTAGGCGGCGAGGATTCGCCCGAAGTTCACGTCCGGTTGCAGGGTAGCGACGAATCCGTAGACACCCAGGGCGATGACACCAGCACCGATCCAGGCCCAGCCGCGGTGTTCGCGTATGCCTTGCCAGACCAACCAGGCGCCGCCGATCTCGGCGATGGCGGCCAGGACGAACAGCACAATGGAACGCGCGATGGTCACGACCGCAGCTTAGAACCCCGACCGGGCTCGTTGATCTCAGCGCAGCCGCAGCCCCGGGGCGACCCACCGGAGCCCGCGATGTTGCCGGAGCATCAGCGGCGCGACCGGGTACGCGACCAGACCAGCCCGCCGACACCGACGATGAACAGGACGTCGCCGAGCGGTTCCAGCCGCGTCAGGACGCACAGCACCGCTCCGTGGTGATCGACGCCCAGCAGCACCGGGTTCTCGCCGTTTCAGCACCTACAGCCGCCCTCTTCGACGGTTGAGCGGTCAGCAGCGTCGAACGGCACGGGGCAGTCGGGATCGATGCTGCAGGCCCGGCGGCATGATCGGCAGTCTCGATCAGCTCATCTACGAGGCCGCCAACGATGCCATCGCCGACGGCACCGAGAAGATCAGCAAACCCCACCTGGAAGCGGTCATCCTCGATATCGCCGCGAACAATCAATACGAACCACCCGGACGCCGGTCGCGACGATGAATCCGTCCGACCTACCTGCCCAGCGCCTGCCGTTCCGGGTTCGCCCAGTGCAGGGAGAAACCGTGATCTCCTACACGCTGCGCCTCGGCGCCGCGAACGATATGGCCTACCCCGTGGCCCTGCTGAGGGCGGTGGGAAACCCCGTCACCTATTCGCCCAGCCGCACCCTCGTGTCGACCAATGACGTCCTCGTCAACGAAGCAGCCCAGCAACGACTGGCAGCATTCACCGGAATCGACCTCGCCCACCTACGGCAGCGGCTGCCGACTCTGCGACGGTCTTTCGACGAACCCGACCCCGCAGTCCCCGCGATCCGATGCTTCGCCGAATCGGCGGCCCCTCGCAAGCACTGCGACCGCTGCATCGCTCAAATGCCTGGGCATCCTCGGATCGTGGTCCACCGCAACGACGCACACGCGATATGTCAGCACCACCGTCGATGGATCGATACCAGCCACTTTCTACCCGACCAGATCGATCCAACCCGGACACCAGCGATCATCGCCGCGCACTACCGCTACCGCCGCTTGGCCGCAGCGATCCGCGACCCGCCATGGGTTCGAGAACAGCTCTGGTGGGCCGACAGAAGCGTTGCACGCTGGTGCGTCAGGCCCGGATTCGGGCACCTCACCCAGCTCCGCGACCGTTGGCAGCGACGAACCACAGCGATCGGCCACACCGGGTGGACCACCCCGACGACGCTGATCGCGCTCCCGGAAACGATTGCGCTGCTGGAACTGTTCTGCGACCTGTCCCTGCGGCGCCACATCGCCATGGTCGAATACGAGTTCCAAATCGCGCCTTTCTATTACCGAATCAGCCAGCGTCTGGGCCAACCCCGCCGATTCGCTGAGCTGATCGGCCAGCCCGGCGACGCTGTCCACAATTGGGTCCAGGACCTTCGCGCCATCCACCGCGAGACCCGTCAACAATTCTGGAACACCCTGCGCGCAACCGGTTCCAAGCCTCAGTTGCCAGCTATCGACCAATTCCAGCAACTAGCCCCCAATCCCGCCGATCCGCCGTCGCCGAGCCCGAAGACTGCGGTCGAGCCAGGCGGCTCCGTCGCTATAGTCACTCGGTCGGACTCACCACGACAAGAGGAATGGACATGGCTCGTTCCAACGAGCTGACACCACCATCATGGCCACGGCTACGGGCAGGTGACCACGTCCGACTGGTATCACCGGCCAGCATCGCGCCAACCGGCTCCTGCGCCGATACGCACCCCAGAAGCTCGTCCTCGCCCACGAGCCGCCCTCGCAGCCATACCGCCCTGGCCAGCCCCACAGGCGACCATCCCGCTGCATTGGCGGCATCGACTGCTCACCCTCCAAACCACCAACCACCACCGAGGCATCGGCACCGACCACGACACCTACACCCGCGCAGCGAAATACCCCGACGCTCTCGCCCTCGTTCCGCGGATCCTCAACGCTCGCCGAAACCAGCAATCCCTACGGTGGTATCCATGCACCTCGGACTGGCCAATCTGATCGACCCTCGCCTCCAGCTTCTCGTTGACGAGTCACGCGCTTTCTATGAAAAGCGCGCGGCCGGACGCGGTCCGAACAGTTTGCAGGAGCTTCGCACAGTCCGAGCCGGTGTCGCCAAGCCCGCCCCAGCAAGTCCGCCAGCCGTCGAAGAGCTCGTCGTCGCCGACGGACGTAGCGTCCAACTTCGGATCCACACTCCCGTGGACGCGGCGGTGAAAGGCGTGTTCTTGGAGATCCACGGGGGCGGCTTCTACATGGGGTCGGCCGCAGGCAGCGACGTCCGCAACCGCCAGCTCGCCGACACACTCGGCGTCGTCGTCGCGAGCGTGGACTATCGCCTCGCGCCCGAACATCCATGGCCAGCCGCTCCCGACGATTGCGAAACCGCCGCGCTCTGGCTCGTCGAACACGCCCAGCACCGTTTCGGCACAACGAAGCTCGCCGTCGGTGGCTTTTCAGCCGGCGCAACGCTGGCGATGACGACACTGCTGCGCCTGCGTGACCGGGGAATCACCGCATTCAACTGTGCCGTCCTGCAATTCGGAACCTATGACCTGAGCGCACACACCCCGGCTGGACGTCTGATCGCCGACGAGTACTTCCTCGAGGCCTACGCCGGGACGGCACCGGACCGCACGAACCCGGACCTCTCTCCGATCTACGCCGAACTCTCCGACCTGCCTCCGATCCTCATGCTCGTCGGCGACGCCGACATCCTGCTCCAGGACAACCTGGCCATGGCCGCTCGACTATCAGCCTCCCGCGCAGACATCGATCTCCGCGTCTACCCTGACTCGCCCCACGGGTTCACCGGACACCCGACCCCGATAGCGCAGGCCGCACTCGACGACATCCACACGTGGCTCGACGGTCACCTCAGCCCGACACTCTGAGCCCGCAATATCGACGCCTTCGCCTCGCTCTGGGGATCCTCAGCGCTTCGAAACGAGCAAGATCCAATGGCAAACTCGGTGTCCTCGCCATGGCTGGTCGACTGCTTTGGCGACGCGATCGACAGCGAAATCTGCAAGACGCAGAGGGCGGTTCCCGACCACAAGCTCGATGGGTGCTCGAAGCCGCACCAGGTGTGCTGCCCTTATGTCTGTGGTGCGATCCTGCTGCCGGTTGCCGGGCCTCGTCGGTGGTTGCGAACTACTATCGGTGCCTTGGGATTTCGTCGCGGCCGGACGTCAGCCTGTTTTCCTCCCTTCGGGATGGCTCAGCCTGTGGCGGGCCTCGGCACAACGAGCGGTGACTGCGTCAGGCTATGCCGACGCCGGGAGCCGGAACGTGAGGCTTCGTCCACGTGGCCGGTGACAACCCATCCATGCCATGCACGGCAGCCGAACCAGGGCTCGCCGTCGGATCGGTGTACCCCGGCCGCCGCGCACCACGCGAGAGGAACCTGAGTCATGAGCAAGGGATCAAGCACCCCGATGGATCGCGAATCGGCCGACCGCATCGCTGATGCGGCTGCAGGAGACCCCGACAGTGACACCGCCACAGGCGGATTCGCCGATAGAGCGGGCGCTGCCGCCGACCGCAACGAAGACGACTGCTGATCGACAGCGTTTATTTGCACGGGGGGAGTGCCTCTCGGTCTCCGGAACCTCGACAAGACTCCGGCGCCGAGGGGCGTTCTGGCGGTCACTGCGTCTCGCCGTGGGCCGCTGGAGTCCCCGGAGCATGGACAGGGTGGTGATTCTCGGGTGTGGTGGCTCCGGCAAGACCTTTCTGGCCCACCATCTTGCACACCTGCTCGGGCTGCCGCTGACGCATTTGGACAGCATCTACTACTACGCGGACTGGAACCCTCTGCCGCAGAATGAGTTTGCCCAGCAGCAGCGCGACCTCGTCGCTCGTCCGCGCTGGCTGATCGAAGGCAATTACGCTGGCACGCGTTTAATAGCGATCGGTAGACCCCATCACGGGCGCGGACGGCTTCTAGCTCGCAAGGTTCACAATTTGGTTGGAGGAAGCACAGAGTGCGGCCCCGAGAGGTCGCGTGTCAGAATGTTCGGTATGAGTGCGGCTTACGCGGGTCTGGTCGTGTGGGATGTCGACGGCACCTTGATACCGGCTGACTTGCGCTGGCTCCGAAGGGCTGTCGCGCGCACCTATGGTCTATCGGAGGAGTTGATCGTCTTTCCGAAGGCGCGCGTGCATGGCTACACCGATCAGTCGATCGTTGTGGAGACTGCTGTCGCTTCGGGGGTTTCGTCCGACGTTGCCGAAGAAGGTGTTTCGCGGTTTCCCGAGGTTCTGGCTCGTGTCATGTCCGAAGGGGAACAGGAACTTGCTCGTGATCAGCCAGCGTATCCCGGTGCCTTCGATTCCATTGCCTCGCTGCACGAACACGGGTTCGTGCAGACGGTGTTGACCGGAAACCTGCGTGTTGCAGCCGAGGTCAAGCTTCGTGTATCCGGCCTGGACCGACATCTGGATCTGGATATCGGCGCGTTCGGTGATGACGCACGTGACCGGTTCGAGCTTCCTGCTGTGGTTGCCGAACGGTTCGCCGCTCGATACGGCACAATGCTCGATGCATGTCGGACGGTCGTCATTGGCGATGCTCCGAACGATATTGCGTGTGCGCGTCACGCAGGTTTTTATGTTATCGCCGTTGCGCACCGAATGCCCAGAAATGAGCTGGAGCAGCATTCGCCAGACGCGGCCTTGGACCGGCTGGACACAAATATGGTGGTCTCGGCCGTAACTTCCTTGACCGGTGGCATTAAGACACCTTGAGGGTTCCTATCCTCTCTCGAAGCTCCCGAACTGGTGTTTCAGTATGCCATGGCTTGAGTCGACCAAGCGCGCGCTGAGCGCGTTCGATCCCTCGCGAATTTCCCATTGCAACGAGACTTTCGTATGCGTCTCCCAACATGCGGCACCCCTCCTCTAGTTCACCACTCAATACATGGGCGCTCGCGAGGTCGACGCGCGCCGCGAGTGCGACATTTCGATTATCCGGAGCCGTGGCGCTGATGGCTTGATTCAGTGCATTTATCGCTTTTCGGGGTTCGTTGAGGAACAGCCAGCATGTTCCTTCGTAGACCATAAGTCGTGTCTGATTCCAATCGCTGAAAAGGCCGGTCTGATCGGGCTCTGTGATCTCATCTACGGCGCGACGTGCGCGCGCCAGCGCTTCCCGGCATTCCCTGGCCAGTTCCAGCACTGCGAACGCCTGGGCCTGCTCAGCCGCTATCCGAGCTTGCGCCGAGGGCGGAAGAGCATCGGCGACAGTGGCAGCTTCCCCGAGCAACTGGAGGCCATCCATGATGTCGCCATCCGATCCGATCAGTGTCGCCGCGTCCGAGCGTAGATTGCTTTCGAATATTCTTGCAATACCGCCGAGCGCCGGGTCTTTGATATCGTCTGCAAGGCGTTTGGCGAAAGCGCAACTCGCCAGCGCCATCGAACGATCTCCGATCGCACTCCAGAGACGGCTCGCCACGATTGAAGTTTCACCCAGGAGGAAACCTATTTGATTTTTGACATGCTCATCGGCCACACTCCGAAACAGTGTTGTGACCGAATTTCGGTGCGCCGAAATGAGTGTCAACAGCGCGTCGGGTGCAATGCTTTGTCTCTGACCCGCAAGCAAGCGCGTCACGGCAGTGAAACTGGCTAGAGTGCGTTCGGAAATTTGCCGTGTACGAACAACAGCGTCAACGGGGTCGGAGTTTCGAATAAGGTCGGGGTCCAATGCGCCGGTTGCCGCTACTGCTATTCCTTGAGTGAGGAGTGTGCGACGGTTTATCACAGAAAAATCCTCATCGTCTTCGGATTTGCCAGCGGGACTGGCAAGGCTGCCGCCCGCTGCACCGACGATACGCGGGTCGAGAGCCAGGGTTACGACTCGGCCGTCGACGATAACCGGCAACATGATGGTGGCGTCTGTGCCCGTGTCCTCCGGGGCGGTCGCCCTGTTGCGCTTGCGCGTGGAGCGTTGCACATCGTGTGCCTGCGCGCGCAGTGCGACCAGTACACCGTCAGCACCTAGCTCGGCATCCAGCGCGGCCACGAGTTCGCGCGACGGGAGCACGGCGTCTTGACTTTCGGCCATGCCGACGTACTGACGGGTGTAGCGAATCTTGGCAGCAAGCTGACGCTGGCTCAGCCCCGCCGCCTGCCTGCGGCGTTTGACTTCGCACGCCAACTCATCGGCGATGCCTGCCGGTTCGTGTTCCGGCTCGCTGGTTGGGTCATTCATCGGTACCCCCTGCATTGGTTCATTCTTACCCACCACGTGGGGGTGGCAAAT
>NZ_BAGB01000138.1 GCF_000308615.1 Nocardia jiangxiensis NBRC 101359
ATCCTTCACACCATCTCGGTCCGCCAACATGACATCTGAAAACGCTCCCGGAGTTGCCCTTCAGCATCGAACCATGGAGATCCTCAACTACTTCGGCAACTGCCCGAATTGTGGCTACACCGCACAAGCAACCCTGCGGATCACCACTTTCGCCGACAGCTCGACTACTGCTGAGCCGATCGGATTCTGCGGGCTGCCCTGCGGGTGGACCGCACCCGTCACGATCACCACGATGACCGACTCAGCAGATCGCCTTCACACCATCCGCCCGGGCTTCAGTCCCCAGCGGAACAGGTCAGGTGGCTGACAACCGGTGCGAAGCCGGTTTGCTTCTCGGTCTCTGTGAGCTATCGGCGATTCATGCCAGATGTTCGGGCGCGCGAAGGCCGACCTTCAGAAAGCGAATCCTACTTATCTCACAAGGGTCGGAATTCGATGGCTCGGATACCCTGCGCACCAGTTGATCCGATCCTTCGGTCTGATCGCGGTGACTCCTTAGCGAATCCGTGGGCTTTGGAGTCCTCTCAACAGGCGGCGGCACCGTGACCAGACCCCCTTGCCGGGGCACGCTGCCGGCTGGTCGCTTCGCCCCGTCGAAGGTTCGTTCCGGCGACTTCTGTACTGACCCTGGGATTTCGATCCCTCATCAGAGGCCCGATGCGCCGGGACGAACCACCCCCGAACATATCGTGCGCGAACACCACCGCCCCGATATCGCCACCGACCCGGTACAGGGCAACGCGCTGGACGGGACACTCGACCCGCCCGCGCGACACGAGGACCTCGGATTGTGAACTCGGGGCGGCGCAGACCGTAAGATTCCGCACGGCGAGCCACGCCGCACCACGAAGCGCCGACGCCGACCCGGTGCAGCGAAACGTCCCCGATGGATCCCGCCGAAACCCGTACGAGAGAGACGAACTCCCCGTTCCACGACTACCGGAGTGCGGGGCGTGGGGCCGTACCGTTGGAGGATGTCGTGGTTCGCCATGCCGACCTCCAATCCCGCACCAGGCTCCTCGCCCACCCTGCCCAGGTTTCCCACGCCGAAGCGCGCTGCTGCAGGTGTTTGCTGACGCCGCCCAGGGCAATGCATAACCATCCGTAGCTGCACTTCACATCACACACACCGAGGTGGCTCGTGGCGGAGCTCAGGTCTCGGGTTCGTCATCTTTTATCGCCTCGATGACAGCGGCGGTGATGCGATCGCGGTCCGGCGGACTGAGGGTTCTTCGGCAGCGAGTTCGGCTGCAGTCATATCCTTCTTCGCCTTTCTGCGCTTGGTGTGCGTCAGCCATGTCGGGTTCACAATGCTGACGATCACACCGCCCAGCTCGATAGGGTCGAAGTGGGCTGCCGGGCGATCTTCGCTGTTGCGGGCATCGATCTCAGCTTCGACGTCGTCGATGACCTCCCGTCCAGGGGCTGCGCAGCGCACCGCTGCCCGACGCCGTGGCCGACCCGAACCGCTGTACAGAAGTTCGCCGCGCAGCTGTGGGCCGCGGACCACGACCACTCCCCCTGGATGTCGTTGCCTGGCAGGGCAAGCGCGCGGTCTACAAGTACGATATGGCCCGCTCCAACATCATGGGCGCGGACACCTATGACCAGCCGGATCCCTCGATCTAGACGGTACTCACCTCGCGTCGGCCCCCGGGCCAGGCCAACGCCGACTTCGTGATCTTCGCGCCGCGCTGGCTCGTCGGTCAGGACACCTTCCGGCCGCCCTGGTACCACCGCAACGCGATACCCGAATTCATGGGCATTGTCCACCGCGTGTATGCGGCTAAGGCCGAGGGCCTCCTCGGCGAGTCTGCACAACATGTGGTCCGCGCACGGCTCGGACGCGGACACCTGCGCCAAGGTGAGCACCCAGGATCTGACACCCCCAGAAGATCACTGCCACACTGGCTTTGCGCTGGCCGCTGGCCTCTGGCCGTCACCGACTTCGACCGCACCGCTGCCCACCTGTGGCCTGGCCACCACTCCGTCTGGCAGGCGTGCACCGGGCCTCATCGGATAATTCCGGCCCAGCCCACCCTCACACCCGCAGCCGTTGATCCCGACCGGAGCTGCCGCTGTGCTACCAGGTCGCACAGCATCTGCGCACCACGATTCAGCCGCAGGCCCGGCGATCCGGACCGCCTACCCCCGAGGATGACTTCGCCGCCCACTACGGCATCAGCGTGGTCACCATGCGCCAGGCTCGCGAGGTGCCCGAGGAGGAGGGCATCATCGTGCGCCGCCGCCGACAGGGCATTTTCGTCACGGTCAAGGCCTCGGCGTCGCGTCAGCCGCTGACTGTGTTCGGTTCGGTGGATGCCGTTGTAGCCCAGCAGTCCCCGCTGGGGTGGAGGTGGTCGTCCGAGAGGAGGTTGCGGTGCTGACCGAGTGATGTATTTCGGGCGGCTGCGCAGCGAGCAACAGCGAACCCATCAGCTGCGCGAACAACAGGATTCTGCCCGAGCACGCGGCTGCGATCGATGACGAGGACCTGCGCACCGCTCCGATAACGCAGGCATTGCGCAGCGGGCCGGGGTGCACATCGGCCGGATCGAGAACGACGTCGAGGCCAGGCTCGCCGCCCCCGAGCAGGCTGGGCTGCTCGGAGTCGCGCTAACTGCGCCCGATCCTGCTGTGCGCCTTCGTCGCCCACGACGAATCCGATTGCGTGGTCGACACGGCACACATTCACTACCGCGGTGACCGGTTCAAGTATTCGGTCATCATCCGGGCGGAATACTGCCCCGCGCGGTCCGATGCCATCGGCGTTCCGGACCGATTCGAATTGCCCGATTTCCGATATTCCGGTCATTGGATGGAACGGCTCTGGCCACCGCGCCGGCGGTGCGGCGATGCTGGGACGGCCCGCTTCGGCGGCCGGTAGAACCCAGCCGAGACACCCTTCCGGCAATACCACCCGGCCATCGGCAGGACCGCGGGCACAGTGGGTCCGCCGGGGCTGCTCTCACCGTGCTCCGGCGTACCCCTGTATTTGCCGAATGTCTCCAGACCACAACGGATTCGGCCGACATTCGAATCGAGTCCAAGGAGTACAGTCCATGCCGACCACGCGCCGAATCGCTCACGAATTCCTCGAGCGTCATGGCCTGACCACAATTTTCGGCAATCCCGGCTCCAACGAACTGCCGTTCCTGGCCGAATTACCCGACACGTTCCGCTATGTGCTGGGCTTGCACGAGGGTGCGGTGATCGGCATGGCCGACGGCTACGCGCAGGCGACCGGACGACCGGTGCTGGTGAATCTGCATGCCGCGGCCGGATCGGGAAATGCGATGGGCGCGTTGACCAATGCCGTGTACTCACGCACGCCGCTGCTGATCACCGCCGGCCAGCAGGTGCGCTCGGCGATCGGGCTCGAAGCGATGCTCGCCAACGTCGAACCGACCCAGCTGATGCGCCCGCTGGTCGGCTGGGCCGGTGAACCGGCCTGCGCCGCAGACGTTCCCCGCTCGCTGGCCCAGGCGCTGTTCGAGGCGCAATTGCAGCGCCGTCCCACTTATCTGTCAGTGCCCTATGACGATTGGACCGTCGAGCTCGACGCCGACGCCGCAACAGTGCTGGACCGCAAGGTCCGACTCGGGCGCAACCCCGCGGACGCCGAACTGACCGGCCTGGTCGATGCGCTGGCCGGAGCCCGCAATCCGGTGCTCGTGCTGGGCGGCGATATCGACGCGGCCGGGCTGTTCGAGCGGTCGGTGCATCTGGCCGAGCATCTTGACCTGCCGGTCTGGGTCGCGCCGTCACCGCACCGGCTACCGTTCCCGAACCGCCACAGGCTCTTTCGTGGCGTGCTGCCCGCCGGTATCGCCGCGGTGTCCGAGGCCCTGGCCGGACACGATCTCATCCTCGTACTCGGTGCGCCGGTATTCCGGTATCACCAGCATCTGCCGGGCGCCTACCTCCCCGCGGGAGCGCGGCTGGTTCAGGTCACCGACGACGCGGCGGCCGCAGCACGTGCGCCGATGGGCGACGCGCTGGTCGCGGACCCGGCACCGGTCATGGCCGCGCTGCTGGACCGGATACCCGCCCGCGGTGCCGCGTGCCAGGCATACCTGCCCGCACCCGATCCCGTGACCGCCACCGAGACAGTGCACCCCGAACAGGTCTTCGCCGCGTTGCGCGAGACCCAGCCCGAGGACACCTGCTATGTCGTGGAGTCGACGTCGACCAATTCGGCCTGGTGGCGGCAGATGGACCTGCGACGGCCCGCATCGTACTTCTGGCCCGCCGCTGGAGGTCTGGGCTTCGGCCTGCCCGCGACGGTCGGGGTCGGCCTGGCGTGGCCGGACCGACCGGTGGTCGGCGTGATCGGCGACGGCGCCGCCAATTACGGCATCACCGCCCTGTGGACCGCAGCACATTACCGGATCCCGGTCACGTTCGTGATCCTGCGCAACGGCGTGTACGGGGCGCTGCGGTGGTTCACCGAACTCCTGGGTACCACCGACGTGCCCGGCACCGAAATTGCCGGGCTGGATTTCGCCGCACTCGCCGCAGGATACGGCGTGCCCGCAACCGCCGTCACCGGACTGGAGGAACTGCGCGCGCAGCTGAAGTCCACGGCGGGCGGCCCGCGGCTTATCCAGGTCGATACCGCAGCAACCGCACCCGAATGAGTCCGGGAGGCTTCACCGTCACCCTGGCGAGGTCACCCCGAATAGACTGAAATTTACTGTGCCCCAGTGCGATCGACCGATTCCGGCTGACCGCGTGCGGGAATCACCGGTCGAGGCACTCGGGAATGACGGCCCGACATCTGCCTCGATTACTGCGCCTGCCGGGCGACAATACGCGCGATACCGGACAGCGATCGCGATATGCCCAGCCCAGAAGCGATGACCGCGGGGACCAGCGTGCGGGCGTTCGAATCGTTCGGCACGATGACCGACAGCGCCGCCACCACCTGATCGTCGCGGTCGCGGATCGGCGCGGCCACCGAGACCGCCTCCACGTTGATGTATCCGGCGCAGAAGGCATAGCCGCGATGCCGGATATCGCTGAGCAGCAATCGAAGCCGACGCGGATCGGTCACGGTGTGCGGGGTGAACGCACGCATACGCAGCCCCAGCACGCCGTCCTGCAGCCCCGGCGGCGAATGCGCCAGCATCACCAGTCCCGGCGCGGCGGCATACACCGGCAGCCGTCCTCCGAAGCGGCTCATATTGCGGACTGCGCCGGGCGCGGACAGCCGCTCGACGATGAGCACCTCGTGATGTTGCAGCACACTGAGCTGCACGTGGTGGCCTACCGCGTCGTGCAGGTCCTCCAGGTACGGCATGGCGGCCTCCCGCAGGCCCAGGGTAGGCGACGCGCGCACTGCCAGCTCCCACATCCGCACCCCCGTCCGGAGCTGACGCCCGTCGCGCCGCAGCCAGCCGTAGCTCACCAGCTCGCTCACCAGCCGTGAGGTCGTCGCCACCGGCAGATCGGCGCGGCGAGCGAGCTCGCTGACGGTGATCGCGGGGGTGTCCGGGCCGAAGGCCTCGAAGATGCGCACCACTCGGGACAGCACGGATTCGCCGTTGGATGACCGTGCCATGCTCGGCGCGCCCTACTCGACGCCGGACAGGTTCGGGCGCCGTCGCACAGGCGACCGTCCGGATGATGTCCACTTCTCCGTCATATCGGATCATCCTTTCAGTGATACATACCAGGTCCATGAAGCAAACTACCTACTTGGTAGGCTTGTCAACCCTCTTGGTACGTCACATACCGGCGGCCAGCAGCGCGAACGGTGAAACTACTCATTGAGTGGAAAGCGTCTGGTGGCCGCGGATTTGCCTCGAGCATGCTGTCCATGCCCGGTCGCAAGCCCGCCCGGGCGACGCGGCGGAGGGTAGGCCGCCACGTCGCATTTTTCTGCGAGGAGTTCCCCATGCTGCGAAAAGGTATGGCGTTCGCCGGTTCCGATGCGTCCGGATATCCAGGCCGCCATGGTTAGCCCGCGCCGCCCCGTCACCATTTATGATGTCGCCGACGCGGCGGGAGTCGCGACATCCACTGTGTCCCGGGCATTTTCACGGCCCGGACGAGTCAGCGCCGAGACCGCCGCCCGGGTGCGCGCCGCGGCGGCCGAGCTCGGCTACCGCACCGAGGCGGCGCATCGCGCGATGCCGTCGGGCGGCACCGGCACGATCGCTGTGGTCGTTTCGAATATCGCCAATCCCTACTACTTCCGGCTGATCGAGAGCATCCAGTCGGCCGCGCAGGCCGCCGGGGTCACCACGGCGGTGTTCGACGCTCAGGAGTCCGGGGAGATCGAGCGAGATCTGCTGAACCGGCTGCTGCCGATCGCCGACGGCGTCGTAGTGTCCGGCTCCCGTATCTCGGATCGAGCCATGCGCACCGTGGCGGAGAAGATGCCGGTTGTGGTCCTGAATCGGCCGGTGCAGGGTTTGTCCTGCCTGGTCCCGGATATCTCCGTCGGGGTGCGGGCCACCCTCGCACATCTGCGTCAGCTAGGCCACCGCATGATCACCTACGTCGGTGGACCAGCTGCGGCGTGGTCGGACGGCCATCGCTGGCGGACGATCCTGGACAACGGATCCCGGCTCGGGATGAAGGTCAACCGGATCGGACCGTATCCGCCGACGATCGCCGGCGGCAGGAGCGCGGCGCGCAAGATCCTGCACTACCCGCCGACCGCGGTGCTCACCTTCAATGATCTGCTCGCCATGGGTGTCATTCGCGGCTTGGATGCGGCCGGAGTCGGGGTGCCCGGCGATATCAGTGTGGTCGGCGTCGGCGATATCTTCGGGGCAGATTTCCATGCGCCACCACTCACGACCGTAGCTGCGCCGCTGCGCGCGGTCGGCGCAGCCGCCTTCGCGGAGCTGAGCCGGCTCATGCGCGGCGCACCGCCTTCGCGCAATGCGGCCTTCGGGCTCGAGGCCCAGCTGATCATCCGCGGCTCCACTGGACCGAGTGGTGCGCATCGGCGTACCGGCGATGCCCTCGCCGGCACGCCGCTGTGCAAATTCCCGGCGTGAGGCGCATGGACCGGAACCGGACGCGCCGACGCCCAGCCCCGACCCGCGGCAACGGCCGATGAGGGAAAGCCGTTGCCGCGGAGCATAATCCGGCCGCAAATCATTCAGTGGTGGCGAGCCACAGTTCAGCCGAGACTGAAGGCCGGACCCCAGACAGCGATCTGCCCGACGGCCGTATCGGTCTGGACGCGGACCTTCATGAACGGGCGAGCCTGCGCGTATCCGGCACAACCGTTCAGGGCGATGGTGGTATTGATCCAGCTCATACCGGCGTCATTGGTGTGGAAGAAGTAATTGAACGGATAGTTGGCGTCGGCGCCGAACGGATCCGCTCGTTCGACGTCGAGCAGGCTGAACGACTGCTCCTGCCCCGGACCGAGGCTCAACGTCGCAGTTGTGCCGGTACTGGCGGTGACAGAATTCGAGGAGAAACTGTCGGTGGCACTCGCGGTACCGCCCGCCCCGCCGCCGCTGATATTGATCTGGCAGCCGACGATATAGCCGGGCAGGTACCACCCGTCGATGAGCTTGCCGTTGGTGGCGTGCATCGTGGCTCGCGCGGAGACCCAGGCGTTGCGGTGCAGCGGTGTGCTGCCCATCGACGGGCTGAGGTTGGCACTGTCGTTCGTCAGGCTCAGCGTGACGACGGTGCCGTCCGTGAGCGTCTGCGTCACTGTGCTGTTGGCCAAGGGAATGAAGGTGTCCGCATCGGCGGCCCCAGTGGACAGCAGGCCGATCGCGGTGGTGGCGGCGGCGGTCAAGCAGGCCGCCCGGAAATACTTATGAATAGTCATCTGTGGGTCCTGGATATTCGGCTCGTGTTCGGCGGGAGGGATGTCGAGCGAAGCGAAGCATCATCCGATGCCGAACGGCTGCCCGTAGAGCGTGGTCCGGGAATAGAAATCGCCGGTGATGTCGACATTCGTGTACGCACGGGCCTGCGCGTAACCGCCGCAGCCCTGTATGGAAATCTCGACGTCTTTATAGACGATCGAATAGGTGCCCGGATGCAGAATGTCCTTGTAGGACAACTCCACGAATGTCACCTGGCCGGGACCGAGCTGCAGACTGATCGAACCATTCGCCCCGGCCTGAGTGGTGGACAGGCTGACGCCGGCACCCGCGGAAATCGCCGAGGTGCCGATGCTGACCTGGCAGCCGACGATATAGCCGGTATTCAGCTGCGACGATCCGTGCACCGAGGAATTGTTGCTGCCCGGGGTATTCGCGGGCGGGATGATGAACGGCCCGGTGTGCGGCACCGTGGGCGTCGCGGTGACCTGGGCGGTCACCGTGCCGCTGACCATGGCGTCCCGCCCCGCGCCGTTGTCCGACATCGACGGGAAGAGCAACGCGGACTCACCGAAACGATCGAGCTTCACCCCGTCGCCGACCTGTTCGCCGTTCGGCAGCGGCACGAAGGTGTCCGCACTGGCGGCACCGGTCGACAGCAGCCCGATGGCGGCGATCACGGCGACGGCGACACTGGCGGTACGCACGCCGAGTTGCACCGGATGGGCACAGAATGCTCCTGTACACATTGGGTCGTTCTTCATCTGAAACCTGATTCTGGAGAAGAGATTCGCCACGCCGAAACGGAATGCCAGGGGAAGATCCATTGCCGTTCGATGCGTGTCCTGGATCACAATGTCCTCGACGAGTATTCGGCACCGACGAACAAGTTCGCAACAAGTTGCCCCGAGTTGCCGCGAATCAGTTAACACCGAAGACTTTCCATTCAGCGATACGGCTATTGCCAACGAATATCGCTGTTTTCGTACACTTCGCACCGTGCGAATCTCCACGGTTTCTCCAGCGCCCGGCCTGGCCACAATCCTGCTCGAAAACACTCCGGCACTTGCGATCTGGGCAGATGGATTCGTCCTGCCGCTCGCCGAAGCCGCCCGCCGCCACGGCGCCGGCGCCCCGCCCAGCTGCATCCGCGCCGCCCTCACGGACTGGGATCGCTGGTGCGATCTCCTCGAATACGCAAGGAACGACGGCGTCGGCGATACCGGATGGCTGGCCGAGACTGCGGTCGACTTCCTGCCCGCGATCACCGATCCACCCACGATCTACTGCGCCGCGACCAACTATCACGACCACATCCGGGAAATGCGCAGCACGAAAACCTTTGCCGCACCCCGTACTCCGATGTACTTCCTGGTACCACCCGCTTCGCTGGCCGGGCATCGCGGTGCCACGGCCCGCCCGGACGGGTGCGAGCGGCTCGACTGGGAGGTCGAGCTCGCGGTGATCATCGGGCGCGAGGCCGACCGCATCCCCGCAGCGCAGGCGCATCGGGTCATCGCCGGATACACCGTCGCGAACGACCTCTCGCTCCGCGATTTCGCTCACCGCGACGACACTCCTTTCTTCCCCGACCGGCTCGCCATGAAGAGTTACGCCGGCTGCACACCCCTGGGCCCGGCGATCGTCCCGGCCGAGTGCGTTCCCGACCCGATGAACCTGGAGTTGGCCCTGTCGGTCAATGGCGAACGACGGCAGGGGTCCACGACCGCGAATATGGTCTTCTCGATTGCCGAGCAGATCGAATATCTGTCCCGGATCGTTCCTCTGCGGGCGGGCGATGTCATTCTCACCGGCACACCGGCGGGCACAGCCGCCGCCTGGGACGGGGCCTATCTTTCCCCCGGCGACACCGTCGTGGCCGAAATCCGGGGCGTGGGCAGGCTCGAAACCCGTATCTCCCACTGAATGGATATTTACCGAATCATATTCCAGCGGTCCTGGATTCGCGCCTACCGTGCATTCGGAACCACGAATTCTCCGGCCAGCACCCGGCTTGCGCCGCCAACGTTCCGATCTCGACCCGAGAGGCCCCGATGAAACACCCGTTCGCCCTCATCCTCGCCGCCGGAACCACCGGCCTGGCCGCACTCGCCATCGCCCTGCCGGGCGTCGCGGCGGCCTATCCGACACCCGGCGGAGGTTCAGCGCCCGGCATCCCCACTGACCCCTACGCCTGCGGTGGCGACGCCGTCCGCCGGGCCCAGGCAGGTGCGGATCCTCAGGTCTTGTCGTATCTGTCGGTCCACCCGGATCTCGAGGCCGAACTCGAGCGCCTGAACAAACTGCCCGAGGGCCAGCGTGACGCGGATTGGCAGTCGTACAGCCGATCCCACCCCCAGGAGGCCGCGGACTACCGCGATGCCCTCGCGCCGATCCACGACTTCCATCAGCTGTGCGATAACAACCACCAGCTCAATCGGCCATCCGATATGGGCGTTCCGGGTTACTGATCCGAACGGGAGATCCGCACGCTTGACCACACCCCCTGCCCGCCGTCACGCCGGGCGGGGGGTGTTTCTCGAGCACCTGAGGCCGGGATCCACCGGGGCACAGCGCATCCAGCGGATTCCGGCCTCGCGGACATCGAGCCGGCGCATCTTCCGCTTAGCGC
>NZ_BAGB01000137.1 GCF_000308615.1 Nocardia jiangxiensis NBRC 101359
AGGCTAAAGCCAGGCTTTGTAACAGCTTCGGTCATTGCAACTCCACTTCGAATTCGATCGTTCGCGCGGGTGAGGGGTTCGCGTCAGCGGGATGAGTGCTGTCACGTCCTGTGAGGTTCCGAGACGGTGGACAGGGGGTTTACGTAGTTTCAGGCGGCTGCCGCTCGGAGTGAGTTCTCATAGTTGTCGGGGCTTTGCATCCCGATCGCGGAGAAAACGTCTTACAGCAATATAAAAATTGATCCAGTTGCCAACCGCGGCAACCAGTTCAGCCTTGGTGACATATTGACCAGAAACTATTCCGTTTTTCGATCGAGACTGTACGGTCAAGGGTGTAACTCCTGAGCGTTGGGTGTCGAGGTATTCTCACCCTTCCTGGATCTTTCCGTCGCGGATTCTGAATACGTGGACGTAGCGGTTGGAGTAGCGGATGCCGTTCTTCATCAAGTTTTTTCCGGTTGATTGGGCACAGACGAGATCACCTTCGGCGAAGATGTTGTCCACGCTCCATTCGACGCTTTCGAGCACAGTTTCCATTGCCACGATGACCCGGGGGCGGAAGTCTTCGCGGTCGTTGTGCAGGCCGGATATATCGGTGGAGCCCTCGACATGCCACTGCACGTCCTCGGCCATGGTGTCGACAGCCCGGTCCCAGCGGGTGGGCTCGTTGAACAGATCGTTCAGCCACAGGCGGGTGATTTCTTTGTTCTCTGTGGTCATCGGTACTCTTGGAGATGGAATGTCGTCGACCGGTGGTCTATTTCACGGCTGAGCCCGCGTCGACGCGAAGCTGGGTGCCGGAGACGTATCGCCCCATATCGGAGGCGAGGTAGAGGACGGCATTGCTGATGTCGACCGGATCGATCCACGGAATGGGCATTGAATTCAAGCCTTTGAAGGCTTCACCGGCCTTGTCTTCGGCCTCGGCACTGCCGGCGGAGAGCCCCACACCGGGCAGGAACAGGTCGAAGGTGGCCTGATTGATCGCCATACCTGTACGCACGGTGGTCGGATGAATCGTGTTGACCCGGATCATATGCGGTCCCAGTTCGACGGCCATGGACTGCATCAGACCGACCATGCCTGCCTTGGCGGCAGAGTAGTGGTTGAGGTTCTGCAATCCGACATGGGCGGAAGAGGAGGAGATCATCACGATCGAGCCCCCGCCACGATCGATCAGGTGCGGCACCCCTGCTCGAGAAAGGTTCCATACTCCGGTGAGATTGACATCGATGACCGTCTGCCACTGTTTCGGAGTCAGTTCTTCGGACCTGTAGTACGAGGTGATGCCCGCGTTGGCCACGACGATGTCGAGCCCGCCCAGTTCGCGGGCTCCCCGGTCGATCAGGGCGGCGACCGCGTCGTAGTCGCGCGCGTCCACCTGCTCGGCGACGATGCGGCGGTCGAGCTTCCTGACTTGTTCGATCGTGTCGTCGAACTCGTCGGCGGTGGCGAGGCTGTAGGGGACGGTGTCGATGTCGGAGCAGATATCGAAGGCGATGATGTCCGCGCCTTCTTCCGCAAGGCGGATCGCGTGGGCGCGGCCTTGTCCGCGCGCCGCACCGCTGATGACCGCTATCTTGCCATCGAGTAAGCCCATGGTTTGTCCTTTCTGTGTGCGGCGACCGGACGTATCGAGGTTTCGATACGTCCGTTGACGGCCGGGTTGGGGTGCTATTTGTTCTGGGTGCGCTGCCGGGCCCCTGCCCGTGGGTGGCGCCGGTAACGACTGCCTCGGGTAGTTCAGGGATCAAGAGGATCACAGCCTGCACTGATTCAAAAGCCTCAGCCAGTGCGTCGGCGTAGAAGTCGTACTGTTCGGCAGGGACGAGAATCCGCGTCTGAGCAACGCAACTCTGTCCGGAGTTTGTCCCCACACTCGCACCCACAAGAGTCGGGACAACGAGTTCGGGGTCAGCGTCGGCCAGGACAATCGCAGCGGATTTACCCACTCCGATTTCCTGCAGCAGATTTTCGACTGTCGCAGAGAGTGCAGGTAGCGCCACCTGAAGGAATCCGGAGGAGTGGCGGATTGCGAATGCTGCATCCGAGGTACTGAACCGATCTGCAGGAAAGACGATTTCACCCCACTGGGGCGCATGTCGGTCGTCGACGATGACGACGGCCCGCCCGGATGCCGAGCTGCGGGCGGCAGCGTCCACTCGCTGGCGGGCCCACTCACCGTCACGAGCTGTCCTATCGACGAGTTCCACTCGCCGAGTGGCTGATCGATGTTCACCAGACGCCACTTCGGGCTGTCTCTCCCGCAGATCGTTCAGCGAATCAGCTACTGGCCTCGGCCTGTTGCTGAGCTTCGTACTTAGCGGTCGCAGCATTGATGGCGGCCATGGTCTCGGCCTTCCACTCGCCGTCGAGGACCCACTTATTGTGCTCCCGGATCGGTTTCAGTTGACCACGAAACTCGGGTATGACGTACTCGGCCCACAGCTTTACGGCGTTGAGTTGGCGATCGTACGTTGTGAAGTCGGTCAGAGTCATGATGAAGCTGCCGAATCCGCCGGTCTGATCCGCGAGCCGGTGGATGGTTTCGATCGCAGTATCCGGTGTCCCTATCAGAACTGATCCGCCCGCGATGGCCTCGTCGATCATATCCTCGACGTTCGGCTTGTCAGACGCCGGGAGTGGTGAGATGTGTGCCAGGTAGTTCCAGATCTCTTCGAACCCATACTTGCAGTCGTTGCGCGCCTGCTCTTCTGTTTCCGCGATATGCGAGATCGCCGACAGCCGCCAGTTCTTGCGGGAAATCGTTCGACCGGCCTTTGTCGCTTCGTTCTCAGCTATTTTCCAATGAGACCTCAGCGCGTCGAATGCAGCGGGGTTCGTGGACGAGAGGTTGATCATGCCTACGCCGAGGCGGCCGGAGGTAAGCGGACCTGACGGCGATGTTACGGCGGCGACCACCACATCCAACTCGGGGACGGAGTAGGGCAACACCTGCAGCTTGGCATCATGCAGATCGAACCAATCCGATTTCGCAGTGACCGTCTCACCACGCAGCAAGCGGACGATGACCTCTGCGCCTTCGAGCATCATGTCCCGTTGCCTACCGGGATCGATCCCCAACATGTGCGCATCCGAAAGCAGCTGGCCGGGGCCGAATCCCATCATGGCGCGACCGTGGGAGAGATGATCGAGCATCACTAGCCGCTCGGCGAGCAGAAACGGATTGTGATAGGGCAGCGAGTTGACAGCCGTACCGAGCCGGATGTTTCCGGTTCGCTGTGATGCTGCCGCGAGCATCATCTCCGGCGAACCGATCGGCTCATGGCCACCCGAATGGTGCTCACCCAGCCACGCCTCCTGGAACCCGAGCTTGTCGGCCAGCTCGATCACCTGGAGGTCGCGCTCGAACAGGACAGAGGGACTGACACCGATCTTGTGGAAGGGCGCCATAAAGACACCGAAAGACGTTGGGTAATGGGACTTGGACATGCGGCACCTCAGTGATTGTTCTGTCGAAATGACTTTACTCGAATAGCCCTGATGGACTATTACATTACTGCGCAGCGTTCTTGGTCATGGTGCGGCCCAAATACGTGTCCACCTTCTGCCTCTACTTCTGTAAACATTTTCTTCTTCAATGGCGGCCGGCCATCGGCCGACGTCGCTATCGAGCTCAATTCCCGACCGTCGACATCGTCCTTTCAACTGCCGTTCGCGAGCGCGAAACGACCGATCCGATCCCACAGCCAGTGCCGATTCACTGAGAAGTTATGACAATGAGCCGTATCCTCCACCAGGAGAAACTCGATTTCGTTCGACGACTGATAGAATTCGACGTCTGCGTACGGATTCTCTGGTATATCGTGGTCGCCGAACGCAACAAGCAGCGGGGATGTTACGCGCTTCGCGAAGGTGGCGGTGTACCCCGGGATGAATGCATCGACATAGGCTTGACGGGGCCAGGGTGTCACAGTCTTGTCATCCAGTGCCACAACATCTTCGGGCGTGCTCGGACGATACAACCAGGAGTGATTCGGTTCCCGGGGCGCGAGGGCGTAGCCGGCATCCCAATCAGCAAAGAAGGCCTTGGCCTGCTCCACCGCCGCGCGGCGTTCATCGTCGATGCTCGTTGCAGTCGCGACGGAGTCTTTGGTCCCGTGGGTGAACCCGAGATTCGCGATCCGATCGTAGCAGCCACTTTCCGCCTGGGTCATCACAACTGAGCACCCACCAAGTGAGTGGCCGACGCCGACAACCGGTATGCGCTGCGCCCAGTGTTGCTGCCGAATACTGCGCACAAAGATCTCTTGCGCGGCGGCCATGCTGCCGAGGTGAACAGAATCGACCGCTGCGGGCTTTGCGCTTCGTCCGACACCGAGATGGTCAGCGGCAACGACGACGTGTCCACGGCGCGTCATATAGTCGGCAAAGCTGTAGTCGAGGTCTGCCGGAAAGTCCCAGTAGCGATTGTCATATGAACCGCCTGGCCAGCAGACCAACACGCTCCTCGGCGCCTGGGCCGGGAGGTAGACCCGGGCAGCGATACTCAGCGATTCGCCGATACCCGAGATCGCATCAGTGACGTCGACCGTGGTCTCCAGGGGTTGTGTTGCTTGCGAAGTCATTCGTCATGTTACTTTCTTGGGGAGATACTTTCTCGTCTGAATAGTTCGGTGTCGTCTCAGCATCCGATTCGCTGGATCCGCTCTCTTATCTCTGCGCTGGGTTCCAGTCCCAACTCATCGAGCACCCGGCGGTAGCGTCGATACACCGACAGGAGCCCGTCGAAATCACAGCACGTCGCGGAAACCTCGATCAGCAGTAACCACGCAAGGTCGCGATATTGATCACCGGCTAGAACCGATTCGCAGTACGCCCTGCACTCCGCGAATCGCCCGATGAGGAAGGCCTCGTGCGCCACCTCCATCCGGGCGTCGGCAATGTCCCGTAGTATCTTCTCCCGGCGCGATTCAACCCATTCCGCCTCGAACCCTGGCAGGTACTTGCCGTCCAACGGATCGAGGAGCGTGGAGCAGTGCTCCAACTTGGCGTGGCCGTTGAGTCTATTCAGTTCAGTCAAACCGATTAACAGGGAGCCGCTTTCGGACGAGACCGCGTCAGCATTCAGCCAAACCCGCTTTCGATCGCTGAGAACAGTGTCCGCCGGAAGTACCACACGCAGCTGATGGATCGCCTGGCGCAGATAGGCTTTGGCCGACTCGTCTGATCTTCCGTCGAACAATGCGTCCAGTATCCCCTCGCGGCTGACCGACATCCGTTCGGTTGTGGCAAGAAATGCCATCAGCTCGGCACTCTTGGTCAGCGCGGGAGTGACCGCGGAACGGTTGACCAGTAGCTCAAACTCTCCGAACTCCATGATCACGACACAGCTGGCCAACGAACGCGTGCCTGCCAGCGTCGTGAGAGTGGATCGTCCAAGAGAGTGCCATCGTGAGAACCTCGTGGCTTCTGCTGAGACACATCGCCTCAGGACTGACGGCATGTCATTGAGGGCCTGGAGAATGAGATGGTTCGACCCTTGATCGACTGCCGCCGACATAGCTGTCGACGCCGCGGATGTCGAACCCACGGAATCACCACAGCGAAATCGCGCCTCCGACAGATATACCGCCGCTGCCGGCAGGTCGATGTGCCCGAGATTCTCGGTCATCAGCCCAACGGCTCGTTCGAGACGACGTTGCGCGTCAACGTCGTTCTCTTGCTTGAGAAGAGCCAAACCGTACCAGGCGTCGACGGCAGATCTGAACAGCCAGCCGGTAACAAATGGTGAGCGGTCGATCGAGTTCAATACTCTTATCGCAGCGTCGGGGTCGTTGGCCAGTCGAAGCTCGAGTTTGGCCTCAGCGAGCGACAGCGCAGCCGCCCATCCATCGGCCCCCATGGCCATGAAACGGGCCCTCGCATCAGCGACCACTTCGCGTGCCTCATCAAGTTCACAGGCATCGATGAAGAGGTCCGGCCCCATGAAGGTGAGCATGCCCAGTGTGTGATCGCGTTCCGTGACGGCTTTGCGATAGAGGTCTATCGCCGCCATGGTCTGACCGGTCGCGCGCAGCACTGCCACACGTTGAGCAACGCCGACACCAACTGACCATGTCGACCGCGCCGAGTACCTAATCTTGGACAGGCTTCCCGAAAAGTAATCGGCAAAGAGGGCAAACAGATCGAACGGCCCACCTGTGAGCTGTGTGAAGACCTTTCTCCTATCCCCGCCGGCTATCAGGAGTCTCACGGCTTCAACCTCGTCGCCACCGCATGATCGATTGAGGACTTCCGCTGCGGCAGAGATCCGACCGCGCATGTAGTACGTCCACCCGACCAGCGCCGCCGCCCTGCCCGAGGACGCAATCACCCGATCGAGCCGCCCGTCGGCGACGAGCAGATCCGCAGTGCGCGCGGTTTCCCGGTAGTCTTCGGACGCCCAGCTGATCATGAGTTGCGCCTCGGCCAGAATCACAGACGACCTCAGGTGTTCGGGGTCCAAGCTGTCGAGCCAATGTTGCGCGGCCGGAAGATCGAAACGCTCGATGACCGGGACTATGGCGACTTCCATCGCACGACACGCGATGTCCATTTCGCCTGCAGTCACCAGATGCTCAACGGCTTCTTCATGATGCCCCTCGGCGATGAGACGTTTCCCCCAGAGCACCCGGATTCGCCGGACCTCGGTCGAGTCGCGTTGTTCGAAGCGAGATTGCAGGTATTCGCGAAATCGCGTGTGATGCCTCAGCGTCTGATCCGCCGCGTTCCATACCGCCGGAAGGTGGCAATGTCGCACGCTTGCCAGCCTCTGGTGTGCGTCTTGGAATCCGAGTGCGCGAGCACGCGCGACTGATATTTCGCGAGCAATCGAGGTCGTGATGATGAAGTCGCGGTCGGCCTCGGCCAGGCCGCCCACCAGGTGGGCTCCCAGATACCCGAACAGTGGATCGAAATCGGCACCTGGATCGTTGCGGTTTCGATTGATCGTCCACGCTTCGAACAGGACGCCGGTCACCCAACCGCCGATCGATGCGATTGCGTCACGTGCAACGGATGTCGCTATTCCTTGTTCGCTCAACGCCGAGATGGCTTCGGACTCGGTGAAGTCAAGATCTCGATATTGAACGGTGGCCATCTCGGGGAAGGCTGGAAGTACGGCCTCGGGGAGTGCACGTCGCGACACGAGAATGATTCGAACCGTGTCCGGTGCGTGGCGTATGAACGCGGCGAGCACGGTCCAGGCCTTACTGGGACCGCAACTCAAATGTTCGAGCTCATCAAATACGACAATCAGTTTTCTAAGGCCGATCGACTGAGCCAGCAGGCCGGCCGCTTCCGAATGGGAGGCGCCCTGCCGGAGTGCCTCGCCGATGGTGTCACGACATTCTGACACCTGTCGATCCAGTGCCGACGCGAGGTAGATCAGGAATCTACCCGGGGAGCGCTCGGATTCGTCCAAGGTCAGCCAGACGACCGACAGTGCCGATTCATGCACGGTCTGCACAACCGCCGTCGTCTTACCGGCACCGGCGGCTGCGCAGACTGTAACAACGCGGTGCTCGGACACGAGTCCGCCGAGCACGTCGATGACACGCTGCCGACGAATGACCCTACTCGGCTGCATCGGCATCGCTATCTTGTCGAGCAGAACTTGGGACCCAAGAAACTCCATGCGATCCTCACTCACTCGGCGCAACGACCCGGTGACTGGACGCGATCACCAATCTGAAGCACGCGCGTTGGTCGGACTTAGGCAAGTTGGTCGGCCATCGACTCATCGCTCTGGGCGGCCATCTTCCGGAGCTCCGGCATGACCGCATCGGCAAACAGCCTGATGCTCTGTTCGGCTACTTCGTATGGCATTGCCCCATAGAGGAAGGTTGCCATGACATTGGTGCGGCCCAAGACCTCGTACCGCCTGCGGAACTTCGCCAGTACCTGTTCGGGTGTCCCGATGGCTGCTTGGGGAGCAACATATGCGTCCGTTGCGGCTTCCAGTCCTGCGTCGCGAATTGCTTTGGCCCCGTCCGCATATGCCTCATATCCACGGGTCGTGCCGAAGTGTGTCCCGTCGAAGTTGTAGTGGCTGACTACCGATTCGTAGTAACGCCCCGCGTACTTGCGACCAAGACGCTCAGCTTCGTTGCGGTCCTCGTGTACCAGAGCGAAGTCGACAAGAATCTCCGGCGGAGCGGTCCGGCCATGCCGCGCCAGGTACGTGTCGCGATACGCGTCGATCAAGGGCTTCATCTGCTCATCGGGGCTTGTCACGAAGGTGAGCAGCGTTGCACCGAGTTCTCCGGCGCGGACCGCCGAGTCGGGAGACATTCCGACGCAGTACAGCCGATCCGCCAGGGCCGGATCGGGGGCGGGGTGAATCTCGACTCGTGCCTGCCGATAGTGTGGCCCGTCGCCCTCGACAATGCCGGTGCGTATCCCGCGTAAGACCATCTCGATCGACTCGTTGAACTGGTCACGTGAATCGTTCATGTCCAGCCCGAAACCCGCGTATTCCATCTTCGCCAATCCGCGACCGAAACCGATGAGCAGGCGGCCGCCGCTCGCATGATCGAGCATGCTGAGCTTCTCGACGACACGAACTGGATCATTCCAGGGGAGGATGACAGCGCCCAAGCCGAGCTTGATGACACTGGTCTTCGCTGCGACATAACTCAGGGCGAGCGCGTTGTCCGGGCACGCCGCATAGTTAGCATCGAAATGATGTTCGGGTGACCAGGCCGCATCAAAGCACAGTTCCTCGGCCATCACAAGCATCTTCAATTCCTGCTCCACGAATACGCGGGCGGGTAGATGAAGTCCTAGATTCCCCCACGTCGCACTATACGAAATATCCACGGTCACTTGAGTTCTCCATTCTCTGGACGTGTTCCAGGCCACCATAGGTAGCCTCCGTTAGAACTCCCGAAACCAGTGCGACCAGGGCGAAGACGGCGCGAAACCTTCCGGTCAGGCAGGTTGGAACAGCTGTTGTGCTGCAGAGGGTCGGCCCAAACTCGACTCCCGAACGAGCCGCTGCCGACCCGAAGACCAGCGCCGATTCCAGGCCGCCGGCATAGGCGCGATGCCACAGCCCACGGTATCGGAACCCGGCCGCGGACGATGGAGCGCGGACGACGTGTACCCGCGCGGCCGGTAGGCCCGGGATCGCGACTATCGAACACCCCGCGCGGAGTCGACTCACATCACACTGCATGGAAACGTGATGGCTGGCGAAGTTTCGATGAGGTAGTACAGGTCTTCGAGCGGCATCGCATCCAGCTGTTCACTCCAGTAGAGCGAGAAGTCCACAATCTCCGGTATCGGCAACCGCTACCCCACTGGGAATGAGGTGGCCGTAGAAACCGGCGTTTGTGTTTCCGGTGGCGGATCCGACACCGGTGGCCAGCAGATAGCCACCACCACAGCTGGGTGGGTTCGACCGCAACTCCATCTTGCCCGCGTAAGGGTGCACTTTGCCTGCGAGCAGGTCCGTGTTCCACTGACGGCGGCGCAAACATCTACTCGAAGAGTAAATCATCCGCACGCAGTCGAAATACCTGGCATTGATACCTGCGATATGGTCGCGCACCACCGAGATGTTCTCCGCACGAGCGGATTCGGTCAAGGCATCGCGCCTGCTCTTGTCACGCTGCACCCGTCGCATTCTGTCCGGCGGCCACCGACAGGGTCTCGCCGGTGATGTGCTTGGCACCCTCGGAGACCAGGAACATCAACGCATCAGTGATCGCCTGCGGTTCGATCCACGGCATTCCCTGCGGTTGGTACCGTGTGAACTCCTCGGCAACGTCGTCGATGGTCGGGCTGTCCAAGTCGGGACGGAATAACCCATACATCGTGTCGTTGTGGATGATTGGCGTATTCACACAGCACGGGCAGATGACATTGACGGTGGTTCCGGTTGTCGCCACTTCGAGCGCCACCGTTTTCGCCAAACCGATCACCGCCCACTTCGAAGCCGAGTAGTGACTGAATTGTGGATACCCGCCTTTGCCGGCCATCGACGATGTAATGACCACGCGTCCCGACTCTTGATTGAGCAGGTGCGGCAGTCCCGCATGAAAGACGTTGAAGACACCCTTAAGATTGATGTCGACAACAGCATCCCATTCATCGGGATCCATATGGCGAAACTCGCTGATCGCCATGACTCCGTGGTTGATGGCGAGAATGTCGAGCCGACCGAAGGTGTCCACGGTCTGCTCGACGGCGCGTGAGACACCGTTGCGGTCGCGTACATCGAGCACGATCGGCAGGACTGTTCCGCCGGCTTCCTCGATCATGCCTCTGGTTGTTGTCATGTCCTCGAGTGTGGAAAGCGGGTAGCCGATGCTCTTGACGTCTTTACAGACATCGAAGATTGCGACTGCTGCACCCGCTTTCGCGAGTGCCACCGAATGGGATCTGCCCT
>NZ_BAGB01000136.1 GCF_000308615.1 Nocardia jiangxiensis NBRC 101359
TCAACGCAACCCGCATGACCCCGGTTTTGCCCTTGTACAGTCGCCCATCCGGTGACCGGGTACCCTCCGGATAAATCCCCCAGATTCCGCCCTCGCGCAGAATCCGCTCTGCGGTCCGCAATGCTCCCGCAGCCGCGTCCGCGTCACTGCGATCGATCGGCACCTGGCCTACCGCGGTAAGGAACCATCGCATCAGCCAACCCTCGAGCCCGGTCCTGGTGAAGTACTCCGCCTTCGCCACGAACGTCATCCGCCGCCGGACCATCAGTGCCAGGAAGAACGAATCTGCCACCGCCCTGTGATTGCTCGCCAGAATCACCGGCCCGGACTTCGGAATATGGTGCATCCCGGTAATCCTCGGCCGCCCGATCACCCACAGCACCGGCCCGATGACGACGTACTTGAACAGTAGATACCACAACACTGAACTCCATCCGTAGACACGTAAGTTCTGGACCGTCGCCACCACTGCCACGGCCGACCCGACAACCTCCCCGCGAACACCTTGACATCGGTTGGCGGCCCGGGCGCTTCGCTCATCCGCGACCACCCACCCTCACGACACCACGACAGGGACACACCCACTCGGGGGTGGTCTCGGTCGTCGGCAGAGGATCGATCGCCTTGTGAATCGACAGCTACCAGCGTGCCTGAATGAGTCGAACGAACTCGCTTGACCGATCGCATCGTTACCGAAACGGCACCCGCATACAGCAACTTATTAGCAACCGGCCGGAATGCTGGCCGCGACACCCCGGCTCGGAGTGCCCGCCGATCCGGATGAACCGGGGTAGCGTCGTCGACGATGCCTCGACCCGAGTCGAGGTGTGCTTGTAACCACTTCGGCCCCGGCCCTGCACCGGGGCCGAAGTGCTGCCGATACCGGCCCCCCAGAAAATCCGCAGCGACGTGAACCGTTGCGCGACCCGTCGAAGACGCCGCCACCCCCAGAAGCACCCCGCCACGACCGGGCTGCTCGCGGCGATACCTACTGGGGCGGGTTCGGGCACGGGGTGTGGCCCGACCCCGTCCCCAGACACCCAGCGTCGCCGCGCCGACGCCAAATGTGCCGCCGCATCGGTGCGCTGGCCGTGCTGGTCGGCAACTGCGAGGCGTACTGCCCCGCTCGCAGGGCGGCTGGCGCGCCGAGCGGTCAGCAAGGAGGGCTGTGGTGACCGGGGCGAACAAGGGGCTGGGCCGCGAAACTGTGCGACGCCTGGCCGGGCCGGGCGTGGTTGCCTGGCGGCACGATGCCTGGGTAGGTGAGGCGAATGTTCCTGCGAGGCTGGTGTTCTCGGGTTTGTCAGCGCTGGTGGTCGACGGGGTTGTCGATGAGTGTTGGTGGTTTGCTGCGAGGGCTGGGCCGGCGCCGCGCCGGTGGGCTCACGATGCCGCGCACGCCGCGGCGGCGGGCCCGTGTGGCTCTGCGAACTGGCCGGGAGCTTCAACTCCGAACCGGGCGCCTCGCACAGCCTAGGCTCCCTGCTTCTGTTCGGCACGCACCGGCATTCGAAGATTGCACGCGGAGCGTCTACCGATTGGCGTTCGGACCGGATAAGCGGGCTGGCGGCCTGTACGAAGTTCCTGGAGTGCCAGTGTGGTGGGGCGGTGACACACGTCGAGATCGGTTGCGGTGTGGTTCCGGGTAGTCAGAACCAAGTGGTGCTGGATGCTCTTCTCGTGCCTGTGGATTGGTGGGCAAATCGTATCTGATGGTTGTGGTGACCGACGTTGGTGCGGGTGCCGGGCAATCGGCCACGCCGGTTCCTGCGAGATCGGTTGGCGGGCAACAGGTACGGCCCGGCCTGATGCTCGATTGGGCGCATGGGCTGGCCTGGTGCGCGACGGTCGAGATCGGGCGGGGTGTACACGACCGCGTCGCATTCTCGGCAGATGTGCGTGCGATGGCCGCCGGTCCCGCCGACCGCCTGCGGGCACGTCACCCGCCCGATCAGCACCCGGCTGGGCCGCAGCTGATGCCCGTTCGGGCAGGCGGCCGGGATGGGCTCCTCCCACAGTCCGTTGCGGTCTTCGTACAGGCGGTCGGGTCGCACGCCGGTTCTTCCGTTGCTCAATCGGTAAGAGAAGGGCTGAGTCCGACCAGACGATCCGAGCCAGCCCTCGGTCGAAATTGGCCTCAGCCTTCGGTGGAATCGGGTAGGTGAAGGTATTGGGTGATCCACAGCGGGGCGTCGGAGCATTGGGCTTGGAGGCCGTCGGCTGGCTGCAAGCTGGTCTGTAGCAGCGAGATTCGGTGACCGTCGAGTTCGGCGGTGGGGCCGGGGGGATCGTAGATGCCGAATCGTCGTGCTCGGACCTGGTTGTGGATTTCGTGTGCTGTTCTCGACCAGTCGACGGTGGACCACTCGGGGCCGATCGGGCCTTCGTATGTTGCGTCCGCGTGGTTCTGTGGTTCGCCCGGGCAGCCTTGTGTGGCTCGTTCGAGGGCGATTGGCACCAGGTCGCGCGTGATGTCGTCGAAGGTGCGGATCAGGCCGTCGGCGATTTCGTCGTCGATCGTGTCGGGCAGGAGTACGCCTGCTTGCTGGGCCACGATGGGGCCTGCGTCGAAGTCGTGATCCATCCAATGAATCGTGACCCCTGTCTCGGTGTCTCCGTGCAGTAGGGCCCAGTGGACGGGCATGGGGCCGCGGTGTCGGGGGAGCAGTGAGGTGTGGATGTTGAGGACTCCCAGACGTGGTGTCCGCAATACGGTTTCGGAGAGTCTCCAGGGAAAACCGTGACAGATCATTATGTCAGCGTGGTAGCCGGACAACGCCATGTCGAGTCCGTTATTTCCGGCGACCAGTATCAAATCCAAACCGTCCGGTACCGCGTGAACGAATGCGGAGAATTCGGTCGCGGACTTCACGTCGACGGGACCTTTCGGCGCCGTGGGCCGCGGTGCGATAGCGGCTGCTGGGAGGTGCCCGGCGCGTGTGCACGCCTCGTAGAGGGCGATGAGTCCCTCGCTCCTGGATGAGGCCAGCGCGACACGCAGTGGTTCAACCAAGACGCCCCCTCTCGACATGCAAGTCTCACCGTGAGACTGCCGTTCCCGTGTCAGCTACGGTAGGGCGGACGGTAGTGTCTCGCGGTGGTTCTCCGCGTGGATTGTGTTGACATGCTATAGAATTGGTTCCCGAACGTAATCTCGACCGACTCACAGGGGTGGCTATGGAGCGAGGGTGGGAGGCCGATCCGGCGGCGTCGATGAGGCGACGTTTGGGCAAGTCGGCCAAGGAGCTGGGGCAGACCGGTGGACGGGACTCGTGTCCCGACATTTGGGAACTCGATAATGGTGACATCGCGGTGATCGGTCGGGATCTGACGGACGTGTATTCGGCACGTCTCCCGGAAGATGTGACAATCTATCACGATGAGCGTTTGGTAATCATTCCGCGATCGATGATCATCGCAGCCAAATCGGATATTCCGGATGCCTGATCTGTTTCGCGGCATCGCCAGCGAATTTTTGGCCGCCGATGCGATGCACGCGGATTATGAGAGGCGGTTCGCCGCGGCCGATGGGCTGGATTCGTGGAAGCTGGAACGCCGGCAGCATTTCCGCGATCCCCAGTTCGCCAGCTGGGTGGCTTTCGACCGGGGCGAGTGGGCACAAGCCCTGCGGTTGCTCGAACGCGAACGCCCGAGTCTGGCCGAGCTGCAACAGGAAACGGCCGCACGGGGCGTCGACCTGTATCGGGTGCGGGTCGTGCAGGAGCCGATTGTGCCGTATCTGCGGTGGGAGCTTCATCTGCTGGCGCTGCGAGCGGAGTACGGCGAGAAGATCCGCGTCATCGGACCGGAGGTTGTCGAGCCGTACGAATCCGATGGCGAGCTGCCCGAGCTGCTGACCGTGGGCAGGGACACGGTGTACGAGTTCGCCTATGACGAGACCGGCACTCTGTCCGGCGCACACCGGTACGAGGATCGCGAGACCTGCACTCGCTGTACGGATTTCATGACCGAGCTGTACGCGGTCGGTGAGGATGTGGCCAGTTTCTTCGCACGGCGAGTGGCCACCGCAGGCTTGCAGGGAAAAGCCTGACGGCGTGGTGTGTGTGATGAATCGTTGCGTGGTGTCGCATGACCGGGGCCGATGAGGATCGCGGTAGCTCCGGTGGCGGCTTCACCCATTCCGAGCTATCGGGTTCGGGCGGAGATGTCGTGCAGGCCCGGGATGTCCAGGGCGGCGTGCATTTCCATGCGGCAAGCGAGCGCCGTGGTGTCTCTGATCCGATACCGCGGCAACTACCGGCCGATATCCGTGGCTTCGTCAACCGGCTGGCCGAACTTGCGCGGCTGGACCGGACACTGGCGGGTGATCCCGGCGAGCCGCTCGTGTGCGGGGTATCGGTCATCACCGGAACCGCGGGGGTCGGAAAAACCTCGCTTGCATTGCGGTGGGCGCACCGGGTGCGGGAAAGATTCCCCGACGGACAGCTCTATGTCGACTTGCGTGGCTACGACGCTGGTGACCCGGTCACGCCGGGCCAGGCTCTCGATGGGTTCCTGCGGGCGCTGGGAACCACACCCGCCGGAGTCCCAGCGGACGAGCCGGGGAAAGCAGCCTTGTTTCGGTCGCTGCTGGCCGAGCGCAGGATGCTGGTGGTTCTCGATAACGCAGCCACAACAGCCCAGGTATTGCCCCTGCTGCCAGGCACCTCTGGATGCCTGGCGGTGGTGACCAGCCGCAGTGATCTGCCTGGCTTGGCGGTGCGGGCTGGTGCGAAACGGCTCACGCTGAACGTGTTGAGCGAGAACGAGTCGGTGACGTTGTTGCGCACCGCGACCTCCGAGGAGCGGATCGCCGACGATGCCGAGGACCTCGCGGAATTGGCTCGGTTGTGTGGCAGACTGCCACTGGCATTACGCATCGCTGCCGACCGCGCCGCGAGTCGGCCGTATGTGCCGTTGTCCGATCTGATTGCCGATCTTCGCGACGAGTCCAACCTGTGGGACGCATTGGGGGCGGGACCGGAGGATGAAACAGACGTGCGCACAGTCTTCGCGTGGTCGTATCGGGCGCTCCCCAAAGACGCAGCGACCCTGTTCCGCATGCTCAGCCTGCACCCGGGGCCTGAATTCAGCACCGCGGCGGTCGCGGCCCTGGGCGACCTGTCCAGCCGCCAGACGCGATATCTGCTGGACGTTCTCGCCGGCGCGCACCTCATCGAACAGCACGCTCCGGACCGCTACCGGTTCCATGATCTGCTGCGCGCGTACGCGTTGGATCAGGCTCACACCGCTGAGCCGCCGGAGGCTCGCACGGCTGCCCTGCGGCGCATCCTGCTGTGGTATCTGCTCGGAGCCGATGCGGCACAGACCGTTGTCAGCCCGATGGAACCGCATGTCGCGTTCGATCCTGACGAGTCGCCGGAACAGGTCTGGACTGCCACCGCACCAGCTGTGTTCGACAATGCCGAGCAAGCGGTCCGTTGGTACACCCTCGAGCGTGCCAACCTGGTCGGCGCCGTTCGCGCTGCGGCCGATTCGGCGATGGATCATCTGGCCTGGCGGCTTCATGTCGTGTTGCGCAGCATCTACATGCGAGAGAATTCGTTCGACGACTGGTTGATCACCGGGCACGTGGCTCTCGCAGCCGCGCGACGAGCCCGCGACCGCAGTGGGGAAGCGGAGGTTCTGGAGAGCCTGGGGATCGCCTACACCCAATCGGGCAGTCTGGCCGAGGGAGCCGAAAACCATCGTGCAGCTTTGGCGATCCGGCGGGAGATCGGTGACCGGTTCGGAGAGGCCATGTCTCTGAACGGATTGGGGCTGCTGGCTTTTCGAGAGCACGACCTCACGACTGCGTTGGAATTGCTGGAACACAGCCGCGTCGCGCTGCATGACCTCGGTGAGTCGATGTGGGAGACCCTCACCACGGTCAACATCGCCGAGGCGTTTCTTCGTCTCGATCGACAGCGGGAAGCCGAGGCGCTGCTTCGCCCGTCTCTGGCGATTTTCCGGGAGCGTCAGCAGTCGGCGAGTATCGGAAACGCGTTGTGGTTGCTCAGTATGACGCTGCGTGAGCTCGACCGTCCCGAGGAGGCGATACACCTCGCACAAGAGGCCGTGGACCTTGCCCGCAGCCACGGCAACCACATGTGGGAGGGGTGCTGGACGATGGAGCTGGGAGCGGTTCAGCGGGCGCTCGGTCAGCATGGTGAAGCACTGGAGTCCTATCAACGCGCGGCCGCTCTGCATCGCCGGATCGGTGACCGCGGACGCGAAGCACAATCATGGGCCGGCGCCGGCGAGGTATATCGGGAACTGGGCCGGCCCGAGGAAGCAGCGTCCTTCCACCGGCTGGCAATCGCCACACAGCGTGAACTCGACGACCGATGGCTACTGGCAACGGATTTGGAACAACTCGGATACGACCTGCGTCGCGCCGGTGACCCCGACAGCGGCCGCTGGCACCTGGAGGAAGCCCAATCCATCCTCGCCGAGTTCAACGATCCGAAGGCCATCCGTATGCGACAGCGCATCGCGGCGGTCCTGGAAGACGAAGCGAGCTAAGGACTTCCGGCTATGGTGGAGTCAACCCAACGCCATGACTCGAGTCGAGGTGCCCTGTGATCGAACCAATTCTGATCGCCATCGCAAACTCGTTGGCCGGCAAGGCAACCGGTGCCCTGTATGACCTGGTCCGCGCGAAGTTCGCGGCGAGCCGACACGACACCGCCGCCCTCGAAGCCGCGGCAGGCGCCGACGAGGGCGCCCAGCAGATCTCACGCTTGGTCGAAGCCTTGGATCGAGCGGAAACCGATGACACCGAGTTCAAATCCCGATTGCGGACCGAGTGGGCACAGATATCCGGCACCGGGCGGTCCGGGGACGGCGCTGTCACAAACGACATTTCGGGAACCGTATCCGGAAATGCCGTGCAGGCCCGCGACATCCAAGGTGACATCAGCTTCTGAGGGGATCTTCGGCCGCAGTGACGATGGTCCGAGCATCGGGGAGGGCTATCCATACGTCCCCCTCTCCTGCGCGGTGCCGCGGTCCCCTCTTCCCAACTCTTGAGGCCAGTGCTACCAACTCACGCGAGATCATGTTGGGGTGGAAGATGTTTCGTTGGCGTGGCTTGTTGCAAAGACGCTCCGATGGAGTCACATAATGCTGTCGCTCCGGGGTCGTCGAACTTGCTGATCAATGTCAGCGCTTCGTGCCAGTAACGTGCCGCATCGGTGTGCGCGTGGAGAGCTGTCGAGGCGTGAGCGAGATGATCGAGGGCAACTGCCATACCCCATCTGCTGTCGACGCCGCGGTAAAGGTCGATCGCCTCGAGGTGACAGCGGACCGCTTGCTCTGACTGGCCGAAGCGTGTAAGCGGTTCCGGTGGCGTCCAGTGTTTCTGCTTCTCGGTTTCGATCACCGAGTTGGCGATGGATAACCGCCGCTCGATGGTAGGTGTCCAGTGATGAGTCCAGGTCGCCTCGGTCTCGTTGGATGTTGCCGTAGGAGATGAGGATGTAGCCCTCCCTGAGTTTCGTCATCGTCATCGGAAGTGCTGTTTGGGCCCAGTGGGCGGCCTCGTCGAAGTGGCCGAGTGCGTGGGCGGCGCGCATGAGATTGACCAGATGTGCGTACTCGGACGGGGCGGATTCGTGGGAGCGGATCAGGTCGAGAGTGGAAATAGCGTAATCGTATGCTTCTTGATGCTGGTCGGCGGACAGGTAGACCCAGGAGCGGTTTGTCGTGACTACCGCGAGAAGGTCCCTGTAATTGTTTGCGCTGCTGAGCGTTTCGGCTTCCCGAAGGTAGGCGTGTGCGCGGTCGGGGCGCCGCGCGAGACCGTTGATCAGGGCCAGGAGGTTCAACATGATCGCTTCTCCTCTCCGGTGGCCGGTTCGCCGGTACAACTCGAGTGCCTCACGGCCTGTTGTCTCAGCTTTGTCGAGGTGGTGGATTTGCCGGTACGCCATGGTCAGCGATTGGGGCTGCTGCACGATCAGGTGACAGTGGTTAAGCAGCTCGTAGGGCTGCTGGGGTCATGATGGTTTCGAATTCGACTGGGGTCAAACGGCCGAGGCGTGCTTGTCGACGTCGGCGGTGGTAGGTGCGTTCGATCCAGGTGACGATTGCGATCCGTAACTGCTCGCGGGTGTCCCATCGCCGCCGGTCCAGGACATTGCGTTGCAGCAGGCTGAAGAAGCTTTCCATCGCGGCATTATCGCCAGCCGCGCCGACCCGGCCCATCGACCCGGACATGCCGAAACGGTTGAGCGCGTAGACAAATCGACGGGAACGAAACTGAGACCCGCGGTCGGTGTGCAGGATGCACCCAGCGACATCACCACGCCGGGCAACGGCATTGTTCAACGCCGCGACCGCGAGCCGGGATTTCATGCGCGAGTCGATCGAGTAGCCCACGACCCGCCCCGAGAACACATCCTTGATCGCGCAGAGATAGAGCTTTCCCTCATCAGTGTGATGCTCGGTAATATCGCTTA
>NZ_BAGB01000135.1 GCF_000308615.1 Nocardia jiangxiensis NBRC 101359
GCTTTAGCCTGAATCCACCGACCTGGGTTCGGGCTGGTCTGCGCGCCTTCGGCGCGAAGACCAGCGGGTTTCGGGCGTGTGGTAGCCGCTGGTCTGCCCAGCGTTTCCACTTGGTTCTCGGTTCGGGCCGTTTCGGGCCGGGTGGTCAGATGATGGCAGGTTGTGGCGATGTGTAGCCGATTATGTTGTGCCACAAGGTGAGCCAAGCGTCGGTCCAGAGCCAGTGGGCGGGCAGGTGCAGGACGGGGCGGCGTTGGTGGCGTGCGAGCCGGGCCGGGATGTTGACGATCTTGTGGCGCAGGGTGGCGCCGCGGGCGCGGGCGTGTGGTCCGCCGGCGAGGATGCCGGTTGCGCGTAGCAGGTTGTGGGCGATCGCGGCGCACAGGACCCAGGCGGAATTGGCTCCGAAGCGTCCTGAAGGGACGTGAGCGAGGGGTCCATCGATGAGGTCGGCGAACACGGTCTCGATCACAGCGTGTTTACGGTGGGTGATGTCGGCGTCAGCGACCAGTTCTTGCGAGTTGGTGAAGAACGGGTGATACCGCCAGACCGGGAACAAAGCATCGGGTAGCGGGCGTCTTTCACGCGCCGCACGATCAGCCGGGCGGTAACGCGGTCTTTGGTGGAAGTGAAAGCAGTGTAAGGGATTTCGGCGACCTCGGCGTCGGAGATCCACTCACCGGTGTCGGGATCACGCACCGCGCCGGGATAGCGCACCGCCGTCCATGCGTTCTCGCCGATCGAAGGTTTGCGCATGTGTTCGGTGACGGCGAGTTGGCTTACATGCTCGGGTTGTTCCATGACGCCGGCAAGGCTGGGTGTGCGTGGCAGGAAGGGCTGCTGCGGGTGGAGGGGACAGATAACCGAGTTGGCGTGCCACACAAGAGCGCTGGTGCTCGCATGGTTTCCGCGGTGGCGGGGCTCGCCGCGATGGCGATTTCGGGGCATCACGGTGGGATGACCGATCAACAAGAGCTCACGCAGTTGCGACAGGAGACCGACGAGGAGACCGACGGGCGGTTCTTGTTCGCGGTCCCGGAAGCATCAGCTGCGCGACTGGCCACTTGGCGGCGCCTGTTTCCGAACAAGCTCTCCTCTCGTGACGAGAGGCTTCTTTTCGAGATGCGTTTGCGGATGGTCTTTTCCGCGCTGGTTGACGCCGATCATCTGGACACTGCGGCACACCGGCACGGTTTGCCGGGACCCCAGGTCGCCCCACCTGCGGACATGTCCGTTCTGGCGGCCAGGTTCGCTGATAGTCGTGCGAGGGCCATCCAGAGCCGGCGACCCGATGAGGTCTCCGAACTTCGGGAGGAGGTGTACCAGGCAGCGATCAACGCGGCTGCGAGCAAACCCGGCATCTTTCGCCTCGCGGCACCGACCGGATTGGGAAAGACCTATGCGCAGGCAGGTTTCGGGCTCGAGCACGCGGCCCGCTGGGGCAAGTCGCGCGTAATCGTCGCTGTCCCGTTCATCACGATCACCGAGCAGAACGCCGAGGTTTACCGGTCCATGCTCGACACCGACGACGAGACAGTCGTACTCGAACACCACTCCAGTGTCCGCTTCACCGAGGAGGGCGACGGCCAAGGGCAGCAATCCAATCACGAGTCCAACCGTCGGCAACGGCTGGCCGCCGAGAACTGGGACGCGCCGTTCGTTATCACCACGACGGTCCAACTGTTCGAATCACTCTTCGGGCGCAAACCTTCTCAGATCCGCAAAGTCCACCGGCTGGCCAACTCGATGATCATTCTCGACGAAGTCCAGGCGCTGCCGCACGAACTGGTGGTACCGATCCTCAGCGGACTGCGCACCTTGACCGAACCACCGTTCAACGCGACCGTGCTGCTCACCTCCGCCACACAACCCGAATTTCAAGCCCTTACGGTCTGGAAACCTTCCGCGAAACGCGATGCAGTCCAGATCACCCCGGTGATCCCCGATCCGCAACCACTGTTCGAACGGGCCCGCCGAGTCACCTACGAATGGCGGCTCGACCCGAAGCCGACCTTCGAGCAGGTCGCGTCGGAAGTCATGACACAGGGACAAGCACTGGTCGTCGTGAACACGATCGCCGACGCACGCAATCTGTATCGAATGCTCGAACACACCGGTCATGTCTGGCATCTCTCGACCAGGATGTGCGCCAAACATCGGCGCACTGTCCTGGAAACAGTCACCTCACGACTCCGCGACGGCGAACCCACCCTGCTCGTCTCGACTCAGCTCGTCGAAGCCGGAGTTGACCTGTCCTTCCCTACCGTCTGGCGCGCTCTCGCGCCTGCGGACTCCCTACAGCAGGCCGCAGGACGCTCGAACCGCAACGGCGAATTCCCAGACGGCGGTCGGGTAATCGTGTTCGACCCAGCCGACGGACACATGCCGGCAGGCTATACAACCGCTTGCGGACTCACCGTCGAGCACTTCAGCCAGGCAATAGCAAAGCTCGATGACCAGCAAGCGCTCGCCAGGTACTACCGCGCACTGTATCGCGATCTCCAACTCGAGCGAACCTCCCACGATAAAACCAAATGGCCTGTCGGACAGAAGATCCAAGACAATCGCGAAAAGCTGGACTTCCGCGCGGTCGCCGACGGGCCCCTGATCGATGCAGGCAAGTCGGCCAAACGTGACAAGCGCGAAGCCTTCCGGATGATCCGCGAAGAATCGGTCCCCCTGGTTATCGCCGCCAACGAGAGCGAGGCCCAACGCATCGACCCGCTACTTCAAGCAGTCAGCGATGGAACCATCACCGCCAGAACAGCTCTCAGAAAACTCCAGCCATGGACAGTGCAGCTTGGCACCCAGGTCGCCCAGCGAGCAGACGTCGCAGCATCGATCGACAACGTCGTCGGAGATCTCGGCCGCTGGTGCGGCACCTACAACTGGAATGCCGACACCTGCCAGGGTGTAGGACTAGACGAAGATGCCCTTGAAACGATTCTCTGACAATGCGTTCAGGGCTCGCCATCGTCGTAACCCATCAGCCCGCTGCGCCAAGAGCCGTGGCATCCGGTTCGGAACCTCCAGTGCGACTGGAATTCCAGGACCGTTCCCAAGTCGCGACCTGCCCGAACATCTACCATCCGAAGCGAAATGCTCACCCGCTGCGCCGGCTATCGCACGAAAGTGCAGGTCAACCAGCCTGGCGTCAGACCTCCGGGTCCGGCGGGAATCTCAACGAAATCACCTTGCGACCGCGGATCGTGCCGCGCGGGCGTCAGACCTCCGGGTCCGGCGGGAATCTCAACTCGGTGCTGGCGGGCACTCGCACCGCGGCGAGCGCCTGGCTCCGGACCTCCGGGTCCGGCGGGAATCTCAACTTGCCCGGCGCATCGTCAGCCGATGCCGGTGCCGTCTGGCGCCGGACCTCCGGGTCCGGCGGGAATCTCAACGGTCGCTGTGAGCAGAACGCGGCCGTCATCGGCGACCTGGCGCCGGACCTCGGGGTCCGGCGGGAATCTCAACGTGATCGTGGCCCGCAACGAGCACGGCGTGATGGCTGGCGCCGGACCTCCGAGTCCGGCAATCTCTACGGCGGTTGGGTCGTGCTGCGCACGTGATCGACGGCAAGCTGCCTTATCGAAACGATCGGCTTTGTCGTTGATGGAACCAGTATCACGAGAGGCTCATCGATGCTGAGGGTGCTGCAGGCGGCAGCGGTAAGCGCCGCTGCCGCATTCGCCGGACTGGGCGCTTCGCCGACGATGGAGTCCGTGCGGATGTCGAGTTGTGCTTATAGCGCCCCGCTGACGGTGCGAACCTGCGACAGTCGTCTACGTCCGGGGTCGGCCTTGGGGCCCGCTATTCCGGCGGCGGTGATAGACGCCCGCTCATGTCGCGGGCTGTGCAGCATGTCGCTGAGCCCTAGGAATAAGCACCCCGCTTGCATCAACTCGCTCGAAGCGAGAATTGCGGTACTCGAATCCTGTTGCGGTTGTCACTGGAACCTCAGTGCCGTGAAGATACGCTCGCCCGTTCCAATGGACGCCAAACACCCGAGCTGGCCCCTTCCGATAGAGCCCCACCAGCTGCGGCGGCCCGCCTGTCATCTCGTCACTGCCACCACCTACCGCGTCACAAAAGGCACTGAATACCGCTCGGCTCGTGCGGTCTCTGTCGTCGTTCGTCGTTGGCCGGATCCAGGTACCGTAGGCAGCTTTCAGCGCCCGGCTACCACTCCCCAAAAACTCCAACTTCGAGCTCACCGGTGGCAGGCTGAGGCGCACTGATTCCCATTTGGACGATCCCTTCGGCAGGCGGAGTATCTGCGCGACGAATTCTGCTTGCATGCCGTCACCGATACGCGCACAGTGCACCAATTCCGTACCATAGGAGCGAGTTTCGGCCGGAGCGCCTTCCCAAGCCGCTTGCACCAGGTCCAAGACTTGACGCTGGGCAAGATCACCGGTGGAAGCTGGCGGAAGTTCATCGAGCAACGCCAGCACGGTAGGTAGCGACAAGGCGGGATACAGCACGTCTCCGACGTAGCCGATGATGTTTGACGTGAGCGCCGCAGCGTACGTCTTGCGCCCATGGTCCCAATACAAGCGTTGGCCGCCGGACCAGCTGATGCGGCTGTCGGTCGCGATGTACATCGACGCCGGGCCGCGCTGATCGACGGCCACCCACACGACCAGACTGGTCAACACCACTCCTTGACAATCGTTTAACCGTTGTGCTCTGCTTTGCCAGCAACTCCAGGGACCTCCACAACTAGGAGGGGGCGAGGTGCCCACGGGGACTCCTCATTACGAGTCCGTTCACCGTGCCACTGGTCTTCAGCGTGCCCGACCATACCTGGTCGGGCACGCTTCTTTTCAACAGTCTTCAAGGTGACGAAGGGCGTGCGCGTGAGCTGTTTCATTCACTCGCCCCGCCGTACGATCCCCCGCCACCAGACGACGGTCAGTACTGCTCAGATGTTGACTCACGGTGGAGGGCGTCATCATGCGGCGACAGCGGTGCGGCACAACCGCCTTCAGCACGCTGATTACGTGTCGGTCATCGTCTTTACACTTGCCCCGTGACTTCTGCTTCCAGTGCGGATGTACTGAACCGCAACGAAATCGTCTCCATAATCAACGAGCTGCGACGAGGGTGGGATCAGTTCCTGGAAACCGACCTCGAACTGACCCGCCCCCGAGACGCCACGATCACCACGGTCGCCCCCTCCGTGGTTGGGTTGGCCTCACACGTGACCGCCCTGGCTCGAGCGGTGGTCACCCTGCTGGATCATTCTGCCAACGAGCTGGTGGCGATGCCGCTGATCCGGGAAGCGTTCGAAGGCGCGATCACGGCTCATTGGCTCACACAGGTACCCGACGGCATGCAGGCGTTCGCAGCCGAATACGAGCGCAAGCGCACGGCCCTCGCGACCGATCTACAGCGGGCACAAAGCGCACCCTTCCGCGCTGGAGCGAATATGGTTGCCGCGCAGGTTCTTCCAGTTAAACCCTCGAAATCCACCAGCCAGGCCCGCAACTTCAGTCAGATGTGCGAGGACCTGGCGCTCGCCGGAGTGGACGCCTATGTGTACTACCGCCTGGCGTCGGAACAGTCGCACCCGTCGATGCTGGTCGTGGATCAGTACTTCGACAACGGCAAAGACGGCATCGAGCTGCGGATCGTGCCCCGCACCACTGTCGCGGATTCCGGATGGCTGTTCCTCACTGCGGCATCGGTGGTGTGGGCACACATGGCGGTCAATTACTGCGATGCGCCGCGACGCAGACGGAGCGAACTCCGTGCCATTGCCCGCAGGCTGCAGATCGAGCCGGAGCTGAAACTGTCCGATGCGGCTTGGAACCGGCTCAACAAGAAATAGTGTCAGCAGGTCGGTGGCGACACCTGGGATCGGTGTCCCATTGGCATGATCGGGCGACGGGCGACGGGCGACGGGCGACGGGCGACGGGCGACGGGCGACGGGCGACGGGCGACGGGCGACGGGCGACGGGCGACGGGCGACGGGCGACGGGCGACGGGCGACGGGCGACGGGCGACGGGCGACGGATCAGAATTGACCCATCCCAAAATTTCCCCAAAATTTCGGCGTGACCGGGCGTGATCGTCCGTGACCTATTCTGCCACCCGTTGAGGGATAACCACAGGTAGGGCGGGTGTTTGGGACTACCGGTGACTGGCCGTGAACACAAGCGAACCCCGAACCCTTAACAGCGGGTTCAGAGTTCGATTTTCCAACTCGGTCAACTCATGAAGTGCTGGCCTGCGGCTTTCTGTACCCAAACCGCGGCTTCACTCAGAGTGCCATCCGCAAACGAGCAAGTCGGCGGCCATTCAACCTCGTCGACCGCCGGCCATATAGAAACCATTTCCGAAGAATACGGAAATTTCGGACCTAATAGGCCGGGCGCATCCCAGAGAACAAATACGACCAGACTATCGATCACAATCGTCGTGGTTCCCCACATGTCCACAATCTGCCCAGTCCTACGGTCGCCGACCACAGCATTAGCGTGGAAAAATCGGCGATCCCACTGCGTACCAACGTGCCGACCAAGCCATACCCGGTTGACGTCGAGCGCCCGGCCGGATTGGTAAAAGTCCACGTCATCATCGGGGTGCGAGGTCTTCGTGGACAGATCGGTGAACTGCATCATGATCGACGTCTTGACCGCCCACCGCGCAAGTATATCTTGGTCGGCTAGCGACAACTCGCAATGGTCGACATCCTTGATCATGGGCAAAAGCAGAGGTTTTGCGTTCGTCTCGAGCTGTGACATCCACCCCCCGTTGCAGCGGTCGCGGCATACTTTACGAACTTTCCGAGAGGTCGTAGGCCCTTGCCGTTCGTGAAGCTGAGGAGCAACTACGGCATGGTCATTCGCAAGAAGCGCGTGCGTAATCATTTGAGATGACCGATCACTTCCCGGGTGAGAAGTCGCACGTCGTATCCATCGAGGCCAAACGTCCTCTTTAGAAAGACCTGTTGCGCCACAGAAGATGCACCGCCCGGCCTGCCCGTTTCCCATGAGGAGATGATGCCAGCTGCCATCATTGCGACCAAAAATCGGCTGTCAACCCTCCTGTACCAAAAGGGACGGCTCAGCTCCGAAAGTATGGCGACAGGAGCCGTGATCGCCACCTCCGGATGGCGGATCCAGGGCATCGGCCCGACCACGACCGTGCCGTCGCCCGTACCAAATCGTCGCACCCGAGGCGGCTACCTGTTCCTGCATGCGGCGCACCAACACCCTCGACATACGGAACATCCGCCACAGCTATCACCACCCCCACACCGCGGCAGGAAATCGGCCGCCAGCCAGCCGCCTACACGCTGGCGTCACCAACGTCCTGGCCTCATACATCTAACTCGCCTTGTTGTACGCCTCGAGGATGCTGGCCTGGATCCGTCCGCGGCTGGACACGTCATATCCGTTCTTTCGCGCCCACTCCCGAACAGCGGCTGTCTGCTCCCGATCGACTGCCGTGCGACCGCCAACAGTGCTCTTACCCTTGGAAACTCGACCGACCTTTCGCGCAGGCTCGATCCACTGGTCGAACACCGCACGCAACTTCGCCGTATTCTTCACAGATAGGTCGATCTCATACTCGACACCGTCAATCCCGAACACGACAGTGCCCTCCGCCACGGACTTGCCGTCATAGTCGTCGATCAGTTCGACGGTGACCTTCTTCGCCATATGCAACGCCCCTTGTGATCATCAGAATGCTTGAGCGGCAAGCGTAGAACGTCGGCGAAGGAGACACTCGACTGGCACGCCGAACCGGAGGAGTTGAGCACCAGACGATGTCGCCTGCCATTTTCGATGTGGAAGCGGACGGAGACGCACCACATATCGCCCCGGTGACCGCTCAAGCTTCCCTCGACCGCAGCACCCGCAGCCGTTGCAATATGCCCCGAAGTACACGGGCGGTACACGGTTTGGCCGAGAATCGATGGGTTACAACAGGAAATAACAAATGATGCATATCAGCTATAATTGCAGTTGATACGGCGTATTAGGAATCGTTGGGATACATACCGGGAACCTGGTTCCAGGTCAGGTGGTCGCAGGTTCAAATCCTCTCAACCGAACACATCACAGGTGAGACCGAATCGAACAGACCCCGCCTGCATCGATTGCTTTCGACAAGATCAGCCCCCCGGCACCGCCATCGCCGAAGCAGACGCCGCCGGCCACACAGCCGCCTCCTTGCACAGATGCACCCGGATCATGACGTGACACCACCGTTCGCTCCATCCGCAAGCGGACACGGGCCGATGATCAATACATGCGCATATACCGGTACCACAGTGTAAGGATCGCCCGCCAGCTGGAGCCGATCCGAACCGCACGTCCCCGCCCCCACCGAATTGCCTCCACACGGCACAGGACCTGGCCAAACCGCGCCAGTATCAGGACGTCCACAGGACGTCACAGGTCCACGAACAGCAACAAACAACAACCGGCAACA
>NZ_BAGB01000134.1 GCF_000308615.1 Nocardia jiangxiensis NBRC 101359
ACCTGCACAGCGCGATCACCGCGGGGCGGCTCGGTCGTGAAGGTGACGCACTGAGGTCGATCGATCAGGCGTTGGATATGGCCCGCGCGTTGCCGACTGGGGTCGCGCATCCGTGGACGCTGTTCGGACTGCCGAATACCGAGATCACCGCGGTGAGTGTGCAGGTCGAGCTGCGCAAGTCCGGCGGTGCGCTCGAGGCAGCCAGTGTCGTCGATCCGGACTCGGTACCCAGCGTCGACCGGCGTGCACGCTTGTGGCTCGAATTGTCGAGAGCCTATGAGCAGCAGAAGGACTGGACCGGCGCTCTGGGTGCGCTGCGGACGGCTACGTCGATATCCGAGGAATCGATGCGTTGTCACCCTCTCTCGCGAAATCTCACATCCGAGTTGGTGATCCACGGCGGCAGGCTGATAGCGCGTGAATCTCGTTCGCTCGCTACGCGACTCGGAGTGACGGTCTGATCCCCAGCCCGCTGTTGCGAACCGTCGTAGCCCGGCAGCCCTTGTGAGCGCCGGGCGTCAAGAATTCCACACGTAAGCTGCTGATGTACTGCGCGTTCGGGTAGGAATCGAACTGTCTGAGGCTGCTTTTCGTGCCCTTCCGGAGGACGCCCTCTCGCTGCGCCTGCCTTCACTCAGTGGCAGAGCGCGGGCGCCCTCGTCTTACGTCGATGACGTCTTGAAGTTCCTGAGCACGAGCGCGTTTCCAGGCACCAGCGAGACCGGAGCGAGACAGTCGGGCAATGAGGAAGGTGGGGCCCGCCCTGGGGGAGCTGCGCCTTCTGAGGCAAGTCAGGTATCGCGATTGCCTTGAATGATGTCGCGCGACTGTGGTTTGCGCCATTGATTCCGGTCCGGCAAGTCGTCTGTCCACGCTCGTAGCTCCGACTCGGTGATCTCGACGACGCGCTTGTTCTGACGGTGCCAGTATTCGGATGTTGTGTAGTCGGCATAGCGGACGATGCGTATGACGCGGTTCGGAGGCTCGCCGTCAATCGACTGGATTTCCAGCATGTGTGCGATGTCGTTCCGGAATGGGGCTACGCCGTTGTACGTGTCCGGGATCATCTCTGGGACGGCGACATTGAGCTTGTTGCGGGTGATGGAGGTCGGTCTGTTACGGGTTTCGCGCCCGGACCCGCGCCATGTCGTTGCAGTAGTGCGCGATTCGGGATGTGGGCAGCGCGGCCTGGAGGGTGGTCACCGACGCGCCGGGCCGCTGGAACGGAGCGTGCGCAGTGAAGGCGAGTCCGTAGCGTGGCGGCGGCGGCCGCCAGACCGCGCCGCCCTCGAGTCTGTATAGCGAAATTCAGCAGTTGTACGCACTGCACGTGCGGCACGAGCGAAAGCCCAGTGGCACGGATGAGGCACGACGGTATGCGTGCGGCCTTGATCTACCAGCACGCCACCGATGCCGCTGAACGGCGTATCGCCGATGACCTGTCCCGGACGGCACAGAAATACCGAGACGGCCGTGGCAGTCGGTAATGGCACATGTGTGGCACGGCGAGATGCGCGGCAGGGGCCGGTCAGGTTGCGGAGCCAACGGGAATCACGCTGCATAGCCCTGATCAGCTGCACGGATGTCGGGAGAGTGAACAGAGAGCCGGTGACGGGAATCGAACCCGCACTCTCAGCTTGGGAAGCTGATGTTCTACCACTAAACTACACCGGCATTCGGCCCTATCGGACCCGCTGAGAAGATAGCAGACGGGCTCGGCGGATGCCCAACTTCCCAGGTAGAAGAGGTGGCTGGTCGGACGAGGTGGATGTCGGCTGTCGACTTGCCCAAGTGTGCCGGGTCGCGCAGTTCCCCCGATTTCACCTGAGTCCCAGATCGCATGATGTTTTCGAAGTCAGGGGTGTACTTATTCACGCGACCTGTGACTGCTGTCAGCGATCGGATGGCAAGTCCAGTGGCCGGTCGCCGTGGGGGACCGGTCTGTCGATGGGGCATGGGTTGACAGCATTCAGAATTTGGCTGGGGCGCAGTCGGTTTCGTGTGTCGTTGCGGGGTGGGCCAGCGGAGGTGGCACCCCTCCATGGCGCTGATGGTCTCGGAAGTTGACGGTCGCCTCGGGACGGGCGTGGGTTTCTCGGCGGATAGGGCGGCTACGTAGAGCCGCTGGCAGGGTTGCTGGTGAAGTAGCCCCGGGCGGCGCTACGTGCATGGTGGCCCCGTTTCGCCGGGAACCACGTGCTAGCGGACACGTGATAATCCGGCTGGGCGGACATGTGGCTGCGCAGCTGGCTATCTCGACCTCGGCGAAGCTCACCACCGCCTGTGGTCGAACCCGCGACCTGCTCGTCATCGGCGCCCACAATCACGAGGTCGCCGAGGCAGCCGCCGATCATCGAAACCTGCCGACACCGACGCAACCGCAACTCACCGTCGATCCCTGCCTGGCGGAGAACCTCTCCTCAGCCGCCGGAAACGGAATACCCGAACCGTTCGGGTGGTCGATCCTCGAGGACGCGGTCGGTGCCGCATGGCCCGACGGGCATCAAGACCAACTCGATGCCGCGAAAGACGCCTGGCACACCGCATCCGCGGACTTCCGCACCCTCGCGGGCAACGTCTCGCCAGCGGTCGACCTGCTGAACAATCAGCAGTCCCCGGAGATCCAGACCAGCGTCGACACCTGCAACCAACGCAAGACCGACTTCAACGCCCTCGCCGATGCCTGCCAGTCACTCGGCGACGCCTGCGGCGAATACGCCAATCACCTCGACGAAGCCCACCGCAAGATCCTCGACGAACTCCAAGAATTTCTCCTCGAAGCCGCCGCCTGGGAAGTCGGCGCCGCCATCCTCACCCCGTTCACCGGCTCCTTATCCGAATGGGTCGGCAACTCCGCCCTGGCCGGGAGGGTCGCGATGAAGGCCCGGCGTATCGCCACCATCATCGGAGAACTCGCCACCAAAGTGGCAAAGCTGGTGACCGACGCCGTCAAACCGTTGGTCGAACGACTGAAACCACTCCTCGAACGTGTCCGCAAATGGGTCGAAGAAGCAAAGACCAAGCTGCTGAAGACAGGGCCCACTTTCAAACGACCGCCCGAAGTTCCGGAGGACTGGGTTCCGCGGACCGCTGATAATGGTAAAGGTGTCGTTTGGCAGAAGCCCGGAGCAATCAAAAACGCTGATAGTATGCGAATTATGGATCCAACGGAAAAGTACCCGAACGGATATATACGCTACTATAATAAGAATGGTCAGCCCGTAGACCTGAACGGGAAGCCGGGGTCGAAGCCTGCTACTCATATTCCGATCAACCCCGATGGTACGTACCCGAAACCGCAAGGATGGTGAATATGGAGATTCCGATCGCGGGCCAGAGCCTGTCAGTGGAATCCACTGAATACGCTCTTGTGCTGGGAAACGACAACGGATTCGAGATCCAGGCCGAAGCGCCAGTCGAGTTCGAAACACCCAGTGGCGACAAGCGAAGGGTGGCGTTCGACGAAGAAGACCACTTCGATCTGGACTTGAACACCTTCTTCAGCGGAAAGATTGCCTCCGCGTTCACCGGCTCGGCAGGTGAGCTGACCATCCTTCTGGAATCCGGAAACCGGGCCACCGTGACAACAGACGAAGACTACGAATCATGGACGATAGTGGGACCAAAAGGCTACCGCGTGGTGTGCATGCCAGGCGGTGAGCTCGCCACGTGGTCACCGGAATGACCCGCTACGGAGTGATCCGTCAAATTCTTCTCGTCAGAATTATTGACATCGAATACGGCACCGCCCGCCAGGCGAGTTGTGCGTTCTTAGCGATATCGTAATCATGAGAGGGCTTTTTTCAGTGGTGAATCTCGACGAATGGGAGCAACAACTCCGGCGTCGCGTCGCCGAGATCCATCATCATGGCGAACAAGTCGCAGCAAAGGCGGCCGCAGTCCGGGGCCGCGGCGAGGTCAACGGGGTTCAGATCGAAGTTGACGCCCGCGGCGACATCACAAATTTTCAGATCGCCCCGGGCGCGATGCGATGGTCCAGCAACCAGCTCACCGTCGCGCTACTCGAATGCCACCGCAAGGCCCGCGCGGACGCCAAAGCAAAAACCAACCGCGCCATCGACGAGGCCGACCCACGCATCCGCAACCAACTCGAACAAACACACGCACCCGAATCAGCACCGCCTCCCACCAGACACAGCTCACCGAGAACGACATCCAGGCCGCCGCCGACGAGTACTTCGAACGCCGCAACCTCTACGGCGGATGGACCGACAGTCCCTGAATTACAGCACAGGGCTGGAAAAGATCAGCGTGGTTCGCCACTTTGTGCGCGTAGGCCCATTGGGATCACCGTTTCGAACTGAGGACGTCCGTACGTCTGTCTTGGGCCAGTTCCTCGGTGTTTGTCAAACCGCCGGAGCGTCGACATGGTCTGGAGGGCGGCGGGTTCCGGGTGGAGCCGGGGTCGGAGTCGGGGTACGGTCCTTGGATGACCAGGTGGGCGGGTTGTCGCTGACCTCGGATCATGGTGAGCAGCAGGAGAATTCGAAGTGAATTGCGGACGAACGGGCGTTGATCTGGTAGGTCTTCGCGGGGTGGCGTTTCCGCATGCTCGCGTCACGGGGGTGCAGGGTTCGTTTTTCGTCGTCGATCGCTGAAATGCTGATGGTTCGGCATTGGGGGCGTGAGCGATGAGTATCGAGATGCCTGCCGGGCTGCAGTGGTTGTCGTATCTGGCGGGATCCTCGTGGCCGAAGGGGGATGAGGATGCCCTGTTCGCGTTGAGTCAGGACTGGACCGATGCGGCGAATGCGCTGAACGCGGTCATCGCTCCGTTGCGTGCCGCGTGTGATACCGCGACGGGTAACTACAGCGGTAGTGGTGCGGATCAGATGAAGTCGCAGTTCGAGCAGTTCTTCTCGGGGGATTCCTCGGTGGAGAAGATTGTGGAGGGGCTCGAGCAGCTGGCGGATTCGGTGTTCGATTGTGGGCAGCAGACCGAGTATGCGAAGTTGCAGATCATCATCACTTTGGCGGTGATGGCCGCGGAGATCGCGTATGCGCTGGCCACGTTGTGGGGGGCGTGGGCGGTGCCGTTGATCGAGGCCGAGGGTGCGGGGATCATGCGGTTGATCGCGTCGCGGTTGGCGGGGGCGTTGGCTGCGCGGGCGTCGCGGTTGGCGGCGACGCCGTTGTGGAAGTTGACCGCGATTCAGGTGTTGAAGCAGGGTGCGATCGGGTTGGGGACCGATGCGCTGGCGCAGGGGATCGAGTTGAGTGAGGGGCATAGTAAGGGTTTCAACGTCAAGCAGATGTTCATCACCGGGGCTGTGGGTGCGGTGTCCGGTGGTGTGGCTACGCCGATCGGTCATTTCGGTGGCAAGTATTTGGGGGGTTGGGTTGCCAAGAACGGTGGGATGAACTGGTGGAAGGCCGGTTTGGTGGCGGTGGGGTCCGGTATTCCCGCGGGTGTGGTGGGTGCGGGTACGGGCATCGTGACCTATGGGGCGTTGACGGGGAATTGGGAGTTCGATCCGGCGGCGCTGCTGGGTGGTGTGGGTGGTGGTCTGGTCGGTGGCGTACACGGCGTGCTGGGACATTTCCAAGCCAAGTTCACCGCTGGACCTGTGGGCGGGGACGAGGTGCTGCCCGCCTACACCGCTGAGGACAAGCCGCCGCCGTACGGTGACGGGTCATCGACGTACAGCGGCAAATCCGGTGGCACCGACACCAAGAGCGCCTCGAACGACAGCTCGAATTTCGCGAACAACCTGGGCGGGGAGAAGACTCGGGACAATTCGCCGCAGCCGACGCCCTCGCGGGAAGGCAACTCCCCGAACGGCCAATCTCGCAACACGCAGACGCAGAATGCGCGCAGCACTGCTGACGAAACGAATCCGGCGGCAGCACAGATCCCGCGTGGAGTGAACAATAATCCGTTCCGGCAGGGTAACGAGTCGCGTGTCGGGGATTCGAATGTGCAGGCCAGCACCACGAACCCGTTCCGTCGGGGCAACGGGCCGCAGGCGGACGCCGAGTCCACTGCGCTGCCGAAGGCGCCCGCGGCGGGTCTGGATCGCAAGCGGTATCAGGCGACCGTGGAAGAGGTCCCCGACGAATCGGAGATCCGGTCCACACAGGACCGAACCGTCACGCCCACAGATGATCTGGGTAGCAAGCGATACCGCACGACCGTCGAGGAAGTTCCCGACGAGTCCGATACCCGGTTCGACCCGACCCGCGCCAGCGCCTCCGCCGAGCAGAACGCGAACCGGTCCACCCCGCTCGCGCCGCAGGATCCGACGGGCGGCTCCTCGCGCATCCCCAAGGCTGATATCCCGGTCCGGAACCGGCCGCAGGATCTGTCCCGATCGATGTCCGCCGATTCGACCACGACGCGGACGGCGGCCTCCTCACGCCCGAGCCTGTCCTCCCTCGACGACGGATCGCGCTCGGTGACCCGGATCGCCGCGGGATCCAAGACGGAGCCTGCAGCGAAAGCGACTGCCACACCGCCTGTTTCGGAGCAACCGCGGATTCGGTCGATGCCGACCGAATCGGATCACTCCGTGCCGATGAATCGCCGCGCCGCGCCGCCGTCGATCTCGCGCGAGGGCGACGCCTTCCGCTCGACCGAATCGCCGCTCGCCCCGCCGACGGACGAGATCCGCTCCCCGCTGCGCGATCCGCAGCAAATCGGGGCGAAGCCGGACGAAGTGCGCAGCTTCGAATCCACTGCTCATGCAGGCGATTTCGCTGCCGACCGGCTGAACACCCGGGACAGCCTGCCGATCGACGAGCGGGAGGCGTTGGACGGCAACCGCGACATCGCCACCGTCAACGACCTGCTCCGCAATATCCCGCCCGACGAAATCGTCGACCGGCACGCCGAATTCGGCGCCGACCACGAGACCGCGAGCCTGCTCACCGGCAAAGATCGCCTCGCCCCGGATGTCGCCGCCCTGCGCGAAGTACCCGCTGATTCGTTGCGTGATCGTCGGGATACGTTGCGGGACAACAAGAACCGCACACCGGATCAGGAACGCGAGATGCGGGCCATCGAGGACATCCTGTCCCACGAGAACCCCGAAGAACGGTGGAATCAACTCCGCAATCGCGCCGCGTTGTATCGCATCTGGTCCGATTACTTCCGCCAGAACCTGAATCGGTCGTTCGAGCCGGGCGACGTTCAGCGCAATATCGACCTGCTGGACAAGGCGACCGGGCACGAATTGCCGCTGCCGCAAACGATTCGCATCGATCGAGCCCTCACCGACCCGGGCGTCCTGGTCGACAGGAATGGCAATCCGTTCACGGGCCGGAACATTCGGGATCTGGTCGACACTGTTCAGCACGAACCGGGCTACCTGCAGCTGCCGTTGCGTGATGAACCTGCTTCGTCCACAGGCGGTTCCTACCGTATGCAGTTGGAGATTCCGCGTGGCACACGCGGTGTCTACGTGGGCGGCGATCACCTGGATACGCACCATTTGTTGCTGGCCCGCGACACCACCTATCGGATCACCGGCGTCGGTCACGACAACGGCACGACGGTCATCGCGGCGCGGGTCGAGCCCCGCCCGGATCACGCGCCGGAGGATCCGATTGTTCAGGTGCGCAAAGATATTGCCGATTCCGAGAGCCGTGCGGCGCGGTTGCGTCAGGAGCAGACCGATCGGATCGCCGAGTCGGGAAAACATGTCGAGGATGCGCGTAAGAATCTCGAAACCGCCCGGGGTGAGGAGGAATCCGGGGCTCGGGCCGCCTACGAGCAGGCTGCGGCCGAGCACTTGCGGACGGTCGAGGACGCGTTGGACAAACTTGTCACCGCGTCGCGGGAGGCGGGGTCCGCGCGCTGGGATGCGTTCTTGTCCGGGCGGATCGGCCGTGCGGAAACCTTCGAAGCGGTCGCCACCGAACGGGTGCGGGCAGCCAAAGCAGCCGCGGATGCTCGGCAGGAGTACTACGAACTGCAGGCCGGTCCCGGAAAGCCGTCGGAGAAATCGGGTCCGTTGACCAAACTCGGCGACGCCGAATTGAACGACCGGATCAAGAACGGGTCGGAGCTCGAGAAGGATGCCGCGCTCAATGAGCTGAAT
>NZ_BAGB01000133.1 GCF_000308615.1 Nocardia jiangxiensis NBRC 101359
CTCCGGACGATCCCGCACATACCCCAACAACCGGCTCGCCTGCCCCACCAACGCTTCAGCCGACTTCCCCGACAAGATCCACGGCACCACCGGCAGACCCGAATGACCGGATTCGACCTCAGCACGAGTGCCGGAAACCCCACCATCGGATCCCGCGCCCCCGGACGCCACGTCATCGGGTGCTTGTTCCAGAATCACGTGCGCATTCGTCCCGCTGATCCCGAACGACGAAATCCCCACTCTGCGTGGCGCACCCGTAACGGGCCACTCCTGAGACTCGGTCAGCAGCGACACCGCACCCGAGGACCAATCCACATGCGGGCTGGGCACATCCACGTGCAGTGTCCGCGGCAACACCCCGTGCCGCAGACACTGCACCATCTTGATCACACCCGCCACCCCCGCGGCCGCCTGTGTGTGACCGATATTGGACTTCACCGACCCGAGCAGCAGCGGGCGACCAGCGATGCGGCCTTGCCCATAGGTCTCCAACAATGCTTGCGCCTCGATGGGATCGCCCAGGGTCGTACCGGTGCCATGAGCCTCGACAGCATCCACATCCGCCGCGGACAAACCCGCATTGGCCAACGCAGCCCGAATAACCCGCTGCTGCGACGGACCATTCGGCGCAGTCAAACCGTTCGACGCACCATCCTGATTCAGCGCCGAACCCCTTACCACCGCCAGGATCTCGTGCCCGAGCCGCCGCGCATCCGACAACCGCTCGACCACCAGCACACCCGCACCCTCAGCGAATCCGGTGCCATCCGCAGCCCCCGCGAACGCCTTACACCGCCCATCCACCGACACCCCCCGCTGCCGACTGAATTCCGAGAACACACTCGGCGTCGCCATCACCGTCACACCGCCGGCCAGTGCCAGATCGCATTCCCCCGACCGCAACGACTGCACCGCCAGATGCAACGCCACCAATGACGACGAACACGCCGTATCCACCGATACCGCAGGCCCTTCCAGACCCAGCACATACGCCACCCGACCGGACACCACACTCGATATCTGCCCGGTCGCGGTGAAACCCTCCGACTCCACCCCATAACCCTGCGCGATCACACCGGCGAAGACTCCCGTCGAGGAGCCACGCAGCTTCAGCGGATCAATCCCGGCATACTCCAACGCCTCCCACGACACCTCCAACAACAACCGCTGCTGCGGATCCATCGCCGTCGCCTCAGCAGGCGAAATCCCGAAAAACGCCGCATCGAACCCAGCCGCATCATCCAGAAACCCACCCGCCCGCGTATACGACCTACCCACCGCATCCGGATCCGGATCGAACAACCCCGCTACATCCCAACCCCGATCCCCCGGAAACTCGGACACCGCGTCGCCGCCGCGAAATACCAACTCCCACAGATCATTCGCCGATGCCACACCGCCGGGAAACCGGCACCCCGAACCCACGATCGCGATCGGCTCGGAGGAACGCTCGACAAGCGTCCTGTTCTGCTGCTTCAACCGCTCGATCTGAATGAGTGCCTTGCGCAACGCCTCGGTCGCCTGCTCGAGCTTCGTAGTCATGCGGTCTCCCAATTCATCGGTCGTCATGATCACCGAGAGCGACAGTGAGAAGGTCGTCCAAGCTCATATCGACGAGATCTTCTTCTCTGTGAGTAGAGGTACTCTCGTCGTCCTGCGCATTCGCCAGCCGAAGCAAGGTATCCAGAACTCCCGACCGGCGAAGCTTATCGATCGGTATGGACGAGATCAGGCGCTGAACTTCCGCGTCCGAAGATCCATCCGCATCCGGCTTCCGAGGCGATCCGACATCGAACTTCTGCCGCATGTACCGGGCGAGAGTCGCGGGTGTCGGATAATCGAATACGAGTGTGGAGGACAACGCCAGCCCCGTCATCGCCTTCAGCCGATTACGCAGCTCGACCGCGGACAACGAGTCGAACCCCGCATCGCGGAAGGCCGTGTCGGGGGCGACATCACCGGGGTCGCTGTACCCCAGCACCACGGCAGCCTGCGAACGCACCATCTGCAGCAGCAGCATGTGCTGTTCTTCCTCGGCCAGTCCGCGCAACTGTTGCACCAGCGCCGAAACCGGCTCTGTGACAACAGTATCCATTGCTCTCCGGATCGGTCCGCGGACCATGCCCGCGAACAACGGCGCGGGCACACCTGCCCGGGAACCCATTCCCGCCAAGTCGAAACGCGCCGGTACGAGACAAGGGCGATCGACGCGTAATGCGCTGTCGAACAACGCGACTGCTTCCTGCGAGGACATCGCTGCCAGGCCACCGCGCTCCATCCGGGCGACATCCTGCGCCTGTAGATGTCCGGTCATGCCGCTGGCCTGCGCCCACAACCCCCACGCCAACGACACCGCCACGGAGCCCTCCGCCCGACGATGTGCGGCCAGCCCGTCCAGGAAAGCGTTCGCGGCGGCATAATTCGCCTGTCCGAGTGTTCCCACGGTGCCCGCTACCGACGAAAACAGCACGAACGCAGGAAGACTCATCGCACGGGTCAGCTCGTGCAGATTCCACGCACCGTCGACCTTCGCACGCAGCACCCGATCCACTTGCTCGGCGGTCAGCGACTCGAGCACCGCATCGTCGAGCACCCCGGCAGCATGGATCACGGCCGTCAGCGGAGCCTCGGCAGGAATGTCGGCCAGCAACTGCGCCAACGCATCCCGATCGGCCACATCACACGCCGCGACCCGCACCTGCACACCCGCCCGGGACAACTCCGTCACCAGATCATCCGCCCCATCGGCCCGCATGCCACGCCGCCCGAGCAACAACAGATTTCGCGCACCGTGCTCGGTCACCACATGTCTTGCCAGCGCGGAACCGGCCATACCGGTCCCGCCCGTGATCAACACCGTGCCCGCCGCGAACGATCCGGGCATCCGCAGCACGAGCTTGCCGGTATGCCGGGCCTGACCGAGGTGTCGGTAGGCATCCGGCGCGCGCCGCACATCCCAGGTGGTCACCGGCAGTGGCCGCAACACCCCGGCCTCGAAGAACTCCACCAGATCGGCCAGTATCCGCTGTATCCGTTCGGGATCCACCTCGAACAAATCGAACGCGCGATAACGCACTCCCTGATACCGCTCGGCAATCGCCCCCGCATCGCGGATATCGGTCTTCCCCATCTCCAGAAAACGTCCCCCGCGCGGCAACAACCGCAACGACGCGTCGACGAACTCACCGGCCAGCGAATCCAGCACCACGTCCACACCGCTGCCCCCGGTGCCGGTCAGGAATTTCCGTTCGAATTCGAGCGTCCGCGAACTCGCGATGTGGTCCTCGTCGAAACCCGTCGCCCGCAACGTATCCCACTTGCCGGGGCTCGCCGTGGCGAACACTTCCAGCCCCCAGTGCCTGGCCAACTGCACCGCCGCCATGCCCACGCCGCCGGTCGCGGCATGCACCAGCAACGATTCCCCGGCCCGCACATCGCCCAGATCCGCCAGCGCGTAATAAGCGGTCAGGAACGCCACCGATACTCCGGCAGCCTCGGCGAAGGACCACCCGCCGGGTATCACCGCCACCATCCGCTGATCGGCGATCACCCGCGGACCGACCCCGATGAGCACACCCATCACCCGGTCGCCCACCGCGAGACCGGTTACCGCGGAACCGATCTCGATGATCACCCCGGCACCCTCACTCCCCGGCACGGCATCCCGGGTCGGGTACATGTCCAGCGCAATCAGTACGTCGCGGAAGTTCACTCCCGCCGCTTGTACCGCGACCCGCACCTGACCGGGCGCGAGCGGAGCATCGGCCGGCGGGAAGGCCTCCAGCGCAAGGTTCTCCAGTGTGCCCTTCTCGGCAATACCCAACCGCCAGGGCTGATCCTCGGGTGGCGTCAGTATGTTGTCGGCGATTGCCGCAGCGAGCCGGGCGGTATGCACGATTCCGTGGCGCACCAGCACCTGCGGTTCCCCGACCGCCAGGATCGCAGCCGCATCGACGCCGGAGTCGGTGTCCACCAGAATGATTCGCCCGGGATTCTCGGTCTGCGCCGATCGCACCAACCCCCACACCGCCGCACCCGCCAGATCAGTGACACCCTCGCCGGGCAACGCCATCGCGCCACGCGTCACCACGATCAGGGTGCCAGAAGCATCTTGTGCCAGAAACGATTTGACTACACTCAGGATTCGATGAACCGCGTCGTAGACACCGGCCACCACGGCGTCCCGGGACCCGGCCACTTCCGAAACCACCGCATCCGGAACAACCAGATCCCGGACGTCATCCTCACCCACTGCGTACCGGTCGACATCTACACCCTCCACATCCGACGCAGCCGCTTCCATCGCGTCCGGGATGCCGGTCTGTTGCGCGAATGCCCTCCAAGACAACGTTGTTACTGCGGGGGCAGGTTCATCAGTGGCATGTACCGGCGACCACAGAATCTCGAACATGTTGTCCGTACCGGTTCCGAGATGGCCTCTTGCCGCCGCGCGAAGTTGCTGAGCCGTCACCGGACGCATTGCCACCGACCGTGCGGACAACACCGGAAGTCCTGCGCTGTCAACCAATTCCAGCGACACCGCGCCGGCGTCGGCCGGGGTGAGCCGCACCCGTGCAGCACCGGCTCCCGATGCGTGCAGCGATACGCCCTCCCAGGCGAACGGCAGCGCGGTTTCTCCTGCACCGGCCGCGACCACCGCAGCGTGCAGGGCCGCATCCAGCAGCATCGGGTGGACTCCGAAACCGGTGACGTCCACACCGGTGTTCGGGGGTACGGCGACTTCGGCGAACAGTTCCGCACCGCGCTGCCACATCGCCCGGAGCCCTTGGAATGCCGGACCGTACTCGTATCCCCGGCCGGTCAACCGCGCATAGGCATCGGACAGGTCGACCGGGATTGCGCCGACCGGTGGCCACACCGACAGATCCGGCACTTCCGGTACTCCGTCACCGGAGCTCAGCGTTCCCTCCGCGTGCAGGGTCCAGCCGGAGTCGCCTCGGCGCGAGTACACCGATACCGTCCGCTGTCCGGCCTCGTCGTCACCACCGACGACCACCCGCACCTGAATCACGTCCTCGGCCGGTAGTACCAGCGGCGTGCGCAGGATCAACTCCTCGACCACACCGCAACCGACCTCGTCACCGGCTCGAACGACGAGTTCCACGAATCCGGCCCCCGGGAACACCACCACGCCGGACACCGCATGATCGGCCAGCCACGGATGGTCCGTCAGCGACAGTCGCCCGGTCAGCACGACTCCACCGGTGTCGGGTTGCTCCACCACCGCACCGAGCAGGGCATGCCCGGTCTTCCCCACACCGAACAGACTCGCGTCACCGGTCGCAGACGAACTCGACAACCAGAACCGGCGCCGCTGAAATGCGTACGTCGGCAATGGGATACGGCGGACATCGGCCCGATCGAACATCGAATCCCACTCGACGCCCACACCACGCACATGAGCCTGTGCGACCGACATCAGGAACCGATCGAAACCGCCATCGCCACGCCCGAGCGACGGAATGACGACCGCGCCAGCGCTTTCGGTGAATTCAACGGCAGTGTCTTCGATACCGGTGATCAGCACCGGATGCGGGCTGGATTCTATGAAGACCCGGTACCCACGCTCACAGGCCGCACGAACCGCGGTCTCGAACTCGACCGTGTGCCGAATATTGCGATACCAGTACTCACCATCCAGAACCGCAGTGTCACAGAGATTTCCAGTGACCGTCGAGAAGAACGCGACATCCGAGGTATGCGGCTCGATTCCCGACAGTGCCTCCGCGAGCCCGTCCCGAATCGCCTCGACCTGCGGCGAATGTGATGCGTAGTCGACGTCGATACGCCGAGCACGGATGTCGCTGCGCTCGCAGTGAATCA
>NZ_BAGB01000132.1 GCF_000308615.1 Nocardia jiangxiensis NBRC 101359
CGCTTAAACCCTCATGTGGGATCCCCTCCCCTTCGGTCGCGGCGCTGGCCGCGCCCCCGGAAAACTGCACGCGGACAAGGGCAAATCGTGCTGCCGATATGCGCTGCGCAAAGGGCCAACGACCCAGTGGAACGGGATCCAAGAGGAAGGCATCGAGGCCGACACACGTTCCAAGTCGGCCGCTCCCCAGTGGCTGGACCATCCCCGCGGGCGCGGAGCCGACAGCTTCCTGAGCTGGGATGGTATCGGGAGCGGCGGATAATTTTGGTCGATCGAACGGCAGATGACGTGAACGACCTGGATGTCGGGCAGACATCTGCTTCCCGGTCCCGACCGGCTGAGGAGTGCTGGTGTCCATGGTTCAGTTGAACGAACGTAATCGGGTCGGTATCGCCGCTGGTCGGCTGCCACCTGTAGTGCCTGTCCTGGGGCGACCGCACGACGGCATCTGCGAAACATCTGGTGCCTCAGCAGCGTTCAGGTAGGTGGTGTCCATGCAGTCTGGATGTACTCCTGCCCACTGCGGGTGAGGAGGATTCCACGGCCCGGCGGGAGCTCCTCGGGGCGAATTCTGCCGATCAGTTCGCCTTCGCTGCGGTCGCCGCTCATGAGGAGGGCGGTGGTGCCGAGTTCACGGAGCTGCGCGAGTGGCGGTCCGTCGTACATGCCTCGTGCTGCCCCGATGGAGCTTCGCGCGATGATCAGGTGGAAGCCGACCTGACGTGCGTAGGGCAGTGCCGCCGTGAGTCGATGTGCGGGGTTGCCGTCCCTGGTGGACGCCAGTTCGTGGTCGTCGATGACGACGAAGATGTCGGGGCCGGACCACCACCGCTCCGGCGCTCTCCGCGTGCTTTCCTGCGGTCGGGGCATTCGCCTGTCCAGGTACTGTGCCAGGTCACCGAACAGATGCTCGGCGGTTTGGACATCCGGGCCGTATCCGGCGAGGAATTCTCGTGGAATGCTGTCCACCAGACCTGTGGCACGGTAGTCCACGAGGACGAAGCGTGCCTGGTCGACGGTGTTCGATGCGCAGATCGCCGCGATGATCGAGCGCAGCACTGTCGTCTTACCGCATCCAGGTTCGCCGATGATGATCAGGTGCGGGCTGGCTCCGAAGTCGAGATAGACAGGCGCGTGGTGGGTTTCGTCGATGCCGATCGGAAATCGCAGGCAACTTTCGCGCGAGTCCACGCCGGAGGGCCAGTTTCCGGATCGACGCAGCACTTCGTCGCGGTCGAGGAGTTCGGGCAGTGGGTAGATCGCCGGTGCTGGACGGCCCGGCGTGTCGGCTCGGATCTTCGCTACCGCCAAGGCTGTTGCGTTGTCGAGTGTTTCGGGATGGGTGTTGCCGTTTAGGCGCGGGAGCGCCATGCGTATGTCGTGACCTTCCGAAGTCGAGCCGCATCCGGGTCGATTCCGGGGAGAAACCTGTTGGGCGATCTCGGAGTCGGACGAGAAATACCGTAATTCCGGCTGGTGCAATTCGAGGCGAGTTCCGAATGCCTCATCCAGCCCTGAATGCGCATCAGACCAGTACTTCAGTGCCACAATGACATGCACCCCGTAGGCGGGGCCTCGGGCAACGAGGTGGGCGATCTGCCTATAGAACCCGACCTCGCCGATATCCCAGAGGTAGCGAAGGGTGTCGATCACCAGGAACACGTCGCCGAACGGGTCGTCGCGGATCGCGGCCGACGCGGCGGGATTGTCGACCGAATCCATTGCGCGTAAACGCCGGAACTGGTCCATCGATTCGATATCCGTTTCGCGGAAATATCGTTCGCGGTACTGCATCAGTGCGGTCAACTGGTTGAGAGTGCGCCGCAGCATGCCTTTGTCCTCGAGCCGTGCCACCGAACCGACGTGCGGTAACTGCTCGAGGACGGCGAGTTGGCGATTGATGTCGAAGCAGTAGAACTGCACCTGTTCGGCCGTGTGTGTCAGTGCCAGCGCCATGATCAACGATTGCAGGGCAGTTGACTTCCCCGAGAGATGTACGCCGCAGATACCGATGTTGCCTTGGGCCCCGGACAGGTCGACGATCAGCGGATCACGGCGTTGCAGGTTGGGCCGGTCGACGATGCCGATCGGAACACGCAGGGTAGATACCGGCCGGTGGGTGATCGGCGCAGGCATGAGCTGATCGAGTGTCGGCGCTTCGTCCAGTGGTGGCAGCCAGATGGTTCGCGTCGGTTGGTCGTGCGAATGCATTTGGGACACAATGATTTCGAGCTGCGTCCGATCATCCGCATCATTCGAAGAGATGTCGTGGGGTCTGCATATCCGGGTGGGATGTGCGGCAGTGAATCGAGTCGGTTCGAGATGGCCGTCACGAAGATATGCGTGACCGGGGACGTCCGGCAGCATGTGGGCTTCGTCCGTGCCCAGGACGCGTTGGGATTCGTCGGCGGACAGGTTCCCCAGGACGATGCGGTACGTGAAATGGTTGTCGACTCCACGAAATGTATTCTCCGCCAGCTGTTGTGCGCTGGCGAGCAGTGTGAGGCCGTGTGAGCGCCCCGCGCGGCTCACTGCGACTACCGCCTCGGCGAACTGCGGTCGCCGGGAGAGAAGTTCGTCGAGCGCATCGATGACGACCACCAGTTTGGGAAGCGGTTCCAGATCCGCACCCGCCTGCCTGGCTCGTTGATACTCGGTGGTGTTGGCGAAATTGCCCGCAGCCGTATATAGCTCCTGTCGGCGAGTGAGTTCACCGATCAGGGTGCTCTCGATTCGGTCGGCCAGGGAAAGATCCTGCACGACACCGGAAACCATCCCGGATACGTGGGGCAGGTCCGCCACCTCGTCGAACACCCCGTCGCCGCGGAAATCGACGATGAAGAAGCTGATGTCCTCAGGCGGGTAGCTGACCGCCGCCCCCACGACGGCCGTCCTGAGCAGCTCGGACTTGCCCGATCCGCTTCTGCCGACAACGATCCCGTTCGCACCTATCTCCGATGCCGTCGGGATCTGCAGCGCGACGGGATTCCCGGTCGAGCCGATCCCGATCGGTATCCGCAGGAATCCCCCAGTCCGATGCAGCCCCCGGGCAGCGCTGAGATCCCGCTCCGGGAGACCGTACAGCGCAGCGAAATCAACACCACCCCAGGCAAATTCACTCACTGACCGCCCCGCCGAAGGATTGGAACCCACAGCTCCCCCTAGATCGACGACACCGAACAGTCGGCACGTTGCCCCGGTGATCATAGCTTCGGACACGAAGCGCTGGCATTCCAGCCAGACTCGTGGTTATAGATGCTGCTGGTCAGGTAGTGGATGCCTGGTGGCCACTGGCCGGTCCCGATGAGGCGACCATCCGGTCACGGCGTGCCAGGCTGGATGTAAACCGTTCCCGCCTTGTTCGCACAGAACTGTTGCAGCGCTGCGGAAATCAATTCCGGCCCGTTGTCCATCCGCAGCACCTTCGGCGGGCCACCACTGCGAGCGAATACCGTCTCCAGCTCGGGCGACCAGCCGCTCGGCGGTGATCGACCGCTCCACCAGATGCAGCAGCGACTCACAGGTGTGCTCGTCGATCATCGACGCGATCTTCACCGCCCACCCATCGACCGTGGAATCGAACTGACAATCCAACGCCCACACCACCTTCGGCGCATCCGCATCAACCAGCGGCACGGTGGGCGGATTTCTCGGTGCGTTTCGACGCGGCTTGTTATACGGTGCTGCACACCGGGGCAGGAGGAGCCGAGGTGGTCTTACATGTGGGGACGGTGCTGGCGGGATAGTGGTCGGCCCCTGCTACCCTTCGGGTATGACACCGGACGGGGGAACTCCGGACCTCTCGGTTGTGCCCACTGAGATCGCTGCTGTCGGCAAGTACGCCTACGACCTGGCTGATGTGTTGCATGCGGCGTTGGTCAGCGCGGGCCGTGAAGTGGAGATCCTGACGAAAGGGTCGTGGCGTAGCACCGCATCCGACAGTTTCGCCAAAGGCTGGTTCGAATGCCAGGGCAGCGGCCAGAAGATCTTCGCAGCGCTCACGACCATGGCTTCGACTCTTGGTGCGACCGCGAAATCCTATGACGCACAAGACAACCAGTTCGCCGCTGAGGTGTCAAGTCTGGATCTTCCACCGATAGGGTGACCATGAGAATTCACCGTCAACCTTGACGAGCTCGATAACCTGGTCACGCGGCTGACAAGCCTTGTCGGCTTCATCACCGATCACTTGTCCGTCCTCGATCAGAAGGTCGCCACCCTGCACTCCGGCGGCGCCTGGCAGGGCATCGCTGCCGATGCCCACCAGAAGGCGCACGCTGAATGGGCGGTCGCTGCACAAGAATTCGTCGACGGAGTCGCAGACCTGAGTACCGCCGCCCGGAACGCGCACAGCCAGCACAGCACAGCGATCACCGCCAACACC
>NZ_BAGB01000131.1 GCF_000308615.1 Nocardia jiangxiensis NBRC 101359
TATCAGTTACGTGGAATCTGAACCGTGGACACATCCGCCCACTGCTCTGACCACGAACTAGGGCAATGGGATTGGACAGCGGTGCGGGGCTAGTGGATCAGTGGCCGGTGCTGGGTCGGCACGTGCGGGCGGCCGAGTGGTTGCGGGTGTGGGCGGATCTCGGGCGAGCGCCCCGGACGATCGACGCCTACGCGCGCGGCCTCGCGGAATATCTGCTCGTGTGTGAGCGAGTCGGTGTCGATCCGGTCGTCGCGAGCCGGGCGCATGTCGCTGCGTTCGTGCGTGAGCTGACCGAGCGGCCCAGCCATCGTGGCGTGAATGTCGTGTCGATCGATTCTGGGTCGGGTCTGGCCAATGCCACGATTCAGCAGCGGATCGTTCCGGTTCGGCTGTTCTACGATTTCTTGATCGAAGAAGGGCTGCGGGAATCCAATCCCGTTGGGCGAGGCCGCTATACGCCGCGCGGCCGTCGCGGCGGCCAGCAGCGCGGATTGGTCCCGCGGATGACGAAATTGCCGTGGATACCGACCGAGCAGCAGTGGCTGGCGCTGCTGGAAGTAGCTGCCGGGGAACCGGTCCGCAATCGTGTGATGCTCGCCCTGGCCTACGATGCGGCGTTGCGGCGTGAGGAACTGTGCTCGCTACGCACCGAGGATCTCGATCCGGGCCGGCGGACACTGCGAGTGCGTGCGGAGGTGACGAAGAACCGGATGGAGCGGGTGGTGCCGTATTCGGCGCCGACGGGAGTGCTGCTGTCGGAATATCTGGCGCACCGGGCGATGATCAGCCGGGCTCGTGGTCCGCTGTTCTTGTCCGAGTCCCGCCGCAATCGGGCGCAGCCGTTGACGTTGTGGACCTGGTCGAAGGTCGTTCGTCGGATCGCCCTGGCTGCCGATCTGCCGCGCTTCTCCACGCATACGACCCGGCATCTGTGTCTTACCGACCTGGCCCGGATGGGCTGGGAGTTACATGCCATTGCCCGATTTGCCGGGCATCGCAGCACCGAGTCGACGCTTACCTACATCCACTTGTCCGGCCGGGATCTCGCCGACAAGCTCGCCATGGGCATGGATCAGATCCACGCTTGGCGCGTGGAGATGCTGGCCCGTGTCAGCGAGCAGCCGACCCAAACGGCGGCTCGGTGACCGCACTGCCATCGCCGGCCATCACCACGGCAACCCCAGCTCCTGGCTGGGGTTGGCCGATCAATCCGGATCGCTACCAGCGTCACGGTCGGCTCACCACCGAGGAAATCGAGCGGCTCAGCACGTTCGCCGACGATTTCGACCAGTTCCGCTGCAGCGGAACCACTCTGGACGCCGCTGCCTGGCCCGATATCGGGCGGCTGGTGAGGCCGCTGGCAGACGCCAGTGCGGCGCTGCGCTGGTCGCGCGACGATCGCCACCAACGACGGTTCGCACGCGATGCCGCCGGGATTGTGTTGGTGCGCTGCGGCACGCTCGGACGGGCGTTCTGGCAGTGGTCGACACAGGACTGGGCGGATCTGATCCAGACCGAAGGGGCCGCGTTTCGGCGGGCCTGGCCGGGCCAGATCGGCCCCAACGCACGACCTTTCGTGATCGCCTACGCCTATCTGCTGGGCGATTTCGTTGCTTTCGGCCGGCTCGGCGGCTTCAAACGCCTCGCGCTGGCCCGGCGAGTTTTCGGCCCGGACCTGGTCGATGATGCTGTTCACCGGATTGTTCACCGGATCTGTCAGGTGCTCTCCGAGTGGGGGTATCACCGCGGCGCCGACCATCTCACGTTGGTGATCTGCCAGATGCTGCTGCTCAACCGCAGCCCGCTGCTGGAGGACCTGTCCACCGACGCTCTCATCCGCATCCGCGCCGATCCCGCAATGACCGGGAACCTCGCCAAGGATTTCTACGGCATCCATCGCGCCCTCGCCGCGCTCGGCTACGCCGAGCCGCCGTCGGCACCCAAACACGGCGACGGGCCGGTCACGATCGAAGGCACGGCCGTCACCTGGGCGGAATGGGTCGACCGCTGGGCCGCGACTTCGACGCTCACCCCGAAGGTCCGTGCTGGTTATCGCAGCGTGTTGGCCAAGCTTGGCCGCTGGCTGGCCGCCGAACATCCCGACATCGTCGAGCCGGCCCAATGGAACCGGCAGCTCTGCGCGTCGTGGGTGGCGGCCGTCGACCGCATGACGGTCGGCGATTACACGCAATGGACAGACGGAATGCGATCCCAGAACCGTCTCGGTCAACCACTTGCACCGCAGACGAAGTCCGGCTATCTGGGCATGACGCGCACCTTCTTCCGCGACTGCCAGGAATGGGAATGGATTCCTCGCCGATTCGATCCGATCCAGGCCCTGGGCACTCCACGCAGCGTCAGGGCGCTGCTGGGACCCGACCCGCGCGTGATCGCCGACGACATCTGGGCCAAACTGCTGTGGGCCGGACTCAGCATCGAACCCGCCGACCTGCCCACCGCAGACGGGCGCACCTACCCGATGGAATTGATCCGCGCCATCACGCTGACCTGGCTGTTCGCCGGGCAACGCAGCGATGAGATCGCTCGATTGCGGGTGGGTTGTATTCGCTGGCAGCACAACGGCATGCCCATTCCCGGTGACTCCGCCGAAGTCCTGGCCCGCGACGCGGTCTGCCTGCTCGACATCCCCATCCACAAGACCGGCACCGCGTTCACCAAACCCGTCGACCCCTTGCTGGGACAAGCGATCGAAACATGGCAGGCCCTGCGGTCCCGCCAACCAGCGGTTCTCGACCCGAAAACCGGTGAGCACGTGCACTTTCTGTTCGCCCACCGGGCACGTCGAGTCGCCAAGCAGTACATCAACAACACGATCATCCCGATGCTCTGCCGCCGGGCCGCCATCCCAAATGCCGACGTCCGCGGCACCATCACCAGCCACCGCGCCCGATCCACCATCGCCAGCCAGCTCTATAACGCCAAAGAGCCGATGACACTGTTCGAGTTGCAGGAATGGCTCGGACACCGGACCCCCGACGCCACTCAGCGATACGCCAGGATCACGCCGAACACGCTGGCCAGGGCCTACAGCGACGCAGGATATTTCGCCCGCAACGTCCGCACGATCGAAGTCCTCGTCGACCGCGACGCCGTCACCAGCGGAGCAGCGGCAGCCGGGGAGCCATGGCAATATTTCGACCTCGGCCACGGCTACTGCACCTACAGCTTCTTCGAACAGTGCCCACACCGAATGGCTTGCGCCCGTTGCGATTTCTACACACCCAAGGCATCGAGCAAGGCCCAAATACTGGAAGCCAAGGACAACCTGCAGCGCATGCTGTCATCCATCCCGCTCACCGACGACGAACGCGCCGCGGTCGACGACGGGCAAACCGCTCTCGACCAGCTCCTCGAGCGACTGACCGACATCACCACACCAGCCGGGCAAACGCCGCGCGAGATCGGCATCTCACCCACAGCAACGCTTCTTCCGATCACACCCATTTGACCAGGGCAAACAGCAACATATCGGACAAATCAGATTCCACAGAAGGCCGTGGCAG
>NZ_BAGB01000130.1 GCF_000308615.1 Nocardia jiangxiensis NBRC 101359
GACGGTGTGCGGCTCTCGTTGATCGAATGCCGCGTGGGTGTTTACTGGTCGAAGCAGTTCGGTGCGATTACCCTTCGATGGCCGTTCGAGGTTTGTATGCCGGTATGGCGACTGCGCGAATTTCGTGACGCTGATCTGGATCAGGCGATTCAGATCTGGGAGCAGAGCCGTGCGGCCGGTGGGGACGAGCCGGTATTCGCGTTGGCGGAGGTGCACACCGGTCCCCGAGGGAGCCACCGGATCGGTCGCGTTCGAGAACTCCGGATACCTGCGCAGGACCGGTTTGGTCTATTCCGAACTGGTCGAGCCGTTGGCACCCGCGCAGGCCGGTTTGCTGGCCGAATTGGCCGGGCGCCTGCTGCCACCCGGGCTGTGGCAGTCGATGGCGGGAATGGACCGCGAAAAAGGAGATCATCGAACGACGGATCGTGCTGCCGTTGGCGAATCCCGATGTCGCCGAACGTTATCGGGTTCGGCCACCCAAGAGCGTCATCCTGTTCGGGCCGCCCGGCACCGGTAAGACCTGCTTCGCGAAGTGCGGGCCGATCGGCGATGACAGTTGAACGCGTCTGCTGGGTGGCCGATGAACGGACATTGGGTCGTGGCGATGAGGTCTTCCGTCCCTTATCTCGACACGCCGCGCCAGGCAACGTGGACGCAACGGATATTCCGCCGACATGCCGATTCCCGGAGAGATGACACGACGATGCGCACCGGCCTCGAGCTCTATCAGCGCCTGCAGCGGCTGGTACTCGAGCGTGAGAGGGGCCGGTGATCGTGACTGCTGATGTACCCATGCGGGGTGAGGTCCGGTCTCGCGATGAACTCCCGGACGAGTTCTTCGCCCTGTTCCTCGACCCGACCCGCACCTACAGTTGCGCGCTGTGGACTCGCCCGGACGACACCCTGGAACGGGCCCAGTCGGCGAAGATCGACCTCGCGTTGGCTCAGTGTGATCTGCAGCCGGGGATGACCTTGTTGGATGTCGGCTGCGGTTGGGGTTCAACCATGTTGCGCGCCATGGACACCTATGGCGTGAACGCGATCGGGTTGACCGGCAACCGCCACCAGTACCGGTACGTGCGAGACCAGCTCGCCGACCGGCTGATCCGCGGCCGCCCCTACGGCGGGGTACGGCGGCAAGGCTGGGCCGAATTCGACCGCCGCCCCGACCGAATCGTGTGCATCGGCACGCTGGAACACCTCGCCCCGCAGCGCTACCCCGATTTCTTCGATTTCTCCTTCCGGATCCTGCCCGAGGACGGAGTGCTGTTGGTGCAGACCGTCGTCGCGCTGGGCTGCGATCGTTCCGATGCCCACCAGACGGGGTTCGCGGAGACCGATCTCGTGCGTGTCCCTGGGACCATCTTCCCGACCGATCGACTCCTGCCGCCGACCGGCCGCAACCCCAAAGGGGTAGCCGAGTACGCGATAGATGCCGGATTCGCCATCACCAGAATCGGCAAACTAGGGCCGCACTACACCGCCACACTGCAAAGCTGGGCCTCCGCTCTGCACGAGCATCGCGACCGCGCGATCGACCTCGCCGGGCAGGACACCTACAACGCCTACATCGACTCCATGACGGGGTACGCCGACGACTTCCGCAGCGGCAACCTCGACGTCATGCAGTTCACCTGCACAAAGTCCACCGCGCAGTGTTCGGTTGTGCCTCGCGATATCCCGGCCCCGGTGATCGCCGACCAGTGAAGGCTGGGGAATTGGGCCAGGAGATGAGCTCGAGCTGCACTCCATCGACTGCCACCACATCAGCTACCGCCGCCGCCGTGATCGGTCCAGGCGACAGCGCGCAACGGAAACGAGCCCATCCCGCGCACTGGCGCCGGCAGTGCGACCAGCCTGGCGCCGATGTCGGGAACCGCGCCCAGGTTCGTCATCTGCTCGATGATCGGAATTCCCGCACCGAGCAGCGCATCGTGGCACGGTCGCGTCGGTAGCGACGTGTCGTCGATATCGAGCGAATCGATTCCAACCAGCGCTACGTTCGCAGCGACCAGTGCATCCGCGACCTCGCCAACCAGGAAAGGATGGTCAGGACTGCGGTACGCCGGCGAACCCCACCGGGTCGACCATCCGGTGTGCACGAGCACAGCCTTGCCCCACAACCGCGCGGGATCTCCGAGCACATCAGGCCCCACCGAGCGGGTCCCCACCGCGCGAATCATCACGATCGCCACGTTGAACAGCCGTTCCAGCGGCAACTCGGCGATATCGGCACCATCGGCGTGGAAATGAAAAGGCGCGTCGATATATGTCCCGGTATTGCCGACCATATTCACGCGTGCGATGTCGTAGGTCATCCCGATCAGCTGCGACCGCTCACGCGAAAGCTCGCTGGTGATCCGCGGACCTGGCAGGCCGACACAGGTGATCATGCCGTCCGAGATCGGATGAGACAGCTCCACAACCACCTTGCTCATACCAGGGACCGTACCGGCCGATCCCGCTGTGAGCGGACAAGAAACGAGTTCACCTAGGACGGTGCGCGATTTTTAATCGCTGAACAGTAGCTGGGGCATAGCATTGCTGAATGGCCCAATGTGAGGTTTGCGGCAACGAGTACACGATGGCATTCACGGTCGAGGCGCAGGGCGCTCGGCACCTATTCGACTGCTTCGAATGCGCTATTCACAGGCTGGCGCCTATCTGCGAGCACTGTCAGTGCCGGATCATCGGCCACGGTGTGGAGGCAGGCGGGCGCTTCTTCTGCTGCGCGCACTGCGCGTTGTCCGAAGGCGCCAAGGGGCTGGTCGACCACATTTGACGCGTGACGGCCAATGTCAGTGGCATTGACCGTTTTCGCCGTTATGAGAGGCGCGCGCTGAGAGACTCGCCGGAAGATTGCCATATGAGCAGGCGGAGTGGATAGGGTGGCACCCGCCGTCGCGACATCGGGTGGAGATTGGCATAGCCGCGGTGGTGGAGCCCCGCCTGCGTGCATCGCCTGTGGCAGGTCCGTTGCGCGCCCGGGCGGGGCTGTCCGATCGGCGCGGGTGCCCACAAGCGGGGGATTCTGATGGAGGAACGGAAGCAATGCCAGTAGCTCCGAATGCCACTGCGGCACATCTGGTGAGGGATATCGTGGCCCGGTACGGCTCCTTGGACGCGTTCTGCGCCCGCCTGCGAGGTAGCGTCGAGAATCCGACCGAGGAACTACGCCGCCTCACCGGCACCTGGGCGGGGCCCGGGGCGTCTCCAGCACCGGTGCGGGCCGAGGGCGAAGGGGACGGCGGCGGCAGGCACCGATCGCAGCGCTGAACCTTGATGGCGCGGCGCGGTGCACGGCGAAGGTGCTTGATCCGCACTTGATCCACACAAGCGAAACCTATTGTGCTGTAGGTCGTTTGGATCAGATTCGGCTGACGGGGGTCAAGCCGTACGGATCAGTGCGGTTGCTCGGGCCGTGCTCTGCCCGTC
>NZ_BAGB01000129.1 GCF_000308615.1 Nocardia jiangxiensis NBRC 101359
AAGACTCGTCATCAAGCAGCCCGGGGCCCAAATGACCCTCGGGGTAGGTACAACGGCACTGCCCCTGGGCTCGGCAAGCAGCGGTCCGCCGCTCCCGGCGTACTCAGTCCTCCTCAATGATGTTCTGATTGGTGACCGCTCACTCTTCACTCGACCGGATGGACTCGAGCACGTGTGGACGGTGGCCGATGGCATCCTGCGGAACAAACCGGAGCCAATTCCGTACGCACGGGGTACGTGGGGCCCACGTGAAGCTGTGGAGTTGGCGCGTCCGCACGCTTGGGTCTTACCGCGTTGAAGGCCGAGGTCGCCGCCTATATCGCCCAGTTCGCCGACCAACTCGACGAGAACGGTCACCGCCTGGTGGTTCGCAACGGATACCACGCCGAGCGGGACGTCCTCACCGCGGCGGGCGCGGACAACGGGTTGTCGGCGGCGTCGATCACCCGGCTGACGAGCCAATGGCAGGACGAAGCCGAGGCGTTCGCCGCCCGCGATCTCTCGGGTACCGACTACGTGTACTTGTGGGTCGACGGCATCCACACCAAAGTGCGCCTCGAGCAGGAGAAACTGTGCCTGCTGGTCATGATCGGGGTGCGCGCCGACGGCCGCAAGGAGCTCGTCGCGCTCGCCGATGGCTACCGCGAATCGACCGAATCGTGGGCCGATCTGCTGCGGGGCTGCCGCCGCCGCAGCATGATCGCCCCGGTGCTCGCGGTCGGTGATGGTGCGCTCGGGTTCTGGAAAGCACTGCGGGACGTGTTCCCGGAAACGCGGGAACAGCGCTGCTGGTTCCACAAATCGGCGAATGTGCTTGCCGCACTGCCCAAATCGGCGCATCCCGGCGCGATCGCAGCCATGAAGGACATCTACATGGCCGAGGACATCGACAGAGCCCGACCCCCTGCGAAAGCCTTCGAAATCGACTACGGCGCAAAGTATCCCAAAGCCGTCGCGAAAATCACCGGCGATCTCGACGTACTGCTCGAGTTCTTCGAATACCCGGCCGAGCACTGGATCCACCTACGCACCACCGACCCGATCGAGTCGACATTCGCTTCCGTGCGGCTCCGGATGAAGGTGACCAAAGGTCCGGGCTCGCGGGCGGCAGGAATCGCCATGGCCTACAAGCTGATCGAGGCCGCCCAGAGCCGGTGGCGCGCGGTGAACGCCCCGCACCTGGTCGCGCTCGTCCGCAACGGCGCAGTCTTCCACAAGGGCGAGCTCGTCGAGCGACCGACCTGCCCGTCAACTGAGAAGGAGGCCGCCTGAAAGGCGGCTCCGGCGCAGATTGCCGCTACTCGGTGTTGGAGCCGGTGATCCGGAGAGGAGCAGTCTGCGGTGTGCCATGGACGATGTCATGGAAAGCAGTCCGCAACAGTGCGGTGATTCGTTCCGGCGCAGCGTCGCGCAGGCCGTCCAGTCGGAGCAGGTGACGTCCGATGACTGCGCCGATGGTAAGTGCGCCGATGAGCCCGGCACGCAGGTCCGCGTCGTCAGCAGCCATGTGGTGCGCGGCTTGCTGTTGACGTGCCACCATCGCGGACCGGATTTCGCCGGTGGCGTCAGGATGGGTGAATATGGATCGGATCGCGGCCAGCGCATCGATCGGCTCCTCGGTGAACTTGTGTTCGAGCGCGGCCAGCAACTGTTCTGCGGCTTGTTCGGGTGTGCCTGTGACCTGCTGCTCCCGCTCGAAGCCCGCGGCCTGCGCGAACAGGTTGTCCTTGGACCCGAAGTAGCGCATGACAAGACCCGGATCAATGCCGGCCTCGGCCGCGATCGCGCGGATGGTGGCCCTGTCGTAGCCGACCTCGGCGAACAACTTCTGTGCTGCCACCAGGATCCGGGATTGGGTGCGGTGGCGTTGCTCTGCGCGGCTGGTGTGACGGGAACTCATGCATTCAGTCTACGTTCGTTGACTGGAGTGCGATCGGAATGCTAGTTTCAGTCTACACTCGTTGACTGAATAGAAGGTGATTCGTCGTGTGGCACACGATCCTGCTGTCCGCTCTCGCTGGCCTAATGGGCGCGAATGCCGTCCCGCACTTTGTGAAAGGCATGGTCGGTGAACAGTTTCCGAATGTGTGGGGTAACGACTCATTGCGAAACGCCGTGGCGGGCACACTCGGACTCGCGCTCGCGGTCGCAATCGGCTATTGGGCCGATCTGTCTGCCTATGCAGTTGCCGGAATCACAAGCGTCTTCGCTGGGGCGCTGCTAATGGCCGTATTCCACGGTCTCGGCGGTGCCTATCGCCTCAACTCCGTGTTGGGACTGCCGAATCCGCCCCGCATCACGGCCTCGGGTGCAGGACAGTGATCTCGATGCTGTCGTCGGTCGGCGGTTGGTGAGACCGATCTGCACGAGTTCCCCGGCGACCCCATCCACAGGTCTTGACAATATCTCCGCCGGCACGGCGTCGCGAAGTCAAGAGCCGATTATTTCGTGGTGAAAGCCCGGCTCGGGTGTGTCAAACTGCGTACCGAGACGGTGGCAGTCAACCAAGTGCGGCTGGGGCGATGTGATCCAAGATCCGGCCGGGGCAGAACTGTGGCGCCGCGTCGATAACCTCGGCTACGACTCCCAGGCCCGCGACGACGGAACCGGAGAACTCTGGCAGATATACGCCTTCATCGGCCCCGTGGTCGACCCGGCCGCGCGGTTTCTGTGGAGGCGATAGGCAGCCAGCCGGGTTACGACCGATTGGTCTTCCGCGAGGACGAAACGGTCACGCGCCGAACGAGAACGTGAGCGCCTGCCTGGCGTCAGGCCGGTGAGCCGGACAGTTCCCATGCTTCGATCGGGTCGCGGGAATACCAGTGGCCGGTGCATTCGCGGCTGGCGGCCAGCGCGGCGTAGAACTCGCTGTCGTCGGGCAGCCCGAGGGTGTAGGCGTGCACGACACCGGGCTGGTCGCTGTAGAAGCGGCAGGCGCGCTCGACCGAGCGAGCCGAGCACTCGGCGTGGTACGCGCGGCGGTCAGGAAGTTCTCGATGGCGGTGAATGAAGCAGGAACGGAAGGTTGACAATTCGTGACATACCTTTTGCGCCGAGCTGCGCCACAGCCGATACGCGTCACCGTTGCCGATTCGAGAACCGATGCACGACGACCCCGAACTCGCCCAGGCCTGCAACTTCCTGAACGAGCTACGCCAGCATGCGCACATGCTGATGCGCCGTCGTGAATCCACGCAATCGCCGTCAGAGCCGCCCATCCCGGGCCCCGACGCCGAACTCGCCGCTGTGCGACGTCAGATCGAACAGCTCTACACACGGTTCCCGGCTCTGCGAGCCGATGCTGCGCCACGCCTCATCTAG
>NZ_BAGB01000128.1 GCF_000308615.1 Nocardia jiangxiensis NBRC 101359
GCAGAGCGTCTCAGCCGCAGGCTGCGCGCAACTCCAAGATGGCTGGGCAGCGCTTTGTCGTTAGGCGCCCTATCGATCCTTGCCTGCCGTTGTAAGCCTAGGGTATACATGTCAAGCGTCGTTCAAGTGTGTCGCGCTATGACTACTAGATAGTCTGCGGTTCTTGAACCTCGTGGACGCTCGGGAAGGGCCACAGCGGTTACGGTCCCGCGGTGGGCGTCACCATGATGACAGCGGAGCAGGAAGGTCCAGGGATCATGACGCTGGCAGCGGAGACGGCGAAAGAAACGCAGTCATTGCGCAACGTAAACAAGTTCTTCATCGGTGGTGAGTGGGTGAAGCCCTCATCCACCGACACGATCTCGGTGATCGATTCCGGCACGGAGGAGCTGTTCTTCGAAGTTGCCGAGGCGAAGGCGCCTGACATGGACCGGGCCATCGCGGCTGCTCGTAGGGCTTTCGACGAGGGGCCGTGGCCGCGGCTTACGCATGCCGAGCGGGCCGGCTACCTTCGTGCCTTCGCTGCTGGGCTCAGGGGGCGGGCCGCAGATATCGGTGCGATCTGGCCTCGCGAATCTGGTGCCTTGCAGGCCGTCGCGGGTAGCTTTACGAGGTCTTCGGCCGAAACGTTCGAGTTCTACGCGGACCTTGCTGACACCTTCCCGTTTGAAGAACCTGCGGTACCGACCGCCGGGGGGGAGTTCGGTCTGATCGTGCGTGAGCCCGTAGGTGTCGTCGGCGCCATTATCCCTTGGAACGCCCCGATTGCGTTGATTACTTACAAGATTGCACCCGCCCTGCTGGCAGGCTGCACGGTGGTACTCAAGTCGTCGCCTGAGGCGCCCGGTGTGGGCTACTTGTTCGCCGAGATCGCCCAGGAGATCGGACTTCCGGCCGGTGTACTGAACGTCGTCACCGCCGATCGGGAAGTCTCGGAGCTGCTGGTTGTGGACCCACGGGTGGACAAGATCACCTTCACTGGATCGACTGCAGCCGGTCGGAGGATCGGTTCGCTGTGCGGGAGCCGGATCGCGCGCGTGACCCTCGAGCTCGGTGGGAAATCCGCCGCGGTGGTTTTGGATGACGTGGATCTGGGATTCACCGCGGATGCGCTCGCTGGGGCGGAGTGCTTCCTGAGCGGCCAAGTGTGCTCGTCGTTGACCCGTATCGTGGTCCCTCGGCATCGTCACGACGAGCTGGTCGATGCTCTCGCTGCAGCCTTCGCGAAGGTTGTTGTTGGTAGTCCGTACGACCCGACCGTGCAGATGGGTCCTTTGGCGATGCGTCGCCAGCGCGACCGGGTCGAAGGCTTCATTGCCAAGGGGCTTGAAGAGGGCGCCACGTTGGCAACGGGTGGGGGGCGACCCAAGCACCTCGACCGGGGGTGGTTCGTTGAACCAACCGTGTTCGGCAATGTGCAGAACGAGGCCACGATTGCGCAGGAGGAGATCTTCGGGCCGGTGTTGTCGGTGGTCCCGGCAGCGGACGAGCAGGATGCGGTGCGAATTGCCAACGACTCGATCTACGGCCTGAACGCCTCGGTGTTCACTGACGACGTCGATCGCGCGCGGGAGGTCGCATCCCAGCTGCGGTCAGGCACGGTGGGGCACAACGGATTCCGGACTGACTTCGGTATCGCGTTCGGCGGGTTCAAGCAATCCGGGATCGGTCGCGAAGGCGGTACTGAGGGATTGTTGCCGTTTTTGGAGACCAAGACTGTGATCTTGGAAGGGAGGCCGGCTCGGTATCGCGATTGAGATTTGGTCGGGCGGACCCACATTATTTGGGGCGTCCGCCCCAGGTTGGCTGAGACTCTTCCCGATCCAGCTAGCCAGCCGGCTGAGGACGCCGGAGCGCAATGAACTCTGTGAGAGTTCGGATAGGACTGCGGGCCGCTTTCCACACCGAGCGGCCCGCATGTGCATACATGATCCAATTCAATTTCGGCTCTGCCTGTGGAATGTTGACTGCATATCTACAATGCAGATTGATTGACGGTGGTACGCCACATCAGTATTTGACGTATCAATCAAATCGGGACGTTGCGGTGATCGTCGTGCCGCAGCGCATTTGCCCACCCGCTGAATCTGTATCGGAAACGTTCCGATGCCACGAGTATGGACCTCTCGTCCAACTCGATCGCAGACGCCGGTAGTGCCGGCCAACATGAATACTCACCTCGAGTATGGTTTCAACACTCTGATCAATTCATTGCAGACAGTGTTTGAATCTCGCGAGGATCCTTAGGATTATCAACGATGATACTACCTGAATCGGCTACTGAGCCGAACGCGACCTCTGTCACAATGCAGCATCCCGATGCGGGGCATCACCCGCGGACCTCATCCGATGTCGGTTCGTGCGTTGAATTCTACGACTTGACCGTATTTCCGTTCCTGATACCTCCTTCGGGAGAAGGCCGGGTGTCTGTTTTGTGCGGCTGGAGAGCTCGCTGCTATCGCCGCGTCAGAAGGTTGCCGGTCAGGTATCGAAACTGGAAACTGTCCCGGGAATTGGCCAGTGGGGCTATGCCGGTAGCGCCTGAACCTTTTGGACTGCCACAGAATTACGGACCTCTTGAGCTGCTGGGTCCGCCATGGTGACGGATGCTCCGTCTATCGCTTGCTGATTCTTGATTGATAAACTGATTCAGCCACTGCCGAATCCAATTGTTCGAGCCTGCAATTCTGCTGGTGTCGCCGCCCGCGTCGCCTGTGTGGCGGCGCCGGATCCTGTTCTAATTTCAGCTTTCGGACCTGGCTATGTGTCAATTCAGTCTGCCATGAAGCCGGTGACGAAATTTCTTCGCATTATTCGAATAATGGTCCATCGGCGGACGGAATATGCTCTAACCGGGTCGGCGGGCCATCCGCTATCTGCTTCTGGAAAACCAGAATTCAATTCAACTACTGAACGGATGACGGGACGTCGTATCGCTACGTTTCTGCCTGAGCTGCCTGACTCGTTATCGGGGCGTCGAATGTGCGCATAAGTGTGCTGGGATTATCCATAGTTTGCGTTCCATGTCGTCAAGACCCTCTCGTTGCAACAATTGCCAGGCCGTATTGGGTGCCGGAATGCGCTCTTCGTATCCAACGACGTTCTGTTGGCATTCAGCGAATACCGATCTATGCACAGAGCGGTCGGCGTATCCGGCTAATTATCGCGCAGTTTCGATCACTGACTGTTGTCTCGT
>NZ_BAGB01000127.1 GCF_000308615.1 Nocardia jiangxiensis NBRC 101359
CCCCGGACGATCCCGCACATACCCCAACAACCGGCTCGCCTGCCCCACCAACGCTTCAGCCGACTTCCCCGACAAGATCCACGGCACCACCGACCGACCCAAAGCAGGGAGAGCACCATCGGCTGCGCCACCGCCAGCTGCCGCACGATCGGCCGTGTCTCCAACGCGCGCGACAGCACCAGCAGTGCCCCCAACACGTGCGACGCCATCACGAACAACGTCCCCAGCGCTCACAACACCATCGGATTCGTCCGCCCCACGGGCAAAAGTATCTGTGGCATCGGCGGTCCGCACGGCACCACCGGCGGCATCGCCAACGGGCGCAGCCCCATCGGATGCGTCACCAATAGGCGCGACGGCATCAGCAGCGTCCCCAACGGATTCGACACCATCGGCACCACCAGGCGCGGCCCCGACGCAAACGACACTGTCTGTTGAGTTACCCACCACCACACCGTTATTCGAGTCGCCATCGACTCGAGCGCTGTTGGTCCGATGCGATGCCGGTTCGGATGGCGCCTGTTCCAGGATTACGTGCGCATTGGTGCCGCTGATACCGAACGACGAAATACCGGCGCGGCGTGGTGCACCGTTATCGGGCCATTCTCGGGACTCGGTCAGCAGCGAGACCGCGCCGGACGACCAATTCACATGGGGGCTGGGCACATCCACGTGCAGTGTCCGAGGCAACATGCCATGCCGAAGCGCCTGCACCATCTTGATCACACCGGCCACACCCGCGGCTGCCTGCGTGTGACCGATATTCGACTTCACCGATCCCAGCCATACCGGCCGCTCGTCGACGCGGTCGCGCCCGTAGGTCGCCAACAAGGCTTGTGCCTCGATGGGATCGCCCAACCTGGTGCCCGTCCCGTGCGCCTCGACCGCATCCACATCCGCCGCGAACAAACCGGCATTGGCTAGCGCAGCCCGGATCACCCGCTGCTGCGAAGGGCCGTTCGGCGCGGTCAACCCGTTGGACGCACCGTCCTGGTTGATCGCCGATCCTCGTACCACCGCCAGGATTTCGTGCCCGAGCCGCCGCGCATCCGACAACCGCTCGACCACCAGCACACCCGCACCCTCAGCGAACCCGGTACCGTCCGCAGCCCCCGCGAACGCCTTGCACCGCCCATCCACCGACAACCCGCGCTGGCGGCTGAACTCGGTGTAGATCCTCGGGGTGGCCATGACGGTGACGCCGCCGGCCAACGCCAGATCGCATTCCCCCAACCGCAACGACTGCACCGCCAGATGCAACGCCACCAATGACGACGAACACGCCGTATCCACCGATACCGCAGGCCCTTCCAGACCCAACACATACGCCACCCGACCCGACGCCACACTCGAGGTCTGGCCGGTGCCGGAGTAATCCTCGGATTCGGCGGCCGCCGCCTGCGTGCCGTAGCCCTGTGCGATCAGACCGGTGAAGACTCCGGTCGGGGTGCCGCGCAACCGCAGCGGATCAATTCCCGCGTGCTCCAACGCCTCCCACGACACCTCCAACAACAACCGCTGCTGCGGATCCATCACCGTCGCCTCGCGCGGACCGATTCCGAAGAATGCCGCGTCGAATCCGGCCGCATCGTCGAGGAATCCGCCCGCCCGCGTGTACGATTTACCCACCGCGTCCGGGTCCGGATCGAACAACCCCGCCAGATCCCAGCCGCGATCGCGCGGGAATCGGGACACGACATCCTCGCCGCGAGAAATTAACTCCCACAAATCATCCGGTGAGCCGACACCGCCCGGAAACCGGCACCCGGCGCCCACGATCGCAATCGGTTCATCCACTACGGCCCGCAGCGGCGATTCCGGCTGCCCTCGATCCCGCACCCCCACGATCTGTTCCCGCACGTGGCGAGCGAGCATCGCGGGCGTCGGATAATCGAAAACGAGTGTGGACGACAGTGCCAGCCCGGTCGCCGCCTCGAGCCGATGCCGCAGTTCGACCGCCGACAGCGAGTCGAATCCCATGTCGCGAAATACCGTATCCGGGTCGATATCGCCGGGACCGTCGTGTCCCAGCACCACGGCAACCTGAGATCGGACCACCTGCGACAGCACGGCGAGCTGTTCGTCCTCCGCCAGCCCGCGCAACCGCTGCGCCAGCGCGGACACCGGTTTCACCACGTCCTCGGACGGCTCGACGACCGATCTCGACCGAGCTTCGTGCCGCCCAGCGCGATCAGGCGCAGCGGACCCCGTCAACCAGAACCGACGTCGCTGAAATGCATACGTCGGCAATGGGATACGACGAGCCCCCGCGAGCATCCCACGCCAGGCCACCCCCACGCCACGCACATGAGCCTGCGCGACGGACATCAGGAACCGATCGAAACCGCCATCACCACGCCCGAGCGACGGAACAACCACCGCCCCGGCATCTTCGACGCATTCAGCAGCCGTGTCCTCGATACCGGCGATCAGCACCGGATGCGGGCTCGATTCGACGAACACCCGATACCCGTGCCCGCACGCCGCACGCACAGCAGCCTCGAACTCCACCGTCTGCCGAATATTGCGATACCAGTACTCACCATCCAAACTCGCAGTGTCACAGAGATTTCCAGTGACCGTGGAAAAGAACGCAACCTCCGACGAGCGCGCCTCGATCCCCGACAACGCAGCGACAAGCTCGTCCCGGATGGCCTCGACCCCAGGCGAATGCGACGCGTAATCCACATCGATACGCCGAGCACGAACGCCGTTGTGCTCGCAGTGAATCAGCAACTCCTCCAACGCGGTCGGCGCACCCGACACCACCACAGCCGAAGGACCATTCACCGCAG
>NZ_BAGB01000126.1 GCF_000308615.1 Nocardia jiangxiensis NBRC 101359
GTCTTCGAAGCGATCCGCCGGCGCTGATCAGCGCAACAGGACAGTGATAGCGACACCCGGTCTCGACAGCCAGCACAGGTGAACAGCGATGACAAAACAGAAACCTCCCGGTTCCATCGATAATGACAGTGCGAAAGCTGTTGAACCGCAACTAGTTCTGGTAGACGATCCAGTTACCGGAGTGCGTCGGCTCGTACTCAATCGGCCCGAACTGCTGAACGCGATTGATATCCACCTCGCCGACGCCCTGCTCAGCTGCCTGGACGCGGGACGGCGCGACAGTGGTGTGCGTTGCCTCGTACTTACGGGTGCGGGGTGAGTCTTCTGCGCAGGCGGCAACATCAAGGGGTGGGGTACTCGTACGAGTCTGGAGGCAGCAGCGCATCTCGACCGATGTGCCTCGCTTATCGAGGCACTGGCCAATTACCCCAAGCCGATTGTTGCTGCCATCAACGGGCCGGCCGTGGGGGGTGGGTTGTCCATCGCACTGGCCTGTGACATTCTGCTGGCACATCCGGATACTTACTTCGCACAGGCATTTATTGATATGGGACTGGCTCCAGACCTCGGGAGTACCTATTTTCTGGCACGACAGGTGGGTCTGCAGAAGGCTAAAGAGATAACGCTGAGCGGTCGACGTGTCTCCGTACGCGAGGCCGAACAGCTCGGGCTTGTCGCGCAGGTCCTCGATAAGTCTCACTTCGAGGAAGAGGTGCTGGCATACGCATATAGGCTCGCTCAGCGTTCCCCGTTCGCCGTATCCGCGACCAAGCGAATGCTGAACGGTAGTTTCGAGACAGGGCTGCGGGCCAGCCTGCACGCAGAGGCCATGGTGCACGGCATTGCAATCTCCACGACAGAGCATCGGGAAGCGGTGCGTGCGTTCAAGGAGCGTCGACAGAAGCTGACATAGAAATACTGTTCCGCATCAGGGTGATCTATTCGGATGTCTATCGAATCCGTTGTGCGCCCTATCGGTTGTAAGTGTGAACTATTGATCTGTACGCAGGCTCCTGCGCTGACAGTTCGATATTGCAGTTCTGTTTCTACCATCGAAAAATGGATTTTCCGCCTCATGTATAGATTCATGCCCAAGGGCGAGCTGTATGCTCCGGTTTCATACGATAAAAAACAGAAATCGATAGCGCGGCGTGCGGGTATTGCGGGTGCGCTCGGGTCCCTCGTCGAGTATTATGACTTCAGCCTTTTCGGACTACTTGCGGTCGAGTTTTCTCCTCTGTTCTTTCCAGCTCGTAATGCTGCAGTATCCACACTTGTCGCGCTGAGTGCGTTCGGGGTGTCCTACCTTGCGCGGCCAGTCGGTGGAGCAGTCTTAGGACTATTAGGCGATAGATACGGGCGTCGTCCGGTCTTGATGGCAACGATCGTCGTGATGGGTCTGGCGTCGGGCTGTATCGGCCTACTGCCCACATACTCCCAGATCGGAGTTGCGGCGCCTGTGCTCCTGGTGGTTCTACGTCTCGTACAGGGTTTCTCCGCAGGCGGCGAGTTGGCCGGTGCTACGACCTATGCTGTGGAGTCGGCCCCTGCGGGGCGCCGGACATTCTATGGAGCCATCGTTTCCAGCGGTGGAAGTATCGGCTTCATCATCGCAGCGATAGCAGCGGCTGTAGTCAACTTCCTTGTCGCGCCGGCGCAGTTGTCTGCGTGGGGCTGGCGAATTCCTTTTCTGCTCGCATTGCCGCTGGCCATCACATGTTTGGCATTTCGCATGAAAATCGATGAATCGCCGGAGTTCTCAAATACTGCAACGTCACACGGGTCAGGGCGTAATGCGATAGTTGATGTCGTCCGCAAGTATCCGATCGCTCTGTTGAAAGTTATCGGTATTGCGATTGCAGCGGGAGGGTCCTCGTATATCGGTCTCGTCTACCTGTCCGTATACCTGGTCGGCACCAGACATTTCTCCCCTACGGTGATCTATTGGATATCGTCACTAGCTATTTCGGTCGAGGTTGTCACCCTCCCTGGGTTCGGAATGCTCTCGTTCATTGTCGGGCGCCGTCGTCTTCTGTTGTATTCGACGGCATTAATGGCTGTTTTGGCCTATCCGTTCTTCGCTGTGCTGTCAACGATCGACAACCTTGTGATTGTGGCAGTCATATACTGCGCCTACATGGTGGTCGACAGCGCGCAAAAGGCTCCGCTGGTGACGGAGTTTGCGTTGATGTTCCCATCGCAGTACCGGTACACCGGTACTGCGATGGGTCACAATGTCGGTGCAGCACTTGCTGGTGGTTTCAGCCCCTACATCGCTGCACAGCTGGTTTTGCTGACGGGGTCGCCCACGGCCCCGGCCTATTGGCTCATCGGAGTCTCAGCAATAGGCGTCGCCGTGCTGATGACCATGCGACCCTTCTTCGGATCCCAATGAAATCGAAGTGCTCCGGCGTGCGCGATCGGATTCGGGCCTGGATCGACGGGGTGCTCGCGCAGATCGAGGATCCGCGACTATCGGAACTCAGTGCGGTGATCCTGTGGAATGTCGGCCAGATCGCCCGGGACAAGAGTGAGATCGAACCGG
>NZ_BAGB01000125.1 GCF_000308615.1 Nocardia jiangxiensis NBRC 101359
TTCCTCTCGGGCGGTGGCTTCCTTGCCGAGGGCATCGATCTGCGTGGTCAGCCTGGCCCGCTGGCGCTCGCGCCCTTGCGCCAGGATCTCCTCCATCACGTGCGCAGACTTACCCCCGAACTCCAAGTCCGCCAACATCTCCCGCGTCTGCTCTTGTTCCTTTTCCCGCACATCCTCCAGCGCTCGAGACACGTCCGAGTGGGCGTCGCGCAACTCGCGAGTCGGAAACGACGCACCATCAGCTTTCGCCACGGCGATCGCTTTGGAATTCGCTCCTACAACCCGGGCGATATCCCTTTTCCGCGCATCGAGTTCTTTTCGTTCCCGCTGCTTACGCTCTCGTTCTTGTGTCTCTCGTTCTTGTGTCTCCCGCTCGGTGCGTTCTTTCGCTTCTCGCGCCTGCACGATCGCTCGAATGTTGTTCAGGCGCTTGCGAGCGCGGTCTCTTCGGTGCAGCTCGTAGCCGGAGACCAACTCCAACTGTTGGACACCGGGGGTCAGTTGCCTCCCGAGCTGCATAGCTCGTTCGGTCAACTCGCGAGGGGTGACGACGAAGCGGAAGTTCAGCTGTTCGCGCATCTGCTTCACCAGGTCGCGGAATTCTCCCGGTGCCTGCGCGAGCGGAGTTGCCGACACCCACTCGCCGGAACGGTAGACCTCCTTCTCCAGCAACTCCTTGTGCTTGCGCAGCTGCTCGAGCGATCGGCCGTCGATCCGGCCCGACTTGTACTCCCGGAACGCGCGGAGCTCCTCGTTGACGTACACGCGAGCCTGGTCCAGCCGCTGATTGGTGGACGGCTCGACATACTCACGGACCCAACCATTTTCACGATTCTCGCGCCGGATTTCCGCCATTCCGCGGTGGTAATGCTCGCCGCGGGCGTTGTTCTCGCGCCCCTGCGCCGTCGCGGCCTCGTCCGCGCGACGCATCCGTTCTCGTTCTTCCATGCGCCGTCTGCCAGCATCAGACACCTCGCGCACACCCCCGGGCCGAAACCAGATAGCAAGCAGCGGAACGGATTACGTGCAGCGACCAGCTACGACTGATCGGAGTTCTGCACCTCGTCCAGCATCGCCTTGGCCAGGATCAAGGTGGCTGTCCCGGTGAACCCGCCGAAGCCGTACATCACGGTGTAGGACACGAGATAACCGGCCGTGTAGCTGCTACTGTCACCGCTCTCGGCAGTGAAGGCCACCGCGGGCTCGATACCCTCGTACAGCGACACATACTCGAGGTCGTCGGTCCACTCGCGTGTCTGGCTGTACCGTGCCTGGTCGTACCACTGCGCGCCCGCGTACCGCACGAAGCACTCACCGACGAAGCACACGAGCTGATCAGCGAGATCAGCATTCTCGGGCGCCGTGGCGGTCTCGATATCCGGGAACACCTCCGCGATGACCTCGCCGATCCGGCTGGCTTCCGCCGACTCGAACTCCCACGCCTGTTCCGGCAGATCTGGCAATCCGATGCGGTCGAGGAACTTCCGCAGCTGGCCCCCTCGCCGGTCCGGATCCACCCACCTCGCCCACGCCGTCCGCTCCACGGGCACACCCAGATCCATGCCCAGCTGCTCGTCCTCGCCCATCCCCACTCCTGACTCTCAGCCGCCCGAGCGCAAGCCCAGCCAGCATAGATCAGCGCACCGACACCTCAACCGGCACCGAAAACCGACACGCAGCACGCACGCGGGAGTGTGCCGTGCGTGTCCATCGAGGTGGCCAGACTCATTATGTGCGGTGTCGGCTTCTGCGAGCACGGCTCGGCATTTGCAGATCATGCTCGCCGACACACTCCGGATGCTCGACGACACTACGAGACCCACACCCCGAACCTGAAGGCCCGACTGCCAGGCAGCCGAGGGGATCGGTGGGGGATCCACGCAATCTGTGGGATGGTCTCAGCCGCCAGACCGCGTTGATCATGCCGTCGCCTTGTGCATTGCCGGGAGGATGGGAGGTGGTGGCATTCGGGCAGGCATCGTGTACGGGTCGAAGGTGACGATCAGCCCTTCCAGTGCCCGCTGGAACGCCCCAGAACGCCACTTCAGCTCACCATCCAGATGCATTTCCGGAAGAGCATCGATGAGCTGGTCGACCGCGCCCTGCGCGATCAGATACGCGGTCGACGTCGCGGGGCACATGTGCGGGCCCGCGCCCCAGGCCAGGTGCGAACGATTCCCGAAACGATCTCCTTGGATCTGAGGATCGTTGTTGGCTGCCGTGCCGTGGCTGGCAGCACGGGCTGCGCCGGTCGATGGGAGCGACCGGAATCTGTTGGGACAACAGCCCTTCCGAATCACTGTGGTCGAGTTTCAAACACGAGCACTACTACCGGCACACCTACGCCACGAAGGCCGAACTCGTTGTCTCGGTTGACAAGTGGATGAACTTCTACAACACTACCCGGCGGCATTCCGCGATCGGGAACCAAAG
>NZ_BAGB01000124.1 GCF_000308615.1 Nocardia jiangxiensis NBRC 101359
ACCCAGTCCGGCGCATCACCCAGCCCGGCGCATCACCCAGCCCGGCGCATCACCCAGCCCGGCGCATCACCCAGCCCGGCGCATCACCCAGCCCGGCGCATCACCCAGCCCGGCACGTTGCCCGACGCACCACTCATGCCCAGCACCACCCAGCCCGGTCCGACACATCGCGGAGCCTGGCGAATCACTCGGTCCAACACCTCACACAGGCAGCACGTCCCTCAGCCCTGCGCCTCGCCCACCCCATCACTTAGCCACACGTGTGGACGACCGTCGACAACTCAACCCGGCCTGCTCTCGGTTCGACGTGCCTTCAGTTCTGTCGTTGACAAGTTCGATGCGTAAATCGATCCGACCCCTCCTCGGCCGACGTACTGACGGTCCGACATCTCACTCGGTTCCGATGCGGCACTTGGCCGATGCGTTCGCTCGGTCCATGGCCCTGACGGTGCAGCACTCTCGTCGGTCCAGCGCGAGCGTCGGCTCATGGCTGATCCCGATCCGGCGTGCACTTTGATCCCGCAAAACCCCGACCGAGCGCGTCTGGCTCATTCATGCCTTCCTATCCGATCGAGCGCACCCGGTCCGCCGACCCTCGATCCAGGGCAATTCGGGGCCGCCACTTTTCTCGGCTGGGCGCAGGATCGGCTGCGTCGAGCTTCCCGGGCCGATCATCATCTCGGTCTCGGAACAGCTTCGAACCGACTGATCTCTACGCCGTACTAATCATGTATTCAGGTATGTCTTGGGGCGCTTCCACTTCCAGAGCACATCTGCACCGGCGCAGCCGCATATCGGCCAATGCGCTCGATGGGCTGCCACCTCTGTCAGCAGCATCAAATAGTGCCGTCCGATCTGATGGCGATGGGAGTGGCCGGACTGTTCTTCGTTGGCGATCACTCGTATCGACCGACAACCGGTGCGGCCGCAGTTTCTTACCCGACGTGGCGATGGATCGTCGTCCGTTCAGCCAGCGGTCGGTCTGCGGCCAATGTTGAAGCAGACTCCCATCGATCAGTCCGGCACGATCCGTCCGCAGCCTTAGGTTGGCTGCGCTGTCGCCACCCGCACGCGGAAACATGTTCGCGACCGCCGAGCAGGGGAGGAGCATCTGGGGCAAAAATCCGCCCGAACCCGAAAGGCAGACCACCATCCAGCCCCTCGACCGATCTTCGTCACGGTGACAGGAAGAGATTGTGGCGCCGCCGCACACGATGCCCGGGGCGACCTAGAGACCCGGCATCCGAATCGTGAAGCCGCCACGCCGGATGCGGCAGCCAACTCGGTGACCCGTCTGCCTCGGTCGGTCGACTCGATGTTTCACATGAAACACGCGACCACGACATGGGTCCGAACCTGCCCGCGATTCCCTACAAGCAGCGTCGCTTGCGACCGCATCGTCGGATGCGGAATTCCGCCGAATCCAGCGATTGCCTCACCGAGGGCTCGAAGTGAGCGGGCAAATCTGCGGTTCGGTATCGGGCGGACGCCGCATGTGTACCCGCGGACACCGTTGCAGTTGGTACGAGAGGCTGACAGTTACCGCGGATGCCGATCCCCTACACGGCCCCTCGAAAGCGTCCAGCATGTCCAGCCGACCTCACCGCACATGGCACGCACAACTCCGCAATCCACACCGACACTCGCAATCGCCCCCCACTGATCGGCCTCGGACTACCGGCCCGCCTGGCCCAGCCGGAGCCATTCCTGCGCAGTCGCATCCGGCACTGCTCAGAACTGTCAGTCAACCGACAGACGGCATACTGAGTCGACCGCCTTCGGCACCGACTTCGACCTGCGCGGCGCGAGATCGACCGCACCGCACCGCACCGCACCGCACCGCACCGCACCGCACCGCACCGCACCGCACCGCACCGCACCGCACCGCACCGCACCGCACCGCACCGCACCGCACCGCACCGCACCGCACCGCACCGCACCGCACCGCACCGCACCGCACCGCACCGCACCGCACCGC
>NZ_BAGB01000123.1 GCF_000308615.1 Nocardia jiangxiensis NBRC 101359
CGTCGGGTGACCGGGAAGGTGAAGCGGTTCACCCAGGATATGGCTGATTTGTTGATGGAACACGCGCCGGTGGAGGTGGATACCGGGGAGGGTAAGGAGATGCTGGTCGTTCTGCGGTCGGTGCGTGTGGCGTTGGATGATGGTTTGGCGCATGTGATGACAAGTAGTGATCCGCTGGTGGATCACATGCAGCACGAGTTCTTGAAGCTGGTGGCCGACCGCGACCTGAATCTGACTATTTACCATCTGGATTCGGATCAGCCGTTCCCGGCGCGTGCGCCGGGGGACAACATCATCGTGGTGGGGACCGCGCAGGATTACGGTTTCCGGGCGGTGAAGGAAGCCCAGGCGATGATCGACAAGCTGACCGAGGCGGGGCTGGGTGGTGACGGGTTGAAAACCCTGCAAGCAAACCTGGAGAAGGCACCGACCTTCCCGGAGTACAAGGCCTTGTTGGATGAAGCCGCCGTCGCGCACGGGCTCGAGACCCGGTTCGAGCCGTTTCCGGGTGGGAAGTTGACCGTGGATGAGATCGATGCCCAGTTGATCGACGAGCAGACCCATTACGTGCTCTCCCCGGGGGCGGCGGAGCGGCGAGCCCGGAGTTCGTGGCAAGACCAAGGATGTGTGGGGGAATTTCCAGCGCGCCAAAGACGAGGGTGTCTTGGCCGAGGCCGATTTCGGGAAGAACCCGGATATTCCCGGCATGTTCGATTCCCGCCTCACCCCCGGTGGTCGGGAGAAGCTCGAAGCGATGCTGGGTACCTCGCTGACCCCCGCCCAGGCCGAGGAATACGCGCATGCCGCGCAAGCGCAGTGGGGTCCGCGGGAGAACACCGACTACCACGTCGGCAGCGACGGCAAGATCAAGATCATTTCCTCGAAGACGAACGATCAACTCATGGACGATCCGGAGAAACAGAGCTCGAGCCGCTGGAACGGATTCGCCAAATACCTCGAGGTCAAACACAGCCGCGGCGGAGACGACAGCAGTATCACCGCTGATCCGCAGTACTCGATCAGCATCACCGGTAAACAGCTGTTCTCCGGCGGGCATCTGGAGATCCGGGGCACCTCGGGCACCCTGCTCACCGCGACCGAGCACACCCCGCGGGGTGTGGAAGACATCATGCACGACGAATACGGCACCGGGCCGATCGCGCGCGTGGAACGGTTCTTCGATTCCCAGCTCGATCGGCTTCCCGACCAGCACTTCACCACCCGCGACCACAAATTCACCCAGATGGCCAAGGACATCATCGACACCGCCTTCGTCGAAAACCCGAACACCGGGAAACTCGAACAGGCCGGATCCCCGCAACTGGGCGTGGCTATGGACAACGCCGACGTCGGCCGCTTGGCCGAGGCTGTGCGGGCCGAGGCCGAATCGCGTGGACTCACCGTGGAACTCCACGCTGTGGATGCGGCGTGGATGGATTCGTTCGGCAGCAAACGCGCCGCGTATGACAAGTTGCAGGAGATCATCGCCGAGGGCGGGAAGATGGGCAAGATCACCCTCGGCAACAAGGTGATGAGCCGCGGGGTGGACATCACGCCGGTCCCCGAAGCCATCGCCGCGGGCGGGTTGAAAGTGAAAATCAGTGGCGGACCCGCCTACTCGGCGCGGGTGAACCATCAAGTGCAGACCCGCGCCGCGCGCAGCGGTGACCTGGCCCGTGGGGGCCGGGAGAACGGCGGCACCCCCGGGGAGGCGGTGCACTACATCTCGCCGGAGGACTACCTGTCCAGTGCACCCACCCCACGCGTGAAACAACTCCTGGTCCGTTACCAGGATGCGGCGCAATCACATTCGCAAGCCACCGAGCTGCATCGGACCGAACAGACAACCGACAGTGAGACCAGGCTCGAACAAACCCTCAGCGATCTGGACACGGCCACCAACAACCTACGCACCATCGCGACCCCGCTACAGAAAGCCGCAGTGGAACAGC
>NZ_BAGB01000122.1 GCF_000308615.1 Nocardia jiangxiensis NBRC 101359
CTAGTGGGTGCGCCCGTTAGTTCGTCGGGGGTTACGCGGCGAGTGGGAGGGGTGCGGACAGGTCGTGGTGGCCGAGCCGGTGTAGCAGGTCGTTGAGGTCGTCGCGGGTGAAGGTCCAGTCGAATGGTCTGGCGGTGGCGTTGTAGTGGTCCTGGAAGGCGAGTAGCCGGTTGGTGACGGCGTCGAGGTCGGCGAAATCGTCGGGGCACAGCGCTTTTCGTTGCACGATGGAGAAGTAGACCTCGACTTGGTTCAGCCCGGAGGCGTGCACGGGTAGGTGCACCATGTGCGCGTTGGGGTAGGCGTCGTTGAGTCGTTTCGCCGCGGCCCAGTTGCGGTGGGAGGCGCCGTTGTCGACGATCCAGAACACGCGCCGTGCGCTGGCGTAGGGTTCGGTCGTCATGACCTGCGTGGTGAGCCGGGCGAAGGGTTCGATACCGGTGGTCGGCTCGCAGCGGCCCAGGACGTGGGCGCGGTGCACGTCGTAGGCGGCGAAATAGGCCAGAGTGCCGCCACGCTGGTATTCGGACTCGACCCGCATCGGCCTGCGGGCGGCGGGGTGGAGGCTGCGGCGGACGCGGCGACGTGCCTGGACCCCGGGTTTCTCATCAGCGCTGAGCACGTAGTCGTCGTCGCCGAGTGGGTCGTCGTGCCAGACGCGGGAATACAAGTCCAGTGCCCGGACGGCCTTGAGCGCGAAGTACGGGTCGCGGGGGAAGATCCATGAGCGGTGTTGCCAGGGTTTGATCGCATCGGTGGACAGGATCCGCCGCACAGTCGATGCCGAAATCTGATCGGTGACCCCGCGCGCGGCGACCTCCCGGGCCAGCTCGGGGCAGCTCCACCGCGTCAGTGGCAGCCCGGTCCGGGCTGGTATTTCGCAAGCCAGGGCTTTGACCTCGGCGATCTGCTCGGCGGTGAACCCTCGTGGCCGGCCGCTGCGAGGCAGATCGGTCAATCCATCGATTCCTTTGCTACAGAATCGTTTCCGCCATTTTCTGGCGGTGTCGGCGTTGATGCCGAGGGCACGGGCGATATCGGTGTTCGATTCCCCCTCCGCGGCCGCCAGCGCGATCCGTGCCCGCAGCACCCTTCGACACTGCGCCGAGGACCGGCGGGTGATCGCTTCCAATACCGACCGCTGCGCAGCGGTCAGAGCGACAACATACGGGCTGCGCGGCGGCACAACGATATTCCCTTGTCTCTCAACACGATTACATACCCCGGACACTCTGCCGGGCTGGTCGCGCCGCGCCGAGTAGCCACGCCGTAAACCCGTCCGTGGCAGGGTGAGGTCCATGGCAGGGTGAGGTCCATGGCCACACCGCCGGAATCGACCAAGACCTCACTGCGGCAACGACTGGCCGCCCACGCCGCGCAACGCTGGCCGCAACTGGCCGCAGTCCACGTCCGCTACCACGGCGCGTTCGCCTACGTCGCCGGGGAACTCGCCGACGGTACCCGGCTGCCGCTGATGCGGCTGCGCTACACCGGATACGCCACAACCTGGGGATTCGCCATCTACCTCGCCAGCCGAGAAGGCTACGAGGACTCCATCCTGCCCAACGGCCGCCCCTCCGGCACCCCCGCCGAAACCCTCGACTGCGCCTGCGGCCTCTACCTCAACGACCCCACCGCCTGGCAACCCCCGACGAACTAACGGGCGCACCCA
>NZ_BAGB01000121.1 GCF_000308615.1 Nocardia jiangxiensis NBRC 101359
TAGCTACTTGCCCCTGAAAAAGTTTGACGGGTAGCTGGCGTCTGATCGTTGTAATTGACTGCGGCAGTTTGTGTTTCGATGCGAGAATGACATCGGTGTCGTTCTCGTGGAGGTAAGCCGGTCGATGTTGCGTGTGGCGGATCAGCAGATCTCGTTGTGGGATGTGGTGTTGCCGCCGGAGTTGGTCCGGCTTCCCGATGAGTTGGCTCGCATCGACGCCTACCTCGACGACGAACGGTTCGTCGTGCCGTGGCGGAGGATGTTCGATGCCCGCTTGGGGCGTCCGTCGGTGCCGGTCGACACGCTACTGAGGCTGCTGTATCTCAAGCACCGCTACCAGTTCGGATACGAGACGCTGTGCCGGGAGGTGGCCGATTCGATCACCTGGCGGCGGTTCTGCCGGATCCCGCTGGAAGCCCGTGTGCCGCATCCGACCACGCTGGTGAAGCTGGTCGGGCGGGCCGGTCCGGAGGTGTTCGAGCAGCTCAATGCCGCGTTGGTGGGCAAACTGACCGAGGACAAGGTGCTGCGTGCCCGCAAGCTGCGCATCGACACCACGGTGGTGGAAGCCGACATCGATCACCCCACCGACGCCGACCTGCTCGACCACGGCGTCCGCAAGCTGGGTGGGCTGGTGCGGCGGATCAAGGTGGCCGGCGCGGCGCAGCGGACCGCGTTCCGTGACCGCAGTCGCTCGGCAGGGCGGCGGATCAAGCAGATCAGCCGCACGCTGCGCCGCCGGACCGGCCAAGCCCTCGGCGAGATCGACCGGCTCACCGGCGAAATCGCCGACATCGCGACCGCCACGGTCACCGAGGTGGCCGCGGTGACACGCAATGCCTACCGGATGCTGGATCGTCGCCCGTCTCGGCGGCTGCAAAGACTGGTCACCGAACTCGAAGACACCGTGGCTGGCACCCGGCGACTGCTCGCCCAGACCGCGCAGCGGCTGGCAGGCAACCGCATCATCCCCGACCGGATGGTGTCGCTGGCCGACCCGGACGCACGCCCGATCCGCAAGGGTAAGCCCCAGCATCCGACCCAGTTCGGCTACACCACACTGATCGTTGAAGACGACCGCGGTTTCATCCCGTTCCACCAGGTCAACAAGGGCAACCCCAACGACGGCCGGCAACTGGTTCCCGCTGTCGAGCAGGTCGTCGCAGCCACCGGCCGCGTCCCGGCCACGGTGGTTGGCGACCGCGGCTTCGGCACGGCGGCCAACGACAAAGCCCTGGCAGAACTCGGGGTACGACACATCGGCCTGCAACGCAGCGGCACCCTGAGCAAGACCCGCCGTGAACACGAACGCACCCGAGCCTTCCGGCGAATGCGTAACTGGCGCATCGGCGTAGAAGCCCGAATCAGTCACCTCAAACGAGGATTCGGACTGCGGCGCACCCGGATGCGCCGCCTCACCGGGGCCCGGACCTGGATCGGGCTGGGCATCTTCGCCTACAACCTCCAGCGGATGACCGTGATCACCCGGTGAACACGCCCTGCGGCCGACGCAGGTCCCAAACCACCAGACTCGAAAGCCCAACCAGTGATCCGCCCCGGACCCACCAAACCCTCCGACCGACTATTTCAGGGGCAAGTAGCT
>NZ_BAGB01000120.1 GCF_000308615.1 Nocardia jiangxiensis NBRC 101359
GATGGAACCCGCTCACCGCACCGCCCGGGCCGCGGGTGTGACCCGGAATTTTCCTGACCCCGTTCGGGTGTCCTGCTAAGGACCCGTCGGCCCGCAGCTCCGGTCGGCGCGGCGAGTCTGCTCACCGCAACCAGCCTGAGCTCGGGTGTGACCCGGAAGTTTCCCGACCCCGTTCGGGTGTCCCACCTCGGGGCCTGTCGCCCCAGGCCAGGTTGGCGCGGTGAGCCCACCAAGCACAGTTCACCACAGGGGTTCTGCGCAGCGTGGGTCGTGACCTGATAGGAGCCTGCCGCGCTTGCGCCGTCTCGTGACTGGCCTGTCCGTCCCACACCACCGGAACCGGTGGTCAGCAGCAGAACCTGCCCGCATCGAAAGGCAGCACCTGCTCGATGACCAGTCCCGCTGATCACTCACCGGCGATCTACGCCGGCGTCGACACCCACGCCGAGACTCATCACGTCGCGGTCGTGAACGAGCACGGCAAGAAGATCGACGATCGCGAATTCCGTACCACCGCAGCCGGTTACACGGCGATCGATCAGTGGATCACCTCGTTCGGATGTGTCGCGCAAATCGGGATCGAAGGAACCGGATCCTACGGCGCCGAATTGGCCCGCTACCTGCACGCACGCGGCCACAATGTCGCCGAGGTGCCGCGCCCGAACCGACGATTGCGTCGCGCGCAGGGCAAGACCGACACCATCGATGCCTACGCCGCCGCGCGCCGACTCCTCGACGGCTCCGGCGTGACCGCGCCAAAACTCCGCAACGGCGCCGTCGAAGCCGTCCGCGCGCTGCGCGTCGCACGCCACAACGCGGTCAAGGCCACCACCGCCGCGATGAACGCGCTGCGCGGGCTGATCACCACCAGCCCAGAATCGCTGCGCAGCCAGCTGCGCAGCCTGTCACGTGCGAAACTGATGGCCACCTGCGCCGCATTCCGGCCCGATCCGGCTCGCAGCACCGACCCGATCCAAGCCACCAAGCTCGCGTTGCGGTCGCTGGCCACCCAAGTACACGAACTGCAATGCCACGCCGACCAGCTCAAACGACACCTGCAGCAACTGCTCGAACAGGTCGCCCCACACACCGTCGGCCTGTTCGCACTCGGGCCGGATACCGCTGCGGCACTGGTGATTTCGATCGGCGACAACCCCGACCGGCTCACCAGCGAGGCCACCTTCGCCCGCCTCTGCGGCGTCGCCCCGATCCCTGCCTCTTCCGGAAAGACGGTCCGCCACCGCCTGCACCGCGGTGGCGACCGGCAAGCCAATCAGGCCCTGCACGTCGCGGTCATCGTGCGCATGCGCTACGACCAGCGCACCAAAGACTACGTCGCCCGTCGCACCACCGACGGCAAAACCAAACCCGAGATCATCCGCTGCCTCAAGCGATACCTCGCCCGCGAAGTATTCCAAGCCCTGCGTGCCGATCTTCGCCCACCAGCACCGGCGACTTGACATCTATAGGAGCGTCC
>NZ_BAGB01000119.1 GCF_000308615.1 Nocardia jiangxiensis NBRC 101359
GCTCACTAGGGCACCATCCTTTCTGCAGCCCTATCGGTTAGGGTTGTGACCTCTCGGTCCCGGCGGGTGCATGGCCTGTAGGGCGAGCCATTCGATGGCCAGCATGAGTTCCGCCAGCTCTGCCGGGCCGAGGGCCGCAGACCGGCGTCAGGAACATGCCCGTTCGAGGGCCGATTAGTGAGCTTCCGGCAGTGGCCCTCGATTCCGCAGAGGTGCCGAATCGACCTCGAAGGAGACCGACGTTGTTCGTCGGCTGGGACTGGGGAAACACCGCGCACGATGTGACCGTGATCGATACCGCCGGTGGCCGACTGGACCGATGGGCGGTCCCACATACCGAGGCCGGCATCGCGCGCGTGCTGGCCAAGCTGGCCTGCCACGGTGATCCTGGCGAGTTGCCGGTGACGATCGAGACCACCCGCGGCCTGGTCGTGGACCGGCTGCTCGCTGCTGGGCATCCGGTGATCCCGGTGCACCCCAATGCTTTCCACGCGGCACGTCCTCGCTGGGGTGCGGCCAGAGCCAAGAACGACCCCGGCGATTCGTTCAAACTGGCCGACTACGCCCGCACCGATATCCACCGCTTGCCCGCACTGGCGCCCACCCTGCGGGAAACCCTGGAACTGCAGGCACTGACCCGCCAGCGCGAGGACCAGCTCGCGTTGCGCGTCGCCGCGGTCAACCAGCTTGCTGCCCTCCTCGACGCACATTGGCCTGGCGGGAAAACCATTTTCACGCAATTGAATTCGACGATCGCACTCGATTTCCTCGACCGTTATCCGACTGCGCGGACCGCCGCCAGGCTCACCGCAGCCCGGATCGAGGCGTTCTGCAAACGCCGCGGCTACAGCGGCCGCCGCAGCGGCACCGAGCTGCTGGACCGGCTGCGCGCCGCGCCGACCTCGGCCAGCCGGCTCGGCGAACCGATCCTCACGCAACTCATCCGCGCCCAGGTCACCCTTGTCCGCGCACTGCAAGCCGGAATCGAGGCTCTCGACACCTCGATCGGCGACACGGTCGCCGCGCACCCCTACGCCAATCTGCTGGCGGATCTGCCGCGCATCGGAGTGCTGAACCTGGCTCAGATCATCGGCGAGGTCGGCCCGATCCTCGAGCGCGTCACCAGCTTCGACCAGCTCGCCGCCGAGACCGGCATCGCACCAGTCACCCGCGCGTCGGGCAAATCGCACACCGTCGCGTTCCGACACGCCACCAACCGCCGCGCCCGCCAAGCCCTGCACACCTGGCTGGACAACAGCCGCCGCGGCGATCGGTGGGCCGCTGGGCGCTACGCCGAGGCACGCGCACGCGGCCAACGCCACCCACACGCCCTGCGCACCCTCGGCCGAGCCTGGCTGCGCATCATCTGGGCCTGTTGGCGCACCAGAAACGCCTACAACCCCGACCGACACGACACCGAAAAACAGCCGATCGCCGCATAGAGGTTGACTCAGGAAACTCATGCC
>NZ_BAGB01000118.1 GCF_000308615.1 Nocardia jiangxiensis NBRC 101359
CAATACCGTTCAGTTAATGATTTTGGCGGTATAGTGCGGCGGTGCCGCGGAGTGGTTGGGTCAAGCCGGAGTCGGGTCGTCGTTTGTCGGATTTGGTGTCGGTGGGTTTGTTGACCAGGGTTTTTCCTCCGGATGTGGTGGATGCTGTGATTGCCGAGGCCGGGCGTACCGAGCAGAGGCAGCGGTCGTTGCCGGCGCGGGTGATGGCGTATTTCTCGATCGGGATGGCGTTGCATTCGGAGGGTTCGTATGAGGATGTGTTCGCGCAGCTCACGGATGGTTTATCGTGGACGACCGGATGGGTGCAGTCGTGGTCGCCACCGACGAAATCGGCTATCTTTCAGGCGCGTTCACGGTTGGGGTATGAACCGTTGCGCGATTTGTTCGCCCGCGTCGCGCGTCCTGTTGCCCGCGTGGACACGCCCGGTTCCTGGCTTGCCGGTCGACGATTGGTGGCGATCGATGGAACGTGCGTGGACGTGCCCGACACGCCCGGGAACGCGGAATTCTTCGGGCGACCACCGTCGAGTCGTGGTGAGAAGTCCGCGTTCCCGCAAGCACGGTTGGTCGCGGTAGCCGAGTGCGGCACCCACGCGGTATTCGACGCGGCGATCGGACCGTGCAGCACATCGGAGATCGAGTTGGCCCGGGATCTCGCAGGTCGGCTCGAACCGGGAATGCTGGTGCTCGCCGACCGCGGTCTCTACGGATTCAAGCTGTGGAGTCGAGCCGCCGCAACCGGCGCCGACCTGCTGTGGCGCGTGAAAACGACACTGAGACCACGCCATGTCCAGACACTTGCCGACGGGTCGTGGCTCGCCCGCATCGTCCCGACATCGGGTCTGAACCGTGCGAGCACGCCGCCGTTGAATGTCCGAGTCGTCGACTACACGATCGACGACGGACGCGACAATCCCGAGCAGTATCGACTCCTCACCACGATTCTCGACCCCGACCAGGCCAGTGCGACAGAACTGGCCAGTGCCTACGCGCAACGCTGGGAAATCGAGAGCGTTTTCGACGAACTCAAATCCCATCAGCGCGGGCCACGTGCGGTGCTGCGCTCGAAGTCTCCCGACCTGGTCCAACAGGAAATCTGGGGGCATCTGTGCTGCCACTACGCCATCCGCACCCTCATGCTCGATGCCGCCATCCAGTCCGGGCACGACCCGGATAGGATGTCGTTCGTCGCGGCACTGCGAATCACTCGAAGATCATTGTCGCACAGCTCATTTCCCCCCTCACGACCATGATGCCGCCGCAGGACTGTGGCAGTGCGCCATCACCAAACTCCTGCAACGCCTCAACCCGGCACGCCGCCCACGCGCCAACCCCCGAGTGGTCAAACGCAAAGTCCTCAAGTGGAAAGCCAAACGGTCCCATCACACACACTGGCCACAACCCACCCACGTTCCCCGGATCACAATCCGAAATCCTTAACTGAACGGTATTG
>NZ_BAGB01000117.1 GCF_000308615.1 Nocardia jiangxiensis NBRC 101359
TGAATCCCCCCGGGTTCGATGCACACCGGTTTATCTGTCACCCACCGGTAGTTCGGGGTGGTGTGCATAGTAGTCGGCTTCGTACTCGACTGGGGGCTTGCGGCCGAGACGGTGCATGAGCCGGGATTGGTTGTACCAGCCGACCCAGTCCGCAGTGATCAGCTCGACATCGGATAGCCGGGTCATCGGACCACGCCGGAACGGTGAATCGTCGCGGATCGCTTCGGTCTTGTAGAGACCGATTGTGGTCTCCGCCAACGCATTATCGAACGCGTCGCCCACCGACCCGATCGACGGGATCATCCCCGACAGCAGCAATGTTTCACCGAGGCGCACCGATGTGTATTGGGAACCGGCATCCGAATGGTGAATAGTGTTGCCCGACAGCGGATTACCTTCTCTCTCGCGAACCGCGGCCGCCTGCCGGATCGCCGAGTTCACGAACGTGGTTTCCTTGCTGGTCGAGCATTCCCAGCCCAGGATCCGCCCGGCGTAGGCATCGATCACGAACGCCGTGTAGGCGAACGATCCTGTGGCCAGGCGCACGTAGGTGAAGTCGGCGACGAGCAACACATTCGGCGCCGGCACCCGGAACTGGCGATCCACCAGGTCCGGTGCCCGTGCGGCAGCCGGATCAGGTTCGGTGGTGCGGATCTTCTTGCGCCGCAACACACCTTTCCAACCGTTGGCGCGCATGAGCCGCTCGATGGTGCAGCGAGCAACCGGAATCCGTTGCCGCTGCAAATACGCCCACATCTTCTCGGCCCCGTACAGTGACTCCGGGGCCCGTTTACCGCGTTCGTCGGGCTCGTAGTACCCGGCCAGGATCTCGGCCACAGCCGTGTCCCACAGCACCCGCTTCGACGGTGGCCGCGCCAGCCAGGCATAGAAGGTTCTCGGGGCGATCTTGCATCCGTGCGCGGTCAGCGCACGGCAGATCGGAGCGACCCCGAACCGAGTCCGATGCTCGGCGATGAACAAACAGATTACCGCTGTCGCGGGTCGCTCTCCCGCGCGAAGAAAGTTGTTGCTGCCTTGAGGATTTCGATGGTTTCCTCGAGCTCTTTGTTCTTGCGTTTGAGCTCACGGATCTCCCGGGCCGCATCGGTCGAGATACCCTCGGCCTGCCCAGCATCGACCGCGGCCTGACGGATCCAGTTCCGCAATGTCTCCGCGTTCATCCCCAACCGGCCCGACACCGCCCTGATCGCGGCCCACTCCGAGGGATAGTCATCCCGGTGCTCGGTAACCAACCGGATCGCCTTCGCCCGGATCCCTGCGTCGTACTTCGATGGCATGATGCCCACAACCTTCCCAAGAAAGAAGGTGCGCACCAAACCCGGGGCGATTCA
>NZ_BAGB01000116.1 GCF_000308615.1 Nocardia jiangxiensis NBRC 101359
CAATACCGTTCAGTTAAGCTTTTGGGCGGTATGGTGTCGGTGTGCCTCGTGGTGGATGGGTGAAGCCGGAGTCGGATCGTCGTCTGTCGGATTTGGTGTCGGTGGGTTTGTTGACGAGGGTTTTTCCGGCTGATGTTGTCGATGAGGTGATCGCCGAGGCGGGGCGTACGCAGCAGCGGCATCGGGCACTTCCGGCTCGTGTGATGGCGTATTTCTCAATCGGCATGGCGTTGCATTCGGAAGGCTCGTATGAGGATGTGTTCGCTCTGTTGACCGACGGTCTGTCGTGGTCGTCGGGGTGGTCGCAATCGTGGTCGCCGCCGACGAAATCCGCTATCTTCCAGGCACGTTCACGTCTGGGGTACGAACCGGTGCGTGAGCTGTTCTTCCGTGTCGCCCGCCCGATGGCCCGGGTGGACACGCCCGGCTCCTGGCTGGCCGGACGCCGATTGGTAGCCATCGACGGCACCTGCGTGGACCTGGCCGACACGCCCGGCAACGTCGAGTTCTTCGGCCGGCCGCCGTCGAGCCGGGGCGAGAAGTCCGCATATCCGCAAGCGCGTCTGGTCGCGGTGGCCGAGTGCGGGACCCACGCGGTATTCGACGCGGTCACCGGCCCGTGCGCCGCTTCCGAGACCGAGATGGCCCGCGAGTTGGTGAGCCGACTCACCCCCGGGATGCTGGTGCTCGCTGATCGCGGTTTCTACGGATTCACGCTGTGGAGACAGGCCGCCGCCACCGGAGCCGACCTGCTGTGGCGGGTGAAAACCAATCTCCGGCCTCAACACGTGCAAACCCTGCCCGATGGGTCGTGGCTGGCGCGGATCGTGCCCACCTCGGGGGTGAACCGACGAAAGACCGAACCCTCGATGGTGCGGGTCATCGAATACACCCTCGACGATGGGCGCGAGCACCCCGAGCAGTATCGACTGCTCACCACCATCCTCGACCCCGACCAGGCCAGCGCACACGACCTGGCCCTGGCCTACGCACAACGCTGGGAGATCGAGAACACCTTCGACGAACTGAAAACACACCAGCGCGGCCCGCGGGCGGTGCTGCGCTCGAAATCGCCCGAGTTGGTCCAACAGGAAATCTGGGGCCACCTGTGCTGCCACTACGCGATCCGCACCCTCATGCTCGACGCAGCCACCCAGAGCGGGCACGACCCAGACCGGATATCTTTCGTCGCAGCCCTGCGGATCACCCGTAGATCCTTGTCCCACAGCACATTTCCCCCCTCGCAACCATAACGACGCCACCACGCTATGGCAGCGCGGCATCGACAAACTGCTCCAACGCATCAA
>NZ_BAGB01000115.1 GCF_000308615.1 Nocardia jiangxiensis NBRC 101359
GGGACTGCTGCAGGATGAGGTGACAGTTTTGGTCACGCGGCCTGACTGGCCGGTGGGGTCATGATTGTCTCGTATTCGATGGGGGTCAAGCGGCCGAGGCCGATCTGTCTGCGGCGCCGGTGGTAGGTCCGCTCGATCCAGGTGACGATCGCGATCCGCAATTCTTCCCGGGTAGGCCAGGAGCGGCGGTCCAGAACATTCTTCTGCAGGAGCGCGAAGAAACTCTCCATAGCGGCGTTGTCACCGGCCGAGGCGACGCGGCCCATCGAGCCGACCATGGCATGTCTTGCCAAGGCGCGCAAGAACTTTCGGCTACGAAATTGCGATCCGCGGTCGCTGTGCAGAATGCATCCGGCCACGCTTCCGCGCCGGGCCACGGCGTTGTTGACGGCGCGAACGGCGAGGCGTGATTTCATCCGCGAGTCGATGGAATACCCGACGATGCGATTCGAGTACACGTCCTTGATCGCACAGAGGTAGAGTTTGCCTTCGGCCGTGCGATGTTCGGTAATGTCGGTGAGCCACAAGGTATTTGGAGCATCAGCGGAGAACACGCGACGGACCAGGTCGTCGTGGACCGGCGGGCCGGGTTTCTTCGTCCGGCCGCGTTGCTTGCCGAATACGCTCCACCAGCCGGCCTGTGAACAGATTCGCCACGCGGTCCGCTCGGCCATCGGCTCTCCGGCGGCGCGGGCCTCGTCGACCAGGAACCGGTAGCCGAATTCGGGGTCGTCGCGGTGCGCGTCGAACAACGCGTTGGCCCGATACGCCTGTGCGAGTTCGGTATCGGTGACCGGGGCGGCGAGCCACCGGTAATAGGGCTGGCGCGCCAGCCCCAGCACCCGGCACGTCACCGCGACGGGGATTCCGTCAGCGGCCAGCTCGCGGACGAGCGGGTAGATCATTTTCCCGGCAGGTTGGCCTGCGACAGATACGCCGCGGCCCGTTTGAGGACCTCGTTCTCCTGCTCGAGCAACTTGACCCGGCGCCGCAACGCCCGCACCTCGGCCGACTCATTCGTAGTCATCCCGGGTTTCACCCCGTCGTCGACGTCGGCGTTGCGCATCCACTTCGACACCGTCATCGGGTGCACCCCGAAATCGGACGCGATCTCCTCGATCGTCACCCCGGCGTCACGATTGCGGGCGACCCGCACGACATCGTCACGGAACTCACGGGGATAGGGCTTGGGCACGATGGCATCCTTCCGGCTCACCCTCCGGCAAGCCAAATCAGGTGTCACCTACCCGTGCGGCAGTCCC
>NZ_BAGB01000114.1 GCF_000308615.1 Nocardia jiangxiensis NBRC 101359
GCCGGTCTCGCCCAGGGTGGTGGCTGCGATCTTGAGTACCCAGAACATGACGGTGATCTGCGGCAGTTTGTAGCGGGTGACAAGGTCGCGGGCCTGTACTGTCATATCCTCCACTCGCTTCTCACCGCACGTGCGGCGCATCGGATGCTCTTGCTCTTGTAGTCTGCCCGAGCCGAGCTGAGGCCAAGCTGAGGAACCGGCGCTTGGTTCGCGCCGCGGGACTGGCGCTGACGCAGTCGGCACTGCCGGATCGAGTGCCGCCGGGGCTGGTCGTCGGACAACGGGGTCGTGCACCTCTGGCCATCGGCACGGCCGGCCGCCATCTCGGCCGCCGAGACGCCGGACCGGGATTTACCCGCCGTCCGATGCGTTCGAGAGTCGGGGTTATTGCAGGTTGGCAAGAAGATTTGGTCAGTGCCCGCGTTTGGGCGGCCGGGTCCGGTGTCATCGCGCGCAGCGCTTTCAGGGTGGCGTCGATCTTGCTGTCCAGCGCGCTCCACACGGTCGGGTCCATGTGGTGTGGCGTGTGCAGATCAGGTCGACCGACTGACCAGCAGCCCTCCTCGGTGCGCGTGGCCCGAAAAGTACTGCGCTGGACCAAAGCACCCAGGTCTTCCTACATCACTGTGGTTGTCGTGCAGGAAAGCAGCCCCGGGTGGGTCGGGGAGACACTCACCAGCGTCTCTGGAACCAGCGGTGGTTCCGCTTGATACGGCCGATTCCGTGCGGAGCGCACCGGCCACGCGCCTATGCTCACGCCATGAGCGATACCTGGCCCGCGCCGGTACGGCGCTGCCCCACAAGGTGTTCGGTTCACTACGAGCCGACACAGACCGCTGATCCCAATATCGAGGGCATGAAATCGACGCGGGCACTGAGCATCTGGAGCAACAGTCCGATCACGACCTCGCTGACCCGATCCGAGAGCCTCGCTGGCGACCTGGAGTCCTTCTGCGGCGAGGTGCGGAGCGAGAACAAGATTCGACTATCTCGCACTCCTGTCGATGCGTAGTACCCGGACATCGGCTGCGCTCGCCGATCCGCGAGATGCACCGAAAACCTGCTGTACAGCAGACCGGATCGACTGACTGACCAGCGGTCCTCCTCGGTGCGCGTGGCCCGAAAAGTACTGCGCCGGACCGAATCACCCCGTCTTTCCGCGCACAGGAGTGCATGGTGGTCCTCGCGCAGGAAAGCAGGCCGGGGTGGTT
>NZ_BAGB01000113.1 GCF_000308615.1 Nocardia jiangxiensis NBRC 101359
GGCTGGCCGGGACCGGTGTCGAGTATGCGCAGGACCCACCGGTCCTTGCTACGGGTCTTGGCCTGATACAGCTCCCGGTCCGCGGCCTCGAGCAGGGTAGTGGCGTCGGTGTTCGGCGCGGTCGCGATGATCGCCCCGATACTGGCCGACACCCACAGACTGTGGTCACCGACAGAGATCGGGCCAGCCAGCGCCGCGAACATCCGATCGACAACCGCGACCACTCGCACGTCGTCGACCGGCGGCGCGAGCAGGGCCACGAATTCGTCACCCCCGATGCGGGCCAGCGTGCAGTCCTCGCCGGCCAGCTCCTCGTGCAGGAGGCTCGCGACCGCACACAGGACCTGATCACCGATCCCGTGCCCGTAGCGGTCGTTGATCTGTTTGAACCCGTCCAAATCGACGAAACACAACCCCACCCGGTCATCACCGCAGGCCCCGGCGCTCAGCATCTCGATCCGCTCGAGCAGATAGCGCCGGTTGGGCACACCGGTCAGCGAGTCGTACCGCGCCTGCCGGTGCAGTTCCTCGTCCAGGCGGCGCCGCTCGGTGACATCCTCCCCGACAGCCAGCAGATAGTCCGGGAGCCCGCCAGAACCCTGCACATAGGAGATCGTGAACGCCGCCCACCCGATGCTGCCATCGGCCCGGACCAGGCGACGCTCCAGCTTCACCGCGCCCTCACGCGCGCGAACCAGGCAATCGAATACCACCGTGTCGATCTCGTCCTGGTCGCCGGGGTGAGCGAAGCGATACACCGAGATCCCCCGCAACTGCTCGACCGGGACACCGATCATCTCGGCCAGACTGCGGTTGGCGTACACCAGAGTGCCCTCGGTGTCAGCGATCGCCATCGCCATCGCCGCATTGTCGAACACACACCGAAACACCTCGTCCCGCAGAACAAACGCTTGCTGCTCGGCCCGGCGACGCTCGCACCGCGTGTGATGGTGCACCGGGCGACGCAGTTCCTCGGTCACGGCATTCGAGCCTTTCATCTCCAATGGAGCGGGTTCGCTGTCACGCTGGTGATCGTCCCCTCG
>NZ_BAGB01000112.1 GCF_000308615.1 Nocardia jiangxiensis NBRC 101359
GAAGTTCAATCTGATGTTCCCGATGCGGGCGGTCAAGCACTACCCGCGCTGGATCGGCGAGTCCGACTTCGGCGCGGTGGCGAAGTTCGTGGAGGATGCCGGATTCGATGGCCTGTCGGTCAGCGAGCATCCGTATCCGGACAAGAAGTGGCTGGCCAACGGCGGCCATCATGCCTTCGATCCGTTCGTCGCGCTCAGCATCGCCGCCCAGGCCACCAGCCGGCTGCGGCTGATCACTTATGTGATGGTCGCGGGATATCGCAGTCCGTATCTGGGTGCGAAATCGGCGGCGTCGCTGGATCTGATGTCCGGCGGGCGGCTGACGCTGGGCCTGGCCGCGGGGTATCTGAAGTCCGAATTCGAGGCTCTCGGAGCCGATTTCGCGCGTCGCGGGGCGCTGCTGGACGAGGCGATCGCGGCGATGCGGGCGAGTTGGGCCGGGGTCGACCACGATGGCCCGGAATTCGGTGTGCCGGGCCATATTTCGCTGCCCGCGCCGGATCAGCCGGGCGGGCCGCCGATCTGGATCGGTGGTAACAGCGCCGCGGCGCGTCGCCGCGCGGTCGAACTCGGTGACGGCTGGCTGCCGATGGGGCAGTCCGCGGAGATGGCCGCGATCACCCGGTCGCTGCCGCTGGAGGATATCGGTACGTTGCGCACGATGATCGGTGAGCAGAACGCCCGGCGCGCGGAGCTCGGTAAGTCCGCGTTGGACGTTTCTTTCGTGCCGTTCGAGGCGAGTCTGCTGCGTAGCGGCGACACCGCCGCGTTCTGCGATGCGGTGCAGCCGCTGCTGCCGGAGTACGCCGATGCCGGGGTGACCTGGATCACCATCGAGCCCGCCAGCCGCAGTATCGACGATTTCCGGGTCGACGTCCCGATGATCGCCGACCGGCTGCTCG
>NZ_BAGB01000111.1 GCF_000308615.1 Nocardia jiangxiensis NBRC 101359
ACCGCCGCGAGATCCCTTCCGGTCCACCGTGATAGGTCGGTGCCTTTCGGGAAGTACTGCCGCAGAAGGCTATTGGTGTTCTCGTTGGTTCCGCGCTGCCATGGGCTGTGGGGATCGGCGAAGAAGACCGGGAGACCGGTCTTCGATGTCAACGCCGCATGCGCTGACATCTCCTTTCCCCGATCCCAGGTCAACGACTTCACCATCTGCTCGGGGAGATTGGTCAGCGTCGCCGTCAGTGCCTTGTTCATCGATGAGGCCCCGTAGCCGCTGAGCGCGGGACCGTTCTTCACCGGCGCGGATGTGCCCCATCCATGCTCGCGTGGCAGGTGAATCAGGACCGTGAACCGGGTGGTCCGCTCGACAAGTGTGCCGATCGTGGAGCGGCCGGTGCCGATGATGAGGTCACCTTCCCAATGGCCCGGAACCGCGCGACTTTCGGCTTCTGCGGGGCGTTCGCTGATCAGCACGTCCGGGGGTGACATGCGCCCAGGCCACGCGCTTGGCGCGGGCTCGCGGCATCCGCAGTGACCGGCCGGTGCGCAGATTCAAGATCAGTTCACGATCGAGTGCGCCGCGTCCCTCGATATACAGCCCCTGAGAGATGGCCTCGTGGCTTATCCGCATCGACGTGTCGTCGGGAAAGTCGATCCGCAGCCGCCGCGAGATCTGCTCCGGGCTCCACGCTTGCACCCATTGCCGGTCCGAGGCTCCCGCGAGATCGTCGACGGGCTGCGGCCCAGCGCCCGAGCGATCTGCCGCACTCCCTTGCCCTGCACCCTCAGCAGCGCGATCTCCTCACGCTCGGCGAACGATAGATAGCGGCCGCCGGGCCGGCTCCAGGAA
>NZ_BAGB01000110.1 GCF_000308615.1 Nocardia jiangxiensis NBRC 101359
TGGTGGTGGGTGTAAGCGATCCCGGCGATGAGGATGGCCAGGAGCGCGGCTGAGGTCCCGTAGGTGCCCAGTGCCAGACCTCCGGATGCGTGCGGTTTGGACAGCAGGTCGCCGCCGGTGGCTCCGAGTGGGCGGGTGAGTACGAATGCGATCCAGAACAACAGAACGCCGGGGATTTTCGTGAAGTGGTGCGCGGCAAGGATTGCGGCCATGATGGCGGCGATGAGAATGGCGCTGCCCCAGTAGCCCAGTCCGGAGCTGTCGGACAGGAAGTCGCCGGTCGAGGTGCCCAGGGTGTTGGACAGCAGGATCGCCGCCCAGTACAGCAGTTCGCCCCGGAAGGTCGTGATGTTGGCGACGTCGTAGGTTTGGCCGCTGAATTTCCATACCAGGAACACCACGGCCAGGCCGCTGATCAGTATCGCTGCGCCGGCGGGATAGCCCAGGCCCCCGGCGGTGGACGTGCCGTCCCCGGGGCCGCGGTTGAGCAGGTCGGACATGGTGGTGCCCGCTGTGCTGGTCGCTGCGATCACGGTCCAGTACAGCGCGGGATGGAATCGGCGGGCGCGCAGTTGGATGAGCAGGCTCACCACGAGGATGGCCAGGAACAGCAGGGTCGCGTCGACGTAGCCGAGTTTCAAGGTTTGCGAGATCATGTCGCC
>NZ_BAGB01000109.1 GCF_000308615.1 Nocardia jiangxiensis NBRC 101359
CCGGACAGCATGAGTCGGATGCCGAGTTCGAATCGTTCCTCGGCGGGTGTGGCCAGGACGGTCGGTAGGGCCTGTGCGGTGAGGGGGAATCGCGCAGGGTCGGGAGTCGGCGGTCTGTTGCCTTGTCGGGGGGCGGGGTCGCCGGTCAGCTCGGTGAGTGCCTGTTCCTCGATGCAGAACCCGACGATGAAATGCCGCAGGACCGTGGTGCGTTGAGCGGCTTCGGCTGCTGGGAGACCGGCCTCGCGCCAGGCGTCGAGAACCGATTCGACGACCTCGAAGGTGGCCGGGTCGGCAGCGAAGGTTCCCGCGAACACGCGGGCGCCGTCGCGGTGCGCGAGCATGGTCCGCCGCAGCGCGTGTGCCCAGCGGGTGATGCAGTCCGGCCAGGGTGCACGCCGGTCCGCTGCGGTCATCACCTCCGCGGCATCTCGGCTCATGACGACCGCCATCGCCCGGAAGATGTCCTGTTTGGAGGTGACGTGCCAGTACAGCGTGGGGGCCCGCACACCCAGTTCGGCGGCCAGGGCGCGCATCGTGATGCCGTCGATGCCGGTCGCGTCGAGCAGGCGCAGCCCGGCGCGGGCGATGACGTCTCGGTTGAGTTTCTCGGCCACCTCGACAGTCTAACAGTGTTCGAGTAATCTCGAAC
>NZ_BAGB01000108.1 GCF_000308615.1 Nocardia jiangxiensis NBRC 101359
GGGAACTTCGGTCATGCTCGGGTGAGTCGGTGTGACATGGTCATGATGGTGGCGATGTAGATCATGGCTTCGTGGTGGTCGGGGCGGGTTTCGTAGTCGCGGACGCAGCGGCGGTGTTTGCTGATCCACGCCAGTGTTCGTTCCACGACCCAGCGGCGCGGCAGCACGACGAAGCCGGGATCGGTGCGTTTGACGATCGCCACGGCCAGGTTCAGCACCTGCAGTGACCAGCGCACCAGCCTGCCGGTATAGCCGGAATCCGCCCAGGTCAGTGTGATGGTGGAGAACCGTTCCCGCAGCCAGGCCAGCAACGGGACCGCACCGTCGCGGTCCTGGGTGCTGGCGGCGGTCACCACGACCGCCAGCAGCAGCCCCATGGTGTCGGTGGCGATATGACGTTTGCGGCCCCCGACCTTCTTGCCGTTGTCCCATCCGCGTGATGTCGCGGGCACGGTGTCCGCGCCCCGCACCGACTGGGAATCGATGATCGCCGCGGTGGGGGCCGGCCCGCGGCCCGCGCTTACCCGGATCCGGTCACGTAGTACATCGGTAATCCGTTGCCATACACCGGCTTCGGTCCAGCGACGGAAAATGTCGTACACCGT
>NZ_BAGB01000107.1 GCF_000308615.1 Nocardia jiangxiensis NBRC 101359
GACGATGTCTCGTGTGGCGTCGCGATGAGTTTTGCCCTCCGGTGCCGTCTGATCTGTCATGGGCACACTCATCTATGGCTTCAACGTGTCGGTGGACGGGTACATCGCCGACGCGCACGGCAACATCGACTGGTCCGATCCGAGCGAAGAGCTCCTCCAGTACTGGAACGACTTCGAGCGGGAGACCGCCGTGTCGTTCTACGGGCGGCGGCTCTACGAACTGATGTCCGCGTACTGGCCGACCGCTGACAAGGCTCCGGACGCCACCTCTCTGATCGTCGACTTCGCCCGCATCTGGCGCGATATGCCCAAAGTCGTGTTCTCACGCACCCTGGAGTCGGTGGACTGGAACTCCCGCCTGGAACGCGGCGACCCGGTCGAGGTGGTGAGGAAGCTGAAAGCCGAAACCGACGGCAGGCTGGAGGTGGCCGGCGCGACGCTGGCCGCACCGATCGTGCAGGCCGGACTGGTGGACGAGTACCGCATCGTGCTCACGCCCACCGCCGTGGGCGGCGGCACCCCGTTCTTCCCGACACTGCCGTCATGGATA
>NZ_BAGB01000106.1 GCF_000308615.1 Nocardia jiangxiensis NBRC 101359
TCGGTTATGCGCGGATTCTCGCCCTGCTCGCCGGAATCCTGTCCGAGGCCGGAGTCGCCGATCACGACCGCGACGCGCTGTTCGTGCAGACGTTGGTGCTCGGGATGACCGCCCGCTATCACGAGTCGGGTACGGTGCCGACGGCGACCGATCGTGCGCATCTGCTGCGGTTCTGCCTGGGCGGCATCGGAATTGCGTGAACGTGACCTACGGCCTGGCTCGGCGGTGCTCGTCTTCGCGTAGTGCGCGGACCAGGACGGGAACCTCCGCGAGCGCTCGCATCGCGTCGTTGAGGTGGGTGCAGCCCTCGGTTCCGGAGAACTTGTCCAACACGACGGTTCGGAGCTCGGAAAGTGGTGTGCCGAGCGCCTTTCCGACGTTGCGGGAGGCCAGGGGGCACTCATCGTAGGGTAGTACCCGGGGGTCGGCGTCGATGGTGAGCAGCTCCCCGGTGTCCGGATCCGCGGTGGCCGTGAGCCGGTACTCGTGCACCGCCACGCGTCCTCCGGTGGGCACCGTC
>NZ_BAGB01000105.1 GCF_000308615.1 Nocardia jiangxiensis NBRC 101359
GGAAATCCGTGGGCAGCGCCCGCCAGGCGATGCCGCCACGCACCAGATAGAAGATCGCGTCCAGCACCAAGCGGCGGGGATGCTTCTCACCGCGACCACCCTTGCCTGCGGTGTTGCCCGGCGGCGGCAACAGCGGTTCGAGCAGCAACCACTGGTCACCGCTACACGAGGACGGATACACCGGACACCGCGGCGTCGGCGACTGGCCATGGGCCGGGCACGACGAACACAGGCAGGTAGGCGATACTGACACACGAACTCCTGGGCAGAACACGGTCTCGACAACCAGTGATCTACCAGGAGTTCGCCATGTTCCCGGCCATCCCACGCCGACACGAATACCATTCACCCGCAACCACATACGCCGACCCGTCACCACTCAGACCGGCATAAACATACCCACCGGCAACACACCCTCGGCCATAGCCGACAAGAGTTCCCGGACGCTCACT
>NZ_BAGB01000104.1 GCF_000308615.1 Nocardia jiangxiensis NBRC 101359
GGGTCGCAGTGGGTGGGGATGGGTGTGGCTCTGTTGGATGGTTCTCCGGTGTTCGCCGGGCAGATGAATGCTTGTGCTGCGGCGCTTTCGGAGTTTGTGGATTGGTCGTTGGTCGATGTGTTGCGTGGGGTGGAGGGTGCGCCGGGGTTGGATCGGGTTGATGTGGTGCAGCCGGTGTTGTTTGCGGTGATGGTGTCGTTGGCGGAGTTGTGGCGGTCGGTGGGGGTTCGTCCGGATGCGGTGATTGGGCATTCGCAGGGTGAGATTGCGGCGGCTTTTGTGGCGGGTGCGTTGTCGTTGCGTGATGCGGCTCGTGTGGTGGCGTTGCGTAGTCAGTTGTTGGTGGCGTTGTCGGGTGCGGGCGGAATGGTCTCGTTGGCTTGTGATGTCGAGCAGGCCCGCGATCTGATGAAAGCCTGGGGTGATGCGTTGAGTGTCG
>NZ_BAGB01000103.1 GCF_000308615.1 Nocardia jiangxiensis NBRC 101359
TGACCGGAGCGCCGGTCCTGCCGGTGGTGATGACCGGGACCGAGCGGGTGAACCCGCGCGGGTCGCGACGACTGCGGTTCGGGCGGGTCGGCATCACGGTCGGTGCGCCACTGGATCTGGCTCGGTTCGCGGAGCTGGCGCAGGATCAGCGTGTGGTGCGCGCGGCCACCGATCAACTGATGGCCGAACTGCACCGTGCGTCCGGGCAGGAGTACGTGGACGAGTACGCACGCCGTGACCACCCGGCCGCGGTGTAGTCGCTGACCGCACAGTGTTCCCAGCCGGTCGGTCGAGATAGTGATCTATTGCAGGGGCGTCTCTAATTCCCCTCCCCTGGCATAGCAAGGG
>NZ_BAGB01000102.1 GCF_000308615.1 Nocardia jiangxiensis NBRC 101359
TTGGCGATCTCCCGCAGCGCGTCTTTCTCCAGCTCGGCATCGGCCAGCAGCCGCTTGAGCCGGGCATTCTGCTCCCGCAACTCCTTGAGCTCCTTGGCGGCGTCGGTGTCCACACCCCCGTACTGGCGGCGCCAGTTATAGAGCGTCGCAGGCGAAATCCCGATCTCGGCCGCGACTTCCTCGCCAGTCTTGCCGGCCGCGGTCAGCTCATCGGCACGCCGCAGCTTCCGCACAATGTCCTCTGCGGAATGCCGCTTCCGTCCTGCCATGTCGATCAGTGTCCCTTCTCGGCCCTCACCAGGCCAAACAGGACTCTAAACCCGAGCGGACTCGTT
>NZ_BAGB01000101.1 GCF_000308615.1 Nocardia jiangxiensis NBRC 101359
ACTAGTATGGCCCGGGGGATCCTAGAGACCATTCGCGATTCCATGAGACTCCAAGGGTTCTGCACAACTTATGCACCTCTATTAGATCATTGTGTTCTACGAAGCCTGGACTGCATTACATATTCACAACCAACATGAGAAGAGCGGAATAGATGGCCGGATGTTTGGTGGCTTTGATATATTGTGAGGAGCATTGCGAACCCTAGAGCTGTCCGGTCAAATAACCCCCTCACAATAAGTGTAATGTCATGGGATAATCAAAAGACTAAGGGAGGGCTTTTATAGAAGGCGTGAGGTCATGCTATCCCCCTCTGAAGACGC
>NZ_BAGB01000100.1 GCF_000308615.1 Nocardia jiangxiensis NBRC 101359
ATGAAACCACCCGTCGTGCGCTGATTAACGATCTGCTGGAAACCAGCGCGAGCCCGGGTGAAAGCGAAATTCTGCGTGCGGTGGAAGTGACCATCGTGGTGCATGATGACATTATTCCGTGGCGTTATCCGGCGAAACGTGAGCTGCAGTTTGGCGAATGGCAGCGTAACGATATTCTGGCCGGCATTTTTGAACCGGCGACCATTGATATCGATCTGGCCATTCTGCTGACCAAAGCGCGTGAACATAGCGTGGCGCTGGTTGGTCCGGCAGCGGAAGAACTGTTTGATCCGGTGCCGGAACAGGACCT
>NZ_BAGB01000099.1 GCF_000308615.1 Nocardia jiangxiensis NBRC 101359
CCATCTGCCCTACGTTTGAGGGTTATAAGCTGGGTAGTATTACTCCTACTAACGGGCTGCATACCTCCATCTTCTAGCAGGTGTGGTCAGCTTCTCAGTGTAATCGGAAGGGACCTGTGAAAAAAAGGTTCAAAAGCACTGATGGGCAAGTGTTCTCCAGACGGTCTTAGAACGGACATTAGCGGTTTTGACAGATAAGGATCCCCCGGGCCATACTAGTACTGGATGCATCTGCAGGATATCGCGGCC
>NZ_BAGB01000098.1 GCF_000308615.1 Nocardia jiangxiensis NBRC 101359
CCATTCGCCATTCAGGCTGCGCAACTGTTGGGAAGGGCGTTTCGGTGCGGGCCTCTTCGCTATTACGCCAGCTGGCGAAAGGGGGATGTGCTGCAAGGCGATTAAGTTGGGTAACGCCAGGGTTTTCCCAGTCACGACGTTGTAAAACGACGGCCAGTGAGCGCGACGTAATACGACTCACTATAGGGCGAATTGAGTGAAGGCCGTCAAGGCCTAGGCGCGCCGGATCCCCCGGGCCATACT
>NZ_BAGB01000097.1 GCF_000308615.1 Nocardia jiangxiensis NBRC 101359
GCGCTGAACTATGTATGGGGCGTGTGCACCATCCTGGATCAAACGGCCGAGGACATCCTCCGGCGGAACCCGCGCTTTCTCACCCGCGCGAAGAACTTTGTCTCGTTCTTCTCCTTCGGGCCGCTCCTGGTACCCCTCGATCATGCGCTCGATGTCCACGGCTCCCTGGACAACATCACCGTTAGCACCGTACGCAACGACGGGGAAGAGGTACGTACGAA
>NZ_BAGB01000096.1 GCF_000308615.1 Nocardia jiangxiensis NBRC 101359
GCACGCCCATATAAACGATCGGATAAATAGCTGAATTTCCATGCCTTACGCGGTTGTCAGGACACAAGCACCATAAAGAAACAAGGGTTGGTCCGGAAGCCTTTAGCCAAGTTTAGCCACCCTGAAAGTATCTCTGGGAGGTGTGGAGGGAAAAACTGCTGTGATTTTAAACCTAAAAGTAACTTAACTCATAATAAGTTGGT
>NZ_BAGB01000095.1 GCF_000308615.1 Nocardia jiangxiensis NBRC 101359
CACCCCACGCGCGACGACGTTGCTGGAGCGATTCGTGTGGTACTCCTTGTTCCACGATCCGCTCGGGCCCACGAAGACGACCACGTCGCCCGGTTTGGGGTCACCGAAGTCGTACGTCAATTTCTCGACGTAGATCCGGTCTCCCGTGCAGCCGGGGCAACCGTGCAACGTCGGTTCCATCGACTGCGACGGAATCACGTA
>NZ_BAGB01000094.1 GCF_000308615.1 Nocardia jiangxiensis NBRC 101359
GATCCCCCGGACGACGCCGTTGCTCGATCGCGTCGAGTGGTAGCCCTCGTCCCAGGAACTGCTCGGCGATTTGAACACCACCACGTCGCCCGGCTGCGGATCGCCGAAGTCGTAACTGAGCTTCTCGACGTAGATCCGGTCCTCGGTGCAACCGGTACAGCCGTGCAACGTCGGCTCCATCGAGCCGGACGGAATCTGATA
>NZ_BAGB01000093.1 GCF_000308615.1 Nocardia jiangxiensis NBRC 101359
GATCCTTAAGTCGTGTCCTTCTCCTACGATCTTGTGAACGATGGATATTTTCTTTCTAAACTTTAAACAAACAGTGGAGAGATGTTGTTGTGTGTGGAACGACGCTTAGCCTACCGAGGAAGATCCAGACTACAATAGAATATGTGGCCAAAACTCTCCGCAACTTCAGCAGCAAAAAGGATATTATTGACATAAC
>NZ_BAGB01000092.1 GCF_000308615.1 Nocardia jiangxiensis NBRC 101359
TTGACCGGGGAACACGAACACCGTCTTCCCCACAGAGTCAGCGCGACCATGCACCACATTGCGCCCAGGCTCACCCTCGACCAACCCCGTCAGCCCACGGATCAACTCGTCACAACCACCACCGACCACCACCGCCCGATGCTCGAACACCGACCGCCCCACCAGCGAAAACCCAATGTCCGAGGCATCCAA
>NZ_BAGB01000091.1 GCF_000308615.1 Nocardia jiangxiensis NBRC 101359
CGAGCGCAGCGAGTCAGTGAGCGAGGAAGCGGAGAGCGCCCAATACGCAAGGAAACAGCTATGACCATGTTAATGCAGCTGGCACGACAGGTTTCCCGACTGGAAAGCGGGCAGTGAAGTGAAGGCCCATGAGGCCAGTTAATTAAGCGGCCGCGATATCCTGCAGATGCATCCAGTAC
>NZ_BAGB01000090.1 GCF_000308615.1 Nocardia jiangxiensis NBRC 101359
GGGGATCCGTTAGCTATCGTTCGCGAGAAAGTTAGTAGACACACAGGACCCAGGCGTGCAAGTCAATTTCAGCTGACTACACCGATTCTGGTTAAAAGAGCCTATGGCCACCCTTATTTTAGAGAAAAAAAACCACACCTCTAATGTGTTGGGCACTAGAAAAAGCTAACTAC
>NZ_BAGB01000089.1 GCF_000308615.1 Nocardia jiangxiensis NBRC 101359
GAAGGGAGGAAATTGCTGGGCAGCATTATGAGCATTATCAACACTTTTTTTCATGGAGGAAGTAAGTACAGGCAAAGCCAGATGAATTACGTTTAGAGCTGTGGAGGTCATTAAGACCCTGAATAATTGCTTTGATGGACCCATGCTGCCACAAAAAAAGATATAGGGGGCT
>NZ_BAGB01000088.1 GCF_000308615.1 Nocardia jiangxiensis NBRC 101359
GGTGTTAAAAGTGGATGACTTCTACATGACACAGAAAATCTCTGGCAAGCTATAACTAAAGTAGGCTTCCCTGGGTGAAAAAATAGTGGGGCCCAACAGATCTCTTTCTACATGTAGCCTGGGAAGGGTATGCTAGAAGATAATGGAGTTGCCTCCAC
>NZ_BAGB01000087.1 GCF_000308615.1 Nocardia jiangxiensis NBRC 101359
CCTGGGTGAGCACCACCGCATCGGAATCCTCACCCGATGCGGGCGTGCCGGCGACCAGATCATTGCCCAGCGCCTTGCTCAGCGCCTGGTTCACCGCGTCCGCATCGGTCGCGGTCGTCGACTTGTCCAGGTACTGCAGCAGATTGCCG
>NZ_BAGB01000086.1 GCF_000308615.1 Nocardia jiangxiensis NBRC 101359
CATCTTCTCCAACCGCGGCCGCGAGGAATATCACGAAACGTCTGTTTCCGAGAAATATGCAGGCCAAGGAGTTATGGCCGAGTTAGCAGCGAACTCACGGCGACGCGAAGATCGACTACGTTCGCCGCGTTCGTCATCGCTGCGTGTGC
>NZ_BAGB01000085.1 GCF_000308615.1 Nocardia jiangxiensis NBRC 101359
CCCGGCACGCCGACGACGATCCAACCCGCGCGTCGTCAAACGCAAAGTCCTCAAATGGGCAGCCAAACGCACCCACCACGCCCAGCACCCCCAACCGACCCACGAACCAAAGGCCACCATCCACACCCCTTAACTGAACGGTATTG
>NZ_BAGB01000084.1 GCF_000308615.1 Nocardia jiangxiensis NBRC 101359
GCGACTGTGTGTTCGTAGGGGATTCGATCACCGACCTGGAGGCCGCACACGCGTCCCGCGTCCCGGTGGTGGCCTTCGCGAACAAGCCCGGCAAGGCCGACCATCTTGCTCGGCATCGACCTGCGGCAGTGATCCACGACATGGCC
>NZ_BAGB01000083.1 GCF_000308615.1 Nocardia jiangxiensis NBRC 101359
TGTACAACTGGCGGCGCCAGTACGGCGGGATGGATACCGACGCGGCGAAAGAGCTCAAGGAGCTGCGCGAGCAGAACGCGCGGTTGAAGCGGTTGCTGGCCGATGCCGAGCTGGAGAAGGACGCGTTGCGGGAGATCGCGAA
>NZ_BAGB01000082.1 GCF_000308615.1 Nocardia jiangxiensis NBRC 101359
GGACAAGCAGAATAAACCAATTCAAGGTCGTTGTAGCTGAAGGCCTGGCCTGCCTGACAGTTAATTATGAGCATGTCTTGCCCTTCATGGTGGATATTCACAGCTGAAAGTGGTATTGGCATTTTTTTCTGAGGAC
>NZ_BAGB01000081.1 GCF_000308615.1 Nocardia jiangxiensis NBRC 101359
GTCTTTCGCATCTACGCTGATCGCGTACGCGGTGCCCTTGGGATCCTGGTTGTCCGCGCACATGGGCGGCAGCCGCAGCGCGTCGAGCCGGTCACCCGGCATCGGCACGCACAGCACCCCGGATCCG
>NZ_BAGB01000080.1 GCF_000308615.1 Nocardia jiangxiensis NBRC 101359
GCTCGACGTAGAACTCAATCTAAAACTTCGATTTGCAACTTACCAAACAAAAAGAGCAACTCTTAAAGGGTTATACGAGCTCGCTGCATTTGGAACGTAGGATCCCCCGGGCCATACTAGT
>NZ_BAGB01000079.1 GCF_000308615.1 Nocardia jiangxiensis NBRC 101359
CCACATCGGAGACATTTAATGATGCAATTTGAGCCCTGTGCCGAAGCTCAGTACCATATTACATGCCTCAAAGTGGTATCCAACCGTTAACTACAAATTAGAAACGTATACGGATCCCCC
>NZ_BAGB01000078.1 GCF_000308615.1 Nocardia jiangxiensis NBRC 101359
AGTATGGCCCGGGGGATCCTTGGACCGTTAATTCATATATCGAAGTAGCAGGTTGTTGCCCCGCCTGATGTTGCCACTACTTGCTCATGACAGTTTTTTTAGGCAAT
>NZ_BAGB01000077.1 GCF_000308615.1 Nocardia jiangxiensis NBRC 101359
CCTGCGCCTCGACGGTCTCGTTCCACAGCTTCGGCACGGGTCGACCATACGCGATGAATCACTCGGGACATTATGTGTTGACCATAGACACCGTGTCTCGATAAAG
>NZ_BAGB01000076.1 GCF_000308615.1 Nocardia jiangxiensis NBRC 101359
CCCACAAGGCGCGAGCATTCGCGCTGTCGTCCAACCGAGGCTCGAGCAGCGTCACCGCATCCTGCGCCAAGCGATAAGCGTCCTCCTCGCGGCCGGTGGAACGCCACACGTTGCCCAACACCCAGGAGGCTGCCGCAAGTGATACAGGATCGTCGGCTACTTCGGCGGCTCCCATCGCGCGGTCAGCGGCGAGCCATAGCAGCGGCGAGTCCGCAACCCAGGCAAGTACTTGCTCGGACAACACGTACGCGCCGACGAGCGCGGCAGCCGCAGTGCGCCGGTGTCGTCCTTCCGCCCTGCGCATCGCGCGACGCCCATCGGTGATCAGCGACGGCAACATTGCGCCGGCATCCGCGCGTGGGTTCTCCGACTCGTGCCATACGCGCCACGCATGCTCGACACGGGCCTGCAACTCGTCCCCGTCGACCAGCGGCGCGTTACCAGCCAGGTCGACGCCCTCGATGGCCTCACGTATGGCAGGTACGACAGGATGCCCTGCCCGCCGGGCCACTCCGACCAAAAGTTCATGCTCCCCAGTGATTTCGGTGAGGTCGCGCACACCGAGCACCTGAGCGAGCTGCAGCAGCATGTCCAGCGGGGGCGGATTCTGCAGACGCCCTTTTTCGACGTCTCGCAGCCAGTCCTCCGAGCGGCCGACGAGACCGGCGACGACAGCACGGGATTTGCCCGTCCGAGTGCGAATGATCTGAATGCGCTCGCCGATAGTCCGCCCGGCGAGATCGCTCGAATTCGGCTGCGCCACAGCCATCACCTTCTCCGCGGTCGAGTCTCTCCGCGGTACCCCCGGCCTGTCGGTCGGAGGCACTGAGCCGCCGCGAAGAGGTAGCACCAGAATACGGGCGCGAGAACGGGATTCGCCGCCATTTGCAGGTGGGGAGAATCCCCCTACCTGCGTCGGTGGCGCTATTCCACCAGGCCGACCTGCGGTGCAGCCGGAGGCTGTAGTCAACGCTGCCGCCGGGTGGGAGGCAACCTCGGCGGCGGCGCTTTCCAACATGAACGGAGGGGCATTACCGGCATGAAGAACAGCACAACTGCACGACACATCGCAATCGCCCGCCTGCGCATAGAGATTCGCGGCGGGAACGACGTACGCAGTACAGAACAGCTCGATGAGCTGCGGCCCTCTTACGAAGTGATCACCACGCGACCGGCGGCCACCTATACCCGCGGCCACTATCAACGCCTCGGCGACGAGCCAGCGATCGACGCTGTCTGAAAACAAGGGAGAGAATGCTGCCACCGTGAGGGGCACCGCTACCGCAGTTCTGCTCGGCGTGGCCGTGCTGCGGATCAGTCCCTCCTGTGGCGGAAACTGAGCAGGGATCCGAGGAGACCGCTCAGGGCATAGGCGGCCGCCCATACCGTGATGACGATGAGCACGACGAACAGCGGTAGCCAGCTGGTCTTGTGATGATCGACGCTCCACCACACTCCCGTGAACAGGATTGCGCTGACGAACAGCAGGATGTCGCGCAAACCGGCGCGATAGGAGGCGGCTGCTCTGCGGAGCGGGCGGTATCGGTGAACGGTGGCGACCAGGTCGTCGATGCGGATATCGATGCTTCGCTGGAGTTCGGCTCGCCGCTCCACGTCCTGCGGAGACAGGCGGTCCAGTAGTTCCATATCCTGCTTGATCGCCTTGCGGACGTCGGGGCCCTTCAGATATCCCGCCGCGGCGCCGAGAGCCAATCCACCGGCGATGGGCGCCAGCCCCAGGGCAAGGTCAGCGACAGCGGGCATACGTTGGCCTCCTCTCGACGCACTCGGTCATGCTGGACGATATGTCTGCCACGCCGTGCGACGTGAGCGGCAAAAGTAACCGCGTTGGGCCCTACCCGACCCGACAGCACCCCCACCGAGCGGCCGGATCGGCACAGTTGGCCCGGAAATGATGCGCCGTCCCGGGACGGACGGCCGCACCTGTCCCGGGCACTGCGCAAACCGCCGATTCAGAGCTCGTGATAGAAGCCCATGTTGACGCTACGAGGCGCGCTGCGATCCGAGATGGTGATCTCACCGTGCCCGCCCTTCGGCAGGGCCACCACCCCGCCCTGCTCCAGGGACTGGCCGAGGTTCCCCACGACTACCCGCACTTCGGAAGCGGGCGCGGGCTCCGAATCCGGTGCCCAGCTCACCTCCCAGGTCCCCTCGGGACCACACGCGAACTCCAGGTGAACCGGGGAGACGAACACCCAGTCACCGGGCACGACGATCCGGCACACCGACTTGTCGCGCCCCACGCGCAACACGGCGCCCGCCTCGCTCGGGGCATCGGCCATCATCATGCCGCCCGTGGCGGCCTCCGACCCGGACACCGTCGCCATGGTCAGTTCGAGCACCTATTCCTCCTCAAAAGTCCCTGCTCAACAACAAATTCGGTCCACAGTGCCGGATCGGGCTCGCCCGGCACCATCACGAAACTACCGGCCGAGAATCGAACCGTCCGGATCAATGACGAAAGACCCTTCCAGCAGAGCGGTATTCGTACGAAAGTCGATGCGAGAGGACGACCGAGTACGCACCATCCGTCACATCCGACAGAAGGCAGCGCACATCTATGGAGATCGATATATATCCGGCGCAGAAGATCGCAATCCCCTTTCTGCGCATCGCGATTCGACGCGGGAACAACATACGCGACCTGTACGACGTCGGCGAGCGTCTCGGTTACAACGTCACAGATCTCGTCTACCTGGACGCCCGTGTCGAATTCCCGCTCACCACGATCGTGCGAGAACTGCACGCGAGGCCGGGTGCGGCGGCCATCGTCCCGAACCTGCGGCACCTCGACGGCATAGACAGCGCCGTGCGCCTGATCGCGCAGGTCATCACCGTGGAAGGCGAACGCGTGCTCGAACGCGCGCGTCACCGGCTCCCCGGGGACCTCGGGGTCGAGCGCATGAACACGCTCATCACCGGCTGACTCGTATACTGTTCTCATACAACGGATCTCTCATGAGAGATCCGTTGTATAGTCTCGCCGCGGCACACTCGTCGACAGGTGCTCGACGCGATCGCCACGGCACTCCGCTCATCCCCGGGGTTTCACGTTCACCAACGTCATGTCCCCGTCGTAGTGGTCCAGGACCCGGTGGTCCATGACCGCGCGCCACAGCGGCGGGATGAAGGCGAGCACCATCATGGTCGCGTAGCCGTACGGCAGCTGCGGCGCCTGTTCGGGACTGCGCAGGGTCTGGTAGCGGCGGCCGGGGTTGGCGTGATGGTCGCTGTGCCGCTGGAGATGGAACAGCAGGACGTTCGTGACGAGGCGGTCGCTGTTCCAACTGTCGCGTGACGAGCATCGCTCGTAGCGGCCGTCCGCCCGGCGCGCGCGCTTCAGGCCGTAGTGCTCCAGGTAGTTCACCGTCTCGAGCAATCCGAAGCCGATCACGGCCTGCAACGCCAGGAACGGGATGATGGTGTAGCCGAAGACCAGGATCATCGCGCCGAACAGCACGGCGGTCAACGACCACGCCTGCAACAGATTGTTCTCCCGGCTGAACCATCGTTTTCCCTTACGGGACAGACGTTCCCGTTCCAAGGACAGCGCCGATCGAAAGCCACCGAAGATGCTGCGCGGCAGGAAACCCCACAGCGACTCACCGAAGCGGGCGCTCGCCGGATCCTCGGGCGTGGCGACGCGGACGTGGTGGCCGCGGTTGTGTTCGACGTAGAAGTGCCCGTATCCGGATTGTGCCAGTGCGATCTTCGCCAGGCGCCGTTCGAGATGTTCGGCTCGATGGCCGAGCTCGTGGGCCGTATTTATCCCGATGCCGGATACGATCCCCACCGTCACGGTCAACCCCAGTTTGTCGATGAGAGTCAACTCGGGGCTGGACCACATATAACCTGCGACGGCCAGGCCGGCGAACTGTATCGGCAGGAAAAGGTAAGTGCACCAACGATAGTAATGATCGTCGGACAACACCTCGTAGTCCTGCTCGCTCATGTTGCCGCTGTCGCGCCCCACGGCGATGTCCAGCAGCGGTATCAGCACCAGCACGAAGATCGGGCCGATCCACCAGAACAGTTCGAGTCCGGTGATCTGGACCAGTTGCGCCGGGAACAGTGCAGATGCGGGCGCTACCGTACCGAGAACCCAGAGATAGCGCTTCCGATCGCGAACAGCGATGTTTTCCATATCCGTCATAACCGTCTCGCCCCACCAAGCCCGATAAACGATCATTCGAAGGCATGTCCGACAACAGGAGTAACTCGCCGACTCTCCCACGGTAGCGGCCCTGCTGTCGCGTGCCAACGAAAAATTGAAAACACCTGAATGACCAGGCATTCGCACTTTATGATCGGAAATTAATGCACCACGAAGGAAGGACTTTTTCCTCTAGACACACGGCCGGGTCGGACCAGGGCAATTATGCCCGTGGGCCGACCCGTTACCGGCGTTATTCGTTCGAACCGACAGCCCGGCTATCCGGACCGGGATATCGACATGCCGAAATCGATCGTTTCTCCGGCGCCTACGGCAGCGCCCCGCAATTCACCGGAGCGGGCACATTGGCCAGGCGATCGGTGATCCACTGCTGCGAATCGACCGCGGAGGGGAAGAAGGCCAGGTCGTGTGTGCCGACGATGCCGGACATCGGCGGCAGCGACCCGTCGACCTGGAATTGCACGGGCGTGCCGTGACCACACCAGCTCGCGGCCAGGGTACGGATGAGCGGATACGGCATCGCATCATCGTTCCGGGCCGCGTAGACGCGCACCGGTACCGACGGGGCCAGGCCGCCGAGCCGCTGCTCGTCGAACGCCCTCTTCAACACCGGGGTGCGATCGATCACGGCCGTTATCGGTTGTCCACTGTTTGTCCACCGGGACGTGTTCTGCGGCTGCACGAAACTGCTGCCGAGACCACCGCCGCATTTGCCGACCGAATCGTGCAGGATCCCTTTACCGGTATTGTTCAGCGCGGCATCGAGCACCGGGCGGGTGTCCGGGTAATCGGCGGCGATACCGTTCAGGATCCACGCGATGGCCGGTGCGACGCCGGGACGCCCGTCGTTGCGGGCGATGTAGAACTCGGGATCCACCAGGGGCGCACCGATATACGCCCCGCGCACATTCAGGTCGGGGGCGTACTTCGGCTGCAGTTCGGCCGCCGCGCCGGCGCCCATACCGCCCTGGGAGTAGCCGTAGAGCATGACCGGCGAGCGGGGATTCAAGCCGCTGCCGGGCAACCGCAACGCGGCGCGCGCGGAGTCCAGCACCGCGTACCCCTGCGTCCTGCGGTTCAGGAAATCGTGGACTCCGGGCACGCCCAGGTCGTGGTAATCGGTGATCACCACGCTCATGCCGCGCGCCAGCATTTGATAGATCGGGGCGAGGTCGTATTCGACGATCGCGTCGGCAGGCGGCTGGAACCGCACACCCTGCGACAACATCGCCGAAGGCGCGCACTGATCGCTCTGCCCCTGAGTGCCACCGGCGTATGCGATCAGCGGACGTTGCCCGGGACCGGTCCACGGCTGCAGCGGCTCCAGATACGTTCCCACCACCGAGGTCGGCGAGCTGTTGGTAGTACTGCTGGCGTACGTCATGCGTGTCGATCTCGCCGGAACGGCGCCCGGCATTCCGGGCACCGAGAAATCCACCTGCGACGTGTCGGCCCGGATGATGGATCCCAGAGCTCCTCGGGACTGTGGCGCCGTCGGCTTCGACCATGCCTGTGGCGTGGCGATCGCCGCACCTCCGGCCACGATGAGGGTTCCTGTCAACGCTGCGACCCAGGCGCGTTTCCCGCTCCTCATATTCGATCCTTTCTGCGATTGGGTGATACCAGAGCAACTGGATCCGGATCATCGGATACCGAATCCGTGTTCGAGCGCAGAACCGGTCGTACATACAATTCGTGGTGCCGTGGGCATAGCTTAGGACATCCCCGGAGCGCAGCTGAGCCAGATCGCCGGTCGGATCGGACAATCGATCGAATTCCGCCGGGAGGACGCCATTACTGTTTCGCGTGACCGGCGAAACCATGTGAAAGACCGCGAATTATGCCCGTGGCGACGGCGAAAGGCCCTTCGAAGCACCACCGTGCGTACGAAAGTCGATACGGGAGAATCAAAACGAGGAGTCGGGTGAATCCCGCGCGGTCGCGCGATGGCGAACCGCGGCGGATTGCGCTACCCGGCCGGGCGCTGACGCACCGGCCGGGGCGACACGCGCTACTTGATGCAGTCGGTGAGGATCTTCTGGGTGGCGGATTTGGCCTTGGCGGCGTCGTCCTTGCTCAGGCCCATGGTGGCGGAGTCGAGTTTGTTGGTATCGGTGCCGGGCTTGGTCATCAGGCGCAGTCCGTCCTGCGAGATGCCTTCGCCGACATAGATCTTCGCGGCGCAGTCGGCCAGCTTGGGGTCGTTCAGACCGCTGCTCTGCAACGCCTTGGACAGATCCGCCTGGGTGACCTCGGGCTGGGCGTTGCTCGAGCCACAGCCCGCCAGCAGGGGCACAGCGACCAACGCGGCGGCGATCAGCGTAATCCTCAACTGATTTCCTCGATTCTCGTCAAATACGGCTACGGCGGCGACACACAACCGCCGTGGTGATACTGCCGCATCCCACGGCTCCAGGACAGTCGGAGGTGACAATCCACAATCCGCCGGCGCTACAGATCCATCGCGGCACGCAGCGCGGTATCGAGTCGCTCCAGGGTGTCGTCCTGGACGGCGTCTATGCGTTCGGCCAGCCAACCTCGATAGATGCGGCCCAGATTGCCCGCGTGCACCCAGCCGTGGCCGGGAATCGACACGGCCAGGATGTCCTGCGGATCCTCGTCGAGCAGTTCGGCGGCGATCAGCCAGGGGCGCGGCGACTCGTTGATGCCGTCACTCGAGATCAGGACGACGTTGCGACGCCGAGGCAAACCGTGCGGGTTGTAGATCCACAGTTCACCCTTGCGCACGCATCAACTCCTCGGCGGCCGCGAGTTCGGCCTCCTCGGCGGCCGCGGCGGCCGCCGGATCGGGCACCGGAGCACAACCGGTGCGCACCGCTTCGCGCCGGGCGGCACGGGATATCCACGCGGACGGGGACATTCCCGCACGCTCCGCGGCCTGCTCGGCGAACGACCAGGCCGCCGCATCGAGTGACAACGTCACCTTACGGGTAGCCATACCATTCATCGTACCGCCGAAACGCACGAAACGAACACTGTTGGCATGACGCCAACCGTTGCTACCCTGTGCGCGTGTTGAATCACCACCGCGTCGGCAGCGGGGAGCCTCTGGTCCTGGTCCACGGCGTCGGCAGCCACTGGCAGGTGTGGGAGCCGGTGATCGACCGGCTGGCACGATCCTTCGAGGTCTACGCGGTGGATCTGCCCGGATTCGGCGAATCCGAACCGCTGGCGCACACCACCGTCGACATGCTCACCGACGCGCTGGCCGCCTTCCTCACCGAGAACGGCCTGGACACACCGCATCTGGCGGGCAATTCCATGGGCGGGCTGATCGTGCTGAACCTGGCCGCCCGCGGTCTGGCCCGTTCGGTGACCGCCTTCTCGCCGATCGGATTCTGGGCCACCGCCGGACGCGTCTGGTGTCAGCAGTCCCTCGGACAGTCCGCGACGCTCGGCCGGATGCTGCGGCCCGCACTGCCCTCGATCCTGGGCACGCCCGCCGGACGCGCCGCATTCCTGAGCCTGGTCTTCGGCAAGGCGTGGGCCGTGCGCGGCGACGTCGCACTCGCCACCGCCCTCGGCGCGATCGACTCCCCCGGATTCGCCCCCGCGCTGGCCTCCTTCGACCACGCCCGCCTGCAGGACTCCGGACGCCTGGCGCGGATCCCGGTCACCATCGCGTGGGGTAATCGCGACGTCCTGCTCACCTACGCCACCCAGAGCCGGCGCGCCCGCGTACGGCTGCCCGAGGCGCGGCACCTCACCCTGCCCGGCAGCGGCCACACCCCGTTCTACGACGATCCCGATCGCTGCGCGCAGGTCATCCTCGAGCAACTCGCCGCGGCGGACCGATGAACCCGGTAGCGCTGACCATCGACGGGAACCGCGCCGAGGTCGCCCTGGACCGTCCCGACAAACACAACGGTCTCACCATCGAGATGCTGCGCGAACTCACCCGCGTGGCGCGATTCATCCAGAACCGCAAGGATATTCGCACGGTAATCCTGCGCGGAAACGGTCCGAGTTTCTCCAGCGGCCTGGATATCGCGGGGACGATGGGCAATCCACTGGGCGTGGCGCGCAATTTCCTGCCGAATCCGTTGCGCGGCACCAATTCTTTCCAGGAAGCCTGCTGGGCGTGGCGACGACTGCCGCAACCGGTCGTCGCGGCCGTGCACGGGCATTGTTACGGCGGCGGTCTGCAACTCGCATTGGCGGCCGACTTCCGTTTCGCCACACCGGATTCGGATTTCTCGGTGATGGAAGTGCGGCACGGCCTGATTCCGGATATGACCGGCGCGGCGACGTTGTCGCGGCTGATCGGCCTGGACAAAGCGCTGCTGCTGACCATGACCGCCGATCGGGTGGACGCCGCGCACGCCGCACGGATCGGCCTGATCACCGAGGTCAGCGAGGATCCGATCGGCACCGCGCAGCAACTGACCGAGCGGATCGCCGAACGTTCACCACACGCGGTCGCCGCCGCCAAACGATTGTTCGACCGGACCTGGCACGCGTCGGCCCGGCGCGCTTTCGGCATCGAACGCGCGACTCAGCTGCCTCTGATACTTCGCCAAGCACGTTTTCGCAGGTAATCTGCGTACCGGCTGTACGCTACGAAGCCGGTGGCCATTCACACCGGTCGATATCTGCAGTACCCCCGTCACCGGGGTAGCTAAACCCGTGCCGAATGTGCGCAGTTTGTATTTCACATTTTGCCAACCAGTCGATGATCGTGTGTGGCCGCCCTGAGTCTTCACCGGTATCGGCCGCCCGACTCGACACGACTCGGGAAGGCCGACAACGTTGTCCAGAGCAGTATCGATCCTGCTGTCCGCAATAGCCGCGGGTTCGGCGGTGATGTTGACCATGACCGCGCCCGCCGACGCGAATCCCAACGCCATCAACCCCATTCCCGTATTGAACGGGACCAGTGGCCTGCCGCACCTGGTCGGTCGCAGCCGTGCGATCTTCCAGGTGACCGGCATGATGAGCCCCAACAACACGCAGAACTACAACGTCCTCGGTACCGATCTGGGCATCATGTGGGACAACGGCAAAGGCCAGATGCTCACCGCCTTCGGCGATTCGGCCGGGCTGGGGCTGCCGAACCTGCTGGCCGGCAGCACCTGGGCCTGGCGCAGCAATATTCTGGTGCGCAGCCACACCCACAATCCCGCCAACGGCATCTTCTACGACAGTGTCGTGCGCGACGCACTGGGTCAGGCACGCGACCTGATTCCCAGCCCGAAGATCCCGTTCATCGAGATCAGCCGAATCCCGACCGCGGGCATCGAAGTCGGCGGGGTGCAATACATGAGCCTGATGTCGGTGCGCAGCTGGGATAAAGACGGCCAGTGGACGACCAACTATTCCGGGCTGGGCGCCTCGGCGGACAACGGCGAAACCTGGGCGGATCTGGGATTCACCCGACGCCCCAATTCCGGTGGGAACGCCAAATTCCAGATGAACGCGTTCACCAAATCCGGCGGCTACGTCTACGAGTACGGCACCCAGTCCGGGCGCAACCACGCCGCGTATGTGGCCCGGGTGGCCGAACACGATATTCAGAATCTCGGCGCGTACGAATACTGGGACGGTGGACGCTGGCGACGCGGTGACGCGAACGCCGCCGCACCCATCGCGGGCGGTGTGGGCGAGCTGTCGGTGATGTGGAACCAGTACCTCGGGCAGTACCTGATGCTGACGACCGATCCGTTCAACTCCGTCGTCATGCGCCGGGCCTCCTCCCCGCAGGGTCCGTGGAGCGCACCGGAAGTCCTGATCGACGCCCGCGAACTACCCACCGCCTACGCCCCGTCGATCTTCCCGTACCAAACCGGCCGCGACCTGTACTTCCTCACCACGGTCCACAGCCAGTACAACGTCGTCCTCATGCACACCACGCTGTAATTTCTGCCTCCGCTTCGCTCCGGCGGCGGGCCCGGCTGCGGTCGGGTGGGGCGGAGGCCGGAAAATACAACCCATGGATGCGGCCGATTGGGATGCTCGGTACACGCAGAGCGAGTTGGTGTGGGGGGCGCCGCCGAACGCCACCGTGGTCGAGCATGTGTACGGGCTGGAGCGGCGGGTGGTGTTGCAGCCGGACGTGGCCGGAGAGCCGGTTCCGGAACTTCCCCGCGCGCTGGATCTGGCATGTGGGGAGGGGCGCAACACGCTGTGGCTGGCCACGCACGGGTGGCAGGTTCGAGCGGTGGATTTCTCGCAGGTCGGGATCGATAAGGGGCGGACGGTGGCGTCGCGGTTGTCGCGGTCGGTGCGCGCCCGGATCGACTGGCAGTGCGCCGACATCACCGACCTCGACGCGGCCGAGATCACCGGGCCGTTCGAGCTGGTGCTGAGCGTGTTCGTCCATCTGCCGGCCGAACAGCGCCGGGCGATGCTGACCCGCGCCGCCGAACTGCTCACCCCCGGCGGCACGCTGCTCGTACTCGGCCACGACACCACCAACATCACCGACGGTTTCGGCGGACCGCAGGATCGGTCCATCCTGTTCACCCCGGACGACGTGGTGACCGATCTGGCCGCGGTCCCCGACGTCCGCATCCGGATCGCCGATCGCGTAGTGCGCGAGACCGAGGGCCGCGATGCGATCGATGCTCTGGTCGTGGCGACGAAGATCGTCCCCGATCTGGCGGAGCAGGCCGCGGAGAGCTGAACACCGTTCCGGTCAGTCCGGCGCGGACCACCTGCGCAACCACGGTTCGACCGCACCGACGATCAGACCGAATCCGCTGCGGAACGAATGCGGCTGTCCCGGAACAACTGTCACCTCGGCCGCATCGGCCGGATCCGGAATGCCGAACGGGTCGCGCGCCCCGTTGACGACCACGACGTCGACCGCCTGCGAGGCGGCGAGCAGTTCGTCCCGCCGCGTCTTCTCCGGCTTGCCCGGCGGATGCAGCGGAAACGACAGCGCCAGCACGCCTTTCGCTCCGACCTCGACGGCCGTTCGGCACACCACCCGCGCCCCGTTGCTGCGCCCGCCCTGGATCAGCGGCGCCGACCGCACCTTCTTGCGCAGTGCCGCAACGATTTCCAGCCACGCCGCATCCTGCGTGGTCACCGATCCCGGGGCCCGCCGCCCCGCTACCCGATAGGGCTGCACCACCCGCGCGACCGCCCCGCCCAACTCCACCGCGCAGTCGCGCACCGCCAGCAGATCCTTCGCCTCCACCCCGCCCCCGGATCCGTGGGTCAGCAACAGCAGGAATTTCGGCGACCGCGGCTTGTCGAGCTCGACCTCCGCAGGTCCCGCACTCGTCTCGATCCGCACGCTCGCCGCCTCTCCTCACCCTCGGTGCGCGGCCGGAGCCCGGCCCCGCGCCTGGTCGCCGTATGCAACGACAGTAATCCCACGACGCCGCCGTTCGGCCGGTCGCCGAGCCGAAGTGGCCGCACCCGATCTCAGCAGCGGTTTGTTCATCGCATCACACTGCCCGGTCATCCCTTTGACGACGGATTACCGGCCGGTAATATACGCTGTAAGTTACCCGCGAGTAGTGGACGGCGAAGGCGACCGGCTACCCGGCGGAGACCGCGGGCGGGAACGGGCAGCGTCCGACCGCACCAAACTCGATGGAGAGTGAGTAGACAGATGGGTCACTACAAGAGCAACGTCCGCGACCTGGAGTTCAACCTCTTCGAGGTGCTCGGCCTCGGTTCGATCCTCGACAGCGGCGCGTACGGCGATCTGGATGCCGACACCGTCAAGGAGATGCTGCGCGAGGTACGCCGGCTGGCCGAGGGCCCGCTGGGTGAATCCTTCGCCGACGCCGACCGCAACCCGCCGGTCTTCGACCCCGAGACCCACACCGTGGCGATCCCCGAATCCTTCAAGAAGTCCTTCCGCGCGATGCAGGAGGGTGGCTGGGAGAAGCTCGGCCTGCCCGAGGAGCTCGGTGGCCTCGGCGTGCCGCGCTCGATCCACTGGGCGATCAGCGAGCTGATCCTCGGCGCGCAGCCCGCCGCGTACATGTACGCCGCCGGTCCCGGCTTCAACGCGATCTTCTGGAACAACGGCACCGAAGAGCAGAAGAAGTGGGCCAAGATCGCGGTCGACCGCGACTGGGGCGCCACCATGGTGCTGACCGAGCCCGACGCCGGTTCCGACGTGGGCGCGGGCCGCACCAAGGCGGTCCAGCAGGAGGACGGCACCTGGCACATCGAGGGCGTGAAGCGCTTCATCACCTCGGGCGATGCCGACGACCTGTTCGAGAACACCGTGCACCTGGTGCTGGCGCGTCCCGAGGGCGCGGGTCCGGGCACCAAGGGCCTGTCGCTGTTCTTCGTGCCCAAGTTCCACTTCGACCACGAGACCGGCGAGCTGGGCGAGCGCAACGGCGTCTTCGTCACCGGCGTCGAGCACAAGATGGGCCTGAAGGTCTCGGCCACCTGCGAGGTCACCTTCGGCGGCCACGGCGTCCCGGCCAAGGGCTGGCTCGTCGGCGAGGTGCACAACGGCATCGCGCAGATGTTCGACGTCATCGAGAACGCGCGAATGATGGTGGGCACCAAGGCCATCGCGACGCTGTCCACCGGTTACCTGAACGCGCTGGAGTACGCCAAGACCCGCGTGCAGGGCGCCGACCTGACCCAGATGACCGACAAGGCCGCACCGCGCGTCACCATCACCCACCACCCCGACGTCCGCCGCTCGCTGATGATGCAGAAGGCGTACGCCGAGGGCCTGCGCGCGGTCTACCTCTACACCGCCGCGCACCAGAACGCCGATATCGCCGAGCTGGTCTCGGGCGCGGACGCGGATCTGGCCGCCCGGGTGAACGATCTGCTGCTGCCGATCGTCAAGGGTGTCGGTTCCGAGCGGGCCTACCAGTACCTGACCGATTCGCTGCAGACCTTCGGCGGTTCGGGCTTCCTGCAGGACTACCCGATCGAGCAGTACATCCGCGACGCGAAGATCGACTCGCTGTACGAGGGCACCACCGCGATCCAGGCGCAGGACTTCTTCTTCCGCAAGATCGCCCGCGACCGCGGTGTGGCGCTGGCGCACGTGGCCGGCCAGATCAGCAAGTTCCTCGAGCGTGAGGGCGGCAACGGCCGGCTCAAGGCCGAGCGCAAGCTGCTCGCCACCGCCCTCGAGGACGTGCAGGGCATGGCCGCGACCCTGACCGGTCACCTGATGGGCGCGCAGGAGGACACCAAGGAGCTGTACAAGGTGGGCCTGGGCTCGGTGCGGTTCCTGATGGCCGTGGGCGACCTGCTCGTCGGCTGGCAGTTGCTGTCGCAGGCCGAGATCGCCATCAAGGCGCTGGACAACGGCTCGGACGAGGCGTTCTACCAGGGCAAGATCGCGACCGCCCAGTTCTTCGCCCGCAATGTGCTGCCCGAGCTGACCGCGACCCGCGCGGTCCTGGCCAACCTGGACAACGACATCATGGAACTGGACGAAGCAGCCTTCTGACCTGCTACGTCCGGATGACCTGAACGCCCCGCGATCGGATTCGCCTCCGATCGCGGGGCGTTTGCTTTATCCCCGCACGATTGTGCCCCGAACGATCCCGAATACGCGTTGTCATGGCCAACCCCGTTCGCGGGCCCGTCTCGCCGGTCGGACGCGTGGCGGGTGCGAGGAACGAGTACCCGACACGGGGCCGACCGGCGAGACTCAGGGGGCCGCGAACCCGCCGGAGCGGAGCGGAGGCCAAAGACACAGCATCACGATCATGTAACGGTGGGGGTGGGATCGGACGATGTGATCGATGTTGCGTGTCGCAAGTCGCACATCCGCGCCGTGAACCCGGCACAATACCCACGGCGTCACTCGTGGAAGGGAACAGAGTATGAAACGACTGTCCGCATTAGCCGGAGCGTGTGCGGCGGTCGCGATGATCGCGGTCGGGGCGACCCCGGCCGGAGCCGACCCCAACAACATCAATCCCTTCCCCGGCCTGAACGGCACGAACGGTCTGCCCAACCTACCCGGGCCGACCAAGGCGATATTCCAGCTGACGGGAATGGCCAGCCCGAACCACACCGATCAGCAGAACGTGCTGGGCACCGACCTGGGCATCATGTGGGACGACGGGCACGGGCACATGATGAGCGCCTACGGCGACACCGCCGGGTTCGGCGTGCCCAACCTGCTGGCCGGAAGCGTCTGGGCCTGGCGGTCCAACGTGCTGTACCGCAGCCCCGCCGGAGCCGACCCGTCGCACGGCATCCACTACAACAGCTTCGTCGACAACCCGCTGCCCAGCCCGAAGATCCCCGGCATCGAGATCAGCTTCATTCCCACCGCGGGCATCTCGGTCAACGGCGTGCAGTACATGCGGATGATGTCGGTGCACAACTGGGGCAACGACGGGAAGTGGGCCACCAACTTCTCCACCCTGGCGGTCTCCGGTGACGACGGGCAGACCTGGGCCCAGCTGCCCACGACGCGCCGCGCCACGGACGGACCGTGGAACAACTTCCAGCAGAACGCCTTCCTGAAGGCGAACGGCTACGTGTACGAGTACGGCACCCCCGCCGGCCGCGACAATCCGGGTTTCATCGCCCGGGTCAAGCAGGCCGATATCGCCAACAACGAGGCCTACGAGTTCTGGGACGGCAAGACCTGGAAGCCGAAGGACCCGGCCCAGGCCGAGCCGATCGTCGGCGGCGTCGGCGAACTGTCGGTGATGTGGAACGAGTATCTGCACCAGTACGTCATGCTGACCACCGACCCGTTCAATTCGGTCGTCATGCGGACCGCGCCGAACCCCGAGGGCCCGTGGGGCCCGGCAAAGGTGCTGGTAGACGTGCGCGGCCTGCCGACCGCCTACGCCCCGATGCTGTTCCCGTACCAGACCGGCAGCGCCCTGTACTTCGCACTGGGCATCCACAACCAGTACAACGTGGTTTTGATGCGCTCGCCGCTGTAATTTTGGCCTCCGCTTCGCTGCGGCGGGTTTTCGGCGTGTTCTTGCTGAGCCTTTCGCTTCGCGGGCGATTTCCGGCGTACAGAGACGCTTCGCCGGGGGAGCTTCCGCTTTTCGTCTCGCTCGTCGCGCCGACTGTGTTCGCCCGAACGACGAACCTCACCGACTGAACACCGGCCGACGCGAAGCGATGCAATAAAACCGACGCGCCCAGGGCGAAGCGTCTCTGTCCGCCGGAACTGTCAGGCCGGATAATGCCAACCCTGAGGTTTTCGGCGCGGGCTCGTCGCTGCGCCCTCGAAGCGCATGGCCGAAGGCCGAGTCTCGAGGGCGCAGCGACGAGCCTTACAGCGCCGAAAACCCCGCGGGAGCGAAGCGGAGGCCAAAAAATAGAGAGCCCCGTGCGGTTGCCGGGTCGGGGGTCTGGCAACTGCACGGAGCCGATCTGTGTATCGGAGCCCACGCGGGAGTGTTACACCACCGCGCGTGCGGGCCGAAGATTTTTCCGGACCTGACAGAGTGGACAATCGAGAAGGCTGCGGCGTGGGCGTGACGGGTTCGCCGAGTGCGCCGCCACGGTGAGAGCTCGGACCCGCCGGAGCTCCGGACGACTCGAGGAGAAGGTATGCAGCTGGGAATGATCGGTCTCGGCCGGATGGGCGCCAATATCGTGCGCCGGATCGTCAAGGACGGGCACACCGCGGTCGGCTATGCCCGTCGCGAGAGCCAGATCAAGGAATTCGTCGACGAGCTGGGGGACAAGTTCACCGGCGCCACGGATTACAAGTCTTTCGTCGAGCAGCTCGAGGCGCCGCGCATCGTGTGGGTGATGATCCCGGCGGGGGCGACCGGTGCGGTGATCGACGAGGTCGCCGAGCTGCTGGATCCGGGCGACATCATCATCGATGGCGGTAACAGCCGTTACCACGAGGACATCGAGCGGTCGAAGGCGCTGGCGCCCAAGGGCATCCACTACATGGACATCGGCACTTCGGGTGGTGTGTGGGGTCTGGAGCGCGGCTACTGCCTGATGGTGGGCGGCGAGGCCGAGCAGGTCGCACACATCGAACCGCTGCTGCGTTCGATCGCGCCCGGTGTGGATGCCGCTCCGCGTACCCCGGGTCGCACGGGTGAGCCTTCGCGCGCCGAGCAGGGTTATCTGCACTGTGGCCCGGCAGGTGCGGGCCATTTCGTGAAGATGGTGCACAACGGTATCGAGTACGGCGCGATGGCCGCGTACGCCGAGGGAATGAACATCCTGCACAAGGCGAATATCGGCGTGCAGTCCGACGCGACGCATTCGGCGGAGGAGACTCCGCTGGACAACCCGGAGTACTACCAGTACGACATCGACGTCCCGGAGGTCACCGAGTTGTGGCGGCGCGGGTCGGTCGTCGCTTCCTGGCTGCTGGATCTGACCGCGCAGCAGTTGCTGCTGGATCCCGAATTGTCCTCGTTCGGTGGCCGGGTGTCGGACTCCGGTGAGGGTCGCTGGACCATTTCCGCGGCCATCGATGAGGGTGTCCCCGCACCGGTGCTGTCCGCGGCGTTGTTCGCCCGTTTCTCCTCGCGCGGCGAGTCGCTGTACGCGGACAAGGTGCTCTCGGCGATGCGCAAGGGTTTCGGCGGGCACAACGAGCTTCCGGCGAAGTAGGCTCGATACATCGGAAATGCTGTCCCGCATCGTTATTCGGTGCGGGACAGTGCCAATTTCCGGTGTGGACACGTGCCACCGGGCGATGTTCGGGCTCGGCGGTGCCATCCGGATGCGCGGCTGCGGCATCCGGTACCGCTCGCTGCAGCAAACCGGCAGGACGGCGTGTCGGTGACATTCGACGTGCCCGTTGTGGCCGATGAGTACGGCACCGGCTAGCGTCGGACTACATGCGCAACGTTCGCGGGATCGTGCTTGCTGTCATGGCTGTCGGTTTGACCGCGTGTTCGAGCGGTTCGCCGACTTCGGCGCCGTCGAGTTCCACGACCGCTGCCCCCGGTACCAAACCGGCCCCCACGACCGCCACGACCACCACCAAGTCTCAGGCGGACTGCGATGCCGGTTATCTGGCGCAGTTCACCACGCGGCAGAAGCTCGCGCAGCTGCTGACCGTCGGGGTGACCGGGACGGCGGACGCGGAGAACGTGGTGCGCACGAGTCAGGTCGGCGGGATCTTCATCGGCAGCTGGACCGATCAGGCGCTGCTGGCCGATCATCAGATCGATCAGGTCAAGGGCGCGGCGACGGTGCCGCTGATGGTGACCATCGATGAGGAGGGCGGCCGGGTCTCCCGGCTGAAGAACCTGATCGGCGCGGTCCCTCCGGCCCGGACCATCGCTCAGACCATGTCCGCGGACGATTTCTATTCGCAGAGCCTGACGCGCGGTAAGGCGATGAAGGATCTGGGCATCACCGTGGACCTGGCGCCGGACGCCGACGTCAGCGACGAGGCGGCCGATTCGGTCATCGGGGACCGGTCGTTCTCGAGCGATCCGAATGTGGTGACCTCCTTCGCGGGTGCGTTCATCCGGGCCATGCACGATGCGGGGCTCGGCGCGGTCATGAAGCATTTCCCGGGCCACGGCCACGGTTCGGGCGATTCGCACACCGGCGCGGTGCACACTCCGCCGCTGGCCCAGTTGCAGAACAACGATCTGGTTCCGTTCCGCAATCTGATCGGTTCGGGTGCGGCGGTCATGGTCGGCCACCTGGACGTTCCCGGGCTGACCACGCCGAATGTGCCGGCCAGTATCAGCCCGCAGGCGATGGCCCTGCTGCGGAACGGCAGCGGTTACGACGCGAAACCCTTCGACGGTCCGATCTTCACCGACGACCTGGGCGGGATGGCCGCGATCACCAACCGGATGAATATCGAGGACGCGGTGGCCGCGGCGCTCGAGGCCGGGGCCGACAACGCGCTGTGGACGTCCAGTTCGGCGGTTCCTCAGGTGCTCGACAAGCTCGAGCAGGAGGTCAGCTCGGGTCGTCTGCCGCTGGCTCAGGTGAATGCGTCGGTGCTGCGGATGGTCAAGTTCAAGGGCATCACCCCGCACTGCTGATCACACTGGCCCGAATGCGACAGCGTTCGTGTCGCCGAGGCTCTGAGCTGCACACTCCTGGCCGCTCGCGGGCGACTTCCCGGCAATGCGCGGTTCGCATAACTTACCTAGGAGTAAGACTAGATTCGCTGCAAAACACGAGGTCGGGGGCCTTCTACGAACCGTCCAGAGGCTCGTATTGTCACTTTGATGTCACTTTCAGGATCCAGGTACTCCAGCTGCTCCGAGTAGTCGACGACGAACAGGTAGAAGCCCTCGGCGTCGATGTAGTGGCGAACGGCCACCGAGGAGGCTGCGGTGTGCCCGAGCTGGGTACTGGCGGCGCTGGGATCTCCGGTACGACCGGCAACCTCGGTGGCGACCGTGTCGCGGAGATTCCCGGGCCGTGCCCAGGCCACCGAGGTCCCCTTCAGGCGGCGCTCCATGATGAAGTCCACGGACTCTGTAGTGATCGGCTGCGGTTGTTTCCGGAACTTCACCGTGAAGCACAGCGCCTCGTCGTTGCCCCGGGTGTAGGTCTTGTCGCGCCACTCCCGCAGGATCCGGGCACTCCACGCCGGAAGGGTGATGTAGTACGGCTGACCAGCTTTGCGACCTTCGGTGCGGACCTTCCCCTGGCCAGTGATGCGCTCGGTGTGGCCGCAGATGTGCACGATCGTGTAGTCGCCGTCGATGTCGAGGATGTCGCACCACCTCAGCGCCAGGATCTCGCCGGGACGCGCGCCGGTCGCGAGGATGAGCATCACGACGTAGTACGGCCATTGCGCGGCCCTGCGGTCACCGGAGAACTGCGTTCCGAGGGCATCCTTCAGTGCGGCACGTTCGGCGGGCTTGAGGGCGCGCTGAGCCTTGACGATGGTGTACTTCGGTTTTTTGATCAACTTCATCGGCGAGATATCGAACAGGTGCAGCTCGTCGGTCATCCACGTGAACACCGCCGAGAGCACCTTGAACTGCATCTCAGCCACGCCGGGGTACGCCTTGCCGACGCTGCGGAAGTATCCGACGATGAACGTCACCTGAGCCACTTCGCGGATGCTGAGCCGCCCCATCTCGACGCCCATCCGGATCGCGTCCGGGCGGCTGGTCTTGCGGTCCGGATCGCCTGGATAGATCGCGGAGATGTACCCGTTGAGGGTGCGCCGGGCCAGTTCTCCGTTCTCGAACCGCTGCTGCGAAAACTTCCTGAACTCGTCGAATGCGTCGCTCATCATCGAATCCAAGGTCAGGACCGTGGCGGGCGAGGACATTTCGGCGATCAGCTCGACGCGAGCCCCCTTGTTGCGGTTGACCTCGAAGCGCCGCCAGAAGTCGTCAAGGCATTCCTTGCGAGTCTTCCCCTTGCCCGACGAACGGTGATAGGACCCGGACCAGGCTCGATGACGGATCGGACCGAGATGCCAGAGGTCGTCGTCACCCTTGATCGGGACCAGCTTCTGCTTCGGTTCAGCGCCGGGGGCCATCTTCTCCTGCGGCATTGCGTTGTCTCCTTCAGTCGTCGCCGAGTTGGCTTTGCTCCCACGCTTCGAAGTCCTTGCGCGGGTAGCGAACTCGTCCACCTCCGAGCCGGATGTAGTTCGGGCCGACGCCTCTGGACGCCCAGTTGGCGAGGGTCTTGGCGGTTAGCTGGAGGTGTTCGGCGACCTGCTCTCGAGTGAGGTACGCCGGTTCGTTCGTGGACATCTCAGACTCTCCGGGAATGGCTGATAACTGGCAATGGTCGGCCGGTTCGCAGGGTGATAACTGACTTATACGTGCAGGTCTGGAGGCGGTGCCGGGGGTGCGCGGAGGGGTGGGTGGCGATAACCGAGTTTGCCCACGAGAAAGCCCTGAAATCGGTGAAGACTCCAGGGCTTTCTCGTGGGCTACGCGCGGGCTTTGGCGCGCATTCTGCGGTGCGACTCGCGGGCGATGCGATTACTGCACTCACGACAGACGCGCTTTCCTCTTACATCGACACGCAAATTTTCTCCGCTATATGGATGCCCCAGCGGGCAATGAGTCTTGGTAGACCCATGGGCGTAATGGTTGCCGTGCCTGACTCGATCGCGCATATTCTCACTTCGAGTACCCCATCGCAGATTATCAAGACGATTATTTGCGGGATTCCCGTCGAAATGACAGCATTCAGTGCCCGGCGGCGGCGGACCAACGAACGCGAGCAAAACGAGTCGGTGCACCATGTACGACCTACTTCGGCCATTAACGACCAAGCTCAATCGTCGATACCCCGACTTCACAGTATTGGCACTCATAACATGGACGCGTCTGCGCCGGAGCGAGCAAACCCGTCCCAGGCTGCTGACGGCGTAGGTGCCATTAGCGCCTGGGACGGATCTCCAACGCTCTTTCGTTTCGGCTACTTCACCCAAGGCCAGTTGCCCGACTCGGCGGCTTCCAGCTGAGGGATGAGCTTGAATGTGGCGTCCGTTAGGCTCCCGAACTCATGCCGATTCGGACCAAGCCGCATAGCCGCCGGAGCATAGCCCTGAAGATTGAACCCGTAAACCGGGACATGGGCCGGTACCGGGGCAGTGATATTGCCAGTGCAGGACTGCATGTCGGACAAGATGCAGACTCGATCATGGCCTCGATACTGCCGCGCTACTGCGCCCGCGATATCCGTGCCGTGCCCCTTTTCGCCGACGCGGTTGATAAACCGGTTGATCTCGGTGAGCGTCGACGCGCCCCTCTTGACCGAGTGGTGGAACTCGCCGGATGCGAAACCGTAGATGTCGGCGTTGGCACCGTTCTTGACGCCGAGAGCGACGCCGAATACCGCAGCGGCCTTGACCGGAGCCATTGTCGAGCGAGCGTTGTAGCTGGACTGCATCGAGCCGGAGGTGTCGACGAGAATCAACGTCTTGCCCGGCAGCTCCGGAATGTTCCGCAGCGAATGCCCGAGAGCCTTGTCCAGCGCGTGACCCCACCGCAGCGACGGCGCGTGCTCATAAGCGCTCAGGAATCGGAACGGGAACTGGCGAGACTTCTCGATCACAATCGGGTCGGTGAGGTTGTCGATCACCAGCTGCGCGGCTTGGTCCGACACTCCGGCTTCATCGAAATTCCGAAGGTTGCGGATCTGGGCCATGATGCCCATTGTCGGAATCATCGCTTCCCACCTCGCAGCGGTCATCGGACCGAAACCCGACAACTGCTCCCAGGTCATTCCGGACTCACCGAGGACTTCCGCGAGAGTGCCGTTGTCGGCGAGATAGTCGATGATCTTCGCCGGGGAGTGCTTGAACGCCTCGTTGTTCTGAATGGTCTTCAGTGACTCGGGGATCGGCTTGTCGCGGTTGTGGCGACGATCCAGCGCGTATTCGAACAGGTCGCCCTGCCAGGCTTTGCCGTCGTCGGCGGACGGGTGGGTCAGGTCGATCACATCACCGAACCGGAAGCCCTTGCTCGAGGTGTCGTACTTCAGCAGACTCCGCTCGTTGTACAACCGCACGACCGCATCGGCGACACCGCGCTTGACCGGCTGGGGAATCCGACGACCGTAGTTGCTCGTCCAATAAGCCAGCATTTCCCCGGGCTCATCGGCGCGCTGGAGGACGGAGTTGATGACCTTGCGGTTGTCGCCGTGCAGTCCCTTGTCCAGCCGCGCCTTAACGTACTCCGCTGCTCCGACGAGCGACGCGCTGCGCATATTCGCCTCAGGGCCGCGCAGCCACGCCAGCATGTCGGCGGTCCACTCCGGATCCTTGACGGCCATCTCGCGAATCAGCTTCTGGTAGCGGTTGTCGCGGGCGTCGGCGGATTCGTAGAAGGTGTTTTCGCCAACAAAATTGCTGACCGCGAGGAGAAACAGCTCGGACCGCTTGTCGCGCTTGAATCCCGCAGCGCCTTCGTGGGTGTCGACCGTCTTGTTCTTTTTCGTGCCGATCGGGCCGGTGGCGGTGTTGGCGGGGCGAGTGGCGGTGGTGTTGAATTTGCTCATCTGAATGCGCCTTCTAGTCTTCGCGGGCGTAGATGTAATAGGTGTAGAGCGAGTCGCGATCCGGGTAACCGAAGTCTTCATCGCCCGGCGTGGGATCCTTGTCGCCCAAGTCCCATTCGATCGGCTTGGATTCCTCGGCCTGGGCGGCTGCGCGAGCTTCGTCGGCGGTGTCGAAAATGCCGAGCAGCTCATCGTCATAGCCGCATAAGTCGCAGGAATGGATTTGCTGTACCGCGTACCGCATGTCAGTAGTCATCGCAGCAGTCGCAGCAAGACCCCGGCTCATTCGGCTCCGGCCACGAATCGGGGAGTGCGACGCCATCCTCTTCAGCCCACTTCCGCAGGTACCAGATCAGCTGCGGGATGGTGTTGTCGGAGTCGAATAGTTCGTCCGCTTCATCGCTGGTAAGGCCGAGGGCGGCTTCGGCGACGCAATCCATCTCCCATACCGTGGTTCCATCCGCGATGCAGGAGTTAGGGGCGAAACGGCCTTCGAACCTCTGCACGAGCCGTTCGGCGATGTCGGCGGGAGGGATGACAAGGTCGGTGTAGTCGTCGTCCTCCCTGAACAGCCAATCAGTTGCGCTGAACTCGCGACGCCTGATCTGACGGCCGCCAATGTGGATTGCGGTGTGACCTGCGAAGCAGTACGCGGTGCCGCATGTGTTGGAGTACACCGTCTGATCCCACTCTTTAGGGTGATCGAGGATGTACTGCATGATGTAGATGAGTTCGGGCCAGTTGCGAGTCACAATCAGTTACCGTTCAGGTCGAGATTGATTTGATTTTTGACGCTGCCGGGCGGGACGTGGATTTCGACGAATCGCGGATCATCGGTGAGACACGGAGCGAGCCAATTCGGCTTGAGATGGCAGCCGATGTACTCGACCACATAGGGCTTCGCCGAGTCTTCGTACAGTGCTATGTCGGACGCTTCGACTTTCTCGAGATGGATAGCGCCGTTGCTGTTGTCGTAAAAGGTGTAGGTTGCGTTCGACGTCAGGATGCCGGTGCCGAGAACGAAATCGCCGGTGATGGTGTTGCCGTCTTTGATCGCTTCCAGGCCGTAGGCGGCGTAGTCGTCTTGATGATCGGTGGCCACGTTGGCGACGATGGTGATTACCAGTCCGAGGATTGTGCAGAAGAAGGCACTGACAAACGTGAAGAAGGCCACCAAGCCAATCCCTGAAGCGACGCCGTTCTCGCGAGCTTCGGATATGCCGACTGCGCTGAAACCCACCGCGCAAACCCCGACTAGAACTGCCGGGATGATTACTGCCGCGTACATCGGATCACCAGTCGTTGTCGAAGACTTCTTCCATGACCATCGCGCTGAGCGGGTCGATTCCGGAGCCCATCATTTCGCCCATCATCACCTCTTCGATGTTGCCGTCGAGGATTCCTTCGATCACCATCATGTCGGCGAGCGGGTTTCCGCAGCAGGTCGTTCCATACCGCATTCGCATTCCGCAGCTGGGGCAGCCGTGGTGGTATCCGTACATATCGATTCGCTTTCGTTGGCAGTTCCGGGCATGAAAAAGCCCCCAGGAATCACTGGATAAGCGAAACCTGGGGGCTTTGGAACGATCAGGCACTGACATCAAAGCCGACGCAGGAAATTGGGCTCAATTGCTCTACCAACTGAGCTACAACGCTGTTTCGAGAGCGCTGGCGGGATTTGAACCCGCGACAGATTGATTTTGGAAGTAACCCACGTCTTCGGACCAGTACCGAATGTTCTAAACCTGAGATCGCAGTGCCGGGCGGTGTTGATTTCAGCAAATTGAAGTAACCGCCTGGCTTCGCACCAGGTATTCGTTTTGCTCCCCCGGAGGAGTCTTTCGACCGCAAGGCCGGGGGTAGTCCCGAGGTCGGAGTGCTGGGCGGTGTTGTTTCCATTCACAGTAAGAAGTAACCGCCCGGCTTCGCACCGGGATATAAAAGCTTGTTAGACGAACGCGGCGATGAGCGCCGAAACCAGTGCGCCGACAGCGCTTGCAACCGAAGTCACCAACGTGGGCAGATCCGCAAGGCCAGCAGCCAGCAGAGCAGCAGACATAGGAATTATCTCCTGGAGATCGGGGATATGTGCAGACACTGACATCGAAGTCGAGGCAGGTAACATACGGAAGCCGAAGCGACTCCCGGCAGGACTTGAACCTGCAGTACCAATGAAGTAACCCGCCTCTGCGGACCAGTATCAAAGTGAAAGAAGTGCTGACATCAAATCGGTGAAGGTGAACTATTTACGCGCGTTATCCGTTACGCCACACCCAGCATGAAGGCCGGGTGGCAGGAGTCGAACCTGCTATCTCGTGCTCCCTATGCAAGAAGTAACCCAAACCTTCGGACCAGCACTTGCTTCGTTTTTCTTTCTGACATCAGCCTATACCGACGTCGCGAATCCCGCATTCAGGTAGGTTTTCGCAGGTCGGACATAGTTTTCAAGTCGGCTGACAACGCGGGGGCGGCACCGCATACTGAAGATGGCTCGATCGAGCCGGGGGTCACCAACCTGATCAAGGGGAAATTTCTATGCGTACAGCATCTTTCGCCGTCGTCGCCATCGCTGCAATCGCCCTCACCGCCTTCGACATCAACACCGCCGGTGCCGAGACGACCGCCAGCCCGATCGCTGCAAAAGACTGCGACTTCGAGTTCACGTGGACACGCCCACATCTGGTGGGACCGCAGCTGATCGGGCGAGGATTCGCGTGGTGTGACGAACCGCCGGAGGAGCACATCGCCGTGTTGAAACTGGAGTTCAAGCCTGCCGGGCGCTCGGGGTGGGAAGTGGCCGCCGCGACGAAGCCGGATCGTACACGCCCCGCGAAGCAGGTCAACTATGAAGTGTCCGCCACCTGCTATGCGGGATCGTGGCGCGCAGCGGTAGACGTCTGGGGCACAATGCAGGGGCACCCGTTCACGTTCAGCGACAGGTCCGGTTCTGTCGATGTTCCGGCAAGCCGGTGCGCACCTCGAGGATAGGAGCCCTTCAATGAGTCCAAGTCTCGCCGAATCGCGGCAGGTACGCGACGACATCGGAGCACTGACCGAGAGAGTCGCAGACCTGGTAGGGGCGGACCATCCGGCGGTGTCGTCACTGATACGTGCGGCCGATGAGCTGACGGTGACAGCGCTGGAAACCGGACCTCGCCGCTACGGCGGCCGGTAGTAAATGCGAACGACACCGCCAGTTCTCATAGTCGGGGGCTGGCGGTGTCGTCGCATCCGCACGTCGGGGTATGCAGGTCGCCGTGCTTGCCGTTGGAGCCGACCGGGCGATGCGAATGCAGGACTCCGATCAGGTGCTCGATAGCCTCGCGGGTAGGGGTATCTGGCACGTACGGCAACTGACTGCAAAGGTACTCAGTCAAGAGTTTCGGGCACCACTTTGTCGGATACGGCATCAGCGCTCCTCGGTTCTAGGCATCCACAACGGATCGCTGGTCACCCACTCCGGGTCGTACGTAGTAGCGGTCAGCCTGCCGATTACGTCACGTGGCGTATGCCCGTCCCATTCGGCGGCGCGGAGTCGTTCCGGCACTCGAAACTTATGCCAGTCCTTGGCCGGATAGTGCTGGGTGATCTGACCGGCGGGGAGCTGCGCTACTACGACGAACCATCCGCCTCCGAAACATGCCTCGCCGTCGCTGTGGTGCCACGACTTGTGGACGCCGTACTTGTCCCGGTCCGCCCATTCATTGAACAGCAGGGCGTTGTACAGCATCCTGAATTCGTAGAGTTCGTCGAACGTGTGGAATCCGTCGCTGGTCTGGCCGTTGATGTCGGTCATTCGCACTTCCTGCATCCGCTGCACGGTTTGAGCCGCCAGCCGTTGTCCGCGAACGCGGCGAAGCTGACCGGCGCGTACACCGAAAAGAACTGCGCCAACGGATAGGCGACCTGCGTGACCTCGAACTGCGGATGACTACCGGCCTCGGGTGTGCGGAGTTCGAGGAAGTGCATCAAACTGACCGCGTTGAACGTCAGGATTCCGGTCGACATCGTGTTGAGCGGCAGGACCCCTCGGGCGACTTCTCGGGCGATGCCACTGGAGAGCTGGCGCTGATACGACCTCCACGCTTTGATCGCGATACCGCCGTACTCCGATTCGACCACGAAGCGCTGTTCGTCGGTGCCGGGCTCGAAACAATAGTCCATCGCCTTGCCGGTCTGGGTCAGCGGCCGATCCTTCGGTGGTATGTAGAACACCGGTCCGAGTTCGCGGTAGCGGCCTGATTCCTCGCTGTTGTGCACGACTAGCCCATTAGCCAGAAAGTTATGCCAAGGCCCCTCGACGCTCAAATCGTAGGTCATCTCCTCTCCGGCATCTTCGATACTCACAATCGCATCAGGTCTGGCCCCGAAAACGATATTCCGCCGCCCTTGCGTTTGCCTATTCTCGCGATCGGTTTTGATCCGATGACACGGGGCGCAGACGGGGCGCAGGTTTTGAATATCCAGAGCCCTGGCGAGATCATCCATGACCGGAATTTCATGATCCAACTCCAGTTCATCACGCGAAAATCGCCCGTTGCACACTCGGCACGAATCGACAGCATTAATCAACTGGTTCCGCTTGCTGGACGACCATAGCCCGATTTCCTGACGCAAACGAGGACTGAGCGTTTGAGACATATCATGGGCGGCCACCTTGCCCGCACGCATAAGGCTGTCTCCAACCTTCAGCTCTCCAGCTGTAGTCCAGCCATGGTCTGTCAAAACGCGATGTTCGCGCGTGCAAACAACCTCTCGACCCGAGATCGTAGCGACTCGAATGACGGGCTTTACTCCGGATTGAATGACGTCGACAACCCGAGTGCACTCCCATCTCTCCATCGCCTCGTTATAACACCGCACTTTACTATTCCGGACGGATTCCAGCTTGCGACGGCGGCGGGTTGGATTCTCGGCACGAAACTCGGCTGCGGCCTTCAGCGCCTCTTCTTCAGTGTCAAAGGTGCCTATGCGATGCCTACGCCGAGCCCGCATAGCGTCCGCTGCCCACTTTCCCGATTTCTTGATATAGTACGCACTGCCGCTCCGCTGATACGGAAGAGTATCCTGAGTTCCGTTGTGCCACAATTCATGAAACTCTGCCAACGTCCTGTAACGCAAGTTCCCCTGCTCGCTCGAAAAGGTGACGACAGTGTCACCAGCGAGGCAGAGGCTGACGCCGATTCGATGCTTGACGATCTGCCGCCACGCGAATATCGGCGCGGTAGTTCGGACCGTGATCGACATGTGCTCGAAAGGAACGGTGTGACCTTCGCGGATCAATGCGCGGATCAAGCCGGTTCGTTCGGTCGGAGTCGACTCAGCGCCGAGGGTGGACGTCCTTGCCGCCAATACCGGCCACCGGTCGTCGAAGTCGGTTTTGATCAGATCTACGGTGATGTCCGGCGTGAATTTGATTTCGGTCATTCATGACCTTCGAGGTTGTCGGCGATCCAGTTCTCGAGGTCGGCGCGGGCGTCGGGGTCGTGCAGCATTTCCGACAGCCAGCCGCGAATCCCGTAGGTCATATCGTGGATAGCGATCTGGTCTTCGAAGTGAACGCTCGCGTAATCGTCGTCGTCGCAGATCCGGCAGAATTCGAGTTCATCACCGAGGTCTTTGTGCACGACATCTACGGCCGCTTCGAATACCTGCTTTCGCGTGAAATTTCTGGTCATTCAATCCCATTCTGCGTAGATCGGCGCAATCGCTCGGAAGGTCTGCCGGAATTCTTCGACGCACATCCGCCAGTAGTTGGCTTGGTCGCGGTGAAATTCGATGAAGTCGTGCATGTCATCTTCCGCGACAGTGTGGCCGTATCCGTCGACGAATTCGATGAACCTGAAGGTCGCGGCGTCATATCGAGCGGAGTACGACTTCCCCCACTTCTTCTCCCCCGCCGCGACGTGTGCCGGTTTGTGGATCACGAAACTTTCATTCCGGACGAGAGGTGGTATTTGCCGCACGGGCATCGATAGACCTGGGTCGCACCTCGGCCGTTGTTCTTCCATTGCTGCCGGAGGGCTTGGCGACCGTTGGCGTAGGTGCGGAAACTTCGCTTATCCGGGGTGGGGCATCTACTCATTCGCGAACCACCCGTTCTGCCGCGCGAGATAATCGAGGTCGCTGGGCATGACGTCGCCTTCGTACCTGCCGTCGTCGAAGAAATGCACCCCCGCTTGCATGTACACGTAATCGACGAGCTGGCTGCAGATCATTCCTTTGCTACCCGCGACGCGATCGACAACCCATTGCGGACGGATATGAAGGTGCAGCAACGCCAACGAGATGTAGTCCAGCCAGCTGTACGGGACTCCGACAAGCTTCGGCACCAGTCGATCGATCGCGGCTTGCTGATCGGCAGTCGTCGGCGGGTAAGCGAAGGCGCAGGTCCATCCCTTTTTCGCGTCCCAGTATTCGGACAGCGGCGTAAGTCGAGCACCGCCCGGTTCAGCTTCCAGTACGGCGAGGGTATTGCTGCCATCTGGAGCGTCCACGATCAGAAACGCGTGCTCCCATTTGCTCGGGCGTCCGGCGAGTAGTTGACCGAGCCAGATGAGTTTGCCGGTGATGCCGGAGATCTTCGCGAGACCGAATTCGTACGGCGCGGGTGTGTAGTTGTCAGTCAATGCATTCTTTCGGGTCGTACCAATCCATCGTCTGTTCGACGGTCACCCCGCCGCGAATGATCCCCGGTGCGAGACGTTTCGCCAGCACGAGCGCTTCCATCAACGCGAACCGGTGCTGCGCCAGCCATTCGTCTTCGCGGTTCGTCGGCAGCGATTCGTATGACCGGTTGCCGTCGCGGTCGTAGCAGAACCCGAAGCCGTCGCGGACACACCATTTGTTCCTGCCGCGATATTCGACCTGGAGCGTGTAGGCGTGCTGTTCGGGGTGGTTCTCCGGCAGGCACGAGATGTCGAACCGGGTAGTTTTGAGCTGAGGCTTCAGTTCAGTCACGGTCGTCCTTGGTAGCTCCGAGCAGGAGATTGACGATCCGGCGAACGTCGTCGGGTTCCCACACCAGGTAGCGGGTATTCGGGTCGTACATCCCTTCGCGGGATATCGTGAGATCGACGGGATAGGAATCCCCGTACGCCGCCATACCTTCGTGACGGCCGATCATCTCGTACATATCTTCGCTCTCGGCGGTGGCGATGCTGCGAAAATAAAAGTCTTCGACATCGCTGCACGTGCTTCCCGCGAAAATATCGAACCCGTCCGGCCAGAATCCGCCGGTATATTCCGCGAACGGCGTGCCGACCGGCATTGTCATCAATTCTTGTTTACTAACTATCTTCATCGTCATTCCGCTCCACGCAGTATTTGCATACAAATTCCTGACTGCCGACGACTTGATACACCGGTTTGCCGATATAGATATCCGATCCGCAGTCGTTGCATTCGTAGTCGATCCACGCATTTCCGGCCGGGACGATATCTCCGATGCGATACATTACAATTCATCCATAAAGTTGAGTACGCGAATGGCGACGTAGATTGCGAGAATAAATAACAGGACTGCCGGTATCGCCAACACTGCGGCGACGATCATCACGCGGCAGCCTTCAGTTGCTGTTCGCCGCAGTCGCACTTGACAACCGTGGAGTGGCAGATCGGGCAGTATCTGGGGTCGTCGTCTCGGTAGCAGCACAACACCCTGCTGATCACCGGCCCGGTCGGCGTGTACTGCTTCGTGATATGACGTGCGCAGCGTTCGATCATCGGTCTCGGCGGCAGCCCCGGAGAATCCCACGGAGCGGTGGGCGTGCATTGTTTGGTCCAGTTGGAGACGTCCCGGCCGCAGCCGTCAGGACAGGGTGGCACCGTTTTGCCCTCTCATTTCGTCATAGCCCCCGGTTTGGGGTCGCGGATGGGTGAACGGGTGGGCGGCAGGGGTTCGGCGGGGTGGCGGGGCGGCTGGCGGCACCTTCTTTTGAGCGCCTGTCGCTGGTCCCCGGATGTTGCGAACCACAGCGATCGGGAGTTGGTAGATATCCAGGCGCTTCCACGTCTCGTCGTCGCCGAACAGGAGGTGATAGGTCGTCGCCACGATCGCGAACCTGACGATCACCGGGTGGCGCTGACGGGCTCGGTACTGCGCGCTGCTCAGGGTTTCGTCGTTGTCCCGGATGGCCGCGATCAGGTCGACCGCCGCGACGGTGCCAATGATCAGCGCCCAGCCGTGCCAGCCTCGAATGGTCATGACGCCAGCGCCAACGTGACCGGTATGCACAACACGCCACCGACAACAGCGGCGAATACGTTGCACAACGCCCAGATACGCAGATGTTTCGCGACGGGAGCGATGGCAACGATCAAGAACGCGACCCCGTAGCCTGCGCAATACATCACGCCGGGCCACACGCTCACGACTCCTCCACCCAGTTGGACACGATTCGGGAGACCACTCGGCGGTCGCGGGCGCTGATCGGTGCGCGGGTTTCGACGCACTGCCGGGCCTGCCATTCGGTGCCTACGGCTTTCGTGTGTGTCGACACCCCGGATCCGTTGTTCATCAAAGGAGACAGGTCGTCGGCTTCGAACCGGATCCCCCACTCGGCCTTCATCCCCAGCGCCTCGAGCAGCGCCAGCACGTCCTTGCCGAAGTCGGCGATATGCGCGATGCCTGGATGTTTGCGCGTGACTTCCGGCGAGTTGGTGACCGGGATGTCGTACTTCTCGCACAAATCCCAGATGCCGTCCCAGAATTCCTCGGTGGGTTTCATTCCTCGCCCCAGGTGCCAGTGGTGGATCTCTTCAACCATGCCGCGAATTCGTCGTCGATGATCGAACGAGCCGCTTCGTGCCCGACCGTGCACATCCAGGACTCCGCTTCGCTCCACCCGGCGTAATAAGCCAGCCACAACAGATCCTCGTTCATTGCTGCGCCTTCAATCGATCGATCACAGCTTGCAGTTCAGGACTCGGCCGGGCGTTGGAATTCGCCATTCGTTCGAGCGCTCCGGGCGGGACCGAGGTGACGTCGATGCCAGCGAAGTGTTTACCGCGCAGCCAGTTGGCGAACTCGTCTTCGACATCCCATAACGGTGTGCCGTAGATGTCATCGCCTCGGATCTCGCCGTCTACGTAGCCTGCGTAATACGCCGACCACAGCAGGTTCATGATTTCTCCGTTCATTGCTGGTTTCTCAGTTCGTCGAGTATTTTCTGCGCGGGCCAGTTTTCGATAACGTCGATCGCCCGCCTGAGGGAATCCGCGTCGTCTCGCAGATGCCCCAGGACGCCTCGGTTGCACGGCGAACAAAGCAGGGAACGGACGCATTTGCCGCAGCTGCCTTGCCGATCGCAGCAGGAATGCGCGTGGTCTGTCGCGAGATTCTTCTTAGCGCCGGTTGCTCTGCGGCAGATGTAGCACTTCCCGTCTTGGAATTCTTTGATCGCGTCGTAACCGCCGACCGGCAGCCCGTACTTCTTCTCTACCGTGGATCGGTGTCGCTTTTCTTTCCTTGCCCGCTCTCTCGCGAGGTGATGCTCTCGACAGTAATTGTCCGGATAATTTGTTTGCCGGAAGCACGATCCGCGCTCGGCTAGGCACACCGGGCATTTAGGGTCATCCATATTCAGTTGTAGACTTTCGTTAGAAACCCGGGTCGTCCCCGTCGTAGTTCGAATATCCGAAATTCACCGACGCCCCTTGCGGCTGAGGTCTGGCGCAGTCATGGTCTCGGACGATGATTCCGCCGGTGCCTTTCGGGCTTGTGGTGATCGCGTCGGCGTGGCGCTTATACGTCGTGGATCCGAACAGCCACCATGTTTTCAAACCGCAGAACAGCGCTTCCAATTCCCCGAGCTGACTCAGCGGCTGCGGATCCCAATGCCGGGTCAATGCGTCGTACCTCGCAGTGAGGATCTGCCGTTTGCATTTATCGCAGTGACCGAGTTGCGCTCTCCCCTGCGCCATCAGCGGGTGGTACCGGACTACCGGTTTTCGCTTCGCCACCAAGTCTCCGCGATATCCATGCAGTGCTGGAGTACGCGAGGTCTACGCTTCTCGACCCACGCGACTACAGCAGCGCCGTCGATCGTCACCGGCCATTCGCCGTCCTCCGGGGCGTTGATCTTCGCGCTGTTGTAGAGCTTGGCGTCGAGCGCGATCTGATAAGCGAACTCTCGTGCTGCGCTGATCCACAACGGACGATCCGCCGGTTCGAGTCGGTTTCGGAGGTCCCACGCCTGCTTCGACAACCGCAGCTCGACCCCGGTCCTGGTTTGTTTGACGATCACTTCTTCATTGGCCCGGGAGAACGCGAAAACGAGTGCGGCCCTATCGGGAGTACCCTCAGCGCCTGAATCGTCGTCAGATCGCGAAATAGCGGGCACTACGGGGCCTTCGGCATCGACTCCAGCCAACACATCCGCCGGAGCCGACCAGAGCACGTCCTCCGGCGACAGAGCGCCGCCAGGCGCGGAGTCGTCCGGATGGTGGCCGAAGGCCAAGTGCGGTTGGTCGGTCGGAGGCGTTCCTTCTTCGCTTCTACTCTCCTCGAACTTCACATCGACATTCACTTCCCTTACGGTCGTTTCGTCTCGTGAAGTCTCGTCGAGTTTAGTATCGTTTAGTGAAGTGACGTTTAGTTTAGTATAGTGTTTCGTCACAGGGGGGGTGTCGTGACTGGTCACAGCTAGCAGCGCTCGGCATCGCTTCGGGTCGCATTTCGTATGGTCACCGGCCTTGTGGCGTCGATTCCGTTCGGTGGTGGCGCGTGACATTTCGGACCGTTTCGTTACCTCTTCTGATGACAGTTGGTCGTCAAAGAAGCGAACAATTATCCACCCTTCGTCGACTTCCTCCAGTGCTCCTGACTTGACGAGACGCTGCGCCGCTTGAGCCGGGCGTGAGATGTCTGTCGCATGTTTGAGAGCCGCGCGCATGACGAAGCCATCAGTTTGTTGCTCATTTGCCCACATCAGCAATTCTATGTAGAAAAGCCGATCGGATCGAGACACCTCTAGAAGGCTCGAATCGCGCAGGCTGGTCGACTCGAGTCGGGTCCACATCCGGGCTCGGCTCATTTGCTGCCCTCCAAGGTGTCGATGATCAGTTGGTATTCCCAGTCGGCGTACGGCGCGTTGAGTGCCAGGGCATCCAGAAATTTCTGCAGCAGGAACCGCCGCCGCGCCGTTTGAACCTCTTCGGAATCGTCGGCGTGCTGGCTGGAGAGGTAGGCGAGTTGCGACCGCAGCGACCGGGCTTCGGCGGACAGCGGCGCGAGAGTAGATCTAGGCATGGAGGTATCCCCTGGAGAATTTTATGTACGTGTCGAGCACTGAGAGTCGATTCGGGTAAACCCCTTCGATTGGAGCCTACCCAGGGGTGTCGTTTCTCGCATTCAGGTCGGATCAGGCCAGTTCAGGGCCGTTGTATGGAGCGCTGAGCACGAACTTCGGCGCACCGCGAGACGTTGAAATCTCATCGACGTGGTGTATTCGCATAAGGGTGACGAGGGCACCTTCGATATCCACCTTGAGGCCGGGCACTTCGTCTCGAATCTTTTGCAGTGTCATCCCTTTCCTGTCCGGGTCTGCCGCGATCATCGCCTGACTGATCTGCATCATCTTGACGACGAGCGGGTCTTCGCGGTCTTGCGGCTCCTCGGATTCGAACACGTATCGCATGTCGACGACTCCTTCAACCCGCGCGTCGATCACCAGGCTGCCGAGGTAATCCACCCGCCGCTCTCCGCGCTTTTCCGCGATCCTTCGCACCCCACCCGGCTTGTCTTTCAGCACCACGGTTTCGATCTTTCCGAGTCGCCCGCGCCCGAACGTGTCCACGACCGAGACTCCGATCATCGCGCCGTCTGTCATCGCTCGTTTCGCCTGCGCGCCGATCGCGTAACTGCCTCGCCCTTCCTTGGCTTTCGTGACGTGGTCGACGGTGATGACAGCAGCTCCGGTCAGTGCGAGAGGCTTCAATATCAGCTGGAAGAACTGTGTGCAGTCCCGGTTTTTTTCCAGCTCGAGCCCCAGCAGTGTCATCGCCGCGTTTACGCCGTCCAGGACGATCACCGTGGGTTGCAGCCGGTCCAGCGCTCCGTAGAATTCATCGCGTTCGGCTTCTCCGAGCATGGTGTCCGGCGAAATATATCCGAGGTGTTCGATCAGCATCGGTTTGTCCGTGCCGCGCCCTTGAATTCTCATTGCTAGGCACCTCATCGCGACATTCTCGACCGTGTCTTCGAAATCCAGGATCAGGACGTTGTTGCCCGCTTGCATCTCCTCGGAGCACGCCATGAAAGCCAGCCACGACTTCCCCGACTCCGACTCCCCGACCAATGCATTGACCCGGCCTCGGTAGAACACCAGCTCGCCGTCCGACCGGTGCAGGATCGAGGGCTCCTCCGGCTTGAGATCTCCGGCGAGGACGGCGGCCATGTCGACCAGACCCCACGACGTCAGAGATTCGGTGGTGCCCTCGCGCTCGGCTTCGTCCAGCATCAAGAAGTCGTCGAACTCGGAGCGGTCAACGCTTGAGTCTGGATTAACGGTTGGAACGTCTGGACCCATCAGGAAGTCGTCGACCGAGGTGGTGTGGATCTCGACGTTTTCGAGGTGTTCGTCCAGGAAGTCCCAGCCGTCGTCGAACAACATGTCGTCGAACTGTTCGGAATTTCCGAATGGTTGGGTCGTCGATTTGTTTCCAGAGTAAATTCCCTGCGGCTGCGAAACCGGCTCCGACCTGGGCTGCTCTTTTTCCGGTGGTAGGCGATTCGGTGGCTGCAACCCAACGTTCTGCCTACGGCCGAGGAGATCCGTCAGTGACAGCTCCGAAGGCGTCGACGCGATCAGGTCGTGGATTCTGTTGCCCCGCAGCATTCGATCCCACTCCAACCGCGCCTCCTCCGGCGTCCGAGACCCATCCCGCGTTACCGAAGACAGCCACGCCTTCTCGAGCTGCGTCAGTGCTTCGGTGATGCCGGTCTCGCCGCCGCGCTCAGCCAGCCGGAACAACGCCGCTTGCGCGTCTCGGATCGTGTCGTGCCGGGAGCCGTGGCCGGATGCGAGGGTGGTCAACGCCTTCGACAGCGCCGATTGCACCGCCGGAGACATCAGGCCGCCCGGGAGGGACTTCAGTGCCGCAGCGGCGTCGCCGGAGGTGGTGATCTCTGCCGACGTCTTTCGCCGCAGTCCTTCGATCCACTTCGCGGGCAGATTGGGTAGCTCGGACGGCCGGGGTATGTCGGCGAGGACGTTGCCGTTGTGGTCGAGCCATCGATACCGGCGCTTGGTGTCTTTGTGAACCGAAGGCCAGCAGACGCAATACCTGTGGAAAAACTGGATTGTCTCGATATCCGCGAGCGCCCTGCCATTGACGTCCGGGAACTTGACGACCGTCTCCAACTCGACGCCAGCGGGCACCCTGAACAGCCTGATGCCGGAGATGCCATCGATCCTGGACGTCGACCTCACCGTAGGCGGCAGCGGGCCCCAGAGCTTTTCCGCATGCGCCAACGTCAGATCGCCGCGCTTCGCGCCGTAGAAGTCGACGTCGATGCCTATGATCGTGTTCGGCAGCCGGAGGGCGATGTTCGCGTTGCTGCTGTTGAAATGCTGGTAGACGCCATCGGACTTGGTGTAGAAGCCGCTATCGATCCATTCCTGGATGTCCGCAAAGCTGGGATACGGACCGTCGTGACCGCTCCATCCTTTCGGCGGCAAACCTTTACGCTCCGGAGGCAAAGGCAAAACGCCCCGCCAGGCCGCAGCCCAGTAAGCTCCGGCGGCAGAGGCGTAGCCCAGTTCATCGTTGTTAGTCATTAGCGCGCAGCTCTTTCACGTAGTAGAACGCGAATTTGAACGCGGCAGGCTGGTCGACGAATCCGCCGTACCAATTGCTGATGTTCCTGAACTTGTCGAACGTCACCACAGCCCACCGCCCCTGCGTTAGACTCTTGAAAACGCACGCCCTAGGGCAGGTCTTGTTCTGCATCTCTCCGCTTTGAATTAATACGTACGTACGGTTTGCTAATTGTCGAACCAGAACACAACTCGGGTCGGCCGAAGCTGCCGCAATCCCCGCAGAGTTTCAAGGTCATCGAAGTATCCCGATCCGAGGAAATCGCGGTAGGTCGTCATCTCGCCGGAACCGGGATCGGCTGGCTGCCACCATTCCCCACGCCGGTCTTCGAACTCCGCGTCGTAGTCGAACTCCAGCAGCTCGTCCGCGCTCGGCCATGACTCGGAGTGGGCGTCGATCCCCCAGGATTCAAATTCTCTGCGGATACCTCGAGATGCATTCAGTGGAAGCCCTCGAGGCTGGGAGATCGGTGGCACAACAGAATAGTTCCGAACATCGGCCAGCCAGCCGAACAATCCGTAGTGGCGGCAATCGAAGATGTCATCGGGAATCATCCGCCACCGGCTTGACCCATTACTTTGTTGTTCAATAAAAGCGTGGATATCACAGCCCATTATTCAGTTCTCTTTCTTGATCAGAAGCACGGCGGAGGAGTGGGATCGAATCCGTCGTCGGGCAAGCCTGCATACCTGGCGCATTCGCCGCGATGGATGTCCCACTCGTCGCCGTTCATGTCGGTAATCCACGGGCCGCCGGTCGCATAGCACACGCAGCAGTACCAGTCGTCGTGACTCACCACGAGATGTGCAGCGCGTAATCGCCAGCGGGAATCAATCCCCGTGCGTACAGGTCGGTTATAACCGCTTCGAATTCCGGGTAGTACTCGCGGTGCCAGTGCATATCCCGTTGCCACTTGTATTCGAACTCGCCGAGCGGGGCGGTGCACCATTCGAGTAGCGACGGACCGTTCCAGCCGTAGTCGTCATCGTCGTCGAATTCATATTCCAGCGGCAGGGAGAATTCGTGGATCGTGTCCTGCCCCATCATGTTGCCCTGTTGTTGGAAGCTGTACGGCCGCTGGTACGTCTTGGTTACCAGTGCACTGAAATCGCGTTCGTTGATCAGCGTGACCGTCTTGCCGAGTTTGATCATTCGATTTCTCCGTGTTTATTCACGCGCACGTTCGTCGGCTGCATCAACTTCGATCCTTCTGGAAGCGTGATGAGGTTGCCCCAATCCCTGCCGTCCGGGCCGATTTCCCGCCACCAGCACGGCATGCGATACGCGATATTCCCGTTGGGCAGAATGACGACCCGTGTTGTAGCCTGCTCGGCTGCCGCCCCTTCCAGCTCCCCAACACGCTCACTCAGCTGGAGCAGTAGTTCACACATCGAGTGGATCGCAGTGCCTGCTTCTTTGGCCCAATCGTCGACCGCCAGGCACCATTCATTCAGCGCGGCGGGAAATTCGTCATCATGGTTCATGTCATGGGTCCGTCTTTCCAGAAGTGTTTGTGCTCGTTGCCCCACTCGTTGGTGCGCTGATCCTGGTAGGCGTAGCAATCTTCGACCGACGCCCACGTACACAGCTCGCCGGGTTCGTGCTCGACCAGGTCCGGCCTGCAATCAGACAACCAGTGACGTCGCGGGCGGCCGGTGTCGAAGTCATACGATTTGTGCGACAGGGGCGTTCCGCAGAAATGGCAGCGATGGGTGTCGTAGTTGCATTGCTCGCAGCACCAGAAACAGCCTTTATCGGTGTGGTCGATATCTTGGCAGTTTGGGTTCATCGTTTCGGCTGCCACAACTCGGTCCGGTCCCGCCGCCGCAGGGGGATCGTCAGGTGTCCCCACGGTGTTCCGACATGGATCCGCCACGGCGCACCGAAGTACCGGCATTCCCGGTCGAGCAGGCAACAGTGCAGTGACCAGTTCTTCATTCGAGCATCCCTTCCGGCCCGTATCGCAGCGCAGTGCCTTCAAGAAATTCCCGGCCGACCGGGTTGGCGGTGTGGACTGTCAATCGCGCAGGCCACCAATCGTTTTCACACATCCACAACATCACCGGCCGGGTTGTGTCGTCGCCGCCGAGGTCGTGGTCCAGTGACAGGTGATCGGCGTGGATCTCCAGCAGCCGCCAGAGGTTGAGGATCGCGACCGCGTCAGCGCTGGTTCTGGCTACGGTCCATCCCTCCGGCGGCTCGCGCAGATCATCGACGAACAACCTGTTCAAGCCGCTGGTCGCCACAACACGATCCCCGGCACGGCGAGTTCATAGATAGGCCACTCGCGATGACCGCCGAACTCTGACCACAACGGCTCCTGAATATCCTCGACGGAGATGCGCAGCCAGACGATCGGACGCGGGTCGGTTTGCCAGTCGCTGAAGGTTGTTTCCATGTAGACCGACCCGACCGGAAGCTGCTCCAGCTGTTCGACGGTTTCGATCTTCTCGTAATTCACAGGTGGCCCTTCTCATACCAGTGGTCGGTGTACACGTCGGTAAGCCACCGATCGATCCGCTGACGGTCGGGGTGTTCGGGAAGGTCGGCGTGGAGTTTCAGGTAGTCGAGCTGGGCGAGGAGATGTTCGGCGTAGGCGAGAGCTTGTTCTTTGGTGTGCTTGCCGTGCCGCAGATCGGTCAGCCACGTTCGGTGCGGCTCCGCCATCGGCAATTCGATCCGGCCGGTGGTCAGCAGTTCGACACCTTGCAGGCCCAAACGGACCATGTGGTACCCGTATTTTACGTCCCAACCGTATTTCTCGATCAGCTCTGGCCGGTTAGTCCGTTGACTCTTCAGGCCAACCATTCGCTCCCGTTGACCCATCAGGTACCCCGCGAACCTATCCGCTACCTCGCGCGACAAGAACCGATCCGGTGCCGCTTGCAGGTCCCGGCCGAATGCGTTGATTGACCGAATCTCCTGCGGCGGAATGTACATCAGCAACAAGACTGTGGGATTGCCCTGTGCCGCCAACCGTGCCCACTTCCGCAACGAGTAGACGCACAGGTCGGTGTCTCCCGCGCCGGAACGTACGCCTTCAGGCTGGCTGCGCCACAGGTACTGCTCGAACTGCGCGTTGCCGATCACGTACTCCGGCGGCTCGATGCAGACACCCATGAGGTCCAGGTCGTCATCGCCGGTTGTGACGCCGTGGAGTCCCGATCCGACCTGTCCGAGCAGGATTGTGCTCTCGTCGGCGATCTTTTTGAATTCCGGTGTGTCGTGCTTGGTCATCTAATCACCTCTTGCCATTCGCCGTCGCGGAATTCAAGGCCATCGAACGTCTTCGTTTCTGGATTCCATGCGGCAGTGAACTTCGCGGCGGTTCGCTGTTCGGTACGCACGATGTCGCTCAGCGCCCAGACAACCAGCCCGACAGCTGCAAAGAAGGTCGCAAAACTGAGCGCCACCACTGCCGCAGCGGCCCACAGAATAATCTCCCAGACGCTCATTCGCCGTCCTCGCACATCACCGCTTCACCTCCACAAACTTCGGCACCCAGCCCCACCATTTGTCGAACTGCTCGGCGCTGAACTGCTCACCATCGGATTCGTCGATGAATACCCGCTCATTCCCGCCGGGGTGGCGGTACGACTTGTTTACGACTGCGTACACCGTTTTGCGCATCGGGTGAACGAGGTCGTCGAACTCCGGGACAACCAGCACGCCTGCCGGGATGTCTTCAATGTTTTCCCATTCACAGCCGGTGCGCCGCCACACATTCCCATCGAAGGTTTTGACATTCATCTCCTTCGCTTCCCTGTATTCGTCGTTGAATTCCAGCTCGCACACCCGGTCATCCAACCTGTCGAGATAGTCGCGGATGGCGGTTACGATGCTGAACAAACCAACGTCTCCGTAGTCGCCTTCGATCATGTGCCGGATGTCGTGCAGATCTTCATTCATCGAAACTTGCCTTTTCGGGTGAAACTGCTTGATCGGTAACCTTTGGGACCATTCGACTCGAGAATCCATACCTGCCCGCACTCGCACTTCCATTCGCTGCCCGAGCCGTAGTCGTCGTCGCGGTCGATATTCCCGAACGGGTCGCAGTCGTGGGGGTGTGGCTTAGTTTTGATCCACTTACCCGCCACCTAGAAATCTCCTTCAGCTACTTGCGCGCACATCAGGCCCTTGGCCCGCCACATCTCGACGACGGAATTGCGATCGTCGAACACGCCCTGCACCGAATATCTCGGCGAGACGGCTTGTTCGAACATCTCGTTCTTGACTACGGCGTCTTTCCGGTAGTCGCCCTCGGCTCGCATCGCCAACAGGTCGGGGGTAATTCCGCACTGTCGCCGCAGCCAGTCCAGGGTCGTGTTATAACAGACGTCCTCGCGGCCGGACAGAACGACGATCCTGTAGCCAGCATTTCTCAAAGCCAATGCGGTCTGCACTACCGGCCGATGTACCGCGTCCTCGCCGACTCGGCTGTAGTCGTACGGGTCTCGGTCGGCCATCGTCGCGAGGGTGCCGTCGATGTCGAACACATACGCGGGCGGCAGATCCGGATCGGGGGTGTACACCGGGAACTCCGGAGCATCGTCACGTGACGTCACCGGCTGCCAGTGTTCGATCGGGAACTTCTGTGCCATCTTGCGGATCACGTCGTCGCCGACCGGGTATTCGCCGTTGTACGGGTCTCGGCCGTTGTCTCGTTGCATACACTCTCCGGCCGACACCGGGAAGTCCTTGCATTCGAACTCGACGCCCAGTTTCTTCGCCAGGTCCGCCCAATCACGCGCCCACCGAAGCCGCAGGTTCGTCGCGTCGATCACGACGTTCGTTCCGGCCCGCAGCAATGCTTCCGCCTGAGCCTTCTCCGCGATCGTGACGCGCTGCTCCATCTCGAACGGCAACAACCCGATTTTATCGAACAGCATCTGCCGCAGGTCGTCCCGCGAAACTCGCGCCCACGCGGGCCCTTCGCACAATTGCTTCGCCCAACGCGACTTGCCGCTAGCGGGGTAGCCCCTCGTGATTACAAGCTTTGTCACTCTTCGATCCTTATAGTCGCGAAATCCCTGTCGGTCACATGCGGGCTGTTGATGGGAAGCGCTGCGCTTTTACGGAGGCCGATGCTTCGGGTTTCGTCGTCGTTCACCGCGATCACCGCCGTCATAGCCGGATAGACGTCTTTGAATTCGTTGTACACCCGGCAGTCGGCTCCGATCCATACACATCCGTCAAAGTCGACGAACAGGTTGTCTTCGAGGACATACCCGCTCTCCCCCGCCTCGAGGTCGCGGACCCGTTTCCGCATCATGCCGCGAGGCAATTTGTCGTGGAATTTCATATGTCTTTCACATTCCTGACGCGGTCCGAACTCTTTTCGAGGTAGCCGCAGGTGTCGCAGCGATGCGCAAACATTTCGATGACGTACAAACATTCTTGGCAGATCAGTTTCGGCCGCCAGCACGGCGCGCAGTGAACTTCCGCGTAGTATTCAGCGGTATTGCAGCATCTCCAGGTCACGTTGTCGTCGGAAGCGCCTACCGCGATCTGGCATACCGGAGCCCAGTCGACCGCTGCGATGAAGTCGATAGCGGGCGCTGTCATGTCAGATCGAGCCCTCCGCAGTCCGGACAGGCGACCGGTTCACTGAGTTCGATCAGCTTCCATTCATGGCATTTTTCGCAGAACCACTCCTCGGTCATGAAATCGAACTCCATTCCGGGGCCAGCAGTAGGTTTTCCCCGCATTCGCATTCTTGGGTGCGCAGCCCGGTCAGGATGTACAACTCGGTCGGATAGTCGCCGTCTTGAAGAATGACAGCGGTACGTGGGTCGTTGTACGCTTCGATCAGCTGCGGGTGGGCGTTCAGGGGAAGCTTCGTTTCGGTGGAAATCAGTGCGCAATATGCTTCGGAGCTGAACGGATTTGCTTTCAGGAAATGAACGCCGTACATCATTCTTCTTTCGCGTTGAACAGCCGGGTGTCGCCGCAGGGTTCGAGCTGTTTCCAGATTTCCGCGTCTATCTGCTGCATCGGGAACAGCAGGTTTTTCATCCCGACAGGCCGGTCTTTGATTGCGAGGGCGAATTCTTTCTTCGCTTCGCTTCGCGGCAGTCCGGGAGTCCCTGCGATCTCGTCCCGGAAGGCGATCTGCGCGGCGCGGAGGGTGTCGCTGTAGCGCTGATGCAGGTCTATCCATACGTCGCTGACCCACCCGTGGAATTCGTCCGGCAGCGGGGCAACCAGGGTCTCCAACGGCTGTCCTGCCGTCGCGTGCTCCCACACCATCTTTTCGGACAAGCCGGTGACGATCCGGTGCAGCCGCAGGTATTCGTCGTACTTGATCTTCACCCGCATACCGGAGTCGAGGAACCGGATCACGAAACCTTCGGCGTTGTCTCGCGCCTCCGGGTCGTCGATGACGTCTTGCAGCGTCCGATACTCGGTGAAGACCTTCACCCTGCCGCCAGGCCAGTCGATCTCGCTCGCTGGAATGAACCGGCCGGTGGAGATCTCGATAGCGCCAAGCAGGACCAGGTCGTTGTAGTTGTAGTCGACAACGATCCGGTTGGCGGCGTAGATGATCTCGAACAAGTAGGTCAGTGCCGGATCGGGCTGGAAATACGGCGCGTAGTTAAACAGGTAGAAAGTGTTCGCCCACGCGGCCTGGTCCGACTTGAACGAGCCTTTCGTCGCGATACGCAAATCCGAGCCTCGACCGCCGCGTCCGACCGGGTAGCTGATGCCTAGGCTGCCGTCGAGCTTGTCGGTTACCTCTACCGGCGCGTCGAAGTCGAGTATCGGCATGCCGGGCCGGAGGTGTTCGCTGTCGTTGAAGAACTTCGGGAACGGCCGCGCCAGTATCGTTCCGGTGTGGTCGGCAATCAATCCTCGGCACCGCATCGTCGCGTCGTTCCACATCCGGTCGTATTGCGCGTGCTCGGTATAGCAGTAGATCGAGTACGAATGGAAGGGATGATTCTGGAAGCGGATATATTTTCGTTCGATCATGTCGGCGAGCAGATCTTCGTCCATCAGATCGGAAATGTAGGTCATGTCAGGTCGATTTCTCTTTCGATGGCCCGCAGCCCGTGCTTGACGAACGCTTTGATTGCCAAGTCGGCCGCGATGCAGTAATGATCGATCGCGTCTATGTCGTCGAGGTCGTCCCACGCGGGCCATTCAGGGCGGGCAACCCGCAGCCGTTCGTACATCGCTTGCGCGGCGGCGACGACTGCGGGATTCCAATCGCTGGCGTACATCAATCCAGGTGCTTCGCTGCGTCTTTGATGTCGTCGACGAGCAGCTTGTAATGCAGTTCCCGCGACGGCGTTACGCCTGGGTTGCCGGGATTGAGGTCTTCGATCATTCGCGCCGCGACCAGGTTGAGCGCACTCAGGATGACTTGTTCGACGTGCTCGTTGAGGATCATCGCTTGCGGGTCTTCGTTTTGCCGATGGCGTGCGCTGTGATCACACCGGAGGTGACCATGAGCATGTAACCTGCGCCGAAGCAAGCCGGAATCCACAACGGAGCGGTCACCCACCACCACGACCACGCCACGATATGCAGCAGTTTCAGGACAAGAAAGATAACAAACAGAACGGAGAAGAGACTCATTGAATTCCTTTTGTGAAATACCATTTAATCGATGCCGACTCACCGGTCAGCGCGTACATCATCAGCCATTCCGGCGCGGCCATTTTTCGAGGCTTTGTCCGGCCGTCGATTCGTCGTTTAGCGCGCCACTTCGATTTTCTGCGGCCCGCTGCGCCGCTGCCATTCGACATTACGGATGCTGAATACTCGGGATGATAGTTTCCGGCTTGAAGATGACGGTGTAATGGTTCGGCGAAACGTTCGCGCCTTCGAGCTGTTCGACGAAATACGTGACGTTGTCCGACAGTCCGAGGTAATGCTTCTTGTACTCAGCCGAGCCGGTCTTGCAGGTGACTGCCAGCTTTTTCGCGTCGGAAGTATCGATCGAGCAGTACCCTTCGATGGACAGCAGATACTTATCGGTGATCCCGTTGAAAAACACGATGCGACGCTCGATTTTGAACTGGTCGCTGTCCTTGGAGATATTCTGCGAGACAACATTCGCGTCCGACGAACATCCCGCGAGCGCGACAACTCCCGCCAGCGCAGCCGCGCCAGCGATGATCTTCTTGTTCATTTCTGCCTTCAGGTTGTGATCAATTGCATGATTTGTGCGTAGTTCAGCTTTTCCGGCATGCACCCGCCGTCCGCCGCGACGAAGCATCCGTTTTTCGCCGACAGCGGCAGATCCGCCCAGTTGACGCTTTTCGTCATCAGCATGTCGTGGATGTCTTTGCGGCCTTTGCCGTGCAGTTCGCGGTCCGAAAAGTGTGTCCGTGCCAGCATCTGCAAGGAATTGCGTTCCCAGTCCTGCTGCCGCCAGACGAACACGTTCGGAGCGTCGGATTCCGGCACGGTGAATGCCCTGGCGTCGAACATCGCGGACAGGTCGCCTTCCACGAACAATCTGTTGAAGTGCATCGTGAAAGCCGACGCAGTAATCGACACCAATTTGCTCAGGTCGTTGTCGAACCACGGCTGTGATTGATGGCTGTCGGTGTCGGTGATAAGGAATGTCGCTTCATCGGATTGGGTGTACGCGAGCTTGAATCCCTGCATTTCCTTCGCGGTATGGATCACCGCCGACAACATCGCGCTCATCAAGTCGTAGTCGAACGGTTTATCACATCTGAGCCGCCGGGTGTAGGTGTGGAATGCCTTGCCGTCGACGCGGATCACGACATGCGAGTTCGGCTGCAGGTGGTGGTGCGTCGCCCGCTCGTAAAGTTTGATTCTGGTAGCGAGGTCGCCGGACTTCATTGTTGTTCCGTTCGCGGTAGTAAGTCACCGAAGTGGTTTGGCGGAAGGATGCACTTCAGGCTGCCCTTCGTATTCGTGCAGTGCATCGGGCTCCCATCCCGTTTCCGTTTCTTGTAGGTGAAAGCCCCAGTCGTATACCGTCGCCTCGTCCTGGTTCCTGTATCCGCGAGCAATCCAGTCCAGTGCGGCGAATTTCGATAGACCGAGCATCGTCCGCGCGAATTTGTAGTCGTATTCGGCGTCGGCGCGATCGTTGGTGCTGTCGGCGATTCCGGCCGCTGCTTTCTTGTCGCGGTCGCGTTGTTTGGCTTCGGCGGTGTTGCAGTCCTTGCATTTGTTTCGCGGGTTCCCGGAGGCGGCTTTCGCGAACCTGTCCAGGGCCTGCCAGCGTTTGCAGGTGTTGCATTGCTTGTAGTCCGGCGACTTGACTCGCTGGCGATGACCTTTGTTGCCCGCGTTGTGGCACGGAATGCATACCGATCGCCGCACCTGCCGGGATTTGGTTTTGTCGACGACGTAGAACGAATCGGTCGGCAGGGTTTTCTCACACTTCCGGCACAGTTTTTCGGCAAGGACCGGCTTCGGTTGCTTTGAAGGCTTGGCGGTCTTTTGCTCGGCGTAGCGATTGCTGCGGTATTGAGATTCACAGTTCCTGCAGTGCGACTTCAGATATTTACGCCCGCTGGGTTGTGTGCGCCACCCGAATTTATCTACCGGAAGTATCCGCTTGCATCGCGTGCATTCTTTTTCATCGGCCATTCCTCTTCTCCGTCATTATCCAGGAGTACAGCGCAGCTGCCGCTTTCTCGCAGTGCTCGTAGTGTTCGTCCGGCATCCACGCGCCGATTTCCTTGATCCGCTTGTTCAGCTCGGTCAGCCGGTTCTCCCGCTCCGCCAGCTGGCGCAGTGCTGTCCATCCATCGCTGGACTCGGCCGACCTTTGCCTCAGCAGCATCCGCCCGAGCAGCGCGTCGCGAAGATCTCGCTTCTGTCCGCTCATCCGGATATCCGGCGGTAGTGCCATCTCCCGGATCCGCATAGCTTCTCGCGCCTGCCAGCCGGAGGTAGGAGTGGTCGCAGCAGCCAGCAGAGCGTTCATCCAATCCGGCTGCAACTACAGGCTCCAGTGGATGACCAGCGGAATCGTCTGCGCGTGCGGCAGGATCTTGATCGGGTGGAACAGAAAGGGGAACCAAAAATGCAGCATTGCTGCTCCTTTACAATTCGAGAAGTTCGTCGGAATACATCTGCCGGAGGATCTTGATTTCGCTATCGACCCTGGCGAGAACCCGGTCTGAATCATGTTCCGAGAGGTTGCCGCCGTATTCTTCGTTGGCTTCGAATCGGATCTCGCTGCCGGTCAATTCCGGGAAGGAGACGAGCCGGTACATCACTTTCAGTGCCAGCCGCAGGATTTCGTTGTCTTCCATTACGCGTCTCCTGTGTATCGCATCGTCATCCCGACCAGCTGCAGCGCTTGTTCCTCGTCGAACCCGGCGAATATCAGCGCTCGGTAGAGGTTGCGGGAAGCTCCGGCGATGTGGTGCGGCATGTCCAGCTCGGTTTCATCTCCGAGCTTCGGCAGTTCCAGCGGGTCGAGGCCGAATTCGTCAGAAGTCATCGTCGTCCTGTGCCTGGCCTTCGTTGATCTCGCCGTAGGAGATGACCATTCCCGGCAGCAGATCCCCCGCCAGCACCTGCCGCAGCTCGTTCGCCATTCCGGCATTGTTCGGTGCGACTACCGCTTCGATCGCGATCCACAACCGCTCCAGCGCCGCGCCGCGATGATCCGCCAACTCTTGGTACTGAATGGCGACGTCTTGGCACATCAGCGCCGTTTTATGCCACTGTTTCGCTATTTTCTGCCAGTCGCTCTTGCTTCGGCTCACCGGTCTCCTTCTCGTCGTACATCCACTCCAGCGCTTCATCGAAGTCGTCGAACTCGCGCAGCATCGGCCATTCCGGGTCGCAGATGTCGCGAAACTTCCACCCAACGCGCAGAGTGGAACTGACGCCATGTCCCCACGTATCCGCTTCGATGAAGATCGCCGACCCATTCGAGGTGCGGATCACTTGATAGTGGTCGGTGTCTTTGATTCGATGCGCCAGCCGGACGAGGACGTACGCCACCCAGTATCGAAAACCGAATTCCTTCATGACCCAGATTTCATGACTCACTACAGCCCTGATTCTTTCGCGACCAGCATGCCGAAGTAGTCGATGTATTGCTCCGTCACCGGCAGCTGCGCTTTGAAACTCGCCAACGCCGCGTCGATGACTTCTTCGGGATAATCCCCTCCGAGGCGGCCGAGTTCCTTCTTGAATTGCAGGGATTCGATGACATTGCCGATTTCTTCTTTTACCAGCTGAAGCGCGGCGAGCATCATTTCGTTATTCGTCATTGGTATCTACTCCATGCCTGCGTGTCGATACACGTCTTCGCGTATGGGAGCTGCATTCCCCTCGCGATGACATGCAGCTCCCATAAATCGAAGAACAATCCCGCTTCAGCGGCGTACATCTCCAGCTCGGCCACGTCATTCAGGTTCATCGTCTTCGCCGCATCTCGGCATGTGCTGCGTGGGAATCAGCTCCCATACGCCGTCCACCGACCACCAGCAGCACATCCGCCCGCCGTCGCTGCGTTCCCAGTCGAGGTCTTTGTTGCCGAGGCAGGCGTTGACGTAGCCCATTCCCGCGCCGATCCACGCGAAGCTGCCGACGATCTCGCTGTCCCGCAGCAGGATCCAGTAATACTTACGGCCGTTTTTGATCACTCAATCAACTCCCAGCGGTGTTCACTCGCCTGCGCGCCATTTTTTCCACTCGAACACTTCCGCGACGACCCAGGCGGTGTATCCGATCCCCGTAGCCGTCCACCACACCGCACCGTGGCTACAGATCTGGAACGCGTACGTCGCGGCGAGAATGAACATCGCGATCGACCAGAAACCGAGGAACACCCGACCCGCGATTCCGAGGAGTACCACCATGGTCACGATCGCCCATTCGACCGGCGCGACAGTCCCGAACAGCCACTGCGAGAGCCAGCACAACGCGGTGTACACCAGCAGGAATCCGCCAGCCCATGCCAGCCAGGATGTAACTTTACGAATCACGATTGGTGCTCCTCAATTTCGCTACCTCTACGAGGATTTTCACTACGATCTCCTCGGCCTTCTCCCGCGCGTACAACAGTTGCTTGCCGTCGACTTCGATGACGATCACGTTCTTCGCCGGTATGATGTAGATATCCATATCCGGGTTGTCGTATTGGAAAATAAGGTCACTGTGCATCATCGCGGTACCTATTCATGCGTCGGTCGGTTGTCGAATTCGGGGTGCATTTCCATCGACTCCATCAACACCATCGCGTGAAACACAACGGCGGCGAGGTGTTTGGAATTCATCTGCGGGTCGTAGTCCTCGCCGGACCAGAACTGCCACGCATGCCTCTGCATCGCTTGGAAAAACTTGCTCCACTCGATGCCCTTGGCCCAGTTGTCCTCGCCGTACTTCTCTGCGCCCCTGCCGAAGTGTTCAGCGACCTCCCACAGCGCCCGAGCCGGAATCAAATCGAACCGCGCGGTTTTGACCGCTTTCTTGCCTCCGGTGCTGGAGGTAGTCATCGTCTCGCCGGACTCGGTTGCAAGCTGCGCGGCTTTGTACGCTTCGGTAATCTCTTCCTGGGTAATCGGCTCCATCTTCAGTGGAGTGACCGCGTCGTGCCACCGCGCCCGTTCACGCTCCGTCGCCTCGAAAGCGCCATTGACGGTGACCTGGACGTCTTTCAAGATGGTGTGCCGCTCGTCGCCCTTTCGGAACTGCCAGTCCGCGCCGCTCAGGTACAGCTCGGTCATGTCGGTAAACCTGTTGTCGCCGCCTTTGACGAGCAGCCTTTCGTCGGCGGTTACGATCGCTTCGACAGCGCCGGTGAAATGTCCGTACATGGTGTAGACGCCCGGATCGCTCAGCGGCCACTTACTCATAGATAATTCCTTCGATGCTTTCTCGAACTCGGCCCGAAACTCCGGGTCCTTCAAATCCGCTTCCAGGTCGTCCCAGAAGACGCTTTCAAACCCCGGTCGATCCGAAGCCATTGCCGCCCCGGTCGGTGTTGTAGAACATGTCGATATCGATTTGCTTGGTCGGCTCGTAGAGTTCCGGCAGTTCGATCTTCTGCACCACCAACTGCGCGATCCGGTCGCCGGGTTCGATGTGGATGTCGCAGACGCTGTCGAGGTTGATCAGGCAGACCTTGATTTCGCCGCGATAGTCGGAGTCGATGGTGCCCGGCGTGTTGGCGATCGACAGGCCGAACTTCGCGGCCCAGCCCGACCTTGGATGGATGAAGCCCGCGTAGCCGTCCGGGATGGCGATGGCGATACCTGTCGGCACCAGACTTCGGCACCCGGGTTCCAGCTCGACGTAGGCCGCCGAGTACAGGTCGATTCCCGCGTCTGTCGGATGTGCTCGCGTCGGCATCGGCAGGTTTTTGTCGAGTCGAATGATCGGGATGTAGATGGTCAGTCCTCTTCTGTCCGGTCCCAGAACCTCGCGCAATAAACGCCGTGCCGGGACATCACTTGCAGGCCGTTGCGTCGCGCCTCGCCGATCAGCCGCCCCTGGAGGAACATCGCGTTGCCGTCGACGACCAGAACCTGCGCGATATCCCGAGGCGGCTCGAGGTCGATCGTCATGCCGTTCGGGAGGGTCGCTCTGGTCACTGCCGCGCCGCATTTCCGGCATTCGGTCACGGCGTCACCACCCGCGTAATCCCCGCTGCCGCAATCAATTTCGAGCACGCATAGCACGGTTCGCGGGAAACATACATCGTTGCGTCGACGAGGTCTTCCCGGTCGCAGTAGATGAGCGCGTTGCCTTCGGCGTGGATGGCGATGCAGTTGTCGTAGGACGATCCCGGTTCGCAGCCGGAAAGGCGTCGGGGGCAGGCTTCACACCCGGGCTTTCCGGCTGGCGCTCCGTTGTAACCCGACGAGCGAATTCGCCTATCTTTGACTACGACGGCTCCGACTTTGTCCCGTTCGCAATCGGATCGGGTCGCTACCACGCGGGCGATATCCAGGAAATATTGGTCAAACGTCGGGCGCATCAGCAGTGATCTGCACTGGAAAGACGTCCGGCCGCCCTGGGCAATTTTCGAGATGCGTCCGGGTCATCAGGCTTCCGGCGATTGCGTCGCAGTGTGGGCAATGAGCATCCATGCACAACCCGCTGATCATGCTCCGGCAGCAGCGATAGCCCTCGCAGGTCAGGTACTTCGAGACGCCCTCGGTCGAGATCTCCTGCTGCCGAAGCCATTCCGCGAACTCGGGTGCGCCCGTGACACCTGGGTGACCGCGATGAGCGCCAGCATTCCAGCAGTCGTATAGCAGCTTCAGGAGTTCTTGATTGGTCACGCCGAGACTTCGCGGACGGTCTCCCACGAATTGATGGTGGCGATGGTTCGTACGGTGCCGTCTTCGTTGATCCTGTAGAAGTGCAGCATGCGGTTGTCCGCGCCGACGTCGTACCGATCCGCCTCGATCGTCTTGCTTTTGCGGACATCGTTGAACGGGTCGGTGATATAGGTGTAGCGGTACTTCTTCATTGTTTTTCCTCTCGGTTGGTTGCTTCCCCGCTCGATCTCGAATCGACGCCGCCTGTAGCGATGCGGGGAATCCGTTGTGTTACTGGGTGATCCCCTGGGCCTGGAGAACCGCCAAGGCCGCCTTCAGTTCGGGGGACTGTTCATTCGCCGCCGCAGCAGCCGGAGCCGCGTTGGTAGCTACCTGGTCAGCCTTGGACCGGTACTCGATGGTGACCATCTTTTTTGGCTCAGCGCCCTGGCCCGGCTCGTCGTGACTCCGGGTGATGCGCTGCCACGAACCGACAGGAAGGGTCTTCTCGCCGTTGGCCCGCAGGACCTTCGCCAGCTCGGACTTCCACGAAGGCTTGAAATAGACCTTGCGCCGTCCATCGTCCCCAGCCCTCTCCGGATCACGAAGGGCGGTCTGGTAGGTGACGACAAGCTGCAGAACCGGCGAACCGTCCTGCCAGGTCTTCATGCGCGGCGGCTGATTCGAACCGGGACGCTGGTATTCCTTTTCCTGCACGACATCTTTCGCGACGACGAAGCCTTCGACGGTGTCACCGATGTTCTTCAGTGAAGCGCTCGGGGCTCCCCCGCCGAGGAGGAAATCGTCAGCATCGGGTACCTGATTAGTCGGCTGTGTCATTTAGTTGTTCTCCCAATGTATGAATCTGTTTCAGGTGATTCCGATTCGGCCACGCGCAAACAAGGGGAGAATTCTGTTCGCGGTGTTTTCGCATCAAGTCAACCAACTAGGTGACTTGCTCCAAACCGTGGAGTGCGGCCGGTGATGTTATTTAGATGGCGTCCCCCTCGTTATTCGTTGTTTCCAGCGCAGGCGAAAGGCCCACGCCCAGCTGTGGAGAACCACGGGCACCATTGGCAGTCGTCGTCCGGCACGATCGGTATCTGCTTGAAGCCGCGCGGGTCGTGCATGACGTCCAGGTCCAGCATCTGCTGTTCGGTTTCGTCGATCCTGTCGAGGATTTCGTCTACCGCCGCGTCGCTGTATGGTTCCCGGTCGAGATGCGTTTGCCGCAGGCTGCCGGTGCGGGAGATGATGATGTTGCCGACGAATTTGACCGGGAACCCCTCATTTTTGTATCCCCGGCCGTACAATTGGCGCTGACCCTTATATCCCGCCGACGGACCGAATTTCACGATCTTGTCGTAGCTGGTCTTCCCGAGCACCTTCCAGTCGAGCACGCTGTGTGTATCCACGTCGTAGAGGTCGCAGGTGCCGGACAAACCCGGGCGCACTGTCACCTTCGTCTCCGGGATCCACCGCACCCGCCCGAGGCGATCATTCGCGGCCCGCACAGCCTCTTCCAGCCACGCGTGCATCGCGGTACCCATGATCGACGGTAGGGGGTCGCTGAATTTGTTCAGGCCGCGTGATTCCGGCGTCTCGTCTTCCCGACGTGAGGATGCCAGCGAATACGCCAACCGCCGCTTGCAGAGATAACCGACACCCGAAGGTCCGAGTTCTCGCTGCACTGATCGCGGTCTGGACTTTTCGGCGTCGACGATCAGGTCTCGAATACTACCCAAGAGGTCCGCGTCCGGAATTCCATCGATCTCTTCGGCGAGGATGTCATCGAAGATCATTTCGACTCCACCCTGCGCACACGCTGCTCGCCATAGATGTCGAGGTTCTTGCGATAGAAGTCGAACTTGTCCGGTGGATTTTCGACGGTCACCGAAGGCCACTCAGGATTCAGCACGTCGATGTATAAATCCCAGTCGTCATACGAAATCCTCAGCAGCTGATCGTCGTCGAACGAAATCGCAAAGCCGTTGATTTCCACGCTTTTCAGTTGTGCCATACAATCCCTTCGTGTCGCGGGGAGGAAGCATGGTCATCGGCACTTCGACGAACGAGAGAAATGAAATGAAAGATCGCTCATTCGAATCAGCTGCGCGTTGTTGCGCCGATAGTTCTCAACTTGATCGACCATGCTGTTGTTGGTCCTGAAATCCGCTGCTCACCCCGGCAATGCGTCACTCAACAGGCAGTGATGGTTTGAGTGTGATTTTGCATGAGTAGGTGCCCAGCAGCCCTGCACCATTCGGATTTTCAGCGTTACCGCGCTGCGGCGACCATTCCCCGTACTCAGAGCCTAACGGCGGTTGTCGGTTCCCGCATTCAGGTCGCAGTGCGGGCACCCCGGCTCGTCCGATCCGATCACATGACCGCACCACGAGCAGTACATCCCTAGCACTGATGCCGTCGATGAAACCCAGCTTTGTCGACAAGCACCAACGCGGCAGCCGCCCCGATCTGCTCCGGCGTCATGACCTCGCCCACCTTGCCGAGCGTCAGCGCCGTGAAGATCATCGTGGCCACCCCTACCGCCAGCACGTCGTGGTCGGACAGGTCATCGGTGCGGATCGCCGTCGCCAGCGCCTCGAGCATAGGACTCTCTGAGGGCAGCGGGCCGTAGTCGTAGGTGTCGATGGTGGTCAATCTTTCTGCCTCGCAGTCTTTTTCACGTGCTTCCGGTAGTCGGTGTTCGTCATCTCGACTTCCTCGCCGTCGATCTCCGCGTCCACCGTCGACAACGCGCCCCACTTGGCTTCGCCGATGCTCGAATTGGCTCGGCCGACGTGGTTCTCGAACGGCGCGTCGTCGAGCCGCTTGCCGAGGTCGAGCCCGTGCAGTTTGATGAACGGCAGCCGGGACTTGCGCGCTTCTTCCGCCTTCGCGAGGATGCCGACCGCCCAGTCATGGTCCGGGTGATGCGGCACCGCGCCCAGCGGAGAGAACACCTTGCACACCTCGCGGTACCGGTCGACGATCTCCTGCGCCAGTTGTTCGATCTCGTGCGGGACCGGCGGAATGTATTGCGGGGCTTCGTATTCCACTTCGACGGGGTTCGCGACATTCACCTTCACGACCGCGAACGTCCTGTCCGGCCGCTGAAGCCACACCGTTTGATGCAGCGGGCCCGGCGAGACGACATCACCCTCTGCGGGCAGCCCGTCGAGAGTCCTGTACTTCACCGGATCGCCTTCGGGTTGAACTCGACTTCGCGGATCGTCCATCGCCCGTTATTGCCGGAGAGTCCGGCGTCTTGCAGCTCCCACGTCACTCGCGGACGGCCATTGCAGGTCAGTAGGTGGTCCAGGTAATGGATGGCCGCGAATACCGACTCATACGCGCCAACCGCCTCGTCCAGCCGACCGTCCACCCACCCCTCGAGGACGTACACGAACTCCACTACTCGGCTCCCGCGACGAACGCAGCGCCGGACAGCACCACGAGCCACCACCCGAACCGCAGCACGCGCCCGCCGATCGGCTCCAAGCACTCCTCCACCGCCAGACCCGCCAGCACGAGCAGCGCACCCGCGACGGCACCGACGAATCCCGCTGTGACACATGCGGTGTGCATCAGTCGTCCCTCCACGAATCGGGAATGCGGTCGAGATACGTCACGGTGACAGCGAACGAGTCGGTCGTGACGTCGAGCCATACGCTCAGCAGGTCGATCGCCATGCCCGCGACGGTGTCCTTGTCGATGGCCTGGGTGTACTGCCGCTCGAAGGATCCGACGCTGACCCGGATGAGCCAGTATCCGCGCACAAAGCCGTGTTCGTCCGGGGAGCAATCCGGCGCGGCGGCTACTTCGTAGATGTTCATTCGCAGTCCTTCTCGGTGTCGCCGAGGCTGTACGGGTTGCTGGTGTATTCGCGACCTGGTGTGCCGTCCGCCCCCTGCCTGTGATTGGCGACAGCTGCGGCGTATCCCATCTCCCACGCGATGTACGGATGGGTCGGCAATTCCTGCTCACTCATTCAGAGTCCTCGAATCTAGGGTCGGCCTCGATCGGCGGCCACGTAAACTGCGCAAACGTCCACGCCGGGTCTTCGGTGTCGGCGTATTCGGCGGTGAACTCGTGCCGCATCGCGATCCGGTCGATTTCTTCGAGGTTGGCGGTGCGGATGGTGTGGCGCAGTATGAGGCGTGTCCGAAGGCCCCTCGCTGCGCCGAGGAGGTGTTCGATGTACCCGCATTCCCAGCCCTGCGAGAAAGTTCCCCCGCCGCTCGGGCTCACGAGTTCGAATTCGTTCACTCGCAATCCTTTTCTTCGATGTCGAAGTCGTCACCGGCTTGATCGGCGAGGAATTCGTAGAGTTCGTCCACCGGTTTCATCGTCGGCGATTCTTTTCTTCGCGTTGTTTCTCTGCTCCGGCGGCGTGAGATTCCATCTCTTTCCAGCTTTTGTAGGCGAAGGCTCTCGCCAGCATGTCCGCTTCGACAGGGCCGAGGGGAGTGCCGTCTTTATATCGCGGCATCATGGTCGCAGTCCTTCAATATCGTTGGCTCTGAAATACCTCTTCTTCCAGAAACGACTCCCGGACGGGCTCAGATTGAATGCACGGACCTTTTCACGCCTCACCAAGCGATAAACAGTCGACTGTACAACGCGGAGTCGGTACGCCGCTTCTTGGGCGTCGATATATTCAACACCTTCGTAGTGGCAAACCATGGGCCCGGCATTCAAATCGTCGAGCATTACGCTTTCCTGCCGCCGTCGACGCGCTCGTAGGTCAGGACGGTCTTCTCCACGGCCTTCAGCTCGAAGAAGCTGCCGCCGTCGTAGCTGACATCGCCGTCGTAGGAGCCGTAGGTGCCGTCTTTCTGATAGAAGCGAATCGAACCGTCGAGATACGTAACCTTGAAGACCAGACCGGCCGGAGCGGTAGACCCCTGTGCGTATTCGTCGCCGTAGTAATCGTCGCGATGTGCCTTGCGGCAGTCTTCGATGGTGCTGACGACCTCGACATTGCCGAACACCGGGATATTCGCCGTCTTATGGTATGCCCAGTCGCTCCACGGCCGAGCGTGCGCCAGCTGATAGAACGCACGGTACAGATCGTAGTTGTAGTATTTGTGGTCTTCGATGTTCATTACACTTCCTCGTATCGGGTGATGTTCTGCTTTACGGGCTTGACCTCGTGAAGATCCCCGTCCCAGCTCGTGCCGTCGTAGCTCGAGTAGTAGCCGCTTTTCTTGTAGTACCGGACGCGGTAATCAGAGAATTCCACTTCGAACACCAGGTGGCGGTGACTTCCCTCGTCCATTCCGCCGACAGATTCGACGAGCTTGACGTACCTGAATGGCGCAGACCGTTCTTCGCCTACGGTGTACCAGCTGCCCCACCCCGCTTCGCCGTATTCGTCCGCCAGGGATTTGATCGCCTTTTCGATGTCGTCGATATTCATTACTTCACCTTCTTGTATTTCGTCACGACTTCCTGCACCGGCTGCACTTCGAAGAAATCGCCGTACTCCCAATACGCGCCGTTGTAGCTGACCCACCGGCCGTTTTTCTTGTACAGCTTTTCGGTGCCGTCCGGGAATGTGATGCGGAGGATGAGATGCATGTGGTCACCCTCGCCTTCACCGCCGACAGATTCGATGGTTTCGACGGAGCCCAAACCTTCGAATTCGCGAGGCTTCCCGTTCTCCAGTAGTTCAATGACGCCCGGCCAACCCCGGTAGGTGTGCACACCCCGCTCGGTTATGCCGGTCTTCCAATGCGTGTATTCGTACGGCTCCCCGAGGGTGAAGTCTTCGAAGTAGTCTCGGATCTGATCGACGTTCATTTCGCGGGCATCTTTTCGTAGAACCGGACTACGCGATCGACCGGAAAGACTTCGAACAGATCGCCGTCCCAGTCGCCGCCATGGAACGAGGCGTAATACCCTTCCTTGCGGAAGACCTGTTCGGCACCATCCGGAGCGGTGATTCCGAATACCATCTCGGTGTATTCACCATGACCTTCGCCGCCGCCGTCGACGACCAGAGCGGTGAGCATGCCCAGGTCGGGAATCTCGAAGCTGCAGAGCTTGGTGCGGTAAGTCCCGTCCTCCCAGCCCCAATCTGTCAGCTTTTCCTCGAACGCATCCCAGTTGACGTATTCGCCATCATGGTCGTAATCCTCGTCATCCTCGGCGGCCTGCCACTTCGCGATAGCGTCTTCGACCTGCTTTGCGGTATAGGTCATGCGGTAATCTCCAATGGAATCAATAGATGTTTCTTCGACAAATGGTGTTGCACGTAATCGATATCCGGCGTGCGGAAGGTTTTGTAGTTCTCGGCGATGAACTGCGCGGACCGGCCTTTCGTCAGTGACGTGATCGTTCGGCGCAGCGCCCACGCGTATGCACCTCGAGCCGATCCGGTGTAGTCGTCCGGGATGACGATCCGCTCCAGCGCCGTGACGTACACCTCTTCGCGGAACAGCTGGACCTGTTTTTCGAACGGCATCGCCCAGACCTTTTGCATGTCCATCTGGACCGTCTTGCCGTCTTTCAAGCAGGATTCGTAGATCGGCCGGTCGCCGTAGGCCACACTGAGGTGAAGCGAATCGTGGTCGTATTTGCGTCGCACAGCATCGGAGAAGAACTCGTCGGACTCCTGGGTCAGATCGACCTTCTTCGTGCCGTGGCGGCGCTCCCAGGCCCCGTACAACATGTCGTGCAGCGGCTGGATTATCCGGCCTCCAGAGCCCTGCAGCCACACCAGATCCGACATGTGCTTGCCCCAGCTGCCGTTGCGCAACTCCCAATAGCTGTGGCTGAGCTTGATGGTGTACATCTCGTCGAGCGTCGCGACCCGGATCTCGCCGTCTACCAGCCAATCGGCGAACGCCGGATCCCAGAACGCATCCTCGCCGTCGCCGGGGTGGTCGGTGAACACGTCGACGTCTTTCGGCTCCCGCCGGTCGAACCCCAGCAGTCCCAGCGCGGTCGAGCCGATGATCAGTTTGTAAACCACCACGGTCCCCACGGGATATTGATGATGATCATGCCGCGCCACCTCCATCCGTTGTCGTTGAGGAAAGTCATCGCCTGCCCCTTTCCAGTTCGTACACTTGCTGTTCCAGCTTTTCGATCCGCTTCAGCAGCAATGACGAAATCTTCAGCATGTTGATATGGTCCTGCGCTGTCACTTCACAGCCGAAAAGGTTCATCGCTCATCCATTTCTAGGTACAGCTTCGCCCGTTCGAGCATCGCGCCTTTATCCGTTCCGAGGCGAGCATCCAGCTTGGCCCACTGCTGTTCGGGTGTCGGCCGCGATTCATCTCGGTCTTGTGTTTTCTCTGCCATGTCGATTCCTTCTACAACGACCGGATTGTGACCCAGTCCGAATAAACCCGGAAGCGATTCCTGCACTGAGCACATCTGATGTCGCGGGAAACGATCACCATGTCGAAACTGGTTTTATGCAATGCTTCGCAGTCTCGACAGATCAACACATGGTTGCAGCCATGGAAGTTCCCACGAAGGTGTGCCGGTTCTCCGCACCGATGACATTCAGGAACCTTGTCGAGATCCACATCCAGTTCGACGGGAGCCTCTACTGCTGCGGCCATCGCGACTCCACCCATTCCATCAGGTAGTAGGTTCCGTATCCGGCGGCGATTGCTAGGAAGATCAGCCCCGCAGCCGCCGCGACCCACGCTGCGATCATCGTTGTTGCCTTTCGTAGATCCAGTAGTCGACGCCGTTCGGGTAATCGACGTTTGGTGCGAGCCGGGCATCAGCGATGATTTCGTTGCGAAACAGCTGCCGCGACCAGGCGAGTTCGGATTCGGCGTCCTGCTCGGCTATGCGCTCGGCTTCGAATTCACTGGGGTACCAGCCGAGGATGCCTTCGTGATCGCCTTCGACCCTCTGCAGTTCGTAGATCAAGCGACCCCCGCTTCGACGTCGGCGACAAGCTTTTTAATTCCCTCCAGCGCCTGCGACGGAATCGGGTGCAGCCACGACATCGACGGATAATCCGGGCAGACGCCGACCCATTCCTGATCTTCAGCCGACCAGAATGCGTAGAACAATTTCATACGATGACCTCGTAGTGCTCGATGCCGGTTTTCTTCGGCCGATATTCGATGATCTTCTCGTTGGCCCACTGCGTGAACGGATACGTCAGGTTGTCGAACGCGGACTCTTTGTGGTCGTCGCGATAATCCGCATACGTCTTTTTCCACGTCTGCCGAATCGAACCATATTGCATCCACAAGTTCTGCTCGATTGAATCCTCCACGACCTCGGTCGCAATATTCAGCAGCCGGAGTTTGAGATATGGATCGCTATCCCATTCAATCAGAACCTCCCACGCATACCCATCCGGAGGTGGCTTCAGCTTCTTCGCCAATTCCTGAGCGGGGTGGTAGGGGTGGCCGTAGGTATCGCCGTTCGGATCCTTGTCCCACACCGCCGTGGCTTTTCGCGACTTCCGTTTGTCCAGCCAGTCCTGGATTTGATAGACGCCGAACCCGGCAAGCCATCCGACGAAGATGCCGATACTGAGTGCGATTGCCCAGGTCATCGGCTAGTCTTACTGCGCGCCAGCTGCTGCCTTCGAGTCATTTTTCTTTCTCCGATTCCTCAGCACGGCTTCCGTATTGGCGGCAGTGCAGGATATGCATCGACAGCCGAAGTTGGTGTATCCGTTGCACGTTCCGTGGATTTTCAATGTCGTGGACACCAGTCGGCCGTGGATCAGAACCCGGCTTTCCAGGTGGCGCTGTCGCCAGGTTTCCGCGTACTCGCGACCAGCTTCCACACACGGATCGCACTTGCAGCCTTTTTTGTTGTAGCCGTAATAGCTGCCGTGCTGCCATTGCTTTTTCGTCATTACCTCTCCGGGATCAGAGGTACCGAGCGGGATCCGGGTTGACGGGGAAGAGAAGCAGGCCGTGACCGTCTCGGGTCCACCATTCCTTTTCCATTCCCTCGCCTTCCAGAGTCCACTCGTCCTCGCCGACCGCTTGCTTCACTTCTTTGGGGTGGGTGACGATCGCGAGGGTTTCCTCGTCCTTGACCCACAGCCAGAGCTGGTTGACGCGGCGGATGTACCGGTATGGCCGGTTGTATCTGTACAAAGCGTTGTGCGGCGGCTCGTCATCCGGAAAGTCGTCGAAACGCTTCAGCACCGCGTCGGAGAGGTTCACTTGCCACCGTCGAGTTGGCGGATCATCGCGTTGACCAGACCGGCGGACACCATCGCTTCTCGGGCTTCGTCGTGATGCCCATCGATATGCAGGTCCGCGACGACGTCGAGAAGTGTGTTGCGCGCGGTGATCAGCGTGTTTTTATCGCGATTCGATTTGAACATCAGAGGTCATCCTTTTCGGCAGCCGAGCCGCATGCACCAATCGCGGGTGTGACTGAAGGTGTATTCGCATTTGAAGTCGTTCAGCAGGTCTATTCGCTTGCCGATCTTGCGACGCTTGGGTTCGTCGTTCATTGATTCGGCGATGTCGTGCAGTGCGTGCAGCTGATCTAAGGTCATTTTCGACAGATCGAAGTCCATCGGCTACGACCAGAGTTGAGGCATGATGTCGACAAAGTCGTGCCGCGCCTGCTGGATTCGCCGATGGTGTTCGGTCTCGCGCTCGCGGTAGGCGGCAAACACGGCTTTCTTTTCCGGAGGAGACGGTTTCAGTAATGCACCACCGCCAGGCAGCGGCTCGAGTTCGTCTTCCAGCGTCCACCCCGGCGGATGCAGGATCGCCATCTCTTCGTCGGTAAATCGGGGTCCGGGCTCACCCAGCCGGTCGATCAGGTCTTGGTATTTCGCGAATCGCTCGGGGTCGCAGTAGCACACCGAATATGATTGGTGGTATTTGAGTGATGCAATCGCGATGTCGTTGAAACTGGAATCGAACTCGTCGAGAATCCAACCCAGCGAATAGTCCGGGCAGCCGGTCAGTTCGACATACGACTTGCCGGGTGTGTCGATGTCGACGCTGAACTTCCAGATCCTGATCCGGAGGGAATGTCCTTCGATGCGGTTACGCGAGTATTTCCACCATTTGTCGAGCGTCCTGCCGTACTTGTCGATGCTGATCGAACCGAACCGGGTGTAGGCCGCGATGTAGTCCGAGCGCTTCTCGACGCTGATCCACTTCTTCATCCGGAATTTTTCCCCTGTCATGTGACGGAAAGGTAGGCGTCGAACAATTCGAAGGCGACATTCCTGGCGACCTCCGGCGTGAACCACAGCTCTGTAATCTCGCCCTGCTCGTCCGGCATGCTCACCGAAATCAACGTCTCGCTGGCACCGTCTGCCGACTTGAAGGTTTCGACATACTTGCTCATCAGATGTCCGCCTTGGTCTTGACGCTGAAGGTGATCACCGCGTCGAGAATCAGCGCGTACTGCGCCAGCTCGGTCAGCGACGGGTTGTAGTCGATGCTCTCGATCTGGCGGATGTACCACTCGCTGACACCCATCAACTCCGCCGCGTCCTGCTGAGACAACCCTCGCTGTTCGCGGACGCTGATGAGCCGAGCGCGGAGGTTGATCTGCTCTCCGGCGGAACGCTTCGCCAGCGCGGACTTGCGGCTGAACGCTTCCTGGACCTTCGACAGCATCACGCACCCACGCCTTCGTATGGATCCGCCATCTTGACCGCGCGGCCCCACGGGTAGCAGTCGTCCTGAAGGTTCTGCACCGTCTGGAACCACTCGATCTGCGGGGTTTTCTCGAAGCCGTGGTCCGCCAGCAGCGCGGTAATCGATGTGTCGCTGCCGACGTCCAGCTGTTCCGGATCGACGCCGAGGTTGATCAACGCGACGCCGAACAAGCACGACCCGCACAGGCCGCCGGACAATTTGCGTTTGACGTACACGCAACTGGCGTCCGGATAGACGTACTCCGGAGTTTCAGCGGCGAGCCGCCGGATTTCATCTTCCAGGTCGTCGAGATCGATGTCGGAGATGTTAGTGCTCATCGCAGATTGCCTCGTCGTCGCAGTTGTAGCAGAGTTGGACGTTTTTGATTCGGGCCACCGACAGGAAAGAGTGGTTGGCGCTGGTGGCGTGGATGCCGAGGTCGATTTCGGCGGCTTCGCGGGTTCGATGGGTGCTGAGGATCGCGGCGACTTCGATATCGGGGTTGTCGGCTACCACGGCCCACTCCGGGAACATCAACATGCTTCGGCCTGCACCTTCTTGTATTCTTCGCGGAATTCGCGCTTGCTGACGATGGTGAAATCGCGGTAGCCCTTGATGACGATGTAGTGGCCGACCCGGACTTCGATTTCATCCCAGAGTTCGGTGAAGATGAAAAGCCTCGGCAGGCCATACTCCTCTTTGCGATCGAATTCTTGCTCGTCGTCATTCCACCTGAAGCTGATTCCGTTCGCGGCGAGCCAGAGCGCGGTTTTCCTCATTCGCTCCCAGGTCGGTCCCCACATCTCCGCTTTGACGACCATTTCTCCGCGCAGGTAATCTTCCATCATTCGAAAACCTCCGGCATCCTCTTCGACTTCTTCTGCTCCAGCTTGGCGGCGATTTCCGGATAACCTTTGCGCAGCTCCGCGACCGATATCCGGCTCTCCTCGCGGGTCGTCCAGGACATGACCGGCTTACCGTCGATCACCAGCGCGTCCGCGTCATCGAAGCTCTGGCCGACGCGATCCTGGATCTCCTGCCAGTAGTCGTCCTTGATCCCTTTCCACTTCTTTTCCTGCGCCGCCGCGTGCTTCCACTCTTCGTAGGGGTGTTTCGCGTCGGAGATGTCGATGTGTTTCATGCTGCCCCCTTCGACAGTTCTTTCTGAGCGTCGGCGATTCCAGCTCGGGCCGCGATTCCGAGGAGTTGCGCGCGGTGTTGTTCGTTCCTCTGGAGCTTCACCGGGATTCCCGCCATTACCCATCCGACGATCCGGTATCGGTATGCATACCAAGCACATTCGGCGAACACCGGGCATTTCTGGCAGAGTTGTGCAGCGGCTTGCCGTCGATTGGCTACCAGGAGTGGTGACGGCAGATTGTCGATGTCGTAATCCTCGGTCGGCCGACCTTTGCATTTCGCTCGGTCCATCCATGGTTCGAGACCGATGCGGAATTCGTCGTCGAGTGGGATCATCCTGCGGCACCGGCGATTGCTCCCCCGGCTGTTGTTGTTCTGCGCCGTGTAAGAGGCATGCGGGTACCCACTTTCGTATTGCTGATTGTGTTGAAGTGGCTCGAGGTCGCTACGCCGCGCTGGCCTTCGACCCCGGCTTGTATGCGTCGATCAGATGTTCGATCGCGGTCACCAGGTTGGTGGTGGGCTTCCGCTTGAAACTTTCGAGCAAACGTTCGAGGGCCGCGACCAGATCGGCGACCGGCCGCTGCTCGAACGTGTCGATCAAATGTTCAATCGCGGCAGTGAGTTCAGGGCTCGGCTTCCGCTTCCCGTTTTCGATCATGGAAAGGTGTTCAGGCGTCCAAGTCCGACTGGCCGGTCCGAAAATTTGCTGTGAAAACTCTTCGAGGCTCAGCCCCATCCAGTTCTTGCGGATCTTCGTCAGCCTGACCCCGAGAGTGAGGGGGGCGGTGACCGGCCTGGCTGCGTCGCGTCGTGCCTGGCTGAGGTCCGGTGTGGTAGCCATGCGGTAAAATCTAGCAGGCTTCCCTTTACCGGTCAAAGCAAACGCGTGGTAAAGATTTTACCGGTAGCTGGACGTGCGCCAAGTTGATGTTGATCCTGGTCAGCGGCCTAAATGTGCCAGATTTGACGTCTCGACTGGTCAAGCGGTAGTTAACCAGGGTAGTCTGATTTTTATGACACCCGTTTACCACCCGAGAGCAACCGAGTTGGCTGCCCTTCTTGTGCGCCAGCGGGACGTGTTGGGCATCAGCGCGTCGTCGATCGTGGGTCGAGGTGGGCCCACGAAGCCGACCTGCTTGGCGTATGAGGCTGGAAGGATCCCCGTACGAATCAACGACGAAACGCTGGACAAGATCGACGTCGGCTACAGTCTCGATCCCGGAACGGCCCGCGCCATCCTGGAACCGGACACCTCCTTCCTGGCCGACCTCGAAACCATCGTCAGGAACCACCTCGAAGCGGGCGAGAGGGCGATCCAGCGTCTCAGCGAGACGAGCGAGAACGGCGAAGGCAAGGAGCGTGCGGACGACTGGCTCAGAGCCAACGCGATACTTCAGATGCTTCTCGACAGCAGGCGACATCAGACCGAACATCGAGAAACCCCCGCCGCGACCTCGCTACCGGGGGTTTCTCTCGTTAAGGGGAATAAACAGGATTAAGAGGAAGTTTCCGCCAGCGCCTGCAAGCACTCCCGCATCTCGAGCCGATCTATGCGCAGCCTTCGCACCAGTTCCGCGACTAGCGATTCGTTCGAAGCCGTGCACAGCGCCTCCTCCTCGCTTCCCCGGGGATAGAACAGATGTTCGATTGAGTACGAACCTACCAGGATCGAGTCGATGATGCCAGGGGGCCATTCGAGCGTGGATTCTAACGATCCGGAGACGGTACACGAAAGCCCCCCAAGACCTCGAAAGATCTTGGGGGGCTTGGTGTTTCGGTTAGGCGGGCCTGCGGATCTCCCCGTCTCGGACACCGGCCTCGAATGCATCCCACTCTTTCGGGGTGAAGACGAGAGCCGGGCCACCGGGGTTCTTGGAGTCGCGGACTCCGACATGGCCTTCGGCCAGCCACGCGACCTCGACGCACGCGCTTGTCTCGCGGCTCCTGCTAGATTTGAACCACTGCGCATCGGTCACGCTGATGCTCACCGGGCATACTCCTTCGCTACTTTCGCGACCAAGTCTCTGGTCTCTGATGGTGCCAACGCTACACGGGAGATGCGTTCGACGGCATTCCGGTACTGCGCCAGTTCCACTTCCCGCTCCAGGAAGAGATCGCCTGTGTACTCCTCCACGTAGACGACCGGCGGAACGCCCAACCGGGATTCGGCGAGCGTGGGGAACGTCAGGAGAACGAAGGGACCGCTCAGTAAGCCGACAGGGTTGGGCGTTCCGAATGGTACGACACGGATGCAGTTTCCAGGCAGTTCAGAGATCTCCGCGAGCCTGACGAGCTGTTTCTCCATGACAGCACCGCCTCCGAGTTGATTACGGAGAACCGCCTCGCCGATGATCACATCGAGCTGGAATTCAGGCTCCTCAAGGCGCTTCTGCCGTTGCTCGGCCAGACTTACTCGTTGTTCGACCTCTTCGTGGGTCCAGGTCGGGTTTTCTGCCCACGCGATCTCACGCCGATAGTCCCGCGTTTGGAGCAATCCAGGGACCAGGCTTGTGGCCCACATCGTCACCGAATCTGCTGCGTCCTCCAGGCTGATGTAGTGACTGAAGTCTCCTGAGATCGCATCCGCGTACGCACGCCACCAACTCCCGCCGGACTTCGAAGCCTCCAGTGACTCGGCCGTGAGTGCGAGCAGCATTCGACGCTCCTGGTCACTGCATTCGTATGCGTCTGCCAGCGCGTTGATCACCAGGTTTGTGACCTTGGTCTTCACGCCGTCTTCGAGACGCCTCATCGTCGGCGGTGAGTACTCAGCCACCTTCGCTGCAGCGGAGATTGTCATCTTTGCCCGTTTCCGCAGCTCTGCAAGCTCCCGGCCGAGCGTCCTGCTTGCCGATGTCGGTCCAGCCATGATCCTTAGCCTCGCTATCGAAGGGCCTGAAATTTGAAAGCGTTCACCATGAAAGTCTGACACATTCTAGGCGGATAGGCCAGTTTGACTCTTTCAAAATTCTCCAATCGGGTGTCTACTTAGAGCCACAACCACACACACCCCAATCCACTGGGAGTCACCATGACAGCCGCCGCGATGCTCGACCACCACGCCAGACGCTGGATGACGGATCCGCTGGCAAGGACCATCCTGACGGATCATGCCGACTGCCTGATGATCCCGGATTTGTGTGCTTGCACGCGCCAGGCGATCGACTACCTGAAGCGGCACGGCGTCGCGATCCCTGCCGTGAAGGGCTGAGATGACAACCGCGACGCTCGAACTCGACCACACGAACATTCCGAACATGACGACGGCGACCGCGTTCCGAGTCAGGCGGGAGCACGTCTACTGCTCTCGGTCGTGGTGCGCGCGGAAGCAGCAGGCGATGTCGCTCCTCGCAGACGAAGGGCGCATGAAATTCGACTTCGACCGGCGGTGGCGCTGACCATGACCGAGGATGTCGATCTTCTTCATCAGATGCCGACGCGCGAGATGTCTGCACACGACATGCACGTCGAACTCCACAAGAAGTGTCACCGGCAGTGCTTCCTGACGACGTGCCGCATGAAACAGCACTGCTGGCAGGGCCTTCGGGAGATGAAGCACAACCCGGACAACCCCAAGAAGTGCGAGGCGTGCTTGGTTGGCGACTACGGCCGTCACGACTACCTCGCAGCGGTGAGGATCGGCAAATGACCGCGCAAGAAAATCCCGTCTACTGCCAACTCCCCAAGCGGTACATGTCCCCGGCGGAGATGCACAAAGAGCTGACCTACCGTCACGGGAGCTGCACAACCCTCGTCTGCGAGATGAAGCTGCACTGCTGGGAGGAATTGAAGAGACAGGGTCACGCGCCAGGGCCTGTTCGTCATTGCATGAAGTGCCGGAACAACAGCGAAGGGGAGGAATGACTCCGGAACGACCTTGGTCTCAACACGTCGAGGGTATGATCAGCCGCGCGAGTAAAGCCGGTTACCTGCTGGAATACCGTGGTGAACCGGACTTCGGCTGGAACTTCAAGCGCGACGGCAAAATGATCCTCGCAAACGTCGATACGACAACTGTCGAGATCGAAATGCAAAAGCTCGGCATCTAAGCCACACCGAATTCGAAACACACCACAACTCTGCCCTTTTCACGGGGCACCAACAAAGGAACACGAGTGAAGAACAAGATTGTCGCCGGATCGCTGGCGCTGGGCATCATCGGCCTCGGCGCGGGGACGGCTCACGCTGGCACTCCCGAGCAGAACACCCAGGCCATGAATACTTTCAGTGCCACTGTCGGCGTAGCGACCACCACCGGAGCGCTCGTCGGGACCGGCCTCGGGGCAGTCGCTGGATGCATCATCGGCGGCGTAGTCACCAGTCCCACAGTCGTTTTCGTTCCGCTGGGGTGCCTGACCACCGGTGCCCTCGGAGCCAGCATCGGCGGCGTCGCCGGAACTCTGATCGTCGGCGGTCCGACTGCGGTGATCGCTGGCGTTCAGATGGTCGAGGTTTTGATCGCTCCTGCAACCCCGGCCCCGCCGATGAAGGCGGTCGGAGCCCCGCTCACCTAACCGCGAAAGGCTGAGGCGAATGCCGTTCATGGCAACCGAGGCGAAACTTCTTGCCGCACTGCTTCACGCGGGGATCGGGCAGACCATCCCTCAGCTCAGAACCAAGACCGGCATCTCTGCGAGCACGATCGGATTGAAACTTCGGCAACTCGCGTATCAGGACATGGTCTACAAAGACCTCGCAGGCTGGCAGCTCAGTTTGCGAGGACGGCGGGCTATTTCGGCCCCCCGGTATCACGACATCGTCGCCGGACTTCGGCCTGAGCGGCACAACCTCGAAAGGAATTGATCGAATGCTTGGAATCGCAGCGCCTGGGGAATCCGGTAACGCCGAGGACAACATCAACTACAACACCGACCCCCGGCTGGATAAAGGCGGCGACGACGGCCCCCGGCAGGGACTCCGCGTCGGCGTGAAGCTCTGACACTTCATTGAAAATCTTCCCTGGCCTACCCCTCATCGGGCCGGGGAACGCGACAGGGCTCCGAGGTATTTCTCCTTTCGGAAGTCGAGGAGCAAAAGAGTACCGGGGACAATCGGAGCCCTGTCGCACCCAATCGAAAAGCACACGAAATGGATTACGCTGATATGGAAGCCTGGCTGATTGTATTAGGCATTGGGTTCGTTGTTGCGACCGTGGGATGGATGTTGTTCTGGCTGGATGCCCGATATGAAGCTGAACTCGAACACGAATTCGAACTCGGGCTGTACTACTCCTCGAATGCCGCAGAACTGATGGACCTCGCCAAGGAGCTGCCGCAGGTCCCCGTCGAGCCCACCTACACAGATCAGTACGGCGATGTGCGATACGCGGGCGTGCTGCGGTGAGTACGGCTGAGCAAACCGAACCGCCCGCCGCGCTCCAGGCGTCAAATCCGTCGCAGTTCGTGGCAGCCGTCAGGCGCGATCCGTCATGGTATCTCGTTCACGGGGGTTCGACGGGTTCCAAGCTTCGCCCGCGCGTGATCGTTGCGTTCTGCGGGCTCAGGGGCGGTCCGTGCAGCGCGGCGATATTCGAAGGCGGCAAGGTCGAAGTCCGGGATTTCGAAGGCGACTGGCTCGGCCGTCTGAATTACGTCGATCACCGGATGAGACACGCAAAACTCTGACGCGTGCGACCGATCAGAGTTTTGCGTGTCTGGGTACCGCCCGGCATAAATCGCAGCTCGTTGCATACCTTGCCGAACATCCGCATCCTACCAAAGGTTGACCGAATTGAACAACGACCTCGTTCTCAGGCTGGCCCACTCCTACGACGGCAGCTCGCCTGAATTCACCCGTCTCGCAAACCTTTTCGCGACGAGCGCGTTAACCGCCGAAGAACTCCGCGCCGCTGAAGAACAAGGTTGCCGCGTGAACGCGTACTGGCGCGGGCAGTATATCGGCCAGTTCCCCCCGACCCAATCCCGGCAGAGTATCTGCAAGGAAGTCGCGGTCGCGCACGCTGGATGAAGACTTCCCGGCCGGTTGACAGGCGATTACCGGACCGGGAGACGAAAACCCTTGGGACCAGTTACCTCCCCCTGTACGAGGTCCCAAGGGTTTTCTTTCGTGTTCACATCTACAGGAATGGAATATGAGTTCTCGTCTCCTCTGCAACAAGCTCGAACGCGCGTGGATTTCCCAGACGATACAGCTGTACGTTTCCGGGACCGTCGCGTTCATCGCATGGCTGTTCTACACGTGGGCGTGCTTGGTTCAATCTCCGGCGTGGGCGGTATGGCGCTCCGTGCTGGGATGCCTTTTCGGACTGGGGACGCTGTGGCTCACCTTCGCCGTGCTGCGCCGGAAGCGTACAGAGCGCAAGATCCGGGGTTGGTGACGGCGTGGCACGGATGACTATCGAAATCAACGACCCTCGCCTGGATTTCGTCGACGGCGTTCAGCGGCTTCAGCAACTGGCGTCCACCTCGGGGCTGGATAAGCTGTCCGGCTGCCACATCTACGGCAGCGTCGACGGCCACGAGGTGTTCGAAAAGCACCCCACCGGACTCGCGCCGGTCATCCCCTTCCCGACCTATCTCTGCCCATAGAAACACGTCAAGGCCCGCTCTGGTCTAAGTTTTCGACACTTAGATAGAGCGGGCCTTGACGGTTTCCCGGAGAGCGATACGTCACGTGATGAAGGTCAGCTTTTGGGTTCGAACGCGCAGCCGCAGATGTCGCAGGTGATGCCGCCTTCGGTGAAGCGACCTGCCGCGATCCGGACCGGCCGGGAGGGCTTGCACTTACACCAGATCGTGATGTTGTTCTTGTCCGGCCTGGGCGGCTCGATGACCGGCTCCGCGTCCGGGTCGACGTCGGCACTGGCGCGCTTCAGGTAGTCGATGTACATCCTGCCCGCGTGACGCCACGCATACTCCACGTCTTTCACGATCTTGTCGACGCCGTCGATCTTGGCGAGGTCGGTTCTCAGCGCCTGGGCGTGCTTGTTCGGCAGGTCCGGAAAGTCGAATCTACGGTCGTAAATGCGATGCATCCGGTACACCAGCTCGCGATACAGCGGCTCCGGCAGTGTGTACGTCCACGCGAAGCCCCGGCCGGTGGATCTGCCGACAGGCGCTGGGAACCGCACACCCGTGGTCTCCTTACGGTGCGCGATCTCCAGCGCCTCTTTGGATTTCCCGCTGATCACCAGCTCGGGCATCAATCCTCCGGCTCCTCGAAGTCCGACTCCTCGAGATCTCGCACGCCGTCGCGCCTGCTCTGAGCGTCATCGATCACGCCGTCGTAGTGACCCATGACTTGGGCCTTGGCCTCGTCGAGTGTCAGCGGCTCGCCGTCGTGCTTGCCCCACCACGGCACGATCTCCGGCCCGGACCAATCGATGTAGAACTTCACTTTTCCTCCTTGTCGACCGCTGCCATGATCTCTTCCGCCAGCGAGTCCAATGCGGGTATGACGTCCCGGCGCTCCAGTCCATGCGTGGAATAGATTTCGAACAGCCGGGCGGCCTGGGTCAGAACAACGGCATCGCGGCGGGCGGCATCGCGGGCTTTTTTGCTGCGCAGACTGACCTTGATCACTTCGCGTCCTCGGCGTGGACCGGGCAGAAATCCTGACGGTCGGTGGGGAAGATTCCGACCTCGGCCTGCGACGGCGACGGGGGCCGCGTTCGGCTTGTCCACTCCTTCATCGCCTTGCTTCTGCGCATCTGACTCGGACTCTGGTTGACCTCGCCCATGATGTAGTTGGCGCACGGCGGCCGATGATCGCAGTGGATGAAGTAGTGCTTCGTCTCGCTCATGCTGTTCAGGTTAGGGCATTGACTCTTAAGAAGCAATGCCCTAACCTCGGTATCATGACCGACACACCCCGCAAGCTCAGCGAGACAATGCGGACCACTCTCGAAGCGCTGCACGGCTGGGAGAATATCCTGGGACGCGGCACATCGGCCGGGGAAATCGACGCTGCTGGCGGTTCGCGGAGTTGCCTTCGGCGCGCGATCGAAAACGGGTGGGCGATCAGCTACGGTAGCAACGAACTCAGGGATGCTCCCGTTTATCGCCGCACCAAAGCCGGGACCGAGCGCCTGCGGCAAGACGGCTGGGAAGAGGTTGATCCGGAGCCTACCGTGTATGTACGGATTCGCGTCGACGGCGAGTATGTTCGCGAAACGTTGCAGCTCGCGGAGGCATGCACGTCGGTGGAATTCTGCGTCAGGTCGGACCAGCACGAGGTGACCGTCGACGGCCGGAATGTGCACGTCCTCGACAAACAAAACGGCGCTGATTGTGACTACGAATTCCCGACCGAGGTGTACGTGCCCGAAATCGCGAAGGCAGTCGAATGAGGAACGTTGTTCATAAACGCAGCACGGTAGTGCATCTCCCCGTCGAGTCGAACGTCCATTATCCGTGGTGTAAGCGGGAGGCGTTGAAGACAGGGGTGAACCTCGGGCAGAGGCTGGCGCAATACGAGTGGACGAACAGCATGTGGATCCACTGCCCGATCTGCCGCAAAGAGAGCAACAAATAAATACATGCGCAGTATTGCATATCAAAGGAAACAGCGATGAACGCCGGGGAACTCAACGCCACGCACATCGGCCGGACCATTTCTTTCGGAGAGGTCTCCGAAGAACTGAGACAGATATATCATGAGGGCGACTACCCGCACGGGCTGACTTATGTGTGCGTCGGAGAGGCCGTCCGCGAGTTTCAGCTGTACCAAAACGATCCGATCAGAATGGAAGACGCGGTATGACGAACGTCGCCGACATGGCCGAATTCCATTACATCCTCACCTGGCAGTCCCCGGACGGCCGCTTCAACACAAAGGTGGGTACCGCGACCGCGACCGGCAGTACACGCGAGGAGATATTTCAATATATCGTAGACAGTGTCGGTATCGCACAAGGGGATCGGATTGCCATTATGTTCTTCAGTCTCGAGCCGAACGACCTTGGCGCGATAATGCACACAAAGGAGTAGTAATGGCGAATTCGGAAGCACGCTACGACGCGGACGGCAACCGGCTGGTGTGGTCGATCATGGACAATGCGTGGATAAAGCTCACGGACTGGAACGAGATAGAACGTGAACGGCTCGCGCTACGAGAAAAGGATGGCAAGCGATGAGGCGGCAAAAACTTTTTCCGGTGACGCTGTCGTGCAAGCATGAGATCCTGCTTATGGATGCACCTCGGCTCGGCGCAGTCGTTGCATGTTACGAGTGCAGTCGCGGAAGCAAGGTGGTGTTCGTCCGCAAATACACCGGCGATTGCCGCGACTGCACGTACCGCAACCACGAAGGCGACCTTACTCTAGCCAGCGGCAGGGCGCGGCAACACTGCGAGAAGCGCGGTCATCGTGTGCGGATGTGGTACCCGACGTTGGACGTACCGATCACTCTCATACCCGATCGAGAATTTGCGGCATTTCGCAACATTGACACCCGGTGGCGGGCGAGTTCGTGCTCAACGCCTCCAACTGAGCAACTGGGCGAACAGGACGAAAGCACCTCTAACCCCTGATCGGGTTGCCTTGGGCGCGGATGGCGGCGTCTTGTACGCCTGGGACGGCGCTGCCTGCATATCGCGGATGTATTTGCCCCACATGATCTTTCTCCCCTCAGTGGAGGTTTCAACCTCCGGAACCCTGGGTACGCTAAAGCTCCTCTTCAGGCAGCGTCAAGGGGTCTTTAGTCCCTACATGGAGAGATAACGCTTCGATGAAGATCCAGACAACCGTCAGCAACGGACGTAACGTCACGACACATCAGGCCGCTACGTCCGTAGACATCAGTACCGAGTCGAGAGATAGCGAACCGTGAAGCACATCATCGCCGCAGCCGCAGTCGCCGCAATCCCCCTGGTTCTCGCCGGTTGTGGCAGCAGCGGCTCCTCCCAGACCGTCACCATCAAACCGGCCGACGCCACCGCCGCACCGCTCAGCGACATCGCCGTCAGCCCTATCGGCGGCACGCTTACCGTCACTGTTCCGCAGGGCGCGGCCGAGTACACCGTCTCCAATCCCCGCGTCGTCGACGGCAAGACCCGGATCGACGTCACGGTGACGGATCGGCAAGGAGGACTGTCCCCCGGCGAGTTCGACGGCATGGACGGATCCGGCACCAAGGTCCAGCAATCCGACGACTACGGCTCCGGCGCGCTCGACGAATCCGGGTTCATGGTGCCACGCGAGGTGCGCAAAGGGTGGGTGGACATCCCGCTCACCGGAATCAAATCGCTATATCTGACGAACAACGAAGTCGCAAAGGTTGCAGCGCAATGGAATATCCCGTAGCCAAGAGGACGACCGCACTACACCGCGACCGCACCCCCGGCATTCTCCTGGACATCGTCTGGACCGCGTACGACAAAGTCAGGGCCGTGGATCCCAAGACCGGCGCGGTGGTCGCTATCGCGGGGGTCGTGAAGGAAGAGGGCTGGGGCGAGGATCGCGTCGTGACGTGGGGGTTGATGCTTCCGGACTACCGCAGAACCTACACCGAAGTCGATGGTGAGGACTTGATTCAATCCCTGCGCAAACTGGTGGGAACCTACGAGCGGGCGGCAGCCTAACTGAATGAAGAGTTAGCGATAGGAAATAGCAATGGCTAGCGTTACTGTAGGAATGAATGAAAAATGGGTTGCTGACCTGGCGAAGGCTGCTTGGGAGTGCGGCGCTGATTTCGATGGAATAGCCGACCCGATGTTCAGCTGGGATAGGCTGCCCGGCGACGTCAAGCTCGGGATGGTTACAGAAGTTTGCGCGGTATTGAAAGAGCTGGCGCGGCAGGGGCGTCTTCGAGAGCCGGTGGAAGCGTGAGTAGCCCCGACTTTCCGGGCGTCGCGTGGACGTTGCAAGACCGAATGGACGAGGGCGACTTCGAATTGTTCGCCGTCGAGTATCAAGGACAGACCCACATCTTCGACGACCCTGGTGCCAGGAAGTTATGGATCGACGAAGAGATCGAGAAGGGCGCAAAGCGAGAGGACTTCGAATCGTGGGAGGAGTAGTCGGCCTCCTGTAGCAAATCCATCTAAGTTTCGAAGACTTAGACCAAAAAGTGAACACCGAGTTAGGAGTTAGCAGTGAGCAAGGTATTTCCCGAGCGGTACCCGGACGAGGTCAGGCAGAAGGCCGTGGACCTGATGAAGAAGTCCGCCAAGGAGGGCATGACTATCACCGAAGCGTCGCAAACTGTGTCGGGAAAGTTCCCGGACGGCCCGGATTCGACAACGATACTCGGATGGGCGAAAAAGGCTGGCATCGGATTCGTGAGCGGGCAGCGCCGTTACTCCGAAGAGGATCGGGCGAAGTTCGTTGCCCGCGTGGATGAACTCCTCGCAGAAGGGGTGTCGGTCCGTTCGGCGTGTCGGCAAGCGGCGGAGTCCTCTGACGGCCCATCCACCGAATCGATCCACAATTGGTACAAGGAAGCGAAGGCTGTCGAGGCCGAGGACATCCCGGAGCCGCCGAAGAAGGTCGTCGACAAGCAGCCGAAGCGGCGGGATGATGGTCTCGAGCAGCGGGTCGCTGACCTTGAAATCAAGAACCTGGAGTCCATTCAGCGGATCGCCGACCTCGAAGCGGAGAACGCGGCAACTCTCCGAAAGTACGACGACGCGACGCACCAGATCGCCGACCTCGAAGCGAAGCACAAGCGCCTGAAAGAAAAGTACGACCTGCTCAAACCGATCGCCGCTCACATGTTCCTCGAAGAGAACTAGCTCGTCCACCACTACCGAAAGGATTGCCGATGGCTACGCAGTTCGAGATCGATCAGAAGAACGACAAGTGGCGGGCGTGGCTAGCGGACATGGATGCTGAGATCGACGTGCTGCTGCGGGAGGTGCCCGGCATGCCGGAGAATCCGTGGTCGCTGGAGGGGTTGCGGCACGTCGAACAATTCATCCTCAGGCGGTTCCCGTCGCTGGACGACGTCAGTAAGAACCCCGAGAACTGGCCGCTGGCGGATCGGCTGGCGCGGTTCATCGGCGAGGTATTCCACAGGCTGTTCGAAGGCAAGTGGGAAAACCATCCCGAGGAGTACACCACGATCGAGCGGTATCCAGATTTCGGACCGGCGATAACCAACGAGTGGACCGACGTGCCGCTAGATGTAGGAAATGACATCACGATAATCATTCACCGGCAACGCGGCGAGCATTTGTCGCTGATTTATCGCCATCGGGTTGAGGATTACGCTAAATGGGTGGAATCGGGTCGGCCACCTCGCATCGAATACCTGCTCACATAACAGAAAAATTCAGCCCCGGGGAAGACGATGGAATGGAACAACGAACTCGAAGCGCAGTATCAACGCTACGCTGACGGTAAGTGGCGCAAAGATGGTCATGCTCGCGCGATGTGGAGGCGGCGTGCGGATTGGCTCGAAGCGCGCCAAAGGTGGCAGAAATCCAAAGATGTCGGAGATCGGTTCCGCGATGGAATGTTGGCGATTCGCGGTCACACACCTGAACGGGGATACCGGAAAGAGCAGCACCTCCGGACCAACGAAGGTTCTCGATTTCACGACGTTAGACATGCCGAGACCGGTGACGCTTTCGAGTACAAGTCGGGTGCTCTCGATTCTCGAAAATCCATGCCGCAGCTGCAAAAAGATGAACGGCACCTGGCGGCCGATAGGTCGGTCGAGTGGGTCATCGTCGAAGGCGCTCGGATCGACAAAGATGTCAAGGCGAAAATCAAAGAGCTGAAAGAGCGTTACCCGGAGAATTTCCGCGTCGTGCAGGTCACGAAGGAACAGCTCCGAATGGCGCTCACCGTTGCAAAGCATCTGGAAAAGGCGAAGGAAAAGGCGGCACGGGCAGCACAGAAGGAGGCGCGGGAAGCCGCCGAGCGGGAACGCAAACGCCTTGCACCGAAGCGATTGGTCGAGAAGACGAAAGATCTGACGCGTGTAGTGGAGGTCAATCGCCAGGCAATCAAGCAGGCCGAGAAGGACGGAAAGGTCTTTCCGGCTCGCGAGCTGACCGAGTCGCACAAGGATGTTCGCCGGTCGCTGCGCAAGGTCAACAAAGAGGGGCGGAGGCAGGCGCACGAGCTTGTTGCCGGACTGGGGTTGAGCGAGAAGCAATCGCGGGAGATGGAGGCGTATCTCGCCGAACGCCGCGCCGCGAAGCTGGAGCCGACCGCCCAGGGTGTTCGGGAGATCGGCGCGGCAGCTCGCGCCCGTGAGGCGGAGGAACGAGAGATCGCGGCGGCGCAGAAGGAGGCTCGAGAGAAGGAGGCTCGGGATCGTCAATGGCGGGAGGAGCAGGCACGGGCGAAAGAGGCGCGAGAGCGGGCAGGGATCAATATCCCGGGGATGGAAGCCGTCCTGGGGGGTGGGAGCGTGGCACCATCGCAGGAACTAGCCCGAGGGTCGACCGAATTGCGCCCTCAGAGCCGGAGTCCGGAACGGGACAGTCGCGGCCTGAGCAGAGAACGGGACTGAAACGCAAAAAGACCCCCAGCTCCAGTTGGTAACTGAAACCGGGGGTCTTGCAGGGAAGGGCCCGTAGCAGCGGACCGGCTTCTTTCTGCGGTTTGCTTCGACCATCGCCAAGCTATCAAAGATGTTGCGGCGCGGTCAAATCAGCCGATTGACGCTTCGACGCTGTAGGTGAAGCTGGGCGTGGTGCCGCCGATGACGCTGCGGGTGCGGATGAACTCCGGGGTGACGAACGCGGCGCGGCTGGTGCCGGTGGTCGTGATGTTCGTCGGAGCGGTTGCCGTGGTGCCGACCGAGTAGCCGCCGGAGCCGATCACCCCGAGCTGGAACCAGTTGGTCTCGTCGTCCGAGCCTTCGACAACGATGGTCATGGTCGGGGTAGTGCCGGACGCGGCGGTGACCTTAACGACGATGCTCGTCATGCCGGGGCCGCCCGGGTGGGCAACGTTGTGGGTCGTGGAAGCGGTCTCGGCCGCCGACGCCTTGAATTCGAAGTGGTCGCCGCGCTGGACGCCGGTAGAGCCTGCAAAGGCCATGATTACCTCTTGTGGTTGAGAATGTGTTGGTGTGTGGCGTCCAGGCGCGAGCGCGCTTCAGCGGCCACGTACGGGTTCCGGACGACGGTGAGTGAGTTGTCCTGGGTCGTCTCGCCGGATGTGCTCCAGTTGGTCGAGCCGCCGATCACGTCCAGGCCGTCGACGACCACCATCTTGAGATGGACGATGTTGCCTCGCTCGCTTTTGCCGATCGCAATTGAGCTGGCGGGGAACACATCTCGCGCCAGGATGGTTTGTTCGTGCTTCCCGGCGGCTTGGCGGGAGTCGAGAGTCAGCTGAACGAACACGTGCTCGTCGTTGATCTTCTCGAGCAGCAGGTCCGCCAGCTCGTCGTCGTCGAACCCGAACATGCTGACCACCAGCGAATGACTCGCGGATTTGATCATCGATACCAGGACGCCGTGGATGTTGTCGACGGGCGCGTAGAAGGTCCGCTGGTCGGCGGGATAGCCTGCCGGGATCGGAGTCCGTTTGAAGCTGTCCAGCGCCGACAAGTCAGTCAGTGCCATTGGTTTTCTTTCGGTCAGGGGTGAAATCCGTTCCGTGCCAGCGGTATAGCGCGCGGATGTAGATGCAGGTGAGGGCCACCGACAAGGCGATCGTTCCGGGCTGGCCGGTGACAATCCCGTCGATGACCCACACCGATTGCGCGGCGATGCCGAACAGCCATCCTTTACGCGGGTTGTGCGACGATATCCAGCATTGAATGATGCTGACCGCAGCGGTGATCCACGACCAGGCGGCCAATGCGGTCATCCGATGAACAGTTCCGGCGGCGCGGGGAAATTCGGATCGACTTCGAGTGCGGCTTTGTGCGCCTTCAAATCCCACGACTGGTGGGGATACAGCGCCTTTTTGAATTCTCGGACGTCACTTTCGAGCTGGTCGCACCGCGCGGTCACACTCGATACCTGTGCCAGCGCATTTCGAGCCAGCTCGCTTGCCGTGTCGGCTTTGGTCTTTTTCCGATTAGCCCACGCCATGACGAGTGCTTGCAGCAAAGACCCTCCGGCGACAAGCGACAGAATAAGGTTTTCCAGGCCGACGCTCATGATTACTTCCTCGCGGTCAGCTTCGCGACAGGGGTAACCTGCGAACGAATCAGCTCGGTAGCCGGGACACCCAGCACGATAGCGATCAGAGCGTCGATAGCGGCGGTGTCGGAGATTCCGAACTTCGCGAATACCACCGCGACAATACCGACGATAATGGTGTACAGCACCGAACGAACCGGGTTCATCGCCCAGAGGTTCTTCAGGTAGCTGCCTATTGCTTTGAGCATTGCTGCCCTTTCTATTCAGTTGTTACAGCGCGGCGAGGTCACGCAGGAGGGCGGCCTTGTCGAAGTGCTCGGGGCTCTCGCCGTTGTGCAGGTATTCGTCACTGACGTAAGCGATTGCACGCATCGACTGCTGCACGTAGAACGCCCAGGTCATCTTCTGCAGCTTGCCCCACGTCACGACCACGAAATAACCGTTGCGCCGAGCGACGACCGGGACGTAATGGCCGCCCATGACATCGCCGCCGAGGCGGAAACTCCACGGCTTGCCTGCGGCGAACTGCTCCTGCGCGATGTCCGTCACAGTGATGCCGATGCCAACCGCACCGAAAAGGTAAGTGGCAGCGGCCAATTCGTTGAGGTTGCCGGGCTCCAGCTCGAGATACGCCGCGATCTTGTGACGGTTACCGGCCGCGTCGATCATGCCGGTGTTCTTCCGATACTCCGCCGCCGTCGCCATGTCGGTGCCCTGGTCGGAGGTCGGGTCCGCCGGGTTGAAGCCGGTGATCGCCGAGTAGTCCGCCAGCGCGGTTTCGGTAGTGAATTCCGGAATCGGGTTGCCCGCCGCTGCATTCCAGAGCATCGCTTCGTGGTCGCTACCCGCGATGACGCAGTCGCCGACCTCGTCGTTGCCCAGCATGCCCCAGTCGGCGATCAGCTGTTCGTGGCCGAAGCTGCCGGGGATCTTGGGGAGTGCGGAGGTCTTCAGATAGCTCCCCAGCTTCAGCGGAAACGCCTCGTCGGGGGAATCATTGAGACCGAGCTTGTATTCAGTTGTCACGTAAGGTCTTTCGAGTTAGGAGTGGGCCGGAGGAGTGGGCGGCTGGTATCCCGGCATTCCGAGCTTCTGGCCGATCTCGGCGAGCGCGTCGACGACCGTGCGTCCGTTCAGCTGCGGCCATCCGCCGTATTGGTGATTCGGGCCGCTGAGCTGGTCGCGGACCTCGCCAATAGCGTCGACCGGAGTCAGGCCGCCCAGCTGGGTCCAACCCGCGCCGTTGATGCCGCGCAGCTGATCCCAGATCTCTTGGAGCATCTGAGCCTGTGCAGGTGTCATATCTGTTTCTCCAATTCCGCAGGCGGCAGCGAAATCGCTGGGGGAAAGACCGTCTGCTGAGTTCATGTCGCAAAAGCCGAAAGGCGGGCACCACGTCGGCAGAGAACCGCCGAGCAAGGCTGCCAGTTTGTTGTCGGCGTGGTTGTGCAGTATTCGCTTATACGCGCTGGAATAGACGCCGTCCGTGAATTGGTGCGCGATCTGGCCGGGTAAATTCGGGTTCGTTCCGTATCCCGCGCCGACCATGCGAAGTCCATCCGGCCGGGTGCGCCACATCGAGTAGAAGTCGTTGGCGTTGGCGTAGCCGATTACTCTGCGAGTGCCGATATCATTGGTAGTGCCGAGCCAGTCCGTCCACTGCCAGTACATTTTGTTGACGCCATCCGATTGATCGCCGCCGGGATTTCCACCGGATTCGAGGTCGATCATCATCACCAACTTGGGATGTGGACCGCCCTGGGCTTCGATCATGTTTATCGCGGTCTGCCCGGTCGCCTGCCAGTTGGAGCGCCAGAACGAATACACGATGAAACAGCTGAGTTTCCCGGATTCGACGGCGTTGACGGCCCATCGGTAGTTCTGCGCGAAATTCGGATCTTCGTAGACGCCGTCGTTCGCACGGAAGCAGAAGATTTGATAGGGGTAGGTGTCGTCTACCGGGATTTGCCATGAGCTGACGTCGGCGTACAAAGAGTCCACAACGATGCCTCCTATTGTGTTAAAACGCCCAGCAGAGTCGTCGCCGCCAGAACTGCGGTGAGGACTCCGTAGGTTTCGATCACGACCCGCAGCCACGAACTACCGGGCGTATGACGAGCCCAGGTGATGCCAGCGGCGACGACCGCGACCATGACCAGCGCCAGCGCGATAGCTGGAATCCCGGTCAGGAACAGGTACGGGAATGCGGGGATGAGCGCGCCGACTCCGGAGGCAATTCCGATCGCCGCCGGAGTCGCGAAACTTCCACTGTCGGAAAGCCATTCGCCGCAGCCCATGCCGATCACTTCCGCGATAGCCAGGCCGATTGCGGCGAGCAGGATCGCGGAGGGATGGTTGTGCAGCGACATGAGAACGCCTGTGCCGCAGGTCAATCCGTCGACGAGACCGAAGATCACCGCACTTTTCAAGATTTTCATTTATGTTTCGAATCGTTCGATGCTAAAGCCGATATGATAAAATCGACATGTGCCTAAAATGTGTGAAATCGAAGGTTGTGCAAACTCGTCGTCATGCCGGAAAATGTGTCCAGCCCACTACGCTCGGTGGCGAAGGACCGGAGATCCGCAGCCTGAGATTCCCATAGCCACAAAGAAGCCCAGCAACGGGTCGTGCGATGTTCCAGAATGCGGACGACCGCGATCGACTGACGGTCTGTGCTCGACACACAATGAACGACTCAAACGCTATGGCGATCCTGAATTCACAGGCCCCATACGTGGGCGACGCCGGAAAGGTCTGGCACTAGCCGAGGTATTCGCTCTTTACATGCCCGGCGAACTCCCTGCCGATGAAACGCCCTGGATATGGCAGGGGCGTGTAGACAAAGACGGATACGGGCAGCTGACTCACGAAAACGTCGTATGGGCAGCCCACCGTGCCGCGTACACGATTTTTGTAGGACTCATCCCTGCTGGTTTGATGATTCGGCATAAAAATGACACTCCGCTTGACGTTAACCCCCTCAATCTCGAACTCGGCACTCATGCAGATAATCAACAAGACAAGATGGAGCGTGGCAGACAGCCTCTAGGCTCCGCGCATGGTCAGTCTAAACTGACCGAGGACTCCGTTCGGGAGGCTCGGGAGCTTTACGCCACGGGGAACTATACGCAACTGGAACTAGCGCGGTTTTACGGCATTGACGATAGTACGATGTGTGTACTGCTTCAGCGTAAAACATGGAAACATGTTGCCTAGGTGGGCAACCCCTCCAGGCTATCCGGGTCGTAGTCCAGGCCGTCCTGCAGCGGTTTGTCGCCGTAGCCTTCGATCGCGTACCCGCATGCCGCCAGCGCCCAGGTGAAGCAGCCGTCCATGTGGTGCTGCGCGGCGTGCGGGTCTCCCAGAGGGGTGAACGATCCAGCTCGGCGGCGAAGCGAAGTCTCTGCGGGCTGGCCGAGCCGATTGGCGTGAAAGACAAGCACTTCGGCGTTGGCGTGCTCCCGCTCGGGATGTACCACAATGGTCAGGAACCCGAAGGCGAAGCCGTTGTCGAAAATGGGTGGAGTGACTTCATAGCACCGCGCATAGCCGCCGTATCCGAGAACGTTCTCGAGGTGCAGCCGCGCGGTTTTCGTTGTAGGCATTGATGTTTCCTTTACGGCGTGGAGATGACCCAGACCATTCCGGCGTTTCCGCCGCCGCCTCCGCCGGGAGTTTCGCCGGGAATGCAGCCGCCACCTCCGCCACCCGCGCCTCCGGGGTAGCCTCCTGAGCCGCCCTGGCCGCCTTCGCCGGATGCCGAACCAGCGCCTCCACCCCCGCCCGCTGCGGGCCCGTAGGAGCCTGTGGGGAGGTTCGTGCCGTCCGAGCCGCTGAGGCCGTCTGTGGTGGCCCCGGCTCCGCCGGTCGCGTTAGCGCCGTTGCCGCCTGCTGTGCCTGGTATGGACGTCGGTGAGCCGCCGGTGCCTCCGCCTGCGTTGTAGGTCGAGGTGTTGCCGGTGCCGGGGCTTGCCGGGCCGCCTGCGTTGTAGACGCTTCCCGGGGGGCCACCGCCTGCGACAACCGAAGTGCCGTCTGTGCCGGTGAAGCTGCTTGCGGTGCCTGCGGTGCCGTCGAGGTTTATCGCGGTAATCGTGTCGATCGCAGGGCTGTGGAAATCGTTTTGAAATACCGGATAATTGCCCTCGGTGATGAAGCCGAAATGGCGGTTACCCGCGCCGGTCGGGACGGTGCTTCCGGTGTCGGTCCAGGTGCAGACGGTGACTCCGTTGATTTTCCCGGTGAACACATTTCCGCGCCGGGTGAGCGAGATCGTCTGGCCGTGCGCCACGCTGGTGGACGATTGAGCGACGACCGTCTGACCCGACAGCGTGCCCTCGGCCGAATACGGGCTGACCGGTGCATTGACCTGCGTCATCATTCCCGATCCCGAGCCGGTAGATGCTCCGAACACCACGATTTTCGAGCTGGAGGAGTACGTCGTCGGCGCGGGGAAATATACGCAGGTGACGTTGTCGGTGGCTTCGGGGATCGACGGTGCGACGACAACAGCTTCGATAGTGACGTCGTCGCACAACATTTCGCCGCCGACGTAGGTTGCCCACTGCCCGTTCTCGCCCGCGCCACCGGAATCGGTTCTGGCTTCGGCGGTGTTGCTGATGATCTGCGGCGAGTTGCTGCCCGAGTCGATTCGCCAGTTGGCGCCGAGGCTGGTCGAGTTCGCGCGGCCGAAGTCGTCGTAGTAGTAGGCGTACGCGCCAATCCCTTGGATGCCGATTGTGACGGCGTAGCTGGACAGGGACAGGTCGGAGTCGTTGAATGTCGTTTCCTGCCACCCGCCCATTCCGCCGCCCTGACCGCCGTATTCGGGCCCGGAATCCTCTCCGCCCATTCCGCCGCCACTGCCAGCGATGCAGATCACTTTGTGCGTCGAATAGCCGGTCGGTTTGTGCCAGACATCGTTGACGTAATAGACCGCGATCAACTGCCCGTTTTCGAGCTTGGTGATCCTGTTTTCGTGATTGGCGAGGGTGAGCGATGACGAGGTCAGGTGTGTGGCGTTATCGGCGATCGGCTGGAGAACATTCGATTGGTGCACGTTCTGCGCGTTGGTGAACGACGCGATCGGCGTGCCTTTCAGCATGTTCTGAATCGTGGTTGTCGTCCAGTCGCTTTGAACGCCTTTCACGCCCGCTGTCTGGCCGTTCGAGGATTGCGTGCCGTAGTTGGCTTCCGGGCCGTAAGCGAAAATGTAGTCGCCGAGCGGCGCGCCTTGATCAGGAGCTGTCACGCGTCACCGCCCAGGACTTCTTCGGCCGTGGTGCCTCGCTGGATCTTGACTTGCAATTCGTCCCAGGTGGTTGCTGCGGCGACGGGGCCACGGTCCGGCGGAGGGTCGGTGATATGCCCGACGTTGCGAAGTTCCTGGTGGATCCATTCGCGTTCCTGCGTGGTCATCCCGCGCACATTCGGCAGCACCAGCGGTTCGACTTCTTCCGCGTCCATCGGCACCCACCGCGCCAGACCGTTCAGGAAGCTGGGGTTGCCCCGGGGCGGGAGACGCAATTTCTTCGTCTGGAGCTTGCTGTGGTGCCGGAAGCCGAGTTCGAAAAGGTGCTTCGAGATGACCTTCGCGGTATTCAGCTGGATGGGCATGGTTTCGGTGTCGCCCATCTGAATCTGCGTGAGCGCCCACAGGAAATGCTCGGTCGGGTCCTTCGGGTCACACTCGTCGTACTGGGGGAATCGTTTGTTCGTCGATGCCATCGTTGCGGGCCTGCAATTCGGAAATCAGAGTGTCGAGCTTGGTGTTCAGTTCGTCGACGGCGCGCATGGTGTGGACCGCGACTTCTTGGTTTCGTGTGTCTTGTCTTCGACCGGCGAGAAGGATCAGCGGCGCGGCGAAGGCGGCTTGGGTGGACAGCGCGAGATTCAGCAAGACGTACGGATAGTGATCCCAGTGCGGGAATCCGGCTACGACGTTCACGGTCATCCAGATCGCCATGAATACGGCTTGGACCAGGATGAACGTCCAGCTGCCCATTCCCTTGACGGACGTATCCGCTACGCGTTCGCCGATGCTGAGTTCGTGACCGGCTCGGACTGCTGGATGCTGAGGCACGCGCTGCCCCCTTCTTTATCGTTAGCTTTGCTAAATAATTAGATGACCCCGAGATCATGGATCGCGCCCATAATTGCTTGAATGCGCTCGAAAGCACGCGCCACCGGATCGACCGGAATGCGTTGACCGATAGTGATGTTCCACGTCGGCGCGGTTTTGCGATCCCAGGTCAGCGTAATTTCCGAGACACGGTCCACGTAAATAGACCCGGGAGGTGTGCCTCGAACGGTAGAGCCGATTCTGTCGCCGACATAAAAGTGACCGAAACCGTTTTGACCGACCAGCCATGGCAAGCCGTCAGCGACCGAGAATTTATGCGTGAATATCTCGCGCGTCGCCCACATCGATGCCCGGAGTCCAAGCAGTGCGGAAATGGTGTAGGCGTTGTCTCCTCCAGCCGCGAATCGCTCTCTGTAATGACTGAATCCAAGGCTTTGCGCGCGACTCGGATCCTTCCATGCCATAAAACTCAGAAAAACGTCGGTATATAGCGGCTTGAGCAGGGAATCCAACATTCCGCCAATAGGTGGAACGCCGATCATCATTGCGATCATGTCTCCGGCCATATTCACGGTCGCGGAGATCAATTCATTGACACCGGGCATCGAGTGTCCGCCCGTTACGTGCTGAACGTCTTTCGCTGGAGAACCGGTGAACAATGACGTCTGAATACCCGAGTGGGCTTCTTCGCGGTAGATGATTCCGGGGCACTGCGGCAGCGTTCCGATCCATCCCGGCTGGTAGTACTCCTCGGGGAAGTTCGGGTCGGGAATCGGCAGCGTGCCGTCGTCGAAACCATCGGTGGCGAACTGCTGCACGGCATAGAGGAGACCGGTGAACAAATCGCCGCCGAAACTGGTCCCGGTGGTGTACCCCGATTTGTCGAGGATATCGATGATCAGGCAGCCGTTGCGGAGCTTAGCGCCTTCCCAGGGGGGTGGATCTCCGGTGAGATATCTTCGGAATGTCGGCGTGAGCTGAGCGTCCTGAAGAATCGGCTTCGCGACGGTGAAGAAATCTTTGAACCGCGCCAGAAGAATAGCGAAGACAGAATTGTCCTGCCCGACCGGATCAGGCGCGACGACCATTGACCACGACGACTGATCCAGGTCGAACCACTGATTAGCATCGAGGGGGTCGTCCGGCAGCATCCACAAAGACGATTCGAGCCGGAGAATATTACAGAAAAGCGTCGTTTTCAGACACCACTTAGCAGGTCCGAAAAGCAGCCACCATTTTGGAAACTGGATCTCGGCGGGCAAAAAAGGATTGGAGCATATTTACCTTGCCAGGTCCACCCCCCGCCTAGTCTTCCGGGTAATCCAGAATTTCAGCGGGGGGCGGACCCAGCACAGGATGTGCTTCAATTCTTCGAAATCATGCTTGAACAGCACCCGGCAAATCATCGTGCCGTCTTGCTGTTTCTCGATTTCGTAGTGATCCATGCGGCCCGACCAGCGGACCCCATCCTTATCGACGGTTACATGGATATTCTTGGTCGTACGACCATCATGGTTGATAACCCATTGACTGAGGTAATAGTCGACAGGCATCTCGATCTTGCCCGAGCCGGTCTCGCCGTCGATCTCCTGGAAACTCGCGGTATAGGCGTGCGCGACCCTCCCTCGCAGGATCCAGTTGCCGTCGAATAGTTTGACGGTCGGCATCCTGAGGCGGTTGTCGCGCTGTTGTTTGATGTTGTTGACGATCGACCAGTATTCGGCGTCGCAATCGATCGGAGTTACTTCGGAATCAGGCTCGCCGGGGCCGCGATGAAACGGCTTTCGCAGCGTTACGGTCTGAGCCTCTTGCCGATATCGGCGGGCGTCTGTTGGCCCGAGGTTGTGAATCATGCAGAGCCTTTGCTCACTCTAGTCCCCAAGGTCTCGACCAGCTGCGGGGGCATCTGAGTTGAATGGAATTGCCGACTCCTGCGCCGGACACCGCGATCGGAACCGGGGTAGGCTGCGTATACGCGGGAATCGGGTACAGGAATTCGACGCCGTTCATCCGCTGGTAAATCGCGGTGTCGAGGCTGGAGACGACCTGTCCGGCCATTGTCATTTCATCGGTGTCGACGACGACGTTTTCACCTGCGATCAGCGAGGGCATGGTGATCATGCGGCTGGCGTCGACGGTGGCGCGGTTGAAGCGGCTGTCGCCGTAGGAGTAATCGGGCAGGTGCCAGGTGATACCGGCGTTACCGGCTTGCAGGACCCATTTCGCCCACTGTTCGTTGTTGGTGGGGTTCCACTCGGTCAGCGTCGTTGTTTCGAGGCCGCCGTGCGTGGTGTCCGTCTTTGTAATGTAAGTCTGTGTCCAGTCGTCTTCGACCCATCGCGGATATGCGGCGACGAACGTGACGAGAAGTAGGCCATACCGGCGCTCGTTCGGGTCGGATTGGACTTTGAGTTTCGGCGTGCCCTTCATGCGGACCGTCAAATACCTCGTGGATTCGCCGACGATCTTGCAGTAGATCCGGCCGTCCTGCGTATAGCTCAGGCTCTTGCGGAACCGCGAATCGTTGACACGCCACGGAACGTCTTGTGTCGATTTGACGTTGAACGCGAACGCGAATTCGAACATATTCTCGCGCAGGCCGGTGTATCTGCCGCCGATCTCGAACGCCGTGGACTGGTAGATGGTGTCGATCGGCGATTCGTAGACGTCCTCGAAAGCTGTGCCGAGGCTTTGCGCGGTGAGGGTGATGCCTTCGTTGCCGTGAAAGTCGCCGCCAGACCAGTGATAGACGTTGTTGTCGGGGCCGACGTAATAGATTTCAAGCTTCTCGGGAGGGGCGGCCAATGCGGGACCTTTCGAGCAGAAGAAAAGGCCCTCCATCCATCACTGAACGAAGGGCCTTTTCTGGTGTATGTCAGCTGCCGAAGATTCCGAGCGGGTCGAAACCCAGGGTCGCTTCGCGCTGAGTTTGCTTCCACTTCCCCATCGCCTCGTCGACGTCGCTCACGTGGAAATGAACTTCGGTCGGGTGGAGGAATTGAGAAAGCGGATTCTGATTTTGCTGTTGCTGCGGCTGTGCGCCAGGAGGAGGCGTTCCCGGTTGCGTCGTGACACCCTCTTGTCCGGGGTCGAGCGGATTCGCCGGAGGCTTGGACAAGTCGCCTTGAATCTGATTGGACAGGGTTTGGTACGCGGGTTTGCCGAGCTTTCCCGACTTCTGATACGCGTCCAGCGCCAGCAGATAACTCGGAACCTGCGTGAATGCCGCTTCTGCAAGGCCGTCACCGCTCGTAGATCCGCCGAGGTCTCCGACGAATTGATCGAAGTTGGCTTTCGCGAACGCCTGACCCGCCGACTGCGCCTTCAGTCCGAGACCGTTGGCTTGCGCTGCGGCGTTCCAGTTGTCGTTGAGATTGCCGAGCATGTTGTTCGGAATGACGGTTTCGCCGCCGCCGAACAGCACCAGTTCCGGGCCGAGTTCGCCGACCAGGGACCACCCCTTCTTCGCGTTCGTCGTTCCGGTCGCGTAACCCTTCGGAGGCATATTCGCGTTCGCTTGCTGCACCCGATCAATCCCGCCGTATTTCGACTTGATGTAATTGATGCTCGCTGCGAGGTTGTCGACACCTTCGAAGATGTTTTTGTGGCCTGGTGCGGCGAATGCCGCGAACGTGGTCCCCGTCGTTTGAGCCAAACCCTTCGATGGATTACCGGCTTTCGCGTTGTCGTCCCAGTCGTTGATCGCGCCGGTATTCCACCCGGATTCGCGCTCGACGAGGGTGTTCATCCCGGCTTCCCACTGCTCTTTCGTGCCGGGAGGCGGAGTGTGGGTCAGTGCCAGCGCGGCATCGATCACCGCCAGCCGGTCACCGGTCGGGATTGCTCCGCCGATGGTGTTCGTCGATTCGTGGCCGCGAATGAGGTTGGCGATGTCGTCACGGCTCTTGGTCGCGATCTGCTTCGGGAAGCTACCGAGGAAGCCCTTCTGGCCGCCGATCATCGGGTCGGGAATCGCGTTCAGCACCGGGTCGGTCAGCTTCTGGAACAAATCCGAAATGCCGGACCGGACGCCGCCGACCACTGCCTGGAACGCGCTGCCGATCATGCCGAAGAAGCCGCCACCAGATCCCTTGTCCCCATCAGCTCCAGCGCCCGAATATGCGGGGTTGAAGAACTTCCCGGGCAGGTAGTAGTGGTCAGCGAACTGCGAGTCGTCAGCGCCGATTGCAGGGCCGTCTACGCGGATGTCATCGTGAACGCCGCCCGACTCCAGCTTGTGTCCGGCGAGAGTGGTCGCCATGTGTCCGTAATTGCCGGGCAGCGGTGTGACGCCGATCTCCATGATTCCGCCACGTCCTGGAACGAACCCGAGCGCGGTGAAGTCGGAGGTCGTAGTGAATTCCCGCTTCGGAGTACGACCCAGGAGCGAGTCGTAGATACCGGAAGCCAAACCCGAACAGTCCAGCCAGCCTTGGTCGTTGTATGGCCTGCCTTGATAGCCAGCAGCCCACTGCAGAGCACGGGCGATTGCCGGGTTGGTCGAACCGTCTGTCGGGCCGCCGTCAGCGAATCTCAGTCCGGCCGCTTTGCGCATATGCCGGAACGCGATGCCGCCGAGGGAGAATCCCGGAACTTCGGCCTCGGCGTGTGCGGGTGTGCCGCCGAGTGCGAACCCTGGAATCATCGCGCGTTCGCCGCCGAAATTCATGGCATCCAATACCGCGCGGTTGCGGCTGGTCGCTTCGGCGTTGACGATGTATTCCCGGTTGGAAACGGCTACGACATGTTTGTCCTCGCGCGAACCGCCGGTGCCGTTGATATATCCGGGTGAACCGTCCGGCTGACCACCGCTTGCGTATCCCGGAATAGTATCAATTTTGCCCAGGCCGGGAATCTTGCCGACGATGTCGTTGTTCCAGATGCCGATAACCCAGTTGATCGGGGTAGCGAACACCTTTTTGATTCCGTCCCAGATATCGCCGATATCCTTCAGCAGCCCGGAGAAGGTGCCTTTGATTCCGTCGACGAAGCTGCCGATGCCGGTGTCGTTCTTCAGCGCATCCCACGCCTTCGAAGCGATATCCTTGACGTCGCCCCACAATTTCGTGAACGCGTCGGCGATTTTCTTTCCGAGATCTTCGACGAGCTTGATCAGTTTATCGGGCAGCGATTCGAACCATTTGATGACGTCGTTGACCAAGTCCGGGATAATCGAGTGACCGACCATTTCGTCGTACAGCCATTCGAACCAGTGGATAATTCCGTTGACAATTCCGAGAACGATTCCTTCGACGGTTTTCCAGGCACCCTTCAGGATGTCGATGACCTCGCCGAACAGCGACGTAACCAGGTGCCATACTCCGGCAAAGAATGTGCCCAGTCCGGACAGCATATCTTTAAATCCGTTGCCTATTCCGTCGAGTCCGCTCTTGAACGTCGAGAAATCGCCGGTGAATACACCCTTCAGGAGGCCGAATATGGTCTTGAAGAAATTGAAGCAGATTTCGAAGACGCCCTTCACGGTCTCGAAGAATCCGCTGATCATCATAATCAGGCCGCGGACCGCGTTGACGATATTCTTGATCGTGTCGACAAAAACGCCGATAATCGGCCCTATGACCCCGGAAATTACGCTCATCACGACTTTTCCGATAGCGACGAACGCGCCGCCGATAAAGTCGAGAATAGGCTTCGAGTTATTCCACAGAACCTTCAGCGAAGACCACAAAGAATCGAACGCCGGTTTCAGGTCTTTATCCCATTCGGCTTTCAGGCTCGACCATATTCCGCCGAACGTAGCCTTCATATCCTGGAGTTCAGGAGCGAATGTTTTGCCGAGCGACTTTCCGGCGGAGACTACCGCGCCACCGACGCTGGACCCGGCGTGCATGATCGCGCTTCCGGTTTTCTGCAGGCCGGTCTGACCGTTGGAATCCTTCTTCGTCGCGAAGCTCGCTACAGCGCCGCCAGCCTTCTTCGTGTCGTTGACGACGGCCGCGCCGAACTCCTGGACCCCCTTGGGCATCTTGTTCCAGATGTCTTGGAAGACCTTGGTTTGCGTTGCGAGGTAACCGATTCCGGCTGCGACGCCTGCGATAGCGCCCGCAATCAACACGAACGGGTTCAGGTCCAGTGCCGCGTCGAGCAGGAACCACCCGGCGGCTAGGGGAGCCAGGATCGGCAGCATCGGCTGGAGCCAATTCATCACTGCGGCAAAGCCGGTCGCGAGATCCTTGATGATCGGGGCGATGGCGATGATCGCGGGGAACGAACTCTGCACGAGAATGCCGATGATCTGGCCGACGTCCTTCATCACGCTCGCGATGGCGCTGGCGATGACGGGCAGATCCTTCATCCCGGGACCGAGGCCGTTCAGAAACCCCGCAGCCAGGTCATTGACGCCTTGCAGCAGCGTCGACAGCGCCTGAGAAGCGGGTCCGGCGTACTGGCCGATGAATGTGCCGATCTGAATGAGGAACTTACCGACCTGATCACCCAGCGAGCGCCACAGATCACCGAAACCGGCCGACCCTGCAGACATCTGCGAGAACATCGTGCCGATATCGGTTCCGAGTGAGCGCATCCCGTCGCGGAAGCCCGTAACAGCTGGTTGCGAATTCTGCAGCGCCGTAACGACTCCCGGCACGGGCCCGAGCATCAACCCGGTCAGTGCGTCGGTGAACGGCTGAACGTAATCGGCCGCGCTCTGGAAGCCCTGCTGAATAACCGGCTTCATGTCCATGAACTGCTGTTTCAGCGACTGCATCGCGTTGTGCAACGGGCCCTGAAGTGGCGCAGCGAGATCCGCGAACATCGCAGACATCTGAGACATCGCGCTATTAGCGTCCTTGGTCGCTTTCGCGAGTTCGCTATTGGCGCGGGCCTGTTCCTGAAGCGCGACCTTGACAGACTCGGCGGCTTTGAGCTGAGCTTCGGCGGTCTCGCGCTGAGTGTTGACGAGATCCTGTTGCGAGACCTTCTGCTGATAATCTGCGTCAGCCAGAGCCTCTTTACCCTTGATGACCTTGTCGTTGCCTTCGACACCCTTTTTGGCTGCGACAGCCGCGTTGTCCTGAAGCTGCTGATTCTTCACGCGAACTTCGTCTTGGTGGGCTTTCGCTTCATCGATTTGATTGAAAGCGTCTTCGTAATCAAGCGGCGTAACGTCTTGCCGCTTACCGAGTTGGGTGAGGTTTTGGTATGCGCGCGCTACACCAATGTCGGCGGAACGCTGATTGATCGGAGCCTGCTCGAGCTGCAGCTGCAGATCCTCGAGTTCCTGGCGAGCGTCGCGGTATGCCTCGGTGAGTGACCGGCGGGCATCTTCCTCGTTGCGGTCGGCCATCTGTACTTCGTGCTGCGCTGCCGCGATCCTCTGGCTGGATTCGATCGCCGTATCGGCGACATCTCGGTACGCCTGGGCGAGGTCACGCTTGGCGGTCTCGGCTTGCAGCTGCGCGGCGTCCATCGCCTCTTTGTGGCTGGCGGCGAGCCGCTTGTTGACCGCGATAGCCGCTCCACCGGCTGCGATGACACCAGCGGCAAGACCGGTCGTCATCACCGCGCCCAGAGCCGCAGAGCCGAGGCTGACCAGCGCCATAGCCGACGCAAGATCCTTGACCGACTTCGTAGCCTTATCAGCAGCGCTCTTGATGCCGTCCAGGCCGCTGGAGTCGGTATCGACCCTTGCAGTCCGCGCCTTTGCGACTTCGTCGAGTTGGGCTCTCGCTTCGGCGGTGTCGGCCTTCGCGGTGATCACTGCCTCGCGCTGTTGTGCGGAGTGCTCGAACTGCGCATTCGATATACCGGTCGCAGCTGTGTTCTTGATCGTCGAGATAGTGCGGCTGGCGTCGGCGTCGACTTGGTCGCGATTTTCGCCCCGGTAGACGGCCACCTGACGCGTCGCGACGGCTCGGTCGATGTCGCGTTTAGCTCCTGCGCTCCGTTGGTCGATGTCGAGCTTTTTGTTTCGTGCCGCGAAATCGAGGTTGTCCTTCGCGCTGGTGATCATCGTCTGGATTTCCATCGGCCGCTTGCCGGGGAAAGCCTTGTCGAGTTCGTCCTTCGCGTTCTTCAGATCAAGATCAATTTGAAGTTTGCGGCGCTTGGCTACGTCATCGATCGCGGCCTTCGCATCACCGGCTTGCGCCTGGACCCTGATCGTCGCTGTACGATCCTCGGCGGTCTTGTCGATCTTCGCTTTGGCCGTTGCCGCCGATTCCATCGCTTTCTGAGCCTGGGACTGCTTGCGTGCGTGAGCTTTTTCCGCAGCGCTCTGGTCGCGAGCGTCCTGGACGATTCCGGCTTTGGTTTTCTTCGTGGTGGCGCGTTCGTCGATCCCTTGCTGATCCGCCCACTGCTGGACTACGTTCTTTTGCCGCAGCTCATCCATCCGCGCGGAGTTCTTGGCGTTCTTCGCCTCGGATTCGAGCCCGCTCTTTTCATTGAACGCCGCACGCGCCGATTGCGGATTTCGCCTTCGATCGGGATATCGTTCATTGACGTCGCGTTTCGCCTGCCCGAGCCCTTCATCGATCTCGACGTAGCGCTTGCGGCGCACCTCTTCGATCGCGTAATTCATCCTGTTTTTCTGGGCGATCAGGTCGCTCATGCGCTTTTGCGAGGCGGCGTCGGCTTCGATTTTCGCTACGATCGGCGAGACGCGGGGTTTCGCGAGTTCGTTGAGTTCGGCATTGGCTTCGGAGACGTTCTCGGGGGTTGCGACGAACTCCGCTGCGCGTTTCTGGTTCAGCCCGTCGAAAGCGGCTGCTGCTTCGGAGACGCCTTGGACTTCCGTGCCGATGACGTTGGTGCGGTCGCGCATAGCGTCATCGGCAGCAGTGGCGGCTTCGCGAGCATTCTCGGGCCGATACCGGATGATCACCGTGCGGTCGTGCGCAGCCTGGTCGAGATCCCGCACCGCGTCCGCTGTCTCGGCTACAGCCTTCATCGTCACCGGACGGAAGCGGGCGGTTTCGTTGAGCTGCCCCTCGGCGGTCTTGGTGTCGGCAACGCCGTGGAGATGAACGTCCTGGGGCGTGCTCGTCAGAGCCTTGATTTCCGCTATATCATCGTCGAGGCCGGACAGCTTGACGCGGATGTTGATCGCCTCGTCGGCCAATTTTTGGAGTTCGGTGCGCGTCTCCAAAAAGTCCTTGCGAGCGGCTTCCATCGCCGGTTTACCGAGATATGCGGCGGTGATGGAGAATTCCAGCGAGGACCTTACTGTTGCCATGACGTACGTCCTTCGCTGATATTCAGTTGACTAGATATGCCGCCACGGTGTAGGTGATCGCGTTAGCGTTGCTGTGGGTGACGACGATTCGCGTGAAAGGCGGCAGGAAATCCGAAGCAGCGAGATTCGCCGTCGTGGTGATGCCGGGGTGGATTTTCAATGCCGTCGTGCCGACTGCGGTGATAGCGGGCGAAGTGAGGATCGTCCATGTATTGCCCGACAAGCGGTCTACGCCTTGAATCGACACGGTAATCGATGGCGTGGAAACAACCGCGCTGACATCGCAGACCACGACAAGGCCGCTGTAGCGATCGATGCCTTGAATTTCATATGTATCAGGGCTGGCGGTGCGCGAAGCGGAGGTGAGGATATTGACGGCAGGACCGGCCTGGGTCGCCTCGAGTATGTGATTCGCCATTTAAAGCTTTCCTTTTGAAGCTGGCAGGCCGGTTCTAGCCGCCGAATTGAGCGTCGAGTTCGCCGATGTCTTCGCTGATCCCCTCGTCCTCGTCGGGTGCGAAAATCTCGTTGGGGCGCGGAACTCGATACCTCGGCGGGACGGGGTTTTCGCCCTCTCCGGACCACGCGCCGCCAGTGAGATACAGTAAATCTTGGAGCTTTTCGTGGATGTGGGCGAGCATGTCGTCCGAATAAGCGCGGTCGAGGGGGCCGGATGCTTGTTCGTATGCTCGCCACTCCGCGAGTTCATGAGATGAGATGGTTTCGAGTAGTTCCTCGACCGTTCTCCCGAGCGCGAGAGCTAGTCGGAAATAGAATCCGCGTCGGGAGTCTCGTCGAAAGATTCGGTCAGCTCCTCGACATCCTCATCCGTCATTCCGTTCAGCCGCTGGGCCGCGTTGAATACACGCTGAAGTGCCGCGACGCTTTTGTTGCCGAGCATGTCGATCTCAGCGCGGGTTTTGAACATCCGCTCGCCGGATTCGTCGACCATGCACAGCCCGACCAGCCGGGCCCGGAAGTTGACGAAGTTCTCTTCACGCTTACCGCCGCGCGTACGGACGGTCGAGGACTCGAATTCGTCGCGCTCGCGGCCGGACAGGGTACGAACCAAGACCGAACCACCCCACTCGGGGACGTCGACTTCCTCGGTCTTGCGGTCTTCAGCGGCGAGAATCTGATCACGATTAAGCAGAGCCATTTTGCGGGGCCTTTCAAAACTGTTGCGGGGCTTGATAAAACGCGGGCATGGGGAATTAAGGGATGGGTGCAGGGGCCCGCAAAAAACCTGCACCCTCCCGTCTATGAGAGGTGTTGAGCCTCACGCTTTTGTTTCGCCAGCCGAGCCGATCTCTTCCGCTGCGCGGTCTCCGATGGCCTGCATCTTCGGCTCGAGTTCTTCGTCGACCTTGCTCGGCTCCATGACGTCGACCCACCAGGAGTATTTGCCGTCCTGGTGGTACCACTTCCAGTTCTTGCGCAGTTCGTCCTTTTTGGCGAACAACGGATGCCAGAAGCCGCCGTACGTGGTGTCGAAGCCGCGAGGGAGGTTTTCTTCGTTCTCTTCCGGCATCGACGTGATGATGTGCATGCCATCGCCGCCGTCTTCGGAGAACTTCTCGACCTGGATGCCTTCCGCGATCTCGCCGAGGATGTCCTTCTTCGCCTTCGATTCGCCGCGCTGGCCTTTGATCGACTTTTGGGCCTCGCGCTGGAGTTGCTTGGCCTCTTTTTCGATCTCGGCTTGGATCCACTTCGGGAAGTTGCGGTCGACTCGGCCGATAATGCGAGCGACGTCGCCGAACTTTTCGTAGCCTTCGAGCTTGACGTTGATCCGGGCGTCGTGTTCGGACATTAGGAAGTGGCGCGGGTGATGCCGGTGCGCTGGGTCGGGAACTTCACCTTGGTCGTCGAGAGGTCACCAACCTTGCCGGTCAACGGGGTGTACTCGAGCAGAATGCAGGTGCCGGTGAAGGACGGGTTGGTCGCCGAGACTGCGGATGCGACAGGCTTGACCACGACGGGGAACTCGGACTCGAGGTCGTACAGCGGGAACAGCGTCGCGTCGACTTCGGCGGCATTGAAATCCTGCTGAAAGTCGATGGTGAACTCGTCTTCCTTCAGGCCCGCCTGAGCTTCCTTTCCCCCACCCGCGAAATTGGTAGTATCGATTGACGCCTTCTTCAGGGCGATCTCGACGCTGGAAACGTGGTCGGAGAAGTCGACGCCATTGACGGTGATCGAGCAGTTCCGCAGGATAAACTTGTGAGCCATGGGTTATTTGCCCCTTCGGGTTCTAGGGGCAGACGGCCCCTTCTGGGCAGGTGTTTCTTCTGCCTCTGGAGTGGTTTCTGTGAATGGCACCGGAGGACCGGCTTCGGGGTTCAGACCGAGAAAATCAGGCTCCGAATAGTCGGCCGGAAATTCGCCGGGGGTTTCGAACGGGATTTCCATGATGTGACCCGCGAGAATCAATGCGTCGGCCTGATCTCTGGTGACTTCCAGTTCGACCGTCTCGCCCGTACATTTCCCCGCGACCGTGTGCGGACCGACCACCCGGAAAAGCCGTTTCGCCAGTCCTTGATCGCGGTTGGCGCGACGGATTTCCTCCCACCTCTGCGCATGAGGGCTAACCAACCTGGACCACCGCCACAGTGACACTTGTCGCTGCATCGAGCGCCAGATGGGCAATGCCGGTGCCGTCGTCGTACGCCTTGCGCAGCGGAACCCACACCTCGCCGGTAGTCGCGGCAATGGTGACCGTCTTCTGCGGAAGCGCCACGCCGTACGTAGTTGTTCCGGCGACGGTAATGGTCAGGGTGTGTGTGCTGGTATCAGCATTCTTATAAACGACGAATGTGTTGGTGCCGTTGCCGATCGCGGTTGTATCGGCGGTTGTCGCAGCGGAAAAGGTGGGCTTGGTGCCAGCGTCGGAAAGCAGCTGAATAGTAAGAGCAGCCATTTGTCGGCTCGCCTTTCAGAAAAGAAGAATTCAGGAGTGCACGGTGATCATCAACACGGCACCGATGTGATTGATGGCTGCCGAAGAAAACGAGCCGCCATAGTCCTTCATCCCGTAGCAGTGCGCGAACACCGAGTCGTCCAGCCCGAGATTGGGGGTGTCTTCGATCGCCTGAGGGATGCTTGTCGAGCCTTTGCCGGTGATGTATCCATCGAGCTTCTGGTATGCATAGAAAGGCTCGGTGCGACTGACCATGATGTAGCAGTAGAAATGCCAGACGTGGTCACCGCCCTGCATAGCGCCATCAAAGTCGGCGAATCGGGGCTCGAGGATCGCGCAGGGAACTTCGGTCATTTCCTCGACCGACCTGTAGACGATCAGTCCGGGAATCGAGTTGCGGATCGTGGTCGTCATCGCGGTCCGGATCTGGGTGAGGGAATATGTCATTCCGGTCACCCGACCATTGGATGATCAGCGCAGTACGGATCGAGCATTTCGGCCGCCTGCGGCATATCGTGAACGCGCACCGTGGGCAAACCTCGACCACCGCTGAGCTGCGTACCTGATACGCCGAGCGGTGCGGTGCCCATTTTGTAGTTCTGCGCGGCCACGGCCAGGCATGCTTGTTTGACAGCGTCGGGAACCGCAGCCCAACCCCAATGCGCGGTTATTTCGAGCCGGGAGATATCCCACAAATAGCGCCAGAACGGCAGAACCATGCGTCGATACGGCCACCCGGCCACGCCATTGACGACGCCATTGAACGGCTCGAGTTCGTAATCGGTGTTCACATTGAACGTCGTCAGCGCCGTCGAGGTGATCGTGCGGTGCTGAATGACCAGGTCGGCGGTGGTGTACAAGTCGTCGATCAGTACCAACCGCACCGCCGAAGGCCGGAACACTCGCGTAGTCGCAGGCTGTCGGACGCCATTGACGTCGTAGTCATTGTTGAACTGCCTGGCGCAATAATTCTCGATCTCGCGGCTTGCGGCATTGATCGCGGCCGTCAACGACGTATCGAAGTTGGTTTCGGTCGGATCGAGATGCATATACGCTTTGATGTCGGCCAGGGTGCAGTAGTTGTCGCCGTACATGTCACGCCATCTCTCGGGTTATTCGGCAGCCTTCGGGGGGCGACCCGGGCGCTTGACCGGCGCGGGCTTTTCAGCCGGGGCTTCGAGGGCGTCGTTGACCACAACCCGTCCGTTGTCCATGCGCTCAGGCTCGAGAACGTCATCCGGTTTGAATAGCGACATCCGGCCGTCGAGGATCTTGTGCCCTTCGCGGACGCGGGTGCCGACAGCACAGAACTGGTGATCGCCGTTGTCGTCGTGGTACCAGAAACTGGTCTTGGCGAGGTAGATTTCGCCTGCCATATCAATCCTTTCGAAATAAACGAGGTCAATTCCGCAACGATTTAAAGCCTCCGTATGCGGAATTCGTTACCGGCTTCATCGACCTCGTTTAAATCAATCGATTACGCCTGGCCCTGAAGGACCTTGAAAGCGTTCGGAACCAGAACGACCGAGTTGTTCATCCAGATCGCATAAATACCGCGCTGGCCGGTCGGACGCTGGTTCGAACCGAATACCTGGGGGATCAGCTCGACACTCATGCCGATACGGTCCACAATCAGGAACTGCTGGAAATCACCAAAGATCAGGAACAGGTCGCCGGTAGCGTGGGTCGACGCCATGACCGAGGACTCCAGAGCTGGGTAACCCAGCAGCTCCGAAGGCATTCCCGCGCCAATGCGCTGCCACAGCTGAGCGCCACCGTACTGATCGAACTGGCGAATCTTATTGTAATTCGCGCGGTGAGCGATAAACTTGGCGTTCGCATTACGCCAGCGCGGATCGAGGCTTTCCTCGAGGTGGTAAACATCAGCGGCAGTGAATGCCTGACCCGGAGTCGCGGCCACGTAGGAACCGCCCGGCAGAGTGCCGATGACGCCGCCCGCGTTGGTGCCGGTGCCATCCCCCAGCATGAACGAGTTCGCCTCTTCGCGACCCTTGGCGTCAACCAGAGCGCGGGTGATCTCGGAACGCACCTGCGACCAAGACTCAGCCAATTCGTACGAGAACGGAATGAAGCCAGCGACACGGTTGGTCTTCACGGTCGGCTGGGTCAGGGAGAAGCTGTTGTCCGACGCTTCCGACGCCTCAGCAGAACGGGTGACGCTGGTGCCCGCAGACACGACGCCCATCCATTCCTTGCCGACGATCTGCTCGACGCGGGAAACGCTCCGCAGCGGATCGATGACGCCAGCACTCGTAAGGATTACAGTAGGATCGAGTTCGAACGGCACAGCATACCCGCCGCTACCGTCAGTTCCCAAAGACAGAGCACGATATTCCTCGCCGGACAGCATCTGCGGCGTACCCGCAGCAACCGTCTTCGACCAGGCGCGCTCATACAAGCTCGAGCCGGTCCGCAGCATCCGATGAGCCAGGGTGGCGTTCTCGTCGTCGACGGTGTCCAGCAGCGCCTGTGCGCTCGTCTGAGCGTCCTCCTTGGCAACCATGCGGGTGTAGTTGGCGCGCTCGATTGCACGGGCGGCGTTGTCCCGGACCAGCTGCAGGTAGTCGTCCTCGTTGTGCGACGCCTGGCGGATCTCGTTCAGGTCGTAGATGTTCTCCGGCTTGCGGCTACCGGTCGGAGCAGACGAGAACGAACGCTCGGTGCGGCCCTCCCGCTCGCCCTCGGCCAGCTCGTCCATCCGCTTCAGAATCGCGGCGATACGAGCCTCCACCTTCGGCCGCTCATCGCGGAGTTCGGTGTTCTCGGTCTCGACGTCGGCAGGCAGCTCAGCGTCACGGAATTCGACATTGATCTCGGCAACGCGGGCATCGATCTCCGCCAGGCGCTGCCGCAACTCGGTAAGAGTCACAGGGGTTTTCCTCTTTACGGGAGCCTCATCGGCTCGGGTTTCTTTCTTTTCGGACTCCCGTGCGCGCAAGGTGCCTTCATCGGCGGCGTTGTCGTCTTCGGGGTTAATGGCGTCGGTCAGGGTGTCGCGTTGTTCGACGGCGCTGTCCTCAGCGGATTTGGATTCGATGTCAGCGCCGAACTTCTTCGCTGCGGCCCTGATCTTCGATTTGATTGCCTGCAATTCATCGGGGCTGTAGCCCTTCTGGTTTTTCGGCATGTTTATGTACGACCACGCGGCCCTGACGTGAGCCTTCGTGTCGATCGGGTATTTGCCGTTCTTCGGATCTGCGTAAGCGACGTCGCCGTAAGGCTTTTTGTCATCGCTGGCGCGGCCGTCCGGCATAGTCGGGGAATGCGTCATACAGACGCCGTTGGAAAAGGAATGCTCTACGCCGTCTTCATCGACATACGTATCGACCTCGGCGTCGACATCCTTTGTGTCGTCATCGCCATCGGTGTCGCCGTCGAGTGCGGTTTCCGGCGGATCGGTCGGGCCGTCGCGGAGTTCTTTCGCCGTCTCGATCGCCTTGTCGACATCCGCCATATGAATGTGGATCTCGGTCTTCGGAGGTTCGCTGCGGACGGTTTCATCGGCCTTCGGAGCGGCTTCCAGCTCGGCCATCGTTCGGCGGTATTCATCGACAATCGCCTGGCGCTGTTCGTCGGTGATCTCGTCCATCGAACGGACGCCAACCGAAGTGCCTTCGTAAGCCGGATAAATCACAGGCCCGGCTTCCATCAGCTTGACCTCGCGGATAGTCCGCTGCAATGGGCCGCGATCTCCGGCATCCCACAGGAGCCTGTTCAGCTCATTGCCGCCAACGCTCCGCCCCTGAGAGTCGGACCAGTCCTGGCGAGTGACAGTGAAAGTGAACGACATTCCGCTGATGGCCTGCGCTTCAATGGCCTGGCGGATCGGCTCGACGAGGTCGTTTTCAAAAAGCCGTGCCTCTACATACAAGCCGTGGTCGTCTTCGCGCATCTCGGTGAAGACGCCGATCGGGACGCCACCAGTGCGGGAATCACGGCCGTGCGCGAACTGGCAAATAGGAAGCTTGCCCTCTTGGAGGGTCTTTTTGAAGCAGCCAGGAGCCAAGCGCTCGGTAAACGCGCCTTCGAAACTATTGATTTGCGTGTCTTGTCCAAAAACAGCCGCGTAGCCGCACAACGTTCTCTTATCACTGGGAGCATCACCGGTTGCGGCTAGCGTGAAATCGACGTCGCGAGTTATGATTCTATTGGCTGGAGGCATCTATCTAGCTCCTCGATAAACTCCTCAGCAGTCTTCGCATTCTTCCGAAGGTTGCACTGCTGGCAGGAACGAACGAGGTTCCACCAATGATCGGTGCCGCCTCGAGATAATGGATTCATGTGATCGACATGCATCGACTCAGCGGATTTCCCGCAGTAATAGCAGGGGTCGTTGGCTATACGTTTGCGCCATTCAACCGAGTCGATCTTGTCTTGGGCCGTCATGCCGACTGCGCCTTGGTGACGCCTTCTGGCGCTGTGGGCGCGGAAATATTCAGGATGGCCGTCTCGCCACTCTTTGTTCATGGCGAGGATGTGCTCTTTATTCGCTAGGTAACGATCCCGGAAGTAGCCAGGATTGGCCTCGCACCAGTTCTTGAATCGCTCCTGCGAGGCTTCTTTGTTGCGCCAGTAGTAGTCACGCATGTCCGCCAGGTTCTTGTCGCGGTTCTCGTAATATCGGGCGCGCTTATTGGCTAGCAGCTTTTCGCGATTTTCCGCTTCGTAAGCTTTTCTGTAGTGCGGTCTGCACTTCTTTTTGCAATAGACTGGATCGTTGCAATTTTCGATCTCGCAAACAGGCTTACTCAAGGGCTTTAGTCCTTATTGCTGCTTTGATTGCCCTTGCTGCGGGCTTTTCTTTGCGGGCTTTACGGGCTTGACCGGTTCTGGACCGTCTGCTTTGTTCGGGTCCGCAGCCAATTGCTGATCGCGAGGAGGCAGCGTTTCGGTCGGGGCGTCGCCGGAGTAGTCGGTCATATGGCCGAGGCCGGGAGCCATCAACTGGACCGAGAAAAGGCCGCTGTGCTCGAGCAGAGTCCAGTCCTTTTCGATCAGCGCCTTCACGACCGACTCTGGCGTGTAGCCTTCTTGGACGAGCCGCGCGATAGTCATTGCCTCTGTCTGCTGCAGCTGAGCGACGATTTCGCGGTCCTCTTGCAAGAACGAGATATCGCGGTCGTCGTACCAGAGGCGGCAGTTCGCAGGGACGGTGATCAGCGGCGCGTACGCGGCACACAAATCACGCCACAGCGGCCGGATCGTGCCGTTCGCGAACTGATCAGCGGCTGCCTGGTAGTTGCCCTCATTGAGAGCGGAACCGCGCATGCCTTCCGTCAGGCCGACAACGGTCGGAGGAACCCGCGCGGCGGCGGCGATGCGCAATTCGGCGATGGAAGTCAGCTTCGAGAAGTCGATTTCCTGGATTTTCGACCCGAGCGGGGAAACCGTAGCGCCGCCACCGAGATACAGCGTCTCGCCAGCGTGTGACAAACCGTGCTTGGATTGGTTCATCATCGTCATGAACTCGTGGAATTGCTCGGAGGTCACGGTCGGATCGAACGACACCAGCAAATTCGGCTGCGCGGAGTTGTTGAAGTAGTTGACTTTGTAGGTCGATGCGGCTTCATCGGAGATGACTTCTTTGATGATCGGAGTCATCCACGACATGCCGCGATACTGCGCGAGAGGATCCGGAATGGGAGCCCAGTGCGCGACAATGCCGTTCGAGCCGTCAGCGGGGAACAATTCCCACTTCGTTTTGTCGTCAGTATTGCCGGGCTTGTAGATGTACCCCTGGATATCGGAGTGAAGCGCTTCCTCGGGGTTCTTCGTCAGAACGATCGACACCCAATCCGGGCGCAACCTGCGCAATCGAGGACCGTCAGGGCCGTCTTCGCGCAGCACGTAATGGTTGCCGCAGAGGTCGACATCTTGTATCGCGTGCGCGAGGAGCTGAGAAGTGGTGCCGTTGGGCCATGGTGTGCGCAGCAGCCTGATCGACCGTTCGTTTTCGTCGGTGAAGTCTCCGGGGCGGCCTTTGCTCATTTTCTGGAACGCGAACCGGACTTCGGTGAAAACCATTTGCCGGGCGAGGCAGCACGCGAACACGACGCCGCTGGACTTGTATCCGGCGTTGACGTACCCGGCGAAGTCGTTGGGGATTGTTTCGTGGCGCTTATTACTGGAGGCATCGTAGGTTACGAACGGAAAAGCACCGCCGAAGCCGCCTGCGATCGGATAGGCGCTGCCTTGGAAGGTGAAGTATTCGGCGAGGGCGTTTTGATCGACGACCGGGAAGCCTTGATCTCGCTTTTCCGGGCGGCGCAGGAGAGACCAGAGATTGGGCATTTCAGTCGTCCTTGACGTCGATCACCAGCGCGGCAGCGAGAACCAGCAGGCCGCACACGATGAGCGCGATAGGGCCCCATTCCAGATATGCGCCTGCGGTAGCCGATGCGATGCCGGAGAAAGCGGCGATTACGGCCACGAGGGGCTTTACATGCTTCACGTGGGGCCTTTCAACCGCGATAGAACCAGATATTCGCCGGTTTGGTGAAAATGTGCTTTTTGTAGCCGAAATAGGCGAGTGTCATCGCGGTCAGCGGGGTAATGTCGGCCGAGGATTCGATCTTGTCCCACGCCCACAGCTCTTGAAGTTTGCGGGTGTTCGCGTTCGCGACGGCGATATCGAGAGGAGCTTGGTCGATGTGCGTGAACTCGCCTTTTTCCTTGTTGCCCTTCAGCACGATCGAGTCTTTGAAGTCGCCGCAGCCTTGCGCGTATTCGCGGGTGGTGACGGTTTCGACTTTGACGCCGCGTGATTCGAGTTCGGGAATCAGTCGACCGGCCGGAGTAGCGGGATTCACGACAACGAAAGCCGGTTTGTTGGCCTTCCAGATGTCGACGACGCGCTCAACAGCCCATTTGATACCGGGGCGATAGTCGAAAAGCTTTTCTTCTTCGATGCCGGTGATTTCGCCGTGGATCTGCTTGTCTTCGTTCGCGCCTACGGCGGTGATGCACGTCCAGTCGGCGTCGGGCGAGGAGTCCAGAGCGAGGCAGAACTTCCCTTGCAGCTGCGACAGCGCGTTACGCCGGTCATCCCACGCGGTTTTCGAGATGACACGCCAGCCACCGTCCTCTGCGGGCCAATCACCTACGGACAGACGCTCTTTCGCGAAGCCGGCGGGCGACATCGCCTTCTTCTCGGTCTCGCGGATGTACTCCTCGGAGATCCGAATTCCCAAGGCGGGGTTGGCTTTCGCCCACGTGCGGGGGTCGTTGGCGTCGTCGTGGTCTTCGCAGTCCGGCGGGCAGTACGACGTGCACAGTTCGACGCTCCACTCCATCCAGCCGAAGCGGACTTCGCGGGCTTCCTTGGCGATCACCTTCATGGCGCGGTTGCGGGCCCGGCCGAAGTGCTCGGCTTCTGCGGTACCGGCGGACCCGGCGTAGATGATCTGGTGATTCGGCTGCGCGGATACCGTGGGCATGGAGGCTTCGATGACCGAGCTGTCGAGGTTTTTCATCGCCTCGTCGTAGACAACCAGCGGAGCCGAGAACCCGCGTCCCGTGCTGCCCGACCTCGCCTTGAAGATCAACTTCTGGCCGCTGCGGAGATAGATGCCTTCTTGGCCGTGACCGGCTTTGATCTGCAGGACTTCGCTGCGGAGGTCGGGGGTGTCCTCGATCAGTCGGCGGATGCGCTCGAAGTGCTTCTGCGACGTGTCGAATAGGTGCGCCGAGTGGATGATCTCCTTCTCGCCGAACAAAAACAGACCAGCCAGTTCGCGAGCTTCGAGGATTCCGCCTTTTCCGTTCTGTCTGGCTACCACAAGCCCGAATTCGGCTGCCGCCCACTGGTTTTCGTAGCGGCCGTTGACCTCGTCCCAGTACTCTTCGTCGCGGATCGCGAGCATGTTCTCCAGGACGAGGCACTGCCACGGATCGAGTTCCAGGCCAGCGACTCGCGCGAGATCAATCGCCTCGGAAGCGCGGCTGTCGACCGCCTTGTACTCTGGGGGCAGCCTTCGTGCCGAGTCCGGAATCGTGTGATGGCTCGGGTACTGGTCGCCGATCAGCGGCGCGGTTACGTATGGAGGCAAGACTGATTACCCCCTTGGCAGCTTCCGCTTCTAGATCTTGTTCGGCCGGAAGGGCTGCAAGATCCTCGATGATCTTCTGTAGGCGCAGGACAAGCGCGGCGGTGTCTCCGGTGCGGAGCTGGCTCATCGCGCATTTGCTGCAGCGGTTGCCTTCGAGTTCGTGAGCGACGTAGTCCCGCAACGCAATCAAGCTCCGGCGGGTGTCACCGGATTCGACCTCGGTGGTGAGCGATTTCTGATCGATGAATTCTTCGGTCATTCGGGCCTGATCGAATCTGTGAGAACTTCCGGCCGGATTTTGCGAGTCCGGATCTCCGGAAGAATGGGATACGTGCGCGGGTCGGCTGGCACGAGGTGAATTCGGCTGCCGACGACCTTGCCGTTGATCAGCGGCCACGTCGGTTCGATATTGCCGCCTTCATCCGCCGCGTGGACGATGATGGTTGCGGCGTCGGCACCATGGCCGGTTTCTGCGGCGAATTCGGTGACGGTCGCTATCGCAGATTCGGTGCCTGAGCCGGTATCGCTGCCGGAGGCAATGTTGATCGCTTTGCCGGAGTCGACGCCGGAACCGGTATCCGCAGTTGCCGTCACAGTGACGTTAGCGGTGTCGACTCCAGAGCCGGTGTCCGCTGTTGTATCGGTGATGTTCGCGGTGTCCGCGCCGGAGCCGGTGTCCGCGTCGGTCGTCGTGATGCCGGAAGCCGAGTCCGCACCCGAGCCGGTATCGCTGCCCGCAACAACGTTGGTTGCTATCGCGGTATCCGCGCCGGAGCCGGTGTCACTGACGATGAACGTGACCGCCGAGACGACTGCGGAGTCAGCGCCCGAGCCGGAATCCGAAGCGGAAACAACTACTGGGCCGGAACTGGCTTTCGGTTTGTTGATGTAGTTCCGGACTGGGAATGTGCGGCCTATCCGGGCCATGGGTTACCTCCAGGCCGAACGACCACCTAATTCGCAAACTGCGGTGTGATGTAGCTCACTCTTCCCATATGCAATAGCAAGTCACATTGATCGCGGTGCTCGCGGTGGGAGTTGCGCGGATTCGAAGAACGTTGCCTGCGGGGATTTCCCATTCGCGACCGAGCGGCCACAGTCGGCTGTAATACAAGCCGTTCTCGTAGTGGTAGTCGAAAAGCCTGGTCGAGGTGATGGATCCTTCAGCGGAGGCGTTGTAACCGGTCGCCGAGGTGCCGAGGGTGACGCTGCTGGATACGCCGGTCGGGACATTGACTTTATGAATTCCGGCGGCGACATGCGCGGTAACGGTCGCGGCGACAGAGCCGGTTTCGATCAGCTCCATGCGGCAGTTGTTGGCCGGAGCAGTATCGAAGGTGTATCCCCACTCGAGGACGCGAATCGGATTGCCCGTGCCGGTCTGAATCTGAAGCAAAGTCTTGACGGTGCCGGAAGTGGCGGAGGTGGCGTTGGTGGCAACCGGAGACGTCAGAGCGCCCGTCGCATTGTTCCACGCTGCAAAACAGGCTGCTGGCACGAAAGTCTCCTAATACAGATTCGACCGCGTGACCGAAGTACTGAGTCGGTTATCTTGATGAATGATGGTCGGGCTGGGAATAGCGACTGTGAGCGCTGTATAGGTGCCCGCGAAGGTGACGCCGGTCCATGCTCCGGGAGTCTGACTGGATGCGATGGCGTTGAGTTCGGCGCTGGCAATGAATGCGTCGGTCGTGACGCCAGAAGTGCCCGTGTTAGCCGATTGGTAATTGCTCCAGCCACTGGGAGCGCCGGTCGGGTCGTAGAAGGTCGGCCGCGTTCCGGCATCGATGATCAACCACTGATAGCTGATATTGCCGAGGGGTGGCGTAAGAGCTGGAGAGGTGGGCGATGTCGAGCTGCCGGTTGCCGATGCGACCGCGATTCCGCCGCCGGGCCATGCACCGGTCAATCGTAGGGACGCCCAGGCCGCCTGCACCGACGCGCTCGAGGTGACCGTCAACGAGCTGACCGGGCCCTGCTCTCCGGTGAAGAGGGTGATGTAGATGCCGCTGGCCGCGCCCCAGGTACCTGCGATGCTCCAGCCCGCCGAGGACGTGGAAAGTGTTGCGGCCGATGGGGTTGTCACGAAGACGAGATAGAGGTCACCGGTATTGGCGCTGGTGTTGGGGAGCGTGACGGAGTACGAAGTTCCTGCGCTCGAGGTGTTTCCGGTACTGCGCTGGGCGACGGCGATTGTCACTGCATCACCACCCGAGGACGATCGTTAGCTTTGCTAAACACCAGACTTGCCCGCGCGGTGGTTGTGGATTACACCGGGAGAGAAGGGAAGTGGAGGGAGCGCAGGGGTACCCCGGTACTGCGAAGCACGGATACACCCTTGACGCGATTACACCGGTCGCTTCGGTCGCTACGGTCGCTTGGTATGTACGCAGGCGCGGGGATTATTCGGCCTGCCGGGACTGGGATACTGCACAGAGTCCGGCCACCGGCGCAGAGCACGGGGAACCCGGATGCCGCCAGATGATCCGCCCAGCTGCCGCCAGGTCGCTCCGAGTCCGCCTTTACGCGCAACTCTGTGTCATCGGATGGTTGCAGCAGCCCCTCTGACGGGCGACGACTGCGCGGGCAAGGCGCATCACCCGCGACGGTGCCTACGGGCGCAACGGCCAAGGGGTGAGTGGCTGATCAGCCAGAATCGTGAGGTAGGATGTGGTCCTACGGCGCGGATCTGCTATACCCAGGTTCTCGCCCAGGCCCCGGTTGATGCTGTGAACATCTTCCGGGGCTGACTTGTATCTGGGACAGTAGCACAGCGATCTCGAGGTGCACGTGAACCCGGCGGCCTCGCGATTGAGGTTCGTCCGCCCTACCGTGTATCATGGTGTGCGCGGGACGCATTAGCGTCTCTGAAGTGAACCCGGCAGCCATCCGGACGGTTGGTGAGCCGGGTTTCGCGCATCTAGGACAGGGTAAGTGTCGCAGCGAGCGACCAGATAGCCCCACTGGATTTCGTTCCGAGGCTTTGGATCTTGTGATTCAGCAATACCGGCGAGGTGCCGACAGAGGCGAGAGTCGTTCCAGCGGTGATAGTTCCGGACGCGACCGCCCAGCCCCATTCCTGCCAGGCGAAGTTCGCATTGCCCGACTGGTACGTACACGTGATATTGATCGTGCCGTTGGACTGCGTCGGAGAACCTGAGTCGGCTTGCTGGTAATACGCATTCGCCGTACCGTCCGCGCCGAGCGCAGTATCACCAATCACCGCAGTGGTCGTGGAGTTACCAACGCCGACAACCGCATCCGCGTGAGCCAGTGGGGTTCCGCCGCCACCGATGATCAGATTGGTGATTCGGTTAAGGCCGACCGTGGTCAACAGGTTGCCGGGAACGTCGACAATGTCGTCCGGGACCAGCAGCCCGATAGATTCCAGATGCCGGAGGTGATATCCGGTGGGCTCGTGCCCGAACTGGTTTGTCAGTCGCTCGACGGTCTCAGGCTCGTACTTGATGACCTTCGCCGTCATATTCCATTTGATGCCGTCGCCAGCCATGATGGACGTCCTCTATGAAGTTCTTGAATGCAGGCATTAGTACGTCTGCATGAGTGATCACTGGTTTTCGATGATGATCCGAATGGATCTGGCCCTCGTCCGGCCGCCGACAGTCACGATGGTGTTGGTGACCGTGTAATAGTTCGGGATGCTGCCGCCGGAGACCCAGACGACGCAAAAAGTAGGGTTCGGCGGCGATGCGCTCAGGCCGAGGTCGCTGGGCGAGGATGTGACAGCCATTGTCGACGACGCGATCGTGTCATTGATAGGCGCGAGCCACTGCGACCAGTCGAACAGGTAATCCAGGACGTCGCCGGGGTTTTTCCTAAATTCGTCGGCTATCGGACTCACCCCTGGCGTTTTCAGGTCAAATCAGCCCCATTTGCGGGAAATATTGACGTTTTGTTCGTAGTGTCCGCCGCGCTTTTCATTGCAGTCGCGATGCGCTGGTCGAATATTGGATGGGTCGTAGATGCGATGTGGCGCGAGATGGCGCGGCTGCACATGATCGGCGGTCCAGCCCCACTTGGCAGTTCCAGGCAGCGACAGATCTATCTCCGCGCCGCAGATGTGACACACCGGAGCCAGAGTCGCTTTCAGGCGTCTACACAGATTTTTCCACTCGGCGGTCTTCAGCTCCGGTGCGGACATTCAGATCAGATCCAACCCTGCGCGAACGCGTAATCGACGATGTTCTCGACGAGAGTCCAAGCGCCATGCAGAGCGCCCAAAAGATAAACCACGGTAGTCACCTCCATTTCCGTTACTGAAAAACCACTCCGGATGCGGTGGTCGAATAATCGGCTGCCGAAAAGTCGTAGTCGGTGTGCGCACCGAGGAAGTAACCAATCGGGCCAGCGACGGCGTTGCAGACACCATCGGCCGCGTGACACACCTCGAGGACCGGCACCGAACCGAAGTCGGCGTCAGCGCCGGAGTAGTCGGGGTACGGCAGCCACTCCATCGGCGCGACAGCCATGAAGCCGGGTCCGCCGGGGCCAGCGACGCGCTTCGGATCCGCGAGGAGGACAGCGTTGAGATTGGAGGCCGATTTGTGCTCGCTGACCCAGACGTGGACGACCGCAGCGCCGCCGGAGTGACCCAGGAGCAGGATGTGGTCGGCCGGGCACTGAGCGCGGTGATCGTCGACAAGCCGGTTCAGCTCGTGCACGCCAGCCGGGAGATCGATCGAGTTGTAGCCGACGCGCTGATCGACCTGCAGATAGTCGGAGTCCTCAGCCGTGAATGCCAGCGGCCAGCCGAAGTTGACCCGAAGGCCGCCGACTCCGATCGACCACACGCCGGTACAGACATCGGCATACGCGGGAGCGGGGATGAAAGGAAGAATGCCGCCGATCGCCAAAACCGCAGCGAAGAACAGGCTCAGACATTTGCGGACCACGGGCGGCAGCTCTCTCGGAATGGAGTAAGAGAAAGCCCCTCGCGCTGAATCAGCTCAGCCGCCACACCACCAAATCAATAACTGCGGGGCGATATCGAGCGCGAGGGGCATGGTCACCCGGAGTGGAGAAGGCAGCCTTCAGATCGGCGCAACTCAACGGGTGGCACAAAAAATGCCCCGGCGATTTGCCTGACCTTTTCGGGCCGGTAGGGATCGTTCCGGGGCTTTGCATTGAATTCGGCGGATGTGGGCATTGAACCGCCTAACGCAAGTTTACCACGACGTGTCAGGTATTCGCATTCAGGTCTATTTCCAAAGCCATTTCCGGCGACATTTACGCGGCGGCTCGAGCGAGAAGGCGGCGGTCCAGGCGCTGGGATGGCGAGGCCGAGGACGTCGAATTTGCGCTGATCATGATATTCGTGTACAAGCGGCTCCTGTTCACGGCGAGCGTGGGGATGGCCGGTTTTGCCGTCACTCTAGTTACCACACGGCTATCCACTTTTTGAACGGCTGCGTGATATCGCTTCGCCCCGAAATTAGATACCCCAGGGGGGTACACGGAATTCCTGCTCGAAATTCGGGGAAAAATCGTTCTGGCCTGGTCCTCGGAAAGTCATAACCGCAGGTCAGGGCATTTTTTCACTAGAGAGAGAAGCGGCTCGGGGGCCGTCCCGTATACCCTCCCCGCCGCCTGGTCGCACCCCCTCCCCCCTATGCCTGGCGTCTCACATTGTGGGATGGGGTCTCGGATGCTGGGATCGCTGGCTACCGACGGGCATCTAGGGGACCTGGAAGCGGGGGCCCTGCCCGAGATCGGCTGTAGGGACTCGAGCCGATCTTGGTAGGGCCCGGCCTATCGGCGTGTCGCGGCGTGTCGTAGTGAGGTATCTCTCATTGACAGGTGGGGATGCATGCTGTATTCACGCGCGGTTCCTATCCATCTCCGGACTGCCACGCTGGCACCGAAAACATACTCTGACCTGCGGTTATGCCATGCGTAGCCGTGGGGCGGTGCCTCTGACCTGCGCATTTGCACGTGGACACATTGCGTGTACCTTGGACACCAACGGACACCCAACGCACCACTGTGAGGATTGAGTCATGACTACCAACACCAATGCCAACGCCAACACCAATGCCAATGCCGATGCCGATGCCGATGCCGATGCCGATGCTGTGCGTACTGCCTTGCTGGCGAGCGACACCGGCATCACCGTAAGTGACCTTGTCGCCGCTACGGGCGGAACTACGGCCACCGTGCGCAAGGTGCTGGCTGGCCTCGAGTCGGACGGGCTGGCACAGCGTGAGCGCGTCGGGCGTAGCGACCGCTGGTCTGCCGTTGCCGAGTCTGCCGAGGTTGTGACCGAACGGGGCATGACTCATGCCGGACTGGACGTGGCGGGTACCGGTATCCGTCTGGTGGAAGACACGCCGGGCGTGTGGATTGCTCTTAAGGGTGGCAACGCACATCGGCCGGGGCTTGCCGCGCGTGTCGGTACTGTCATGGTGATCAGCGAGGGCAAGTTGCTCGCGATCGGCGAAGGCATGCAAACTGAATACGTCGAATCGCTCGAGGCGGGGGGTCGGTTCATCGCTGGCACGGTCAAGGTGCGCAAGTCGACTAAATCCGCGCTGGCACAAGTGAAGCTCGATATCAAGGACAGCGCTCGCGCCCGTAACACCTTGCTCGCGCGCAAGAACGGACTCAACAAAGCCGCGTACGCGACCCTTGCCGCGCGTATCGAGACTCTTTCCGAGCGCGTGACGGTTGCGAGCGACAAGCATGCAGAGAAGGGCTTGCGTGCCACCGACGCGCGTCTGTTCACGGCTGGTCAGTCTCTCGAGGAGTCTCAGGCGCGCCAGACGCTCGCTGTTAATCAGTTGGCAGAGGTGAACCGTCGGTTGCGCCTCGAAATCGACAACCTCCGTGCATTGCGCGACAAGGCGCTCGGTATGGGCGTTCCGCAGTCCGAGGTTGACCAGCTGGTCGCGTCCGTGAAGCGCTCGGGTGATCCCGTAGCGGAAGCTGCGCAGATTGCCGAGATGTTCGCTGGTCCCGAACCTGCCGAGTGAATGCCTCGAGCCTAGCGGGCCCAACGTCACAGTGACGCAATCACCCGCTAGGTTCACATAGGCTTACCGCGTAATCGGTCGGTCTATGTGAGCCAGACGGCTCGAAACGGTCCCCAGTGTCACGCCCTAACAAGCGGACGCGCAACGGGATCACAGCAGGAAAACAGCGCGACGCCCTAAAAAGCGCGCGGACGGTCGGCCCGGACCGCAACCGGTGTCCACATGATTTGTTCTCAATTCCATAGCGTGAGGCAAGAACGGCGAGCGGGTAGCGTTGTATCATCCCGTAATCGCGCGTCTGATCAGTAGATACCGGCGTCGGTGCGTATTGGCCTGGTCCGCATGTGAGCGCTTAGGAGGCTCGCGGATACCGCAATGACAAGCCAACGTGCCCGGTCTGTCGATATCGGTAGCGGCGCACAGATGTTTTGTGCGATTGGCTTCGCGCCCTGGTAACCGTTCTTGTCGACACATATCCACGCCGCAATATCTCTGCGCGCAGGCTGGCACATTGTAGGGTGTCCGCCTGCGCGTTCGCGGTATTGCGTTGGCAGTGATGAGAGTTTCTACTGTCCGGCAGTGCTGTCTGTTCGATCTAGGATCACGGGCATTGCCGAAAAACCGGTAGGTCCCGATGACATGGAAACTCGGCGAAGGCTATGCGTTCGCGTTCTGTTGCATCCGCTTGTGTCGGTGCGAATGGTCGCGAAAAACGCTAAATGTCTGGATTCATTCGATGAAATTGAATCGGTTAGATAGGCCATAGCTGTGCGCATTCGTGCGTGCGGTCATGGCCGACTAGTCGACTTAATCAGTTGGCTGAAACGCGAGAAAGGGTGACTTCATGCATGACAGATTCGATGCCGAGAAAATGGCGGCGGATATGTTAGAGGAGGCACAAGAGCGCACGGCAGGACTTCAATGGTCTGTCGAAATACAGGAATTCACAACTGAGCGCGAGTTTGGCAAAAAGCGCATCTATCGAGCCGAAATGGACGATTGCTTTCGGCTGTTCGACGAATACCGCGCACTGTTGATCGCTACCGGCGCGCGGCAGACGTGCGGCAACGGTTGGTATTACAGCCTTGAATTGCCCAACAATAGAGCGTGTGTCGTAACGCTGTTCGCAGGCGACAAAATGTATACCGGCATTCGCCTGAGCGGCGAGTAAACAAAAGGAGACGCAACAATGTCGAAATTCATTAGAGGTAATACGGTTACCGTCAATGGACGCGAAGCGAAGGTCCTCGGAGTTATCACCGAAACTACCCTCAAAATTAGGTTCGAGGGTGAATATCACGCGGACATCGTTTCCGTTGATGACATTTCCGGCAACGCGATTGGCTTCGACTTCAAGACGTACATGTCCTGATGCTGTAGCGGAGATAGCGGGGTGCGATGTTGTTTGTCGCACCTCAGCTACCGCGCTATATCGGCGTGGCATCGAGAGGGGAAATTGAAAATGACTGTCTCACCATGGCAGGATGACCGTCCGCCGAATTATCGCGGGCGCGTAGCGGATTGCAGCTGGGCGCTGGCGAGCGGACCGGACTCGAGATGGACTGCCAGGGAGTTCCTGAGAGGCAACCCGTTCGAACTGTGCCTGATCGTCCGAGTGTTCGGGCGGGAGTATTACACGACAACCACGAACGACCTGTTCGACCGGTTGGTGGATCCGGAGATCGTGGCGGTGCTGCTGTGACGCTGTGGCTGTACATCATCGATCCAACCAAGGCCACTGGGCACTACGGGGTGTATCCCGCTCCGCTCGCTCGCTGGCTGGTCCGCAAGGCGAATGAGTTGTGGGTTACGTACGCCGCCGCTCCGGATGTCTTTCACCGGCTGAGCTACGCCACACGTGAGGACACGTTTCCGACCAGGTAGCACCAAGAGTCCCGTTCGCCTACTCGAGGCGGCATAGAGACGAGATTCGAACCGTCACGGGACGCTATGCCCACGTCGGGCAGAAACACAACAGCGGGAGCAGGGGAAATGGAAATTGGTACCGAAACGCGAACTATCGAATTCGAGTCGTCGTGGGATTATGACAGGGGCCGGACAACCAAGCCTTTCGATTTGATGCAAGCCTACTTCGAGCTGCACTACCGGGAGATTGCCGCGCACGTCAACAGCTCGATCAGCAACGGGAGGTCTGACGTTTACTCCGCGTCTGAATGGCTGCTCAAATCTCTGGCTGCGGAGGCGTTCCCCGACCTGGACTCGACGGCCGTCTATGATGCGATGATCGACGCGGGAGAGTGCAGTATGGGGGTTGTGAGCCACCTGCGAGCGGATAAAGCGTCACAGTACGGAACGATCGCAACCCAGTATTGCCCATACTGCGGCGAGGGCGTGTCGGTTGTCGAGGCTGTCGGCGGGGGGCACCACTGGACCTGCCCCAAGGGTCACGCGGACACCGTCTATCTGGTCGAGCGCAACCTCATCGGCGGAATCACCCTCGCCGACGAACTCGACATCGAACCGGATGATGGAGATCATGACCTGCCGTACGTCGTGAGCTTGAACGGCGACATCCTGGGGCAGATCGACTCGGTTGACGGCGAGAAGATCGGCGTATGGATGTACGGCAACGATGACCTCCCGATCGATATCGGCCAGTACGAAACCTGCCTTGCCGCGATTCAAGCGCTCGCCGACAAGTACGACAACCAGTAGGGGTGAGCAAATGATATCGACACAGTTTCTCGGCTGGCTTCCAACTCATGCAGATTGGTTCTGCGAGTCGTTCTATTACGACATGGTCGACCAGATGAACGCCGAGGCCGTTATGGCGGACTGTGCATTCGTCAGGTATACAGCCACACCGCAATACCCACCGTGCGAGGAGATTCCAGAAGTGCCTGCTACGCCGATCGTCAAGTACCGGGCCGCCAACGGTCACACGATGGAATACTGGGCAGATGAGGATAACCCGCGTATGCCAGCACGAGGGGCGGCGTGGCAGGCGTGGTGCGCGGATGATTGTCCGGCCTGCGCGAACGGCGAACCGCTTCCGGATTGGTGATAGCGGGTACCAAGAATTGACCGACCGATGCGACAGCGAATAGGAGAGTACGCAAATGGCAGAGATCGACTACGAGGGAACCGATAACCCGGAGGCAATCCTGGTGGATGACATGGGCATCATTCGCACCCTCGAAGCGCAATTGTCCAAGGTGAATATCATCAATGATGGAGAACTCTGGATCACGGCATACATTAGCGGCATGGAATGCGAGATCTCTATCAAGGGCAAGGATGTTCTCATGCAAATCATCAGGGCAATCAACAATCCCTAGCGGAGGCGCAACAATGGAATATCCGGAAATCGACTACAGCGGTATCAGCATTCACGAACGGCAGGACGGGAGCTGGTACGTGCCATTCACAAACGGGCGCAGCGTATTCGTTGTTCCTGGCGAGGTTGACGGCGAATTGCAGCGATTCACAACCCAACTTGACGGCGTAGCGGTGCCTGCTGTCGTAGCCATATCGAAGGGCCCGTTGGATTACCGAGTAGCCGAAGCGGCGAAGTCTCGGATCATCTCCGGCCATTAGGGGTAAGTAATGAAGATAACAACGATCAAGTCAAGAGCCGACTATCGGGCCGCAATCGAGGGAAAACGGTTCCATTTCGTGCGGGTTGACGATGCCGTATGGATCTACACGCCGACCGCAAACCTTGGCGGATACAATCTCGACCGCTTCGGGGGAACGCTCACGCCCGCAAGTATCCGGAAATTTATGGATACATTTCTCTCGCCGGAGAGTGGCGGGAAATAACACCATAGCCCTTGCATTGGCGTACATCTCGCAGCCAGCGGGAGCGTATACCGGTTCGACTCCGGTCCGGGCACTATGCCGCACACGCGGCAGAAATCTCGACAACAAAGGGATAGATCATGACAACGACCGAATTCCACTTGTGCAGCGACTGCGCGAAAGAAAGGACCGAAGGCGTCGACAGTCCGGCGCGCAGCCCCGAGAACTTCAGCACCGAGAATGAATGGCTCGAAAACGTGGCGTCGCGGGATGCGAGTATCGAAGTGATGGGGGACGCTGCGCACGCCGGTACACGCGACATCGGCTGCTTCACGTGTTTTGTATGCGACGACATCGATTACGGGCAGGCTCACATTTTCGAAGGTGAGGAGAAAGGTTAGAGCAATGTCGAGATTCGCTAAAGGACAGAAGATCCAATATGAGACGGTCGGTCGTGGATGGGTTAAGGGGGTGGTCGTCACTCCGAGCATCGGCGAAGGCTTTACCGAACAGGTGGAATGGCGTGTCACATCCCGCAATCGTACAGACTACCCGTGCGGCCTGATAGAGCGAACGTTTGCAGATTCGTCCGCACTGGTCGCAAGAGAGGATTAGAACAATGACACTAAGCGATCTTATGGAATTCGGTCATGTCGTCTATTCGGACGGCAATGGCAATGTGTCGGATGCGGACGGCATATACGCCCCGGAGCTTTACGCGGACACGCTCGACGACGACATTCACAGCTATTCGGGCACCTATGATGTGTCGGACGGCTGGGAATTGCTGAAGGGCTTCACGATGCAGTACGGGGGATTTCTGACCGAGTTTATGCACAGCTCCGAACTCATCGGCGGCGACCTCGAGACTCACATCCGAGAGAACGCCGGTTACTACGTTGCGGTGGAGGTTCGCACTTACCACGACGATGAGCCGGATAACTGGGCTGTGGCATTCAAGGAAGCGGAGTAACGCAGATGTCCGGATATATGACAGACAACGTGCTGTACGACGGCGACGGATTCGACCTCGAGAGGTCGCGGGTATTCAACCTCGACAACGAGGACGACTCGCGGGCGTATCAGGAATTCAGGCAGAACAACGATGCGCGGCGAGTAATGTACACGCAGCGTGAAACGTACCGCACGCATGATTGCCCTGCTGATTACGCCGAAGATTGCCAGTGCGATGATGTGCGGGAAACCGAGGCTGAAGCTGTGGTGAATCCAACGCCTATGTACGTGGTGGAATTCCTGCGGCATTGGGGATTGTCCGAGAATGGCGGTGATCCGTCCGATTGGGATTACGACGGGACGGACTCATATCACACCGCAGACGGTGAATTTGAAGCGACCTATCACGCACGACTGGAAGGCTTCAAAGATTTGCAGTTGTCCATAATGTCTCACGCTGTCAAAGCGGTCAGGAAGTGAAGTAATGGCTGAACCATGGGACACGATAACGGCATATGCGGAGCGGTACGCGAAGACCTTGGCCATTGATTATCGGCAGTATGGCATCCAAGAAGGGGTTTTGATGACTTCCGCGCAACATGCGAACGAAATACTTGCCAAACTGAACGGCTGGGACTACTCGACATTCAAGGATGCTGTGGGCGACACCGTTCATCGCTATCAGCGCGTAGATGTCCAGATCGATGTCGAATATTCAAAATCGGGTCGAATTAAATTCGCGAATCGTCGGCACCTCGACAGCGGCGTATGGGTAAGTCCGCTGGGCCAGGGTAATATCTTGTCCCCCGACTTTCCGGGCAAACGCGAGACTGTCGCCGAATGGCTATCCGCTGATACCCAGTAATTGGTGACTCGACAGGGTGTCCGGCCCAACCTCCGGGTGCCCAATCGAATTACCGAACTGCAACCAATAGAAAGTAGTAATGATGAACGATTGGGAATGCCTGTACTCCGAACCGGTACCTAATGGCACGCCGGGTTGCGATGGAGCGGTATCGGACTACATATCGGTGCGCTGGGTCAATCGTAAACGCGGGGCCATGATCACGAGTAGCTGGTACGTCGTCGACCTCGCCGAGCGCAACGGGCTGGACAAGGTCGACGACGCTGAGCAGATCGCGGAACGCTTTGGAGACAACGTTTTCGACGTCGAGCAAGAGATTGAATATTTGGTGTGCGGCGATTTGGATGATCCTGGGGCTACCGAGGTAGCATCCGACATTCAATACCGGGATGATCTGACACTCAATGGATTCGCCAGCAAGAGCGAGGCAGAAGCATACGCCTTGAATCAATGCGCGCAAGAGCTGACACCAGGACGGTTTGAACGAGACTATCAATGGTCAGGTCGGGCTGAAGATCTGCGCTGATATTAGAAAGCGCGTACACGCACAAAGGAGAAATACGCACATGGCATATCTCATTGACGCCTACGACGCGGCCGACAATCTGGTGGGCCAACGCAGCGTCAGTTCGAGCAAGATCGACGGATATTTTGCAAGAGCCAAAAGGAAGGGGCTTTCGCTCGAGCTGTCCGACTTCGCATTCCTCGACGGCGAATTGTGTATCGACAGCCAATACCCTAACGACTATTTCAGCTGAACCCAACCAGGGAGAATAGATAGTGAGTCTTCACCATAGCCAGATAATCGACGACGAATGCACGCATTTCAAGTGCTACCGGTCGATACGAAATAGCAAACCGGCGGTGTATGTCGAGATAGCCGAAGGGTACACAACTCCGGGCTGGGCAGGCGGCGACGCGAGAAAAACAACGCTGCTGCAATTCGACAAGGAAACGCTTGTAACTCTGAGTTCATACTTCCAAACCCTAGCGCAATCGCTCGACTGAACCCAGCAAGGGAGAACACAACAATGGATAACACACCACACGCGCCGGGGATGGTTCGGTATGCGCGACAGGTGATCGCGGAGTCCGAGCCGGGCAGCCGGTCAGCAGAGGCAGCGCGCAAGATCCTCGCCGAGTACGGGCAGGAGGTGTTCGAGGTCGGTCAGCCGGTTTACGTCCTGCTGAAATGGCCTGAGGCGGAGTCATCTACCAGGTATCCAGCGAAGATCCGCAAGAACGGCAACCGAACAGCGCTGGTGGACATCGAGTGCATGCCGGAGTCTCCGGTGTCGGTGACGTATGACAACATCCGGTCTCGTACGCCCGACGATGAACAGCTGCCGTTCTGAGGAGGTCGAGCGATGACAGGGCAGGAACTTATCGAGTGGATCGAACAGCACGGGCCGCAGTTGCAGATACGGTTCACCGGGTGGGATCACTACAACGACGAACCACGTGATTGGCTTCTGGAAATTTCCGACCTGTCGGTGGAGAACGGTGAGTTAGTCATCAACACGCTGTGAATTCTAAGAAGCATGAAGTAGACCAGTAGCGATCGACACGAAAGGTTAGACAGATGCGGGATATCGAGTGGACTGTTGTCCCCACCAACGGCAATGGCGATGAATTCCAGTTCAGGGGCGAGACGTTCGACATCGGCGACTTTCAGCGTATGCGCTCGCCGTGGGGAGATGCGCCGAACGCCGATTGGCTGGAATCGCAGGGCGTCGACGGCTGGATGGCTCGCGGTGCGGGTAATGCCGATTCGTACATGTACGTGGTCAACCTCGACAACATGTACGACGAGGAGTCGGTGAAGGTCGCGCTGATCAACACGAACGAACTGAACGGAGAATAAGAAAATGACTGAGCAGGTTTCGATTTACGGTTACCGCTGGTTCGGCGGCAGCAAGGACCCGAACACCTATCACACCGTGATCGTTTACGCGGACGGCAAAGAGGTGTTCCGCAGCACGAAATCTGAATATGGGTACGGAGAACAGTACCAGGAGACGGGCTTGCGAGAGTTCCTGAAAGCAATTGGCGAGAGCTACCCGCCGAATCGTCTCGGCTACGACCACTGGCCGGTGAATGCTCACGAATATTTCGACGATCGCGGTATTCACTACAACACCGAGGCGTATGACGTGAAGCGAGAGCAGGAGTTGTTCGCTTTCCAGCCGTTCGGCGGGCAGGTGAGACGGAGCGGTAACACACTGCCGTAAACGTCCGGCGATTCGACAGGGTATCCGGCGTCAATTCCGGGTATCCAGTCGTTCTACCGGAGCGAAAAAACCCAACAAATAGGAGAATGAAAAATGAGTGACGAAATAACCGACGTGTTCACCGAGATTGCCGACAATGAGCCTACCGGGCATCTCTACGGGAAGATCCAGGAACTTGCAGCGGATGTGTCGGATACTCGCGAGCTGGGGCAGGCTATCCGCGAGTTCATGTACAGCGAGACGGTCGACATGCCTGGGTATATCGGCACACTGCTGCGGGAGTACATGGGGAATGTCGAGTGGAGCGACGTCGGCGAGTTTTACAAGGAGATGATCCCCGAAAGCGACGAGGACGAGGACGAGGACGAAGACGAAGACGAGGAGAGCGAAGCATGAAAACCGGAGAACACAGCGAGCGCGGTAGGTACGTCACCGAGCAAGTGGCATTGTGGATTGCCAACGAAGGTGACGCAACTTTCTACAAGGGCACCAATGATCGAATCGCCTTTATCGCCGCACGACACGCATGGGATGGCGAGCTTGATGCGCTTGCGCGATTTGCCACCCATCTGATCAGGACTGCACAGCCAGCTCATGCGGCATGGCAGGTACAGCAAGAACTCGCGCCGAACGATTACGACCGCATCCGCTGGGAAGATGTCGCGGCGGAGCTGAAAGCAACATTCGACAAGGAAGGTTTGAACTGATGGAAATCACTCTCGACATGACAGCAATCCGCAACAAGACGGTCCGCGAGCTTGCGAATCAGATTGGTTGCAAAGTCCCCGCAGCCGACGATTCACCGGGCGGCCTGCTCTTGCAGAAGGTACGGGACGAGACGGTTGAAGCGGTGGAGAACGCTATCAGCCTGGACAACGAGCCGGACTCCGTGAAAGAAGGGGATGATCTCAACAATATCGAAGGACTGGCACCCGCCAAGGATAAGGCGGAAATGTGGTCGCAGTTCGTCGATCTCGGCGGCTGGGATGACTCTTGGCGGGAAATGAACGACGAGACAATACGCGGCCTCATTGACGAATGGAGGTACACGCGGGAATTGCCGTTCGGGGATAAGGTTCCGAGCATTTCCAGCTTCGCCGTAGTCGCGTTGATGGAGATGGCTCGGACGCTGGCTTGGCAACTGACGGACGAACTGCAAACCCAGTACGAAGCGATCGAGCCCGACGACGAGGAAGGTTTGGAGTAATGTCCCGCATTTCTTTCCTGAACGGCTGGTCGGCCGAATTCGATCAGAACGGCGAAACCGTACCCGGCAGCAGCGAGGGCAAGATTCTCGAACTGGTTCGCGAAGTTGACGGCAAAGATACGCAGCTGTTTTGGATGTCGATGGATGAGCTGTGCGCGGCTTTTCCTGCGGTGCGTGTCGAAATTAATCGAGAACTGCGTCTGGACGAGCCATATACACGGATCTGGACCGTTCCGGGTGTGCGTATGCGGGTCATGGCCGAACTCGAAGAACTCACAACCGATGGCCGATGGGTTGTGACGTCCCGCTGGCACTGAACATAGCGGGTGGTTTGTCGGGTACTCGGTGTTCCTTTCGAGTGCCCTATCCGATTACCACGCAGGCGATCAACACAGGAGGTAACGACAATGAACCTTTCGGAATTTATCAACGCAGTCATGCCGACGGTTGGCGAACGATGCCCCGTCTCCGGATGCCCCGACTATCAACATCATTACTGCCGAGACGATATAGCGCGTTGTTCGTCTCACTGCACATGCAAGGATCGCGACCAATGATCAACAACTACCTATGCGACGCGTGCGGCCGGTCGGGTGATTTCGACTGGCTGTGGGGTCATGTACATCACTGGTCTGAGACTCCGTTCGAATTCCGGGCGTATCACCAGGACGACAACTACAACCATCCGATCAAGGAAGTGATCACAATATGAATAGCGATTTGAGAAACATTTTGCTGTCCGCGCACGAGCAGGGGCTGGATATCTGGCCGATCATAAACGACGTCACCGACTCTTTCCGGCTGGCTATGCGCAACGCTGGCGTCGACTCGGAGGTGATCAAATCGGTGATGACGACCGTAACCGACTATACAGCCAACCACTACGGAGACTAAATAATGAGTGGATATCAGTGCAGCCCGAGAGACATTCAGCTGATCGAATCATTCGCAGGTTGGTTCAACGCCCTGGATGCCGACGACCGGCAGAGGTACAACGCGCCCGAAGATGCCGACCCGTTCGCCGATTGGGACAACGATACAGACTGGGCGGCTGTCGACGACTACGACCAGCTGATCGAACTGCACAGCATGGGGTTCATCGAATACGACGAGCGTAAAGCGTACATCCATCCGTTCACGTACAAGAAAGGAGATGAGAAGTGAGTATCGAATTCCCCGGCGACGACAAACGCTGCGACTGGTGCGACAAACTCGGCGTTCCGTATGAGTACAAAGGGCTGACGTTCTCGGGTTTGTGCTCAACCGACGAAGGCAAACTCTGCCCCGGATGCCGCGACACGTATTGCGACAACCGAAACGACGAGCGGGCCGCAGACTACTACGGACTCACGGTCGATAATCTGCGGAAGCACGGCCGACCGATAACACCGCGCCTGCCGCGATAGATCCACCGAAAGGAAAACGGACAATGACCATCAAATTTTCAGACTTCGACTACGACGCCCGCGACGGCGATTACGTGCTGGTAGTCGACAACGACACTCTGGCGAAACTGACCGATCGCGATGTCAATCAGGCGTCCGGACTGTTCGGCGGTGGCGAGATCGGGACGGTGAGAATCAGCCGCGACGGCGAAGCAAGTCTCGAAAACAACCTCAGCGATGTTGCCGGGGAGGGCGGGGCTGTAGGACCCACCGACCAGGCGGGGTACAGGTGGAGAATCCCGGTACGCGAGGACGACTCCGACCCGAAGGTTACGAAGATTCTCGAGGCCCGCAAGAGGCTGCAAGGCGACTACGAGGATACCGACAGTGAAGGTGACTACGGTTTCCGGATCCTTGCTCGATATGCGGCACTGCTGGGGCGTCGGTACGAAATCGATCAGCTGCAATGCTACAACGACTTCGCGAGTGTGTGGACGATAACGCCCGCCTACCGCGAGAAGAACGCGACGATCCAGGAATACAAGGAGATCTTCGAAGGCAACGTTTTCAATATCGACGTAGAGCTGAAGTCTCCTATCGCAGGCAAGGAGTTCAGTGAATCGGTCGGCGGTTGCATCGGCAAAACGCAGGCGGTCGAGGTGGCACGCGAACTCGCTACCGATGCTGTGAGCGGGATTCAGAAGCAGGTACAGGAGGCGCGGAATGGCTGAGACTCGAGGGCGGCTCAACATCTGGTTTACCGACAAAGACCTACTGCAACGCGCAGAACGGCGAGCCAGGCTGGAAGGAAGGCCGCTGCCGGAAGTTATACGCGAATGGCTGGACACTGATTACGCACGGCCGGACCTTACCGACGAGGAGATCGTCCAAGAGAATAGTGACCGATTGCAAAGAAGGATAGACGCCGAGAAGAACGGACTCGAGGATTAGAAAATGGAAGACGAACAGCAACTGCCACGAACCCCGGACGAGATCGCCGAAGCGGAGAAGGAGTACTTCGATCGAATCTGGTATCACCGGTCGTTGATGAGTGAGTACAAACTCGAGAAAGCCGGTGATGCTGAACGTCTGGCATTTACTCGCGACCTCGCGGAACCACATCGTCGGTGCGTAGAAGAGAAATACGGCGTCGAAAACCTTGGTCCGTACACCGACTTCGAACTCGGAATGCTGCACGGAAAGTTGTCAGCACTTCGATGGGCGTTGGGTATGGACTGGGATTTCCTCGACACCTAGAAGGATTGGCAGATGGCTGTAACCAAAGAGGGGATGGCATACCGGATCGCGGCCGGGTACAAGACATCGGGCGAGGCTGTGGAATTCGGCTCGGTCGTCATCGACGGTCAGCCTTACCCTGCGTGCCGAGTTCGCGCCGACTTGGGGAGCCTGACTCAGCACGGCATAGTCCTCGGAGCGACCGGCGGCGGCAAAACCAAGACGCTGCAACTGATAGCCGAGCAGTTGTCAGATGCCGGAGTGCCGGTCGTGATGACCGATGTCAAGGGTGACCTGCAAGGGCTTGCGCAGGAAGGGTTCTACACCGACGAGATTGTCGACCGGGCTATCAGCTCCGGCTGTGATTCCTGGGACTCGACGAGCTTTCCGGTGGAGTTCGCGACGCTGGGATCGGAAGGGCACGGCATACCTATCCGGGCGTCGGTGCGGTCGTTCGGGCCGCTGCTGCTGGCGAAGGTGTTGGAGATCAACGACACGCAGGAGAGTGTGCTGCGGTTGATTTTCGGCGAAGCCGTCCAGCAGGAGCTGCCGTTGGACACCCTTGAAGATCTGCGCGAGGCGGTAAGTGCGGTGTCGCGGCAGAACGATGACGACGACCTGGGGTTCATCTCGAAAGCGACGGCGAGCGTCATCATGCGGGCGATCCGCAACCTCGAGAACGACGGAGGCCGAACGTTTTTCGGGACGCCGGGGTTCGATCCCAGGGATTTGATGCGCGTTACCGACGACCCTCAGCCTCGCGGGTACATCACGCTGTTCGAGCTGGAGGATCGGCGGCCGGTGCTGTTCGCGATCTTCATGATGTGGATGCTCGAAAAACTCACCGAGATCTTGCCCGAAGCCGGTGTCGTCGACAAGCCGAAGCTCGTGATGATCCTGGACGAGGCGCATCTGTTGTTCAACGGCGCATCGAAAGCGTTTGTCGAACAGATGATCTCGACGGTGCGCCTGGTGCGATCGAAGGGGGTCGGCCTGATCCTGTGCTCGCAGACAGCGAAAAGCATCCCCGGCGAGGTCATGGAGCAGATGGGGTTCAGGGTTCAGCACGCACTGCGGGTACGCACACCGGAGGCGCACAGGGCGCTGGCTCATACCGTGCTGACGTTCCCGGAGACCGACGTTTACGACCTGCGGAAGGAGATCCCTGCACTGAGGAAGGGCGAGGCGGTGGTGACGGCGCTGACTCCGGACGGCGGCGAGACCCCTGTCGCTGAGACGAAGATCCGGCCGCCGAGGTCGCATATGGGCCCGATCGGCAACAACGCGGTACGCCGGATCGTCAAGGCGAGCGAGCTGTACGACAAGTATCACGTCGAACCTGAGCCTGAGCCCGAGCCGTCGCATGAAACACCAGGAGAACCGATCCGGCTCTCGAATCACTTGCCTCCGTACAAATCTCTCAGCTTCGACGAGTTGCTGGCGATGTCAGATCCAAATCATCAACCAATAAAGGAGTAGCAGTAATGAGCACACCACAGCATGAAACGGTCACGGTCTACTACGTCGGCGCGACAAAATACGAGGCACTGTACACCCGCGCGATTACAGACCGGGAGGAGGCAAAGCGTATCGCAGAGAAGGAGGGGCGCAAGCTTTTCATGGCTGAGGCTGCAGTGGATCTGGGCACCGTACGCGAGGTTCCCATGATTCAAACGCGCATTCACCGAGATCCCCTGCAAGGTAACCGATTTCAGGCTCAGTACAGGAACTCGGACGATGAACCGTGGTTCGACATCGGCGACGTTAAGAACACCAAGCTGGGAGCCGAAGAGTCGCTGATGGAATTCAAAGAACGCTACAAGGGCCACAACCGCATCTAAATGAAAGGGTACAAACAATGGCCAAGACCACTCGTCAGATCCTCGAAGCGATGCGGGACGACACCCGGTTCACCCGCGCGCAGGTCGAGTCGGTTCAGGAGGAGGTTGCGCAGTGGTGCGAGAACGCCGAAACGATCGTCGACAACCTGCGTGACATCGCGGACATGGACACCGATCTGGAGGTGCACGACTCTCTAGTAAACATCAAAGTGTCAAACAAACATGCTGATCCGGCTGCGGGCTATTCGTATCCGTATGAGGGGGTCGCGGATGCGCTGCAGATCCTCAGCGACGCCCAGGAACACGCCAGTGAGCTGAAGGAGGCTCTGGACGGGCTGACGGATGCGTGGAGCAGCATGGAGGATCCGGTCGAGGTCTGGTTGGACGAGGGTAGTGAGAAGGACGACCGTGTCGACGCTCGCGAGACGATGTGCAGCTGCGCCGGAGAGATCCTGGACAAGCTGTCGGACCTCGAGGCGCTGGGCGTGAATATCGAAGATGTGGAGGCGTGATGCCGGGCGACACCGAGCCTGCGATCATCTATGGCCGAAAAGAGATCGGCGCAATGTTCGACGCGAAGCCGAGCACGGTATCCAACTGGATTCATCGGTACGACGACACTCCTGCCGCGCAATTCAGGACCCCGGATGACAACCGGTACTGGGACCAGGGTGGCAAAAACGAGTGGGCGGAATGGTACAAGAACAAATGGCCGCACGAACCTTCGCCCAGGGGGTCACGGCCGAGCCGCAAAGGTCCGAACGAAAAGTTACGTCGCGACTGGCGCGTGGAGTTCGAAACCTCGGACACAAAACAAGGTGTCGCGACTCGTTCATTCGAAGATGAAGATTCGGCGCGGCAAGCTGCCCAACAAATCGTCAATGGTGACGGCGGCATTGCGGCGGTGTTCTACGTCGATCCGGCGGGCGAGCGTCAACGTAAGGACTGGCAGCTCATCGCCGAATATCACAACGAAGCGTAAGGATTTGCAATGATTACCAATGAGAAGATCGCAAAGGCCAAGGAACTCGCCTACGGGCTGAAGTACCTGATCAACGACATCGGCACCGGCAGCAACGAGGCGGACATCGCGTCTGATCTCAAGGAGGCGTTGCCGAGGTTGCAGGCCCTGGTGACGCTCGCCGAAGACATCGAGGCGGGGGTGTGACCATGACTCTGCCACCTTTCACCAACAACGTTGTCGACCGGCTGAGGCACACGCTGGCGGCTTTTGAGGGCTCACCGGATGACCGGGAGGTGCTAACTGCTACGAACGACGGACGGGGCAACTGGACCGGCTTGACGCTGGGGGACTTGCGGCGGCTATCGTCGGCCTTCCGGGATGAGGGCCAGGAACTTCCACTGCCGCCGAAAGAGGGCTACGTGTTGCGGACTGTGACGGAAGCGGACGGCTCCCTGTTTTCCGAGCACTACTGTTCGTACGAATCGACGCTCGCGGCTGTTGTGCACGAGATGAGCCAGCCCGACGACGACACCGGCTATCAAACCGCGCAGATCGACGAAACCACCGGCCATGCCGAGGTCGTGTACACGTGCACGAAGGGTGAACACAAAGGCTGGAAATGGGTCTTCGCATTCACCACCGATTACCTCATCGAAGATAAGTCGGAGGACTGATATGACTGACATCGACATGCCGCTGATCGCGTTTCTCACCGAGTCGGTGGACATGATGTCGCAGACGGAGGAAGTTCAAAAGGGAGTTGAAGAGGCGGTCGGCAGGGCATTCGCGAAACTGTCCCGCAAGGTGCTTACCGACGACTACATCTTCCCTGGCGACGTCACCCCGCGGCAGGTGCTGGAGGCGGCATCGGACATCGTTACCGGCATCCACACCGGCACCGCTGAGCACAAAGAGTATCTGCACACCGTCTATCTGGCACTCAAAGGCGCGCTGGAGGATTGACTATGAAATGGATCATCGAAATCGACCCGGGTGGGATGTACGATCACCTGATTCCGAAGTGGGGTCGGTGGTGACCGGCGAGATGGGCGTATGCCGTAATTGCGGAGAACCGATCCGTCGCGTCATCGACGAATACAACATCGACAACGCCGCAGTATGGGTGCACGTGCAGTCCGAACACTCACTCGTCGATTACTCTTATCGATACTGTGAACTTAGTGTCGCTGAACCGGAGCTGGGATGATGAACGAGACGACGGAGAGCAAGGCTGTAAAACGGCATATCGCCTTCGAGCATGCATATGTCGTAACGACCACGGACGGCACGGATCACATGGTGCTGGACCAGACGACCTACGAAATGTGCACCAATGAAGAGATCGAGGTGCGCACAGCTCAATATGAGGCAATGGGGTTCGACGACATAGAAGAATTCCTGGATGAATGGCTAGGACGGCCGTTGATGCCCACCGCAGATGGTTTTGTGGTAACGGCGCACATCACCTCCGCTCGCTTCGAGGTCACTGCCCGTGATGCCGAAGGGGATGAAAGGGATTCCTGCGAGCACAACGCCCAGATCGATGAGCTGATTCAGCTCGAACATAAGGTTCCGAACGAGCACTCATCGGACGGAGAGACGGAGACGGATTAATGATAATTGATGACGAAACGATGGACGTCGAACTCGGAACCCTGATGAGACGCATCGACGGACCGGCGGCTGTCAACCAGGACAATATCCTGAGCTGGATTGTCGGCGACGGGATTAGAGGGCTGGAACAACGGCGAGACGGCAACTTTCAGTTCTGGGCGTGTTCTCAGCACTCGTCGGAGGATTGCGAATGCGAGGAACTGGACTCGGCGTACCTGCTGGAGATCTCTACCGCTGGGTGGACGGAATGACCGTGATCGCGATGCCCATGAAAGTGAGGGATTGACATGAAGTGCGCGGTGTGCCTGAAGCTGGACGAATCGGTCTACTGCATGAAGCTCTACACGTCGGACTTCGAGGTTCTGGACGCGGTGACGACCGCGGACGGTCACGCGGTCTGCGACGATCATCTGTGGTGCTTCGAGGAGAAGGTTTCGGACATCGCGTCGAAGCTCAGCAGGATTGCCGGGGAGCGGTATCAGGCGCGGAAAAACAAGCTGTGACGCCTGTTTCGTGCATCGCATCTAGCAGGTTGAACCGGCAACGCGCAAGGGGCTGAATGCCTTTATTTTAAAGGAAAGAATTATCCGGAACCGCAGGTCACGCCTACCAAATAGGTGGTTGGTGAAATATATCGTGACCTGCGGTTTCCCCATGAACCCAGAAGTTAAACGCATTCCGGACATAACGATTTAGTCTACTTTGTAGCACTCCGGGATCTGCGTCGATAATCGTTTTGCTTGCCTCAAGTAACCAACGGCGATTCCTGCGACGCGACGCAGCCTGACCTAACGAGACCGACTATGACGACACCCCCTGGAGCGCTGCTGCTGACTACCAAGGGCACTATCCGACCCATCACCCCCGAGGAGGGACGAGCCATGAAAGCGCATATCCACGAGTGTCTGAAGACGGATCAGGTCGGCCCGACCAGCCTCGGCCCCGACCTGGCCGTATGGAAAGCCCTGGACGGCACCTCCGGGCATCTGATTCTGACTTCGTACGTCGCACACGACATCACCGAGCCGACTGTTTTGTCCGGATTGGGATGGCTCACGCTGAAGAAACTGACCCTTCAACATCTGCGCGAAAGGTGCAAGGTGTGCGAGTCGTAGTTAGTGTGCGGACTCCGATCCGCTCCGGTCCACACCGTCAGATGATGGTCGACCGGAGCGGATTTTTTGTGTCAGCTGCGGGCGAGCGCGACGATGTCTCCGAATCTGAAAAGATACTCTCCGGAATGGTTCTTTCCTTCGCTTCTCAGCCTGCCTCGGCGTCGCCACGTCTGAATAGTGCCCGGCTTTAGTTGCCTGCCGGAGATCTCGCCTAATTGCGCTGCCTCGCGGGCTGTGACGAGCTGTTCGGCCCCCTGAGCTACATGTGCCGCCCGGGTCGCGCCGACGCCCCAGACCACGCCGCAGGCACACGCAACGGCCTTCTGGTCCGCCCGCGCCTGCACCGGCCGACCGCACGTGCACTCCCCCAGCCGCATCTTGGGCTGCCTCCGGCCGATCGCGTGCATCGACTTGCCTAGGATGCCGCGCAGATCGTCGAAATACAGGCCGCCGTCTTCGAACCTGCTGACCGTGATGTAGTGCCGCAGATGCCAGTCGACGAGCTTGTGCGCTTTCACCACCGGGTCCAGTCCCTGCAGAACCAACGGATCGACTTCGGACACGCCGCCGTACCACGACGCGAGGGTCTTGATCAGATCATCGAAAACCTCGCTGGCGTGGACGTCGAACGGCAACACCGGATCACCCGAGCCTCGACCGACCGCCGGAGCGCCCTTCGATTGGCGGGTGACCTGGAGTTGCAGTTCGACGATCATCTCGCGGAGGTCGAGCAGGATCTTCCGCACCTTCCCGAGACATTCCCAGCACAACGGATCCTGCGTCTCGGCACTGCACTTCTGGCACGTCATGCGTAGATCACCTCCGCACCGAACGCCCGCGCGAGATTGATCACCATTTTGTCGTCGTCACTTCTGTCGCCTTCGACGTACATGACATCCGCCTGCATTCCTCGGACGCCGTGCATTGCGGGCATGAAATGAATCGACGGCCTTCCGCCAATGCGCCGGATGATCGCGGTGCCGTAAAGCTTCTTGTACAGGTAATCCCTTTCCCCGCCGGGCCACGACGTCAGATACGACTTAACCATGTCGAACGAGTCCCAGTAGTCGGGCAAGCAGCAGACGATCTTCTTTTCGTTGATAGCCAATTCATGCGCTATACCGAGCGCGGTCAGTTTATTCATTCAGCGCAGCACCCATCGCAGCTATGCATTCCTCGCCATTCCTCGCCGATCTCTTGCCAGTAAGCGAATTGGCTGGGGTCCTTGTGGCCGACGCCGTGCTCGCATATGCGCTCAAACCCTTCGTACCGGCCGCGCCACACCACCGGCCAATCACGCATCGAATGGGACAGCGGGTTGTGCATGACACAGGCTCGGCCGTGACACAGCATCGGGTCGTGGACGTCCGTCAGGCCGAGGTCATTCGGGTCGGTTATCGGCTTCGGACGTCCTTCAAGCCATTCCTGGTATTGCTCCCACGTCCAGCCGAGATATTCATGCAGGTCCATCCCGAGTCCGGCTCCGTTGTGCCACTCGTCAACGCGGTCGTCGATCTCGTCGTCGGTCATCACGCCTCCGACGACAACAGCAGAGCCAGGACGGCGTCCTCCGGCGCGATGTCGTGACACATGACGTAGTCGTGGAATCGCTCGATGAACCACACCGGCTGGGCAAAACCGAGCAGATCTGTCCAATTACCTTCGGGATCGCCGTCGATGATGATCGGAACGTCGTCGTCGTAGTTCGCGAGGATCCGCTTCAGTTGTCCGGCGTTCATTCGCGCTCCCATTTCTCGCGGAACAGCAGCAGCTTCGCGCGGATCGCGGCCAGGGCCGTGTCGTCGTCGAGGTCTTCGTCTTCGGCTATCTCGTGCAGCGCTGCGATTAGGTCGTCCTGCTCGAAAAAAAGCTCATCGGTGCCGTTCACTCGTCGGCCTCTGCGCACAGATTGTTGAGGATGTCGTACGGCGTCGGGATGTCGAGTATCCGGGCGACTGGCGCGAGGGCTACCGCTGCGGAGTACGGGCTGCACATCCAATATATTTCGGTGCCGTCAAGCATCGCCTTCGCGCATTGTTCGATCAGTTCGCAGATCTGGCGCTCGCGGTCTTCGTCGATTTGCAGGCGTTCCCAGTAGTAGCTTTTCCACTCCGCCGCGACATTCGCCATCTGCTCGAGCTGCTTATCGGGGTCGACCTCGAGGGCCTGCTCCAGTTCGAAAGGCGTTTTCTTCTCCGCTAGAACGAGCGGGTGCCGGTACGGATGAGGGAACGCGGGTTTTCCGCAATGCAGGCAGGTGTCGGTCATGCCACTTCCCGCCATTCGATCCAGGTCCGCTGCTCCAACACCCTCTTGCCGGGATATTCCTCATCGCGGAGTTCGAGAGCTTCTTGCGCGGAGTGCGCCCATGTCCTGACGGTGACGAATTCTGACTCTTCTATGAAATACGTGACGTATTCGGTGACTCTTTCGTTCACGCCACATCCCGCCATTCAATCCGGCTCCGCTGCTCGACCACCCTGGCATCCGGGCGGAATTCATCGCGATATCGGACGGCTCGCTCGAAATCCTTGCCGGACAATTCGCTCAGCCAGCCATCTTCTACGAAGTAGCAGACATCTTCTCTTGCGCGGACGGTTGCATCTACTGTCAAATTTCTATTCCGTTTGTCCGTGCCGATTCCGGATAGCGATGCACGCGGCTCGAAAGTCGTCCATGTCTTCGAAATCGATATGCGCGAGTATTTCGTGGTGGTGTCGGTGGAGTAGTGAATCGCGGATAGATGCGCAACACCGCCGGAATCGGGAATGTATCATTTCAGCCCTTTCGGTTCTGCGGGCCTGATTCAATCCTACGTCCGGCGGTGTCGATGCGCATTCAGGTGTTTTTCGCGCGGTTGATGATCTTGCTGATTCCCGGCTGCGACAACCCCGTCATCTCCGCCAGCTTGCGCTGAGAGCACAACTCGGGATTCGCGGCATATAACGTGCGAATCAGGTGGTTCCGCTCCTCTGTGGCCCATTCGATGGTGCCCTTCAGGTCGGCAAGCCTCTTGCGGGACAGGGCGAGGCCGCGCTCAGGGTCGAAGTCGGTCATGTCATTTCCTCGGTTCTGCGATAAGTCGGTTATGCGGTCGATACGGCGGGGGTGGTCACGGGGTTATGCGCGGAGACGGTCTCAGCGGTGCGGTAGGCAAGGTCTCCGAGCCTTTGATCGCTGCGGTTATCAGGTGGTTTGTCCGGATTGCAGATCGATAGCTGGTCCGGAAAACTTCCCGGCGTGTCGTGCAGGTGGGCGTGTCGTGGATCGGTGATCATGAGCGGGCCGGATCGAGTCGGCCGGAGGTCGGCGCGGAGGCCGGACTGAAGCGGGGAGTCTCGAGCCGGGAACTGCCGGGAATCGGCGGGAAATCCAGTGTCATTTTCAGTGTCACTTTGCTGCGAGATTCGCGGGAACTGGCGGGAGTCGCCGGGAAGTGCCGGGAACTCCGGGGCCGCCAATCCTCTTATGCCACAAGGTGTTTCAGGTGGTCAGCGGGAACTGGCGGGAACGGCCGGGAACTGGCAAATATCGAGCCTATTCTTACCTAGGAGTAAGATAGGACTTTCATCATGGCCTAGGAGTGTGAATGGCAGGCGGTACGAAGCGGCTCCCACGGGCGGTTCGTGAACAGCAGATGCTGGACGCCGCCGTCGAGGTGTTCTCCCGCAAGGGTTATCACGACACATCGATGGATGCCATCGCCGCCGAAGCCAAGATATCCAAGCCGATGCTCTATCTGTACTACGGGTCAAAGGACGAGTTGTTCCGGGCCTGCATCGCCCGCGAGAGCATGCGTTTCATCGAGGCGGTCGCGGTCGCGGGCAATCCCCAGCTCACCCCGCACGAACAGCTGCGCGCGGGCCTCGAGGCGTTCCTGTCGTACGTCGACAACAACCGCCTGTCCTGGCAGGTCCTCTACCGTCAGGCATTGGGCCAGCAACCCTTCGCCTCGGAGATCGCCAACAGCCGCGAGCGCATCATCGAGCTGACTGCCAAACTGCTCGAATCCAGCGCCAAATATGCCGAGCCCGGAACGAATTTCGACATCGTCTCGGTGGCGGTGATCGGCGCGGGCGAGGCCATCGCGGACCGAATCGCCAGCGGGGAAGTGGAAGTCGCCGAGGCCGTCAATCTCCTCGACGATCTGGCCTGGCGCGGTCTGGCGGGTAGGAAGAAGGCCGAGTAGGGCGCTGTCGGCCACCCCGGGCAACCCCCGGTGAGATATCCCGGGGTCAGTGGTTGCGCGCTTCCTGTGGCGTCAATCCGAACTGCGCCTTGAAAGCGGCGCCGAAGGCACTGAGCGAGCGGAAACCGCTGGCGTAGGCGATCTGGGCGACGGTGTCGTCGACGGAGCTTTCCCGAAGCAGGCGACGTGCGTGGCCCAACCGCTCGGCGCGGATCAATCGGCTCGGTGTCGTACCGGTGTTCTGCAGCGCCAGTTGGACCTGTCGCATGGACCAACCGAGGTGGTGCGCGATCGCTGCCGGGGTGAGGTCGGGGTCCGTGGCATGCCGGCGGACGTAGTCACGGACCGCGGCGTCGACCGCCCCCAGCGTGGTGGGCAGCTCTCTACCCGAGCGCAGGCACAGTTTGAGCAGTTCGATCGTCATATCGGACGTCGTGGCGAAGCCGAGGCCGTCGACGGCCGCGCGCTGTTTGCTGAGCTCGCTGATCATGCCGAAGGCGACCGATCCCACACCCTGTCTCAAATCGATCACCGCAGGTCCGGCGCCGGCATCGAGCGGAAGCGAACCGGCGGGGATGTTCATCACCCACCCTTGTGCGCTGTGGGCCTGCGCGAAGTCGAACGGGCGTGCCTTCGTGACCACCGCGCCCTGTCCGGGCGACACCTGAACGGTGGTGTCGTCCTGCCGGAACTGCATCGCGCCGCCGGTCGGAACGACGACCCGCAGGCTCTCGTCATCATCGCGGCGAACATCCGTGCGCGTTCGTGCGTAGGTGATGCCGTCGGACCGAAAGCCGATCAGCTGATAGCCCGCGTAGTGCTGGGCCGCCGTGACGCCGTGGAAGGTCGCGGCATCGGCGAAACGGAACTGTAGGGTCCCCTGGTTTCGGCAGATGTGCTCGGCCCAGAAATCGGCGGACTCGCGGACCGAGACCACGGAGGTGTCGACCTCCTGCACGAGATAGGGCTCGGAATCTCTCATGGGGCAACTCTCCAGCGGCTTGCGCGTTTGCGTGCATTCCATGCGCGCACACGGTCGAACGGGCACAGACGCACTCATAACCTGGAATCGAATTATGGCACCGATCACAACGAGGAAAGACATCATGTCCTGCCGCAACCCTGACGATCAGGCCGATGAGAGTGCCACCTGCGGGTCCTGCGATGCACACGGGTGTGCGTTGTGCAACGGCACTCGGTCGGGCCGCACTCACACCGACCGAACCGTCCGCCTGTTGTGCACCTCGCGTCGAGGTCACATCCGAAAGTTCTCGCCGTAGCCGACCACACATTTCCAGGAGATATCGACGATGACGGATGTCCAGACCGTGCGTGGTCCGGTGCCTGCCGAGCAACTCGGCAACACGCTCATGCACGAGCACGTATTCGTGCTGGGTGAGGAAATGCGGCAGAACTTCCCGGACTTTCCCGACCGCTGGGACGACGACGTGCGGGTCGCGGACGCGGTGGAGAAGTTGCGGCAGTGCGCGTCGCGGGGAATCGCCACGATCGTCGACCCGACCGTGATCGGCCTCGGGCGCTACATCCCGCGCATCCAGCGGATCAACGAGCAGGTCGACATCAACATCATCGTCGCGACCGGCATATACACCTACAACGAGGTTCCGTTCCAGTTCCACTACACCGGCCCGGGACTCTTGTTCGACACCCCTGAGCCCATGGTCGAGCTGTTCGTCAAGGACATTCGCGAGGGGATAGCCGACACCGGAGTCAAGGCGGCGTTCCTCAAGTGCGCGATCGAGGAACCGGGCCTGACCCCGGGGGTGGAACGCGTGATGCGCGCCGTCGGGCAGGCTCACGTCGAGACCGGTGCGCCGATCACCGTGCACACCAACCCGCACACAGGGTCCGGGCTCGTCGCGCAGCAGGTCCTCGCCGAGGAGGGAGTGGACCTGACCAAGGTCGTCATCGGTCACTCCGGGGACAGCACCGACCTGGACTACCTGTGCGAGATCGCCGATGCCGGTTCGTATCTCGGCATGGACCGGTTCGGCCTCGACGTGTTGCTGCCGTTCGAGCACCGGGTCGGCACGGTGGTCGAACTCGTCCGCCGCGGCTACGCGGACCGGATGGTTCTGGCGCACGATGCGGCCTGTTTCATCGACTGGCTCCCCGCGGCGGGCAAGGCGGCGGCGCTGCCGAACTGGATCTACACCCATATCAGCGACGACGTGCTGCCGGCCCTGCGCGAGCGCGGAGTCACCGACGAGCAGATCACCACGATGCTGGCGGACAATCCGCGCCGCTACTTCTCGGCGTGATGCGCCGGGGCTCCCGGTGCACGGCAGGACCGAGGTCGAGATGAGGACCGAATGATCCATCCGCCCACCTATGCCCACAGTGATCGAATCGCCCTGTACAGCCCGGAATTCGCGGCCATGCCGCATGAGTGTTACCAGGACATGCGCAAGCGCTTCGGGTCGCTGGTGCCGGTCGAATTGTCGCCGGGAGTCCCCGCAACCCTGGTGATCGACTACCGCACGGCCGTGCAGGTCCTGCACGATCCCGCGCATTTTCCGGTCGATCCGCGGATGTGGGAGAAGGACGTTCCGGACGAGTGCCCGGTGAAGCCGATGCTGGCCTGGCGGCCGAACGCGATACGCAGTTCCGGGCAGGAACACCGGCGCTATCGGGAGGCCAATGTCGCGGCGCTCTCGGCGGTCGACCTGCACGGTCTGCACGCGGTGGTGGAGCGGATCGCGGTGCCGCTGATCGCGCAGTTCTGCGAGACCGGCTCGGCCGATCTGATCGCGGATTACGCACGGCCACTGGCCTTCCAGGTGGTCAACGCGATGCTCGGGTGCTCACCAGATATCGGCCAGCGGGTCGCCACGGGTGTCATCACACTCTTCGAGGGCTCCGATGCCGCAGCCGGGAACGCGATGCTCGTCGGGGCGCTGAGCGAACTCGTGGCGGGCAAGCGCGCCGAGCCCGGTGACGATGTGACGACCCGGTTGGTCCAGCATCCGGCCGGGTTCGACGATCAGGAGGTCATCGAACAACTCGTCACGCTCTACGCTGCGGGCGTCGAGCCGGTGCACAACCTGATCGTCAACACGCTGCTGTTGATCCTGACCAACGACCGTTTCGCGGGAAATCTGCTGGGCGGCAGCCTGTCCACCCGCGACGCGCTGGACGAGGTTCTGTTCCTGGACCCGCCGATCGCGAATTTCTGTATGACCTATCCGCGCCAGCCGGTGCTGCTCGACGAGGTGTGGCTGCCCGCGCACCAGCCCGTGATCATCAGCATCGCCGCGTGCAACAACGACCCGGCCATCAGCGGCGGCGACTACACCGGCAACCGATCCCACCTGGCCTGGGGCGCGGGCCCGCACGCCTGCCCCGCGCGCCAATCCGGCTATCTGATCGCCCAGGACGGCGTGGACCAACTGCTCGACGCCCTGCCGGAGATCGAACTGTCCGTCGAGCCCGACGAATTGGCGTGGCGCCCAGGACCTTTCCACCGCGCCCTGGCCACCCTGCCGGTCACCTTCGATCCGGCCCGGCCGTTCGCGAGCTGGCAGCCGGGCTGACGCCCCGAGCGCTCGGCGGTCGAGATCGATGCGCGGACCGGGCACGGCGGCAGGCGACCGGGTCGCGGTACGCTGATTTCGGTCCGAGCCCCATTCCGCCATGAGGTGTGTGCATTGCCCGATCTGCTCGACAACGCCGATAAGACGAGGTTCGCAGTCACGATCGCACCGCCGGAATCATACGTTTGGCGAGAGGCATTCCGCGAAGTAGCCGAGACGGTGAACATCGCTCTGCAGCGGCTGGGACACAGCAGTGTGCTGACCGATGCCGTGGACCTCCCCGGCCGCAGGCATATCCTGTTCGGCAGCAATACGTTGTCCTGGTGGGGAATCGAAATCCCGGACGATACGATCCTCTACAACCTGGAGGCTGTCACACCGGAATCGGATTGGCACTCCGAGGAATTGCTCGAATTGTTCCGCCGTTATCACGTATGGGACTACAACCGGCACAACGTCGCGGCCCTTCGAGCAGCCGGTGTGCCGCGCGTCCAGCATGTGCCGATCGGCGGCGTGCCGGAACTGGACCGAATCCGACCGGCCCTGACACAGGATATCGACGTCCTGTTCATCGGCACGTACAGCGCCGAGCGCGCCGCACCGATCGAGCAGCTCCAGCGGGCGGGCTACAACGCACAACTCCGCGAGGGCGTCTGGGGCGCGCAGCGCGACGACCTGTACGCACGGGCGAAAATAGTCCTGAACCTGCACGGCCCCACGATCTTCGAGGTCGTCCGCGTGTCCTATCTACTGGCCAACGGAATATTCGTCATATCGGAAAAGTGCTATTACGCCGACGAGGAGGAAGAATTCGCCGACGGCGTCGTATTCGTCGATTACGACCGGATCGCCGAAACCTGCATCCGCTACCTTTCCGATCACCGGGCGCGAGCAGCCAGAATCACCGCGGGTCGCGAAATCATGCGCAAACGATCGGCCAGGAAGTACATCGGCGCCGCACTGGCCGAACCCGCATTCACCGGCTGAAAAACCAGAGCCGCACGCCTTTCCGAGGCCATCGAATCCCCCATGCGATCCGATGAGTGCTCGCGGAAAGAGCGTGCGGCTCCGACTGTCCGGCGGTGCCGGATCAGTGCAGGGTCCCCGTGAGGTAGGGGTATCCCTTCTTGGGATGTTTCAGGGACAGCTCCCAGCCTTCAGCGGTGTGGTCCGCGTAGGCGTTGATCGTGGACGGGAGCAGGATCGGTTTGCCGAAGCGGACCGAATAGGTTGCCGCGGCGGGGATTCGGCCCTCGACGAGGCCGAGAATGGCTGCGGCGGACCACATTCCGTGCGCGATCGAACGGGGGAAACCGAATGCCTTGGCGCTCAAGGAGGACATGTGGATCGGGTTGCGGTCGCCCGAGGCCGCGGCGTAGCGGTGGATGATGGGCTGGTCCGCCTTCAGGGTGCGCAGCGGGGGCGGGGGAACCTCTTCCGGCTTGGGTTCGGGGCGGGGGCCACCGGACAGCGAGGTCTTCTGCTGGTGCAGGAACGACGAGGTCTGCCGCCACACCAGTTCCCGGCCGACGTTGATCTCCGTGATCGCGTCGACCACAAGACCTTTCGGGTGTTCGCGCAGGTTCTCCACATGGGTGTGGATGTCCAGCGGCTCACTGGCCGAGATCTCCCGGCGCCGCTCGATCACGTTCTCCATATGCACCGAACCGACCGCGGTGAACGGGAAATCCCGGGCGGTCAGCAACTGCATGACGGTCGGGAAGGCCAGCACGAACGGATAGGTCACCGGTAGCGAATCGCCGAACCGCAACCCGGTCGAATGACAGTACGCGGCCAGATTGTCGATATCGACGCGCACACCGTTCAATTCCACCGCGCGGTCCGGGATCTGCGAGTTGCGCGCCGAAACCAGTGGCAGCGGAACGGCTCCCAACGCGGCCTTGAGATACAGGCTGCCGGTCTTGGGCGGCTCGTTCAGTTTGATGGTCCGAGTCATCACGCGCTCCGCTCAGGCACCGATCAGGCCCTGGCCGCAGACGCGAACGACGTTGCCGTTCACCGCGTTCGAGGCCGGGCTGGCGAAATAGGCGATGGTCTCCGCGACGTCGACGGTCTGCCCGCCCTGCGAGAGCGAGCTGAGCAGCCGGCCCGCTTCACGGGTGCCCAGCGGGATCGCGGCGGTCATCGCGGTCTCGATGAAACCGGGAGCGACGGCGTTGATGGTGACGCCCTTCTCCGCCAGCTTCGGCGCCTCGGCGTCGACCATGCCGATCACACCGGCCTTGGACGCGCCGTAGTTGGTCTGACCGCGGTTGCCCGCGATACCGGCGATGGAGGACACGTCGACCACGCGACCGCCCTGCTTCAGCACGCCCTTGGCGACCAGCGCCTCGGTGATGCGGTGCGGTGCAGCGAGATTCACGTTGAGCACGGCGTTCCACCGGGCGTCGTCCATATTGGCGAGCAGTTTGTCGCGGGTGATACCGGCGTTGTGCACGATGATGTCGACACCACCGAAACGCTGGGTGGCGAATTCGGCGATCTTGTCCGCGGCGTCGGCGGCGGTGACGTCCACCGCGAGCGCGGTGCCGCCTACCTTGTTCGCGGTCTGGGACAGTGCGTCACCGGCGGCGGGGATGTCCGCGGCGATCACGGTCGCGCCGTCACGAGCGAACACCTCGGCGATGGTCGCGCCGATACCGCGCGCCGCACCGGTGACCACGGCGACCTTCCCGGCCAGCGGCTTGTCCCAGTCGGCCGGGGCGGTCGAATCGTCCTTGCCGACCCGGAACACCTGGCCGTCGACGAAGGCCGATTTGCCGGACAGGATGAAACGCAGCGTGGACGCGAGGCCGGTCGCGCCCGCGGCCGCCTCCGGATGCAGGTAGACCAGGTTCGCGGTGGCCCCGCGCAGCAGCTCCTTGCCGACGCTGCGGGTGAAACCCTCCAGCGCGCGCTGCGCGATCTGCTCCTCGACACTCGCGGTGAGCTCCGGGGTGGTGCCCACGACCAGGATGCGGCCGCTGGGCGCGATCGAGCGCATGGCCGGCTGATAGAACGCGTACAGCTGCGCCAGATCCTCGATCGAACCGAGGCCGGTGGCGTCGAAGACCAGTGCGCCGAATTTCACGCCCTGGGCAGGTTCGTCGGCGAAGGTGTAGTCCGACAACAGGTTTCGCACCGCATCGGCTACCCGCCCCTTACCGCCGAGCAGGACCGGACCCGACAGCGCGGGCTCGCCCTTCCGGTAGCGGCGCAGTTTCTCCGGCTTGGGCAGCCCCAGCTTGCTGGCCAGGAACGAGCCGGGGGCCGAGTTGACGAACGATCCGTAGAGGTTGGGAGCGCCCTTGCTTTTGCTGGCTGCCACTGTTCCTACCTTTTCCTTGTGTCGTAGGTGACTCATCGTCGTGCCGGCCCGGTTGCCCGGACGTGTCGCATCCATCACGGGTTACGTATCGACAATGAACTTACTCCAGAGTAAGTTTAATGTAAACCGATAGCGAAGGGACACCGGACTGCGCCGCTACTTCGGCAGGCCGGGAGCGCCGGAATCCCCCGACGACCCAACACCCGACGAGACACGCGTATACCCACCCCGCCGGCTCCGCAAGCTCCGCCGGCTCACCGTCCCCCAAGGAGACTCGAGTGACAACCAAAGCCCGTTCGGCGAAGCCCACCTCGACCAAGCAGGCACGCCCCGTCGCCGTCCTCGGCGGCAATCGGATCCCGTTCGCCCGCTCCGACGGCAAGTACGCGCACGCCTCCAACCAGGACATGTTCACCGCCGCACTGAACGGGCTGGTCAGCCGGTTCGGCCTGCAGGGCGAGCGGCTCGGATTCGTGGTCGGCGGCGCGGTGCTCAAGCGCGTCGGCGAGCACGGCATGATCCGCGAGAGCGTGCTGGGCAGTGAGCTGTCGCCGTACACCCCCGCGCACGATCTGCAGCTGGCCTGCGGCACCGGGTTGCAGTCGATCGTCACCGTCGGCGACGGCATCGCGTTGGGCCGCATCGACGCCGGCGTCGGCGGCGGTACCGACACCACCTCGGACGCACCCATCGGGGTCAGCGAATCGATGCGCGAGTGGATGCTCGACGCCAACCGCGCCAAGAAGAACTCCGACTACGTCAAGCTGGTCGGCCGGTTGCGGCCGAGCATGGTCGGCATCGAGATCCCGCGCAACGCCGAACCGCGCACCGGGATGTCGATGGGCGAGCACGCCGCGATCACCGCCAAGGAGTTCGGCATCTCCCGCGAGGCGCAGGACGAGCTGGCCTACCTCTCGCACCGCAATATGGCCGCCGCCTACGATCGCGGATTCTTCGACGACCTGGTCACGCCGTTCCTCGGACTGACCCGCGACGACAACCTGCGCCCGGGTTCGACCATCGAGAAGCTGTCCACGCTGAAGCCGGTCTTCGGCACCAAGCTGGGCGATGCGACGATGACGGCGGGCAACTCCACCCCGCTCACCGACGGCGCGTCCGCGGTGCTGCTGTCCAGCGACGAGTGGGCGGCCGAGCGCAACCTCGCGCCGCTGGCCCACCTGGTCGACAGCGAGGTCGCCGCGGTGGACTACATCCACGGTCCCGACGGTCTGCTGATGGCCCCCACCTACGCGGTGCCGCGGCTGCTGGCCCGCAACGGACTCACCTTGCAGGATTTCGACTTCTACGAGATCCACGAGGCGTTCGCCTCCGTGGTGCTCGCGACGTTGCAGGCGTGGGAGTCCGACCAGTACTGCAAGGAGCGCCTCGGCCTGGACGGTGCGCTGGGGTCGATCGATCGGGCCAAGCTGAACGTCAACGGATCCTCGCTCGCCGCGGGCCACCCGTTCGCCGCGACCGGCGGCCGGATCATCGCGCAGGCCGCGAAGCAGTTGGCGGAGAAGGGATCCGGGCGCACCCTGATCTCCATCTGCGCCGCCGGCGGTCAGGGCGTGGTCGCGATCCTGGAGCGCTGAGCCGGATCGATACACTCTCGAAGAGTGAGTGACATCTCGACGGGCGAGCAGGTGCCGACCACCCGGTTGGCCCTGCTCCGCCCGGTCCCGGCCGACGCCGAGGCCATCCTGCGGATCTGCGGCGTCACCGAGCCGTGGGTGACGGTTGTTCCGAATCTTGCTGCGGCACAACGTCTCTACGCTGAATGGGACGAGCACTGGCGGCAGCACGGCTACGGCTACTGGGCGGTGCGCGCGCACGCGGACGACACCATCCTGGGGTTCTGTGGAATCCGCTCGATGACGATGCCCGCGGGCCCCGCGCTCAACCTCTTCTACCGACTGGACCCCGCTACCCGAGGCCAGGGCCTCGCCGCCGAGGCGGCTGCCGCAGTGGTCGCCTACGCTCGCACGCATCTGCCGGAGCTACCCGTGATCGCCCGCATCCAGCCCACCAATGCCGCCTCCCACCGCGTCGCCGAACGCGCCGGACTGTCCCGCGCCGAATACCTGGACACCGACAGCTGGCACCACTACGTGACACCGGCCGACTGGGGGCGCGCGTAACGAGCCGCGCCCTCGACCGTGGCATCACCCCGACGCGACCTGGCGTCGTGCGATATCGAAGGTGCGGCGGGCGAGGTCGGAGATGCGGACGTTGTCGTAGCCGGAGACCGCCGTACGAAGCCGGTCGGCCAGGGGGTCGGTCCAGTGCGACGGGATCGCGTTGGCGCCCAGGAGGATTCCCGCGACCGAGCCCGCGGTCGCGGCGGTGGAGTCGGTATCCCAGCCCGCCTGCACGGTGAGGCCGACGGTCCGGGTGAAATCGCCTTCGCCCCAGAGCAATCCGACCGCGACGAGGCAGGCGTTGCCGATCGCGTGCACCCAGTTGTAGTGCCCGTGCCGGACGTGCACGGTGGCGACGGCCTGGTCGTAGCCGATGCCGCGTTCATGATCGGCGATCACCTGCGCGAGTGCGACGGCGAGCCGGGAATGTTCCGGAATCGTCTGTTGCGCAACGCGGATCGCTTCCATAGCGCTGTCCGCGGTGAAGGCCGCGGCGGTCAGGGCGGCGACCCAGATCGCCGCCCAGGCGCCGTTGCCGGTGTGCGAGACCGAGGCATCGCGCGCGGCGAGTTCGGCGGCGCGGGCCGGATCACCCGAACAGACGTAACCGTAGACGTCGGCGCGGACCATCGCGCCGATCCACTCGCGATACGGATTGCGATAGGTCGCGGTGGCGGGCGGTTCCAGGCCGTCGATCAGATTGCGGTAGGCCACCCGATCGGCGGTGTAGGTCTGCAGGAACGGCATTCGGGCCAGCCATTCGGCGGCCACGTCGGCGGCGGTGAACTCGATGCCCTGCTGTTCGAGCATGTGCAGGCTCAGCACCGGATAGTCCAGGTCGTCGTCGCGCGGGCAGCCCTCGATCCGGCCGCGCACCGACTCCGGCCAGCCCGGCGCGAGCCGATAACCCTCCGGCATCGGACTGAGCACCGGAATGTAGTCGGCCAGCGGATAGGCCCCGGCCCGCTCGAGATAGCCGCGAATATGTTGCGGCGACCAGGCGAAACCGTTCTTCAGCGGTTTACCCAGCGTGCAGCCGACGCAGCGACCCAGCCAGCCGCCGTGCACGCGGTCGTACAGGTGGGTCGGATGCACCGGCGACCGCGGCGGCGGGGCGGGCAGGGCCGAGCCGCCCGCCTCGTCGTACGGCCAGCCCGGATCGTGCGGCGCGGCCTCGATGCGCTCGAGCATCAGCCAGCACGCCGCGGCATTGGGCAGCCGGGTATGCGTGAGCTCGCGCACCTCCTCGGCGAAAACATCTACCGCATAACCGGATTCGCGACGTTGCAGCCATTCGAAGTACAGCAGTGCGCGCGGGTCGCCCTCGGGATGGCCGAAGAAGGCGGACTCGATCGGCTCCACACTGTCCACAGAGGTGATGTCCACAGAAGTATTCACAGGATGGTGATGACCGCCTCGACGACCTCGGACAACAGCGGTAGTGATTCCGCACGCTGCGGGGGACGAGCCCACCAGCGCCCCTCGTGGGTGCGCCTGCCGAATCCGGTGGGCAGGATGACATTGCTTCGAGCAGGACCGATATCCACGCCGTGACGCTCCAATTGGACGGTGCATTCGAGATTCGGATACCCATCGAACACCGCGAGGAAAGTGCGGCGCGCCGGTCGTTCCCGGACCAGCACCGGACCGGGCACTCCGCGAACGGTCAGTTCGTCGAGTATCGAGGACCCCAGTTGCTCGGGCGTGTTCACCGCCGCGATCTGGTCGACCAGTGGGAGCACCACGAATCCCGGTGCGGTCACATGCACTCGCGGCAGTCCGAACTGCGACCTGTACGCCTCGGCCCAATCTTGTGGAGTTGCAAGCTGTTCCGATCGCACATTCGACCTCGGCTCCGATGGTCCACCCTCCGGCGACGGGATCGGCCGCCGAGTATCCAGTGAAACCCCGAACCGGTGGTCTCGGCGCAAGTTTCGGTGAACCGTGAGCGAATTATGCAGAACGAAAGCACATGTCGTCGACATACCGACCGTTCGCGTTGTCCGGGGGATCGAGCTCCTCGCCGGACGGGACCCTACCGCGACCGACGGCGACCGGCCACCGATGCGCGGAGCGCAGCCACCGCCCCGGCGCGCATTCGCGCTGGCAAGAGGGCCTGACATCCCTGTTCCGGACCACTCGGACGGGTATCCTCACGACATAGTCGAGGCGCCGGAACCCAGGAGGTCCCCCATGCCCTGCGATCTGATGCTCATCGCCTACGACGGCTCGGAGAACGCCAAACGAGCCGTCGAATACGCCGGGCGATTCCTGGCCGCACCCAAAGCCGTCGTGCTCACCGCCTGGGAGCCGATGGTCCGCCAGGCCGCGCGACTGTCCGGAATGTCCGGCGTGGTCCAGCCCGAATGGGTCTCCGACGAGGAGATCGAGGACATCGCCTACGTCGACGCGCGACAGATCAATGCCGAAGGGGTGCGGCTGGCCAAATTGGCCGGGCTCAACGCCGAACCGCGCACCGCCGAATGCACCTCGACGATCTGGAACGCCATCGTCGACGTCGCCGACGACCTGAACGTGGACATCATCGTCGCCGGAACCCGCGGCGCGACGGGTATCCGGGCGCTGCTGCACTCGAGCGTCGCCGAGGCCGTGCTCAAGCACTGCCACCGGCCGATCCTGCTGGTCCCGCCGGGCCGACATGCCGAATGCCCCTGATCCCGCGCTCGCCGGGTCGGGCTGCCGCGCATCACAGTGAGAGGTGTGTCCCTACCCGGGGTCCGCGCACGGCCAGGCGGACTATCGTCGAGGCATTATGGACGGATTTCTGCTCGCTCAGCCCGGCGGTGTCGTACGGACCGAGGGGGTCCGGCGCGCATTCGACGACGCGGAATCCGCCGCGGCCGAGCTTGCGGGCGGGACGGCCGAGCTGATCGTCGGGGCGCTGCCGTTCGATCCGCGTAACCCCGCGGCGCTGTGCGTGCCCGAGCGGGCGCGGCACACCGCGGGTCCGTGGCGTCCGGCGGCGCTGCCGCCGCTGCCCGAGGTTCGGTTGATCACCGAAATCCCCAGTGCCGCAGAGCATATCGCGCGGGTGAGGAAAATCGTGGAACAGCTCTCGGATCGTTCGCAACCGCTGCGCAAGGTGGTCGCGGCGCGTTCGGTGCTGGTGCAGGCGGACCAGCCGCTCGATCCGGAGGTGGTGGCCGGGCAGCTGCTGAGCAGACATCCGCGGGCCAACGTCTTCGCGGTCGATCTGAGTCCCGCCGGACGGCCGGGAGCCACGCTGGTCGGGGCGACGCCGGAGGTTCTGGTCGCCCGGCACGGCGAGACGGTGACGTTGCGCCCGCTGGCCGGGACGATCGCGCGTCATCGGGATCCGGACCTGGACGCCGAGCGCTCGCGAGAGCTGCTGGCCAGTACGAAGAACCGTGCCGAGCACGCATTCGTCATCGACTGGATCCGTGCGCAACTCGCCCCGCTGTGCGAACTCACCGTCCCGGACGGCCCCGAACTGACCAACACCCACGAGGTGTGGCATCTGGCCACACCGATCAGCGGCCGGGTCCGCGACCCGCACACCACCGCCTTCGATCTGGCCCGCGCCCTGCACCCCACCCCCGCGGTCTGCGGCACCCCCACCGACCTGGCCCTGGACGCCATCACCGCAACCGAGGAGGACCGCGGCTTCTACGGTGGCGCGGTCGGCTGGTGCGATGCCCGCGGCGACGGCGAATGGGTCGTCGCGATCCGCTGCGCCGAACTCTCCCCCGACGGCCGCACCGCGCGCGCCTTCGGCGGCGGCGGAATAGTCGCGGCCTCGGACCCCCGCGCCGAACTCGACGAGACGACCGCCAAGCTCAGAACCTTCCTGGGCAGCCTCAACTGCTCGGTCTGATCGACAGCACCACACGACAGTGCATTTACTTCACTCGGGTCAATGGTAGGTTGTGCCGGATACACACAGGTCGATGTATGGGAGTACCGCGATGAAGTTTGCCGTTCCCGGGGTAGCGAGCGCTGTCGTCGGAGCCGTGCTGGGCGCGGTCGCGGTGTTCGTGGTCACGGCTGCGGCGGCGCAGAATTCGCGGCCCGATGTGGACCGTAGCGGCAACCAGTCGTCATCGTTGCTCAACAACGTTGAGTACGGCAGCCGCTGAGTCGCCGGCCACCACTGAGTCCGATCCGATAGCGCCGCTGGGGCGGCGCTGGTTTCTGGGCACGGTCGTCGGCGCATTCCTGCTGACCTTCCTGCAGGCTCCCGGCCTCACCGTCGCCGACACCAAATTCGATCTCGCCCAGAATCCGCTGGGTTTCCTGCAGCGTGCCGCGCATCTGTGGAGCAGTCAGGCTCCCATGGGGCAGGTGCAGAATCAGGCCTACGGCTACTTCTTTCCGCACGGCAGTTTCTTCGTCCTCGGCCACACGCTGGGCCTGCCCGCCTGGGTGACGCAGCGAATCTGGTGGGCGCTGCTGATTCTCGCCGGGTTCTGGGGCATCGTGCGATTGTGCGAGGTGCTCGGCATCGGCAGCCGCGGATCCCGGATCGTCGCGGCACTGGCTTTCGCCCTGTCGCCGCGGGTGCTGACCACCCTGGGATCGATCTCGTCGGAGACGCTCCCGATGATGCTGGCCCCCTGGGTTCTGCTCGCGCCCGCCGCACTCGGGCGTGTTGTCAAGGTACGCAAGGGGATACGTCGCGGCGACCACGAAACCGACGCGGAGACCGCTACGCCCGCATCGGGCCGAGGGCGCCGGTACGGCGCGCTTTCTCCGGCCGGCAGTGCGCTGGCGCTGGCGCTGATGGGTTCGGTGAACGCGGTCGCGACGGCGGCGGCCTTTCTGCCCGCACTGATCTGGTGGGCCGCGTACGAGCCGAATCGGGCGTGGTGGCGGTTCACGCGGGCCTGGATTCCGCTGCTGGCGTTGGGGACGCTGTGGTGGGTGGTGCCGCTGCTGATGCTCGGCAAGGTGAGTCCGCCGTTCCTGGACTACATCGAATCCTCGGGGGTCACCACCGAATGGGCCTCGCTGGGCGAGGTGTTGCGCGGGACCGACAGTTGGACCCCGTTCGTCTCGCCGGAACGAATCGCGGGCGCGGTGCTGGTCACCCAGCCCGGGGCGGTACTGGCGACCGGACTGCTCGCCGCGGCCGGGATGGCCGGGCTGGCGTTGCGGTCGATGCCGCACCGCGGGCGGTTCGTGCTGATCCTGATGCTCGGGTTGGTCGGGATCTGTGCCGGATACGCCGGGGATCTGGGCGGGCCGTTCGCCGAATCGGTGCGCGTGTTCCTGGACTCCGGCGGCGCGCCGCTGCGCAATGTGCACAAGCTCGAACCGCTGATCCGGATTCCGCTCATCGTCGGGCTGGCTCATCTGCTGCATCGCGTGCCGCTGCCGGGATCCGTGCCGATGCCGGTGTGGCGCAGCGCTTTCGCCCATCCTGAACGGCAGAGGATGGTGGCGGTCGCGGCCCTGATCCTGTGCGCGCTGACACTGTCCACCTCGCTGGCGTGGACCGGCAAACTGGCCCCGCGCGGCGCGTACGACCGGGTTCCGGCCTATTGGACCCAGACCGCGGACTGGCTGGCCGACCATGCCGCGAACACCCGAGCCCTGGTGGTGCCGGGCGCGCCGTTCGCCAGTCAGATCTGGGGACTGACCCGCGACGAACCGTTGCAGGCGCTGGCCAGAACGCCCTGGGCGGTGCGCGACGCCATCCCGCTCACCCCGCCCGGCACGATCCGGGCCATGGATTCGGTGCAGCGGCTGATCGCCGACGGACGCCCCTCGGCCGGTCTGGCATCGACGCTGATCGATCAGGGCATCGGAATTCTGGTGCTGCGCAACGATCTGGACCCCGACACCTCGCGTTCGACCCGGCCACTGCTGGTGCACGAGGCCATCGAAGGCTCGCCCGGATTGACGAAGGTGGCCGAATTCGGGGACGAGATCGTCGCCTCGCACGGCAAGGGACTGGTCTCCGACGGGGATCTGCGGCCGTCCTATCCGGCCATCCAGATATATCGGGTGAGCGCGCCGCATCCGGGTGAGCAGGCCGATATCCACAGCGGACGGGGTGCGCCCGAGTCGTTCCCGGGCGCCTATACGGTGCCGCTGAACTCGGTGCCGGTGGTGCAGGGCGGGCCCGAGGTGCTCGAACGGTTGCGGCGCGATGCCGCCGCGCCGAACGGGCCGGTGCTGCTGTCCACCGATGCGGCGCGAGCCGGGTTGTCCGGCAGCACAACGACTCTCACCGACACTCCGATGGACCGCGAGACCGATTTCGGCCGCGTCGACAATCACAATTCGGCGCTGCGCGCACCGACCGATGCCCGGCGGACCCGAAATCTGGTGCCCGATTACGCCGTTCCGGGAACGCCGCGCGTCCAGGGGCAGTGGTCGGGGGCGACGATCACCGCCTCGAGTTCGGCGGCCGACGCGACCCAGCTGGGCGGGACAGCACCGGGCAGTTCCACCGCCGCGGCCGTGGACGGCGATCCGTCCACCGCCTGGCTGAGCAACAGCGCCGAACACGCTGTGGGCCAATGGCTTCGACTGGATCTGGATCACCCGATCAAGGCGGGGGTGCTGCAGGTGACCACGAGCGCGGCCGCACTGGGCGATCCGGTGGGCCTGATCGAGGTGCGCACCGCACACGGTACGACGGCGGCACGTGTCAGCAAACCCGGTGAGCCCGTGTCCGTTTCACTACCACCGGGCCTGACCGGATGGGTGAAGATCACCGCGATCGAAACCGAGACCGGAAGTCTCGGCGGGCAATTCGGCATCTCCGAGGTCTCCGCGCAGGACTATTCGAACCGGAACGCACCCGTGCCCGTCGCGATCCGCCATCGCACCGTCCTGCCCCCGGTCCCGGCCGGAACACAGGTGCAGGGCTGGAGTCTGGGGCAGGAATTCCCCGGGCGCAGTGGCTGTTTCGACGGGCCCGATCGGGTCCGATGCAGTAACGGACTCGCGCTGCCGCCGGAGGAACCGGGCGCCTTCGAACGCACGCTGAACGTCCCGTCGCCGATGGACGTCACCCCGCAACTGATGGTGCGCGCCCGGCAGGGCCCGGCGCTGGAAGCACTGCTGACCGATCACGATCGACCCATCGCGCGCGGTAAGGCCGACGTCGGCGACCTGCGCGGCTCGGCCTTCGCGGCCACGGACGGCGATCCGAGTACCAGCTGGATCGCCCCGCAGGACACGGTGCGAGATCCCGCGGGCCCCAAGCCGACCCTGACCCTGGAACTGCCCGCGCCGACCCTGGTGGACGGACTCGAGATCACCCCGCCGCGCGGCGCGCTGCCCGCCCGCCCCACCTCGGTCGCGGTCGATCTCGGCGACGGACCGCAGACCCGCAAGCTCGACCCCGACGCACCGGCGGGTCGGCCGATCCGGATCCCGCTGCACCCCCACGTCACCGACCGGATCGAACTGAGCATCGCCACCTGGAATGCCGTACTGGACCGCACCGCACTGGGTTTCGATCAGCAGCAGCCGCCGGGAATCGCCGAGGTGAACGTCCTGGGGCCGGACTATCCGCCGCCCGCACGCGGCGACCGCCCGGTCACCGTCGACTGCGCGCACGGTCCCACCGTCGCGGTGGCGGGACATCTCGTGCACACCACGATCACCGCGACCGCACACCAATTGCTCACCAGCGCACCGGTTCCCGCGAAGGTCTGCGATATCGACACCGTGACCGCGACCGGAAAGACCGCACCCGCCAACGATCACCCGGCCAACGGATCCGGCTCGGTCGCACTGCCGACCGGAAACGTCGACCTCACCGTCGCACCCACCGACCTGTTCTCCGTCGACGAATTGCGTTTGCCCCGAGCCGATCTCACCCCTCGCCCGATCGCGGCTCCGCCCGGCACCCGGCTACTGGTCCTCCCGCTGAGCACCAATGTCGGCTGGCGCGCCCGCACCGCCGACGGCCACGAACTCACCCCCGTCGTCGTCGACGGCTGGCAGCAGGCCTGGCTGCTGCCCGCCACCGCCCGAGGCCCGGTCACCATCGACTTCCCCATCGACCGCTGGTACCGCCTCGCCATCTTCGGCGGCCTACTGCTACTGCTCCCTCTCATAGCCCTCGCTCTCCCTCGACCCCGCCGCTGGTGGAAGCCCGCTCGCACACCCGTCCCCGAGCACGTATCGCCGGACGAACCCCCCCACGGAACGTCGGCCGAGGATGCCCCGGCGCGCAATGATTCAGCCCCCCGCACCTGGAATCTGCGGATACCGGCCGTGCTCGGGCTGACGCTGGCGGTGTTCCTGATCTCCGGGCCGGTCGCGATCGTGCTGGCCGCAATCGGTTTCATCGCGCAGTGGTGGTACCCGCGGATCACGGCGCGAGTGCTCGTGGCGGTCGCCGGAATCGGCACGATGATCTCGGCGGCGGCGCTGTCCACCGGGCCGTGGCGGTCACCGGACGGATATATGGGCGGATCGCTGTGGGTGCAGTTCCCGGCGCTGGCGGCGGTCGTCGCACTGGGCGTCGCGGCGGTCGCGGTCCGGCGGAAGGGCTAGCCGACGCGGCGGCGGACCCAGCGCCGTACCGGCTCCTCGATCAGCGCGTAACCGGCCGCGGACAGCGGCAGGGTGAACAGCACGGTCAGCACCAGCACCTGCGGGAACATCCCGTGGAACGGAATGATGCCGAATATCTGGAACACCACGCTCAGCACCACCAGATGCCAGATGAAGATGCCGTAGGACCAGCGCCCGATCACCGCGGCCAGCCGGCTCTCCAGCCACCGATGCCGGTGCCGGCCCAGGATCAGCGGCGCGAGCAGGCCGAACCCGATCAGCGCGCCCAGCGCCATCTTCACCACGTACTGCCACGATGCGCCGCGCGCCAGCCCGGCCGGTCCGGCCAGATCGGTCGAGGAGGCCAGCAGGGCGATCAACGCCAGCGACCACATGACCCAGCGGTTCGCGGCGATCCGACGCCATCGCGACGGATCCGCGACGGGCGTCTCGACCAGTTCGGCCAGCAGCATTCCGGCCGCGAACCAGGGCAGATAGCCGGGCAGCCAGTTGTCGGCGTGGATCGCGTTGGGTGTGGGCACGGGCAGCAGATTCCAGCCCAGGCTGATCAGACCCAGCGCCAGCACGATCGGCGCACGCCACCGCGCGGACCGCCCGCGCAACCACACCACCGCGAAGGCCAGCAGCGGCAGCACCAGATAGAAGGCCATCTCCACGGACAGACTCCACATCTGGGTCAGCCCGTCGGTCAGCGTCAACGGCACGAAGACCTGGATCAACGCCAGATTCGCCACCCACACCCGACGCCCGGCCGAATCCGCCGCCGTCGGCAGCAGAATCAACACCGCGCACACCACCACCCAATAGGCGGGCAGGATGCGCGCGGCCCGATGCAGGAGATAACGTCCCGCGGACGGCGCGGTCCCCAGGCTGCGGGCCGCGGCGGCATGCGGTCGCCACAGCAGAAATCCGGACAGCCCGAAGAACACCGCAACCGCCATGTCGAATCGCTCGAACACACGGCCCAGCAGCGGAATTCCGGAGGCGCCGGTCTGAAACGCGACATGGGTCAGCACCACGCCCAGCGCGGCCAGCCCGCGCATGCCCTCGAGCGCGGGCACGAAACCGCGCGCCGCCGCGGGCCGGGGCTCGGCCGAGGTGACGGGCATGGTAGTGGTCGTGGTCATCGGGTTCCAGTCTGCCGCGTGGGTATCCGCACCGGGATTCGGGATGTTTCCGGGCTCGGATCGGCGCTCGAGGGGTGCGGACTGTTAGTGTCGGGGCTCACGAGTGCTACGCCGTGACCACAGCGTTACTCGGAACTGCTTGGTACGACGACGAGGAGAGTTTGCATGGCACTCAGTGCCGGTACCAGAAGGACGGTGGCCTGCGTGCTCGTGGGTCTGGGCGCGCTGCTGATCGTCGCGGCGGTACTGATCCCAACATATACCCTCGGTCAGCTGGCCAAGACTCCCCTCGACCTGGAAATCACCACGATCGCACCGAATGACGCGAATGCGCCCAGCAAGGTCCTCGATATCAAGTCGCTCACCTCGGGCACCGGTGCGGCGAAGGTCAACTCCAACGTACGGCTGATCTCGCAGCGGTATCTGACCGTCGAGGATCCCTCGGACAAAACTCAGATGACGATCCAGGCCGGTCAGACCCTGCGCAACATCGACGCCCAGGGTGACACCGGTCTGCTGTCGGCGGTCATCGACCGGGTCACCATCAACCGCAAGACCGGTATGCCGGTCGACGACGACCCGAACGGCTCGATCGCGGTGAACACCGACAGCAACGGCAACAGCATCGCCGACCCGGTCCAGCACGACGGCCTGCAGTACCGGTTCCCGATCGGCACCGACAAGAAGACGTACCCGTACTTCGACATCAACGCGCGCAAGTCGTTCGACATCGACTTCGTCGACCAGACCGAGATCAACGACCTGAAGGTCTACCACTTCCAGCAGAAGATCCCGGCTACCGATCTGTCGAAGGTGGTCGCCACCACCAGCAACCAGGTGAGCCTGCCCGCCTCCAAGTGGGGCATCCCCGGCGGTGACACCCCCGTCACGATGGATCGCTTCTACACCAACACCCGCGACCTGTGGGTCGAGCCCCAGACCGGCACCATCATCAAGGGTTCCGAGCAGATCCACATGTACTACGCGCGCAACGGCGCCAAGCCGGACGTCACCGCGCTGCAGTCGACGCTGGTGTTCGACGACAACACGGTGAACTCGCAGATCGCGATCGCCAAGGACAATATGGACAAGCTCTCCCTGTACGGGCGGACGCTGCCGATCATCCTGGGCGCCGTGGGCGTGATCCTGCTGATCGTCGGCCTGGTGTTCGGCCTTCGCGGCAACGGCAGCGAGAAGCCGGGACGTCTGGTTCGGCCGAAGAACCCCAAGGGCGGTGAGAGCGCCGATCCGCGTCCGGGGTCCGGGTTCAATGTCAACGATCAGCCGACGACGCAGATCAAACTGCCGCGGAACACCTGAATGACCCGATAGGGCAATACGATTCGCCGGTGGCTCCCCGTGAAGCGGGGAGCCACCGGCTTTTTCGTTGCGTGGCACGTGCCGTGCAGCGATCAGGCCGAATGGTGAACCGGCACATCGTGATCGCGGACGGCCGCACGTAGCACCACGATGATCATCAGTACCGCGACGACTCCGACGACGAGCGTCGAGATGCCGATCAGCGCGGGCAGCGTGTGGGCGAACAGCGCGATCGCACCCACCTCGACGGCCAGTCCGATCCAGGTGATCGCGGCCGGGGCGGTGCGATCCAGCGCGATCGCCGACAGCAGCGCACCCTGCAGCAGGGCCAGCAACGCGCCGTCGAGGGCGAACAACCAGAGCCAGCCCTCGATCGGGGCATAGTCACCTCCGGCGAGCAACGGAGCCAGTGGTGCGAGAACCGTCGCACCCGCCACCGCCGCGACGCCGACACCCAGCAGCACGCCCAGCGCGGCACGGATCGCGCGGGCCGAATACTGCGGCTGCGCCATCCGCGGATACAGCACCACACCGACCGCCTGCGGCAGCCAGAACGCGATCTTCGTGGCGATCGCACCCAGCGCATACCGTCCGGCGTCGTCCCGCTCCAGCACGATCCGCGCCACGATCAGATCCGCCGAGGACATCGCCATCAACGCCGCCTGCACCTGCACGGCCCGCAACACCGCCATACCGCCCGCGCGGATCCGCAACGTGTCCCGGGAGTCCGTCGCGGCGGCCGCGTATGGACCGGCCGTCGTCGCTTCCCGCAGATTGCTTCCGCGTCCCGCGTATGCGCGATCACGATGGCGGGAGTCGGCGGAACTCGGATCGGGGCCGGCCGCACTCCCGTCGGAAGTATCGGAGCCGACCTCGATACCGCCGGGGTCCGGGTCGAGGGTGCTCACCACCGGAACAGCGGCCCAGCGAGCGCCCAGGGCCGCGACGAACAGGCCCAGGGCCGCGGCCCACAGCGCGGCGGTAGCGCCCGCCCCCGCCGCGAGCACGACCAGAGCCGGGGCGACCCGCGCGATGCCGGCACCGCCGAGGACCGTCGCCAAGGCGCGAAAACGTCGGCCGCCCTGCAGAATTCCCTGCTCACCCGACAGCAGCACCTGCGCGGGTGCGGCGAGCAACGCACCGGCGGCCGCGACCGCGCCGACGTGCAGCACCGCACTCACCACCGGCACCAGCACCGCCGCGACGACGGCGACGACCGCCGCACACCACCACCCCAGCGCCCGCACCGTCGCCACTCGCGCACCGCGCACCAGCTCACGCGCCACGACGTTCTGCAGCGCCAATGCCGGAACCGCACACAGCAGCTGCACCGCCAGCAGACTCGCGAACTCGCCGTATCCGGCCACCCCCAGCCACCGCCCGGCCAGCAACTGCAGCAGATATCCGGCCACATTCGCCGTCATCGCCCCAGCAGTCACCAGCGTCAGATCCGCGACAGCGGGCAGACGACGGACACGGGACATCCCGCCATGCTGCCACCTCCCACCCTCCCCGCGCCGACGCGGCCCGCGCCGCATCGCCGGATCGCACACGCGAGCCCAGCACCAAGCCGACACCCGCACCCCGAAATCAGCCGACGAGCGCCGCACAGGTGCAGACCGGGCGACAGGCACGCCACACAGCAGATGTGCCACACGACAGCGGCAGACCGGACCGAAGGCAGACCGGACGAACAGGCGGGTCGGTGAGGTCGGGCGGACAGGTGTGGGTGGGGGCGGCGGGTGCGGGGTGGGGACGTAGGGTGGCTGAGCGTGACTGGGCGCGGGCGCGGGGTGCGGTGGGACCGGATCTGGCCTGCCGGGTACAGCCTGGTGTTGGCGTTGGTGGTGGTGGGGCCGCTGCTCGGGCCGGGGTATCTGCTGTTGCGGGACGGGGTGAGTACGCCGCGGTCCTATCCGACCGATTCGGCGCTGGGGCTGGGCGATGCCGCGCCGCGGGCCGTGCCGCAGGACTGGCTGCTCGCGACGGTGTCGTCGGTCGTGGACGGCGGGATCGTGGTGAAGGCGATCCTGGTCGCCGCACTGTGGGCCGCCGGATGGGGTGCGGCCGCGCTGGCCCGGCGACTGCTCGACGTCCCGGTCGGACCGCAGCTGGTGGCCGCCACCATCGCCGTCTGGAACCCCTATGTGGCCGAACGGCTGCTCCAAGGGCATTGGAGCCTGCTGGCCGGTTACGCCGCCCTGCCGTGGACCGTACTGGCGGCGTACGGAATCCGGCGGCATGCGCAGGAAAAACTCACCGTCGCAGCGCAACCGGACCAGAACCTCAGGCGTGATGCTGCGGACGTGCACGGCGAGGCGAACAACCACGACCAGGTGAACGACCACGACCAGGCGGGCAGGCATATCCGAGCGGGCGCACGCAGCCGGAGGAACGCGCGCATCGGGGCGGGTACCCGCGGCCGGGTGAATGTGCGCGGCCAGGGGTTTCGGGCGTGGGCGGTGTTGGGGAGTTGTCTGGCTGCGGCGGGATTGACGCCGACCGGAGCGCTGCTGGCGGGTTGTGTGGCCTTCGTGGTGATCGGTCGGCGGAATCTGGTTGGGGCGCTGGGGTTGTGGTGTGTCGCCTCGGCGCCGTGGCTGGTGGCGGTCGCGTTGTCGGGGACGGGGGCCGAGCCTTCGGATCCGGCGGGGATCACCGCTTTCGCGGCGCGTGCCGAACCCGGGCTCGGCACGATCGGCAGCCTGGCCGGACTCGGCGGAATCTGGAACGCGCAGGCCGTACCCGGTTCACGCACAACGTTGTTCGCACTGGTGGGGACGGTGGTGCTGCTCCTCGTCGTGGCCGGCGGAATCCGGCGCGTCGCAGCGCCGGGTGATGCGGCCACCCGCTATATCCGGCGAGCGCTGCTGATCCTCGCGGCGGTAGTGATCGCGCTCCCGGCGCTCGGTGCGACCGGCTGGGGATTGCACGTCGGCCAGTTCCTCGTCACCCGGATCCCCGGTGCCGGATTGTTCCGCGACACACAGAAATACGTCGCGCTCGCCATGCCCGCGTTCGCCCTGTGCGCCGCCGCGGGCTGCGGCGCGATCGCCGCCAGGGTTGGGTCGGCACTGCGGGAACCGAACGTCCCGGAACATCCCTCGCCGGTGAATCCCTCCGACGGCACCCTGGAACGCAATACAGACATCACCGAACACCACAGCCCCGCAGCACATCCCGATGCTGCATCAGGGGGCGACACCGCGCCACAGGGCGAAGCAGCGCGAGACAGTGAAGCAGCGCGGGAGGATGCGGCCGCCGAACCTGCACGCGCAGATGACAGCAGCGGAACAGGTTTGGTTGCAGCGGTATTCATCGTGCTGTTGATCGTGGTCCTGCCGGATCTGGCGTGGGGCGTGGGTGGCGCGATGCGGGCGGTCCGGTACCCGGCGGGGTGGCAGCAGGTTGCCGAGCGGATGGACGGCCCCGGCGACGTCGCGGTGCTGCCCGGTGGGATGTTTCGCGAATTCCCCTACAGCGGAAGAGTTCCCGTACTCGACCCGGCACCACGGATGCTGCCGCGCGACGTACTACAGACCGGGGAGCTGCCGGTGCGAGGCGGCACCGTCACCGGGGAGGGTTCACGGGCCCGGATCGTCGAGAAGTTGCTGCTGAGCGGTGCGACGCCCGACGAACTCGCGGCGCACGGAGTCGGCTGGGTCCTGGTGGAGCACACCTCACCCGGTCCGCTCGGTGATTCGCGAGCGACCCTGGACCGATCGACCGCCGTGTACACCGACCACGATCTGAGCCTGTACCGAGTGCCGAATCCGCGCGACATGTCGGCGAAATCCCATGGCCTGCACCGATCCATCGCGACCATCGCACATCTGGCCTGGGCGCTGCTACTCCTGACCGGCGTAGCGGCCGCGGCGTGCGGCCGATGGCCTATTCGGCGTACCGGACGCGCGGAGCGACCAGACCGCTGACGTACTCCCCGCGAGCGGCGGCCGACAACACCTCGTGGACGCCGTTCGCGGTCAACTCCCAGGAGAACTCGCGCGCACGAGCACGAGCCTTCTCCCCCATGACCGTTCGCGTCTCGGCGGTGGCGAGCAGTTCACCGACGGCCTCGCTCAACTGCTCCGGATCGTCCACCAGCAGCCCGGTCACCCCGTCAACGACCGAATCGGTGAGCCCGCGCGAACTGCGGTACCCGACCGTGGCCACACCGTGCTGCGCGGCCTCGATCACCGCCAGCCCCCAGCCCTCCTTGCGCGAGGGCAGCACGTGCACCCATGCGCGCGAGAGCAATTCGTGTTTGCGAGCCTCGTCGACGTGGCCGTGGAAGGTCACCGACCCGGCGATGTGCAGTTGGTGGGCACGAATCTTCAGGTTCTCCGCCCACCAGCCGTCACCGATGACGTCCAGGTGCAGCCCCGGGTACCGACCCCGCAGGGCGGCCACCACGGCGAGCGCGTCCTCGATCTGCTTGTGCGGCACCAGCCGGGAGAGCACCACGATGCTCGGATGCGGCGTCCGGGTCTGCGCCGCACCGGTCGGCGCCTGCGCCGGGACGGGTTCGGCGCCGTTGCGCACCACCGCGATTCGCGATCGGCCCACCCCGAGCGAGGCGAGTTCCTCCGCCGAGGGCAGCGAGACGGTCAGATACTGGTTGCGGCGGTGCGCCCACGGCGACAGCCGCGACTCGATCCACCAGCCGACCCGGCCCACCCAGTGCCCGGCGACCGGCCACTGCTCCCGGTGTCCGTGATGCACCAGCACCACCGCGGGCGCGCGCGTCACCGCACGGGCGAAGAACGGAATGCCGTTCTGCGTGTCGATCACCGCATCCGGCCGCACGTCACGCAACGGTCCCAGGCCGATACGCCCGAGCAGCATCGCCGCCAGCGCCCGCGGATACACCGTGAAACGCCCACCGGCCCGGCTGATCTCGATCCCGTCGACCCGCTCCCGCCGCGCCGCGCCGCGATACCGCGCGGTACGCAGCGTCACCTTCACTCCGCGCGCGGCGAGTTGCGCACCCACCTGCTCGAGATACCGTTCGCTGCCGCCCCCTTGCGGATGACCGGTGTCCCGCCAGCACAGCAGCAACACTTCGCGCACTTCGGCGACTCGAGTCGCCGCGGACGGCCCGCGCGGTCCGGGGTCGAGCACTGCGCACTCCAGGTGGTTCTCGGACGGATGAGGTGACAATCCGCTCCACCCTAGCGGCCGGATCCGCTCTCGAGGTTGTGGGATCACTGTGGAAAACTTGAAGAGCCATGCTTCGAGCCGACCGAACCGGAACGCGTCCCACCCCTGAACGCCGCGTCACCGCCGCACTCCCCCGCCGCGCCACCGCGTTCGGCAGGCGAGCATCCCCGAGCTTCGCCCGGCGCGCGACATTGCGCCGATCACTGCGTCTGCTGGGCAGTTTCCGATTCGAGCAGACCGATCCGGCGCTGTTCTACGGCGGGATCGCCGTCGATACCGCCGAGCTGATCGCCGACTTCTATCGCGATCACACCGGCTGTTCGCTGACCGGTGCGACGGTGCTGGACGTCGGCGGCGGACCGGGCTACTTCGCCGACGAGTTCACCGCGGCGGGTGCGCGCTATGTTCCGGTGGAGCCGGATCCGACCGAGATGCACGCCGCGGGTCTGACCGTGCGCGGCGCGGTCCGAGGTTCGGGGATGGCGCTGCCGTTCCGCGACGACGTGGTGGACATCTGCCTGTCCTCCAATGTGGCCGAACATGTTCCGCACCCGTGGCGGATGGCCGAGGAGATGCTGCGGGTGACCAGACCGGGCGGTCTGATGATGCTGTCCTACACCGTGTGGGCCGGCCCGTTCGGCGGGCACGAGACCGGGCCCTGGCACTATCTGGGCGGGGAGTTCGCGGCCCGGCGGTATCGGCGTCGCACCGGTCACGAGCCGAAGAATCGCTTCGGGACCTCACTGTTCGCGGTGCGCGCCGCCGACGGGTTGCGCTGGGCGGCACGGGCGAGCGAACGTGCGGACGTGCTGGCCATCTTCCCGCGCTACCACCCGCGCTGGGCCTGGTGGTTGGTGCGCGTACCGGGCATCCGGGAACTACTGGTCAGCAACCTCGTGGTGGTCCTGGTCAAACGATGACCCGCGCCGTGCTCCGGCGCTGACCCGCGCGAAGGTTGCCGCCGCACTCACCAGCGATGCCAGAACCTGCGCCCCACGGCCTGCTGCGATTCGGGCCACGGCGGTTCCTGCATCGCCAACCCCACCGTTTCCAGCGGCGTGAGCCCCACCGAACAGGACAACTCGCGCACCGCAGCAACCGCCTCGGCGGCCTGCAACGCGGCCGTCGCCTGTTCGAGCGTCAGCGTGCGGCCGGGCAGGAAGGATACGACCCACCCGCCGGTGCCGACGGATCTTGCCTGGTGCGGCGTCTGATCACTGGTCATCAACGATCTACCGACTACTTGCACCGCCACGACTCGGACTCCCCTGCAATTGCATCTGAAAAATCGGCCAAAGCAGCTAGTTATCAGCATGCTCCGCCACGAGGCGAAACGCAATAGTGCGTTCTATCAAAAGCGAACCGGCAGGTAGGGTTTCGGGACTCGGGATGCCTGAAGGTAACCAGCGTGGTCGCTGTGACGCACGAGCATCACTTCGGCGTCTGCACCCGCAACATCGCCGCCGAAATCTGGCCCGGCCGACGCGGCGCGTCGACGACCTCGACCTCCCACCCGTCCGGCAACGCCGCCTGCAATTGCCGCGCGGCCCGGCGCATCGGCGTACTCGCAGCCGACAGCTCGAACTCGGCTGTCTGCGGAACGACGGGCGAATCGAACTCCAGCTCGGTCATGCCCACGCACCTCCATGGTCGGCCTGCGCCGACGTGGGACGGAAATGTTCCGCCGAGACGGCGAGGCATTCAGTTCAGCCGATTAGTTAATTTCCCGCAATCGAACCGGTAGGACATGAGATGTAGAACACATTCGAGAATAAGGCACCGCCGCCCGTTTCATACCCATCCAGCCCCTACTACACCGATGTGAATACTCACACCGCTCGGCATACGGCTCACGAGAGGCGTGCCAGTACACGAAAAACCGCCCGCACCGTCGACAAGACGATGCGGGCGGCCGGGGTTTTCGGCGGGGACTCAGCCCAGACGCTCTTTGAGTGCCTCGAATTCGTCACGCACGCCGGAGGGCAACTTATCGCCGACGAACTCGAACCACTCCTCGATGAGCGGAATCTCGCGGCGCCACTCGTCCAGATCGACCTTCAGCGAGGCGTCCACATCGGCGGGATCCACCGCCAGGCCCTCCAGATCGAGCTGCGCGGCGGTGGGCACATTGCCGACCGCGGTCGTCTCGGCCTCGGCCTTGCCCTCGATGCGGTTGATGATCCACTCCAGCACGCGCGAGTTCTCGCCGAAACCGGGCCACAGGAAGCGGCCGTCCTCGCCGCGCCGGAACCAGTTGACGTAGAAGATCTTCGGCAACTTGGTGGCATCGGCGTTCTTGCCCAGGTTGATCCAGTGGTTCATGTAGTCACCGACGTGGTAGCCCATGAACGGCAGCATCGCCATCGGATCGCGACGCACGTTGCCGACCTTGCCCTCGGCGGCGGCGGTCTGCTCCGAGGACATGGTCGCGCCCATGAACACGCCGTGCTGCCAGTCGAAGGATTCGGTCACCAGCGGAATGGTGGTCTTGCGCCGCCCGCCGAACAGGATCGCCGAGATCGGCACGCCCTGCGGGTCGTCCCACTCCGGCGCCAGCGTGGGGCACTGCGACATCGGCGTGCAGTAACGCGAATTCGGGTGCGCGGCAAGGGTTTCGGTCTCCCGCAGGAACCAGTCGTTACCCTTCCAGTCGATCAGGTGATCGGGCTCGCCCTCGAGGCCCTCCCACCAGACGTCGTGGTCGTCGGTCAGCGCGACGTTGGTGTAGACGGTGTTTCCGGCCTCCAGGGTGGCCATCGCGTTCGGGTTCGAGTTGTGGTTGGTGCCGGGGGCGACACCGAAGAAACCGAACTCCGGGTTGACCGCGTACAGGCGGCCGTCCTCGCCGAAACGCATCCAGGCGATGTCGTCGCCCAGGGTTTCCGCGCGCCAGCCCGGCACGGTCGGCTGCAGCATCGCGAGGTTGGTCTTACCGCAGGCGCTGGGGAACGCGGCCGCGACGTAGTAGTTCTTGTTCTCCGGCGAGATCAGCTTGAGGATCAGCATGTGCTCGGCCAGCCAGCCCTCGTCGTGCGCCATCGCCGAGGCGATACGCAGCGAGTAACACTTCTTGCCCAGCAGGGCGTTACCGCCGTAACCCGAGCCGTAGCTCCAGATCTCGCGGTCCTCGGGGAAGTGGGTGATGTACTTGGTGTCGTTGCACGGCCACGGCACGTCGGCCTGGCCCTGCGCCAGCGGCGCACCGACCGAGTGCAGGGCCTTGACGAACGGCTTGTCCTTTCCCAGCTTCTCCAGCGCGGCCTTGCCCATCCGGGTCATCACGCGCATCGAGACCACGACGTACTCCGAATCGGTGATCTCCACACCCAGTTTCGGATCCTCGGCGCCCAGCGGACCCATGCAGAACGGCACCACGAACATGGTGCGGCCCTTCATCGAGCCGCGGTACAGCTCGGTCATGGTCTTGCGCATCTCGGTCGGATCGACCCAGTTGTTCGTCGGGCCGGCCTCGGACTCGGTGCGCGAGCAGATGTAGGTGCGCGACTCCACCCGCGCGACGTCGGAGGGATCCGACAGCGCCAGGAAGGAGTTGGGCTTCTTCGAGTCGTTGAGCCGCTGGAACGTGCCGGCCTCGACGAGCTGGGCGGTCAGCGCGTCCCACTCCGCGTCGGAGCCGTCCGCCCACACCACCCGTTCGGGCTGGGTGAGTTCTGCGACCTCCCGCACCCAGGCGAGCAGCCCCGCGTGCTCGGTAGGTGCGGTGCCATCGGATCCGTCAAGACCAGGAATGGTCACTGAGGTCATGAAAACTCTCCTGAGATGGGTGGCCGGGGTGCGTGAGCGGGCAGCCGGAACAGCTCACGACACCGGAACTGCCACCATTGGCGGTAGGCACCCGTTCCGTCTCGCCGACTTCAGGGGTGGCATATGAGAAGGAGCGGATGCCGATGTTCCTTAGGTAAAGAGGTTAACGCGATGTGACGGTGAGTACGGAATGGGGTTGCTCACTCGGTACCCCGACATCATCTTCTCCAACCGCGGCCGCGAGGAATATCACGAAACGTCTGTTTCCGAGAAATATGCAGGCCAAGGAGTTATGGCCGAGTTAGCAGCGAACTCACGGCGACGCGAAGATCGACTACGTTCGCCGCGTTCGTCATCGCTGCGTGTGCACGGAATCGAGGATCTGTAGATCACGTCGGCAGGCGGCCAGTTGTGCGGGCTGGCGAGAATTCAGCTCTCGCACTCGCGACTCCAATTCCGCGACGCGACGATCGCTTTCGACCACGCGCGTGGTCGTCGCGCGCACCGCCTGATCGGTGAGCTGCGATTCGGCCTCCACCAGTGCGGTCGACACCCGCTGTTCGAGTTGGGCCTTGACGTTCACCAGAGCGTCGGAGACCCATTGACGGATATGTGCGCGATCGGCGATATGGCCGCGAGCGCGCACCACCCAGTAGGCCACGGCCGCACCGAGCAGCAGGGTGACCGGAATGGTCGCGTAGTTCAGCGCCGGGACCAGCGTCAACGGCGCGACCGCCAGGCGACCCAGACCGAATCCGCCCGATGCGCCCAGCGCGATCATCAGGTGATCTTCCACACCCCGGTGCCGCGGTTCGGGATCGGGACCCAGCCGCGGCGGCGGATCGGTGCGCGGCACCGGGGGCCGGGCGGGCGCGTCGGGTGTGGGACCTGTCGCCGCCTCGAGCTGCCGCGACAGATCGGCCAGGCGCTGGGCGAGGACGGCATCGAGCTCGGCGGTCAGTTGATTCACCGACTGCTGCAGATCGGCGGGGTAGGTCTTGGTCGCGCGGCGGCCCAGGCGGTCGAGGTCGGATCTGGCGGTGGCGTTCAGCGCGCGGATGCGGGCGCCGACGTCGTGCAGCAGATCCATGCGGGCCAGATGCATGCGGTTGCGCAGTGCGGACATCGCCTGGGCCCGGCCACCGTCGCGGGCGGCCAGCAGCGTCGCGCGTTCCTCGCGCAGGCGGGCGACCTCGGCCCCGGAATTCAGTTCGGCGGACTGGTCGACGATGCGCTGCCGGGTGTCGGCCAGCACTCGGTGCAGGACCGCGGCCCAGCGGTCCGGTCCGCCGTCGGCGCCGGCCGCCGCGGTCAGCCGGGTGTGCAGCTGGGCCAGGCCGGACCGGTCCAGCAGGGCGGCGTCGCCGGACTGGCGCGCGGCCACGGACAGGCGAGCCGAGACCGGCACGATGGCCGGGTCCGCGCCGAGCACCTGGGTCAGCAGGGCGGTGTTGCGGTCCAGCACCGCGCGCCAGTCCGGGTAGGCGTGGGTGTTGTTCATGGCGAACAGGGTTCGGGTGCCGCCCGAACTCAGCCGGGACACCACGTTCAGGGTGCTGGCGCCCAGCGCGGCGCCGGCGTCGAGCAGCAGCAGCGCCACCGCGGGTGCGGCGCCCGGATCCACCATCGGATCGGTCAGGGCGATGCACGGTTCGAAACGGGCCAGCTCGGTGCGCAGCAGCAGGGTGCTGGCATCGGCGGGGCCGATCAGCGCGACCGCCTCGGGGGCGGGCAGCACGGCGGCGGCCCCGGCGTCCCCGGGACCGCTCGCGGCGCGCAGCAACGCCGCACCCTGCGGATTCCAGCGTCCGACCACCGCCTCCGCTTCCGGCGAGAGCGGGGCCGGGGCGAAACTCGCGGGCGGGTCAGAGTCCGGCACTGCTCATCCGCTCGAACAACCGGACGTATCCGTTGTGCGCGCGCAGCGCGGCACGGCGGGCCGTGGCGGGCATATCGCTGGACACCACCGCGCGCCAGCGCTGAGCGCGCGCGATCGCGTCATCGGCGTCGGCCGGATACGGCGACGGATAGCCCGCAGCCAGATGTAGGACCTCCGGACAGGCCAGTCCGGCTCGCAGACCGGTCCAGAGGGCCTCGTCACCGGACAGATAATCCTCGATCAGATCCCGGGCCCGGCCCGCACCTGGACCACCGGCACGCGCGGCCAGGCGGGCCAGCTCGTCGAGGAAGTCGCCGCCGCGCTGCTCGGCGGACCGCTCGTACCGTCGGTGCAGCAGGGTGTGGACCGCATCGATCCCGCTGACCGCGTGCAGTATCTGCCGCATCGTCTGCGGCCCCAGATCCGGATCGCGCGCCAGCGCCGAGACCGCGGTCGACACCCCGAACAGGCCCCAGCGCGCGATCACCGCCTCGCGTTCGGCGGTATCGGGCCCGAAACCCGGGGAACAGAACAGTTCCGCGGTCAGCGTGAAGGTCGGATCGGTGGTGGCGGTGTGCCGCCGCAGCGTGGTCAGATCCTCCTGCGACGGCGTGCCGGATCTGGTCCGCACGGCCAGCTCGGAGACCACCGGCAGGGTCGCCATACCCATCTCGTAGGCGCACTGGCCCACCGCCGCCTCCGCATCGGCCCAGCGGGAACCGACGGCATCGGCCTTGTTCAGCACCACCACGGTCCGATCGCGCGGCAGCCGAGACAGCACGGCGCGATCCCCCGGCTGCAGCGCCGAGGACAGCACGTAGACCAGCAGATCCGCGTCGAGGGTCGGATCCGGATGACCCGGTTCGTCCACCGGGGTGGTCTCCTCGGCCGAGATCAGCGCCAGCGCCTGCAACAGGGTGGATTTGCCCGCGCCCGCGCGGCCGGTGACCTGGATGCGCACCGGGCGGCGCCACGCGCTCGCGGCGGCGGCGACCTGTTCGGCCACCCGCGGATCGGTCCCCGGACCCGTGCGTAGATTCGCGATCAACTGGTCGAGTTCCGGTGCGGGTCCGCCCTGTTCGGCGACCAGCCTGGTTGCCGCGGAGTCTGTCGGCACGGTACTACCCCCTTCCGGCGGGCAATTCTCGCAGAACTCACCCGGATTGTCGGCACGGACCACCGTATCTACCCCGCCGAATATCGGACCTGAAACCCACCCCGTCAAACCTCCGTCCGCACCCGCACCCGACACGACGACAACGCCCTGCTCCCGAGCCCTGGACAGTGTGCGGATCCGAACATGATGTGCGGCGGATTTCGCCCTGCCCCGACCCGCGTACCGACACCGCATATCACGACCGCGCAACCACTCGCCGCACCGGCGTGAGCGCCTCGACCTCGGACGAATCTCGGAAACCATGCGAGACCCGATCGGTGGACAACTTCGCGCCTGTCCTACCGAACGCCTGTCCCAGCCGTCGTCGATCTCGCCGGCGATGTGGCGTATCCGGTCCGATCCGAGTCCGATCCCGGATTCGCCGCGCCCGGACGTCGTCATCCTGCCCGCGAAACGCGGATCCCGGCGATCCCCGACACGCCCGCAGCGCGAATCCGGGGTATCAATCAGCAGATGTTGTGTCATTGATCACAGAACGCAATCGGGAATCGGCCTCGGATGGCGGCTGTTTTATTGAGAGACAGCACAATTCAGGTGTGGCGAGGTTTTCGGGTGATCACCCGGTCGCCTACTCTGAGGCCGTCGGCGGCACCGCCGACGTGGGGCAGGGCTGTGCCCGACACCGGTCCGTGCGGACGGGTGCAGGGAAACGGCCTGGTCACCAGGCTCAGTGAGGAGGTTGCGATGACCGTCATCGAGGACGTCATCGGACGGGTCGACGCGATATCCGGCGTCCGGGACACGATCGACGCAGCGCGTCCGCTGCTGCCGTCGCAGGATCCGTTCCTCATACCTCCCGCAGACCTCACCCGCTACGCGCCCGGCGCCATCCTGCGCAGCCGTGCGGTGCGAATCGGGCTGTTCGGCCTGGTCCCGCAGCAGGTCTCGGCCTGGCAGCTGCTCTATCGCAGCACCGATATGAACGGCGAACCCGAGGCCGCGATCACCACGGTCCTGCTGCCCGCCGACGCGGATCCGGACGTCGAACGCCCGCTGCTCGCCTTCGAATCGGCGATCGACGCGACCGCCGAACAGTGCGCGCCGTCCTATGCGCTGCGATTGGGCGCGTTCGCACCCGGTTCGATCACCCAGCTGGAATGGATGCTGGTCGCGGGCGCGCTGCGGCGCGGCTGGGCGGTCGGCATCGCCGATCACGAAGGCCCGCACGGCAACTTCGGTGCGCCGCGCGAACCCGGCTACCGGTCCCTGGACGGCATTCGCGCCGCACTGCGTTTCGCGCCGCTGGGCCTGCACGCGCGGACTCCGGTCGCGGTGTGGGGCTATTCCGGCGGCGGTATGGCCGGATCCTGGCTGGTGGAGATGGCGCCGGTCTACGCGCCCGAACTCGATATCGCCGGCGCGGTACTCGGTGCGCCGGTCGGCGATCCGGGACAGGTGTTCGTCGGTCTCAACGGCGGACGTTTCGCCGGCTTCCCGCCGATCATGATCGCCGCGCTGCGCCGGCTCTACCCGGCGCTGGACGAACTACTGAACGCCGAATTGAACGCCGAGGGCCGCCGTCTGCTGGACGTGGCCGCCCGCTCCGCACCGATGCTGGCGCTGCACCGCCTGACCGGCCGCGACGTCGGCGACTATCTGGACCGGCCGCTGGCAGAGCTGCTGGCCGAACCGGAGATGCGCGCGATGTTCGACGACCTGCGCCTGGGCGGCCACGTACCGAAGTGCCCGGTGCTCATGATCCAGCCGGTGAACGACCAGGTCATCACCGTCCGAGCCATCGACGAGCAAGTCGCGCGCTACCGTCGCGGCGGCGCGAACGTCACCTATCTGCGCGACCGGCTCAGCGAACATTTCAGCCTGCTGCCCCTGGCCACGCCGCTGACGCTGGACTGGCTCGCCGACCGGATCGCCGGACGCGAGGTCCCCGAGCCGAGCACCCGCACCGTCTGGTCGGTGGTGACCGATTCGTCGAGCTGGCGCGGTCTGCTCGAAATGACGGTCACCGCAACGCGAGTCGTGCTGGGACGCCCGTTGCGCGGCGAGTCGGGCCCGCAGTCCAGGCCGGCCCGCACGCTGGCGGCCTGATCAATCGTCCGGGAAGGGTTGCGCGGTCGCCTGCTGTGCTGATCATCCGATACTGGACAATGGACGCCGTGAACGACGCCGCGAACCACACTGCAGAGCCGGTCCCCGGGCCGCGGTCCACGGCATCGACGGCGGTCGACCGTGCCGGCAGCGCGCCGGATCCGGCCGCCGCTCAGCCCACCGGACCGGGCCACCCGACCGGCTCGCGCCTGCACCCCCGAGTCACCAGCTTCCGCTCTCGTCGTGGCGCACTCACCGCTACGCAGCAGCAATCCTGGGCGCGGATGTGGCCGCGCATCGGCCGCGACGTCTCGGACGACGCGCTCGACGCGGCGGCCTGGTTCGGCCGGCAGGCCCCGCTGATCATCGAGATCGGCTGCGGGACCGGCACCGCGACCGCCGCGATGGCCCAGGCCGAACCGGAGTTCGACCTGATCGGCATCGAGGTCTACAAGCCGGGCCTGGCGCAATTGGTGCAGCGCATCGAACGCGAGGGCATCGAGAACATCCGGCTGTTGCGCGGCGATGCGGTGGACGTCCTCGAACACATGATTGCCAAGGATTCACTGACCGGGGTTCGGGTGTTCTTCCCGGACCCCTGGCCCAAGGCTCGGCACCACAAGCGCCGCCTGCTGCAGCCCAGCACGATGACGCTCATCGCCAGCCGTCTGCGCCCCGGCGGGATTCTGCACGTCGCGACCGACCACGCCGGTTACGCCGAGCACATCGCCGAGGTGGGCGCGGCGGAGCCGCAGTTCATCGGCCTCAACGAGGCCGCAGGCGGCGATCGCGACAGCTTCGCCGAATCCGCTCCGATCGGCTTCGACCGGCCCGTAACGAAATTCGAAAGTAAGGCGCATCGGGCCGGGAGCGACATCACAGAGCTGATTTGGGGGAAGATCGGATCATGAGCGTGCGAAGCGAGCGAACAGTTAGCTCAGCCATTCCCGCCGTCGGTGGTGCGCTGTCATGACGGTCAGCGAGATGGACCACGACGTGATGGACGTCACCGATATGGTGCACAACAACCCCTCCGATCGCGCTCCGGCCCCGTCCACGGCGAACTCCGGCGCCGGATCGGCCCCGCAGGGCAGCGGTACCGATGTGCGGCGGGTGCTGCTGGTCTGGGACGCGCCGAATCTCGACATGGGCCTGGGCGCGATCCTGGGCGGACGTCCCACCGCGGCGTACCGGCCGCGCTTCGACGCGCTGGGCCGCTGGCTGCTCGCCCGCACCGCCGAACTGTCCGTCGGCGGCACCGGCCGGGTGGAAGCCGAGGCCACGGTGTTCACCAATATCGCCCCCGGCACCGCCGATGTGGTGCGGCCCTGGGTGGAGGCGTTGCGCAACGTCGGTTACGCGGTCTTCGCCAAACCCAAGATCGACGAGGATTCCGACGTCGACAGCGATATGTTGGCGCACATCGAATTACGCCGCCGCGGTGCGGGTCTGGCCGGAATCATGGTCGCCTCCGCCGACGGTCAGGCGTTCCGCGAACCCCTCGAGGAGATCGCCGCAGGCGGCGTCCCGGTGCAGGTGCTCGGATTCCGCGAGCATGCGAGCTGGGCCGTGACGTCCGATATCCTCGAGTTCATCGACCTCGAGGACATCCCGGGAGTGTTCCGCGAACCGCTTCCCCGGGTCAGCCTCGAGTCGTTGCCCGACGAGGGTGCCTGGCTGCAGCCCTTCCGGCCGTTGTCCGCACTGCTCACCTCCCGCCCCGCGCAAGGAGTCGCTTAAAGTGTTCACCCGCTGGGGCGATTTGGTCTCCCGATTCCGCTACGTCGTACTGGGCGTGATGGTTGCCGCGCTGCTCGGTCTGGGCGCGTTCGGCCTCGGATTGGACAAACATCTCAGCTCCAGCGGGTGGGACGATCCCGGCTCCGAGTCGACACAGGCTGCGCAGCTGCTGGATTCGACGTACGGCCGCGACCACACCGGTGACGTCATCGTGCTGTACACCGCGCCGGACGGGAAGACCGTCGACGACCCGTCGTTCAACAAGCCGATCATCGAGAATCTGACCAATCTGCCCAAGCAGCATCCGGATCAGATCGACAAGGTCTTCGTCTCGCCGTGGAACGTGCCGGGCGCGGCCCAGTACTCGGCCTCGGTCACCGTATCCAAGGACCGCAAGGTCGCCTTCGCCGCGGTCGAGCTCAAGGGCGACGACGACACCTCGACGATGAACAACTACCGGGAAGTCCACGACGCCTTCGACATTCCCGGGGTGAATGTTCAGGTCGCCGGTCTGCAACCGGTCGCGGGCACGCTGAACGACACCATCGCGTCGGATCAGCGGCGCATGGAGGTCCTGGCGATTCCGGGCGTCGCGGTGTTGCTGTTCTTCATCTTCGGCGGCGTCGTCGCGGCGGCGCTGCCGCTGATCGTGGGTGGCCTGACGATCATCAGCGCCAACGGCATCGTCATGGCCCTGACGAAGTTCACCGAGGTGAACTCGTTCGTGAGCGCGGTGGTGTCGATGATCGGGCTGGGCCTGGCGATCGACTACGGATTGTTCATCGTGAGCCGGTTCCGTGAGGAACTGGCCGACGGCTACGACACCCGCGCGGCCGTGCGACGTTCGGTCATGACCGCCGGACGCACCGTCGCGTTCTCCGCGACGATGATCATCGCGGCCAGTGCGAGCATGCTGCTGTTCCCGCAGGGCTTCCTGAAATCCGTCGCCTACGGCACGATCGCCACGGTCGCCCTGGCCGCGGTCGCCTCGCTGACGATCCTGCCCGCGATCCTGAGCATCCTGGGCTCGCGAGTGGACATGTTGGGGCTCAAGTGGTTCCGCAAGACCAAGACCACCGAGGAGATCGAGAACGGCTTCTGGGGCCGCAGCACACAGTGGGTGATGAAACATCCGCTGAAGGTGGCGGTCCCGCTGTGCATCGTGCTGCTGCTGTTGATCATTCCGGTGAAGAATCTGCAGTTCGGCGGGATCAGCGAAACCTATCTGCCGCCGGACAATCCGACTCGCGTGGCGCAGCAGGAATTCGATCAGCTGTTCCCGACGCGCCGGACCGATCCGATCAACCTGGTGATCGTCACCCAGGACTCCACGAAGATCTATTCGATTCTGCAGCAGGCGGATCAGGCTCCCGGGCTGACCGGTCAGTTCGCGGTCCCCGGACAGCCGCCGACCGGATCGGACGTCTGGAAGACCTCCACCACGCTGACCGATTCGGACAACGCCAACGCCACCATCGACTATCTGCGGTCGATGAGCGTGCCCGACGGCGTCGATGTCTATATCGGCGGCACACCGGCGATGCAGAAGGACAGCGTCGACGCGCTGCTGAACCGGATGCCGCTGATGGTCGTGCTGGTCGTCTTGGTGACCACGCTGCTGATGTTCCTGACCTTCGGCTCGCTGGTGCTGCCGATCAAGGCCGCGTTGATGAGCGCCCTGGGCCTCGGCGCGACGCTGGGCATTCTGACCTGGATCTTCATCGACGGTCACGGGGCCGGACTGATGAATTTCACGCCACAACCGATCATGTCGCCGGTACTGGTGCTGATCATCGCGATCATCTACGGCCTGTCGACCGACTACGAGGTGTTCCTGCTCTCGCGCATGGTGGAGGCGCGCGCGGTGGGCGCGAGCACCACCGAGGCGGTCAAGTCCGGCACCGCGCAGACCGGCCGCATCATCACCGCCGCCGCGCTGATCCTGCTGGTGGTCACCGGCGCGTTCGCGTTCTCCGATCTGGTGATGATGCAGTACATCGCGTACGGCATGGTCGCGGCGCTGCTCATCGACGCCACGGTGATCCGCATGCTGCTGGTGCCCGCCACCATGAAGCTGCTCGGCGACGACTGCTGGTGGGCTCCGGCGTGGATGAAGCGGATCCAGGCGAAGATCGGTCTGGGCGAGCCGATGCTGGGCGATGAACGTCCCGGCGGCGGTGAGGTCGTCGACCTGGTCAAGACCACGCCCGTCACCGATCCGGTGACCATGCAGATCCCGATGATGCCGGACGGCACTCCGGCCAAGCCGGGTCGTAAACCCAAGCGCGCCAGGTTCATTCGGCACGCCGACCCGGAAGCGCCGACCGAGCGGCTGGACTCTCCGGAGACGCCCGATGCGAAGTCGGACGATGCGGAGACGAACAACGCGGGGACGAACAACGCGGGGACGAACAAAGCGAAGTCGGACGACACGAAGTCCGGCAACACGCGGAAGTCGCGGAACGCGAAGTCCCGCATCCTGCCGCCGCCGGGAGTGCTGCAGCGGGCCGACCCGCAGGCATCCGGCGAGGACACCGCGGCGCCCGCGAGTGCATCGACCCCGCCGCAGTCCTCGCTGAATCTGCCGGGCGTCACCCCGGTGGCCGCACCCGAGGCGACGCAGCAGTCCCCCGAGGTCTCACCGCCGCGTAATCTGCCGCGTCCGCCGGTGCCGCCGGGTTCGGGCATGTCGGATCAGGCGGAGTACGGGACGCCACAGAATGCGGGAGCCGATCAGGTCGGTACGACACCCCGAATCCTGCCGCCGCGCCCCAAACAGTCCGCGGTGCCGCCGCATCCGGCCGCCCGCGCGCAGCGTTATCAGCCGCACGATGGGGTCGATTCCGAGCCGACCGAGGCCGAACCCGCCGTCCCCGCGGGTGATGCCGGGGCCCACGCGCAGACCACGCCGACCCCGGCCACCCGTCCCGCCCCGGCGGACCCCCGCCAGGAGGCCAGCCGCAGCAGTATCGAGCAGTGGATGGCCGACCTGCGCTCCTCGCGCAACCGCCCCGCCCAGCCCGAGAACACCGACGAGGGCAAGCATCACGGCGGCAGCAACCGGACCGTGAGCGTCAACGAGCTACTGCGCCGCCAGAACCGCGAGTGAGCAGTGCGTTCGGCCGGATCCCCGTCGCACGGGCGAGGATCCGGATGTCGCATATGAGCCATCTGGCGCTAATACGCCATTGCTCCGAGATGCACGCCCACCGAACCGGTCAGGATGCCGCGGATCGCTGAGGACTGGCGACCGCCACACAGCGGCGTGGCATTCACGATGCGGGTGCGGTCCCGCAGGCCCTATCCGTGCGACGCAGCCCGGCCGATCGCCGTGCGGATTTCTGCGGTGACCAGGTCGGGAGCTTCGAGCATCGGGACGTGACCCACGCCCGGGAGGGTGCGGGATTCGACGCCGGGCGCGGCGATGCCGCGACCGTGGAATCGGGGCGGGAGCAGGCGATCGTGTTCGCAGAGCAGCACCGTGACCGGAGCCTGAATCTCGGCGAGACCGGTGAATCCGTTCGCGAGAGTGGGGTCCTGGGCCAGATCGTCGACGACATGGCAGTGCGCGGGAGCTGCGGCGCAGGCGGTGGCCAGGGCGTGCGGGACCGCGGCCGGGCGATGGGCGAGCAGCGGAATCACCAGGCTGCGCACCATGCTCGGAGCCGACGATCCCGCACCGACGCCCAGGACCGGGCCGAACGCCCGGTACTTGCGGATCAACTGCTGGGTGGCCGGGACATCCGCCTCCCACAGTCCCCCGGGCGCGATGGCGACCACCGAGCGCGCCCGGCCCCGCGCGGCGAGTTCCAGGGCCAGCCAGCCACCGAGCGAATTGCCCACCAGATGTGCTGTGGGCCAGTCGTTCTCGTCCATGACGGCGGCCACGAAATCGGCCAGCGCGGTGAAGGTCGCGGGACCGGACACCGCCGGGCCACCCCAGTGACCGGGCAGCGTCGGCGCGAAAACCTCGTGGTCACCGGATAGTTCGTCGATCACCGCGCCCCAGGACTGCCAGGTGAGCAGCAGTCCGTGCAACAGCAGTACGGGCTCCCCTCGGCCGGCCCGGAAATGCGGATCCGGTTCGGCCGCGACACGCTGCACCATGGCGGTGACGATACCCGCGTGACCTCGCCTGTCGACCGGTCAGAATCCCGACATCAGCCGACGCCACTGCATCGCGAGCGGCTGTTTGGCGGTGACCGAGCCGAACCGCAGCCGACCGTGCACGACCACGTGCAGCGGCCCGATCGGCGGGCCGGTGCGCACCTTGTTGTTCACGCTGGACCCGATCAGCTCCAGGCCGTCGACGTCGACGGTGGCCGCGCCGGGCAGGATCAGCGTCAGCGAACTGCAGAAATCGTCCATGCGCAGCTCCACCACCTGCGTGGACATCACCGCCTGGGTGAAATCCAGACTGACGCTGGAGCAGTAGTTGTTCAGGTACATCGTCGGCGGGACGTGCCAGGCGCCCTTGCGGTTCACCGAGGAGATCCGCGAGCGGATGGTCGCCGACGAGGCGGGCGCGGGGCCCGGAGCCTTCGCATACGACGGCGTCGCCCGACCGGCCGGATCGGGCTGCCCGACCAGCCGGACCCCGGGCAGATCGATCAGCACGGCGTTCAGTTCCCCGCGGGTCTTGGCCGCCAGCGCGGTATCCATCCGTTCGGTGAACTCACCGAGCGAGAGCATCCCCAACCCGACCGCACGCTGTAGCAGCATCCCGACATGTTCGCGTTCCGCGTCCGAGACCCGCAGATCCCGATCGCCCGCCGCACCCCCGGTCTCGGGAACCGGCCCGGCGGAAACCGTTTCACCAGCCATGACATCGAGGTTACCGACGTCACAGGCCCCGCACATCAGGGCAATCCCTGATGTTCCGATCCGATACAGCCCCCGGTCAGGGTGTGGTTGACAGCACGGAAAACCGGCATTCCCATCCGGTGCGCACACGTGCCCGCGACGGTCGCGACGGTTAGGCTCGGCCGCGTGACTGACGTTGGTTCGGACCGGAACGGGTCCGATGCGCAGGACTCCGAGGCGCGCGAGGGCCGGACCGGCCGCCGCGTCGCGGCCGACTCGGTACATCCGTTCGTCCGGGTGAGCGCCGAATGGTGCTGGCGGTTGCTGGTGATCGTGCTGGCGGTCGTGGTGATCGGCTATCTGTCCCGGCGGTTGGCCACCGTGGTCATCCCGGTCGCGATCGCCCTGCTGGCGGCGGCGCTGCTGGTACCGCTGGTGGATCTGCTGCAGCGGCTGGGGTTGCCGCGCTCGATCGGGGTGTTCGTCTCGCTGGTCGGCTCGCTCGGGGTGATCGCCGGGGTGTTCACCTTCGTGATCGAGCAGTTCGTCACCGGCGTTCCGCAGTTGGCCAACGAATTCAAGACCAGCGTCCAATCCATTCAGGACTGGCTGATCAACGGCCCGCTGCACCTGAGCAACGACCAGATCCGCAATGCGGGCGACACCATCGTGAAAACGCTGGAGCGCAATCAGGATTCGCTGACCAACGGCGCGCTGACCACCGCGGCCGCGATCGGCGAATTCCTCACCGGCACCTTCCTGACGCTGTTCATCCTGATCTTCTTCCTCTACGGCGGCAATCAGATCTGGGAGTTCGTCACCCGGGTGGTGCCGACCCCGCAGCGCGAACGGGTGCGCACCGCCGGACGGCTCGGTTTCGGGACGCTGGTCGGATTCGTGCGCGCGACCGTCGCGGTGGCCGCGGTGGACGCGATCGGCATCGGCACCGGCCTGGCCATTCTCGGCGTGCCGCTGGCACTGCCGCTGGGGACGCTGGTGTTCATCGGGGCGTTCATCCCGATCATCGGTTCGCTGCTGGCCGGCTCCATCGCGGTATTCCTGGCGTTGATGACCAAGGGGCTGGTCACGGCGTTGATCGTGCTGGGTGTCACGATCGCGGTGATGCAGTTGGAGAGCCATGTGCTGCAACCGTTGCTGCTCGGGCGCGCGGTGCGGATCCATCCGCTGGCGGTGGTGCTCGCGATCACCACCGGCGTGGTGTTGTACGGGCTGGTCGGCGGTCTGCTGGCGGTGCCGTTCGCCGCGGTGATGAACACCGCGATCCACTCGCTGCTGTCGGGCAGTTCCGAGGAGCTGTATCGGGAGCTCAACAGCGGTGCGTCGCGGCAGCCGATGTTCCACGCGCAACCCGACGAACCAGATCCGAATCGGTACCGGCTGCCCGAACCCGTTGCGGGCAAGGCCGATTCGGAAGACTCCGATGCCGAGGATCCCGACGCTCGAGAATCCCGGTGACGGGACGTCCGACGCCGAGCCCGGGGGGACCGAGGATGCGCGCTGACGGGTGCGGCTGATGGCCGTCGGCGCGACACGTGAGCCACAAACGCCCGAGGGCGTCGGCGCGACCGCGCCGCTGTGGCGTGCGGCGCAGGCATTTCGCCTGGTCACCGCGCTGTATGCGATCGGCCAGGAGATCGCGTCGGCGCCGTACTACCGGCATCCCGGACTCAGCTGGGTCCTGATCGGTCTGCTCGTGCTCTGGTCGATCGTGTCGGCGGCGCTGCTGTCGCAGTGGCGGATCAGCACCTCACGACGGGTGCGCACGACGGTGGTGATCGGAGATCACCTGGTGGTGATCGCGCTGATGGCCGCCACCCGTCTGGTCGCCGATTACGCCTGGTTCCACGGACATCAGACCGTGCCGACGACGCTGTGGGCGGCCAATGCGGTGATCTCCGCGGCGATCGCGTCCGGTCCGGTGGGCGGGGTCGTGTCTGGTGTGCTGATCTCGGCGGTGAGCATCGTGGTTCGCGCGCAGTGGGAATTGGATCTGTGGTCCGATGCGACCGCGCCGATGCTGGTCTCGGTGGGCCTGGCGCTGGGCCTGGCGGCCGACACCGCCCGCCGCGCACACCGTCAGCTGCAGCGTGCCGCCCTGCTCACCGCGGCCGCCCGGGAGCGTGAACGACTCGCCCGCGAGGTGCACGACGGGGTGTTGCAGGTGCTCAGCTACATCAAACGTCGCGGCAACGAGATAGGCGGTAGCACAGCGGAATTGGCGCAGCGTGCGGCCGAACAGGAAGTGGCGCTGCGGGTGTTGCTGTCCGAGCAGAGCGCACCCGTGCCCGACGTCCCGGATTCTCCTGCCGCCGAACAGGATCTGCGCCCCCTGCTGACCGCCCAGGCATCCCCCGACGTCTCGGTCTCCGCGCCCGCGGATCCGGTGCCGGTCGCCCGCGAGGCCGCCCGGGAACTCGCCGCCGCGGTGGCCGCTGCCCTGTCCAACACCGTGCTGCACGCCGGTCCCGACGCGAAAGCCTATGTCCTGCTGGAGGATACCGGCGAGGAGGTGATCGTCTCGGTCCGCGACGATGGCCCCGGCATCCCCGACGGCCGCCTCGCCGAGGCCGCCGCCCAGGGCAGGATGGGCGTGTCCCGATCCATCGTCGGCCGGATCACCGCCCTCGGCGGCACCGCCGACCTGCGCACCGACGACGGCGCAGAATGGGAATTCCGTCTCCCCCGGCACCGACCGACCCGAAAGGGATGAGATGAGCCAGGACCCCGAGCCGCCCGTCACACCTATGGCACAGCATGTTTCGGTGATGGTGGTGGACGATCACCCGATGTGGCGGGACGGGGTGTCGCGGGATCTGACCGAGGCCGGGTTCGAGGTGAGCGCGACGGCCGACGGGGTGGCCGCGGCCGCGCGACGCGCCGCGGCGGTGCGACCCGACGTGGTCCTGATGGATATGCAACTCCCCGACGGCAACGGCGCACAGGCCACCGCCGACATTCTGCGGGTGTCGCCGAACAGCCGCGTGCTGGTGCTGTCCGCCTCGGCCGAACGCGCCGACGTGCTGGACGCGATCAAGGCCGGGGCCACGGGTTATCTGGTCAAGAGCGCGTCCGCGGCCGAGCTGATCGACGCCGTGCGCGCCACCGCAGCAGGTCAGGCGGTGTTCACCCCGGGTCTGGCCGGGCTGGTCCTGGGCGAGTACCGCCGCATCGCCAGTACGCCCGCCGACCGCGACGCGCCGCACCGGCCCGCCCTCACCGACCGGGAGACCGAGGTGTTGCGCCTGGTCGCCAAGGGTCTGTCCGCGAAACAGATCGCCACCCGGCTGAACCTGAGCCACCGCACGGTGGAGAACCACGTGCAGGCCACACTGCGCAAACTCCAGCTCGCCAACCGGGTGGAACTGACCCGCTACGCCATCGAGCAGGGCCTGGAATGACGCCCACGGTCGCACCGACCATCGCCAGCATCGACGTTCGCGGCCCGTCTCGCCGGTCGGACGCGTGGCGGGTGCGAGGAACGAGTACCCGACACGGGGCCGACCGGTGAGACTCAGGGGGCCGCGAACCGCCGGAGCGAAGCGGAGGCAATCAGACACAGTTCGCGGCCCGTCTCGCCGATGAGACGCGTGGCGGGCGCGAGGAACCAGTGCCCGACACGGGGCTCATCGGTGAGACTTCGGGGGCCGCGAACCCGCCGGAGCGAAGCGGAGGCCAAAGACACAGCGGTAGATTGGTGATCGTGTCAGCGCCCCCGCGAGCCGTGCCAGCCGCACCTCCCACCTCTCGGTAGCAGGCATGGACTCGACACATCTGGAAGCGGTCAAGCAGACCATGCGGACGCGCTGGCCGTTGTACCTGGCCTCCATGCTCGCCGCCAACGCCTTCGGCGCGATCCTGGTCTACGCCTTCATCCAGTACGGCCTGCCCGCACCCGAGGGTTCCCCGAACGGTGTGCGCCGCACGGGCCTGCTGATTCCGCTCCTGGTCTTCGTGATCGGCGGCGTGCTGAGCCTGACCGCCTCGGCGCTGATGCTGCGTCCGGTGATGCGCTGGCAGGTGCGCGGCGGACCGCCCAGCCGTCAGGAGCAGATGGCCGCCCTGCACGCCCCGCTGCGTCAGTCGATCCTGCATCTGCTGCTGTGGCTGGTGGGCGGCGCCGTGCTGGGCGCGACGATCATCGTGGACTCGCCGCAGCTCGCGGGCGCGGTCATCGTCACCGAATGCATGGCCGCGACCATCGTGTTCGGTTTCACCTACATGCTGGGTGAGCGGATTCTGCGTCCGGTCGCCGCGCACGCGCTGTCGATGGGCACGTTCGACCACACCCTCACCCCCGGCGTCGGCACCCGGATGGCGATGACCTGGGGTATGGGCACCTTCGCGCCGGTCATCGCGATCGTGCTGCTGTGCACGACGCAGATCACCTCGCAGGTGCATTTCTCCTCGCAGTCGCTGGCGGTGTCGATCCTGCTGCTGTGCGGTGTGGTGATCATGCAGGCGCTGGCGTTGTCGATGCTGACCGGTGCGAGCATCTCCGATCCGGTGCGTCAGCTCTCGCGGGCCATCGACCGGGTGCAGGAGGGCGCGCGCGATGTGCAGGTCGAGGTGTTCGACGGTTCGGAGATCGGCCTGTTGCAAGTCGGGTTCAACCGGATGATGGAGGAGGCCGCGCAACGTCGCGAGCTGCAGGAGTTGTTCGGCCAGCACGTCGGCGAGGAGGTCGCCCGCCGCGCGCTCGAATACGGCACCGAACTCGGTGGTGAAACCCGGTTCGTGGCAGTGCTGTTCGTCGATATGGTCGGCTCCACCGCGACCGCCGCGGAACGCCCGCCGACCGAGGTGGTCAGCCTGCTCAACGAGTTCTTCCGCGTCGTGGTGGACGTGATCGACCGGCACAACGGCCTGATCAACAAGTTCGTCGGCGATGCCGCACTGGCCATCTTCGGCGCACCGCTGGACCGGCCCGACGCGCCCACCGCCGCCCTGGCCGCCGCCCGCGATCTGCGCGAGGCGCTGCGGGAGGTGCCCGGCCTGGACATCGGCATCGGCGTCTCGGCCGGACTGGCCGTGGCCGGGAACATCGGCGCGGCCAACCGCTTCGAGTACACCGTGATCGGCGATCCGGTGAACGAGGCGTCCCGCCTGACCGAACTGGCCAAGGAGCGCCCCGAACGCGTGCTGACCTCGGGCAGCGCCCTGTACTTCGCCGATCTCGACGAACAGGCGCACTGGGAATCGGGCGAGGAGGTGCAGCTGCGCGGCCGCCGCCGCAAGACCCGGCTGGCCTGGCCGACGGCCGGTGCGGACGGTGACCCTACTGTCGTCCGGCCGCACTCATTAGGCTGACCCTTGTGACGGCCCATCGCGAACCTGCCGGTGAACCCGTGCCGGTCCCGGCACGGGCCCCCCGCGGCCGATTCTGGTGGGTGAAATGGCTGCTCGGTGTCGCGGTCTCGGCCCTGCTGGTCGCCGAGGGCATCTACATCTATCCGCGCCTGCACGAATCCTGGGAGAACCTCACCGAACTGCACTGGGGCTGGGCCGCGGTCTGCGTGCTCATGCAGGCGATCTCGATGAGCGGATTCGCCCGCATCCAGAAGCAGCTGATGAATGCGGGCGGGGTGCAGGTGAGCCAGCGGCGATCGCTGTCGGTGGTCTACGGCGCGACCGCGATGTCGGTGACGCTCCCCGCGGGCCCGATGTTCTCCACGGCCTTCACCTACCGCCAGACCCGGCGCTGGGGTGCGAGCCCGATCGTGGCCTCCTGGCAGCTGGTGTTCTCCGGCGTCATCGGGGCGGCGGGCATGGTGCTGCTCGGATTGGGCGGTGCGGCGCTGGTCGGTGACCGGGTCGGGCCGTGGAAGGTGGTGCTGTCCCTCGGCGCGCTGGTCCTGATCGTGGTCGCGGGCAACTACGCGTCCGGCAATCCGGGTTCGCTGCGGGCGCTGCTGCGCCGAATCCTGCGGCTGATCAACCGGATTCGCCATCATCCGCCCGAGGCGGGGATGGACCGGATCGAGGAGATCCTGCATCAGCTCGAATCGGTCGAACTGGGCCGGCGCGACGGCGCGCTGGTCATCGTCTGGGCGCTGATGCACCGGCTCGGTGACGTGGCCTGTCTGGGCGCGGCCTGTTACGCGGTCGGCGCGCAGCCGCGGGTGGCCGCGCTGATGATCGTGTTCAGCATGGGTAAAGCGGTGGGCAGCATCCCGTTCGCGCCCGGCGGGATCGTCTACGTCGACGCCATGCTGATCTACGCGCTGACCGCCATCGCGGGTCTGCCGACGGCGCAGGCGGTCGCGGCGGCGGGGGTGTATCGGCTGGTCAGCTTCATCCTGGTGGCGGTCATCGGCTGGATCGTGTTCGCCTTCCTGTTCCGCGGGCGACAGGCCGGGGATGCGGAATACGAGAAGGAATTCGAGGAACGTTCCCTGCTGACCGATCAACGATCGCGCGGGGACAACCGGGCGCCCGCGGGCGCCGACACCGACGACGAGGAGCAACCGCCGACCGGGTGAGCGGTATGCGGCGATTACGCTGACCGCGTGAAGAAATTGGCGCCGTTCCTCATCGACGTGGTGTTGGTGATCGTGTTCTGTCTGATCGGCCGACGCAGCCACCACGAGGGCGCCATCAGCGCCGGACTGTTCCGCACGCTGTGGCCGTTCGGGATCGGACTGCTGCTGGGCTGGGCGCTGGCTCCGCTGCTCGGCGCGCGCGGCCGATTCGACGACGTCCTGGCCCGATTCGACGCCCGGGTGCTGTGGCCCGCCGGGGTGACGCTGTGGCTGTCGACGTTGATCATCGGCATGGTGCTGCGGGTGATCAGCGGTCAGGGCATCGCGTTCAGTTTCGTGCTGGTGGCCGCGGCGGTGCTGGCGTTGTTCCTGCTCGGCTGGCGGGCGGCCTGGAAGGCGCTGAGCTGAGCGTCACTTGTCGGGTGTGGCGAAGGATTTCAGCAGCAGAGCAGCCATTCGCGCGGTCGCATTTCCGCTGTCGATGTCGTCGATGTGGATGGCGAAGGCCAGATCGCCCATATTGCCGATCAGCCAGCCGCTGGTGCCCGCGGTCGCCGCGAACGCGTTGACGCCCTGGTAGGCGCGCAGGCTCGCCAGATCCGGGCCGTCCGCGGCCGAATCACGCAGCATGGCACGCAATTTGTCGAGTACCGGGCCGGGCAGCGCCGAGAGCTGGGCGTCGGTCGTGCTGGGACGGCCGATCTCGATCATCGGCGGCGCCACTGATCCGCGCACGATACTGGCCGCCGCGATCGCCATCCCGAACGTGCTGGCCAGGACGGGATCCGAACCGCCCTCCTTGACCTGCTCGAAGCCGCGGCCGGCGATGGGCAGCCGGCCGCTGGTCTCGTCCAGTCCGGGCACCTTGAACCCGATGCCGACGCCCAGATCCGCCGCGGCCTGCGCGGCGTCCTGCACCGAAACGTCCTGCGGGGACTTGTTCTTCATGATTCCCGCGGCGGCCTCGAACAGGTCCATATTGCTGCCGGACGGATAGGCGGTGGTGAACGCGGGTGAGCCCTGTGCACTGGCCTGATAGTTCTGCGCGGCGGCGACGACCGCGCCGGTGGAGGGCTGGATCGCCACGATCGAGGCGGCGGTGCCGACGCTGACCACCGCATCCTCGGCGGCGCGCTGCAACTTCTGATCCATGGTGGCCGCGATGTCCGGGCCGGGTGGGCCCTGATGTCCGGCGAGCTGGGTGACCATCGCCCCGTCGGGTCCGAACAGCTGGACGCCCCAGCCGCGGTGCTCATCCTTGTTGGCCTGCAGGACCTTGGTGTAGGCATCGGTCAGCGGCGACCAGATGCGGCGGTCGGCGACGACCAGTTTCGGCTGCTTGTCCATGACCACGCCCGGAATCGCGGCCATCCGCGGTTCCAGGATCGCGAAATCGTCGTCCCGCAACGAGACCGCGGTGATCGGCTTGCCCTGCGCGGCCTGCAACTGCTGCATCAGATCCCCGCCGGTGATCAGCGGTGCAACCGGTGAGATGGCGTCGGCGAGGGCGTTGGTGGTGGCGACCGGATCGGTCGTCTTGGTCGGATCGATCTTGATGGTGTTGATGTTCTGTTCGGACATCAACGGTGCGCCGACGTTGTCGTTCACCTTGGGGGTGGGCGTGGCGTCGGTGCGCACGAGTTTGACGGTGCGAGTGTTGTCCAGCTGCGGGATCACCAGGGTCGGATCCCAGGAGATGCGCCAGCCGACCGCCAATTTGCGGACGCTGCCCTGCAGTTCGAAGTTCCAGTCCTTACCGGGCCCGAAGTTCCAGTCCGCCTTCAGGTTGAACATGGCCGACGTGTCGTCCAGCCCGATGTACTGCACGACCTTGTAATCGGGCTTGCCGGTATCGAGCCCGCTGAACAGTTGCTTCAACGTTGCCTGCGCACCACTGGGGTACGAGGTGAGATCCGCGGCGTCCGCGGCGTTCTTGTCGTCCAGCAGGCTGGTGAAACGATTGACGATGGACTCGGGATCAGTCGGATTGCTCTGGAACCCGCATGCTCCCATCGTGATCGCCAGGACAGCCGCCCCTGCGAGTGCCGCTGCGCCCCTTACGCGAATGCGGCGGGATCCCCACACATCCATATCGCCCACTCTTCACTCTTGTCACTCCAGCAACGAGAACAACCGTACCCGACAGATTCGTTCGCGATGGCCGCCTTGACACCGTCCGCATTCTCCATGCTCAGCGACCACACTAATGCCCGCTCACCGACATCCGCCGCACCGCCTACGGATTCCCTCTCGTGTTCGCTTCCTGGTCTGCTCAAAGGCCGTTCTCCGACAGCGGAATTGTGCGGACAATAATCGGCGTAATCTTGTAATCACGATTACAGAGCAGACGATTCTAGTGAGGTTCGAGGCTCATGAGACATGGACAACGCGGGCACGGCTTCGGCCGTCCGGGCGGCTGGCAGCAGGCCGATCTACCCGACGCCGCCGATGCGCCGGACTGGTTCGCTGGACGATTGCCAACTGAATGGTTCAGTGGCGCACCGATCATCGAGATCGACCGCGACGAGATCGTGGTGATCGGCACGCTGCGGCCCACCGCCCCCGAGGGCCCCGCCGACGCCCCCGAGGCCGAGGCGGAGGCGGAGGCGGAGGCCGATCAGCCCACCACGAAGATTCCGCGCGCCACCCAGGAAGGCCAGGTCGCGCGCTTCCGCGAGTCGACCCGCCCGGCGCGCATGCGGATCGCACAGGAGGCGCAGGGCCGCTTCGGGCGCACGGTTTCCTGGGGTGTGCTGCTCGGCGACGAGCGGATCCTGTTCACCCACCAGGCCGTTCCGGTGATGACGCGGCTGCGCCAGCCCGAACGCAAGGTGCTGGACACATTGGTCGACGCCGGTGTGGCCCGTTCCCGTTCGGACGCACTGGCCTGGACGGTCAAACTGGCCGGTAAACACGCCGAGGAATGGCTCGGCGAGTTGCGCGAGGCGATGAGCAAGGTGGACACCCTGCGCGCCGAGGGCCCCAAGGGCCTGTAGGAATGCCCGCGGTGGGGCCGCGGCCCCGCCGCGGCGGAGCGTAGGCCAAAATTACCTCATGCCAGCTCCGATCCTTGTGCTCAATGGGCCGAATCTGAACATGTTGGGTACTCGTCAGCCCGAGATCTACGGCTCGGACACCCTCGACGACGTGGTCGAGCTGTGCCACCGGACCGCGAAGCGATTCGATCGTGAGATCAGCGCGTTCCAGTCGAATTCCGAGGGCGCGCTGATCGATCGGATTCACGCCGCGCGCGGCGTGGAATCGGCCATCGTGATCAATCCGGGCGGGCTCACGCACACCTCGGTCGTGTTGCGTGACGCGCTGGTCATTCCGGAGGTGCCGATCGTCGAGGTGCACATCTCGAATGTGCATGCACGCGAGGACTTCCGGCACCATTCGTACATCTCCCCCATCGCCACGGCGGTGATCGCCGGCATGGGTGTTCAGGGGTATGCGGCGGCGATCGAATTCCTCTGCACCCGTTGATCTTCGGGCGACCGGATCCGCGTCAGCGGTGGTCGAGGGCGATGCGTTCACCGATGCGTTCGAGCAGATCCGTCGCGTGGGTCATCGACCGGGCGGGGTCGGGTTCGAGGTCGGCGAGGGTGTAGCAGGCGTCGAATCCGGCCGCGCGCAAGCGATCATCGGCGAGCAGGCAGCGCCCGGCGACGGCGATGACCGGAACTCCGGCCGCGCGGGCGGCCGTGGCGACGCCGATCGGCCCCTTGCCGTGCAGCGTTTGTTCGTCGAGTGAACCCTCCCCGGTGATCACCAGGCTCGCCCGGTCGAGCAGGCGGGGGAAGTCGATCAGTTCGAGGATCACCTCGATACCGGGACGTTCGACGGCTCCGAGCACCGCCATGGCCGCGAATCCGGTGCCGCCCGCGGCGCCCGCGCCGGGACGTTCGGCCTGCCGCGGATCGATCAGCTTCGCCCAATTCGCCAGGGCCGTTTCGAGTATCGCGCACTCCTCGGGGCTCGCGCCCTTCTGCGGCGCGAAAATCGCTGCCGCGCCGTGTGGTCCGAGCAGCGGGTTGTCCACATCGCTGGCCAGGGTCAGCGCGGTGGTGGCGAGCGCCGGATGCATCCCGGTCCGATCGACGCGAACCGCATGCGCCAATGCCGTGCCACCCCTGGGTATTTCGTCACCACGGTCGTCGAATATCCGCATACCCAGCGCGGTCAGCATGCCCGCCCCGCCATCGGTGGACGCACTGCCGCCGACACCGAGCACGATTTCCCGCACACCTCGATCCAGCGCATGCGCGATCACCTGCCCCAGTCCGTAGGTGCTCGCATGCAGCGGGTCCGGCCGCCCACCCGGCAATGTCGCCGGTCCCACGACCGAAGCGAGTTCGATCACCGCCGTCCGCCCCCGCACGGCATAGGCACTCACTCCCGGTTCCCCACCGGCTCCCGCCGCCCGAGCCTCGACCCGTTCCCATCCCGCGGCCAGGAACGCGTCGACCGTTCCGTCCCCGCCATCGGCCACCGGGACCTGCGCGATCTCGATCCCCGGCGACACCCGCCGAATCCCGGCCGCCACCGCCGCGGCCACCTCCGGGGCAGTCGCGGATCCTTTGAATTTGTCCGGCGCCACCACGACCCGCCGCCACTCCGGCTCCCTCATCCCGTCATTCTGCGACACGCCCCACCCGACCGCGCGGCGTGACCGGATACGCCGCGATCGATCACGTGCACAGGGCAACCACCGCACCGCACACACCCGCGGCCAACCCGGCATACCGTGCGCAACGCGAATCGATTCCGGGGAAATCAGCCGTACATTGCGACGCTGGTGGTCCGCTGTTCTAGGCTCGGCCGATGACATCCGGCCCGGAAGTCCGCGACAACTCCGTCGAGGATCGGTTCGAATTGTTCGTCGACGGGAATCTCGCGGGTATCGCGGAATATCAGGACACCGCCTCGGAGCGGGCCTTCGTACATACGGAGGTCTTCTCGCACTATTCGGGAAAGGGGTATGCGCGCCTGCTCGTGGACGCCGCGTTGGACAATACGCGGCAGCAGGGGTTCGGTGTGCTGCCGCTGTGCCCGATGGTTCGGCACATCGTGGAGTCCGAGCCGGAATATCTGGCGTTGGTCCCCGCGTGGGCGCGAGGGCGGTTCGAATTGCCGCAGTGAGCGCGGGTCAGTAGGCCGCTACCGCACCATCCAGGGCCTGCTGGAGTTCGGTGCGGACCAGTCGCGCGACCTCGGCCGGGCGGGCGGGCAGTTCGGGCACCGGAACCCCGAAGTGGAAGCTGGCCGAAATCGCCTCCTGCTTGGTCGGTTCCACCGTGGGGTCGGCGCGCGGGCCGTAGCTGAGCCCGAGGCTGACCAGGGCCGGGCGCGCACCGAGTTTCGCCGCCCGGAACGCGATGTGCCCGACGCCGCTGCCGACGGCCTGCACCTGCGTGGGATCGACCTCGTTGCAGGTGCCCTCCGGAAATATCGCGATGCCGTCTCCGCGGGCCATCCGCTCGGCACAGATGTCGATCATCAGCTGCCCGGCCGCGTTCACCGCCCGCAGGCCGTGGTCCTTTCCGCGAAAGACCGGAATTCCGCCCATCATGTCGATCCGCCGCCGCAGATCGTCCTCGACGAACAGTTCGTCCTTGGCCAGCACCCGCGTCCGCCCGATCACCGGCCGCAACCCACTGCGCCAAGCGGCCGCGGCCACCGTGTACGGATCCTGCTGCGACAGATGATTGATCACGATCAGCAACGGCCGCCGATCGGATATCAACCGCCGCAACGCCTCCCGCGCCCCCGCCGCATACCCGATCCGCGGCCGGTACCGCCGCGCCAGCACCGCGTAGGCGCCCCAGGCCTGCAACCGATTCTGCCGATGCTCCCGGTAGAAGTCGTACACGCCATCACTGTTCTCGAGCACGACCTCAGGCCGTTCCATACCTTCGCGCCTCCGCTTCGCTACACCGGGGCCCAGGCCCCACAGCACCGATTCCACTCGAATCGGCCCGGCCCCACCCTTGCACCTGCCACGGTCACTGACCAGAGCAGAACACAACGAAACGACCCCAGGACCGACCGAACAAGCGACAGAACATCGAAAGTCACCCGAGTTCCGCCAACCCCGAAACACGCCAACCTCGAGACCGTGGCCCGGGTCGATTCTGGACTGACCGGAGCGGAGGAGCGAAGCGGGGGAGCGGACGGAGGGAAGAATCGGCCCTTCGGGGGCCGCGGCCCGCCGCAGCGAAGCGGAGGCCATTAATACAGCGCGAGGGGTGAAGCGGTGCGATGATGGCTGGGTGGCACGCGCAGAGGAACACGGCGACCGCTCTCGACGGGAATCCCGGCACGAGGATCAGGCGGTGCGGCCCGGGACGCTGCTGGTTTCGGCGACCGACCTGGTCGAGCCGTCGTTCCGGCGGACCGTCGTGTACATCGTGGAGCACAACGACGCGGGCAGTCTGGGCGTCGTGTTGAATCGCCCGAGCGATACCGCTGTGCAGGATGTGCTGCCGCATTGGGCGGATCTGGCGGCCTCGCCGCGCACGCTGTATGTCGGTGGTCCGGTCAAACGCGACGCCGCACTCTGTTTGACAACCGTCAGGGTCGGTACCGCCATCGATCGCATCGATGGCCTGCGCCGAGTGGACGGGCGGGTGGCGCTGCTGGATCTGGATTCGGATCCGGACATCATCGCGCCGCTGGTGGAGGGTATCCGGATTTTCGCCGGGTACGCCGGTTGGACGTTCGGGCAGTTGGAGGGGGAGCTCGAGCGCGGCGATTGGATCGTGCTCTCGGCGCTGCCGTCGGATCCGATCGCGCAGCCCGGTGACCTGTGGGCGCAGGTGCTGCGCCGCCAGCCGCTACCGTTGTCGCTATTAGCGACGCATCCGATCGAACTAGAACGCAATTGACTGCGTATATAGCTAGTGTGGCCACGACATCCGCGCCCCCACCGCGGCGCCTGAGTTGGTGAGCCGATGGCGAGCTCACCGCGGGCGACCAGTGACGGCGCGACCACCCAGCCTTTCCGAGGCGTTGCGCCGCCGATCCCGGACGGCGCGTCGCAGGTGCAGGCGAAGCAGCTCCGGGCGCTGTACGACCAGCATGCGCAGCCCTTGTGGCGGTACACCTACAGTCTGGTCGGCGATTCCGGCCGGGCCGAGGACATCGTCCAGGAGACGCTGTTGCGGGCGTGGCAGCGACCGAATGTGCTGGACCAGTCGACTGCGTCGGCACGGGCCTGGTTGTTCACCGTCGCCCGCAACATGTCGGTGGACGAGTATCGCAGCGCCCGGCACAGGCACGAGTTCCGTACGGACAATCCGCCCGAGCAGGCCAGTCCCGATCAGGCGGAGCGGACGCTGGACAGCTGGTTGATCACCGACGCGCTGGCCAGGTTGAGTTCCGATCACCGCGAGGTGATCGTCCGGGCGTATTACCGTGGCCTGTCGACTCAGCAGATCGCGATGGAACTGTCGATTCCCGAAGGCACCGTGAAATCCCGTATGCACTATGGGATGCGCGCGTTGCGTTCGGCATTACAGGAGATGGGGGTGACGAAGTGACGGACGTCCCCCGGATCGGGGAGAACGAGGCGGTGGTCCCGGATGGGGGCGACGACTACGTGATGTGGGATGCGCCGTACGTCCTGGGATCCCTCAGCCGCGCCGAACGTCTGCGTTACGAGGCGCATCTGGACGAGTGTGCTTCGTGCCGGGAGGCCGTGGCCGAATTATCGGGTCTGCCCGGACTTCTCGGTCAGGTCGAGCCCGAAGTTGCACTGGCGCTGACCGATTCGCCGTCGACACCGAATGTCGTTGTGGTACCGCCGGAACCGAAGTCCGAGGATCCGCTTCCGATGGCCCGCAGTCACGGCCGGGAACGCTGGCTGACGATCGGCGCGGCGGTGGGGGCAGCGGCCGCGGCGGTGGCGATCGCGGTCCCGATCACCGCTGCGTTCGAGCATCGCACCGAAGCCCCGCCGACCGAGCAGATCGTCTCCGAACGGCAGTTGGCTCCGGTGTTGCCCGCACCGGTCACCGCGAGTTACAAGCTCGTCGAGGTGCCCGGTGGGACGCGTATCGAAATGACTTGCAGCTATACACCTTCGGAGACCGAGTACAACTGGCACGGCGCGCTGTGGGTGGTCCACACCGACGGCACCGAGGCGATGGTGGCGCAGTGGACGGCCCACCCGGGCCAGACCCTCACCCCCGACGGCACCACCGCCGTCCCGCCGGATCAGATTCGTGCGGTGCAGATCCGCGACGCGATCACCAATCAGGTCATGCTCGCCAGTTCACTGTGAGGTGAACCGCTCACAGCAGCGCAATGGCGGTGCACAGGGCCACGATCACGACGGCTTGCAAGGCGATTCGATATCCGGCGACCGCGTCCCACGAGTCCTGCAGTGCGCGAGCGTTGTCCGGGATGACGCCGGTGCGTGCGGCAGCGGTCTGCGCGGTGTTGATCGGTTTGGCGATGCGCAGCTGGATGCCGCCCCAGATCAGCAGTGCCACAAGGGCTGTCGCGGCGGCGATCGCGCCGCCCACGCATCCCGCTGTGGCCGCGCACACCAGGGTGAGCACGGTGGCGATCATTCCGGTGGCGCCGGCGAAGGGCATTCGGCGGTCGGCGAAATAGTGGCCCCAGCCCGCACTGAGGGTCATGGTCTTGTCGTCGAGTTCTCGGTAGACCGATCGCATGATCATCCCGGCGAAGACGTCCACACCGTAGACGACGCCATTGCCGAGTACCGCGATCGTGGCCAGGACCTGGGCTGTTGTGCCGAGATGCTAGGTTCGCAAATTGCCTGCTCGCACCGGATCGGCCGGGGCGGTGGTCGACCACACCCCGGACTCCTCGGCCGCCGCCCGCTCGACCCGGACCAGCGCCGGACCGCACAGGGCGCGCTCCACCGCCCGATCCGCGGCCACATCGCCGACGGCGATACGCGCGCTGCCGTCCGGATACCCCTTCGCCGCGATCCCCGCGCGGGCCAGTGTCTCGACCATGCCCGGTCCGGGCAGGTAGAGGAAGTTCCCCCGGCTGCGTGGAATGCGGATACCGCTGCGCCGCAGAGTTGTTCGCAACATCTCGCGCTGGACGGTGATCCGCAGGACCCGCTCGTTCAACTCGGTCGCCGCGGCGTAGGACGCCGCCACCGCGGCGGTCGCGGTCTCCGGCATCCCGAACGGCACCTGCAGCCGACGCACCCGGCGCACCAGGTCTCGATGCCCGAACGCGTAACCGATCCGGAGTCCGGCCAGCCCGTACGCCTTGGAGAACGTCCGCAGTATCAGCAGATTCGGGTATCGCGCGAGGAGCTCGAGCGGATCCAACGCCTCCTCGGCGCTCAGGAATTCCGCATACGCCTCGTCCAGGATCACCGGAATATGCCGTGGCACACCGAAAAGGAACGCTTTCAACTCACTGGCCGCCGCCACGGTTCCGGTCGGATTGTGCGGACGACACACCGCCACCAGCGCCGTGCGCTCACCGATCGCCCGCGCCATCCCCCACAGATCCTGCCGCCCCGACGAATCCAGCGGCACCGCAACAGATTCCAGCCCCGCCATCGCCGCCATGATCGGATAACCGTCGAAGGTCGGCGAGGCGAACACCATCTCCCGTCCGGGCCCGGCCAGCGTCTGCATGATCTGCAACGCCACCCCCGTCGCCCCGGCACCCACCACCACTTGATCGGCATCGGCCCCCACTCGATCCGCGATCAACCGGGGCAACCGCTCGGGCAAGAACTCCGGATACCGATTTGCATGCGCCAGAGCCGAATTCATCGCTTCCATGACCGAAGGCAACGGCGGGAACGGATTCTCACTCAACGTCAGATCGAACCGCCGCGCACCGTTCTCCCTGCTCCGCACGCCCTGAACAGACCGAACTCTGCGCCGCATCGACCGCTCCGTGCCGCCGCCCTTCAGCACGAACGGTCGCGACTCATCCTCGGCAGACCGAATACTCATCACACCGCTCCTCGGCGAACAGTCCCGGTACTCATCTCGCCGCACCCCAGCGCACCGCCGCCGCCCCGGCGAAATCACCGGCGTGTGCGAAGGCGGACATCAGGACGATCGATCCGTTGCGCACGCGACCGGCCTGGTTCTCGATGTCGAGAGTTACGGGAATGCCTGCGGCGAACAGGTTTCCGCAGCGGTCGAAGGTGTCCGGATGACGTTCGGCAGGTAGTTCCAGAGCGTCGTGCCAGTTGCGCAGGAACAGGCGATTGGGCTGGTTGGTGACGAAGGTGTCGATATCGCGCCCCTTCACACCGATGTGGTCGCAGACCGCGAGCGCGACCTCGGGGACGAGGCGATTACCGCGCGCGAAAACCTTGGTGATCTTGGATTCGGTGAAGCTCACGCACGGCTGCCCCTCGCCGGGTTCCCACCATTTGCGCTCGGAGCCGGTGTTGAAATCCATATCCCCGGCGAACTCCGGATAGGTGCGCGTCTCGACGTCCAGGATCGGCGCGTCATCGCTCTTGACCAGCAGCCCGACGCCACAGCCGTCACCGGGCACCGGTGCCTGGGCGAGTTTGCGGATATCGGGCTGGGTGAACACGGGTCCGGCCGAATTCTGGATGGTGGCGATGAGCGCGGAGCGAGCGTCGGTGGTACGCAGGATCATTCGCGCCAGCTGCATCATGTACACGAAGGCCGCGCAGCCGCTGTTCTGGATGTCCAGCACCGTCGAGGGCCGCATGCCCAGGCGCCGCGCCACCTCCGGACCGCAACCGACGATCGGGTTGTACGGCAGCTGGGTGTGCGTCAGCAGTACGTCCACCTCGGAGATCGCCCGCGCCCCATGACGTTCCACGAGCGGTTCGACGGCCCTGGCGACCATGTCGATCGAGGTCTCCTCGCGATCGACGTGATGCCGCGTCGCCGGGGAACGGAACATCACGTTCTTCGCCATCCGCGCCGAGCGCATGTACGGAGTGAAATACTCCGTGCTCACCGGCTCGCCGGGCAGGTAACTCGCCACATCGATCAAGCTGACCGGCGCGAGGCCGGGATCGGTCGATTCCATCGGGGGCCTCATTTCATCCAGTCGGGTTTGATCGGAAGTCCATGCGCGGCACGGTATTCGCAGATCGCCTTGAGATTGTCGAGTTCGAGCTGGTGCCCGGCGGAGAACATCTCCCAGAAATCACCCACCCACACCGGCCGTTTCGGCGGCGCGGTGTCGGGATAGGGATTCTCGTCGTAGAACGGGTGGTGGCAATTCGTCCACAGCACAACCGAACCCGGCTTGTCGAACACCATCTGCGCGTCGACCACGCGCATCAGATAGATCATCCACAGATGTCTGCCCTGATCCCACGCGCAGTGATAGTCGACGGTCATCGCGTCGGGATGGGCGACGGTGCGGGTGTAGATCTGCGTCTCCGGGCCCAGCCGGTCGTAGGCCAGCCATAGACCGGGCTCGTCGGTTTCGGTGAATCCACGCAGGCTGTAGGTCCATTCCTCCAGGCAGCGAGTGTCGGCCAGATAGTCGAACACCTCGCGCGGCGGCGCGTCGATATACGCCTGGACCGGGCAGAACTGCCCGAAGATCTGGTCGTGCGGATAGACCGACCGGAGCATGTCCATGATGATCGGCGTGGTCTCCTCGCGATCGGAATTCTCGATCCGGAGTATCCCCGGAATCTCGCGATCCGGGATATCGCTGAGTGCGGGCAGGGCGCTGGTGGTCACGAATGCCTCCTCGGTACGGACAGGAACGGACTGAACGGGGGTATCTCGTCGGGATCACAGTCGATCGAAAGGAAGGACGGTCCAGGGGTTCTCAGGCAGATGCGCAACGCATCGGTGAGTTCCTCGGTGCTGGTCGGCGCGAATGCGGGCAGTCCGGGAAACATCGCCGCCACACCCGCACCCAAATTCGAGGGACGGAATCTGTTGAAGCTGTAGCGATCTCCGTAGTACAGCTGTTCGCGCGTGACGCACATGGCGTGCGCGTTGTTGTTGAACACCACGAAGGTCACCGGCAGCCGGTATTCGATCGCGGTGTGAATCTCCATGCCGTGCATGAAGAACGCACCGTCCCCGGCGACGACGACGGTGCGCCGGTCGCGGGCGAAGGCGCAGCCGATGGCGGCCCCGAACGCGTAGCCCATCCCGCCCATGCCCAGCGCGACGACGAATCGTCCGTCGCGGGGCACCCGCAAGTGGTGCACCACGGAGGCTCCGGTGTTGCCGGCATCGGCGAAGACATCGGTCCCGGGTTCGAGTGCGGCACCGAGGGTTTCGACCATGTCGCGATAGCGCAACCCGGGACCGGTGGCCTCGGGCACCGACAACGCGGTCAACGACGATATCGACCGCTCGGCGGGCGGCGTCCGCGGCGGTGCGGCAACCACTCCCTCCGGTGATGACGCGGAACTCTCGAAATCCGCTGCCAGCTCGGCGAGTTCGACATCCAGATCGGTGCTGGTGGCATAGATCGCATCCAGGTACGGCCGCTCCGCACCCACCGCGGCCACCACGGTCCCGGACAGCGCCTCGGCCAGTCCGGCACGCGCGGTCATCGGGAGCCGGGTACCGACCAACAGGCACAGCGCACTGCCGCGCACGGCGTCCAGCAGTTCGGGATGCCCCATTGTTCCTGCCACTCCGCAGAATCCGGGTTCGTCCCAGGGAAATACGTCCTTCGCGTCCGGCGCCACGCCGATGGCGGCCTCCAGCGCCGCGACCAGCCGTCGCAACCCTTCGCGGGCGTCGTCCCGAGCGACCTGATCTCCCGCGATCACGGTGATCTTGCCGGTATCCCGTGCGTTCCGCAGCGCCTCGCGCACGTTCCGCAACCCGGTCTCGTCCCGGACCCGCACCACCGGACGCGGCCGGAAGGGCGCAACGGATCCCATCGGTGCGCGCTGAACATCCTTGGGCAGCAACAACACCGCGGGCCCACCACCGCGCGCGGCCTCGACCGCTCGCGCCAGATGCGCGGGCAGAGTCTGCACCGACTCCACCCGAGCGCAGTAGCGCGATACCTGATCGAAAAGCATGGCGGCATCGATCGTTCCGGCCTTGCCGCTGGAATCCTGAAAGGCTCCGTGCCCTTCCTGATCGGTCGGCGGCTGCCCGACCAACGCCAGCACCGGAACCCGTGAGGTGAACGACTCCGCCAGCCCCGCAACGAGATTCATCGCCCCGCCGCCGGAGGTGGCCGCCACGACGCCCAGACCGGCGGTGACCCTGGCATATCCGTCCGCCATGGTCGCCGCGGAGAACTCGTGCTTGGCCACCACCCCGGTCACCGCGCCGGACGAGGAGAAGATCGCATCGTAGAGATCCTCGATATTGGCTCCGTCGACACCGAAGACATGTCGCACGCCCAGAGACTCGATGGCCCGCACCAGATACCCCACCGCCGTCGCAGACATCGGCGCTCCTTCCTGCCGTGTGCCGAGCGGGCCACGATCGGCCGCGCTCACCCCGAACTACGAAGCAGGAGGGCGGGTGGTTCATCCGCGTTCGAAACGCATTCCCGAGCAGGAGCTTGTGTGTATGTATACGTCTACGTATAGTGGAGTCATGCCCAACAAGACCGTTTACGTCTCCGACGACGACCTACCCCTGTTCCAGCGCGCGCAAGAGCTGGTCGGCGGCAATCTGTCGGGCGCGATCGTGACGGCGCTGCGCCGGTTCATCGAACTCGAGGAAGGGCGTCAGGCAGGCTTCGAGGAGATCGTGCTGCGCGTCGGCCACAACGGCGTGCGCCAGGTGCGTTTCTCCGGCGCGCTGCTCACCGAGGCCCACGAATACACCGACGACGCCTTCGAGCGCATCCGAATCTACCGCAGCCGCAAGGGCAAATTCGTCCTGCACACCCAGAACTCCAAGTGGGACGAGTACCCCACCGAGACCAACTGGATCAAGGATCTGACGAACTGGCGACGCATGCTGGGCGTCAACGATCCGGACTGGGGCGAATTCGCGATGGGCATCTTCGACTCGGTCGAGGAACTCCGGGGAAAGATCCCCGATCCGATCTACGACCGCGTGGCCGGTATCGCCGACCGTCCGCACATCGAGGATCTCGACATCTGACGCCGCCGGGGCGGTGACCCCGCCCCGCACAACTACACAACACACCCCCTTGTCCGCGCACCGAAGCGGACACGGCTCACTCAACGCATGCATTCATGCCTATTAGTAGATGAGAGGAAACCATGAGCGACAGCTCTCGCACACCGGCCATTTCGGTCTCCGGCCTGCGCAAATCCTATGGCGAGCAGATCGTGCTCGACGGAATCGACCTGACCGTGCCGCAGGGCACGATCTTCTCCCTGCTCGGCCCCAACGGTGCGGGCAAGACCACCACCGTGCAGATCCTGTCCACCCTGATCCGCGCCGATGCCGGCGAGGCGCGGGTCGGCGGCCACGACCTCGCCGCCGATCCGGGCCGGGTGCGCTCGACCATCGGCGTCACCGGGCAGTTCTCCGCGGTCGACGAACTGCTCACCGGCCGGGAGAACCTGCTGATGATGGGCGATCTGTACCACCTGCCGCGCACCGAGAACCGGCGCATCGCACAGCGACTGCTCGAACAGTTCGATCTGGTGGACGCCGCGGACAAGACCGCCTCGGGCTACTCCGGCGGGATGACCCGCCGGCTGGATCTGGCCATGACCCTGGTCGGCGGACCGCGCATCATCTTCCTGGACGAGCCGACCACGGGCCTGGATCCGCGCAGCCGCCGCGCCATGTGGGACATCATCCGCGAACTCGTCGCCGGCGGCGTCACGATCTTCCTGACCACCCAATATCTGGACGAGGCAGACGATCTCGCGCATCGGATCGCGGTCCTGGACCACGGCCGCATCGTCGCCGAAGGCACCCCGGACCAGCTCAAGCGCCTGGTGCCGGGCGGGCACATCCGCCTGAGCTTCACCGACCGAGCCGAACTAAGCGCCGCGGCCGACCTACTGGGCGGCGTCGCCGACGAGCTGACGCTCGCGGTGCCCAGCGACGGATCGGTGAAATCCCTTCGCACCGTGCTGGATCGGCTCGACCAGGCCGGTATCGAACCCGAGGGTCTGGCGGTGCACACCCCCGACCTGGACGACGTATTCCTCTCCCTCACCGGACAATCCACTCCCGAAAAGGAAACCGCGCGATGAGCACCCTGACCTACCCACTGGCCGACTCGACCACCATGCTGCGCCGGAACCTGGTGCACGCCAAGCGATATCCGGGCATGACGATCGGCGTGATCCTGATGCCGGTGATCCTGCTACTGCTGTTCAACTACGTCTTCGGCGGCGCGCTGGGCCAGGCCACCGGCGGCGCGAAGTACATCGACTACATCGTGCCGGGCATGATGCTGATGATTCCGGCGTATCTCGTTGCGGGCATTGCGGTTTCGGTGGCCTCGGATATGGCCGAGGGCATCGTCGCCCGGTTCCGGACCATGCCGATCGATCACTCCTCGATCCTGACCGGGCAGGTCGTCGGCACCCTGATCCAGGGTCTGCTGGGTGTGGGGCTGATGGTCGGCGTGGGTGTGGCGATGGGCTTCCGCTCGCACGCCACCGTGCTGGAATGGGTGCTCGCATTCGGCCTGATCGCGCTGACGATCTTCGGATTGTCCTGGCTCGGTGTGGGTTTCGGCCTGGCCGCGTCGAATCCGGAGAGTGCGAGCAACACCCCGATGCCGATCCTGTTCCTGCCGTTCCTGGGCAGCGGTCTGGTCCCGACCGGCACCATGCCCGCCGGAGTGCGGCAGTTCGCGGAGTATCAGCCGTTCACTCCGCTGACCGAAACCATCCGCGGTCTGCTGATGGGCACGCCGATCGGGAACAACGGCATCATCGCGGTCGCGTGGTGCGCAGGTTTCATCGTGATCGGCTACCTCTGGTCGCGGGCACTGTTCCGACGCAAGACCAGCTGATTACGTTCGCCGAACCCCCAGGCAGGATCCCGGAGCCTGGGGTCAGCGCTACCGCCCCGAAAGGTGTGCGGCGAGCCAGCCATCGAATTCGGTGAGGTCGCCCAGCACCACATCCGCACCCGCTTCGCGCAGTTCCTCGGCGCTGCACGGACCGGTGGCCACCGCGACCGACAACGCGTCCGCGGTTCGCGCACCCCGCACGTCACCGGTGTGATCGCCGACGTAGATATCCGCCCCGTATTCGCGCAACGCCTCGGCCTTGCGCTCGGCCCACAGATTCCCGACGACCGCGTCGGCGGGAATGCCCAGATGCCGCAGATGCAGTTTCGCATTCGGCTCGTACTTCGCGGTGACCACGACCGCACGTCCACCGGCGGCTTGCACGGCCTCGACCGCCCGGCGCGCACCCGGCATCATCACCGTCCCGGCGATGGCGTGCTCGGGATACATCGAGCGATACAGCTCGGCGACCGTCGCGACGTCGTCGGCCGGGAACCAGTTCGCGATCTCCTCCTCGAGCGGCGGACCCAGCCGGGTGACGACCAGATCGCAGTCGATCGCCACGCCCGTACGCGCCGACAGCGCCCGATAGCAGGCACCGATCCCCGGCCGGGAATCGATCAACGTCATATCCAGGTCGAAGCCGACCGTCAGCGCGGGGGAACTCATATCGAGGCCGGGCGCTCAGTTCGCGGGCTGGCAGGCATCACGCAGCGTGCACGCGCCGCAGGCATTACCGCAGCTGCCGACCTCGGCAACGGGGGCCAGCCGGGCGATGGCCTGTCCGGCGGCGTTCACTCCGGCGCCGAGAGTGAACAGCGCGATCACCGCGGCGACCACGGCGGCGGCGATTCCGGCGATCGGCCCGGCCACCAGCGCGACCACACCGCCCGCGATCAGCAGCAGTCCCGCGCCGATCGACGTGGGTGCGGCCACCTTGTTGGCGAGCCGGTACGACTGCTCGGTGCGCACGGCCTCCTCGGTGTGCACGCCGAAGTATCGATTGGGGGGCAGAGAGCCGGTCAGCCCGAGTACCCCGGTGACGACGGCCACCGCCGCCAGCACGAACAGGATCAACGCCACCACGAACACCCCGACGACGGTACTCGCGTACCGGATTCGAACCAGGCTCGACCCACCCGATGTGATGCGGACCATGTACCCTTCCCCAGGTTTCCCAGGGCCCTTTTTGGGCGCTGACGTGCGCACGCTTTACGCTGATGAGCAACGTTGAATCCGGGGAGCTCGATTAGTAGAAGGCAGGATCGTGCAGGACACTCGTGCAACCGAACCGACCGACGCAGCCGTGAGTGGACGCAGCGACGGCACCGGCGAGGTGCCCGCACACCGTTACAACGCCGACCTCGCCGGACGTATCGAGCGCAAATGGCAGCGGACCTGGGAGGAGCGCGGCACGTTCCACGCGCCCAATCCGGTCGGTCCGCTACGCGGTGAGATCCCCGCCGACAAGCTGTTCATCCAGGACATGTTCCCGTATCCGTCCGGTGCGGGACTGCACGTCGGGCATCCGCTGGGCTATATCGCGACCGACGTGTTCGCCCGCTATCACCGCATGACCGGCCGCAATGTGCTGCACGCGCTGGGTTACGACGCGTTCGGCCTGCCCGCCGAGCAGTACGCGGTGCAGACCGGCGCGCATCCGCGGGTGACCACCGAATCGAATATCGCGACCATGCAGGGGCAGCTGGACCGGCTGGGCCTGGGGCACGACCGCCGGCGTTCCTTCGCCACCACCGATCCGGAGTTCTACAAGTGGACGCAGTGGATCTTCCTGCGCATCTACAACGCCTGGTACGACACGGATCTGGGCAAGGCGCGTCCGATCGAGGAGCTGATCGCCGAATTCGACAGCGGCGCGAGGACTCCCGAGGACGGCAAGGTCTGGGCCGAACTGTCCGCGACCGAGCGCAACGCCGTGGTGGACTCGTATCGCCTGGTGTACCAGTCCGATTCGATGGTCAACTGGTGCCCGGGTCTGGGCACGGTGCTGTCCAACGAGGAGGTCACCGCGGAGGGCCGCTCCGAGCGCGGTAACTTCCCGGTTTTCCGTAAGCGCCTGTGGCAGTGGATGATGCGGATCACCGCCTACTCCGATCGCCTGGTGGACGATCTGGATCACCTGGACTGGCCCGAGAACGTCAAGGCCATGCAGCGCAACTGGATCGGGCGTTCGCGCGGCGCGCAGGTGCGGTTCACCGCGGGTGCGGAGACGATCGAGGTCTTCACCACCCGGCCCGACACGCTGTTCGGCGCGACGTACGTGGTACTGGCTCCCGAGCACGACCTGGTCGACACCCTGACCGCCGCCGCCTGGCCGTCCGGCGCCGACCCGCGCTGGCAGTTCGGCGACTCCGCGAATCCGGCCGAAGCCGTTGCGGCATACCGCAAGTCGATCGCGGCGAAATCGGATCTGGAGCGTCAGGAGAACAAGGAGAAGACCGGCGTCTTCCTGGGCACGTACGCCACGAATCCGGTGAACGGCGCGCAGGTGCCGATCTTCATCGCCGACTACGTGCTCAGCGGCTACGGCACCGGCGCGATCATGGCCGTCCCCGGTCACGACCCGCGGGACTGGGATTTCGCCACCGCCTTCGGGCTGCCGATTCTGGAAGTCGTCGCGGGCGGGGATATCTCGCAGGCCGCGTACTCCGGTGAGGGCGCGCTGGTGAACTCCGGCTACCTGGACGGACTGGAGATCGAGGCCGCCAAGGCGCGCGTCATCGAACAGCTGGAGTCCGACGGGCACGGCCGCGGCACGGTCCAGTACAAGCTGCGGGACTGGCTGTTCGCCCGGCAGCGCTACTGGGGCGAGCCCTTCCCGATCGTGTACGACGAGGACGGCGCACCGCACGCACTGCCGGAATCGATGCTGCCGGTGACACTTCCGGAGATCGAGGACTTCGCGCCGGTCACCTTCGATCCGGACGACGCCGATTCCGAGCCCTCCCCGCCGCTGGCCAAGGCCACCGACTGGGTGCACGTGGAACTGGATCTGGGCGACGGCCCGAAGAAGTACCGCCGCGACACCAACGTCATGCCCAACTGGGCGGGCAGTTCCTGGTATCAGCTGCGCTACGCCGACCCGACCAATGCCGAGACCTTCTGCGCTCCGGAGAACGAGAAGTACTGGCTGGGACCGCGCCCCATCGAGCACGGCGACCAGGATCCGGGCGGTGTCGACCTGTACGTCGGCGGTGTGGAACATGCGGTGCTGCATCTGCTCTACGCGCGGTTCTGGCAGAAGGTGCTGTTCGATCTGGGTGATGTGACCGGTGTCGAACCGTATCGCCGCCTGTTCAATCAGGGCTACATCCAGGCGTTCGCCTACACCGATGCGCGTGGCGCGTACGTCCCGGCTGCGGAGATCGTCGAGCGGGACGGAAAGTTCTTCTGGACCAACACCTCCGGCGTCGAGGAGGAGGAGGTCTTCCAGGAGTACGGCAAGATCGGCAAATCGCTGAAGAACGCCATCTCACCCGACGAGATGTGCGATCTGTACGGCGCGGACACCTTCCGGTTCTACGAGATGTCGATGGGCCCGCTGGACACCTCGCGCCCCTGGGCGACCAAGGATGTCGTCGGCGCGCACCGCTTCCTGCAGCGCATCTGGCGACTGGTGGTGGACGAGGAGTCCGGCGCCCTGCGCGTCATCGACGCCGAGCCGTCTGCCGAGGCACTTCGCCTGCTGCACAAGACGATCGCCGGAGCCGGTGACGACTACGCCAACCTGCGCGACAACACCGCGGGCGCGAAGCTGATCGAGCTGACCAACTTCCTGACCAAGAACTACCCCGAGGGCGCCCCGCGCGCGGTGGTCGAACCTCTGGTCCTGATGCTGGCCCCGATGGCTCCGCACATCGCCGAGGAACTGTGGGAACGCCTGGGCCACACCACGGCCCTGGCCCACGGCCCGTTCCCGCTCGCCGATCCCGCACTGCTGGTGGAGGATTCGGTCGAGTACCCCATCCAGGTCAACGGCAAGGTGCGCAGCCGGATCAGCGTCCCCGCCGATGCCGACGCGAAAACGATCGAGACCGTGGCGCTGGCCGACGAGAAGCTGCTGGAGTTCCTGAACGGCAAGACTCCGCGCAAGGTCATCGTCGTCCCGGGCCGCCTGGTCAACGTCGTGGCCTGAGGAACAGGCGTGCGGTAACCGCTCAGACGGGCGGCAGGGTGACGTCGTTCAAGGTGACCATGGACAGCTTGCGCTCTTTGATGACGTCCACCATCTGGTTGTAGCAATGGGTGACGGCCGGGTGGTTGGCGTGGCCGATGACGATCGCCTGCGGGTTGAAGTACTTGTGCGCCATCTGGATCAGGTACTGCTCGGTGACGATCGAGGAGTCGCTCAGCGAGCCGTACCAGAGGGTGGGCACCGTGTAACCGTGTTCGGCGGCGACGCGGTCCACGGTCGCATTGTGGAAACCGTACGGCGGGCGGTAGAAGGGCGTGCCGTCGACGCCGAAGGTGTTGCGCAGGAAGGTTTTCGTGCGTTCGAGCTGATCGGCCACGCCGGCGGCGGAGAGTTTGGTCAGCGCCGGATGGTTCCAGGTGTGGTTGCCGAGCTGGATCTGCCCCGATTCGACCAGCGGGCGCAACGCGTCGCGGTGCACGGTCCAGGAACTGTAGGCGGCGGTGACGAAGAAGGTGAAGCGTGCGCCTGTGTCCTGGGCGAATTTGATGTACGCGCCCACGACTTCGGCGGCGGCGCCGTCATCGACGGTGAGCGCGAGAGTGTTGCCCTTACCGGGGAGCGCGGTGATGGTGTGCCGCGACAGGCGTGTCTTCGGGCCGCCGGGCGGGGCCGGGAGCAGCGGGACCGCGGCCCGCGTCGTCGGGAGTGCAGGCGTCGCGGATGGAGTCGCCGCCATGCCCTTGGCCAGGTGATTCGGCCCAGCACCGGAGATCGCGGCACCGTGTGTCGCATCGCATCCGGACAGTGCTGCGGCTGTCCCGGCCGCCAGCAGCGTCAACCACTGCCTGCGGTTCATCGTCGAACTCATATTCGCAGAAAACCACTTCGTGCCGGAGACCACTGACCTCAGAAATCTACCGCAGGCAGCCCACCCCTGCTTCCTGCTCCCCCGCCTCTCCGCGACTTCAGCGTGTCGTCGGGTGCCACGAAACTTCCCTGTCGGGCCGACGGTCGCGTTTCGGACGTACCCGAGGAGTTACCCATGTGCTCACGAAATCAGTTGCCGTGCGCGAGGTGTCGCGGGCTGATGTCGCTCTCGGGGCAGTGGCTACTCGGTGTCCCGGGCGATCGGACGCAGCACGATTTCGGTGGGGTGGGCGTCGCGGGGTGTTTCGATCGCGGTGCGCACCGTGCGAGCGACAGTGCTCGCGGTGAGGAACTCCCCAGGCCGGTACTCGCGGCCCTCCCCGGCCACGATGTCGCGCTGCATGTCGGTGTCGGTGCGGCCGGGATGTATTGAGGTGATCCGCAATTCGGGTTCTTCGAGACGTAGGGCGTCACCGAAGGCGCGCAACGCGAACTTGCTCGCGGCGTAGACGCCCCAGCCTGGATTGACTCGAAGGCCCGCGCCCGAATTGATCAGCACGACATGACCTCCGGCGGCACGCAGTGCGGGCAGCAGCAGCCTGGTCAGCTCGGAAACGGCGATGATGTTGGCTTCCAAGGTGTTTCGCCACTGCTGCACCGACGACTCGGCGATGGTACCGAGGTCGGCCACGCCGGCGTTGTGGACCAGCACGTCCAGGCGCTCGATCGGGGCGCAGGCGCGGGCGAGGGCCTCGTAGTCGGTCAGCTGCACCGGCCACGGGGTGTTGCCGGGGAGTTCCGCCGCGATCCCGGACAGGGCCTCTGCCGTGCGCGCGCCCAGCAGCAGGTGATGGGTGGGGGCCAGTTCGCGGGCGATCGCCGCGCCGAGGCCACGGCTGGCGCCGGTGATCAGAGCGGTCGGCGTGGGTGTCTCGGCGTCGGGCATGGGCTCACCGTAATCGACGCGGAGCGGGTGCGGCATCGCCGACCACGAGCCGCTGACGGGCCTCCCGCAGCCCGGCCGAGGTGCGCAGCGCGCATATCCGAGGGTGTCGTCGCAGAATAGGGGGATGAACGGGCCTGGTTTCACCCCCACACAGCTTGCAGCCCGTGCCGCGTACCTGCTGCGCGGTAACGACCTGGGGACGATGACCAGCGCCGCACCGCGTCTGTATCCACACCAGTGGAGCTGGGACGCCGCATTCGTCGCGGTCGGACTCGCCCCGTTGAGCGTGGAGCGTGCCGTGGTCGAACTGGACACGCTGCTGTCGGCACAGTGGAAGAACGGCATGATCCCGCACATCGTGTTCGCCAACGGTGTGGATGGATATTTCCCGGGTCCCGCGCGCTGGGAATGTCGCAAGCTCGCGGCCAACGCACCCGACGGACCGGACACCTCCGGGATCACCCAGCCGCCGGTGCACGCCATCGCGGTGCAGCGCATCCTCGACCATTCGCGCCGCCACGGGCGCAGCACCCGCGCGGTGGCCGAGGAATTCCTGGACCGGCGCTGGCCGGACCTGATGCGCTGGCACCGCTGGCTGGCCCATTCACGCGATCCGAAACAGAACGGGCGGATCACGATCTATCACGGCTGGGAGTCCGGAATGGACAACTCACCGCGCTGGGATCGCGCCTACCAGAACGTCGTCCCGGGTGATCTGCCGCCGTACGAGCGCGCGGACAACACGCTGGTGGATCCGGCCCAGCGCCCGACCGATCGCGAGTACGACCGCTATCTGTGGCTGGTCGAGCAGATGCGCCGATGTGGATACGACGATTTTCAAGAGGCGTCGTCGATGAGTTTCGCCGTGGAGGACGTGTTCGTCACCGCGATCTTCGTCCTGGCCTGTGAAGTTCTGGCCGCGATCGGTGAGGACTACCGGCTGCCCCGCGCCGATGTGCGCGAACTCTACGAATGGGCGTCGTATTTCCGCGCGGGCGTGATCGCGACCACCGATCCGCGTTCAGGCGCCGCACGCGACTACGACCTGCGGCTGGATTCCTGGATCAACACCGAGACCCTGGCCGTGTTCGCGCCACTGCTGTGCGGCGGGCTGCCCCGCGAGGCCGAACGCAACCTGCTGCGCATCTTCGAGGGACCGCGCTATTGCGGACATCCGGATCTGCGCTACGCCCTGCCGCCGTCCACCTCGCCGGTCTCCAAGGATTTCCGCCGCACCGAATATTGGCGCGGACCGGTCTGGCCGGTGATGAGCTGGCTGTTCTCCTGGGTCTTCGCCCGCCGAGGCTGGGCCGAGCGGTCGTTCATGCTGCGCGCGGAGGGTTTGCGGCAGGCCGCCGACGGCAGTTTCGCCGAGTATTACGACCCGTTCAGCGGTGCGCCGCTGGGCAGTATGCAGCAGTCCTGGACGGCGGCCTCGGTGCTGGACTGGCTCGGCTGAATTCCCAGTTTCAGTGAGATTGCCCTAAAACAGCACATCTGCGGCAATCCACTGGCACAGAACACGGTCGGGACTCTGGCCTCGACGGCGACATCCGCTTACCCTCTTGACCATGTATCGACGCATCACGGCTCATCCCCAGGTTCGTCGCTCGCTTCTGTCGCTGTCGGCGTTTGCTGCCGTCGGCATACTGTCGGCAACCGGTCCGGCCATCGCCGCCCCCACCGGTCCGGACGTCTCGTCGTGGCAGCACGTGGACGGCCGGTGGATCAACTGGTTCGCCGTGCGCGGCTCGGGCAACAGCTTCGCGATGCTCAAGGCAACCGAGGGGCTGGACTACGTCAACCCCTACTTCGTGCCGGACAGCCTGCTGATGCGCGCGGCCGGAGTCGCACGCGGCACCTATCACTACGCCCGGCCCAATCTGCCGCCCGAACCACAGGCCGCGCTGTACGCCACGGTGGTCCTGGGTCAGCACGGCGTGCTCGACCTGCCGCCGGTGCTGGATATCGAGAATTCCGGCGGACTGGCGCCGGGCGCACTCATCGATTGGACGCACCGCTACCTCAACACGGTGCAGGCCCTCACCGGCCGCGTTCCGATCGTCTACACCTACCCGCGCTTCTGGCGCACGGCCATGGCGAATTCGAACCAGTTCACCCAGTACCCGCTGTGGATCGCCGACTACAGCGGCAGACCCCAACCCGACATCCCCGGCGGCTGGCCCACCTGGACCTTCTGGCAGACAACCGATTCCGGCACCATCCCGGGCATCGCGGGCCGCACGGACGTCAACGTCTACAGCGGCGCCCAGGGCGATTTCGGCCGTTATGCCAACATGCCGTCCTCCGGAAGCAGCAGCGGCAGTTAGCCGAGGCCGAGAATTACAGCACCTGGGAGAGGAACTGCCTCAGGCGCGGGGTCTTCGCGTCGTCGAATATGCGGTCGGGCGAACCGGATTCGACCAGCTGACCCTGATCCATGAACATGACGCTGTCGGAAACCGAACGGGCGAAACCCATTTCGTGCGTGACGACGATCATCGTCATACCGCCCGAGGCCAGATCCGTCATGAGCGCCAGAACGCCCTTGACCAGTTCCGGGTCCAGGGCCGAGGTGGCCTCGTCGAAGAGCATGAGTTCCGGTTTCATCGCCAGGGCACGGGCGATGGCGACGCGTTGTTGTTGTCCGCCGGACAGATTCGCCGGGCGGGTATTGGCGCGCGCGACCAGGCCGACGGTCTCCAACTGGTCCATGGCGACCTCGCGAGCCGCCTCCCGGGACAGTCCGCGCAGCTTGCGCGGGCCCAGTGCGACGTTGTCCAGGACGCTCATGTGCGGGAACAGGTTGAAGTGCTGGAACACCATCCCGATGCGCTGCCGCAACCGGTCCGGATCCTCGCGAAGCACCGAGACGCCGTCGATCAGCACATCGCCCGAATCCGGTTCGTGCAACCGGTTCAGCACCCGCAGCAGCGTGGATTTACCCGAACCCGAGGGACCGATGACGGTGGTGGTCTTCCCGGCGTCGACGTGGATGTCGACCCCGCGCAGCACCTGGTTGCCGCCCAGGGTCAGGTGCAGGTCGGTTCCGGTGAGCGAGGAGCTGGCCCGGGTCGCGCCCGCGCCGGACGGCTCGCCGCCGGTGCCCTCGATCTCGTTGCCGTGGTGGCTCACGCTCAGCGCCCTTCCGTGGTGACGGATTGCTCGACCGGTTCGACGGGGCCGTCGACCTTTTCCGCACGCCCGGTGCGCAACCGCCGGTCGATGTAGTTGACCAGGTGCGTCAGCGGAATCGTCAACAGCAGATACACCAGACCCGCGGCGACCAGCGGGGAGAGATTGCCTGTCTGGGCGTTGAGATCCCTTCCGACCGCGAACAATTCACGCTGGGTGGCCAGCAGGCCGAGGAAGTAGATCAGCGAGGAATCCTTGATCAGCGCGATGAACTGATTCATCAACGCGGGCAACACTCTTCGGACGCCCTGCGGAATCACCACCAGCGTCATCGACTGCCGGTAACCGAATCCGATGGCACGGGCGGCTTCCATCTGCCCGGCCTCCACCGACTGGATCCCGGACCGGAAGATCTCGCCGATATAAGCCGAGGCCAGCAGCGCCAGCGCGACCGCGCCGAGCCAGTAGGGGTTGTTGCCGGTCAGATTCTTCACCACCGGGCCGACGCCCAGACCGATGATGAGGATGATCACCACGGCGGGAAGACCCCGGAAGATATCGGTGTAAATCCTTGCGGGCCAGCGCAACCAGCGCGTCCGGGAAATACCCGCCACGGCCAGCAGCATGCCGATGATCGTGCCGAGCACACCCGAAACCAAGGCCAGGATCAGCGTATTGGGCAAACCGGTTTTGAACAGGTCCGGAAATGCCTTGCGGTACAACGACCAGTCGAAGAACGTATCGCCCAACTGCCGCAGGGTCGACTTCGGCGCGGCCTGGGCCGTATTGGTGGTGTGATGGTCCGCGGCGATCTTCGCGAAATCCGGCAGCTGCGGCACCGGGGCCGCCTTCGATCCCGGCTTCCAGCCCGGCGGGAACGGCCTCGGCTCCCAGTTGGAGTACAGCTTGGCGTAGGTGCCGTCCGCGATGACCGCGTCCAGCCCGGCGTTGAGCGCATCGATCAGCGGCTGATTACCCGGCCGCACCGCCCATGCCGTGAAATTGTCCAGGCTGAACGTGTTCTGCACGATCGAGGTCGAATCCCCCGGTTTGACCGCACCGGTGGCCTGCGCCGACGGCGCCACCCAGGCATCGATCTGCCCGGTCTTCAGATTCGCGTACGCGGTGTTGTAGTCCGGGAATTTCACCGGATCCAGATGCAGCGTGTTCACCACGTACTCGTCCTGCACGGTGCCCTGCACCACGCCGATCCGCACGCCCGGGTGCAGGTCCGAGAAGCCGTGCAGCGCACTGCCGTTCGGGACGACGAGGGAGAAGTATCCGAAGTCGTAACCGTTGGTGAAATCCACCAGCTTGCGACGTTCGTCGGTGGTGGTGATACTCGACGACCCGACATCGAACCGTCGATTCGCCACCTGGGCGAGCAGACCGGAGAACTCGGTCCCCGAGAACTGCACACGCAGACCGAGTTTCGCGCCGATCGCCTTCAACAGCTCGTTGTCGAATCCGGTGAACTGCCCCTTGGAGTCCACGCAGATGCTCGGCGGCGCATCGGACAGCGTGCCCACGCTCAGCACGCCCGGCGCCAGCAGACCCAGCTTGCTCACATCGATCTGGTCGAGGGGTTCGGTGGTCTGGGTGGTGAATCGATCGGCCCCCGCCGACGCACCCGCGGCCAGGTTCGTCGGCGCGGCAGCCGCGGCCGCCTCCCCCGGCGGCGAACACAGATCCCGGCTAGCCGACGAATTGCCCCCATTCGATCCGCAACCGGCCACGAACAGTACCGCGAGCAGGGACAACACGGTGACCAGTACGCGAAGCACCGAACGAGGCAAACGGACCATAGCCGGAAACATTAGCCGGGTACCCGGCACGGACGGACGTAACGGGCGGGGATCGTCGGGCACGGCAGCCATCATCCGGTCGCGGGGACCGCGCGGGAACCTCTGCGATCAGCTTGATTCGAGCGATCCGATCGACCTGTTGACACCCTCGGCTAATTCGATTAGCTTTATGGCTATCAGCTTTAGCCGCTAGCTCCACAGGAGTTGACATGACCGAGTACCTGACCATCGGCAATGGACAGATCGCTTACGACGTGACGGGCGAGGGCCCCCTGATCGTGCTGTCGCACGGCATGGGCGATCACCGCAACGCCTTCCGCCACCTGGTCCCCCTGCTGGTCGACGCGGGTTACCGCGTCGCGAACGCCGATCTGCGCGGGCACGGCGACTCCAGCATGAACTGGACCTCGCACGACGGCAGCGAGGCCATCTCCCGCACCGACGTCGCGGGCGATCTGCTCGCACTCATCCGGCACCTGGGTGGTCCGGCGGTCATCATCGGACATTCGCTCTCCGGTGGCGCGGCCACCATCGCCGCAGCTCAGGCTCCCGAACTGGTGACCGCGATCGTCGAGCTCGACCCGTTCACCAAGAAGCAGACGTTCCCGCTCGGCGCACTGCTGACCGTGCGGCGCTACCGGCGCGGCGCACTGCGGCTGATCGGCACGCAGCTGTTCAAGAGCCTCGGTATCTGGATGAGCTACCTGGATGTCGCCTACCCGAACAAGCCGTCCGACCACGCCGAGGCCATGGCCACACTCGCCGCCAAACTCCGCGAGCCCGGTCGTTTCGCCGAGTTCATGAAGACCGGCAAGTCCACCCCCGCCGACGCGCACGCGCAGCTGCCGAACCTCGCCGGCCCCGCGCTGATCATCATGGGCACCGAGGATCCGGACTGGGCCGATCCGAAGGCCGAGGCCGATGCGGTCGTCGCCCTCATGCCCGCCGGACTGGGCCGGGTCGCCATGCTCGAGGGCTCGGGACACTACCCGCACGCCGAGGCCGCCGAGCAGGTGGCCGAGCTGACCCTGAAATTCCTTGCCGGACAACAGCATGCCTAGGGCCGGCCTGAGCCGGGCCGAGGTCGTGCGCGCGGGTGCGGAACTGGCCGACGAGATCGGCTTCGCCAACCTCAGCATGGGGTTGCTCGCCGAAAAGCTCAGTGTGCGAACGCCTTCGCTCTACAAGCACGTGGCGAGCCTGGCGGAACTGCAGCACGATATCGCGGCATTGGCCATGTCCCAGGCCGACATCCTGATTCGCGACGCGATGCACGGCCTGTCGGGTACCGAGGCGTTACGCGCCTTCGCGCACGCCTTCGGCGATTATGTGGCCGCGCATCCGGGCCGCTACAACGCGATCAACGCCGCCGGTTTCACCGGACCCGATGATCCGCTGCTGGAATCCAGTGGGCGCGTCATCGATTCGATCGCAGCGGTGCTGCGCGGCTACGGAATTCCCGATGCGGACATGGATCACGCGGTCCGCACGCTGCGCTGCGCCTTCCACGGATTCGCCGCCCTGCAAGCCTCCGGCGGGTTCCACTGGACCGGCGAACCGCAGGACAGCTACGAGTGGATGATCAGCTTCATCGATCGCGGACTCCGCAGCACGGACGGATGACGCAGCCTCAGCTGCCACAGACCGGGCGAGGTCTTCGATCAGGAACTTCCCCGGTCAGGCCCGCACCAGTTCGATGACGGGGATGATCCGAGTCGTCTTGCTCTGGTACTCGGCGAACTGCGGCTGCACGGCGGACTGCTTGGCGTAGATCTCGTCGCGCTCGGCGCCGCTGAGTACCTTCGCGGTCACCGGGAAGGTCTCCGTGCCGACCTCCACCTTCGTCTCCGGGTTGGCCACGAGATTGTGGTACCAGGCCGGGTTCTCGTCGGAGCCGCCCTTACTGCCGAAGACGAACAACCGCTCGCCCTCGCCGAAGTACACCAGCGGCGCGATCCGCTCGGTGCCGGACTTCGCGCCGACGTGGTGCACCAGGATCAGCGGCACGTCCGCGAAGATGCCCGAGCCCTTACCGCCGGTGCTGCGGAACTCATCGATGACCTTGCGATTCATTGCGTCGAAGTCGATAGCATCTGTCATGGCACCACTATATGGGCTCTAGTCGCTACAAACGATGATCAAAACTGTCGAAATCATATCCATTTGTTTCATCGATTCGAGAGCATCGCTATCCTTGGATACATGGATCTACTCGCCGATGTGCTCACCGTCGCCGGAGTTCGCGGTGCGGCCGGTGCGCGGATCGAGGCCGCCGAGACCTGGAAGACCTCCTGGCCGCACATCGGTCGCCCCGTGTTCTACGCGGTCACCTCGGGCACGGCGTGGCTGCGCGTCCCCGGGCTCGAGGCCGAACAGTTGATGCCGGGCGACGTCGTTCTGCTGCCGACCGGGTCCGAGCACACCTTGGGTAGCGATGTCGACACCGTCCCGTATTCCTGCGATTGCGCGACGGCCGAACAGGCGCGCGCCCAGGCGAGTGTGCTGCGCATCGGCGAGGGCGAGATCCGCACCCACATCCTGGGCGCCTCCTACGAGTACGACCCGGTGGTATCCACCCAGGTCCTGGCCTCGCTACCGGAGATGGTGCACATCCGCGCGGACAACGGCGGCACCTGCCTGGACGACACCGTCCGTCTCCTGGCTCGCGAGCTGGCGGTTCCACAGATCGCCGGCGCGGTCGTGCTCAACCGATTGGTCGACATCCTGCTCATCCAACTCCTCCGAGTCTGGATGTGCCGAAATCCGGTGCAGGATAAGGGCTCCTGGCTGGGCGTCCTGAGCGACCCTCTGGTGAGCGTAGCGGTGACCAAACTCCACCAGGACCCATCCAAACCCTGGACCACCGACCTCCTGGCGACCGAACTCTCGGTCTCCCGCACCACCCTCGCCCGCCGATTCCGCACCGTCGCGGGCGAAACCCCCGGCAGCTACCTGACCCGCTGGCGAATGAACCTCGCCGCAATCCGCCTCCGGGACACCGACGACACCCTCGAAACCATCGCGCACGCAGTCGGTTACACCTCGATGCCCGCCTTCAGCCGAGCATTCCGGCGGGATCGCGGCCAGGCGCCCGGGACCTACCGCCATGCGGTGCGCGCGGATGCCACTGCAGGCGCGGAATTCTGCGCACAGCGGGTCGCTCACCGCTGATGCAGACCTGTGGCGACGTTATCTGGCGACCATTCCACGACGGCGTCCGCCCACCGGGGCGCGGCCACTCCGCTGCGGCGCGCCCTCGAGCGCCTGAACTCGGAGCCGAGCGGTCAGGCCCCTGAGTTCAGGTGTCCCCGCCGAGTTCTCCACTGCGAAAAGCATTGCGATGAAACATGGTCGGGATTCGCCCCGCCGCCGCCGAGGTCGAGCCCCGCGGGAGTCAGGTACCTAGCCAGCGGGCGATTTCGTCGAGAGTTTCTGCCTCGTAGAGTAATTCGCCGTCAGTGGCGTCGAGCAACTGCCATTCGGCGGACGACCATCGGTCGCAGTCGAGTAGATATCCTGCTCGTTCGGCGCGGGCGCTGACCTCGCGGAGTTGTGCCGAGGACGGTTCGGCTGGTTTCTGGTCCACGGTCAGGCCCACTGTCGATGGTGCCGGGAGGAGTCCGGAGTGATACGGCCCTCGGCTATCAGCATTGCCATGGCGATATGTTTTCTCGCGCAATCATGTTCGCGATGAATCTGCATTGCCCGGTGGGCTTCGGCGAGCGTGAGCGGGCGGCCCGGGAGCTCACAGCTCCAGTGCGCGGGCCACGGTATCTGCGCGCGGCGGGTGTGGTCGCGGATGGGTCTGCGGCGACGTTCGGAGTCCGGCCATGCGCACGCGACCGCGAGTAGTGCCGCCACGCTGGCCGCGATCACCGTGACCACGTTCGATATCGCATCCCATGCGGTCACGGCAGTCACCCCCGACCACCGGCGCGCATATCCGCCACCAGCTTGTCCAGGGTGTCCAGGACCTGCCGGAAGGTCTGCGGCTCAGGGTAATCGGCAGGCTCGGCCGGGCAGGCGACCGGGAATTCGATACCGCGTGCGTGGGCGCGCTGACGCGGACTGAATTCCGGCGGAACGATACGACCGTGATGCACGAGCGTTCCATAGGCGACCCATTTCCATGCGCACCGATCCATTCGGCACATGTGATGTTGTTGCATCAGCCCATGCGCCAATTCCAGTTCGGCATGGTCGCATACGCCTGAAGAAATCACCAGATCGTCCCCACTTCCTGTGTAGTACAACATTTTTCACACCCCTCGTGCAGTACCGGATCAATCGAATCGACTCAAGCATCCAGCCGTCCGCATTCGGACCCTCTGGCCGCCAACGCGTCTCGTCCCAGCCGGGTGATTTCATAACGCCCCCTGCGCGCCCCGGTGACGATAAAATCGCGCTCGAACAGGCTCGACACCGCTTGGTGTGCCCGCCACGCGCCGAGGTGCGCGGACGCCGCTAGCCGGCATTCGGTGAGTATCCCGCCGCAACTCAGCACTTGCAGCACCCGGGCCTGTGCGCTCGAGAGATATCCGCGCTGTCGAACCATGCGGCCCATCGTGCTTCACTCGAACACCGTTGCGACAGTTACGAACACAGGCCCGAAACAACTCATCCAACGCACCAGAATTCGGTCCGATACCCCGTAGGATCACGTCCGAACCGGACCGGGTTCTGGTCCGATCCGGACCGAGCATTTCGGACCGAACAGGGAAGGGGGAACTCATGACGAAAGACGATCAGCCCGGTTCGACACTTCCGCGCCGCCAACTGGGCCGCGCACTTCGGGACGCCCGCGAAGGGGCCGGGTTCACTTTGGAACATACCGCCCAACTCATGGAGATGGGCAAGACTTCACTCGCGCGGATTGAAAAAGGTCAGAACGACAAGGTCAGATCAAGAGATATCGAGGCACTCGGAGAGCTGTACGGACTGTCCGCCGAGCGCGTAGAGGAGCTGAAAGCTCTTGCACAACAGATGGCTACAAAGTCCTGGTGGCAAGCGCAGCGGCATTTAATGCTTCAAGGGTTCAGCACCTACCTAGGGCTCGAGGCGGGCGCATCACGCTTGTCTTTCTACCAACCGTTGATGGTGCCGGGCTTGTTGCAGATCAATGATTACGCGAAAGCTGTTGAACTGCAGTATTTCCCAGATGATACGGCAGAAGACCTCGAACGCCGCGTTGAAGTTCGGATGCGTCGCGCAGCAGTCCTCACCCGCAAGCGCAGGCCGATCGATGCCGAATTCGTATTGCACGAATGCGTTTTGCACACGCTGGTGGGTTCGAAATCCATCATGGCAGCACAGGCACGGCATCTAGCCGACATCGGTTCGCGATCGGTACGCGATCGAATGTCTCGATTCAAATCCTCCCGTTCGCTGCGGGAATTCCATGGGATGGCACGCCTGTGCAGCTCTACATAATCCTCGACTTTGCGCAGTCCGAGCGACAGAATGGTACCGAGCCGCCAATTGTCTACACCGAAAAGACGATCGGGACAATGTTTTTCGAAGAGGAAGACGCCGTGCTCCGCTATCGCGAGATCCACGCATGCCTGAAGCAATCCGCATTGGCGGAACAACCATCGCGAGACCTGCTCAGACAGGTAGCAAGGAGATACGAGCAATGACCATCGACCTCACCGAGGCCCAATGGTTCAAATCAAGCTGGAGCCCCGCGAAGGAGGCTTGCGTCGAGGTCGCCTGGCTCACCGCCGGACACGTCGGCGTCCGAGACTCCAAGAACCCCGACGGCCCAGCACTCATCTTCACTCCCGACGAGTGGACAGCCTTCACAACCGGCGCCGAACTCGCCGTGGACGGCGGTGGCACTCAGCTCCGGGACTCGGCCCCGGTGAAACCGCGATTACCGAACGAGACCCGCTGACTACCAGTGGAACAGCGCCGATCAGTCCAGCTCGACTTCATCACCTCGAACTGCCTGCTCGCGGCAGTGGCGTCCAGAGATAACCACCGCCCCAGTACTCGTCTACCGAATCAGCAGGTGCGAGTGCCCCGGCAGGGGATCCCCGCCGGGGTCAGGCCGCGGTATCGCCGGGTTTTCGCTCACGCAACCGACGCTGATACGCAGCACGTTCTCGTTCACACCGAGCGTGGATGCCGGCGATAACTTCCGCAAGGAGTTCTCCCACTCGGTGGCGATGGTTCACTCGTGCTGTACCGGTGGGGTCGATATGGTCCGGTGCGATCCACGCGGTCCGGCCCGGGAACTGTGAATCATCGTCCAGGACAACGGTTTTCCAACCAGTCTCGCTGTCGTTGATCAATGAGTGGCAGTGATCGCACGCCAGGACCAGGTTCTCGATATCGGTCGGCCCGCCCTTGCTGAAATCCCGCACATGATGCACCGCGCACAGTGATGCGGGCGCGTCGCATCCAGGCCGTGAGCAGCCGCTCAATGCCGCGATGAGTGAGATTCGTTGTGCGGGTGAGGCCAATCGCCGCATCCGGCCGAAATGTAGCGGTAGACCGGCGTGGTCGAATACCGCCAGGTATGGGCGTGATTTCTCGGCCAGTCGCAATGCCTCGTCAATCGCGATGGTGCCACCGGTCGCGGTGGTCGCTACCCCGGCCGCCTGCTCCACGTCCTCGATTCGCATAGTGAGCACGGTGGTCACCGGGATCCCTCGATGCGCCCCCAGCGTGTCGGTGTTCACCAGCGATTGCAGCAGTAGCGTGAACGCGTCGTGGGTGCGCTGCGCGGCGGACCGGGTATCACGTTGCGCGGCAGCGGCGATCAGCTGCGGATCGGCGCGGTCGATATCGGCGCCGGGACTGGCCGGGTCCGCCGGGTTCGCCACACCGGGGCGCGCGTACTTGGCCAGCACCGGATCCAGCAGGGCACGCAACACCGGATCGATCTCACCGTGGATCGGGGACATCCCGTCCGCGCGCTGCCGCCCGATCCGGATGCCGCGCATCCGGGCGCGATCGGCCTCGTCGGTGATCCGCCCGTCCGGGTCCAGATGCGCGAGGATGCTCTCACCGACCTTGCCCACATCGTCGGGAGAGCCGGTGACCGCGAATTCGGCCAGAATCTGCTCCGCCGCGGCACGATCGGCAGCCTCGACTGCATGCGGAACCCTGATCATCACTGCCGCGATACCTCGCGCATGCTCGACCGAGATATCCCCACGACGCAATGCTGTTGCCGTGCACGGCAGTTCGGGCTCACGCTCGGCACCGGACAGATCACGAAACACACCCACTCGCGTGGCCGCACGCACCCGCGCACCCGCCTCGACGTTCGACAACCGCAACGTCTCCATCAAGTACCGTTTGATCGTCTTGGCGCCCGACTCCGCGGGAATCGAGCGGGAATCCACCTCGAGCAGCACTCGATGCTGCACCGCAACCAACATCCGCGCCGCGCGCTCGACTCCACGCAACAACTCCACCACTCCACGATCGGACAGCGGGGTCAGCGACTGTTCGACCAGATCACCGACGGCGGCCAGCAACGCATCCGCGTTGGGCCCTCCGGTCGGCGCACTGTTCGAATACATGTTCGAACCCTATCCCGAAAACCCCCTCCGGAAAACCCCCGCAACCCATGTGAAATCAGAATCTTCACTCTGGGCAAGAGATCAAACCCGCTTGCACACACCACTTTTCGAAAGAATGCCCGCTCGCGACCGATTGTCGATAACGCACATAGCAATCAGTCAGCAAGGATTCGATGTGCGGCCTGGATCGAGGGCACAACCATCCGACGAACTACCCGGTCCGGTATGGGTGGAAGCGGACATCTCCACCTTGTCCACCCCTCGGCCGATGCGGACGAGTGGGCGGAACGCGAAATATGGACGGCGACGCGGGAACTCCCGATTCCGCGAGACGTCGACGACCAGCACATCGAGAAAGGCACGCACGCAATGGCATTCGCAGACGCACAGAACGTCCCGGACACCGCGCGACCCGAGTCGAATCGTTCCGAAGAGCCGGTAGGCGAGCCGGATACGGCCGCCGCCGCACCCGCACCCGGAATGGACCGCAAGGCCCTGGGGCGCCAGTTGCTCCGCGACGCCGGACTGCCGATGGCCACCTACTACGGGCTGCATGCCGCCGGGGCGAGCAATCTGGTCGCCCTCAGCGGCGGAACGGTGCTGTCGGGTGTGTTCGTGGTCGCCGAGATCGTGCGCAAACGCCGGATCGATCCCTTCGCCTCGGTGATCCTGGCCAGCTTCGTGCTCGGACTCGGGCTGACCTTCGCGTCCGGCGACGCCCGCTTCGCGGTCGCCAAGGACTCCTTCACCACCGCCCTGATCGGAGCGGCCTTCCTGCTCAGTACGGCGATCGGCAAGCCCCTGATCTACGTCAGCGCACAACGCGGCATGTCCGCCGACGCCGCCGCCGCATTCCGGCAGCGGTACCGCACCAGCCCGCAGATGCGGCGCGTAATCACCACCCTGAGCATCATCTGGGGCGCGGGACTGTGCGCCGAGGCCGCGCTGCGTGTGGTGCTCGTCTACCACCTGCCCATCCCGACCATGGTGTGGCTGTCCACCGTCATGACGGCTGTCACCTTCGGGGTGCTGATCGCCATCACCATGGCGGTGGTCCGCCGCGCCCGCGCCCGTGCCGCACATGCAGACGCCGCGACGACGCCCGCCTAGCGCGCGCCGACTTTGCCCGGCGAGTCCGGACATGTGGTCATGGAGCGTTCGAGTGCGTGGCGGCCGCGAGGATTCGGGAGGTGCGCGCGGTCTGGTACGAGGTGTTGCCCAGCGCCGCCAACCCCGCGACTGCCACCAGGAGCAGGGCCCAGCCCCACGCCCATTCCATGGCCTCGACGAACTCCCAGGTCTCCTTGACCGCGATACACCTCGCGCCGCCCGCGACCAGCAGCCAGCCCAGCGCGGTATTGGAGAACGTCAGGATCCGCTGCACCTCGTCGGCCGTAAGCACCTGCAGCACAGAGTGTTTCATCCGTTCGCGTTCCTGGCGATACTTCCGGTACGCCACCGGCGGCACCAGCCACCACCACGGCGAGACACGACGCGGCGAGACGACATCGGGTGGAAGCTCCCGCCGCTCGGTCGAACCTTGATCCCGCAACTCCATCGCCGCCTGATACAGCGGCCCCGCCACCAGCAGCCACGCCCCGAACGCCCCCAATGCCGCGATCACCGGATCGTGCGTCACGCTCATCCCTCCAGAAGGAGTGTCAACACTGCACGTAGCGTACGGTGCCACCGGCATGCGCATCCGTTCCCGGGCGCTCGTCCGCCTCACCGTTCGCCGAGGTGGTGCCATGATCGAGACATGCGTTTCTTCGATGCCGGTGCATTCACCGCCGACCGTCCCTGGGGAGCCCTCGATATCACCCGAGATCGATACCGCGACGATCCGGCTGCACTGGACCGACCAGCCGTACAAGTGGCACGTCAATGACGGCCCGGAGGTCTTCGTCGTGCTGGACGGCGCGGTCGACATGCACTATCGCGAGAACGGCGAGGAACGCGTCGAACGCCTGACCCCGGGCCGGATCTGTTACGCCCAGGTCGGCGACGAACACGTCGCGCACCCGGCGCCGGAGGTTCGGATTCTCGTCGTCGAACGTAAAGGGAGCGTCTGAGCGGGTAGCCGGTCGCTGCACCTCGGGCCGTCCGCGGCACGGCTCAGCTACCGGCACGATGTATCGAAAGGCGATCAATACCGAAGCCGGGCCGATGGATTCACGGGTAGTGCAAGGCCGGGATGCTGTTCAAATCGTGGATCGTCGCGACGCTCGTTCTCAGACTCCACACCGTCATGCCCACGGCGATGATCCGGCCACGAATCCGAGGATCGACGGCACACCGGCGCGACCGGCGAACCTGCGCCAGCCGACGACGAAGCCGACCCCCGACACGACAATTCCCGCCAACGCCACCACCAGTAGCGGAGCGTGCAGGGCGACGGCGCCGGGCACGGTGGTCATCACGACCGAGAACACGGCCAGGAACGGGGCGATCACCAGACTCAGGACGCCGAGCAGGAACCCGGCGACCGCCACGACGTTGCCACCGCGTGACTGCGGCGGAAGTGTTGGTCGCTGCCAATCGTTCACATTCCCGATTCGACCAGACCGGGCGAGCGCGAGGCCAGTTGTCTTCCCCGGATCGGGAGACCTCGACGTAGCGGGCAGATCTGTGCGGCTGCGCCGTTCGGCGATGCAGATTGGGTGGATATCTGCCGAGCAGCAGCGACACGTGCTGAGATATCCGCGCAGCGCCCACCGGCAGGATGCGGGGAGTTGTCAGCCGAGGCCGATCAAGGCCGGGGCGAGGCTGACGTAACCGTCTATGCCGGAAGCGAATTCGATGCCGATCGGTTGCAGGAGGGTGACGTGGTCGGCTCCGGCGGCGAGGTGTTCGCGGATCTTCTCGGCGATCGAATCCGGGGTGCCGTGCGCGACGAGGGCGTCGACCACTTGATCGTCCGGTGTGGTGTTTTCCGCTGTCTCGTAACCGAATTCGGCTATCGTGGCGCAAAAGGACGGACGGGTGGACCAGGTGGATACGACCTGTCGTGCGGTTTCGCGGGCTCGGGCGAGGTCGTCGTCGATCACGGCGGACAGGGCCACTACGAGCAGTTTGCCGGGGCCGAGGGTTTTTCTGGCCTGGGCGGTGTGTTCCGGCGGGAGTCCGGCAGGTAGCGCACCGTCGGTGATCTCTCCGGCCAGCGCGAGCATTTTCGGGCCGTTCGCGGCGAGGATTCGCGGGTACACGGAATCCGGTGCGGGAGGCCAGGTTTCGCTGTTCATTCCGGTGACGTAGTCGCGCATGGCGGTCAGGGGGCTGCCGAACGGTCGGCCGACGCTCTCGGCCTGTTGCGGGTAGCCGACGCCGAGGCCGAGTACGAAACGGTCCGGGTACGCCTGGGCGAGGTAGGCCGCCGCGCCGTGTGCGGTTTGCGGTGGGCGAGCCCAGATGTTGGCGATGCAGGTGCCCACCGTGAGGCGTTCGGTGGCGGCCAGCAGGACGGACAGGTGTGTGAAGGCGTCCTTGCCGATGACCTCATTGGTCCACAGGGCGCGGTAACCGGCGTTCTCCAGGCGGCGGCCCGCGGCGCGCTGCACGGTCGCCGACGGGGTGCTGGTGAAGGTGACCGGCAAACTCGCACCGACCGGTCCGAGTGCTCGGCGTGCCGTGTCCACGGCGAGGTCGATCGTCATGGGCGTTCCTCCAGGTGAAATCGCTGCGGGGTGGATAGGTCCACTGTGCTGCCGCGAGCGACTCGCGATCCAATGAATCTTCCGCATCAGGCATTGCGATTCGCGTATCACTGCAGCTGGGGGACATCGATGCGACGACAGCCCGGACCGGACGGGACTACTGTGACGGCATGACCGACGCACCGCCCGCAGTGGATCTCGACCTGCGGTTGGTGCACTCCTTCACGCTGGTCGCCGAGCACGGGCATTTCGGTCGCGCCGCCGAGGCCCTGCACGTCACGCAACCCTCGTTGAGCCGGCAGATCAACCGGCTGGAGAAACAACTCGGGGCGCGGCTGCTGGATCGCGGACCGCAGGGCACCCGGCTCACCGAAGCCGGTGAGGTGTTCCTCCCCCAGGCCAGAGCGTTGCTGCGCACCGCAAGCCGGATGGTCGCGCAGACCCGCGCCGTGGCCAGCCCCGGCCACGTCACGATCGGCTACACCGGAGACCTGATCATCACGCCCGTCGTGCGCGAGATGCGCCGACGCCATCCCGACGCCGAGATACGCGCACAGCATGTGCAGATCACCGACGTCCAGGCCGCCCTGCATGATCATCGAGTCGACGCACTCCTCACCCGACTCCCCTTCCCCACCGAGGGGCTACAGGTCACCATCCTGTACGAAGAACCGCGCGTGGTCCTCATGCCCATCGATCATCGCTTGGCGCACAAGGACTTCCTGACCCTCGACGACATCGCCGACGAACCCGTCCCCCGCCTCCGCCGATCCGACCCGGTCTGGAGCGCCTACTGGAACATCGACCCTCGCCCCGACGGCCGCCCCGCCCCCGATGGCCCCATCATCGAAGCCCTCGAGGACAAACTCGAGGTAATCGCCGCCGGAGAAGCCATAGCCATCACCGCAGGCGGCCAATTCCCCACCCTCCGCCCCGACATCATCGCGATCCCCCTGCACGGCGTCGACCCGGCCCACGTAGTCCTGGCCACCCGCCGCGACACCCGAAACCGACTGGTCAACGCATTCCGCCAATACGCGCAGGAGCAGCTCACCGGCTCGGCCACGACCACCGATCCGTGAACCACGACGGCGCAGCGCCCAATTCTGTTGCAGTTGGCCATAATCGGAAGCTGCCGTAGATCAGGCCGATCCCCAGACCTGTTGCACATCAACAGATTGCAGATGCACACGGACACGTTCCGCGAAATCTCGATGCGGTGGCAGATCCGTCCGACGGTCGGTGCCGCGCGTTGTGCTGCGGCTGCTCTACGAACGCCATCCCGACCTCGGCCCGCCGGTGGCCGGAACAGCCGCGCGTCGATGCGGCGGGTCCCGGCCACCGCCGAAAACCGATCAGCGAATATCGTTGCAGCCCTAGGCGATTCCGGCGACGGACTCGGGGTTGAATTCGTCGCGCCAGCGGATGGCTTCTTCCAGGGTGCTCAGGTCGTAGTCGGGGCCGCCGGTGCCGACGGTGAACAGGGTTGCTCCGGCGGCTACGAGGGCGGGGGCGGCTTCGGCGCCCGGCCAGTTCACCGAGCGTTCGATGGCGGCCGGATCGGTGCCCGCGGCGGTGCAGTGGTCGGCGAGGATCTTCGACTTGCGTTCCAGGACATCGATTTCGGCGAAGGTGTGCCAGATGTCGGCGTATTCGGCCACCAGGCGCAAGGTCTTGCGCTCACCGCCGCCGCCGATCAGGATCGGGATGTCGCGGACCGGCTGCGGGTTGAGTTTGCCCAGGCGGGCGGTCAGTCGTTCCATGTACTCCTTGAGCAACGCCAAACGTGATCCGGCGGTACCGAATTCGTAGCCGTACTCGTCGTAGTCCTTCTCGAACCAACCCGCGCCGATGCCCAGGATCAGGCGGCCGCCGGAGATGTGGTCCACGGTGCGGGCCATATCGGCGAGCAGGTCGGGGTTGCGGTAGCCGCCGCCGGTGACCAGCGCGCCGAGCTGGACGCGTTCGGTCTGCTCGGCGATCGCGCCGAGCATGGTCCAGCATTCGAAATGGGCGCCGTCGGGGTCGCCGTAGAGCGGGTAGAAGTGATCCCAGTTGAACACGACGTCCACCCCGGCGTCCTCGGCGCGGCGCACGGCATCGCGGATGAGGTTGTACTCGGGTGCGTGCTGCGGCTGTAGTTGGACTCCGATGCGAACTGGTCGGGTCATGAATGCTCTCCTCGATGTGAGCTTTCAGCACTGCGAATGACCCTCATCAGGCTACCGCCGGGACGCCCGAGATGTCCGTGCGGGCGTGTACGCCCACAGCGAACCGACACGCCGTGGACATATGCCCAGTAGGATTTCGTTCTGCGGTTCGCCGCATCCACCCTCTACTCGGATCGTCCGGCACGTTCCTGCCGGTGAAGGGATGTTTTCTGATGGCTACGGTCACTTTCGACCGCGCGACCCGGGTGTATCCGGGCGCCGCCAAACCCGCTGTCGACGCGTTGGATCTGGAGATCGCCGACGGGGAATTCCTGGTTCTCGTCGGCCCGTCCGGCTGCGGTAAATCGACCTCGCTGCGCATGCTCGCCGGACTGGAGGACGTCGACGGCGGCCGAATCCTGATCGGCGAGAAGGATGTCACCAACGCCGAACCCAAACAGCGCGATATCGCGATGGTGTTCCAGAACTACGCGCTCTACCCGCATATGTCCGTCGCGGAGAACATGGGCTTCGCGCTGAAGATGGCCAAGGTCGCCAAGGCGGAGAAGGAGAAGCGGGTCCTCGAGGCCGCGAAACTCCTGGACCTGGAACAGTTCCTGGATCGCAAGCCGAAAGCGCTGTCCGGTGGTCAGCGCCAGCGTGTCGCGATGGGCCGGGCGATCGTGCGGCAGCCGCAGGTGTTCCTGATGGATGAGCCGCTGTCGAACCTGGACGCCAAGCTGCGCGTGCAGACCCGCACCCAGATCGCGCAGTTGCAGCGTCGGCTGGGCACGACCACCGTGTACGTGACGCACGACCAGGTCGAGGCGATGACCATGGGCGACCGGGTCGCGGTGCTCAAGGACGGTCTGTTGCAGCAGTGCGCGACCCCGCGCGATCTGTACCGGAATCCGGCGAATCTGTTCGTCGCCGGCTTCATGGGTTCGCCGGCGATGAACCTGTTCACCCTGCCGCTCACCGACGGCGGCGCACAGCTGGGCGGGCACGCGCTGCAGGTGCCGCGCACGGTGACCGACGCCGTGGACGGTTCGGTGGTGGTCGGCATCCGGCCCGAGCACCTCGAGTTCACCGAATCGGGCAAGGGCATCGCGATGGAGGTGGACGTGGTCGAGGAACTCGGCTCGGACGCCTACGTCTACGGGCGGGCGCTGGACGAGAACGGTTCGGACGCAGAGGAAACCATCGTCGCGCGGGTCGACTGGCGCAACCCGCCGACCAAGGGCGACAAGCTCTCGCTCACCGCGGATCCGGAGCACGTGTACTTCTTCGCGCCCGAGGACGGCAAGCGGCTCAACTGATTTCGACTCCGCCGGGCCCGCGTCGATCGCGGGTCCGGCTGCGCCGCCACTCCTCGTTGAGGCGGATACGCAGATTGTCCATCGGGACCTCGTTTCCGCCCGAGCTGCGGATTTGCACGCGGACCGGCTCGCTCGTATCGTTCTCGACCCGCTCGAGCGGCGGCGTCCCGCCCTGCAGGTACTGATCACCCCACTGCCACAGGGCCAGGACGACCGGGATCGCATCGCGGCCCATCTCGGTGAGCACATATTCGTTGCGGGTGCGTTTGCCCTCCTCGCGGTAGGGCTGTTTGCGCAGCAGGCCCGCGGTGGTGAGTTTGCGCAGGGCTGCTGCGGCGGCCGCGTCGGTGATGCCGACGCGTTCGGCGAATCCGTCGAATCGAGTGGTGCCGTAGAGGGCCTCGCGCAGGATCAGGATCGCGGATCGGGTGCCGATGATGTCCAGGGCCTTGACGACCGAACATCCCTCCGGCTTCCACGAACGCAGATCACGTAACGGTCCTTCGAGTACAGCAGACATGACGTACATCATACGAGTCTGACTTGTGGTAGGTATCGTCAGCCTCCTACGCTGACTATAGAACGACTTAGCGAGACCGCATCGTCGCGGTCGGTCGGAAGGAATCGCCATGAGAGACGCAGTGATCGTCGAGGCCGTGCGCACCCCGATCGGCAAGGGCAAGTCGACCGGCGCGCTGCACGGGGTACATCCGGTGGACCTGCTCGCACACAGCCTGCGGGAGGTGGTGCGGCGAACGGGCATCGATCCGGCGCAGATCGACGACGTCATCGGCGGAGTGGTCACCCAGGTCGGCGAACAGTCCGTCAACATCAGCCGGCGCGCCGCACTGGCCGCCGGATATCCCGAATCGGTGCCCGCCACGACCGTGGACCGGCAGTGCGGAAGCAGTCAGCAGGCCATCCACTTCGCCGCACAGGGCGTGATCTCCGGTGCGTACGACGTCGTGGTGGCGGCCGGACTGGAATCGATGAGCCGGGTTCCGATGGGCTCGAGCGTGGTCGGGGCCACCGATATCGGTGGGGTCGCCTTTGCCGAGCGTTATCCTGAAGGGCTTGTGCCGCAAGGTATCAGCGCGGAGTTGATCGCGTCGCGATGGAAGATCGGGCGTACCGCACTGGACGAGTTCTCCCTGGCCAGTCACGAGAAGGCCGCGGCGGCAACGAAGAACGGGGCGTTCGAGGCGGAACTGGCTCCGCTGGAAGGCTTGTCGACCGACGAGGGGATTCGCGTCGGCAGCACGCTCGAGACGCTGGGCGCGCTGCGTCCGGCCTTCTACAGCCCCGAATACGCCGCCCGATTCCCGGAGATCGGCTGGAACATCACCGCCGCCAACGCGAGTCAGATCAACGACGGCAGCGCCGCGGTCCTCATCATGACCAGCGAGAAGGCCGCTCAGCTCGGCCTGACGCCGCTGGCCCGGCTGCACAGCTTCGCCGTCGCGGGCGACGATCCGCTGCTGATGCTCACCGCGGTCATCCCGGCGACGCGAAAGGTCCTGGAGCGCAGCGGTTTGCAACTGTCCGACATCGACCTGTTCGAAGTCAACGAGGCGTTCGCCGCGGTGGTCCTGGCCTGGGCCGCCGACACCGGCGCGGACCTCAGCCGCGTCAACGTCCACGGCGGCGCGATCGCTCTGGGTCATCCGCTCGGCGCATCGGGAGCACGCCTGGCCACCACCCTCGTGCACGCCATGCGCGAACGTGGCGCCCGCTTCGGCCTGCAGACCATGTGCGAGGCGGGCGGGCTGGCCAACGCCATGATTCTGGAAAGGCTGTGAGCAGCTGATACGGAACGAGACGACCGGCATAGCCCATCTCGCGCAGACGAGCGCGGGTGCTCGCAGCGCCCTCCGACTTCGCACCATGCCGCGTCGACCGTTGCGGATATCGTCGTCGTTCTCAGGGGTTCGGCACGTCTGTCCATCGATTTCGACGCAGGTTTCGAGCGTCGCCGTGCCACGACCTTCGCGAGATTAGGCTGTTCCGGGTGAACCAGAACAGAGCAGCAGGCGTGATCGAGGCCCAGCCACGTGACGGTGGGGTGGGCACGTGGGTGAGCTGATCGATCCTGCCTCCGCACACGTCTACGCGATTCCGATGCGGACTCGGTTCCGGGGGATCACGGTGCGGGAGGGGATGGTGTTCGAGGGGCCGCTGGGGTGGGGGGAGTTCTGTGCGTTCCCGGAGTACGGGGATCGGGAGGCGGCGGGGTGGTTGGCTACCGCCGTCGAGCAGGTCACCGTGGGGTGGCCGGAGGTGGTTCGGGACCGGATCGCGGTGAATTGCACTGTGCCTGCGATTGATCCGGAGCGGGCGTATGCGCTGGTCGCCGGGTCGGGATGTCGGACGGCGAAGGTGAAGGTGGCCGATCACCCCGAGTCATTGGGCGAGGATCTGGAGCGGGTGGCGGCCGTGCGTTCGGCGCTCGGGCCCGAGGGGGCGATTCGGGTGGATGCCAACGCGCTGTGGGATGTCGAAACCGCTGTCGATCACCTCACCCAGATCGACCGGGCCGCAGGCGGTTTGGAGTACGCCGAACAGCCGTGCCGGACCATCGAGGAGTTGGCGCAGGTGCGGCGACGGGTGGACGTCCGGATCGCCGCGGACGAATCCATTCGCCGGGCCGAGGATCCGCTGCGCGTCGCGGTGGCGGGGGCCGCGGATGTCGCCGTGCTGAAATGCACTCCGCTGGGCGGAGTTCGGCGCGCGTTGCAGGTGGCCGAGGCGGCCGGCCTGCCGTGCGTGGTCTCCTCGGCGCTGGAGACCAGCGTCGGTCTGTCGGCTCAACTCGCACTGGCCGGAGCCCTGCCGAACCTCGAATTCGCCTGCGGGCTGGGCACGGTGAATCTCTTCCAGGGCGATACGGTCACTGATTCGCTCCGTCCGGTCGACGGATACCTGCCCGTCCCGCGCACCCCGCCCACCCCGGATCCCGAACTGCTGCACCGTTTCCGGCATCCGGACCCGGAGCGCACCCGATGGTGGCGCGATCGCCTCGCCCGAGTCCAGCGGCTGCTGCCCACCGCCTGAGCGGCGAGACCTCACCGGGAGCTATGCCGCCTTCTCCACCGTGGCGATCGCGAATCCGCCCCAGGCACGGCGTTTCTGGGTATCTTCGCCGAGGGTCTGCTGCTCGGTCAGCGACAGGCCGCAGGATCGGAGCAGTTCGGCGAGGCGGTCGCGCGACGGCGGTGTGCTGTCGACGCCGAATTTCAGCTCCTCGCCCGCGGCGCTGGTCGCGGCGCGGCCGTAACGCCAGTAGAACGAGGACGATTCGAACGGCTCGCTGGTGAAATAGTCGAATGCGACGACGCTTCCGGCGGCCGTCGAAGCGATCTTCCGCAGGGTGTCCTCGACGGCGGCCCGGTCGAGGTACATGGTCACGCCCTCCCAGAGGAACAGCGTCCGCTCGGCCGGGTCGAACCCGGCGGCGGTGAGGCAGTCGAGCCAGTCCTCCTTCTCGAAGTCGGCGGGCACGAAAGTCACTCTGCTGGAATCTATTCCGGCCTTCTCCAGCGTCTTGCGCTTGACGGTCTGGGTCGGCAGGGTATCGACCTCGAAGACACGCACCCGCACATCGTTCGCAAGCCCGTAGGCGCGGGTGTCGAAACCCGCGCCGAGAATGACGAACTGCGTGTCGTCGGGCAGGTAGCGCTCGAGGGCCGCGTCGAAGAACCCGATCCGCGCCGACGCCTCGTACTGCGGGGAAACCTTGCCCTCGTACGGGTAGCGGAACGCCCGCGGCACGTACCCGGTCAGCCGATGCGCCAGGAATACCGGAGCGGTCGTCAGGAACAGGGCCGGGCCCGGAACGCCCGGCAGCGCGCGCAGCAGCCGGTCGGCCGCCTCGTCCGGCCTGGTCCCGAAGTTGTGCTCGGAGTACCGGGCGCTCAGCGGCCCCTGCGCGGTGCCCGATACCCCGGACCGGCCCGAGGCGAGGGTCCCGCCGATCCACATGATGTAGCCGATCAGGAACACCGGAGACATCACCGTGCACAGAACGTAGAAAGCCACACGTGACACGAGCTTGCGCATACGCCTCCCTCGATTCATGGTCGACGCCGACACTACAACCGAGCAGCCCATCAACCGATCCGCACACCACAACCCAGCAGCGAAGTGCGCAACACCAATGCCGCCTCCGGCCCGATGACCCCGTCGACCAGTTCGATGTACCGGGAACAGAATTCGGGCCCGTGCGCCGCCCGGTCCTCCCCCGGTTCGCCGAGATGGTGCGCGATCTCGTGCAGAACCACCAATTCCCGCAATGCCCAGGCGCTTCCACTGGCATGCAACGGCACCGCGAGCACCGCTGTCTCGACCTCGTAATGCGCGGCGCCCGCACCCGCCCGCGCCCGAACCGTCACCGCCGCACCCGCACGACCCCACCCCGCGCGAACCCAATTCAACGCCAGCACGCGATCCACATAGCTCTGCACCGATTCCACCGAGGCGAACCGGCGCTCCACCGGCAGCGTGATCTGCGACCCGTACAACTCCACGGTCCGCCCGCCACCCTCGTCGGCCCGATCGAACATCCGCCGCACCAGCCCCTCGGCGTCGTACACCCGCGCCCGCTGGCTGTCCCGGGTACTCATGCCCCGACTCCGGCGCGATCCGCCTCGGACACCGGACCTCCCACTGTTCTCGCCGACCTACGACATTTTCACGACATTGACACAGTTGCGCCGCGCCCCGTCACGGTTACGGAACCGGCTGTGGCCCGATCACGCGTCGAGTTGTCCACGCGCGGCACCGAGTTCGGGTGCGGAACCCAACCGCGCGGCTCGGCCGGCACGGTCACCGGCACGCCGGGCCCCGGGCGAGTACCCGGCGGACTCCTGCGGCCCGCGCCAGGTGCCGCGCGCTTCGGAGGTCCGGGTGTAGAAGCTGGTCAGTTCGAGTTCCTTGTCGCGCAGGGCGATCGCGGTGCCAGGAGCCGTAGCGGACTCGGCCTGCACCTCCGCCACCACGTCGGCCTTGACCGCGGACAAGCGACGGCCGACACGCGCGGCGAACGCCATCTGGAAATTCAGCCGGGCCGTCACGGCCGCGACGGGTGCGCGCACCTGCCGCTGCACCTTGCGACCGTAACGCTTCTCGACAACGACCTTCTCCACCGTCGCGGACCGGTACTGCCCGGACTTGATGTACAGATCCGACGCCCGCACCATCTGCACCAGCAGACTCGCATACAGCGCCTCGCACGCGGCGATATCGGAGTCGAACCCGTACGCGTACACCTGCGTCGAAGTGCGAGCGACATCGCAGCGCACATCATTGGCGGTGGCTATCGCGACGAACAGCTGCACATAGGTGCGCAGTCCGCGCTTGCCCGCCTCGCCGATCGCGATCACCCGCTGCACCGGCGTCGCCCGGCGCTCCCGGCCCGTGACGTGCGCACGAGCCACCGTCAGATCGATGGACGAGCGGGTCGCCAGGCGCTGCGCGGCGGCGAGAAACGCTTCGGCCTCGTGCTCGTTGTCGGTGGACTCCGCCTGACGCAGCAGTCCGCCGATACGCGTGAGCAACTTGTCCTGAGTTGGCTGAGTCGACATCGCGCACCAGAATATAGAGAACCGACCGACACGACCGGCCACAGACGATGTATCTTGCCTTGTGCAACCGGCTGAGTGTGCCGGCGCTCACGGCTACGCGTCATCGCCACTCGGCTCCACCGTGCGCGCCAAGGCGGCTGTGGCTCGTCTCGACCCTGGAGTATCGATGGCATTGAACAAGGTGAGGTCACGACGCTCGTCCCGGACCTCCCGCGCCGCTCTGGCCGCCGCCTCGGCGGCACTGCTCACCGCGACCCTCGCGAGTGGGTGTTCGAGCAGCAGCGGCAACAACCCGACCACACAGGACCTCGGCGGCCGCGGCCCGATCACCTTCGTCGAAGGTAAGGACACCTCGGAAACCGGTGCGGTCAAACAGCTCATCGATCGCTGGAACGCCGCGCACCCGTCCGAGAAGGTCACCTTCAAGGAACAGTCCAACGACGCCTCCCAACAGCACGACGACATGGCCCAGCATCTGCAGGCCAAACAGTCGGACTACGACGTGATGGCGCTGGACGTCACCTGGACCGCGGAGTTCGCGGCCAAGGGCTGGATCCAGCCGCTGAAGGACTCCTTCGCGCTGGACACCTCCACCCTGCTCTCGCCGACGGTGGCCAGCGCCACCTACAAGGGCAACCTGTACGCCGCGCCGCTGAACACCAACGGCGGCCTGCTGTACTACCGCAAGGATCTGGTGCCCAACCCGCCCAAGACCTGGACCGAGATGACCGGTGACTGCAATGTCGCCAAGGAACACAATCTCGGTTGCTACGCAGGGCAGTTCGCGCCCTACGAGGGTCTGACGGTGAACACCGCCGAGGTGATCAACGCCTACGGCGGCACCTTCGTCGGCCCGGACGGCAAGACCCCGACCATCGACAGCCCGCAGTCCCGCGCGGGTCTGCAGGTGCTCACCGACGCGTACCAGAAGGGCGACATCCCCAAGGAGGCCATCTCCTTCGAGGAGCCCGAGAGCCAGAACGCCTTCGCCCAGGGCAAACTGCTGTTCCTGCGCACCTGGCCGAACTTCTACGGTGTGGCACAGGCCGATTCGTCCGCGGTGAAGGGTGAGGTCGGCGTCGCCGCGCTGCCCGGCAAGGACGGCATCGGCGCCTCCACGCTCGGTGGTTACAACGCCGCCATCAGCGCGTACTCCAAGCACAAGGCCACCGCACTGGACTTCCTGCGCTTCCTGATCGGCGAGGACGCCCAGCACATCGTGGCCGAGGGCGCGTACCCGCCGGTGCGGTCCTCGCTGTACGACGATCCGGCGCTGATCGCGAAGTTCCCATACCTGCCGACGCTGAAGGATTCGATCGCCAGCGCCGTGCCGCGGCCGGTCACCCCGTTCTATCCGGCGGTGTCCAAAGCCATCCAGGACAACGCCTATGCTGCGATCACCGGAAAGAAAACGGTCGACGCCGCGATCACCGGCATGCAGAAGGGGATCCAGGCCGCCGGTTCCTGACCGCGAGAGCGCCTGTGCCGAGCCGAGTCCCGTAGGAGAGAAGAACGGTGTCAGATCCTTCGGGAACATCGGAGTACACGTCTGTGGCCGAGTCCGCGAGCGATTCATCGACAGCGCCCGATATGCCGAACGGTAGTCGCAAGTCGCCGGTCGCTCGCGCACTGGACACGCTGCCCGAATCGGGACGCGCCTGGTTGTTCGTGGCTCCGGTGCTGCTGGCCCTGGCCGTGGTCATCGGGTATCCGGTGGTCCGCGCGCTGATCATGTCCTTCCAGAAGGACTCCGGACTCGATCCAGCGACGGGCATGTTCGTCAACGGCGGCAACGCCGGATTCAGCAATTACACGCACTGGCTGTTGCAGCAGTGCGCACTGCCCGCCGGCGGCACCGAGTCCTGCCCGACCGGCAATCTCGGCTCGCAGTTCTGGACCGCGATCCTGGTGACCCTGCTGTTCACCGTCATCACGGTGACCCTCGAGGCGGTCATCGGGCTGGGTATGGCCACGGTGATGGGCAAGACCTTCAAGGGCCGGGCGCTGCTGCGCGCCGCGGTGCTGATCCCGTGGGCCATCCCGACCGCGGTCACCGCGCGGCTGTGGGAGTTCATGTTCCAGTACGACGGCGTGGTGAATCGTGTTCTCGGAACACACATTCTGTGGCAGACCGATCCGTGGTGGTCGCGGTTCGCGGTGATCATCGCCGACGTGTGGAAGACGACGCCGTTCATGGCGTTGCTGATTCTCGCGGGGCTGCAAGTGATTCCGGCCGACGTGTACGAGGCCGCTCGGGTGGACGGCGCGTCGGCGTGGCAGCGGTTCAGCCACATCACCCTGCCGCTGCTCAAACCCGCACTGCTGGTGGCGATTCTGTTCCGCACGATGGATGCGCTGCGGCTCTACGATCTGCCCGCCATCATGACCCAGGGCAACGCCAACACCCGGACCATCTCGATCCTGGTCGTCGACCAGGTGCGCCAGGGGGCCAACAGCGCCTCGGCACTGTCGGTGATCACCTTCCTGCTGATCTTCGCGGTCGCATTCGTGCTGGTCAAGGTGTTGGGCGCGAATGCGGTTGCGACACAGGAAGAACAGCGGAGGGCGCACTGATGAGCGACACCGGATTCGCCGATGCCGTCACCGTGCCGGAAACCGCCGGGGCGGTCACGGCGCGCGTGCCGCTGAGCAAGCGGATGCGTTCCGCGAGTACGTATGTCGGCGCGCTGATCATCCTGGTGTGGGGCCTGGGGCCGTTCTACTGGATGGCCGTCACCGCCTTCCGCGATCCGACCTACACGTTCGACAACACGCCGTGGCCGACCCATCTGACTACGGAGAACTTCAAGAACGCGTTCGACACCAGTCGCGGCAACAACTTCGGCCGGGCGCTGACCAACAGCGTCGTCATCGGCGCGGCCACCACGGTGATCGCGCTGCTGATCGGCATGATGGCCGCATATGCCCTGGCGCGCATCACCTTCCGCGGTAAGACCCTCGTCGCCGGGCTGGTGCTGAGCGCGTCGATGTTCCCGGTGGTCGTGCTGGTGACGCCACTGTTCCAGCTGTTCACCGATATCGGCTGGCTCGGCCACTACCAGGCGATGATCATCCCGAACATCTCCTTCGTACTGCCGATGACCGTGTACGTGCTGGCCTCGTTCTTCGCCGAACTCCCGTGGGAGCTCGAGGAGGCCGCGCGGATCGACGGCGCATCCCGTTTCCAGGCGTTCCGCCTGGTGATGCTCCCGCTGGCCGCCCCCGCGGTATTCACCACCGCGATCCTGGCCTTCATCGCCGCGGTCAACGAATATCTCCTGTCCAGCCTGCTGTCCTCCGACGCGACCGAACCGGTCACCGTCGCCATCGCCCGCTTCTCCGGCAACGACCCCCTGGTCCAGCCGTACACGGCGATCATGGCCGCCGGCATCATCGTCACCGTCCCCCTGGTCATCATGGTCCTGCTCTTCCAGCGCCGCATCATCTCCGGCCTGACCGCGGGCGGCGTCAAAAGCTAGGTCGCGGCGCCGTCGGACTCGCCCGCGGGCTAGTTCAGCGGTGGTGGACGGATTCCACGGTGAACAGGTGTGGGTCGAAGTGGTCGGCTACGGCGGCGGCTTGCTTCATGTGAATCTGGGCGGTGGGGTTGGCGAACACTTCGCGGTAGGCGTCGGGGGATTGCCACTGGGCGTAGTTGATCACTCGGGTGCCGTCGTCGCTGGCGTGGATGTTGGCGGAGATGAAGCCCGGGATGTGCTGCATGACCTCGTCGGTGGCGCGGGTCAGTAGGTCGACCAGGGTGCGCTGGCGGTCGGGCTGGACCGTGAAGACGTTGATCAGGGTGGTGAGCTGGGCGTCGGTCGCGATGGTGGTGGTGTCGGGCATGGCGATCTCTCCCTGATGTCAGGATCCTTACATAGACCAGGATGTGTAAGGTTCCTGTCATGAGTCAAGAGGGCGTCGAACGGCGGATCGGGTATCTGATCAAACAGGCACAGCAGACCTTCCATCGCGCATGTGAGGAACGGCTGCGGCCGCTGGGGCTGACCATGTCCCAGTACGCGGTGCTGCGCGCCCTGGCCGACGTCCCGGGCGCGCCCGCCGCCGAACTCGCCCGCCGTACTTTCGTGACCCGCCAATCACTGCGCGACGTCCTCAACGGACTGCAGAAGGCGGGTCTGGCCACCGTCGCGGACCAACCCTCCACCGGCCGCGCGCGCCCGGTCACCCTCACCGAATCCGGCCGTGCCCAGCTGGATCGCGCGGACGCCATCGTGCTGGATATCGACAACCGGATGACCGCAGATCTGGCCCCCGCGGACCTCCGGCAGCTGGCCGCACTCCTGACCACCTGCATCGAAAGCCTCGCTGAGCCGACGTGAACGGGCCGATGCGAGCGAGCGCGGAGGTGCGCCATCGAGCTGTGTGGACCGCCGGTGCTGCGGGTGTCGGCGGTCGGGTCTTACGCTGGTAGTCGATTTCTATCGTGCGGTTGTTCGATCACCTTGTTCTTGTAGTCCGAGGAGTTGATCGTGAACTCGATCCGTATGCGGTGGCGAGGTGGCGAGCGCAAGGCTGCGCCGTATGCCTCGCTCGCGGGGTGGAACGAGCTTCCGGGACGAGTTCGGCGACAGCATGCGGCTCCGCAGCGACGGGTGCGGAGCGAGGGCGGCGAACCCGCGCACGAGCGGCCGCGGCGGACCCGGGGACAGCGGATCCGGCGATTGCTGTTGGCGTTGTTCGTGATTTTCATCGTGATTCCGGCGCTGCTGCTGGTCCTGGCCTACTGGAGTGCCGAGGTGCCCGCGCCGGACGCGGTGCAGTCCAATCAGATCGCCACCATCACCGCCGACGACGACACCACCGTGCTGGCCAGAATCGTTCCGCCGGAAGGAAATCGGACGCCGGTGCCGTTGACGCAGGTGCCGGTTCCGGTGCGCGACGCGGTGCTGTCGGCGGAGGACCGGAACTTCTACACCAATCCCGGATATTCGACCTCTGCGTACCTGCGCGCGGCACGGGACAACCTGCTCGGTCGCGACGACGCCGGGGGTGGGTCGACGATCACCCAGCAGTACGTCAAGAACGCGTTCCTGAGCTCCGAGCGCACCCTCTCGCGCAAGGTCCGCGAGCTGATCATCTCGGCGAAGATGGCACGGCAGTGGAGTAAGGACGACATTCTCGCCGCCTACCTGAACACCATCTACTACGGTCGCGGGGCCTACGGGATCGCCGCCGCCGCGCGCGCGTACTTCGCCAAACCGGTACCCGAGCTGACCACGGCCGAAGGAGCGGTGCTGGCCTCGGTGATCCGCACGCCCTCGCTGCTGGATCCGGAAACGCATCTGCCGCAACTGCGGGAACGCTGGAACTATGTGCTCGACGGCATGGTCAGCATGGGCAAGTTGAGTGCGAAAGATCGTGCGGCGATCCAGTTTCCGCAGATCGCGCCGGTCAGCGCATTCACCGACGACGCCGCGCACAACGCGAACGGGCTGATCCGCACCCAGGTCCTGGCCGAACTGCGCAACGCCGGGATCAGCCAGCAGGAGATCGACACCGGAGCGCTGCGCATCACCACTACCATCGACCCGCGCGCCCAGCAGTCCGCCCTGGACGCGGTGCACAACACGTTGAGTGCGCAGCCCGCCCAGTTGCGCAGCGCGGTCGTCTCGGTCGACCCGCGTTCGGGTGCGCTGCGCGCCTACTACGGCGGGGACGACGGCGTCGGCTTCGATTTCGCGCAGGCGCCGCTGCAGACCGGATCCTCGTTCAAGACCTTCGCGGTGCTGGCCGCACTGCAACAGGGGATTCCGCTTTCCTACCGGCTCAACAGCGCTCCGGTGACGGTGAACGGCGTCCCGGTCACCAACGTGGAGGGTGAATCCTGCGGGACCTGTTCGCTGGCCGAGGCGTTCAAGCGGTCGCTGAACACCAGCTTCTACCGGCTCGCCGAGACGATCGGTCCGCAGGCCATCGCCGACGCCGCGCATCAGGCCGGGATTCCGGAGCAGATTCCGGGCATCGCGGGCCGCACACTCAGCGAGAACGGCGGGCCGCCCGCCCTGGCGATCGTGCTGGGCGTGTATTCGGTGCGTCCGGTGGACATGGCCGTGGCGTATGCGACCGTCGCGAATTCCGGGATGTATCACACGCCGTTCATCGTGCAGCGCGTCGTCACGGGGGACGGCCGGGTGCTGCTGGATCGCGGCGTGCCCGGTAAGGATCAACTCCCCGCGCAGCAACGGATTCCGGCGCAGGTCGCCGATACGACGATCTCGGCGATGCTGTCGATCGCGGCGTACTCGAACGGGCACGCCCTGGCCGGTCGCCCCGCCGCCGCCAAGACCGGCACCACCCAGCTCGGCGAGACCGGAGCCAACAAGGACGCCTGGATGGTCGGGTTCACCCCGTCGCTAGCGACGGCGGTCTGGGTCGGCACTGCCCAGTCCGAGGCCATCCGCACCTCCGGCGGCGCACCGATCTACGGCGCGGGCCTGCCCTCGGACATCTGGAAGAAGACCATGGACAGTGCCCTGACCGGCACACCCGTCGAACACTTCCCGTCCGCAGCGCCCACCGACACCCAGGGCCCCTTCATCGCCACACCCCCGTCGTCGGAACAGTCCCACGGCCCCTTCGACATCCTCGCGCCGCCGACCACCACGCAACCTCGCCGCCGCGCCCCGATCCCCGCACCGGTTCCCGCACCCCCTCCCCCGCCGCACCAGGTCGAGATCTTCCCGGGTCTGCACGTCCCGGTCCCGGGCTGAGGTGTCCGGATTCCCTGGTCACCCGCCGCGGCCCGGACATCTTCGGGCCTCCGGTCTCACCGATCGCTATCGGGTCGAGATCATCTCCGGCCGCTGTGTCGTAGTCCCCGACTAAGCTCGGGGAACGGAGCACGCATCGGCAGCACTGCCGTGGACCGGCCCATTGCGGGCCGGTCAGCCGACACGCATAGGATCACCTAAAGCAGGGACACAACAACCCCAGGTCACCCGATTTCCGCCCACTCCACAACACTCCGACACCCGGCCGGGGCCCGCCCTGGGACCGACGGAGCGAAGGAGTGCAGCGACTGAGCGGAGGAGGGAAGGACCGGGTGAACAGGGGCCCCAGCCCGCCGGAGCGGAGCGGAGGCCGGAGATACTAGACATAGGGGCGACACCGGTGGATTTCAATATCGTCGAGCGCCACGAGACGCTGGTGGCGGGGACCGTCCTGCGCAGCCCGGCGCTGGCGGTCGAAGGCCCGCGCCGGCTGAAGGTGGAGGAAGCCTGGCGGCACAACCTCAAACGCGATCTGCCGGGCCCCCCGGCGAGCGCGTACGTCGATCACGCGCCGGAGATCGGCTCGTATCTGACGCATATCGTCGGTTACCGCTGCCGCAGGCTCGACGATCTGTTACCCGGTGATGTGCTGGCGCGCGTGCCGGGCGGCCGGTTCGCGCGATTCGTCCGCAGCGGGGACGACCTGGGCGACACCATCGTGTCGGTGTGGCGCGCGGTCTGGGATCTGGAGACCGCCGGAGCACTGGCACGCGCCTACACCGGCGATTTCGAGCACTATCCGGATCGGCGCACGGTAGAGGTGTTCGTTGCGCTGGCCGACGACGACACGGGCGAGAAGTAAGGCGCGAATATGGATTTCGAGATAGTCACCCTCGAGGACAGCCTCGTCGGCGGGCTCACCGTTCCGCTGGCCGGTCGCGAAGTGGCCGCCCGCGACCTGGATCTGGTCAACTTCACCTGGGACAGATATCTGTCGCGGGACAAGAACGCCCAGCGTGTGGCGGCCTACGTCGGCCAGAACGACCATGCGGTGGCCGTCCTGGGCTACGAACTCGACGCCCTGGATCAGCTCGACACCGGCGACGTCCTCACCCGGATCCCGGCCGGTCGCTACGCCAAATTCGTGGTGTCCGACAAGCCGTACGACCTCCTGCGCACGGCCTGGGCGAAGGTGGCCAAGGCCGAGGCCGCGGGCGTCATCACCCGGTCGCACAGCGCGGAGATCGAGCGCTACACGGGCCCGGCCTCGGTGGAGGTCTTCGTCTCCCTGGACTGAAGTAGGGGTATGGGGCCTCAGTGATAGGTGTTCGCGGCGGCTACGAGGGCGCGGCGGTCGGTGACGACGATGCGGCCGCGCCGTAGTTCGACGATGCTGCGGTCCTCCAGCTCGCGCAGGATCTTGTTCGCGGTGACGCGGGTGGTTCCAGCCATGGAGGCCAGATCGTCCTGGGTGAGGCGGATTTCGGCGATCGGGGCGGGGCCGCCGTAGATGCGGGCGAGGTTCACCAGGCGGCGGACCACGCGCGCCTCGACCGGCAGGTACAGCGCCTCGAGCACCATGCCGGACAGGCGGCGGACCTGTTCGACGAGAGTGTCGGTGAGCATCCGCTCGACTCCGGGATAGGTGGCGCGCAATGCGGTCAGCTGGGCACGGCTGAGGCTGAGGGTTTCCGCGTTCTCGGCGGCCTCGACGGTGGCGGTGCGTTTGGCCTCGGGGCTCAGCAGGGCCAGTTCGCCGAACGCGTCACCGGGACCGATGACCGACAACGTGGCGGTGTAGCCGAGCGGGGTGGCCACGCGGATCAGCAGCAGCCCGGAGACGACCAGATGCAGCGTGTCGCCGGGATCGCCTTCGTGACACAGGATTTCGCGGCGTTTGAACCGCCGGGGCGTGCACGAGGCGAGCAGCTGACGTCGCTCACCGTCCGAAAGACCGCGCAGCAGTGCGAATTCGGTCGTCATCGCAGACCCTCCAGGACGTAGCAGGTGACCGGCTCGCGCCGCCCCTTGACGGTGATCCCGCCCAGCGTCCGCACCGCGGCCCGCGAACCCAGCTGCGCATACGTCGTCGAGCCGATCACGACCGTGCCGGGTTCGGCCACCCCCTCCAGCCGAGCCGCGAGATTGGTGGTGTCGCCGATCGCGGTGTAGTTACGCATCTGTGCCGCACCGACATTGCCCACCAGCGCGGGCCCGGAGTTGACCCCGACCCGGAAACGCGGCCAGTCGGGTCGTCCCGCGGCGATCCGCCCGACGACGTACTGCAACCCCAGTCCGGCCCGCGCCGCGCGCATCGCGTGATCGGGCTGCGGATTGGGTGCGTTGAACACCGCCATCACCGCATCGCCGACGAATTGCACCACCGTCCCGCCCTCGCCCAGGATGACCGGCACGATCGCGCCGTAATAGGTGTTCAGCATCTGCACCACCGCCGCGGGATCGGTGTTCTCCGCGAACGGCGTGAAACCCGACAGATCCGCCATCAGCACGCTGACCTCCGCGATCCGTCCGCCGAGATCGGCCTGCGCGGGATCGGCGAGCAGTTCGGTCGCCACGGCCGGGGACATATAGGACCGGAACAGCTCGTCCAGCTGCCCGTACAGCCGCGCATTCTGCGCCAGCACCGCGAATTGCCGTTCGGTGAGCCCGAATCGGCGCGAGAGCTGCACCCCGACCGGTCCCAGCGGCGCCTGCGCGGGCACCCCACTCGCGGCCCGCTCGCGCAGGATGCCGACCATCTCGGTGAGCGCCCGTGCGTAGTCGCGTTCGAGCGAGGCCATGGTCTGGCGCAGCGTGACGCTGTCGAACAGCCCCAACGCCGAACCCTCCCTGCGGAATTGCAGGTGGGTGCTGACGGCGATCAGCGCGAACGCCACCACCATCAGCACGTGCCACTCCCACCACGAGGTCCGCCAGCTGCGCCCGAATCCGACCGCGAGCAGCGCCTCGATCAACAGCACGAAGGTGGTGCAGATGGTGAGCAGCAACAGCGCCCGCCGCCGCACGAACCGCCACGCGTACGCGATCGCCGCACCCAGATAGCACAGCGCGCCGACCACCGCGATGCCCACCAGCGGGCCGGAAGATTCTGTGGGACTGGGCGTTCCGTTCAAAGGGGGTAGCCGCGTCAGCGAGATCGCCGACCAGACGACGAAACTCAGCGCCGGTAGCGCGGACAGCAACCAGGTGAACCGATGCAGCCGCGCGACCGCCTCCGGCCCGTATTCGACGGCCGAGGCCAGTGCGGCGATTCCGCCGAGGGTCAATCCGATCGGCACCGCGTACACGAAACCGGCATTGGGCGAGTTCAGGATCACCCCGGGCGTGGCGATGGCGTGCAGCGCGAGGAATCCGGCGGAGAACTGGAACGTCAGCGAGACCAGGATCAGCCGGACGTCGCGGCGAGCGCGCGCGGCGCGAAACAGGATGGTGCCCAGTCCCGTTGCGAGCACGGCCGCGGCGAGCACCAGCCAGAAATGCTGCACATGATGTTCGTAGTGGGCGTCGAGCATCGGGTCGGCGACGAGCAACCACAGCCCCACCGCGGGCAGCGATACCGCCGTCACCCACGTCAGCGCTCTCACTGTGAACACTCGTCGAACCTACTCACCGATCAGCGATACGGCATCCCGTCGGGTGCCGGCGCCGCGACCGCGGCTATCTGCCCAGCGGAAGCTGCTGCCACTGCTCGAGCAGCTGATCGATGGTGTGGTCCTTCCAGGTCATCACGAGCACGAACCGGGAGTATGCGGGATCGGGGAAGAACGTCCACACCGGCGGATGGGTGGTGTCGCGGCCGTAATCGCTACCGGCGCAGGTGACGACCAGCGGAGCCTGTGCCTGCTTCGGGTGGGCTCGATTCTGCGGACGCGGATCGCATTCGTTGAAGAGTTTGCCGACCAGTTGACCCAGGCTCAGGCCGTCGTGCGCCGATCCGGTGCGGTCCATGACATCGACCACCAGCGGATTCTCGCCGTTGTCCCCCATCGGGATGGGACAGGAAATGCGGGCGTAGTCGTGATCGGCGGGATCTTCCGTGGAGCCCGGATCGTTCTGTCTGCACGTGGCCCCGTGCCAACCGGTGTTGGCGTTCAGCCCGCCGATGAGCTCGGGGAATGCCGCCGCGGCGGGGGCGTGCCGGGCATCCCAGCCCGTCGCGAGGCCGGGCGGCACCGGGGTGGCGGCATCGGTATTGCGCGGGCCGCCGAACAGATCGGTGCCCATGGCCAGGTAGGCGATCACCGCGAGAATCACCACCACGGCGCCGGCCACCGGCACCGCCGTGCGCGCCGAGATCCGGTTGCGGAGTGATTTGCGCTGGGGCTTCGGGCTTTCCACCGGTTGGGACACGGCCGTGGTATCGCTGGTCGCGGGCCGGGCCCGCTGCACCTCGGCGATGAATTCGCTGCAACTGGGGAACCGGTCCGCCGGATCCTTGGCCAGCGCCTTGGCGAAAACCGGATCAAGCGAGGCCAGCTGCGGTATCAGCTCGCCGGGCAGCAGTGGCGGCGTATAGACGTGCGCGTGCATCAGGGCGATCGAATTGGTCACCGGGAACGGCGGCCGCCCGGTCAGCAGCACGAACAGGCTGCAGGCCAGCGAGTACTGGTCGGACCGGTGATCCACGGCATCGCCGGAGACCTGTTCCGGCGAGACGTAGGCGGCCGTCCCGGTCACCGAACCGGTCCTGGTCAGACCGGTGGTCACCTCACGCAGCCGGGCGATCCCGAAATCGGTCAGCAGAGCACGTTCCCGGCGGCCGGGCTCGGGGGCGGCGATCAGGAAGTTCGACGGCTTCACATCCCGGTGCAGTACCCCGGCCCGATGCGCGTAGTCGAGGGCGTCCGCGATCTGCGCACCGATCCGCAACGCGCGCTCGAATTCGACGTCGGCGAGCGCGCCGGCGTCGGTACCGTGCACGAATTGCATTGCGATCCAGTGGATATCGCTGGTAACGCCCCGATCGTAGATGGTCACGATATTGGGGTGGTCCAGACCGGCGGTGAAATCACCTTCCCGTTCGAACCGCTGCCGGGCCTCCGGATCGGCCTTGGACGGATCGAGCAGTTTCAGGGCGACCGCCCTGGGCAACCGGGGATCCTGCGCCAGATAGACGATGCCCCAGCCGCCTGCACCGAGTTTGCGGTCGATGATGTAACCGGCGAACGACTCGCCGGCGTCGAGCTCGATCACCGTTATCCTCCGGTCGCAGCACCGCAACGGTTCCGCGGTGGTGGGTCTTGTCCTACAGCCGACCCCGGCTGATCATTCTCCTGGGTACCCCCGGTCTGGCGAGAACACACGTCACAGTACCCACATCGGCTTTCCGACCGCCCGCGACGGTGCCCCGGCGCCATGGCCGGGGCACCCGCCATCCGAGCGGAAAGTCCTGCTCAGCGGCCGCGGAACCAGTCGAAATCGAAGCCGCGGTTGTGATCGCGGTAGTTCTCCCAGTCGTGGTGGTGGCTGCCGTGCCACACGTAGCGGTCGCAGAAGTTGTAGTAGTGCCAGTTGAAGTTGTTGTTCCAGCCGCAGTAGGACTCACCCCACCAGGTGTGCGCCGGCTGGACGACCGTGGCGTGCACCGGCTCGGCGACAGTCGGTGTGGCGGAAGCGATTCCGGCTCCCGCACCGGCGATGGCAGCGGTGGCCGCGGCGACGGTGGCGATGCGACGGATCTTGCTGATCATGTTGTGCTCCAAGTTGTTTCGCTCTGGTTGGCAAGGTGATGACCATCTTGCCGAGCGGCGAGCGGAAGTACTGCCAGCACGACGACGCTCGGTGTGTAAACCTCGATACACAACGCGGAAACGCGAATCGCGAAAAAGACGATGCGCCCCCGGGAATTCCGGGGGCGCATCGAATGTCGAGCGTGCTCAGGCGTTGATGATGAACGCCTCGAGCTCGGTGCGGGCCACATCGTCGGCCAGCTGCTTCGGCGGGGACTTCATCAGGTAGGCCGAGGCCGGGATGACCGGTCCGCCGATGCCGCGATCCTTGGCGATCTTGGCCGCGCGCACCGCGTCGATGATGATGCCCGCCGAGTTCGGCGAATCCCACACCTCGAGCTTGTACTCCAGGTTCAGCGGCACGTCACCGAAGGCGCGGCCCTCGAGGCGCACGTACGCCCACTTGCGGTCGTCCAGCCAGCCGACGTGGTCCGACGGGCCGATGTGCACGTCGTTCGCGCCCAGTTCCTTCTTCAGGTTGCTGGTGACGGCCTGGGTCTTGGAGATCTTCTTGGACTCCAGCCGCTCGCGCTCGAGCATGTTCTTGAAGTCCATGTTGCCGCCGACGTTCAGCTGCATGGTGCGGTCCAGCTGCACGCCGCGGTCCTCGAACAGCTTGGCCATGACGCGGTGGGTGATGGTCGCGCCGACCTGAGACTTGATGTCGTCACCGACGATCGGGACACCGGCGTCGGCGAACTTCTTCGCCCATGCCGGGTCCGAAGCGATGAAGACCGGCAGCGCGTTCACGAATGCGACATTGGCGTCGATGGCACATTGCGCGTAGAACTTGTCGGCCTCTTCCGAACCGACCGGAAGGTACGAGACCAGGACGTCGACCTTCGCGTCCTTCAGCGCCTGCACCATGTTCACCGGCTCGGCCTCGGACAGCTCGATGGTCTCGGCGTAGTACTTGCCGATGCCGTCCAGCGTCGGGCCGCGCTGCACGGTGATCCCGGTCGGCGGCACGTCCGAGATCTTGATGGTGTTGTTCTCACTGGCGAAGATCGCGTCGGACAGGTCGAACCCGACCTTCTTGGCGTCGACGTCGAACGCGGCGACGAACTTCACATCGCGGACGTGGTAGGGACCGAACTTGACGTGCATCAGACCGGGCACGGTCGTGCTCTCGTCCGCGTCCTGGTAGTACTGCACGCCCTGGACCAGCGAAGAGGCGCAGTTACCCACACCTACGATGGCCACGCGAATCTCGGACCCGGCGCTCGCACCGGTGGCCTGTGCAGCCGTGTTGACATCACTCATGGCCGGTATTTCCCTCTTTCTGTGGTGCCGCCTTCATCGATTGCTCCGCGGCGATCAATTCGTTGAGCCAGCGCACTTCGCGCTCGCTTGATTCGAGGCCGAGCTGGTGCAGCTGGCGGGTGTAGCGATCCAGGGTCCCGCTGGCCCGCTTGATCGCCTCCCGCAGCCCCTCCCGGCGCTCCTCGACCTGCCGACGCCGGCCCTCCAGGATCCGCATCCGCGCCTCGGCGGGAGTGCGACCGAAGAAGGCCAGGTGAACGCCGAACCCGTCGTCGGTGTAGTTCTGCGGCCCGGTGTCGGCGAGCAGCTCGCTGAACCGCTCCCGGCCGGGATCGGTCAGCTGGTAGACCCGCCGCGCCCGCCTGGTCACCGCACCGGCCGGGGACTCCTCGGCGATCAACCCGTCCGCCTGCATACGGCGCAGGGTCGGGTAGAGCGACCCGTAGGAGAAGGCCCGGAACGGCCCCAGTAATCCGGTGAGTCGTTTGCGCAGCTCGTAGCCGTGCATGGGCGCTTCCAGGAGCAGCCCGAGAATCGCGAGTTCGAGCACGGGCCTCACCTCCTGACTGTCGTATGCGGACCGCACCTGTGGATGCAATGACCAACTATATCGCGCCGATATAGTAACCGACACGTCGGCGCGACACATCGAATCGCATCGCCCGGATCGGGGGCACGGACCCGGCAGCGTGCGTCGGTGCGCACCGCTACTCTGGAGGCCGTGCGAATTCAGCGGCAGGTAGTGGACTATGCGCTTCGGCGTCGGTCCTTGCTGGCCGATGTCTATGCGGGCCGCGTAGCTGTCAGCGAGGTCTGCGATGCGAATCCTTATCTGCTGCGCGCGGCGAAGTTCCACGGACGAGGCAGTGAGGTCACCTGCCCCATCTGCCGGAAAGAGCAGCTCACTCTCGTATCGTGGGTCTACGGCGATGGACTCGGGCCGGTCGCAGGCTCGGCCCGCACGCCCGAGGAACTGATCCGGCTGGCGGAGACTCGCGAGGAGTTCTCGGTACACGTGGTCGAGGTGTGCCGCAGCTGCAGCTGGAACCATTTGGTGCAGTCCTATGTGCTCGGGCACGCACCGGCACCCACGCGTCGGCGCACCGGCACCCGTCGGACCGCCGCCGAGTGATGTGTATCGCGCCTGCGGCCCGCCCCGGCGGGCCCGCGGCGGTTGAGATCGGCCGCCACCCGGACCGTTTCGAGTTATGGAGATCCGAGCTGTGACTTCGCCCTACGACGATGGACCGTCCGGCGGCCGCACCAACCGCGGTCCGCAATCCGGCCCCGGCGGATATCCCCCGCCGCGGCCGGGGGGCCCGCCGCAGGGCGGACGGCCACGGCCGCCCGCGCGTCCCGGAGAGCAGGCGCCCGGCCCCGGCCCGCGACGCAACGGCCCGCCTCCCGGCGATATGCGCGCCCCGCAGGGTTCCGGCGGTCAGCCGCCCCGCGGTCCGGGCGCACAGGCCCCGCGCGGTCCCGGCGGACAGCCGCCGCGCCGCCCGGCACCGGGGTCCCACCCCGGCCCGCCCAGCGGCGCGACGCAGAAAATCCCCAGCCCCTCCTCCGGTGCCACCCAGAAGATCCCGCCCAGTAGCCTCGGCGAGGCTATGGCGAATCGAAATCAACGTTCCGGCAAGGGAACTCGTCCCCGACCCGGCGAGAACACCCGGCCGCGCACCGGGGCCAACCGCGCCGTCGGCGGCGGCACACCCCCCTCCGGCCCGCCCCCGCGCCGCAACGGCTCGGGTCCCGGCGGCCCCGGTGGACGTGGTCCCAAGGGCGGCAAGAAGAAATCTCCGTGGCGGATCGTGCGCCGCGTGCTGTACGTGCTGGTGGCACTGGGCATCGTCGTGCCGAGTGCGGTCTTCCTGATCGCCTACTCGACGGTTTCCATACCCAAACCCGGCGACCTCAAAACAAATCAGGTCGCCACGATGCTGGCCGACGACGGCACCACGACGATCGGCAAAATCGTTCCGCCGCAAGGTAACCGCACCGACGTCACGATCGATCAGATCCCGCCGCAGGTGCGCAACGCGGTGATCGCCGCGGAGGACCGGTCCTTCTACACCAACCCCGGCTTCTCCGTCTCCGGCTTCGTCCGCGCCGTGCGCGACAACCTGATGGGCAAGTCCACCGCCGGTGGTGGCTCGACGATCACCCAGCAGTACGTCAAGAACGCCATGGTCGGCAATCAGCACTCGCTGACCCGCAAGATGCACGAGCTGGTGATCTCGGCGAAGATGGCGCGGCAGTGGAGCAAGGAGGACATCCTCACCGCGTACCTGAACACGATCCCGTTCGGCCGCGGCACCTTCGGCATCAACGCCGCCGCGCAGGCCTACTTCGGTAAGAAGGTCCAGGACCTGACCACCGAAGAGGGTGCGATGCTGGCCGCCACCATCAACCAGCCCTACGGCCTGGACCCGGAGAACAACCGCGCGGGCGCGATCCAGCGCTGGAACTACGTGCTGGACGGCATGGTCTCGATGGGCAAACTGCCCCAGGCACAACGCGTCCCGATGAAGTACCCGAACGTGCTGTCCTCCAGCGCCGGGAGCTCGACCAACAAGAACGATCCCGATTCGGGCCCCAACGGCCTGATCAAGCGTCAGGTGATGAGCGAACTGGCAGCGGACGGGATCAGCGACACCCAGATCAACACCGAGGGTCTGCAGATCACCACCACGATCAACCCCAAGGCCCAGCAGGCCGCGGTCGATTCGGTGACCAAGAACATGAAGGGCGAGCGTCCCGAGGACCGCACGGCCGTGGTGTCGGTCGACCCGAAGGACGGCGGCGTCAAGGCCTACTACGGCGGCGACAACGGCCAGGGCTTCGACTTCGCCAACGCGGGTCTGATGACCGGTTCGACGTTCAAGGTGTTCGGTCTGGCGGAGAACCTCGAACTGGGTAAGCCGCTGTCGACCATGTACTCCAGTGCCGATCTGGACGTGCACGGCATCAAGATCACCAACGCCGAGGGTGAGACCTGTGGCGTCTGCACCATCGCCGAGGCGCTCAAGCGATCGCTGAACACCAGCTTCTACCGCATGGAACTGGACATGGGCGGCAATGGTCCGGAGAAGATCGCGGCCATGGCGCACAAGCTCGGCATCCCGGACACCATTCCGGGCGTCGGCAAGACCCTGACCGAACCGGACGGGTCGGGCCCCAACGACGGCATCATCCTGGGTCAGTACCAGGTGCGCGCGCTCGACATGGCTTCGGCGTACGGCACGCTCGGCGCCGAGGGCGTCTACCACAAACCGCATTTCGTGCAGAAGGTCGTCACCGCCGACGGTCAGGTGCTGCTGGATCGCGGTCAGGTCGCCGGTGAGCGCAAGGTCTCCAAGGCCGTGGCCGACAACGTGATCGCGGCGATGGCCCCCATCGCGCACTCCTCGTTCAAGCACGACCTGGCGGGCGGGCGCGTCTCGGCATCCAAGACCGGTACCACCCAGCTCGGTGACACCGGCCAGAACCGCGACGCCTGGATGATCGGCCTGACCCCCTCGCTCTCGACCGCGGTCTGGGTCGGTACGGAAAAGGGTGTCGCGCTGAAGAACGCCAACGGCGGAATCATGTACGGCTCCACGCTGCCCTCGGACATCTGGAGGGACACCATGGACGGCGCGCTCGAGGGCACGCCGAAGGAGACCTTCCCGAAGCCGGATCAGATCGGCGGCCAGCCCGGTGGTGTGCCGTCCTACTCCGCGCCGTACACGCCGCCGTCGACGACTCAGCAGTACACGCCGCCGGTGGAGATCACGCCGTCGCAGGTGGAGATCTTCCCGGGCGTCACCATCCCGATCCCGGGAATCCAGCAGAATCAGCAACCCCAGCAGCAACAACAGCAGCAACAGCAGCAGAGCGGCCCGGGACCGATGTCCGGTCAGCCCGTCGCACCCGGCGGGACCTGGCCGAGCACACCGGTTCCCGGGGAGAGCAACACGAACGGCGATAGCAACTAGGACAGCTCACCGAGCAACCGGTAGCGTCGGTTGGCGTGTTCGAGGAGCAACTGGCGAAGACGCATCCAGGACCCCGGGGGGAAACACGGGAATCTCCCGACCGATACCCGTCCCCGGTCCTGGACGCCGAGCCCCGATCGGCGACCTGGCGTGACCGTCCCAGCCGTACCGATCCGCTGACCTCGCAGCTGTCCACCGCGATCGGCGGGCCGGTCGGCGATCACGCCCTCATCGGACGGTCCCGATTCTGGACGCCGGTGCGGGTCATGCTGGCCTTCGCGGTGGTCATGCTGGCGCTGAGCTGGGGCGGCAAGGCCGCGTGCATCCAGCAGACCACCACCGCCGACGGCCGCTCGACCCTGGACTGGAACAACGGTCGTCAGTACGTGGCGATGTGCTATTCGGACACCGTCCCGCTGTACGGCGCCGAACGCCTGGACGAAGGCGCGTTCCCGTACAAGAAGAGTTGGACCGAGTTCGGCTCGGACGGCAAACCACACACCCGGTACATGGAATATCCCGTGCTTTCCGGTCTCTACCAGTACATTTCGATGGAACTGGCCAATGTGTGGGATTCGCTCCCGCTGCCCGGCGCGCTGCCGGTGGTGGTGTACTTCGACGTCGCGGTGATCGGGTTGGCGATGGCCTGGCTCGTGACGGTCTGGGCGTCGACACAATTGGCGGGCAGACGGGTCTGGGATGCCGCGCTGGTGGCGCTCTCGCCGCTGGTGCTGGTGCACGCGTTCACCAATTTCGACGCGCTGGCAACGGCATTCGCCGCCACCGGAATGCTCGCCTGGGCGCGTCGGCGGCCGGTTCTGGCGGGTGTGCTGCTCGGACTGGGCGGCGCGGCGAAACTGTATCCGCTGCTGCTGCTCGGCCCGATCGTGGTGCTGTGCCTGCGCACCGCCGACCGCCAGCGCATCCCCGGGATACGGGAGTTGCTGCGCCGCCGGGGATCCGACCTGCGCGGGGCGGTGCGGGAGTATTTCGCGGGGACCCGGGTCAGTCCGTTGCGCGCCGCGGGCGTCACGGTCGCCTCCGCCGCGATCAGCTGGATCGTGGTGAACCTGCCGATCGCCGTGCCGTTCACGAACGGCTGGTGGGAGTTCTTCCGGCTCAACACCCAGCGGCAGGCCGATCCGGATTCGATCTACAACGTGGTCACCTCGTTCACGGGGTGGACGGGTTTCGACGGCACGCTCACCCCGGAACAGACGCCCTCGGCGCTCAACGCGATCTCACTGCTGCTGTTCGTACTGGCCTGTGCCGCAATCGCTTATATCGCCCTGACCGCGTCGCGGCGACCGCGGCTGGCGCAGCTGGGCTTCCTGGTGGTCGCGGCCTTCCTGCTGACCAACAAGGTGTGGAGCCCGCAGTATTCGCTGTGGCTGGTGCCGCTCGCGGTGCTGGCCCTGCCGAATCGCCGAGTCCTGTTGACCTGGATGACGATCGACGCGCTGGTGTGGTTCCCGCGGATGTACTACTACCTGGGCACGGATCGCAAGGGGGTACCCGAGCAGTGGTTCACCGGCACGGTCTTCCTGCGCGATCTCGCCGTGATCGCGTTGTGCGCCTTGATCGTCCGGCAGATCTACCGCCCGTCCGAGGATCTCGTGCGGCTGGAGGGCGTCGACGATCCGGTCGGCGGAATCCTGGACCATGCACCGGATCCGCTCCTGCCGTGGTTGCCCGGGTTCCTGCGGCCGCACGTCTCGCATACGGCCACGCCGATGGTTCGTTAGCGCAAACCTGCCGCTGCCGGACCGGTTACGCGGCAGGCGTTTCAGGACGACACCGGAACCAGCTCGTCACTGGGATGCTGCGGCGCGGCGGGCGGACCGGCCCGCCACCGCCCGCGCGCCGGCGCGTAGACGAAGGCGAAGAGCAGATACACCAGCAGCATCGCCCTGCCCCACACGCCGAACAGCACGAAATGTTTCTCCACGTCGGCCGTGGACCCCGCGCCCAGCGCGTAGAAGTAGCGGAATATGCCGATCCCGAGCGACGCGTCGGCCAGCAGATAGGCCGCCACCACCGACCACGGGATCTCCAGCAGCACCAGGAACGGGATCAGCCACAGCGTGTACTGCGGCGAGTGCACCTTGTGGAACAACAGGAATCCACACAGCATCGCACCGCTCACGCCCACCCACGGAAACAACCCGCTGGCCTGGTAGCGCCGCCAGCCCAGCCACATCGCCAGCACGAACGAACACACCACCAGCAGCGGCGAGGCCGTGGACACGGCGTCCTGGAAGGACTGCTCGGCGCCGGGCGTATCGCCGAACATCGGCCGCAGTCCCCAGAACCAGATCGAATTGGTGGTGATGTCGGCCTGCCGCAACTCCTGGAAGATGAACGAGGCCCGCCAGCCCTGATATCCGGCCAGGGCGAACGGCAGATTGATCAGCGCCGCCGTCGCGATCGCCGTCGCGGCCACCGCGACGGCGCCGCGCACGTCGTACCGTCGCGTCAGCCGGGTCGGTACGCCGTCGTTCTCGTCCGTCATCCAGTCGACGCGCGGCGTCCGGCGATGACGCAGCGCGTCCAGACCGTCGCTCCCGCCGACCAGGACGTGAACCATCAACGGCAGCACGAAGATCCCGGGATACAACTTCAGGCAGAAGCCGATGCCCAGCAGTATCGCCGCGAGCACTCCCCGGGTGCGCACCGAATATCTGGTCAGCGTGGTGACCACGTACACCGCGCCGACCGCCGTGCACACCACCGGCAGCTCCCAGTTGTGGAACGCGTACAGCACCAGCGGCGGTCCGGCCGCCCACAGCAGCGCCGCCATCCCCGACATCCGCCCCAGCATCCAGGCGGTCGTCAGCGCGAACGGCGCCAGCAGCAGCGCCGAATGCAGCAGGAACGTCGCGTCGGTGTGCGCGCCCACCGCACCGAGCCACATCAGCAGCCCGCTGAGCACCGGGTATTCCACCGCGCCGCCGGTCAGCGCGCCGTGTGTGGTGATCCCGCCGGTGAGATACGGAAATACGTGCTCGTTGATGTCGCGGCCCAGCCACAGGAACTGGATGTCGGAATAGCAGACGTGCGAATCCTTGATGTGATCGAATGCCGCACTGCGGCCGTTCGATTCGAAGGGCTCCCCCGCGCACCGCGCCTTGTTCAGATATGCGAACAGCAGCGTCACACCGCACAGCAACAGCACCGTCACCGCGGCGACCCGGCCCGGCCGCGGGAGGTTCGCCCGCGTTCCCGGACGGTTCGACATGGCACCCACGATAGGTGTGTGTACCCAAATTCCGCTCGGACAGCTCTGCGTCCGGATCGATTTCGCGACCGAATGCCTGCTCATGTAGCCTTATCGGGTTGCTGACGCAACGACCCTCCTGCCACGGAACGTCCGTGGCCGCACCAAGACCACAGGAGGTGATGGGTTCCCGTGCGTCATTACGAAGTGATGGTCATCCTCGATCCGAGCCTGGACGAGCGAACCGTCGGTCCGAACCTGGACACCATGCTGAACGTCGTGAAGTCCGACGGCGGCAAAGTCGACAAGGTGGACATCTGGGGCCGCCGTCGGCTGGCCTACGAAATTTCCAAGCAGAGCGAGGGCATCTACGCGGTCGTCGATCTGACCGCCGAGCCTGCCACCGTGAGCGAGCTCGACCGCCAGCTGGGACTCAACGAGTCGGTTCTGCGCACCAAGGTGCTGCGCGCCGACAAGAAGTAGTCCTCTGTCCCCGCAGTACTCGTGTGCGTCGGTGCCCTGCTCCAGGCTGTCGGTGCCTGTATCTAGGCTCTAGCGCAACAGCGCATTCACTGCGGACTGCACCGGAGAGCAGGAGGAACCATGGCAGGCGACACGGTCATCACCGTCATCGGCAATTTGACGGCGGACCCGGAGCTTCGATTCACGCCCGCGGGCGCTGCGGTGGCGAATTTCACCGTCGCATCCACGCCCCGCGTGTTCGACCGTAATGCGAACGAATGGAAAGACGGCGAGGCTCTGTTCCTGCGCTGCAACATCTGGCGTGAGGCCGCCGAGAATGTGGCCGAATCGCTGACCAGAGGTTCGCGCGTGATCGTGAGCGGTCGCCTCAAGCAGCGCTCGTACGAGACCCGCGAGGGTGAGAAGCGCACGGTCGTGGAGCTCGAGGTCGACGAGATCGGCCCCTCGCTGCGCTATGCCACCGCCAAGGTCAACCGAACCACCCGCGGTGGTGGCGGCGGTGGTGGTGGTGGATATTCCAATGCCAATTCCGGTGGTGGTGGTGGGGGCTTCGGCGGCTCCAACGGTGGCGGCGGCCGCGGCGGTCAGAACGCCGGCGGCGACGACCCGTGGGGCAGCGCCCCCGCAGCCGGCTCCTTCGGGGGCGGCGCAATGGACGACGAACCGCCGTTCTAGAACGGCTTTCATACGGGGTCACGGATGTGACTCCCAGGCAATACGGAGAACGAGACCATGGCCAAAGCACCGGCACGCGAAAAGGTGCTGAAGAAGAAGGCCTGCGCCTTCTGCAAGGAAAGCAAGGCTGCTGCCAAGGATGGCAAGAAGTTCGCGGCCATCGACTACAAGGACACGACGCTGCTGCGCAAGTACGTGAGCGACCGCGGCAAGATCCGCGCGCGCCGCGTCACCGGCAACTGCGTGCAGCACCAGCGCGACATCGCCATTGCGGTGAAGAACTCGCGCGAAGTGGCGCTGCTGCCGTACGTGTCCACGGCTCGCTGAGAACGGGAGGCACAACACAATGAAGCTGATTCTGACTGCTGACGTGGACAACCTCGGCGCCCCCGGCGACACCGTGGAGGTCAAGGACGGTTACGGCCGCAACTTCCTGCTCCCGCGTGGTCTGGCGATCGTCGCCACCCGTGGTGCGGAGAAGCAGGTCGCGGGCATCCGCCGGGCGCAGGACGCCCGCAAGGTGCGCGACCTGGACCACGCCAACGAGCTCAAGCAGGCCATCGAGGGCCTGGAGTCGGTCTCGCTGTCGGTGAAGACCGCGGGTACCGGCAAGCTGTTCGGTTCGGTCACCACCGCCGATGTCGCGGGCGCGATCAAGTCCGCCGGTGGCCCGGTGCTGGACAAGCGCAGCATCGAGCTGCCCAAGGCGCACATCAAGAGCACCGGTAAGCACGGTGTCGTGGTGCATCTGCACCCGGATGTGGCCGCCAAGTTCACCCTGCAGGTCGACGCCGCGGAGTGATCTCGCGCGCGAGCGCATGACGTTCGAAGACCGCCTTCGTACCAGGTGTACGAGGGTGGTCTTCGAGCGTGTTTCGTCATGCCCGTGGCATCATTAACCGGCCGTTAGCCGATTTTCGGCGGTCGGCGAGGGATCTCTCGGTGACCGATCTTCGGCCCGACCTCGACGTATTCGGGACAAGATGGGGATAACCGACCGAACCGACCGTTCGCATTGTGACCCCCGTCATACTCCACGAGCTCAGCGTTAACCTGACACGCCCGGCTGTTCATCTCCAACGACACGCCGCCGCTTTGTTAATCCACATGTGCGTAACTGCGGAAACGCCTTTTCACCTTGCTGTTGTACAGGGCCCAGGTGAGTTTTCCCCAGGTAATCCACATGGGGTGCACAACAGCAGGTGAACTATCCCCAGCTTGTCCACAGCCGTGTGCACACCCTGGTTTGGTACTCCCCAGCTTGGTCCCATAGGTTCGATCCGATGTCGTGATCCGGTACCCGGACCCGCACCATCTCCTCGGCCTCGCAGCATGCACCATCGGTTTGCTCCGTGCCGCCCCGCACCATCGCGCGACCTCGTCGTCGGCGGTGTGTCCGGGACGGTGCGACCCGCTGTGGAGCGACGGGAAAATGTCGGTGCCCGGGAGTACAACGGGTGATCGATGGTGCTGCAGCCGGAGACGGGATCGTGCTCGTTTCGCAGCGCGCACAGTTGACGATGCACGCGAGGGCGTGCGAGAGGACGGTCGAGTTTCGTGGCAGTCGTCGACGATCGCGGCACCCCGGAGTACTCGGAGACGCCGGGGGAGGACTTCGGGCGGCAGCCGCCGAACGATATGGCCGCCGAACAGTCCGTCCTCGGCGGCATGATGCTGAGCAAGGACGCCATCGCGGACGTCGTGGAGGTCATCCGTCCCGGCGATTTCTACCGTCCCGCCCATCAGGCCGTCTACGACGCCATCCTGGATCTGTACGGCCGCGGCGAACCGGCCGACCCGGTCACGGTCTCCGCGGCCCTGGACCGCCGCGGCGAACTCAAACGCATCGGCGGCCCCCCGTACCTGGTCACGCTGACCCAGACCGTCCCCACCGCCGCCAACGCCTCCTTCTACGCGGAAATCGTTGCGGAGAAGGCGATTCTGCGCCGTCTGGTGGAGGCGGGCACCCGCATCGTCCAGTTCGGTTACGCCGGCGCCGACGGCCAGGACGTCGCCGAGGTCGTCGACCGCGCCCAGGCCGAGATCTACGAGGTCACCGAACGCCGCTCCACCGAGGACTTTCTGCCCCTGGAAGAACTCCTGCAACCCACGATGGACGAGATCGACTCCATCGCCAGCCGAGGCGGCATGTCCCTCGGCGTCCCCACCGGCTTCACCGAACTCGACGAGGTGACCAACGGCCTGCACCCCGGCCAGATGATCATCGTCGCGGCCCGCCCCGGCGTGGGCAAGGCACTGGCCCTGGACACCCCCCTGCCCACCCCGTCCGGCTGGACAACCATGGGCGAAGTCGCCGTCGGCGACCAACTCCTGGACGCGCACGGCCGGCCGACCCGCGTCGTAGCCGCCACCGAAGTCCTGACATCGCGGCCCTGCTACGAGGTCGAATTCTCCGATGGCACAGTCATCGTCGCCGACGAGGAACATCAGTGGCTGACCGAGACCCGGGCGTCCCGGCGATCTGCACAGCAGGCAGCGACCGGCCACAACCGTTACCGCAATCAGGGAACCTCTGCCGAAGTTCGAACAACCGGGCAGATACTCGACACACTCCGTTGCGGGACAGCGGACAGGCGAGTAAATCATTCGGTCACCAACACCGAACCCCTTCAATTGCCGGAGCGAGATCTGCTGGTTCCGCCGTACACGTTGGGAGCCTGGCTCGGCGACGGGACGTCTGCGGTTGCCCAACTGACAACCACAGACACGGAAATCGTCGCGCGTATCGAGGGCGAGGGGATCGTGGCAGTGCCCTCGCAGACGGCCGTGCTCCGGTACAGCCTCCAGTTACCTTCCGACGCAGCTGTTCTGCCACGTCGGTGCGTGGTGTGCGGCGACGAATTCACCCCCTCCACCAGCGAGGTGAAGACTTGCGGTCGGTCGTGTGGCGGGAAGGCACGATTCGTTTCCGCACCGAATACCCAACCACGCTGTTCACACTGCGGTGGCCCGTCGATCGGTCTACGCCTCTGCCAACCGTGTCGGAATACGATCGGCACGGTTCAAGCTCGCCTCCGCACACTGGGGGTTCTGGGTGACAAGCACATCCCCATGGCATATCTACGCGCATCGGAATCCCAGCGACGGGCCCTCCTGGCCGGACTGCTGGACACCGATGGAACGGTGACTCACGGCGGATCGGTCCAGTTCTCCGTGACGAACAGGCAATTGGCGGACGACGTGGCGGAACTGATCGTCGGGCTCGGTTACCGTTGCCAACTCTCGGCCAAGCCGGTCTCGGGCCGCACGCCGCAGTCCTCGACGGCCTACACCCTGACCTTCTCCACCGACGACACGGTCTTCGGCCTGCACCGGAAAGAGTTGCTACACAAGCAACGTCGTGCGGCAACCAACCTGGCCCGCTCCGGTTCCCGCTACATCGTCGATGTCCGACCTGTGGCCAGCGTGCCGGTCAGGTGCGTAGAGGTCGACAACGGGGAGCATCTGTACCTGGCGGGCAGGTCGATGATTCCGACGCACAACTCCACGCTCGGACTGGATTTCATGCGGAGTTGTTCGGTGAAGCATGGGTTGGCGAGCGTCATCTTCTCGCTGGAAATGAGTAAGACCGAGATCGTCATGCGTCTGCTGTCGGCGGAGGCGAAGATCAAGCTGGGCGATATGCGGTCGGGGCGGATGAGCGATGACGACTGGACCAAGCTCGCGCGGCGGATGAGTGAGATCAGTGAGGCTCCGCTGTTCGTGGACGACTCGCCGAACCTGACGATGATGGAGATTCGCGCAAAAGCCCGGCGGCTCAAGCAACGTCACGATCTGCGCCTGGTCGTCGTGGACTACCTGCAGCTGATGACCTCGGGTAAGAAGGTCGAATCCCGTCAGCAGGAAGTCTCCGAATTCTCCCGAAGCCTCAAACTTCTGGCCAAGGAGCTCGAGGTCCCGGTCGTCGCGATCTCCCAGCTGAACCGTGGTCCCGAACAGCGAACCGATAAGCGGCCCATGGTTTCCGACCTTCGTGAATCGGGATCGCTGGAACAGGACGCCGACATGGTCATCCTGTTGCATCGGCCCGATGCGTTCGAGCGGGACGATCCGCGCGGCGGCGAGGCGGACCTGATTCTCGGCAAGCACCGTAACGGCCCGACGGCCACGATCACCGTTGCGCACCAGCTGCATCTGAGCCGGTTCGTGGATATGGCTCGGGGGTAGTCCGGGGAACGTCGTTCCGCGGTCGCAGACCGTCGACGAGCAGATCGAGGAGTCGTCCGGCCTGTTCTCGTCGTCCGCTGGTGACGGTGAAGGTGCCGATGAGGCTCGCCGCGATGTCGTCGGCGGTGACATCGGATCTCAGATCGCCTGCGGCGCTGCCGGAGTCGAGGATGCGGGTGATCGCCGCGAGCAGCTCGTCGCGGGTTTCGGTCTGGGCGATCTCGCCGGAATCGATCATGGTGCGCAGAGTGTCGATCATGCCGTGCTTGGTCGAGAGCCAGTCGCCGAACAGGTCCATCCACGCGCGCAGCGCCTCGACGGGCGGGACCTGCCGCAGTAGCGCGTCGGCTCCCTGCGTGAGCCGTTGCACCTGATCGTGGTACACGGCGTCGACCAGGGACTCCCTGGTGGGGAAGTGCCGGTAGAGGGTGGCGATCCCGACACCGGCCTCGCGCGCGATGGCCCGCATGGACGGCTCGGTGGCCGATGCGGAGAAGGTCCGGGTGGCTGCTTCCAGCAGGGCATCCCGGTTGCGGGCGGCATCGGCTCGCAGTTCGGCCGACTCGGCATTCGCCAAAACGGATCACGCTCCACTTCGTGTTATGCTGAAAAAGGTAAACGGAACATGATCCACTTTATCCGATCGCGGGGAGACCCGTGATCGCCAGGAGATACCGATGACCGATCCCGACCAGACCACCGCCACGATGCGCACGGTGCGATTCCGCGAGTACGGGCCGGCTCGCCAGGTCCTGCGGATGGAGACCGCGCCTGTTCCCGAGCCCGGACCGGGCCGGATCCGGATAGCCGTGCACGCGTGCGGACTTGCTCCGGCCGATTGGGCGTTGTGCGAGGGCCTGTTCCCGGGCGAACTGCCCCGAGGTGTCGGAATCGATGTGTCCGGCACCGTCGATGCCGTCGGCGACGGGGTCACCGAGGTCGGCATCGGCGACCTGGTGGTCGGAAATGCGGACTGGCGCGAGTCGTCGTCGGCGGGCGCCTCGGATTACGCGATCATGGACCGCTGGACTCCCGTCCCCGCGGGCCTGGATCTCGCGCAGGCCGCGGCGCTGCCGATGGCGGTCGACACGGCCTACCAGCACCTCACCTCGCTCGGGCTCGACCCGGACAAGACGATTCTGATTCACGGCGCGGGCAGCACGATCGGGTACGCGGCCGTGCAGATCGCGCTCGTGCGCGGCCTGCGGGTGATCGCCACTGCCGGACAGGCGCACGCCGACCGGCTGCGCGAACTCGGCGCCCAGGTCACCTCCTACGGGGACGGCATGGTCGAACGCGTCCGCGCCCTCGGCCACGGCCCGGTCGACCTGGTCCTGGACACGGCCCCGGTCGGCGGCGCGCTGCCGGATCTGATTCGGATCGCGGGCGGCGACCCGACGCGGGTGCTGACCCTCGGCGGCTCGGTACCCGAAGCCGCGGAACTCGGAGTGCGGGACACGTTCCACGAAGCCCGACTCGAGCGTGTCGACGGGCTTCCGGAGTTCGTGCGACTCGCGGCCGAGGGCCGCTTCGACGTCCCCGTCGCGGGCACCTTCCCGCTCGAGGATTTCGGGACGGCTCTGGAGATCAGCCTGGGCGGCCACGCCCACGGCAAGCTGCTGCTGCTCCCCGCAGAGCACGGCGTCGATGCTTGACGGCGATCATCCCGCACCCTGCGAGCTAGCCTCTCGGGCGATCATCGACACCAGGGTTGCGACCAGTTCATCGGCGGTGACCTGCCATTTGTCCTTGCTGAGGTGACCACTCGACTCCATGGCGGTGATGCCGTGGACGCCGGCCAGCAGGAGCGCGGCGAAGTGGGGAGCTCGCCGGTGGCCGACCAGATCTTCTATGCGAGTGAAGAATTCGGCTTCGGCTCGTTCGCCCGCCAGGGTTGCGGCGTGCACCGTCGCGGGGTCGCCGAGGGGGGATTCGAACATCAGGCGGTACAGGTGCGGTTGGCGGCGGCCGAGGGTGACGAGTTCGGCGAGGGCGCGGCGCAGGCGGTCGGCCGTGGATGCTTCCGGATCGGCGCACACGGTCCGCACCTGATCCGCGAGACGGTCCAGGGCCTCGGTCGCGACGGTGGTCAACAGGCTGTCCTTGTCGGGGAAGTGCCGGTACGGCGCACCTCGGGTCAGTCCGGCGCGCGCGCCTACCGCGCGCAACGTCACCGCATCCGGCCCGCCGCTGTCCAGCAGTTCGGCGGCCGCGTCGAGCAGGGCGCGGCGGGTCGCGGCGGCGGATTCGGTGCGGGTGACCATGCCGGCCACATTACAGTTGACACTGTCATCTGAAAAATCTACCGTTATGAAGATGACAACGTCATCTGAAATCTCGTCCGGAAGTCGGGGATGGGTCGTCGTGACCGGGGCCTCGACCGGGATCGGGGCGGCGTCCGCACGCGAATTGGCGCGGCAGGGGTTCCACGTCATCGCCGGGGTGCGTCGTGATCGCGACGCCGACGCACTGCGAGCCGAGGGCATCGAACCGGTCATCCTCGACATCACCGAACCGGATCACATCGCGCGACTGGCCGCCCGCTTCGGCGAGAACTCGCAGGCAGGACCGCTGCGAGCCCTGGTGAACAATGCCGCCGTCCAGCTCAACGCTCCCGTGGAAACGCTGCCGCTGACCGAATGGCGGCGGCAGTTCGAGGTCAACCTCTTCGGCCAGATCGCCGTCATCCAGGCATTGCTGCCCGCGCTGCTGCGCGATTCGGGCCGGGTGATCAACATGAGCTCGATCGGCGGGCGGGTCGCCATGGCCACCTACGGGCCCTACGCGGGGACGAAATTCGCCCTCGAGGCAGTCAGCGATGCACTGCGCCGCGAGCTCGCACCGCTGGGGGTTCGGGTGGTCGTCATCGAACCCGGGGCGGTCAGCACACAGATGTCGGACCGGGTGGTCAGCACCGCGAACCGGCTCGCCGCCGATATGTCAGCGGAACATCGCGCCCGCTACGGCGGCCTGATCCACGCGTCCAACGCACACTCCGCCGCGCACGCCGGAGGCGGCAGGTCCGCGCAGGACGCGGCCCGGGTGATCGCGAAGGCCGTCACCACCCCGAAACCGCGCACCCGCTACACCATCGGCCGCGACGCGGCCCTGATCACCCGCATGCTGCGCGTGGTACCCGATCGAATCCTCGACCGCATCCTCGCCGCCGGGCTGCGGCCGTACTATCCGCAGACCAGCGCGGCCTGAGTGCGGGCCCCCGGTTCCCGGGCGACTTGCACCCGGGAACACTTGTGCGACTGGCGATTACGCGCTTTCCTGGTCTTCCCGGCGGGGCGGGCGCTGATCTTTCGGGTTGTCGGGGTCCGGGTCGCCGAACCAGCGGGAGGGGATGTGCTCGCCGTAGCTGTCGTGCCAGTCCCACCATTCGTAGGGCGGGGTTCTGGGATAGCCCTCGGGAGAGTCCTCCCAGAGTTCCTGGCGGCCCAGTGCGGTCATGTCCAGGAAGCTCCAGGTGGTTCCCATCGCCTCGTCACCGCGGTTGTGGATGAAATAGGTGCGAAATACCTTGTCGCCGTTGTGGATGAAGGCGTTCGTACCGTGCCATTCGTCGACGCCGAAGTCGGCGTCGAAGTCGTCGGTCATCGTGTACCACGGCATCTGCCAGCCCATCCGCTCCTTCAGCGCGACGATGTCGGCCTGCGGCGCGCGGGAGGCGAAGACCAGGGTGGTGTCCCGGGCGTTGAGGTGGGCGAGATTGCCGACGTGATCGGCCATCATGGAGCAGCCGCGGCAGGCATGGCGCGGCCAGCCGCCGACACCGGGTTCGAAGAACGCCCGGTACAGCACCAGTTGCCGACGCCCCTGGAACAGATCCAGCAGGCTCACCCGCCCTTCCGGCCCTTCGAAGACGTACTGCCGGTCCACGGCCTGCCAGGGCATCCGACGCCGCGCCGCGGCGAGGGCGTCGCGGGCGCGCGTCGCCGCCTTCTCCTGCACCAGCATCTCCTGCCACGCTGCCTGCCACTCCTGCGGCGAGACGATCGGCGGTGTGTGATCCATTGCCATCCTTCCTTTCATGCCAGCGGCGAAATGCCTGCTGCGGTCAGCGTGTTCGCGTGATGGACGGGTTCGGCGGCGGTGGCGATCGCGAGTACGGACGCACCCACCTGCTCGGGAGTCAGCACCGGTCCCCGAGCCCGGACGAAGGTGTCGGCGTCGACGCCCTGCTGCGCGGCGTAGGCCGCAACCGCCGCGGCGCCGAGGTCGGTGAGCGGCGTCAATTGCGGTAGCACCGAGACGAATTCGATGCCCAGCCCGGCGCGTTCGGATTCGGCGGCGGCATAACTGGTGATCAGCCGAACCGTCGCCTTCGCTCCCGCATAGCCGCCACTCAGTGGTGACCCGTTGATCGCGGCCCCGCTGGAGATCGCGATCACCGAAGTGCCCGGCGGCAGCGGGCGGCGCAGCGCCTCCTGCGTCCAGTGGAATGCCTGCGCCACATCGACATTCCAGTTCAGGCTGAAACTCTCCCAGGTCTGCTCCTGCACCGGGCTCATCCGCGGCATCGCCCCGGCGCACAGGACGATGATGCGCGGACGGTATTCGTCCAGGAGCCGAGCGGCGGTGGCCGGATCGGCCGCGTCGGCGACCACCGGCGTGAAGGCATCGCCCAGTTCGGCGTGCACCTTTTCCAGAGCGGCGCCGGTTCGGCCGACGCCCACGACGTGTGCTCCGGCCGCAGTGAGCGCCGCGGCGATCCCGCGACCGAATCCACGGCCTGCTCCGGTGACGACGGCCGTCGCGCCGTCCAGGTCACCGGGTGTAATCGGTTCATTCATGCTCGTCATCGCTTTCGTCGAAGCTGCGCTCGAGATCCCCCGATAGTTGAGATACGGGTGGGCGCGCGGATTCATCGGTGTGCAGGCGGAGTCGCGATCTGCCGTAGTCCGCGACTCACGAAGGGTGCGGATGGCCCGATGAATTCCGGGCGCGGCCGGTGTCTGTACATAGGGGTCCACCTCCCCCGATGTGCCGAGACCGAGGAGTACGACCGTGCCGGTCCAGGAGGATTTCATCGAACGAGCCGCGCCTTTTCGCGCCGAGCTGATCGCACACTGCTATCGGATGCTCGGGTCGGTGCACGACGCGGAGGATCTCGTCCAGGAGACGTACCTGCGCGGATGGCGCGGATATCCGGCGTTCGAGGAACGTGCGGCACTGCGAACCTGGCTGTATCGCATCGCCACGACCGCATGCCTGCGCGCCTTGGAGAACCGTGCCCGCCGGGTGCTTCCGGCAGGTCTGGGCGCGGGCTCGGCCGATCCGGACGCGTCGCTGGACGGGGATGGGGGTGCGTACCGGTGGCTCGAACCGCTGCCGGACGCACTGACTCCCGAGACGACCGTGGTGGCCCGGGAGAGTGTGCGGCTCGCGGTGATGACGGCGATGCAGGAATTACCGGCGCGGCAGCGGGCGGTGCTGATCCTGCGTGATGTCGTCCAGTTCAGCGCCGCCGAGGTCGCCGAACTGCTGGAGACCACCCCGGCCGCGATCAACAGCGCCCTGCAACGCGCCCGCGCTCATCTGGCGCAGCTCGCACCCGCCGCCGAGCAGGCCGCCGAACCCGACGACGCCGAGCGCCGCGCCCTGCTGGACCGCTATTGCGCGGCCTTCGAGAATGCGGATCTCGACGCCCTCACCGCGCTGCTGGCCGCCGACGTGCGACTCGAGATGCCGCCAGTCCCGGTGTGGTTCACCGGCCGCGACGCCGTGACGCGATTCCTCGCCGAACGCGCCTTCACCGATCCCGGCGGCATGGTCCTCATTCCGACGGCGGCCAACGGCCAGCCCGCGGTCGCCGAATACCGTCGCGGTGAAGATGGTGTGCTGCAAGCACATTCGATCCACGTGATCACTGCCGGATCGGATGACATCAGCGCGATCACGGTATTTCTCGAACCGACGTTGTTCGCGGCGTTCGATATGCCGTCGACGCAGTAGGGAATTACTTCGATGGCGGCGCGTCATCGGTTCGCTGTCGCGGCGATATCGGGTGATCTGCCCGGATGTTCGCGGACTGGGCTGGTCGGAGGGGAGCAGCTCCGGATACACCCTCGAGCGACTGGCCCAGGACGTGACCCGTACTTCATTCGGAACTGTCGCCGGTTGCGGCCGCAGGTGCCGACACTGCACCTCAATGGAGCGAACGACCCTCTCTCGGAAGGTATTCCGGACAGCTATCGCAAGCATGCCGAGGATATGCGGCTCGAAATGATCCCGGGCTGCGGACATTTCGTTCCCGACGAACAGCCCCGGTGGCTGGTCGATCGGCTGACGGACTTCCTCGGCTGACCTCGTTCAGGTCGGGCGGTAGCGGGCTCGGATGTGGAAGCGCTCGCCCTGCGGGCCCAGGATGCTGAGGAATTCGACCGGGCTGGGGTCGGCGTTGCCGAACCAATGCGGCAGGTGGGTGTCGAATTCGGCGACCTCGCCGCTGGACAGGATCAGGTCCTGATCGCCGAGGATGACGCGCAGGCGGCCGTTGAGCACGTAGAGCCAGTGATAGCCCTCGTGGGAGCGGGGATCGGGTTCGCGGTCGTGGCGTTCGGCGGGCAGGATCTGTTTGAAAGCTTGCAGCCCACCGGGTTTGCGCGTCAGGGGGATGACGGTCATGCCCTCTCGCGTGAACGGTCGCGGGAATACTCGCGGGTCGCCGCTGGCGGGTGCGCCGACGAGCTCGTCCAGTGGGACGCGGTAGGCGCGGGCCAGCGGGAGCAGTAGTTCCAGGCCGGGTTTGCGCTGGCCGGATTCGAGCCGGGACAGCGTGCTGATCGGAATTCCGGTGCGTTCGGACAACGTCGTCAAGGTGAATCCGCTGCGTCGGCGCAGCTCACGCAGTCGAGGGCCGACCGCGGCCAGGACGGTGTCGAACTCTTCGGTCATGGCTCGATGGTGCCGATAATTTGCGGATTCCGCAAAGAGGTTTGTCAGATCCTCATCAACGCGGCAGGTTGGTGATACCGATCCGATCAACGAGGCAGGGACGATGGACGCAGACTTCTGGGATGCCAGGTACGGCAGTCGCGAGCGACTCTTCAGCGGCAACCCGAACGGGGTGCTGGTCACCGAGGTCACGGATCTGCCGCCGGGGCAGGCGCTGGACGTCGGCTGCGGCGAGGGTGGTGACGCACTCTGGCTGGCCCGGCGCGGCTGGCGGGTCACCGCGGTCGACATCTCGCGCGTCGCGCTCGAGCGTGCCGCCGCCTCGGCGGCCGATGTCGCCGAACGCATCTCGTGGTCGGTGGCCGATCTGACCCGAACGCCACCCCCGGCCCAGGCATTCGACCTGGTCACCGTGCAGTACTTCCCGCTCCCCCGCGAACACGACCACACCGCGCTGCGCGGCCTGCTCACCGCCGTCGCCCCCGGCGGCACCCTGCTCGTCGTCGGCCACGATCTCGCCGACCTGCCCCCGAACCCCGACGGCGATATGAACCCGCGCGACTTCTACCAGCCCGCCGAGATCGCCACCCTGCTCGACGAGAACTGGATCATCCTGATCGACGAAACCCGCCCCCGCACAGCTCCCGCGCCCGCGGGCACCCATCATACCAGCGACACCGTCCTGCGCGCCCAGCGCAAACCGGATTCCGTTGCGCCGCAGTGACTCTAATGCGCTGATACCGCATCCGCCCCGGCCGTGCGCCACCAGTCGATGCACCTCGCCCTACTCCGGCATGCGAGTGATACGGCAGTAACAGCGGTCCGGTCGCTGAGTGCGGTGGAGACAAAGGCGTACCGGAATCATCTTGGGCACAACATAATCCGATGGAGGCACCTGGCATCGCATACCACGACGAAGACGATGTAACCTCCGCGCCAGCGCTGAACATACTGCGCGACAACCGGTTCAGCTGATCGGCGGGGTGATGGCGCGAGGTCGGATGAGTACGCCCGACGCGTATTCCTCCAGCGCGTGGGCCAGCCAGCCCGCGGTGCGGGCGACGGCGAAGAGGGTTTCGCCCGCACCAGGGACCATGCCGAAGACGATACCCAGGACGGCGAGGGGGAAATCGCAGTTGAATTCGGGGAGACGGCGGGTGCGCAGTTCGGTGCGCACCGCCTCGGCCAGCACGATCGCCGGATGACCGGAGGCCATGGGGCGCAACAGGTTCCACAGGTGGGTGCCGCGGGCGTCGCCGTTCTTGTAGACGGTGTGGCCGAAGCCGGGGATGCGCTCGCCGCGGCGCAGCCGGTCGCCGATGACGCGCGGGACCAGGGCCGGTTCGGCGATCTCGGCGAGCATGCGTTCCACCGCCGGGGAGCTGCCGCCGTGCATCGGGCCCCCGAGTACGCCCAGGCCGCACCCCACCACGGCATAGGGGTCCGCGCGGACCGAGGCCGCCACGCGAGCGGCGAAGGTCGAGGCGGCGAGTTCGTGATCGGCGAGCAGGATCAGCGCGGTGTCGACCAGGCGCAATTCCGGTTCCCCGGACGGTGGCCGCGGACTCAGCCGGGACCACAGCAGCGCCGAGATCGATTCCGCGACCGGATCACTCAGTGCTGGCAGGGCCTCGACCATGCCCGCGATCAGGGTGCGGCCGATGGCGGCGACGACCGCCGGATCCCGCTGGAAACGCATCGGATCGCTGATCGCGAGCGCGGTGACCGCCACCTGCAGGCGATCCAGCGGGAGCAGCCCGGCGGGGAGTCCGGCCTGGACCGCGCGGGCCGCCGCGACCGCATCGGCCGGGCAGCGCCAGGGGGCGGTCGAGGTGAGTTCACCGCGCCACAGCCATTCGGCGACCTCCTCGAAGCGATGACCGGCGGCCAGTTCGAGGGCGTCGCGGCCACGGTAGTACGGCCGATCCCGGCCGAGCGTGGTGATCCGCGATTCGATGGCGATCTCGGTCGGCGCGGGTTTGCGGCGCGGCCGGCCGCGCCGGGCCAGCTCCTCCACCTCGGCCGGATCGAACATGCTGCGCCGACGACCCGGATCGTAGCGCCGGTGCAGCACGCCCCGGCTGACGTAGGCGTACAGCGTCGCGGGCTTCACCCCGAGCCGGTCCGCCGCCGATCGGGCATCGATCCACTCCATATCTTGACGATATTGACTTCTTCCTGGCCTGAGAGACCAAGATCCCTGCCTCACGACAGAGCTTTCCTGTTTCACTGACAGTTGCCTCCCCCGCTGCATCAGAGATCGCCCGCGCCAGTCTGTGATTGCGCACCATGTTCCGCACACTCGAATCCTCGATGGCGATCACTTGGTTCTCGCGCACCAGTCGAGTTGACAGTTTGTGCAGATGATCATTGCGCCGATCCACTATCCGGGAGTGAATACGCGCCACCTTTACCCGGGCCTTCGCACGGTTCGCCGACCCCTTCTGTTTCCTGGCGAGCGCCCGCTGCGCCTTCACCAAGCGAGCCCTGTCCCGCTGCTCATGCTGTGGATTGGACACTTTCTCCCCCGTCGAGAACGTGTAGAGCGACGCGATCCCTGCATCCACTCCCACCACTGCATCCGCAGGGTTGTGCTCGACAATCTCCTCCTCTACCAGGATCGAAATGTGGTAGCGGCCCGCACTGTCGCGCGACACTGTCACCTGTGACGGCACGACACCTGTCGGCAACGGACGGGACCACCGAATATCCAGCGGTTCAGCGTGTTTCGCAAGCTCGAGTCGACCGCTCCGGTATGTGAAGCAGTTCCTGAAGTAGGTCGCCGAATCTCTGGACTTTCCCTTCTTCTTGAACTGGGGATACCCAGTCCGCTTCCGCAAGAAGCCCTCGAACGCGACCTGCAAGTTCCGCAACGCCTGTTGCAGCGGCCCCTTCGACGGCTCGGCAAGCCACATCGTTTCAGGATCGCGTTTCCACTGCGTCGACATTCGGGAAGTCTCCGCATAATCGACCCGCCGCTGCTCCTGAGCCCACACGCGAGAACGCTCGGCCAACGCCCGGTTGTACACATACCCAACGCACCCGAATGTCATCGAAAGCTGCTGCGCCTGAACAGGAGTCGGATAGAACCTATACCTGTACGCCCGCTTCGATTCCTTCCCTCCCACACCCGACACAGTAACATCCAATTACGTCACAATCGAACTGATGTGCGATATCGACTCTGGATGACTGCGGCTACGAATTGTGCAACAGCAGTAAGGAGTACGCCGCGAGCGTTTGGGAGTCGGTGATCGCGCCGGTGCGGATCATCTGCTCGAAGGTTTCGCGGGGGAACCAGGACATTCGCATGTCCTGTTCTTCGGGTTCGCGCTCGGGCTCCCCGTGGGTGAGGTCGGTGGCGAGATAGACGCGGCCACGTTGGCTCACGGTGCCGGGGGCGGTGTCGAGCAGGCCGAGGTAGGTCAGGTTCGCGGCGCGCAGGCCGGTTTCCTCGCGCAGTTCACGGTGCGCCAGTTCGATCGGGTCGGCCGCGGCGCGGTCGGGCAGGGTGCCCGCCGGGAATTCCCAACAGCGTTGTCCGAGTGGATATCTGAACTGTTCCACCAGCAGCAGGCGATCCTGCTCCTGCGGCACGATCATGGCGAAATCGGGACGGCTGACCACGCCGTAGATGCCGGTGGATCCGTCGGCGCGACGGATGTCGTCCTCCCGGACCTCGAGCCACGGATTGGTGTAGACGGTGCGCGATCCGAGCGTCTCCATGCGGAAAGTCTGCCCGAAGATCGCGCCCGCCGCCGCCCGGCGCAGGAGCAGCGGCAGAGCGAAACCACGCCCAGCGGCCCGGTATCGCCCAGCAGCGAGCCGGGCAATGCCCGATTACCTCAGGCGGGGGTAGGTACGTCGAGGTTCGGGCGGGCCAGCAGATGCCCCCAAGCGGTGCGGGCCACGGCGGCGGAAACGTCGGGGGTGTCGACCGGCGGTTCCGCCCCGGCTAGTTCGACCAGGGCGCGAGCCAGGCCCAGGGCGGGCACGCGGTGTCGGCGGGCGGTGTCGAGGATCTCGGCGAACGCCTCGGCGGGGCTGTAGCGGCGCAGTGCCACGAGTACGCCCTCGGCGGTGTCGAGCATGCGGGCGTCGTTGCGGTGGAAGGTTTCGATGGCGGGTTGCGTCATGATGCTCAGGTCTCCTGCGGCGTCGTTGCCGGTCGATGGTGTGATTGGACGAGGGGTCGCGGCGATCTAGATTGTCGGGCCGGACACCGATACGGACTGTCGACGAATGTCATATTTCGTCCCTCACCTCCTCACTGCCGAACTACGATCGCCGGGGACGCAGATCGTCACCGGTTGTCTGAGCACAGGGATGTACCACCGCGAAATACGAAGGGGCCACCCGCTCGACAGGGTTTCGGCGTGCACGAAGATGTTCCGGGTATGGATGGCCACCCGGGGGCCCACACGTGCCGCGGGTGACCCGGTCGACCTCGGTGCGTACGCGGACGACCGAGATCAGTAGCCTGTATTCATGCAGGAGCCTCACCCTACGAGGTGCTGACCTTGCCATACTGAGCCCGCCCGCGCCGGAAGTCAAGCAAGATCATTTCCCGTGTGCGAGGACTCGAGACTCGTTGCGGATCAGCCGGTTTCGGCCGGAATCGATCGGGCGAGGGTGTCGGTGCCGATCGTTAGGCTGCGGCCGTGAACGAATCGAACCTCGTCGAACCCGCCGACGTCCCCACCACCAGGAATGCCTACGACGAGGTGGCGGAACTGTACGCCGACATGTTCGCCGACGCCCTGGCCGCGCAGCCGTTCGATCGCGCGATGCTGGGCGCCTTCGCGGATCTGGTGCGAGCCGCCGGGTCCGGCCCGGTGATCGATGTCGGCTGCGGTCCCGGACGGATCACGACCCATCTGGACACGCTGGGGGTGGACGTGTCGGGCATCGACCTGTCCCCGGAGATGATCCGGCTGGCCCGCGCCGACCGTCCGGATCTGCGTTACGAGATCGGCACGATGGAGCGGCTGCCGCTGGGCGACGCCGCGGTCGGCGGTCTGGTGAGCTGGTACAGCATCATCCACCTGCCGCCGGAACGGGTGCCCGGCGTCCTGACCGAATTCGCGCGAGTGCTGCGACCGGGCGGACAGTTGCTGATGGCGTTCCAGGCCGCGGCCGACGAATCGGTCGAGGTCCAGGCGCACGATCACCGGGTGACCACCTCCTACCGCTGGTCCCTGCGCGGCATGGCGGAACTGCTGCGGCCCCGCGGCTTCACGGTCGTCGCCCGGATGCACCGCGAGCCCGATCCGGACGAGCGCACCCGGCACTGGTATCTGATCGCGACCCGGTCGGCCGAGGCCGACTCGCCCGAGCAGGGGTGATCGCGGCCGGATTCGTGATATCCAGGGCAGATGCGAACCTCGTACGACGTGGTGGTCGTCGGCGGCGGCCACAACGGGCTGGTGGCCGCGGCGTATCTGGCGCGGGCCGGACGTTCGGTGCTGCTGCTCGAACGCGGCCCGCACACCGGCGGCGCGGCGGTATCCGAACGGGTCTTCCCGGATTTCGATGCGCGGCTGTCCCGCTATTCGTACCTGGTGAGCCTGCTGCCCCAGCGGATCATCGAGGATCTGGAGTTGCGGTTCGCCACTCGCCGACGGCGGATCTCCTCGTACACCCCGGTCGGGCAGGCGGGTCTGCTGGTGGATACCGGGGATTCGGAGCGCACGCGGGAGAGTTTCATCCGGCTCACCGGGTCCGATGCCGATTTCCGGGCGTGGCAGCAGTTCTACGAGACGACCGGCCGAGTGGCGCAGCGGGTCTTCCCGACACTCACCGAACCGTTGCCGACCCGCAGCGAATTGCAGTGCGCCATAGATGATTCCGCGGCCTGGGAAGCGATCTTCGAACGACCGCTCGGCGAGACGATCGAGGCCACGTTCACCGACGACACGGTGCGCGGGGTCGTGCTGACCGACGCGTTGATCGGCACCTTCACCCACGCACACGATCCGGAGCTGCGACAGAACCGCTGCTTTCTCTATCACGTGATCGGCGGCGGCACCGGGGACTGGGACGTTCCGATCGGCGGGATGGGCGCGCTGACCGACGCACTCGCCACGGCCGCGCGGGCCGCGGGTACGGAGATCGTGGTGCACAGCGCGGTGCACGCGATCGAAACCGACGGCAGCACAGCGGAAGTCCGATTCTCCGGTGGCACGGTCGGCGCACGGCATGTGCTGGTGAACGCCGCGCCGCACGAAATGTCCCGCCTGCTGGGCGATTCCGCGCCGGCGAAGCCGGAGGGCGCACAGCTCAAGGTGAACATGCTGCTGCCCCGCCTGCCCCGGCTGCGCGAGGACATCGATCCGCGGGCGGCGTTCGCCGGGACATTCCATATCGCCGAGGCGTATTCGCAACTGGACAGCGCCTACCGCGCCGCCGAGTCCGGGAATCCGCCGGCCCGGCCGCCGTCGGAGATCTACTGCCACACCCTCACCGACCCGTCGATTCTGGGCCCCGAACTGGCCGCGCGCGGCATGCACACCTTGACGCTGTTCGGGTTGCACACTCCGGCAAGACTTTTCACCGAGGATCACGATCGCGTCAAACAGGAGGTCCTGGACGCGACGCTCGCACAACTGGATTCGGTACTGGCCGAACCGATTCGGGACTGCCTGGCCACCGACGCCGCGGGCCGGATCTGCCTGGAGGCCCGCAGTCCGCTGGATCTCGAACGCGAGATCGGCCTGCCCGGCGGGCACATCTTCCACGGCGACCTGAGTTTCCCGTATCGCACCGACGACGATCCGGACCCCGCGGCCCGCTGGGGTGTGCGGACCGGGCATCGCAACGTGTTCCGATGTGGCGCGGGCACGGTCCGCGGCGGCGGGGTGAGCGGTATCGGCGGCCACAACGCCGCCATGGCCGTTCTCGAAACCCGTTGAGCCTCAGCGCACCCCGGAACGAATCACCAGAGTCCGTAGCGGCAGATCGAATTCGCCGTCACCGACCTCCGGGATGCCGCGCAGGTAGGTGTTGATCCGATCGAGCAGTACGGCCCGCTCGTCCGGTGAGATCACCAGCGTGTGCGAATGGGTGCCGATCGTCGCGGTGAGGCTCTCGGCGGTCCGGCGCTGCACGTGCGGGAAATCGGCCTGCACGAACTCGTCGAACAGCGGATTTTCCACCGTGCCGCCGGAGGTGCGGGTCTGGAAGGACACCTGCGACCGTGCGAGCCGGTCCAGTTCGGCCACCCACGGCACCCCGACGTCGTGCATATTCCAGAACGCGGCGAATACCCCACCGGGACGCAGCACCCGGGCGATCTCCGGAAATGCGCGTTCCTGATCGAACCAGTGCAGAGCCTGTCCGACCACTACGGCATCCACCGAATCATCCTGCAGTGGAATGGATTCCGCGGTGCCCTCCAGCGCTTTCACGCCCTCGTGGCGGCGGTGGAATTCCGCGCGCATCGCCTCGTCCGGTTCCACGGCGGTGACTCGTGCGCCGACCGCGAGCAGACCCCCGGTGAGTTTGCCGGTTCCGGCGGCCAGATCGAGCACCTCGGGATCCGGCTCGTCGAGCGGCGCCAGCGCCCACCGGATGCCCGCGAGCGGATAGTCCGGTCGATGTTCCTCGTAGGCGACGGCCTCGGGACCGAACGATTTCGCCCGTCGAGCCCGAAGGTCGGTGTCGTCCGCTGCCCATTCGCTCGCACTGGTCACGCTGCTCCCTCCGCCTCGCTCGTCGCGCCGTATCCCCCGGCTCGCCATGCTAATGCTCGCCGGTGTGCTCATCGCGCGGGACGGCGGAATGTTCGAAGATGGACATCCGCACCCGCCACATCCGCGGCGGCTCACCCCGGCCGCTGCGCGCCCAGGCCGCCGCCATGGACAGCCGGATCAGCCGCCAGGCGGCATAGAACAGCAGCGCGGCCAGCGGCAATTCGCCCACTCCGGCGGTCAGCAGGGAGATCGGCAGGTCGGGGGTGTTCCAGTCCAGGACGATGTCGAACCAGGCGTCGCAGCACAGCAGGGTCGCGGTGATGATCGCCCACGGAATCAGGATCGGCCGGCGCAGCCATGCCCACAGTGCGGTCATCCCGATGGCGGCGACCAGGAAGCAATCGAAGCCGACCCACGCGATATCCCAGTGCGCGACCTCCCGATGCTCGGGCAGACTGGTCGCAAGGTAGACCACCCACGCCAGCAGGAAGACGAAACTGGCGGTGATCACCGCCAGGAACAGCCGCCGCAGATGCGCCGCCGCGGGGTGGTTGGGAGTCAATGTGAGCGACATGATCTACCTCCCGGCTGGACGAGCGGACCCTGCTGCCGATCGGGCTGCGAGCTGATTATCCAGGTCAACCCCGATATCAGCCGGAATAATTCCGGTGCGCCGCCGAAGCGCCCGACAACGCCGACGGCGTGCCGAGGCCGGCGGGTGATCAGCGGCGGTCGACCGAATCGCGCGGCGCCGGTGACCTCAGCGCACGACGGGCAGGGCCGACCCCGGCTCGGCCAGCCACAGCAGCCAGTACGGGACCATCAGGGCGGCGAACTCCTCATAACCCTCGGCGCCCGGATGGTAGCCGTCCGCATCGCGTACCGCGCGCATCCAGGTGTGGTTGTGCAGCAGCGGCTGATGCACCCGGACATACGGAACATCCTGCGCGGCACAGACTTCGGAGTAGAGCGAATCCAATTCGCCAATGCGCCGGCTGTGTTCGTCGTCGGCGTTGGGCGGCGGGGCGACCACCAGCGAGGTCCAGCCGCGCTCGGCCGCGCGGCGCAGGATCGCGGTCAGATTCGCCGCGGAATCCGGCGCGGGCACCCGCATCCGACCGTCCTCGAGCAACGTGTCGTTGACGCCGAAGGAGAACACCACGCGCGCATCGGTTTCCGGGTTCAGGCGCTGGTCGCACTCGGCCTCCCAGCGAGCCGCGATATCCGTCGAGGTCTGCCCGCGCACCCCCAGGTTGTAATAGGTGAGCGGCTGCCCGGCGCCGTCCGCGCGCACCGCGAGCCGACCCGCCCAGCCCAGATACCGACCATCCCCCATTCCGGCCACCAGTGAATCGCCGACGAAACAGATACGGACATCTCGAATCACCGAGTGATCGTTGCACGAGCGGCGGCTCGACTTGCGGCAAAAGGCCGGAATCGGCGAGGGCCCCCCTGTGCCGGCGGCCGGTACCCCATAGGATCGGCTGGTTGGTCCGGGAGGGAGCACGAATGGAAACCGAAACGCCGCTGCCGGGATGGTTCACCGGCCTGCTGGCGCATCGCCGCTGGGTCCGCCGCACCCGTCCCTTCTCGCACGTCTACGTGCGAGATGTGTTCACGTCCGCGTTCTACACCCGGCTGGCCGCTGAATACGAACGGGTACGCACCGATCGGCCCGAACTGTTCGCCAAGGTGGCACAGAACTACGGCGCGAGCGGGGTGAGCCTGGCCGAACTGCGGGACGGGCCGCTGGAGATATTCCTCTCGCGCGCGTGGCACGATCTGATCGCCGGGGTGGTCGGCGTGTCCGATGTCACGGGCGACGTCGAGGGCTCGGTCCACCATCATCCGCCGGGCAGTCCGCGCGGCTGGCCGCACAGCGACCTGGCGCCCGCGTGGTTCCGGGGTCAGCCGCCCGGTGAGAACGGCGTGGGCCTGCCGGATCCGGGCATCGATCTCAAGTACGGCACGCGCACCACCGGGGTCGACGCGCGCGAGTTGGTCCGCGCGGTCGCGGTGCTGTTCTATCTCGGCAATCCCGACTGGCGCTCGGGCAACGGCGGGGAGACCGGGCTGTACTCCGCGATCGGCTCGCCCAACCCGCAGCCGACGGTTTACGTTCCGCCGCTGAACAATTCGATGATCGTCTTCGAATGCACGCCACGCTCGTGGCATGCCTTCGCCGGTGGCAACACCGCCGCCCGCAACAGTGTGGTGATGTGGCTGCACCAGCCACGTGAACAGGCGGTGCGCCGCTGGGGAGGTGCCGGAATTGCCGAATGGTGATCAGCGCCGGGTCGCCTTGGTGACCGGGGCGGGCGGACTGCTGGGCAGTGTGTTCTGCGGGGCGTACTACCAGAACTACGACATCGTCGCGGTCTGCCGCGACCGGGTGCCCGCGGTGCCCTCGCAGGAGGAGTGGTTCATCGATCCGCTCGCACCGCGAGAAGAACTGCCCGAGAACGGATCCCGGGTGTACGTGATCCGCGCCGACCTGACCCGCGAGGGTGAGGTGGAGCGGGTGGTGGATCTGGCACTGGCCAAGTTCGGCGGGGTGGATCTGCTGGTGAACAATGCCGCGCGCATCGAACTGCAGCCCAACGGCATGGTCGACGGGGATACCGCCCTGGACGAGTTCGAACCGCAGTTCGCGATGAATGTCGGTGTGCCGCTGCGACTGTCGACCCGCCTCGCGCAACGCTGCTGGCTGGGCGCGGATCTTCGGAACCGGGAACGCAACCGCAATATCGTCAACGTGTCGAGCCTGTCCGGATCGGAGGTGTATCCCGGCGGGCAGGCCATCTACTCCGCGACCAAGGCCGCGCTGGATCACCTGACCCGGCATCAGGCCAGTGAATTCGCCGAGTTCGGCGTGCGGGTGAACGGTCTCGCCCCCGACTCGTTCCCGCACCGGGTGCCGACCCAGAAGGTCGCCGCCGCCATCACCGAACTCGACGCGGGCTCGATGACCGGCCTGGTCTTCGGTGTGCTCGCGCCGCCGGAACCGGAGAGTCCCGAGACCGCCGAACCCGAAACCGCGGCCGCACAGCCTGCACCACAGGGGTGACGGCGTGTTGCCCCTGACCCGTTCCGGGGCGTCCTGCATACTCACAGCTAGTCGACCGAGAGGACCGACGCAGCTCTCCCTCGATCCGAAAGTGCCGAAACGACATGCGAGTCGACGGGCGGGAGATACCGGTCTCCGGTAGCCTCCTGCAACCACACAACCGGCGCACCAGCGACATCCTGCGGGTGATCGCGTCCGCTGCGCTGGTGGCGCTGGTCATCGCCGGATCGCTGATCACCCGGCCGCGCTGGGAGGCGCTGGAACGCTCGGTCTCCGACATCCTGGGCATCCTCACCCCGGAACAGTCCAATCTGGTGTACCTGCTGTACGGCATCGCCATCTTCGCCCTGCCGTTCGCGATCCTGGTGCGGCTGTTGTTCCGCTGGCAGTGGAAGCTGCTCGGCGGTTATCTGACCGCCGGGCTGATCGCCGTGCTCGCGTTGTCGATCACCGATACCGGAATCTCCGCACCGCGCTGGCATCTGGCCGAACCCCAGCAGCTCAATACCTTCCTGTCGCAGTTCCTGGACGATCCGCGCTGGATCGCGATGCTGGCCGCGGTGCTGACGGTGGCCAGCCCGTGGCTGCCCGCGTCCTGGCGACGCTGGTGGTGGGCCGCGCTGCTGGCCTTCGTACCGCTGCATCTGTTCGTCAGCCTGACGGTGCCCTCGCGCGCGATGTTCGGCCTGGCGGTGGGCTGGTTCGTCGGCGCGGTGATCACGCTCGTGGTCGGCACGCCCGCCCTGGAGGTGCCGCTGGACGGTGCGGTGCGGGTGCTGGCCAGGCGCGGATACACGGTCACCGCGATCCGGGTGGTGCGCCCGGCCGGGCCGGGTCCGCTGGTGCTGTCCGCCGATACCGGGCCGAATCACCGGCTCACCATCGAGATGTACGGGCAGAACCAGCGCAGCCGCGGCATGTTGCGGCAGCTGCGACGTTTCGTGGCCTTCCGCAGCAGTGAGCGCACGCCCGTGTTCGCGTCCATGCGCCGCAGCGTGGAACATCGCGCCCTGCTGGGTATCGCGATCGGGGATCTGGGGCTGGCCAACAACAAGCCGCTCACCGTCGCGGCCCTCGAACGCGGCTGGACCTTGTACGCGCACACCGTTCCGCGCGGTGAGATCCTGTCCATCGCCGCGGGCGAGGAGGTGCACACCCAGGTGTGGCAGGCGCTGCAGAACATGCATCGCGCCCAGATCTCGCACGGTGACCTGCGGGCCGAGGAGATCCGCATCGCCGACGGGCGAGTGCTGTTCGGCGGGTTCTCCGCCGCGGAGTTCGGCGCGTACGACACCCGCTTCCAGTCCGATGTGGCACAGCTGCTGCTGACCACCGGATCGCTGTTCAGCGCGGAATCGGCGGTGCGCACCGCGATCGAGGTGCTGGGCAAGCAGGCGGTGATCGATGCCTCGCGGCGGCTGACCAAGTCGGCGCTGCCCCGGCTGATCCGGAATTCGGTGCACGATGCGGGCGCGGTGATGAAGGAGGTCCGCGAGCAGGTCCTGCACCAGACCGACGAGGATCGGATCGAGGCCGCGCACATCACCCGGTTCTCCCGGAATCAGTTCATCCAGTTGATCCTGCTGATCGGCCTGGTGTACGTGGCCTATCCGTACATCAGCCAGGTGCCGACCTTCTTCACCGAACTGCGCACGGCCAACTGGTGGTGGGCGCTGCTGGGCCTGACGGTCTCGGCGTTCACCTATGTGGGCGCGGCGATGGCGCTGTGGGGGTGTGCGGGCGAATCGGTGAATCCGCGCAATCTGCTGCTCATGCAGGTGGCGAACACCTTCGCCGCCACCACGACGCCGGCGGGTGTGGGCGGTCTGGCGCTGAGTGTGCGATTCCTGCAGCGCAGCGGGATGGGCACGGTGAAGGCCACCGCGGCGGTGGCGCTGCAGCAGGCGGTACAGGTGATCACGCACGTGGTGCTGTTGATCGTTTTCAGTGTGGCGGCGGGGGTTTCGGCGAATCTGTCGCATTTCGTGCCGAGTGCGACGGTGCTGTACTTCGCCGCGGGCGCGTTGTTCGGCGCGCTGGGGGTGACCATGTTCGTGCCGAAGGTGCGGCGCTGGCTGCGCACCGAGGTGCGTCCGCAGCTGGCCGAGGTGGTCAGCGAATTGCGCACGCTCGCACGCGAACCCAGACGTCTGGCGATGATCGTGCTGGGCTGTGCGTCGATCACCCTCGGCGCGGCGGGTGCGCTGTGGGCCGCGATCGAGGCGTTCGGCGGGCACACCACATTCGTGACCGTCACGGTGGTGACCATGATCGGCGGCACGCTGGCCTCGGCCGCCCCGACCCCGGGTGGTGTCGGCGCGGTGGAGGCCGCGCTGATCGGTGGTCTGGCCGCATTCGGCGTATCCGCCGGGATCGGGGTACCCGCGGTTCTGCTCTATCGCGTGCTGACCTGCTGGTTGCCGGTGTTCTGCGGCTGGCCGATCATGCGGTGGCTCACCGACAACAAGATGATCTGAGCGCGCCCGCCGAGTCGGAGTGATCGGACTCACCCTGGCGTGACGGAGGTGTGCGGCGTTATGGTCTGGACCAGATTGCGCATAGGGTTTCGCGCGCAGACCGCCTGAACGACACCACAATCAGGTCTGTGCGGACCGGACCGAGCTGCGCCACGAGGGCATCGCACACGCGAGGCTCCGGCATCTGAAGGGATAAAAGCCTGGAGGACTCTATCGGCCTGCCCGGATTCCGGGCATGACAGAGAGTCCTTCGTGCGATGAATATTCTTGCCGCGGCAGCGATCTCGGATCGATCCGCCTCCGGTGTGCCGGCAACGGTGCTGATCGCCACGCTGGTGGCCGCCGCTCTGCACGCGAGTTGGAACGCGATCGCGCACTGGATCCCGGACAAGACCGTCTCGATCACGATCGTGAATCTCGGCGGCATGGTGTGCGCCCTGCCGCTGATGTTCGTCGCGGCGATTCCCGCCGCACCCAGCTGGGGCTGGCTCGCGACGTCGGTGGTGCTGCACGTGGCCTACAACTATCTGCTGATGACCTCGTATCGCCTCGGCGATCTGAGCCAGACCTATCCGCTGGCACGCGGCACCTCACCGCTGGTGGTCACCCTGCTGGCGGCGACGCTGCTGGGCGAATCGCCGAGCGTGGGCCAGCTCGCCGGAGTGCTGCTGATCTCGGCGGGACTGGCATGGCTGGTGCTGTGGGGACAGCGGACGAATCCGAGCCGCCCGGCGGCACTGGGCGCAGCCGTCGCCACCGGCCTGATGATCGCCGCGTACACCACGGTCGACGGCATCGGAGTTCGCCTGGCGCACAGCACACTCGGCTATATCGCGTGGCTGATGCTGTTGGAGCAGATCGTCATACCCGCGGGCGCGTTCGTCACGCACGGCCGCACGCTGTGGCGCCGGATCCGCCCCGTCTGGCTGATCGGGGTGGCGGGCGGCGCGATGAGCGTGGCGGCGTACGGACTGGTGCTGTGGGCCCAGACCCGCGGGGCCCTGGCCGAGGTGGCGGCTCTGCGGGAATCGAGCATCATCGCCGGTGCGTTGATCGGCACCCTGCTGTTCAAGGAAAGTTTCGGCACGGCACGGATTTTCGCCACCTGCGCCGTCGCCGCGGGGATCGCGACGATGTACCTGGTGTGAGGCTAGGCCGAATAGTTCTTGCGCAGATCGACTTTCACGACCTTGCCGCTGGCATTGCGCGGCAGCTCCGGGACGATCACCAGATCCTTGGGATGCTTGTAGCGGGCCAGGTTCTCGTTCAGGAACGGCGTGAGCTCCTCGAGGGTGAGGGTGTCGTCCGGATTCAGCAGGGCCACAACGGCTACCGGCACCTCTCCCCACTTCTCGTGCGCCTGCCCGACGACGGCGGCCTCGTGGATCTTCGGATGTGCGAACAGGACGTTCTCCACCTCGGCACAGTAGATGTTCTCGCCGCCGGAGATGATCATGTCCTTCTTGCGGTCCACCACGTAGACGAAGCCCTCCTCGTCCTGGCGGACCAGATCGCCCGAGTGGAACCAGCCGCCCGCGAACGCCTCCGCGGTGGCCTCGGGCTTGTTCCAGTAGCCCTGCATGAGAGTCGGTCCGCGATAGACGATCTCGCCGATCTCGCCGGGGGCGACATCGTTCATCTCGTCGTCGACGACGCGGGCCTGGATGGTGGGGATGGGCGTGCCGACCGAACCCAGCTTGCGGATCGCGTCGTCACCCTCGAGCACGCAGGTGATCGGCGACATCTCGGTCTGCCCGAACACCGCGACGTTGCGCGCGTTCGGGAAGCAGTCGTCCATCGCACGCAGCACGGTGTCCGAGGCGGGCGCGGCGCCCCAGCACAGCATGCGCAGCGCCAGCTTACGGGTCTTGACCGTCGGCTCCTCGCAGATCATCTGCCACTGCACCGGGACGCAGAACGCCGCGGTGGCCTGTTCCCGCTCGACCGCGTCCAGCCATTCGGTCGCGTTGAACGCGCCGAGCGGATGCAGCACGGTGGTGCCGCCGAGCATGAAATACGGTGTGAGACTGCCGAGTCCGGCGATGTGGAACAGCGGTGAGGTGCAGAAACCGATCGATCCGGCGTCCAATTCCATTGCGCGGATACAGGTCAGCGCCTGGGCGTTCATGTTCTCGTAGGACAGCACCGCACCCTTGGGGCTGCCGGTGGTGCCCGAGGTGTACATGATCAGCGCCGGGGTGTCCTCCGGAATATCCAGCGGCACATGAGGTTCCCCGCCCTCGCTGAGCAACTCCTCGTATCCGAGCACACCCTCGCCGGTCTGCCCGCCGATGACGACGCAGGCCTGCAGCGCGGGAGCCTGGTCCATCACACCGGTAGCCAGCGGAGCCAGCATCGTATCGGTGACGATCGCCTTGGCGCCGGAATCGGCCACGATGTAGGCGACTTCGGGCGGGGTCAGCCGGAAGTTCACCGGCACCGCGATAGCGCCGAGCGCGTTGATGCCGAAGACGGCTTCGATGTATTCGGTGTAGTTCAGCGCGAGCAGCAGCACGCGATCGCCGAACCCGACCCCTCGGCGGGACAGCGCGTCGGCGAATCGCAGGGACCGTTCGTGGAACTGCTTCCACGTGGTGTCGTGCCCGGAGAACCGGAACGCGACCTGATCGGGGCGCATCACCGCATGAGTGGCGACCTGATTGTTCCAGTGGTTGCGCCGCGATCGGATCGGCTCGGCGAGCGACTGGGCACCGGTGGTCATGCACGAACTCCCTTCGGAACCGCCGCACGCTCGCGCACCGGCTGCCCCGATGGCGTCCACGGCTGAACGAGAGTGAGAATACCAGCTAACTTTTTGCCGTGACAAGGATTACAAAGAGTAGTCTAAATACCTATCGCTACCGGAGAACACAGCAGCTCAGATCATTAATTTACATCGATCACAAATCGTCCGAGCATCGAGACAATACTGAGTGTCTCAGTTAACCGCGCAAACACACGCTTACATCAGGGTTGTCCCCGGTGGCCCGGCCATGCCACTATCGACGACATTCGGGCCGGGAGCCGCACACGGCGCGAGCACCAGATCCGACGGCGGCGATGCCCGTAGTTCCGGCAGCATCTCCACCGAACGCCGCCGATCACACTCGAGCAGGAGGACACCGATGTTGCGCACCAGGTTCACCGAGAGATTCGGCGTCGAACATCCGATCGTGCAGGGCGGCATGATGTGGGTCGGCCGGGCCGAACTCGTCGCGGCGGTGGCGAACGCCGGCGGCCTCGGCTTCATCACCGCACTCACCCAGCCCACCCCGGACGATCTGCGCCGCGAGATCGCGCGCACCCGCGAACTCACCGACAAGCCGTTCGGCGTGAACGTTACGATCCTGCCCTCGATCAACCCGCCGCCGTACGAGGAGTACGTCCGGGCGATCATCGAATCCGGCGTGAAGATCGTGGAGACCGCGGGCAGCAACCCCGAACCGTTCCTGCCGTACTACAAGGACGCCGGAATCAAGGTGCTGCACAAGTGCACCAGCGTTCGGCACGCGCTCAAGGCCGAGCGGATCGGCGTCGACGGCGTGTCCATCGACGGTTTCGAATGCGCCGGACACCCGGGTGAGGACGATGTGCCCGGACTGGTCCTGATTCCGGCCGCCGCCAAGGCCCTGTCGATCCCGATCATCGCCTCCGGCGGTATCGCCGACGCTCGCGGTCTGGTCGCGGCGCTGGCGCTGGGCGCGGACGGGGTCAACATGGGCACCCGCTTCATGTGCACTCAGGAGTCGCCGGTGCACAACACGGTCAAGGAGCAGATCGTCGCGCACACCGAGCGCAACACCCAGCTCATCTTCCGCACCATGAACAACACCGCCCGCGTGGCGGACAACGAGATCAGCCGCAAGGTCGTGGAGATCGAGAAGGCGGGCGGCGTCTTCGAGGACGTGCGTGATCTGGTCGCCGGCGCGCGCGGACGACGCGTATTCGAGGACGGCGATCTCGATGCGGGCATCTGGTCGGCCGGACAGGTCCAGGGCCTCATCGACGACATCCCCACCTGCGACGAGCTCATCTCCCGCATGGTGACCGAGGCGGAGGGCCTGATCAACGACCGGCTGGCGTCGTTCGTGCACTGAGCCCGCCCGCGGGTACGGCCGGCCGAGGGGTAGGTCCCCGGTCGACCGCACCCGTGTCCGGGGCGAATGCGCCGCCGGCTCAGGCTCGTTCGGCGACCGCGTTGAAGTCGTGGCTCGCGATGATCTCGATGCCCTGCGGCAGGGCGTGCAGGCGCTGCACGGTGTCGAAGGCGCGGTCGCGATCGGCGTCGACGAGCTGTCCGGGCATGGGCGCCTTCTCGCGGATGAGCTTGATCTGCAAGGTATTCCACACCGCATCACCGGCCAGCAGCACATGCGTGCCGTCGTTCACGGCCAGCAGTACCCCGATACTGCCGGGGGTGTGCCCGGCCAGATCCAGCAGCACCACCGAACCGTCGCCGAACAGATCGTGACTGGCCGGGAAGGTCAACACCGGCGGCCCCTCGAGGTGCAGCGGCTGCACGGCACGATCGCGCAGGGGTGCGCGCACCACGCCGTACGGCGCGGTATCCCCCGTCATCGCCCACTCGTATTCCACTGCGGGAACGCGCAATTCGACCGAATCGGGAAGTTCCAGCAAACCGGACACGTGATCCCAGTGCAGATGGGTCGCGATGGTGAAATCGATATCCGAACCGGACAGATCCTGCCCCGCCAGCGCATCCTCGAGCCCGAGCACCGTTCTACCCGGGGCGACGAACAACCCCATCGGAAAAGGCAATCCGGGCAACACCCGCTTGTGCACGCCCGCGCACATCGCCGGATCGATCACGAAGCGGGCGCGGGGATGTTCGACCAGGAACGCACCCATCCCCATGGGCAGCGTCCCCAGGCTGCGCACGCCCTCGGCGACCAGCGCGGTCGGCGCCGACGTGCGCGCCTGCAACAGGGCGGTGAAGCGAACCGTGTTGCGGGGGTTCGGAACTCGGGCGCACTCGAGTCCGGCCAGGAACTCCGGATCGGGACGCCGCGGATGCAGCAGACGACGTGGCGTCGCCGCGAGGGCGGCGCAGCAATGCGCGAGGGTGCCCAACGCGCCGGGTCTGCCGTCGGAGAAATCGGTCACATCACCACCTTTGCCGAACGCGCCCCGGTTGGCGAAAACCGGCTCGGAGCTCGTGTGCTGGTTCACAGCGACACCGTAGCGATCCGGATGCGCACAGCAAAGCCCTTCTCCGCGCGGCGAGTTCTCGGCATAATCGGCGGAGGTACCTGACGGCCGGCGGCCACCGCCGAATGCGGGGAGGAGTAGCCGTGCGGCAGCGTTCTTCGGTCGAAGGCCGGTCCACCGGACACCGGTCGGATCTGACCTCAGCGGCGGTGACGGCCATCGCGGAACTGCTCGGCGTCCCCGCGGACACCGTCTCCGTCGGTACCCCGTTCAACGATCTAGGTCTGTCGTCGGTGCAGCTGGCGCGTCTCACGGCCGTGCTGGAGGATGCACTGGGCGTGGAGGTCTCGCTCACCGACCTGTTCGATCATTCCGATATCGACCGGCTCGTCGAACATCTAGCGACCCGATGACAGCCGACTCCGGCGGCACCCCACTGCCCGCCCCCGATCCGGGGCAGCGGGATTCGACGACCACGACGGAATCCGACGCCGCCTCCGTCCCCCCGGTCGCGATCATCGGCATCGGCTGCCGCGTGCCGGGCGCGCACGGCGTCGTCGAGTTCTGGCGACTGCTGCGCGAGGGCCGGGACGGCACCACAGCGCCGCCGCGCGATCGCGCCGGGACCCGGCGCGGCGGCTATCTGCGCGGGCTCGACGCCTTCGACAACGACTGGTTCGCCATCTCCGAACGTGAAGCGGCCGTGCTGGATCCGCAACAGCGGGTCGCGCTGGAGGTCGCGGTCGAGGCGCTCGACGACGCGGGTGTCGGATATCGGGTGCGCGGGTCGCACACCGCGGTGCTGTTCGGTGCGTGCGGGTACGACCACGGCACGGTGGTGCTCGGCCGGGGCGGATACGACGCGCCGTACGCGGTCACCGGATCCGCGCTGAGCATCATCGCCAACCGGCTGTCCTACGCCCTGGATCTGCACGGGCCGAGTCTGGTGCTGGACAGTGCGTGTTCCTCCTCGCTGGCCGCGGTGGACATGGCGATGCGGCTGCTCGCCGACCGCACGGTCGACCTGGCGATCGTCGGCGGGGTGAATCTGCCGCTGCTGCAACACGCCTCCGACTACCTGGACCAGGCCGGATTCCTCGCACCGGACGGGCGGTGCAAACCCTTCGACGCCGCCGCGGACGGCTACACCCGCAGCGACGGCTGCACGGTGCTGATCCTGCAGCGCACCGCCGACGCCCGCCGCGAAGGCAATCGGGTGTACGCCGAGATCGTCGGCGCCGCAGTCGGTTCCGACGGCCGGTCGAACGGTCTGTACGCGCCCAGCGGACGCGCCCAGCAGCAGGTGATCCGGCAGGCGTGGACACGCGCCGGGGCCGATCCCGGCACGGTCGGATACGTCGAATGTCACGGCACCGGAACACCGTTGGGTGATGCGGTGGAGGTCGGCGCACTGGCCGCGGTGCTGTCCGAGGGCGAACGGACCCGGCGAGTCTGGATCGGGTCGGTGAAATCGAATCTCGGTCATCTCGAGGCCGCCGCCGGGGTCACCGGAATCGTCAAGGCGGCGTTGAGCATCGCGCATGCCACGATTGTCCCGAACGTGCATTTCCACACCGAGAATCCGCTGCTGAAGCTGGCCGCTCGCGGGCTGGCCGTGCCGACCGAGCCGATCGGGTGGGCGGCGGAATCGGCCTCGGGCCGGTACGCCGGGGTCAGCTCGTTCGGATTCGGCGGAACCAATGCGCATGTGGTGTTGCGCGGGGTGGATCCCGTTGCACCGCAGCCGGAGACCGATCCGCCCACACTGTTTCCGGTCACCGGGCGAGATGCCGACGATCTTCGGCAGCAGGCGTTGCGCTGGGCCGAAGCGCTGGGTCGCGGTACCGGATCGCTCGGCGAATTCGCCGCTGCCGCAGCACGATCGATACCCGAGCAGATGCGCGGTGCTGTGCTCGCCCGCGACCGCGCGGAGGCCGTCGCCCGATTGCTGGAGCTGGCCGAGGCCGCCCAGGGGATTCCGCCTGCGGTCGATGCGCCCGTCGGGAATGCTCGGGCGAGGACCGGTGACGATGCAGCGGAACCCACGATGCGCACAGCAGGGGTGTACCGCCCGTCCGGGCAACGGCGGCGCGGGCGAATCCTGTTGGTGTTCTCGGGACAGGGTGGACAGCATCAGCGGATGGGGCGGGGTCTGGCGGCCAGGTATCCGGTGTTCGCCCGAGCACTGGCCGAGGCCACCGATGCGGTGACCGCCGCCGGCGGGCCTCGGGTGTGGACGCCCCGGCACGGCTTCGCACACAGCCTCGATACGACCGATATGGTGCAGCCCGCGCTGTACGTATTCCAGATCGCGCTGACGGAACTGCTGGCGCACTGGGGGATTCGTCCCGACGCTGTGATCGGTCACAGTCTGGGCGAGATCGCGGCGGCAGTGGTCAGCGGCGCGCTGTCACTCGGCGACGGCGCCCGGATCGTGGTGGCGCGCAGTGCGATCCTGGCGCAGCTGGACGGGCACGGGGCGATGGCGATGCTCGAGGCCACTCCCGAGGAGGCCGGGCGACTGGTGGACCCGGTCCGCGCGCACGTCTCGGTGGCCGCGATAAACGGTCCGCGGTCGGTGGTGGTGTCCGGCACGCCGCGCTATGTGGAGACGGTGATCCGGCGGGCCACGCGCCGCAGCGTCTACGCGCGGCGGATCGCGGTGGACTTCGCCGCGCACAGCCCGCAGGTCCACGAGCCCGCGGCCGAACTGCTCGCCCGGCTCGACGGGATCACCCCGCGCCCACCGCGAATTCGGTTGTATTCCACGACCCGGCCCGGTGAGCTGATCACCTCCGCAGCCTTGGACGCGAAGTACTGGGCCGAGAACGCCGAGCGCACAGTCGAACTCGCGGCCGCGGTGGAATCCGCCGCGGCCGACGGCTGCACCACCGCGATCGAGATCTCCCCGCATCCGATTCTGGCCCCGGCCATCCGGGAGTTTCCGGACTTCCGCGAGGCAACGCATCCGATGGCCGACCGGGACGACGAAGCCACCGCCTTCCTCGACGGCATGGCCAGATTGTACCTCGAGGGCCGATCCGCGGACTGGTCCGCACTGGGCGCGTTCCCCGGCCGGATTCTCGAAAGACGCTGGCGCCATATCTCTTTCCCGCTGCTGACCGATATGACGCCCGAGCTCGCCGCCGAGGACCTCGGCGACCATGTCGTGCGGGGTGTGCCGATGGTCCCGGCGGCGTACTGGTTGCGCGGACTACTGCGAATCGCCGGAGAACGGACCACCCGGCTCACGGAGTTCACCGTCCGCGAGCCCACCGATCTGACCGCCCTGCCCGATGTCACCTTCCATGCCGGAACCGATCTGGTCGAGGTGTCCGGCCCGGTCACGCTGGCCACGGCCCGAGTCGCCGCCGAGCCGACGCCCGCGGAGATCGTCGGCTGGATGCGTGCGATCGATGCACACCGCATCGCCCAACCCGGTATGCGCGCGATCGACACGCGCGAGTTCTACGCGATGCTGCGTGTCCGGGGACTCGACTACGGCCCCCGCTTCCGGCCCCTGCGCGGTATCGTCGCCGAATCCGCGAGCGCCATAGGGCTTCTCGGCCATATTCCGCTCGATGCCGCGGCTCTCGACGGCTGTCTGCAACTCATTGCCGCCGCCGCGGGCCCGCACCTGCCCGCCAACGTTCTGCCACTGCCCGCCCGCATCGATTCCGCGTGGCTCACCGCGTCTTCCGAGGTCCTGCTCGCCCAGGCGCATGCCTTCCTCCGCAACGCCGACTCCGACGGCCTGCACTGCGATGTGCTGGCCACCGACCAGCACGGCGCTCCCGCCGCCGCCCTCCTCGGCGTCCACATCCACTATGTCCGTCTCCCTGATCCCCGGGACCACTCCGTCACAGCCACAACCACTTACGAACGGCCGGGTGCCCGCGGCACCACGACCCTCGGACCGGCACAAGCTCCTGAACAGTCATCGCCGAATACCACGAGCATTCCTGCGCCATCTCGAGGCCGCGAGGGTGCTCGACCGAACGCGGGCGATCCCGTCGGCGAAGCTCTCCACGGCCCTGCCGCACAACCCGATACACCACAGCACATCTCTTTCGGGGACCACGCCCTTGCCGAGCAGCAGGGCGTCGAAGGTGCGATGTCGGCCGGTGCAGGGCAGTACTTCGGCGAATACTCGGATTCCGTTTCAGGTCGATGGGATCGGTCGGGGGCACGCGGCGCCGATCTCCGCGTACTCGATCGATCCGATTGGGATCGTGGCGTGCTGGGCGCGCACGGGCTCGGGCCGGTGTTGCGGCGCGAGGCATGGGTTCGAGTCGAGGCGCCGGATGCGGAAGGAGCGGTACGGAGTTCGCGGGCTCGCCGGGTGCTGGTGATCGGGGAGTCTCGGCTGGCGGTCGGGCTGGCTCGGGCGATGGACGCCTGGGTGCCCGCCGAACGGGTTGCCCGGGATCCGATCGAGGCGAGTCCGATCGTTTCCGCGACGCTCGCCGGTCGCGGGGATCCCACCGCGGTCGTCGTGGTGTGGCCCGCGGTGGCCGCGACCGGATCGACGGTGGCGGAGATCGGGCGCGCACTCGAACTGCTGCAACGGATTCAGGAGTGCGATGCGATGGCGTCGCTGACCGTGGTGCTGCGCGATCGCTGGAGCGTGACCCAGCAGGGGATCGCCGGGTTGGTGCGGTCCCTGCAGTTGGAGTCGGGTCGGCCGGTCCGGCTGGTGTGGGCGGGGGCCGAGCGAGCCGAGCCGGGGCCGTTGACCGGTCTCGCGTTGTCGGCCGGGGGACCGGACGAGGTGCGCATCGGGCCCGGCAGCGTGGAGGCCAGGCGATTCGAGCCGGTGTCCTTCCTGGCGCGTCCGGTCGAAATCCAGCCTGTCGGAGCATATGTCGTGACCGGCGGACTCGGCGCGCTCGGCGCGGTGGCCGCGCGATGGCTGCTGGACTCCGGCGCGGGGGATGTGGTCGTGCTGACCCGACATCCGCGTCCGCTCCCGCCGCTGCTCGAGGGTCTCGAGGACCGGATCGTGGTGTTGCGCTGCGATGTCACCGATCCGCGCGATCTGGCCAACGCCCTGCACGACATCCGCGAGTGCGGTGCTCCCATCCGCGGCCTGATACATTCCGCGGGCGCGCTGCATGATGCCGAGTTCAACTCTGTGACAACGGATCTGCTGGCATCGATGTTCGAACCCAAACTCGCCGCGACCGCCGACCTGCTGGATCTGACCGCCGCCGATCCGATCGATTTCGCTCTGCTGTTCTCCTCGGCGACCGGCGCGCTGGGCGCACCCGGACAGGCCGGCTACGCCGCGGCCAACGCCGCCCTGGACGCGCTCGCGGCAACCCGCGCGAACCGCAGGGTGATCAGTATCGGCTGGGGCAGTTGGGAATCCGGCCTGGCCGCCACGGCGGGCGGCGCGGAACATCTCCGCCGCGCGGGCATCACCCCGTTCACCACCGCCCGCGGCACCGCGGTCCTGGACGCCCTGCGCGGCTACCCCGGACCCCACGTCCTGGCGATGGACTACACGCCCACCACGGACGATTCCCCCATAGCCCACCGCCTCCGCACCGTCCTGCCGACGATCCCCCAGCACCACTCGGAACCAGGACATCCCACCTCCGCAGACGAATTCGGCCACACGCCGACCGACCTGGAACACACGGCCCCGGACGCCCCCGTCGGCAATCGGCGTGCACCCGCCGATCGAACATCACACTCCGCCGAACCGGGCTACTTCGGCGCGCTCGCAGCTCGGATTCCGACGAACCCCGTGCCGGAAGCGGACGCGAGTGCCGTGACGGATGAATCCCGGTATACCTACGGGCCGACCGGCCGCTCGGAGGGGAATCCGGGCGCAGATCCTCTGGCCGACAACGGTGTTCCCGCAGACGGTTCGATCGGCTCGGGAGTTGATCCGGATTCGGTTCCGGATGCAGAGATCGAGCCGACTGCGAATGTGCCGGTGGCACAGGTCATCCGGGCCGCGCTGGCGGCGACGCTGGGGATCTCGGCGGAAAGTATCAGGCCGGAGGTGGATTTCACCGGTCTGGGGTTGTCCTCGTTGCTGGCGATCGAGTTGCGCCGGACGCTCGAGGCACGGCTCGGGGTTCGCATCGCGACCGCCGAACTCTTCGAACATCCCACCGTGGCGATGCTCGGTGCGGCACTGTCCGCGCGGCTGTCCGATGGTCGAGGGGAGACCCGATGAGCGGATCGGTCGACGCGCTCGCCGCGGCGGTGACGCGATGGGCCGCGGACCGGCCGGCTGCACCCGCGTTCACCGCGCTGTCGTACTCCGGTCGAGATCGCTGCTCACATTCGTTGAGCTTCGCCGGATTACACAGCGCCGCAGGCGTTCTGGCCGCGAAGATCAGCGCCGCGACGAGTCCGGGGGACCGGGTCGCCATCCTGTGCGATCACGGCCTCGACTACGTGGTGGCATTTCTCGCCTGTCTGTACGCCTCCCGGGTGGCCGTCCCGTTGTTCCCGGTGCAGGGTCACCGCAGTGCCGATCGCCTCGCGGCCGTCCTGGACGATGCGCGCCCGACACTGAGCCTGGTCGATCCGGGCAGCGAAACAACCACGGCGGATAGTGGATTCACGCTGGGTGACCTCCTGCCGGTGTCCATCGAGCCCACGGACATAGCTGCGCCACCGCAACCGGTCACCGAACATCCGGCCTATCTGCAATACACTTCCGGCTCCACGAAAACACCGGCCGGAGTGCAGGTCTCCCACGCCAACCTCGCCGCGGCACTCGAACAACTGCGCACCGGACTGCCCGTGGTGAACGACAAACCCGTCGTCACCTGGCTGCCGTTCTTCCACGATATGGGCCTGGTCTTCGCCATGTCGCTGCCGCTGTACACCGGCGTGCCCGCGATCACCCTGCCACCGGCCGAATTCGCCAAACGCCCGATCCGGTGGCTGCAGGCATGCAGCGACTACCATGCCGGAGCGACGGCAAGTCCGAACTTCGGTCTGGCGCACGCTGTTTCGGCCACGACACCGCGCGAGCGCGCCGATCTGGACCTGTCCGAGCTGGCGCTCGTGCTCAACGGCGCGGAACCCGTCCGGGCCGAGGTGCTGACGAGGTTCACGAAAACCTTCGCCCCCCACGGCTTCCGGCACTGCGCCCACACCGCCGGATACGGCCTGGCCGAAGCAACCCTGCCGGTCGCCTTCGGCGCGCCCGACGAACCGCCCGCGACCGCCGAATTCGATCGCGCCGCACTGGCCGACGGATGCGCGATCCTCGCCGAACCGGGCGACGGAGTCCAGCTCGTCGGCTGCGGCACCCCCGCCGACCAGCACATTCGACTGGTCGATCGATCCGGCACGCCGGTAGCGGCGGGCGAGGTAGGCGAAATCTGGGTGCGCGGCCCGAACGTCTGCGCCGGATACCTGGGCAAACCCCGCGAGACGGCCGAGACATTCGGCGCACGATCCCCCGGCGAGGCGGAGAACTGGCTCCGCACCGGTGATCTCGGCTTCCAGCACGACGGTCAGCTCTACATCACCGGACGTCTCGGGGATATGATCGTCGTCGCCGGTCGCAACCACTATCCGGCCGATATCGAAAGCACCGCAACAGATTCCGCGCCGGAGGTGCGCACCGGCCACATCACCGCCTTCGGTGTGGACGACGGTTCCCACGAGGCGCTGATCCTGGTCGCCGAGCTGAACGAGCGCCCCTTCGATACCGCCGAAGTGATCCGCCGCATCCGCGCCGCCGTCGCGGCCGCGCACGATATCGCGCCGACCGAGGTGGTCCTGGTCGAGCGCGGGCAGATTCCCAAGACCTCCAGCGGCAAGCTGCGGCGCGGCGAATGCCGGATCCGCTACCGCCGGGACGAGTTGGTCCGCATCGAGGCCGCGCCGAGGGTGTAAACCTGATCCACACCCATCCACAGATCGTGGCGGAGGAGTATCGATGGCGACCACCAATCCCGTGCGCTGGCTGGACGAACCCGAAAAACACGACTATCCGGCGGCGGCCGAGTATCTCGAACTGCTCGCGGACCCGGATACCGTGTCCACGTTGCTCGATCGACTGGGCAGTGCGCCGATCGTGCACAAGAAGGCCAAGGACATCCTGCGCGCGGCCGGGCTCGCCCTGCTGCCGCCGGACAATCCGCACGTCCGCGCCGATCTCGGCAAGATCCTGGCCGGTAAGGCGCTGTCCCCGATCCTGCTGGTCCAGGGCGATCTGACCACCGGAACCCCCGCCCAGATCGCCGACGGCTACCACCGCGTGTGCGCCTGCTACCACGCGGACGAGAACATCCCGATCCCCACCAAACTCGCGGCTCTGAGCGACCTCGGAGAAGGGGACCCCGAATCGGGGAAGAAGAAACGGAAGAAATAGGGCGGTGAGCTTCGCGACTCTCGCGCTGGTTCTGGCGCTCGGCCTGGTCGGGCCGCTGCTGTCCTGGCGCGAGAGCTGGCACGTTCCGGTGATCGTCGGCGAACTGCTCGCCGGAGTCGTCTTCGGCGCGACCGGTTTCCGAGTGCTCGATCCCGGCGATCCGATCTTCTCCTTCCTGGCCGATATGGGATTCGCGCTGGTCATGTTCGTGGCGGGCACCCATGTCCCGGTGCGGGATCCGGCGGTCCGCTCGGCGCTGGCGGTCGGAGCGCTGCGCGCGGTGCTGGTCGGATTGCTCGCCGCGGCGGCCGGGTTCACCCTGGCGAGCTGGTTCGACACCGGACACGGCGCGATCTACGCGGTGCTCATCGCCTCCTCGTCGGCGGCGCTGACCTTGCCGATCATCGATTCCCAAGGGTTGCAAGGCAAAACCGTGCTGGAGCTGACCGCGCAGGTGGCGATCGCCGATACCGCCTGCATCGTGGCATTGCCGCTGGTCATCGACATCTCCCGGGCCGGGCGCGCGGCGCTCGGCGCGCTGGCCGTCGCGGCGGGCGCGGTCGTGCTGTTCTTCGTCCTGCGCTATCTGGACCGATCCGGACGACGCCGTCGCGCCCACCACGTCTCCGAACAGCGAAAGTTCGCACTGGAGCTGCGCGTCAGCCTGACGCTGCTGTTCGCCCTGGCCGCCCTGGCCACGCGGACGCAGGTCTCGATCATGTTGGCGGGCTTCGCGGGTGGACTCGCGGTGGCGGGAGTCGGCGAACCTCGGCGCGTCGCGCGTCAGCTGTTCGCGATCACCGAGGGATTTCTGGGTCCGCTGTTCTTCGTCTGGCTCGGCGCCCGGCTCAACCTGCGCGAATTCGCCGATCAGCCGCGGTTGATCCTGCTCGGATTCGCACTCGGCGCGGCCGCTGTGCTGGCGCACGTGCTGATGCGGCTGCTGGGTCAGCCGATCCGGTTCGGCGCGTTGGCGGCCGCGCAGATCGGTGTGCCGGTCGCGGCGGTCACCGTCGGCACCCAGCTGCACGTGCTCGAACACGGCGAGGCGGCGGCGCTGCTGCTGGGTGCACTCGTGACCATCGCCATCGCCGCATTCGCCGCGGCCTCGGCTGCCCGATCCGCTCCCAGCAGCAACTGAATTCGCCCGGCGTCGACCGGATCAGTCTGGACCTCATGATGTCTCGGCCAGTAGGCAAATCTCTGGCAATGCGAGTTTCGCTCTGTCTAGACCTACCGGGCGGCCGGAAGACCGTCACTCGGAGGTGACCGTCCGTCGGGTGTTCGGACCAATTTCGGTGTGTCGGTGTCCGATTCAGCGAGGTGATGTGTCGAAGATCACTCATCGAATTCTTGGCGACCAGTGACCGACTGCACCGCAAGGGAATAACCGGTCGACCAGAGACGCGCGTGAAGTGGATAGGGACTTCACGGCGCGCCGAACAGCATGAACATACTCAGGGCGAGTCGGTGGGTCCTCGGCCGAGCAATCGATCCGTCTCACGCCGTTCACGTTTCGTGGGCCGCCCGGCACCACGATCACGGCGAGGCATGGTCGCCACGATCTCGGGAGGAGGCGGCGGCGGACTCTTATCGATCAGGCACTGTGCGGCGATCGCCGCACCCACGCGTTTGGTGATGACCTTTTCGACGACGACGATGCGATCGAGCCCGTTGATCCGGGCCCGCACCTCATCGCCGGGTTTGACCTGATGAGCAGGCTTGACCGCAACGCCGTTCACCTTGACGTGCCCGCCGCGACATGCGGTCGCGGCGGCCGACCTGGTTTTGAACAGCCGGACAGCCCAGGTCCAGGAGTCGACCCGGGCTGTACTCGGTTGCGTCGGTGGCAGTTTCGCCTCCAGAGCGGTACTGGGGCGAGAATCAGGCGACGCGACGCGCGGTGACGATCGAGTTGGGATCGAGGTGCGCGTAGCTGACGGTCTCACCCGACTGCGGTGCCTGCAGGATCTTGCCGTCGCCGGCGTACATCGCCACGTGGCCGCCGCCCTCCTGGATGACCAGGTCGCCGGGCTGCAGGTCCTGGAAGGCGACCGGCTTGCCGACGTGCGACTGCTCGAAGCTGGTGCGCGGCAGGCTCACTCCGGCCTGCTTGTAAGCCCACTGCACGAGGCCCGAGCAGTCGAAGTTCTGCGGGCCCGAGGCGCCCCACACGTAGTCCGAGCCGATCTTGCTCTTGGCTGCGGTCAGCGCGATGTTCTGCGGGCCGTGATTCTCGTTCGCACCGGGCAGCGCCGCGGTCAGGCCGGGAATGTTCGGCTGCTGCAGGCTCTGCGGCGCCAGCGCCTTCTGCGCGGACTTGATCTGATCCGCGTGGTCCTTGATCAGGTCGGCGTGATCGGCGAGCGCCTGATTCACGGCCTTGACCTGCTGAGTGAACGACGAATCGACCGGCACATCGAAATCTCCGACACCGGGCACGTTGATGGTCTGCGCCATCGCCGAAACCGCAGGCATGGCACCGGTTGCCGAGGCAACCGCACCCATGACGAGCGCACCCTTCACGGAATTCGGGAGCCGAGATTCCCGTTGCAAACTGTGTCTACCCACCGAGCTGAGTCTCCTGTTTCTTCCACTCCACCCGCCGACCGAGTTAGCTGACGGGTTCGGGCCGGGAAGATCGGTCCTACCTCGACCGACCTTATAAAGCCGGGCGAGGATTCACCCCACTACATCTGGGTCCTCGGTTCGGCGAACGAGCTTGCGCCCGAACGCCGATTTAGCGGTGACTCGACTGGCCGTTTCCCCTACGAAGCGGCCCACTTCGTCAAGTCACGAGAAGATTACGGCTAGCGCGTGATGTTGTCCACCCCACAGCACGGCGTGTTGCACCGAACGCGGCAAAACCCCAGGACAGGGCCCGATTCGGCGTGTCGCGCAGCGAGTAACGGAGCGATATCGGCTCGGCCACAACTGTTATCGACGCGGGTGGGAACGTTATGAAGTCGACTCTGTCCGTTATCGCCCGGCAAATCCGAGACGTTGACAACTGCCCGCGACGAATCGTCTCCCGACTCCCTCGCCCACCGATCCGGCCCGGCCGAACGAGCTGCCGCAAGCCGAACCGGGAGGGATCAGTCCCGGCCGCCGTCGCGCCCGGCGAGCGCGCGTTCCAGTTCCTCGATGCGACGCTGCGCGTCGGCCAGTCCGACCTCGAGCCGTCCCAGCGCCATCACGAGCGGACCGACCGCGAGATCGGCCACCAGTTGCGGATCGTCGTAGCCCTCGCCGATCGCCTTCAGGATGTTCGTGCGAATGCGTGCCGCGAGAACGGCTTCCCGCGGGACGTTCCACGATTCGACGACCTCGGCGGTACCGCCTTCGGGTACCTCGACCTGCGGCACGCCGGCATCGTGTTCCTCGCTCATGACTCTCCTGTGCCCTCGGCCCCCGCGGCGTCGCGACGGGTCACACCTGTGTCGACAACCACAAGCCTAGAGACCGTATTCCCGAGCCGCACATCCCTCGCTAGTCGCATCTAGGGAACGCGGTAGATGTCCGAAGATTTTCCGCGCGACGCACTACCGTGGAACGGCATGGACCCCGTGCGCAATCCGTACGCCCCCGGCGCCGGACAACGCCCGCCCGAACTCGCCGGGCGCACGAAACAACTCGACGCCTTCGACGTGGTGCTCGAACGCATCTCGCGCGGGCGGCCGGAACGCAGCGTCATGCTCACGGGTCTGCGCGGCGTGGGAAAGACGGTGCTGCTCAATCACCTTCGCTCGGCCGCGCGCGCACGTGATTGGGGCACCGGCAAATTGGAGGCCCGGCCCGATCAGGAGCTGCGCAGGCCGCTGGCCTCGGCCCTGCACATGGCGGTGCGGCAGATCGCCGTGGCGCACCGCAATCTGGAGATGGTCGACGACTTCCTGGGCATACTCAAGGCTTTCGCGCTGCGCGCCGCCGTCGACAAGGGAATGCGCGAGCGCTGGCAGCCGGGTATCGACGTCCCGGCGGTGACCGGCCGCGCCGACTCCGGTGATATCGAGATCGATCTGGTCGAACTGCTGATGGAGGCCGCGCAGGTGGCCCGCGACATCGGCGTCGGCATCGCGATATTCATCGATGAGATGCAGGATCTGGGCCCGGCCGACATCTCCGCGATCTGCGGCGCATGTCACGAATTGAGCCAGGAGGCAGCGCCTTTGATCGTGGTCGGCGCCGGTCTGCCGCATCTGCCCGCGGTGTTGTCTGCCTCCAAGAGCTACTCCGAACGGCTGTTCAGCTATCACCGCATCGACCGGCTCGACCGGGAATCGGCCGATCTGGCGCTGATCGCCCCGGCCGAGCGCGAGGAGGTGAAATTCGCCTCCGACGCGCTGGATTCGCTGTATCTCAAGGCGGACGGATACCCGTATTTCGTCCAGGCCTACGGCAAGGCGACCTGGGATCTGGCCGCACAGAGCCCGATCACCGCCGAGGATGTGGAGCTGGCCGCCCCCGCCGCGGAGGAGGAGCTGGCGGTCGGATTCTTCGGGTCCCGATACGAGCGGGCGACCCCGGCCGAACGGGAGTACATGCGCGCGATGGCCGAACTGTCCGGTGACGACGGTCCGGTGGCGACCGCCGCCATCGCCAAGGAACTGGGTCGCCGGCCTGCTTCGCTGTCACCGGCTCGGGACGGGCTGATCAAGAAGGGGCTGATCTATTCGGCCGAGCGGGGGACCATCGGGTTCACGGTTCCGCACTTCGGTCGATATCTCCGCAGCGTCGCCTGAGGGCGTCGTCCGAGACATCCACAATGCGTCGCCGCGGCCGAGCGCTGTCGGTCGAGGCCGCACGATTCTGAAATCTACCTGTATCTAGTTGCCCCTCTAGATGAACCTAGATTCAGCTCGGCAGCCCGCTCAACACAGAAATCTACAGATCTCTTGCATAAATCCTAGATACTGATAGATTCGTTTGATAACGAATAGGTAACGCAAGGGCCGAGCATTCCGATCCCCGGCGATGCACCCGTCGCTCTCACCTTTCGCTACAACAGTCTATGCATATCGCTAGATATGGGTAGAAAAGTCAACCATACAGGTCACGCGGCATTCCGATCGAAGATGTCGCGCACCGCCCGAGAGTCCCCGGAATACCGCCTCCGACCGCGATCGACGACCGGCCGCAATTCCACAACGTGTGGATAACGCCTGGTTGACGCGGTTAACGCACTGGAAATCCAACTCGACAACCGGGCAAGAACGGACTCGCACCAGGAGGACGTCATGTCCACGATCGCACTCCTCGCCGACGATCACGACGGCCGGAACGCCACCGTCAGCGCCGACGACGGCACCCCGCTCGCCGTGCGCGTCTTCGGCCCGGACGACGCGTCGCTGACCGTCGTATTCGTCCACGGCCACTGTCTGCGCGCGGACTCCTGGTCCTTCCTGCGCGAACACCTGCTGCCGCACTGGGATTCGGACACCCGCATGGTGTTCTACGACCATCGCGGGCACGGCGACTCGGGTGCGGCCGATCCGTCCACCTACACCATCGAACAGCTCGGCCACGACCTGGACGCGGTGCTGCGCGTGGTAGCGCCGACCGGACCCGTTGTGCTGGTCGGACATTCGATGGGCGCGATGGTCGTGCTCGCGTACGCCCGCTTGTTTCCCGCGGCGATCGGGGCCCGGGTCGCCGGGATCGCCCTGCTCGCGTCCGCGGCCGGCGGTATCACCAGCGTCGGGCTGGCTCGTGTGCTGCATCGGCGCGCGGTGACCTCGTTCCAGGTCGCGGTGCGGCGCGCACCGCGAATCATGCAGGCGTCCAAGCAGTTCGGCGGCCGGATCCTCGAACCGATCGTGCGCGAGGCGAGTTTCGGCACCCGTGCGGTGAGCCCGCGGATGATCGCGCTGGCCACCGCGATGCTCAACGACACGTCCCTGCTGACCATGGCCAGTTTCCTGGACTCGCTGATCCGCTTCGACGAGACCGCGACGCTGGCGCTGCTGTCCGATCTGCCCGCACTGGTCCTGGCAGGTTCGGCCGACATCATGATCCCGTTCGCACATTCGGTGGTGCTGGCCTCTCAGCTCTCCGCCGCCGAACTGGTGCGCCTCGACGGAGCCGGGCACAGCGTCATCCTCGAACGCGCCGAGGAGGTCGCGGTCGCGGTTCTCGGGCTGGTGGACCGTGCCCGCGCCACGATCGGAACGCCGAATCCGATCTGCGCCATCGCCGGATGATCTTCCCGAGATCTTCCGGCGGCCCGGGAAAATGCCTGTTCCACGGCGTGTTCGAGCCAGAATCGGAAACTTCGCGTACTGTGTTGTAGATCACGATGTGCGGTCGATCACAGTAAGATCATCATCGATCGCAATCGGGGCGGCACAGCGCCGAGTCGCCCTCATACGGCTCGAGGAGGATTCGATGACACGCAGCGATATTGCGGAGCTCCACTTCGCGGTCGGGCAGCTCCAGCAGTGCATCGGCGCACTGCGCGGTCACTACGGCGACGCCCGCTCGGTCCGCCGCCTGGAGAACGACCTCGAACGGCTGCTGCTCGACACCGAGGATTTCGAGCAGGCCCCGCCGCCGGAGGTGAGTTCCCGCCGCGAGCAGGACGTCATCTACGTCCCGGACAGCAAGTCCGACGAGGCCGCGTGGATGGGCGCACAGGACGAGGGCCTCGGCTTCCACTCCCGCCCCCGCACCAAATAGATCTCTCGGCGACGTGCCGCCGGTCTCGCGTTCTCGGACCGGCGGCACTGCCGTGTCGCTCGCCGAGTGCCGGGCAGAGTTCCGCACATCCTCGTACGGCAGAACGCCCGATGGGCTCGGCTGCCGATTCCCGCTTGCGAAGTAGACCGGCTCCTCCTCGTGAGGTGATGCCGACGGATAACTTCGGCGGCTCGGCGAACTCGCTCGCACGCGGATGCGGAGGATCGCTTCGGGGACGACACCGAAGCGAGGTCCGCCGACCCGGATCGGGCATCCACCGATGGTCCCCGCGGTACCCGCCGACGCCCCTTCCGGTAATTCGATCTTGATATCACCCGCCGCGCGGACGCTCGTCGATCATGGTCCGCGGAATTGTTGCTGGTACGTGGCGGTGTGGCGGGCGAAGTTCAGGGAGTGAAAAGTGCGAATTTCGTGTACCGGTCGAATTGTCTTGTTACTCAAGGTAGTTCGCGATTGTTGCCCGAGATTCGCCTGAACTCGCCGCGGCGGACGAAGATCAGAAAATGTGGCGCAAATCATATGAATGCAAGCGGTGCGATATTCCCGAAGCCCGTGACAGGTCATAGCTCAGGTGCCGTATGGTGCTCAGCATCACATTCGATGCCGGAGGTAACGATGATGTTCCGCGGGGCAGATAGGCGAGGCATCCTGCCGTGAGCGAGCTTGCTAGCGAACCAGTGACCACACAGCGCACAGTTTCCGAATCGGGCACAGGAGTCTTCGGCCGGGGCCGCGCGAGCATCCCGGACCGCACGCTGCGCACCGACAAATGGTGGGTCCCACCGACGATGACGGTGATCGGCCTGGCCGCGTTCGTCATCTACGCGACGGTCCGGGCCTTCCTCCGCACCGCCTACTGGGTGTCGGACTACCACTATCTGACGCCGTTCTACTCACCCTGTGTGAGTACCTCGTGCGCCGAGGGTTCGAGCCACTTCGGGCACTGGTTCGGCGCACTGCCGAGCTGGATCCCGCTGGGCTTCCTGGCCCTGCCGTTCCTGCTGCTGTTCCGGTTGACCTGCTACTACTACCGCAAGGCCTACTACCGGTCGGTGTGGTTCTCCCCGCCGGCCTGCGCGGTGGCCGAGCCGCACGCGAAATACACCGGGGAGACCCGGCTTCCGCTGATCATCCAGAACTCGCACCGCTACTTCTTCTACATCGCGGTGATCGTCTCGCTGATCAACACCTACGACGCGATCATGGCCTTCCACGGCAAGAACGGTGGCTTCGGTTTCGGCCTGGGCAACATCATCCTGCTGGCCAACGTGATCCTGCTCTGGGCGTACACGGTCTCGTGCCACTCCTGCCGCCACATCACCGGCGGGCGGCTCAAGCACTTCTCGGCTCATCCGGTGCGGTACTGGATCTGGACCCAGGTGTCCAAGCTGAACACCCGCCACATGCAGTTGGCCTGGACCACGCTGGCCAGTCTGGCGATCACCGACTTCTACGTCATGTTGGTCGCCAGCGGCACCCTCACGGACCTGCGGTTCGTGCACTGATCTCGCTCAATCCCTCAGCCTCTCAGGAGTATTCGGTCCATGCCTGAAGTCGAACGGCACAAGTACGACGTCGTGGTGATCGGCGCGGGTGGCGCCGGTTTGCGCGCGGTGATCGAGGCGCGCGAACAGGGTCTGTCGGTGGCGGTGGTGTGCAAATCGCTGTTCGGCAAGGCGCACACCGTGATGGCCGAGGGCGGCTGCGCGGCATCGATGGGCAACGCCAACGAGAAGGACAACTGGCAGACCCACTTCCGCGACACCATGCGCGGCGGCAAATTCCTCAACAACTGGCGGATGGCCGAACTGCACGCGCAGGAGGCGCCCGACCGGGTGTGGGAGCTGGAAACCTATGGGGCGCTGTTCGATCGGACCCCCGACGGACGAATCAGCCAGCGCAACTTCGGCGGTCACACCTATCCGCGCCTGGCGCACGTCGGCGACCGCACCGGTCTGGAACTCATCCGCACCATGCAGCAGAAGATCGTCTCGCTGCAGCAGGAGGATTTCGCAGCGACGGGCGACTACGAGGCGCGGATCAAGGTCTTCGCCGAATGCACCATCTCCGATCTGCTCAAGGACGGTGACCGGATCGCCGGCGCCTTCGGGTACTGGCGCGAATCGGGCAACTTCATCCTGTTCGAGACCCCCGCGGTGGTCCTGGCCACCGGCGGAATCGGCAAGTCCTACAAGGTGACCTCGAATTCCTGGGAGTACACCGGCGACGGGCACGCGCTCGCGCTGCGCGCCGGGGCGACGCTGATCAACATGGAGTTCCTGCAGTTCCACCCGACCGGCATGGTCTGGCCGCCGAGCGTGAAGGGCATCCTGGTCACCGAGGGTGTGCGCGGTGACGGCGGAGTGCTCAAGAACACCGAGGGCAAGCGGTTCATGTTCGACTACATCCCCGCGGTCTTCAAGGGGCAGTACGCCGAGACCGAGGAGGAGGCCGATCAGTGGTTGCGGGACAACGATTCCGCGCGCCGCACCCCGGACCTGCTGCCGCGCGACGAGGTGGCGCGGGCGATCAACGAGGAGGTCAAGGCCGGTCGCGGCACCCCGCACGGCGGGGTCTACCTGGACATCGCCTCCCGGCTGCCGCGTGAGGAGATCCTCAGGCGCCTGCCCTCGATGCATCATCAGTTCAAAGAGCTTGCGGACGTGGACATCACGGCCGAGCCGATGGAGGTCGGCCCGACCTGCCACTACGTGATGGGCGGTATCGAGGTCGATCCGGATACCGGTGCGGCCGTGGTGCCGGGCCTGTTCGCGGCAGGTGAATGTTCCGGCGGCATGCACGGATCCAACCGGCTCGGCGGCAACTCGCTGTCCGACCTGCTGGTCTTCGGCCGACGCGCCGGACTGGGCGCGTCCTCGTACGTCGACCAGCTCGCCGAACGACCGAAACTCTCCGAGGACGATGTGGCCGAGGCCGCGAGAACCGCACTGGCGCCGTTCGATCCGCCCGCCGAGGGCACCCCGGAGAATCCGTACACCCTGCACTCCGATATGCAGCAGACGATGAACGATCTGGTCGGCATCATCCGCAAGGAACACGAGCTGAACGAGGCCATCGGCAAGCTCGCCGAACTGCGCGAACGCTACGATCACGTCACCGTGCAGGGGCAGCGGCCGTTCAATCCGGGCTGGCATCTGGCTCTGGATCTGCGGAACATGCTGCTGGTCAGCGAATGTGTGGCGCAGGCGGCGCTGATCCGCACCGAGAGCCGCGGCGGGCACACCCGCGACGACCACCCCAAGATGGACGCCGACTGGCGCAACAAACTGCTGGTCTGCCGGGTCGATCCCGAGGACGACGCGCAGACCGTGCCGGGCGTCACCGTGACACCGGCCGACCAGGAGCCCATGCGGGACGAGCTGCTCGCCCTGTTCGAACTGGGTGAACTCGAAAAGTATTACACCCCTGCTGAACTCGCCAGTCATCCGGCGGCAGGAGAGGCCTCCGCGAAAGGGGATGAGTAGCAATGGGTTACGACGCCAAATTCCGAGTATGGCGCGGCGACAACGACAGTGGCGGCCTGCAGGACTTCACCGTCGAGGTGAACGAGGGCGAGGTCGTGCTCGACATCATCCATCGGCTGCAGGCCACCCAGGCCCCGGATCTGGCGGTCCGCTGGAACTGCAAGGCCGGTAAGTGCGGATCCTGTTCCGCCGAGGTCAACGGCCGTCCCCGGCTGCTGTGCATGACGCGCATGTCCACCTTCACCACCGACGAAGTCGTCACGGTGACGCCGATGCGCACCTTCCCGGTCATCCGCGATCTCGTCACGGACGTGTCGTTCAACTACGAGAAGGCCCGGGAGATCCCGTCGTTCACCCCGCCTGCCGATCTGAAGCCCGGTGACTACCGGATGCAGCAGGTGGACGTGGAACGCTCCCAGGAGTTCCGCAAGTGCATCGAATGCTTCCTGTGCCAGAACACCTGCCACGTGGTGCGCGATCATGACGACAACAAGAACGCGTTCTCCGGTCCGCGTTATCTGATGCGGGTCGCCGAACTGGAAATGCATCCGCTGGATGTGGCCGATCGCCGTGATATGGCGCAGGACGAATTCGGGCTCGGCCTCTGCAATATCACCAAATGCTGCACGGAGGTGTGCCCGGAGCACATCAAGATCACCGACAATGCCCTCATTCCGATGAAAGAACGGGTCGCCGACCAGAAATACGATCCGATCGTCTGGCTCGGAAACAAGCTGTTCCGGCGGTAATCGGACAACGTACGCGCGGGGCCCGGCTACGGCCGGGCCCCGCGCGTACGAGAAGCACTACGGGGGTGTATTCAGCCGGGGGACAACGGGAATCGTCCACCTCGCGCGCGCGGCCAGCTACAACTGGGTCAGCACACCAACGGCGACGAGCGCGACGAGCAGACCGAACAACAGTGCGGAGAACACCGCTCCGGTCAGTACGTACACACCTCCCGCCGATACCGCGAACAGCATTCCTACGATCAGACGTTCAACCCAATCGCCCGGGAACAGTCTGCGGTACCGGGGAGTGTTTTTCAGCCCTCGGTCCACATATTAGCTTTACCCATAACCGGCATGAGCAAACATACTTTTGTTGTACAACGGCCACCGATTCGTGATCTTCCCCCGCGATGACCTGCAGCGAATATCCGGCAGCCGCGGAACGGACGGGCCGTATCACTCCCGGCCCGTCCGGCGTGCGCTCGGATCAGCGATCGTCGAATCGTCCGCGCTGAACCGCCGTGGTGAACGCGGTCCAGTCGGCGGTGCCGAAGATCAACGCCGGGCCGTCCGGATTCTTGCTGTCGCGCACACCCACCCGCCCGCTGAACAGGAATGCCACCTCGACGCACTCCTTGCCGGCACCGCTGCGACTGCTCTTGAACCACCGCGCGCCCGCCAGCTCGCTGCTCATCCTCATCTCCTCAATGTCCTTTCCGGCACGAGCGAGCCCGCGGGAGTGCGGGGCGCTCACACCGCGTACTCCTTCGCGACCTGCCGCAGCAGGTTCCTACTGGTGTGAACATCCAACGCGCAGCGCAACAGAACCTCGTGGGCATGCCGATAGCGCCGCACGTCGGCTTTCCTCTCGAGATACAGATCTCCGGTGAACCCCTCCACGTACACCACGGGAGGTTCGACCGGTTGCCCCTTGCTGTCGGTCCCGAACTCGAGGATCACGAACGGACCGGTCGAAAGACCCAGGGGGACACCGGCTGCGAAGGGCAGGATGCGCAGCGTGACATTGTCCCGAGTACTGAGATCGGCCAAGTGCCGCAGCTGCGCCGCCATCACCCTTGCACTTCCGACGACGCGGCGCAAGACCGACTCGTCCAGCACCACGTCCACCGTTGCCGGATGCGCTTTGCGAGTTATCAAGGCCTGCCGCTGAAGTCGCAGTTGAACGCGGCGGTCCAGTTCGGCGTCGGTGTCCTCGGGATAGCCGAGCCGGTTCAGCGCACGCGCGTAGTCGGCGGTCTGCAGCAGCCCCGGCACCAGCTCGGACTGATAGGACACCAGCCGCAGCGCCGATGCCTCCAAACCCACGTAGACATCGAAGTTTTCGGGAATCAGATCACCGTAGGCGTGCCACCAGCTCTTCACCGCGGCCTGCTGGGCCAGGCCCTTGAGGCCGTCGGCGATCTCGTCCGGAATGCCGTAGATCCGGCAAAGTTCCTGAATATCTATGGTGCGTATGCGATCTGCCTGCCCCTTCTCCAGGCGCTGCAACGTGCTGGCGCCCCACTCCATCAGCCGCGCGGCCTCCGCGATGGTGAGGCCACCCTGAGTTCGCCAGTCGCGCAGGTATCTTCCGAGCTGACGCCGAGGCAGGGTCGACGACGAGGCGTTCTCGGAACTCTGGTTTTCGGAACTCACGGACACAGCACACACTCCGTTCATATCGGATGCCGCCGGCATCGAGTGCGGGTCGGAAGTACCGTGGGGCCCCCGCCGAACTACCACCACCCCGACCCGGACGTCACATCGGCGAGGGGGCTCTCATCCACTATGGAGAATCTTCCTCCCCCAAGCGGATTCGCTGCTGGACATTCGCCTGAATTCGTTCTGGATATCCAAACCGGGGCGGTTGGGCCGCCTGTTGGTGGATGCTGAAAGTGTGCTCGGGGATAGCATCTAGTTCGAATCGGTTCCGAAAAACCTCCGGGCATCATCAGGATTCGCACGCAGGAACGAGGAGTCATGGCTGTACACGTCATCGGGTCGTCGTTGATGACCAGCGATTGCACGCCCCACCGTGCCCGCAGTGTGGGACAGGAGGGTTGGGTCGTGTCGTATCTGCCCGGCCGCACCCTGACCTGCGCTCAGGCGGTAGCTGCGCTGCAGGTTGCCGAAGCGGTGCCACCACTGCTGGACTCGGTCGGGGGATTGGCGACCAAGGTGGGCCTCACGCTGTTGGAAGCACTGGGTATGGCTATCAACCAGCAGCCTTGGGACGATCAACCCGCACCTCGACGATCGGTTCGCCGATACGGGGAGGTGGCGGCATGCAACTGACCAACCTCAACATGCCGGTCGCCGGTCTGCTGCGCTGCGCCAACGATCCTGGCGTGCTGACCGTCGAACAGGCCCATGCCGCAATGCAACTGCACCTGGAGTGCTCGGTCGACCTGTGCCGGGTGCGTCGTCGCGCCCGCGCCGTCCTGGTCGAAGAGGGCCGCTGCGTGCTGGACCAGCGGGCGCTACCGTGACCGCGCTGGAACCGGCGGGCAGCCGGAAGGTGGTGCGGCTGCTCCCTCCTCCCAGCCGCACCGCCCCCCGCCACGCCGCGACCGCGACCTCCGCACGCCACGCCCTGGCGCCCGGCCGCCACGCCGCCGCGGCGTATCTGGCCGCGAAGCCCGGACGGCGCCGCGAACTGGGACGTCATCGAGCTTCGCTGCCGCGCACGGCATCCGGCGCCGGTCCGGCCCACGCCGGTCTCAACAACTACGACCGCATGCTGTTCTGGTTCGCCGGAGCGCTGTTGACCCTGCGCATAGCCTTCGTCGGCGAAAACGTCATCGACGAGTACTGAGCTCGCCGGACGGTGTGCGTCCCAGGGCAATCCGGACCGGACGGCGTGCACGACCATGCGATCGATCCGGATCACCACAGCATCCTCGGCCACAGTGACGACACGGGAGTCGTAGGCGCAACTGCGCCATGTCGGCCGCGGACCACGCGGATCACCGGGTCAGCGCAGCGCGATCGGTCGGCAATCCTGGCGCAACTGCGCCATCCCGTGGCGCACGAACGGTCCAGCAATGCACCGGCATGCGGTGTCCGGACACACTCCGGGTGACCACAGCGTCTCGGTGGACGACCGCCGGTGCCCGGGTGCCGCGAGTATCGGCGACTCGCCCGTGCGGGCGATCGACGGTGATGGCGCAACTGTGCCGTATTGCGTCACAGGACATTTCGCCACAGAGCCCTCGAATTCGCTCGGCCGCAACGGCCGGGTTGCTGGTTACCTGCGGCGATGGTGCGCGGAGGTCGCGGCGGAGAGGTTGCCGGGAACGATCCGGCGGGTGCTCGGGGATGACATCCGACGGGTCGGCCGTACCGGCGGGCGAGAACGTCGGCGGATATCACTGACCGGGGTTGCGGGGGCGGCCAGGGCCCTTATCCTCTTCGTTATCGGGGCGGGTCCGTTGTTCGAGGTTCCTGCTCGTGTGTGAGAGGAACCGTATGGCCCGACGCAAGCAGTCCGCCGACGCGCAGGGATCCACGGCCCAGGCCTCGGGACCCTGGCCGGTGGCCGAGCCGGAAGAGGACCGGTGGGGTACCGCGCAGAACCGGCGGTTGCCGCCCGAGCCGAACGGACAGCGGTGGGACGACGGGACGACCGGACGTCACCCGGTGCAGGCTCCGGCCGCGCGCGCCGACACCGGCCAGAATCGGCGGCTGGCGCCGTCGCCGGAGGGTGAACGGTGGGAGGCCGCGCAGACGCGGCGTCAGGCCCCCGCGGAGGACGACGGCTACGAGACCGGGCAGACCCGGCGGCGGGCCCCGGCGGCGGACCCCGACGAGGACTACTACGAAACCAGCAGCAGACGGCGGTCCGGGCGATTACGGGTGGAGGTGCCGCCGATCGTCAACCCGTACTCGATCGTCGCGCTGGTGGCCGCGCTGGTGGGGTTGTTCCCGGTGGCGATCGTGTTCGGGTTCATCTCCTTCACTCATCCGCGCGGCCGGATGCTGGCGCTGTTCGCACTGGTCATCGGGGCCGCGGAGGCGACCGCGCTGGTCGGGCTGCTCGCGCTGTCCGGAGTTACGGTGCCGCACGATCTGTTTCGCATCCAGGCCGATTCGACGGCGGTCACGCAGACCTCGACCGCACCGGCGAATACGAGTGACGTCCCGCCCGTGCAGGTCACCGTAAGCACCGCCGCGCCGACCACCTCCGCGGACCGGACCGCGGTCGCGCAGGGCGAGGTGTGCACCGAGACGCAGGCCGCATTCATCGGCACCGCATCGGACGGCGGCACCCTGCTGTGTTTGAAGGGCGCCGGCGGATATCGCTGGACCGGGCCCTACACCGTCTCGACCGCCGTGTACGACAAGGGCTCGAAATGCAATGCGGCCAGCGACAAGTCCGCGCGCACCGCCGACGGCCACGCACTGGTCTGCGAGGGGCAGGGGCGCAGCGCCGCCTGGGCGCTCTGGGTGGAGTAGGTCCGGCGGGCTACCGCCCGGTTCGTATGCTGCATGTGCGGAAGACCACCGTGTTCGACGCCGACCGATGCAGACGGAGGATAAGTCATGGCCGAACGAGTTGCCGTAGTTACCGGAGCCGCCCGGGGGATCGGCGCGGCCGTCGCCAGACGGCTGGCCGCGGACGGATTGGCCGTCGGCGTCCTGGATCTGGATGCCGCGCACTGCGCCGACACCGTGCAGGCGATCACCGAGGCCGGTGGCAAGGCCGTGGCGCTGGGCGCGGACGTGTCGAACGAGGAGTCGGTGGCCGCGGCCGTCGAGCAGCTGGCCGGATCGCTCGGCGCGCCGACCGTCGTGGTGAACAACGCCGGAATCCTGCGGGACAACCTGCTGTTCAAGATGTCCGTGCAGGATTGGGACTCGGTCCTGGGCGTCCATCTGCGGGGTGCGTTCCTGATGACCCGCGCGGTGCAGAAGTACATGGTCGAGGCCAAGTGGGGCCGGGTGGTCAGCCTGTCCAGCACCTCGGCGCTGGGCAACCGCGGCCAGGCCAACTACTCCGCGGCCAAGGCCGGTATGCAGGGCTTCACCAAAACCCTCGCCATCGAACTGGGCAAATTCGGCGTCACCGCCAACGCCATCGCACCGGGCTTCATCGCCACCGATATGACCGCGGCCACCGCGGCCCGCGTCGGCGTGGACTTCGAGGACTTCCAGAAGGCCGCCGCGGCCCAGATCCCGGTACAGCGCGTCGGCCGCCCCGAGGACATCGCGCACACCGCCTCGTTCCTGGTCAGCGAGGGCGCGGGCTTCGTCTCGGGCCAGGTCATCTACGTCGCGGGCGGGCCCACCAACTAACCCTCGCAGGTCGCTACGATTTCGAATCCGGCTGTACTCGAACGGATTTCGCATCGGTCGTCGGGTATGCGGGTGGTGTGTCCGACACCCCGCATACCCGCCGCGACAGCATGCGCCGACCGCCTGCCGGGAAACGGTCCCGCGGTGGCGCGGGTAGGTTCGCGGTTATGAGGCGGCGGGCGGTTCGGCGGGGGCTGATGAGTTACGGGCTGTTGTTGCCCAGCTTGGTGGGGGTCGGGTGTTTTCTGGTGTTGCCGATCCTGGTGGTGGGTTGGCTCAGTGTGCACAGTTGGAATCTGTTGGGGCCCATGCGATTCGTGGGGCTGCGGAACTGGCGCGCGGTGCTGGGGGATCCGGCGTTCGGGCATTCGCTGCTGGTGACATCGGTGCTGGCGGCGATCGTGGTGCCGGTGCAGACCGTCCTGGGTTTCGCCGTCGCTGTGCCGCTGGCACGGCGACGCGGCGGGACGGCGTTCCGGGTGGTGTTCGCATTGCCGTGGATGTGTGCGCCGGTCGCGGTGGGTGTGGTGTGGCAGTGGATGTTCGCGCCGACCGGCGGGGCGATCGACGCCGCACTGGGCAGCCGGATCGAATGGCTGTCCGATCCGGTGCTGGCGCTGCCATCGGTTGCGGCGGTGAGCATCTGGTCGAATTTCGGCTACGTGGCGCTGTTCTTCGTCGCCGGGATCCGGGCGATCCCGCCGGAGATCCTGGACGCCGGTGCGCTGGACGGGGCGAGCGGCTGGCGGCGCACGCGCTGGCTGGTGTTGCCGCTGTTGCGCCCCACCATGTTCTTCGTGCTGGTCACCGGTGTGCTGACCACATTCCAGACCTTCGATACGGTGTACGCGCTGACCAGGGGCGGGCCCGGGAATCGCACGGATGTGGTCGCCATGCGAATCTTCGACGAGGCGTTCGTCGCCGCGCGGCCGGGACGTGCCGCGGTGATGGCGCTGGTGGTGTTCGCGGTGATGTTCGCGATCACCGTTCTGCAGCATCGCTACTTCCGGAATCGGACGGTCCATGAGTACTGAATCGATCGGAACCTCCGCCGACACGCGATCTTTCGCGAAGCCGCCGAAGTTCCGTGCGCGGCTACGCGGTGTCGCGGTCTATCTGCTGCTGTTCGCCGGGGCCCTGCTGACCGTCGCACCGCTGGTGCTCAGCGCCCTGACCGCGGTGAAAACCCCGGAGCAGTTCGCCACCGGTTCGCCACTGGCCCTGCCGAATCCGGTGACCGGGGCGAATTTCACGACGGTCCTGAGCGGGGGCCTGGGCCGGGCCGTCCTGGTGACCGCCCTGATGACGGCGTTCATCACCGGCGCCCAGCTGATCACCTCGATCCTGGCGGCATACGCGTTCGCGCGCACCGCATTCCCCGGACGCGACATCCTGTTCTGGATCTACCTCGGCACCATGATGGTGCCCTCGATGGTCACCCTGATCCCGCTGTACCTGATGTTCGCGAAGCTCGGCCGGCTCAATACGTTCTGGGCGTTGATACTTCCGTTCGTGTTCGCCTCGCCGTATGCGATATTCCTGCTGCGCCAGTACTTCCGGTCCATCCCGGAGGAACTGCTGGGCGCGGCGCGGCTCGACGGCGCGAACACCCTGGACATCCTGGTTCACGTGATGGTGCCGATGAGCCGGCCCATCCTGGCCACGCTGACGCTGATCACCGTTGTCACACAGTGGAACAGCTTCATGTGGCCGCTGGTGGCCAGCAGCGGCGACACCTGGCAGGTGCTGACCGTCTCGACCGCGACGCTGCAGACCCGGTACAACGCGCAATGGACCCTCGTGATGGCCGCGACGACGTTGGCGATCGTGCCGCTGGTCCTGTTGTTCGTGGCATTCCAACGCCAGGTGCTGCGATCGATCACCACGACGGGCCTGAAATGAGTACCGCGACAGCAAGATCCTTGAAGACGTCGACCCGGGTGCTCCTGGCCGTCGCGTTGAGCGCGGTGTTGCTGATCGCCGCGGCGCTGTGGCTCGGGCGCACCGGCGACGGCTCGGGGCGCACGGTCCTGCGGATGCGGATCTGGGACGAGAGTTTCGTGCCCGCCTATCGGGCATCGCTCGATGCGTTCCAGCGCGCGAATCCGGATGTCGAGGTGCGGATCACGCTGGTGCCGTGGGCTTCCTATCAGCAGAAACTGCGTCTGGATGTGGCCGGGAACACCGCGGACGACGTGTTCTGGACCAATACGTTCGAGGATTACGCGGATTCGGGCCGGCTGCTGGATATCGGCGCGCTGCTGGGTCCGGATGCCGTGCGGGCCTGGGACCCGTCCGCGGTCACGCAGTACAGCCGCGACGGAAAGCTCTGGGCGGTACCGCAATTCGTGGACGGCGGGACGGCGGTCTACTACAACCACGCACTGCTGGACGCCGCTCACATCGACCCCGTCGCACTGTCGGGATTGCGCTGGGGAGGCGAGGCGGACACCTTCGCACCGGTACTGCACCGGCTCGCCGCCGTCGCACCGTGGGCGTACAACGCCGCCAACGACTTTCAATCGATCGAACTGCCGTTCCTGGGCTCGGCCGGTGGGCGTCTGCAGGGACCGGACGACCGATTCGTCTTCGACAGCCCGCAGGGCAATCAGGCGTTCGGCTACCTGGTCCGCCTGATCGCCGATCGGCTCGCCCCCTCGGCGGCCGATACCGACACCAATACCGATTTCACCAGAAATGCCTTCCTGCAAGGGAAGTTGGCGCTGTTCCAATCCGGCACCTACAACCTGGCCACGATCGCGCAGCAGGCGAAGTTCCCGTGGGGCGTCGCGATGATCCCGGCCGGACCGGCCGGACGGGTCAGCACCGACAACGCGATCGGCCTCGCGGGCAGTGCGGCGACCCGTCATCCGGCGGCCGTGCGCCGCCTGCTGGCCTGGCTCGGCAGCGCCGAGGGGAACCGCTACCTGGCCGTCTCCGGCGCGACCATCCCGGCGGTCGTCGCCGATCAGCAGATCTATCGGGATTACTGGGCGCACAAGGGGATCGATGTCTCCCCGTTCTTCGACGTACTCGACGGGCCGCGCATCTCGGCAGGTAGCGGGGCGGGATTCCCGGCGGCCAACGACATCATCACCCCGATCCTGTCGGAGATGTATCTCGGCCGCACACCCGTCCCCGAAGCCCTCCGCCGGGCCGCAGCAGCCGGTAATGCCGCCATGAGTGATCGATGACGTTTCCGCGGCCGATCAGATTCCGGTGATGTCCACCAGCGGAGTACGCGGTCCGAACTTGGGCTTGCGGGCCTGGCCGGAGATCTCCAGCAGCCGCACGGCCCGATAGCGGTGCGGGCGAAGGGGTTCGAGGTAGTCGACCATGGTCTCGTCGTCGATGGGACGGCCCAGCAGCGTCCAGCCGACGATCGCGGCGAGGTGGAAATCGCCGACCGACAGGGCATCCGGGTCGCCCAGCGCGCGCTGGGCGATCTCCGCGGCGGTCCACACGCCGATGCCCGGGACCAGTTGCAGCCGCTCGGCGGCGGCCGCGGGATCGAGGTCGGCGGCCTGTTCGAGTTTGTCGGCCATCCGCGCGGCCAGCACGATCGTCTTCGAACGCTGTGGATCCACGTTCGCGCGGTGATACTCCCAGGACGGGATGTGCCGCCAGGTGTGCGCGTCGGGCGGGACCCGCATCGGTTTCGGCGTCGGGCCCGGTGCGGAGTCGCCGAACTTCCACACCAGTCGCCGCCACGAGGCACGCGCGGAGACGGTGTGCACCCGCTGTTCGAGCACCGCCGGAGCGAGCGCCTCGAAGATCAGCCCGGTGCGCAGCATCCGCAGGCCGGGGAAGCGGCGGTGCGCCTCGACGATCTTGGGATGCGTCGGGGTGAAGTCACTGAGGTCCTCGTCGAGGCACAGCATGTGTGGCAGCCGCTCGACGAACTCGGCCGCGCCCGGACCCCAGGCCCGTGCCGCCACCGCCCGCGGCCCTGCCTGGGTGAGCCGGTAGGTGACCGGTCCGGTGGGCATGCGCGAGGCGTGCCAGTGCGCACCGTCCCGGGTGGTCGTATGGCAGGGATCGCTTCCGCCGCGACGCAGCGGCGCGAGGGTGCCGGCCAGATCGATCGGCAGTTCGGCGCTCACCGTGCGCTGCGCGTCGACCCTCGATTCCACCGGAACATTGTGCGCCATCCCGGGAAACCGATCGCATGCACCCGGCCCGATTCCAGTGACCTGCATCACCCGACAATTCGGGAAAGCCGATTTCAGACCCGGTGAGCCGGTCACGGGAACCGCCGGACTGTAACGCGACTGTCATAGAGTGCGATTTCCGATCGGATTCATCGAGCTACCGATTCCCATTGCGGCAATCGGTCGGCATTTCGCGTAAGGGAGGCTCTAATGCTCACAACCATTCTGAATCAGCTGCTGACCATCTGGGGTGGAATCTTCGCCGGCAGCTCCGGTTACCAGATCGCACCGGGCTCGCTGCCGTTCGGGAGCTGAGCCGTCACCGTGCGCACCCGTGACCGAGGACGGGTGCGCACCACCGTTGATCATCAGCGGTCGAGCAGGAATTGCGCGAGGTGGACCGCGGACCTATCGGCCAACTGGCCGGCCTGGGTGCGACAGGAGAAGCCGTCCGCGAGGAACTCCGCGTCGACGTCCTTGCGCAGTGCGGGCAGTAATCCGTTCTCGGCTACCGCGACCGATATGTCGTAATGGCCGTACTGCATGCCGAAATTACCAGCAAGTCCACAGCATCCGGCGACTTCGGTCACCGTGGCGCCCGTTCTCCGGAGAATTTCGCGATCCGCGGCATATCCCGTCATCGCATGGTGATGACAATGCGGTTGCACCAGAACCGTATGCCCGCTGCGATCCGGCGGACGCCAGGCGGGATCCTCGGCGAGGAATTCCGCCAGGGTTCGCACCGCCCGCGCGGTCCGTTCGGCCCGGGGATCATCCGGTAGCAGGGCGGGCAGATCCGAACGAAGCGCGGCGGTGCAGGAGGGTTCGAGCCCGATCACCACGCCGCCCGCGCGAACATGGTCGTCCAAGGCGCTGAGCGTGGCCCGTAGTCGTGTGCGTGCGCCGTCGAGCTGTCCGGTGCTGATCCAGGTGAGCCCGCAGCACACCCGGCGTTCGGGGATGCGCACTCGATGTCCCAGCGATTCGACGAGTTCGACTGCCGCCCAGGCGATCTCGGGATCAAAGGCATCGGTGAAGCTGTCGATCCACAGCATCACCCCCGGGTCGTCATCGGGCACCCGCGCACCACGTCGCTCGGCCCACATGCGGCGAAAACTCTTGTCCGCCAACGACGGGACCGCGCGTCTGGGATCCATACCGGCGGCACGGAAGCCCACCCGGCGCAGCGGCGCGAATCCGGCGACGGCATTGAACACCCGGGGCATGCGCACCCCCAGGGCCAGCCAGCGCGGCAACCAGCCCAGCGCGTAGTGATCGATCGGCCGGAGCCTGCGCCGATAGCGGCGGTACAGGGTCTCGGACTTGTAGGTGGCCATATCGACCCCGGCCGGACAGTCCGCATCACAGGCCTTGCAGGACAGGCACAGATCCAGTGATTCGGCGACCGCGTTCGAACGCCAGTCCAGCGCTCCTCGCACGACCTCCTGCAGGACGCGGGCGCGCCCGCGGGTGCTGTCCTTTTCGTCGGCGGTCGCCAGATAGGACGGGCACATGAAACCTCCCGTCGCCCGGGTGTCCGCGCGGCACTTGCCGATCCCGACGCAGCGGTGCACGGCCGTGCCGATGTCGCCGTCGGCGGGGAAGGCGAATCCGCCCGCGGACGGCATCGCGCGCAGTCCCGCGAGACGCAGATCCGCGTCGATCGGGCTGGGGCGCACCAGAACTCCCGGATTGAGTACGTCATCGGGGTCGAACAGCGCCTTGAATCCGGCGAATGCGTCCAGCGCAGCCGGAGAGTACATGCGCGACAACAATTCCGAGCGGGCGCGGCCGTCACCGTGTTCTCCCGACAGCGAGCCGCCGTGCTCGACGACCTGATCGGCGGCATCGGTGAGGAAGGCCCGGAACCGCTGCGGCGCATCGGCTATCGGCAGATCCAGCCGGACGTGGATACAGCCGTCGCCGAGATGGCCGTAGAGCAATCCGTCCACCTCGTGCGTGCGCATCAACTCCTCGAAATCCCGCAGGTAGGCGCCGAGATTCGCGGGCGGCACCGCGGCGTCCTCCCAGCCGGGCCAGGCGGGGTGACCGTCGGCGGTGCGCCCGGCCAGGCCCGCGCCGTCGGCACGGATCCGCCACAAGCCCGCTGCCACAGCGGAATCGGTGACGATGCGGCTGTCGATCGCGTGCGCGGTCCGGCACAGCACGGCCGCCCGGTCGTGCGCCTCGTCGGCGGTGTCGCCCGCACATTCGACGAACAGCCAGGCCCGGCCCTCGGGAAGTTCGGGAACCGTGCCGCGATGGGCGCGCACGACGTCCACGAGCCGGGCATCGATACCCTCCACGGCGATCGGATCGACCGCGGTGACCGTCGCGACATCATCTGCCGCCGTGGGCATATCGGGATATCCGAGCACCACCAGGACGGTTGCCCGAGGCACCGGGACCAGCGTCACCGACGCCTCCAGCAGCAGGCCGCAGGTGCCCTCGGTGCCGACGAACGCGCGCGCGGCGGAGGGATCACGTTCGGGCAGCAGATGTTCCAGGCCGTAGCCCGAGGCCTGCCGCTCGAAGCGCCCCAGTTCGGTGCGGATCACCGCGAGCCGGGCTCGGGCGAATTCGTCCAGGCCGGGTACCGCGGACAGTCCCGCGCCGAGGGTTCGCTCGGTTCCGGTGCCGTCGAGTATCCGCAGCTCACGCACGGAATCCGAGGTCCGGCCCCAGGCCATCGCATGCGGCCCGCACGCGTTGTTCCCGATCATTCCGCCCAGGGTGCAGCGATTCTGCGTGGACGGGTCCGGCCCGAAGCGCAATCCGGACGCCCCGGCCCGGCGCTGCAACGTCCCGAGCACGACTCCGGGTTGCACTCGGGCACAAGATTTTTCGGTATCGATCTCGAGGATCGCGGACATATGCCTGCTGAAGTCGAGTATCAGACCGGCGCCGATCGCATTGCCCGCCACCGACGTTCCCGCACCGCGCGCGGTCACCGGAACCCCGCGGTCCCGCGCCGCCGTCAGCACCGCGGCCACATCCGCATCACCGCGTGGAAAGACCACCGCCGCGGGCGGCACCCGGTAGTTCGAGGCATCCGAGGCGTATTCCGCACGCCGCCGCTCACCGGCGTCGACCTCGCCGTCGATCCTGCTCTCCAGCGCCCGCAGCCACGAATCGGTCATGGAATCAGCCTATGCGGGGTCGGTGCGCGACTCCGACCTGCGGCGCGCACGTCCCACCGCCGGGTGCACATCCACATCCGGCGTACCGTCGAACGGGTGCAGATCTCCACCGAGCGCATCCTGATGATCGGCCTCCACCCCAATGCGCTCGATTACAGCAAACTCCCGGACCTGGACGAGGCCACCCTGACCGCGCGCATCGAGGCCGGTAACGCGGCCCTGCGCGCTGCCGGATTCGACGCGGTGTCCTGCCAGATCCCCGCCGACCCCGCGCAGGCCGAGACCCGAATCCGCGAACACCTCGCCGACGGCCCGTTCGGCCTGGTCATGATCGGCGCGGGTATCCGCGCCAACGTCAGCTACACGCTGCTGTTCGAGCAGATCGTCAACGTGGTCACCGAAGTGGCTCCCGGTATCCGTTTCTGTTTCAACACCTCGCCGGAGAACACCGTCGACACCCTCCGCCGTTGGGTGACGCCGTAGCAGCGGCGAGGAGAAAGCCGCTGCTGCCGGTGCCCGCTCAGCCAGCCGTGACCAGCACGATCTTGCCGAGGCCGTGACCCGATTCGCTTTCCCGTTGGGCCGCTGCGGCTTCGGCGAGCGGGAAGATGCGGGCCGGGGCGGGCAGGCGGATGGCGTCCATGGCGAGCAGGCGGGCGGCCTCGACCACGCTGTCGAGCGGGCCGCTGGGGCGGGAGTAGAAGGTGATGCCCTTCTCGGCGGCCGCACCGTCGGCGATGGTGATGATGCGGCCGGTGCCACCGCGCAGTTCGATGGCGGCGTCGAGGAATCCGTGTCCGGCACAGTCGAATACGGCATCGATGCCGTGGGGAGCCAGGGCGCGCACCCGGTCGACGACGCCCGCACCGTAGGTGGTGGGCGCGGCGCCGAAGGAGCGCACGACGTCCTGATTCGCCGCGGAGGCCGTGCCGATCACCCGGACGCCCGCGGCACGCGCCAGCTGCGCGGCCATCGAACCGACCGCACCCGACGCGCCGTTCACCAGCAGCGTCTCGTCGGGTTTCAGACCCAGCTGCTCGAGACCGCCACCCGCGGTGTTGGCCGCGACCGGGATCGCGACGGCGTCGGGGAAGGACAGCTCGGCGGGTTTGGCGACCAGGCGTTCGGCCAGCGCGAATTCCGCATAGCCGCCGCCCACCGCCCAGCCGATGACCTCGTCACCCACCCGCCAGGCGGCCTCGGGACCGGCCGCGTCCACGACTCCGGCGATCTCGAATCCGGCCCGGCGCGGAAAGTCCGGACCGGGCATCATCCCCTGCCGAATCTTCCAGTCCGCCGGATTCACCCCCGCCGCGCGCACCGATACCCGCACCAGCGCACCCGCCGGTTCGGGTATCGGCACCTCGACCAGCCGCAACACCTCGGGCCCACCGATTTCGTCGTACTGGATCGCCTGCATGAGACCGAGCCTATGCGCTGAGTCCTACAGCTTCTCCGATCCCCGATCCCGCCCCCGGTCCGACGGCCCTGTCGGTGCCGATACCTTCACTCATGCGGCGACCGAGTCACCCTCGTCGGCGAATTGGGTGTGATACAGCTCGGCATACCGGCCATCGCGAGCGAGCAGATCGGTGTGGGTGCCCCGTTCGATGATCTGCCCGGATTCCACGACCAGGATCTGGTCGGCGTTGCGAATGGTGGACAGGCGGTGCGCGATGACCAGCGCGGTGCGGCCGGTCAGCACCTCGGCCACGGCTTCCTGCACGGCTGCCTCGGAGGTGGAGTCCAGGGAGGCGGTGGCCTCGTCCAGCACCACCACGCGGGGCTGTTCGAGCAGGAGGCGAGCGATGGTGAGACGTTGCCGTTCACCACCGGACAGGCGGTACCCGCGCTCGCCGACGACGGTGTCCAGCCCGTCGGGCAGCGAGTCGATCAGATCGCCCAATCTGGCGCGCCGCAACGCATCCCAGATCTCCGCATCGGTCGCGGCGGGACGGGCCAGCCGCAGATTGGCGCCGATGGTGTCGTGGAACAGATGTCCGTCCTGGGTGACCAGCCCGACCGCGGCCTGAATGGATCGACCGGTCAGCTCGCGCACATCGGCTCCGTTCAACCGGACCGCGCCCGAATCCACGTCGTAGAGGCGTGAAACCAGTTGTGCGATGGTCGATTTACCGGCTCCCGAGGAACCGACCAGCGCGATCATCTGGCCGGGCTCGGCCCGCAGCGAAATCCCGTGCAGCACCTCCTCGCCACCGCGGGTGTCGAGGGTGGCGACATCCTCGAGCGAGGCCAGCGACACCTTGTCCGCCGCCGGATATCCGAACCGCACGTCGTCGAACTCCACCGTGACCGGGCCCGGCGGGACCTCGCTCGCATCGGGCGCATCCTGGATGAGCGGCTCGAGATCGAGGATCTCGAAGACCCGCTCGAAACTGACCAGCGCGGACATGATGTCCACCCGGGCGCTGGCCAAGGCGGTCAGCGGGGTGTAGAGCCTGGTCAGCAGCAGCGAAAGTGATACCACCGCACCGGCGTTCAACTGACCGTGCAGTGCGAACCAGCCGCCGAGTCCGTAGACCAGCGCCACCGCCAACGCCGACACCAGCGTCAGCGCGGTCACGAAGGTGGTCTGCAACATCGCGGTTCGCACGCCGATATCGCGCACGCGCCCGGCACGCAGGGCGAATTCCGCCGACTCGTGCTGCGGCCGCCCGAACAGCTTCACCAGCGTCGCGCCGGGTGCGGAGAAACGCTCGGTCATCTGCGTACTCATCGCCGCGTTGAGCTGCGCGCCCTCCCGCTGGATCGCCGCCACCCGGGCACCCATCCGCCGCGCCGGAATCATGAACAGCGGCAACATGATCAACGCCAGCACCGTGATCTGCCAGGACAGCTGCACCATCACCACGACGGTGAGCAACAGCGTGACGATATTGGTGACCACGCCCGAGAGCGTGGTGCTGAACGCCCGCTGCGCACCGATCACATCGCTGTTGAGCCGACTCACCAGCGCACCGGTACGGGTGCGGGTGAAGAAGGCGATCGGCATCTTCTGCACGTGGTCGAATACCGCCGTGCGCAGATCCAGGATCAACCCCTCGCCGATCCTGGAGGACAGCCACCGGATCACGATGCCCAGCGCCGCGTCGACCACGGCGAGCGCACCGATCGCCACCGCCAGCAGCACCACCACCCGCGCCGCGGAATGCCCGACGATGTGATCGACCACCCGTCCGGCCAGCAGCGGATTGGCCACCTCCAGCACCGCCGACACGACGCTGAACACCAGAAATCCGATCAGCAACGTCCGATGTGGCCGGGCGAACCGCAACATCCGCCGAGCCGTCGCACCGCTGAACCCGCGCCGCCCATCCGGCGCACCGGCCTGCCGATACATCTGACTCCAGGCCACCGATTCGATCGTCATCCACCCAGCTCCCTTCCACCGGCCATCCAACACCGACCCACCGACACTAGAACCTCAACAAAGGTTCAGCTCAAGTGTTCCGGGCGGGAAGCGCGTTCACCCACAGCGGAAACGGTCGACGACGAAGCCGAAGGGGGTCTGTCAGATCAGATCCCGTTCGAGGCTGTAGACGAAGCTCGCGCAACCGGTCGTGGTACGACCGAGGATAAAGGGGGACTTCAGCTTTCGATCGGTTCCCAGCCGCGCCGCGCAGCGCGTTCCCCGGCGGCCTGCTTCGGATCGCGGTAGCGGTAGACGATGTAGGGACGGAACAGGTATTGCACCGGGGCGCTGAACATGTGGACCAGGCGGGTGAACGGGACCAGCGCGATCAGGAGCATGCCGATCACGGCGTGGACCTGATAGGCGACCGGGACCGAACTCATCAGGGCGGGGCTGGGATCGAGGATGAAGATGTGCCGGACCCAGGGGGCGACGGTGGTGCGGTAGTCGTAGCCGTGCGAGAGGGTCGAGTGGGTGAGTTCGGCGAACAGGCCCAGGAAGATCGCCGAGAGCAGGAACAGGTACATCACCTTGTCGTTGCGGGTCGTCGCGCGGAACACCGGCGCGTGGGTGCGGCGGCGCAGGACCAGCAGCAGCACACCGGCGATGGCGAGCACACCCGCGATCGTGCCGCCGATCAGGGACAGCAGATGGTATTGATATTCACCCAACCCCAGTGCGCTGGTCCAGCTTTCGGGGATGAACAGACCCATGAGATGGCCGACCAGGACGAACAGGATGCCGTAGTGGAACATCGGCGAGGCGATGTTGAGCAGCCGCGATTCGTAAGGTTCGGAGGATCGGGTGGTCCAGCCGAACTTGTCGTAGCGGTGCCGCCAGAACAATCCGCCGATCAGCGATATCAGGGCGATGTAGGGCAGTGCGCCCCAGAGGAATACCTGCATCAGTGACCTCCGTTGCCGAGCACGGGCAGTAGATCGAGATGACCGTAGGGGGACAGGCCGACGGTCTCGGTGGCCGGACCGGACCGCGCCAGCGCACGCGCGGCGGCGCGATCGCGCGGCGTCGGGCCGGGCAGGCTCGAGCACAGCGCGTTCAGGACGTGCACATACGGCGTGTCGACCTCGTCCAGCGCCAGACGCAGCAGTTCCAGACCCGGCCGATGCTCCAGCAGCAGATCGGAAGATCCGGTGGCAGCGCAGAATTCGAGGATGACGGGCAGGTAGTCGGGCAGTTCGGTGTCGCGCAACTGCATCCCGTGCTCGCGATAGATCTGCTTGAGCCGGGCCAGCGAACCGCCGCGCCGACGCGTATCGCCGTCCTGCCACCAGGTCAGATGCAGGCAGTGCCGGTTGTGGAAATCGAAGACCTGCACGTACTGCTCGCACAGCGCGGCCCGCCCGAGGGTGGCGGCGCGTTCGAGGAACGGCCGCAGCGCGGGCGCACCCGCGCTGAACAGCGGCAATCTCTCGAAGAGGCGATCGTCGGGATAGTCCAGGCAGTGCGCGGCGGCCTGGTACAACACCGGAACCGAATGACCGTTCATCGATGGTCCTCATCGGCGGTCTGCCGCCGACGCAGCAGATGGAAGTTCTCGACCGTCATGAGCGGCAACAACTTTCGCCCGGAATCGTCCCCGAGCGGACCGGTCGCGCCCATGCCGGGACCGCCGTCGTAGTCCAGACTGCACCCGTCGGGCAGCATGGCTTCCTCGAGCTGCTGCGCCTCGCCCGCGGCCGCGGTCGGAATCACATAGCGCTCATCGTATTTGGCGATCGCCAGCAGCCGGAACATCTCCCGCAGTTCGGCGCCGGTCATGCCGACCGCCTCGGGAATCGATTCATCGGGTGCATCGCCGAGATTGATGTCGCGGTGATACGAACGCATGGCCGCGAGCCGGGCCAGCGCATCCTTGACCGGGACCACATCGCCCGCGGTGAACAGCTCGGCCAGATATTCCATCGGAATACGCAGCGAATCGATCGCGCCGAAAAGATGTCCGGCGTCCTCGCCGTCGAATCCGGTCTCGGACAGCGAATCGACCACCGGCGACAGCGGCGGGACGTACCAGACCATCGGCATGGTGCGAAATTCCGGATGCAGCGGAAGCGCGACACGATATTTGCTGATCAGCGCGTGCACCGGCGAGCGGCGGGCGGCATCGATCCAGTCCGCCGGAATTCCGGCCCGCTCGGCCTCGTGCCGCACCTGCGGATCCTCCGGATCCAGGAAAACACCCAGCTGCGCCTCGTAGAGATCGGTGTCCGACGGGGTCGAGGCCGCCTCGGTCACGCGGTCCGCGTCGTAGAGCACCACGCCCAGATACCGCAGCCGCCCGACGCAGGTCTCCGAACACACCGTCGGCAGCCCGACCTCCATCCGCGGATAGCACAGCGTGCACTTCTCGGCCTTGCCGGTCTTGTGGTTGAAGTAGATCTTCTTGTACGGACACCCCGTCACGCACATCCGCCAGCCGCGGCAGCGGTCCTGATCGACCAGCACGATGCCGTCCTCACCGCGCTTGTACAGCGCACCGGACGGGCACGAGGCCACGCATGCCGGATTCAGGCAGTGTTCGCAGATCCGCGGCAGATAGAACATGAACGTCTGCTCGAACTCGAATTTCACCTTTTCCGAGGCGGTTTCGCGAACCTTGCGGACGATCGGATCCTGGTCGCCGAATTCGGTGGCGCCGCCGAGGTTGTCGTCCCAGTTGGCGCTCCACTCGATCCGCATCGGCTTGCCCGACAACAGCGAACGCGGCGGCGCGACCGGATAATCGTCACCGAGCGGCGCCTCGGTCAGCGCGCGATAGTCGTAGCTCCATGGCTCGTAGTAGTCCCGGATCACCGGCAGCACCGGATTTCCGAAGATGGACAACAGCTTTCGCAGCCGACCGCCGGCCTTCAACTTCAATCGGCCGCGCCGGTCCAGCGTCCAGCCGCCGCGCCAGCGGTCCTGATCCTCGTACCGGCGCGGATATCCCAGTCCCGGACGGGTTTCCACATTGTTGAACCAGGCGTACTCCATGCCGCCGCGATTGGTCCAGGTCTGTTTGCACGTCACCGAGCAGGTGTGACACCCGATGCACTTGTCCAGATTCATCACCATTGCCAGCTGCGCCATCGGTTTCATCGGTACTGCACCTCCTGGGAGCGGCGGCGGATCACGGTCACCTCGTCACGTTGATTCCCGGTCGGCCCGAAATAGTTGAACCCCCAGCACAATTGGGCATAACCGCCGATGAGGTGGGTCGGTTTGAGCAGCAGCCGGGTCAGCGAGTTGTGTATCCCGCCGCGACGTCCGGTGTGTTCGGTGCGCGGGACGTTCACCGTGCGCTCCTGCGCGTGATGCATGTAGACGGTGCCCGCGGGCATCCGATGCGAGACGACCGCGCGGGCCACCACGACGCCGTTGCGGTTCACCGCCTCGATCCAGTCGTTGTCCGCCACCCCGATCGATTCGGCGTCCGGCGGCGACATCCAGATCACCTGTCCGCCGCGCGAGAGCGAGAGCATGAACAGGTTGTCCTGGTATTCGGAGTGGATCGACCACTTGTTGTGCGGGGTGAGGTAGCGGACGGTGACCTGGCGCTGACCGTCGGGCCCGAGTTCGGGTTCGCCGAACAACCGGCTCATGTCCAGCGGCGGACGATAGACCGGCAGACATTCGCCGACCTCGGACATCCAGTCGTGGTCCAGGAAGAACTGCTGCCGTCCGGTCAGGGTGTGCCACGGTCTGAGCTGCTCGACGTTCTGGGTGAAGGCGGTGTACCGGCGGCCGCCGGTCTCACTGCCCGACCACTCCGGCGAGGTGATCACCGGAACGGGTGCGGACTGGGTGTCGGCGTAGTGCACCCGCTTGCCCTCGTGCTCGGCGGCCAGGTCGGCCATCGGCTGCCCGGTGCGGCGCTCGAGCGTGCGGAAGCCCTGAGTTGCCAAGTGGCCGTTGGTGGTTCCGGACAGCGACAGAATGGTGTCGGCCGCGTGCACCGCGGTCTCGATGCGCGGACGTCCCGCCGCCGGACCCGATTCGACCACGCCGTTGAGCGAGCCCAGATAGGCGACCTCCGCGTCGGGTCGCAGGGCGATCCCCTTCACCGGCAGGCCGAGTTCCTCCACCAGCGGTCCCAGCGCCGCGAATTTGGCTCCGATCGCGGTGTAGTCACGTTCGACGACGGTGAGCGTCGGAAAGGTGCGGCCGGGCACCGGCGCGCATTCACCTCGCCGCCAGTCCCGCACCACGCCGCCCGGTTGCGCCATTTCCCCTGGTGTGTCGTGCTGTAGCGCCGTGGCCACCAGATCGTGCCGGACACCGAGATGTTCGCGGGCCAGTTCGCTGAGCCGATCGGCCAGCGCGCGGAAGATCTCGAAATCGGTGCGCGCCTGCCAGGGCGGATCGACCGCGGGGGAGAACGAGTGCACGAACGGGTGCATATCGGTGGAGGACAGATCGTGTTTCTCGTACCAGGTCGCCGCGGGCAGCGTGATATCCGACAGCAGCGTCGAGGAGGTCATCCGGAAGTCCAGGGAGACCAGCAGATCCAACTTTCCCTCGGGGGCCTCGTTGTGCCACCGCACATCTCGCGGACGCGATCGCCGGGGTGGCTCCTGCGCGGACAGCGAGGACTGGGTGCCCAGCAGATGTTTCGTGAAATATTCCGCGCCCTTGGCCGAGGAGCCGAGCAGATTGGCCCGCCACAGCATCAGCACCCGCGGCCAGTTGCGCGGGTCGTCCGGATCCTCGATGGCGAATTTCAAGGTGCCGGAGAGGATTTCGTTGACCGCCCGGCCGACCGCGTGTTCTCCCTCGCCGAGTTCGAGCGGATTGCGGTCGAAGGTCGGATAGGACGGCATCCAGCCCAGCCGGGTGGCCTGGGCCAGGCAGTCGATCGCGGTCATCCCCGCGAAACGTCCGGCGCCCAGCGGTGAGGCCAGGGTATCGGCGGTGAACCGGTCGTACCGCCACTGATCGGTGTGCACGAACCAGTGCCCGGTGCCGATGGCCTGGCGGGCCGGACGCGCCCAGTCGATCGCACCGGCGAGAGTGGCCCATCCGGTGAACGGCCGCACCTTCTCCTGGCCGACGTAATGCGCCCACCCGCCGCCGTTACGACCCTGACATCCGGTGAGCTGCAACAACGCCAGAAATGTTCGATAGATCGTCTCGGAGTGGAACCAGTGGTTGGTGCCCGCGCCCATCAGGATCATGCACCGGCCGCGCGACTTCTCCGCGGTGGCCGCGAATTCCCGGGCGATCCGGATACACGCCGCGGCCGGGACCGAAGTATGTTCCTCCTGCCAGGCGGGAGTGCCGGGACCGGCCGGATCGTCGTAGGACTCGGGCCAGTCGCCGGGCAACTCGCCGCGTCCGACGCCGTAGCCGGCCAGCAGCAGGTCGAAGACGGTGGTGACCAGCGGACCGTCCGGGCTCAGGCGTCGCGCGGGCACGCCGCGTCGCAGCACCTCGCCGCGACTCTGGGCGTCCGCGCCGCCGTCGGTGTCGAAGCGCGGCAACAACACCGGCACGCCGTCGCCGCGGCCGTACAGGGTCAGTACCGGGACGATCGAGCCCAGGTCCAGATTCCAGTGTCCCGCACCGGATTCGGACCAGCGGAAGCCGAGCGATCCGGGCGGCACCGCGGGTTCACCGGTATTCTCGTCCAGCACAACGGTTTTCCACTCCGCTTCCTCGCTGGTGTCGCCGATGTCGGCCGCGCGCACGAATTTGCCCGGCACCCAGGCATCCTCGTGTTCCTCGAGCATGACCAGGAAGGGCAGATCGGTGAACCGGCGCACGTAATCGGTGAAGAACGGGACCTGCCGATCCACGAAACATTCGCGCAGGATCACATGCCCCATCGCCGTGGCCAGCGCGGCATCGGTGCCCGGATGCGGATGCAACCACTGATCGGCGAATTTCGCGTTGTCGGCGTAATCCGGTGCGACCACGACGACCTTCTGACCGCGATAGCGGGCCTCGGCCATCCAGTGCGCGTCCGGGGTTCGGGTGACCGGGACGTTCGAACCCCACATGATCAGATAGGCCGCATCCCACCAGTCGCCCGATTCGGGGACGTCGGTCTGATCGCCGAACACCTGCGGCGAGGCCACCGGCAGATCGGCGTACCAGTCGTAGAAGGACAGCATCGGCGCGCCGATCAACGCCATGAATCGCGCGCCCGCCGCATGCGAGACCATCGACATGGCCGGGATCGGGGAGAATCCGGCGATCCGGTCCGGGCCGTGCGTGGCGATCGTGTGCACATGTGCGGCGGCGATGATCTCCAGCGCCTCGTCCCACTGCGCGCGCACCAGCCCGCCCTTGCCCCGGGCCTGTTGATATTCCAGTCGCCGGGCCGCATCGGACTGGATCTCCGCCCAGGCCAGCACCGGATCCCCGGTGCGCTTTCTGGCCTTGCGATACATGTCCAGCAGGACGCCGCGGATGTACGGATAGCGCACGCGGGTCGGGGAATAGGTGTACCAGGAGAAGGACGCACCGCGCGGACAGCCGCGCGGCTCGTACTCCGGGCGGTCCGGGCCCACCGACGGATAATCGGTCGCCTGCGTCTCCCAGGTGATGATGCCGTCCTTGACGTACACCTTCCAGCGGCAGGATCCGGTGCAGTTCACGCCGTGCGTGGAGTAGACGATCTTGTCGTGACTCCAGCGGTCGCGGTAGAAGACGTCGCCCTCGGTGCCGCCGCGATATACGACGCTGTGCAGATCGGGTGAGTTGTCGCCCCGATGGAAGTACTTGCCCGTCTCGAGAATCAGTGCGTCCGGTTCCGCCATGGTGTTGCGATCCTTTCGACCGTCGGGGCGGGCACCACCTCGACCGACTGTATCGTTCGCGCGGCGAATATTTGGCAACTTTCCGGCGGTGGGCTGCGCGGCGGGCTGCGGATACCTCGTCATCGCATGTCAGACTGGCGCGCGCGGATGAGTCGGACGACGACCGTGCCGCATCCCTGCGAAATCTGAAGCCCGCCTGGTTCGCCTCGGTGATGGCCACCGGCATCGTCGCGCGCGCAGTCTCGGGCGCCGGCTGGCAATGGGGCGGCGACACACTGCTGATCATCGGCCTGCTGGCCTTCGCCGGACTGACGATCGCCATGGTTGCCCGGGCGATTCGCCATCCGCGCGAGATGGCGGCCGACGCCGGGAATCCGTCGGTCGGGATTCACCTGTCTGACCTTCGTCGCCGGGGCCGGGGTGCTGTCCACCGGACTGAGCAGCCACGGCATGGCGGCCGCGGCACTGGCTCTGCTGGCCGTGGCCACGATCGCCTGGCTCATTCTCTGCTATCTGATTCCGGCCGGATTCATGGTGCACCACAACACCGCTGTGGGGATGACCGGCGCGGACGGCACCTGGCTGCTGTGGGTGGTCGGCACCCAATCGCTGGCCGTGGCCGCCAGCGCCCTGCCCGCGCCGTGGGCGCACCGGTTCGCCACCCCCGCACTGCTGGCCTGGTCGGTCGGCACCGTGCTGTACGGCATCGTGGCGGCGCTGGTGCTCGGCGCGCTGTTCGCCAAGGAGCTCATCCCCGCGACCCTGGTGCCGCCCTACTGGATCTTCATGGGCGCCACCGCGATCAGCGTCCTGGCCGCCGCCGAACTCATCGACCGCACATCCGATCACGTGGTCTCGCTGACCCATCCGATGCTGATCGGCGCGGGCGTGGTGCTGTGGGCATTCGGTACCTGGCTGATTCCCGCACTGCTGATCGCCGGGGTCTGGCGATACGTGATCGAACACTTCCGCCGGGGCTTCGATCCGGCGCTGTGGAGCATCGTGTTCCCGATCGGCATGCACGGCGTCGGGACCCGCGAATTCGGTCTGGCGGTGGGGGAATCGTGGATGGTCACGTTCGGGCGGGCCGAAGCATGGGTGGCGCTGGCGGCCTGGGTCGTGGTCGCGGGCGCCACGGTCGGGCAGTACGTGCCGTTGTTCCGGCGGCGAGCCGTCCCGCAGGATTGCCTGTAATCGATACCAATCCAGGCAATCTCGACGGAAGTCGCCGAGATCGCCTGGGGTTGAGCCTGTTCCGGGGTGGGCATACGCGGGCGACATCACGCGTCGGCCGGGGCGAGGTCCTGCGGGGTGGGCGCGGGGGCGGTGCGGCGTTCCAGGGTGAAGGAGACCGCGACCAGGGCGAGAGCGGCAAGGCCCAGGGCCAGGCCGATCCAGCCGATCGAGGGATAGCCCATGCCCGCGGTGATGGCCAGGCCGCCGAGCCAGGGGCCTGCGGTGATGCCGACGTTGAAGGAGGCGACATTGCCCGCCGCACCGAGGGTGGCGGCCTCGGGGGCGAGGGTGAACACGCGGCTGTTGAGGACGGGGTTGATGCCGAAACCGAAGGCCCCCAACAGGAATGCCAGGATCGTCGTCACGATGGCCTGGTGCGCGAAGATCGCCAGGAGTCCCGAGGCGAGGCAGACGCCCGTGATACCCAGGGCGAGAGTGCGAGTCGGGTGGGCGTCGGCGGTCCGGCCGCCGACGGCGATGCCGAGTACCGAGCCGATCCCGTAGAGCGCCAGGACGACGGGCACCCAGCCGGCGGACAGTCGCGTCGTCTCGGTCAGCAGGGTGCCGAGGTATCCGAAGCTGACCAGTAGTGCGGCGGTGGCCACCGTGGTCGTTCCGTACAGCAGCAGGACCGGACCCGATACCAGTGCCCGGATTTCCCTGCCGACGCGCGGGACCGTATCGGGACGTCCACCGGGCACCTTGGCCAGTACGCCGAACATCGCGAGCACCGACATCGCGGCCACCGTCCAGAATGCCCCGCGCCAGCCGAAATGCTGGCCGATGAAGGTGCCCGCGGGCAGCCCGACGACCGTCGCGACGGTCAATCCGCCCGCGACGATGCTCATCGCCCGGCCGCGCATATCCGCGGGCACCAGGCCGACCGCCGTCGCGGAGGCCACCGCCCAGAATCCGGCGTACACGAAGGCGCCGACCATACGCGCGGCGAACAGCACCCAGTAGTCCGAGGTCAGCGCATCGACGATCTGCGCGAGGACGAAGACCGCGAGGAATGCCAGCAGTGCGGTGCGGCGGGACCAGCGTTGCGTCGCGACGGCCAGAACCGGTGCGCCGATCAGCATGCCCAGGGCGAAGGCCGAGATCAGCAGTCCGGCCTGCGGTACGGAAACACCCAGGTCACCGGATATCTCGGTGAGCAGACCGGTGAGCATGAGTTCCGAAGTGCCCTGGGCGAATATGGACAGGCCCAGGATGTAGACGGCCAACGGCATCGGGTGATCCTCCAGTTTTAGAATGTTCAGTACAAAACTCGGGCAGGTGAAGTTCGAGGAGTGGATTCGGTTGCGCCGGAAGGCGCGACTCAGCGGTTCGCGGTCAGCGGATACCGATCACAGGCAACTCAGTGCGACGGTCGCGATCCCGACCAGGGTCTCGCGAGACGCACCGCCGCGCGCGGCGACCCGCATACCGCCGATCGTCGCGACGACGAATTGCGCCAGATCGGCGGGGGCCCTGGACTTGTCGATCTCACCGGCATGCTGCCCGGCCGCGAGCGTCGCGACCAGCGCGGCCAGACGCCGGTCGCGGTCGGCCGCCAGCAGGGCGGCCATCTCGTCATCGCGCAGGCCGAATTCGACGGTCGCGTTCACCACCAGACAGCCGAGCGGATCACCCTCGGGCGAGTCGACGACCTGCCACAGCAGTGCCCGCACCTTGTCCGCGGCCGAACCCGGACCGTCGAGCACCTCGAAGACACCGGCGTTCTTCTCGGCCATGTACCGGCGCAGCGCGCGTTCGAACAGATCACGCTTGCTGACGAAGGTGTTGTAGATGCTGCTGCGCCCCAGACCTGTTGCGGCACAGAGATCTTGCGTCGAGGTTCCCTCGTAGCCCGCGGACCAGAACGCGCGCATCGCCGCGTCCACCGCCTGCGTCTCGTCGAACTGCTTGGGTCGCGCCACGGCACGACCCTAACAGGTTTTGGATCTATCTGTCCAAAACTGATTCGGCGACTCAGAACTCCCCGGCGACGCCCAGAACCGTGCGACCCGAGTGCTGCCCCTCCCGGATGGCGCGCAGCACCGACTCGGCCTCGGTGATCGGGGCGTAGTTCTCCACCTCGGACAGATGCCGCGGTTTGAGGTCCTTGCCCAGGCGGGTCCACAGGGCACGGCGCTGCTCGATCGGGAACTGCACCGAATCGATGCCGAGCAGCGCGACGCCGCGCAGGATGAAGGGCATGACCGTGGTGGGCAGGCCGGTGCCGCCGGTGAGTCCGCTGACCGCGGCCGCGCCGCCGTATTCGATCGTGCTGAGTATGTAGGCGAGGGATTTGCCGCCGACGCTGTCCACCGCGGCGGCCCACTGTGCTTTGCCGAGCGGACGGATCTTCGCCTCGGGATCCTCGGGCAGACGACCGATCACCGACTTCGCGCCGAGTGCCGAAAGCCGCTCGCCCGCATCGGTTTTCCCGGTGGAGGCGACCACCTCGAAACCGAGCCCGGCCAGGATGTCGACCGCGACGCTGCCGACGCCGCCGGTCGCGCCGGTGACCAGGACCGGACCGGCATCGGGGGTCAGGCCGCGATCCAGGAGCGCCTGCACACTCATCGCCGCGGTGAATCCGGCGGTGCCCAGCGCCGCGGCCTCGCGCGGGGTGAGACTGTCGAGTCCGACCACCCATTCGGCCGGAACCCGGGCGTATTCGGCGAATCCGCCGTGGTGTGCGACGCCGATGTCGTAGCCGTGCGCGATCACCCGATCGCCGGGTGCGAACGCCGGATCCTCCGACGCGGACACCTCACCGATGATGTCGATTCCCGGGATGATCGGATAGTTGCGCACCACCCCGCCGCCGGGCGTGATCGCCAGCCCGTCCTTGAAGTTCGCACTCGAATAGTGCACCTTGATCGTCACCGTGCCCGGCCCGAGGAAGTCGTCGCCGACCTCCTCGCGCGCCAGCGCGACCCCGTCGCCCGTCTCGTGTGCCACCATCGCCCAGAACGCCATGGGTCCGAGCATAGGGCGGCCACGCCCGTCGGGCGACGCTCGCGGCGGTCCCTCGGGCTGCGAATCCGCGCGACCGCTCACCGGGAATAGGAAGCGACGCCGACCGGGCCCGCGCCCAGGCACAGATGCAAACCCGGTGTGGGAGCGCCGATGCGCAGCAGGGTGCCGCCGCCGATGACGCGGACGTAGACCGTGTTCAGGCCCGCACGGACCGGAGCCACGATGGTTTCACCGTGTTCCAGGGCGACGGTGATGTGTCCGTCACGACTGGCCAGGTAGTTGAGCTGGGCGGTCCAGGCATTGTCGATCATCGGGCCGTCGAGGGGGATCGGGATCGGCTGGGCACCGGATATCGCGTAGCCGCAACCGCGGACCGGACCGCGGCGGATGCCCCGGTTCCACCAGACCTGGGCGTCGACGATTCGGCCGTCATCGGTGATCATCCGCAGGTGGGGCGTGGCGTGCGCGAACATCGTCGCGGGTGCGAGGGGGGACAGGGCCACGCTGATCCGGTTCAGCGGATATGCCAAGGGGTTCAGCACCTTCCACGGCACCTCCTGTTCGAGCAGGGGTGGGCCGCCGGCGGCCAGCTCGGATTTCGCGGTGGTGAGATAGTCCCGGGTCGGGTTGACGGACCAGGATCGGCTGAAGGTGATCGTCGACCACAGACTGCTCACCACGAACACCGCCACCAGCGCGACCACGATCGGCGGCCGCACCCCGGGCCGATCCGCCCGCCGCGGCCCGGCCCGCAGCAGCAGGGCCCCGGCGACGGTCAGCGGAACGGCCAGATCCGCGAGGTAGCGCAGCGATTGGGTCAGCTCGTCGGTGGTGTTCGGCCCGCCCCGGATCAGCGCCACCGGCAGCTGCGCGGCCAGCACGTAGACCACCACGGCCAGCCAGACCGGCCACACCCGACGCCGGGTCCGGATCGAATACAGCACGACCGTGCCGACGATCAGCCAGGCCAGTACCACCGCCCAGGCGGGCGGTACCGCCCACGGGGTCGAGGGCACCCACCGCTCCCAACTCCACGGCCCGCCCACCAGCGCGGGCACGATGCCGCGCGATATCGCGTGATGCAGCAGCGCCCGCACCCCCGCCGGGGTACTGCGCACCGCCGAGACGCGCACCACCGTGAGATAGATTGCGCCCCAGCACATCAGCACCGCCGCGGAGCCGATCCACAACCGCGCCCCGCGCCGCGCGACCGTGCGGATCGCGCGATCGCCGCCGTCGACGTACCGGACCAGCCCCGCCACGACGAAGGCCACGAACGGCACGATCACCGACTTCTCGAAGAACAGCAGCGCCACCACCAGCACCACACAGCCGGACACCGCGTACCGGGCCCGCCCGGTCCGGATCAGCAGCAGCGCATCCCCCACGAACCAGGCCAGCGCGATCTGCAGCGGCAACGCGTTCAGCGCCGCGGACCACCAGGCGAACGCGGGCAACGTCAGGGGGCAGAACAGGTAGAACGCCAGCGGGATCAGAATCGTCCACCGAGCGCGGCGAGCCACCCGGGCGCCACCCGTCCCGTACTCGGGCGAGGTCAGCACCAGCAACATCCGCAACACCGCGGCCGAGGCGATCAGCTGCAACACCAGCATCGAGATCACCGGACCGGCCCACACATACGGTCCCAGCCGCGTGATCACCCAGGCGACGGCGAACGCCGCGGGCATGAAATGCCCGTCGTGGTCGTACAGCAGCAGATTCGCCGAGAACAGCGGAAACCGCCCCGCACGCCCGGAGAGAATCAGATCGTCCCAGTAGAAGAAGCCCCGCCCGGCCACCCACCCTCGAACTACCAGCTGCACCACGATGAGTCCGACAGCCGCCGCCAACGGCCCGCGCACCCACCCCCGACGCACCGTATCGGTCACCTGCGATGTGGACACCGCCTCCGACGATCCGGCAGAAGCGACATCCATGGCAACCCACCCTAGTGGCGATTTCCGAATCCGTCGGTTGTGATCGATGCCCACTACCGCGCGACCGGATGCGTGCCCGCACGCACCGTGCGGGCGCGCGGCTCAGTTGAACTTCGGGGCGCGTTTGTCCAGGAAGGCGGCGATTCCCTCGGTGCCGTCGGCGTCATCGGCGACGGTGGAGATGAAGGAGGCTTCGCGGGCGAGCTGTTCCTCGAGGGTGTGGTCGGGGCTGACCAGCAGGAGTTTCTTGACATTGGCGTTGCTGTGCCGGGGACCTGCGGCGAACTGGGCGGCCAGTTCCTCGACGGTGGCGGTGAGGTCGGCGTCGGGGACGACGCGGTGCAGCAGATTCCAGTCCAGGGCCTCGGCCGCGGACAGGGTGCGGTTGAAGTACATCAGTTCCTGGGTGCGGCGCAGGCCGATCAGCCGGGGCAGGTAGTAGGACGCGCCGCCGTCGGGGCTCAGGCCCGCCTTGGTGTAGGCCATGGTGAACGCGGCCGATTCGGCGGCGACCACCACGTCACCGGTCACCGCGAGGCTGAAGCCCGCACCTGCAGCGGTGCCGTTCACCGCGACGATCAGCAGCGCCTCCATCCGCGCGAACGACGAGATCGCCGCGTGCAGATTGTCCGCCAGATGCTTGACGTAGGTTCCCGCGCCGCTCTCCTGCGCCGCCATCGCCTTCAGATCGCCGCCCGCGCAGAAGAACCGGCCCGAGCCGGTCAGCGTGACGACCTTCAGCTCGGGATCGTCGGCGATCAGGGATGCCACCTCCGCCAGCTCGCGGCCGAGAACATGATCGATTCCGTTGGCCGCCTTCGGCCGGTTCAGGGTGATCCGAGCGATATTTCCGGTGCGCTCGAACTCGATCGTCTGGTACTGGCTCATGAGGGCTCCCTCTCCATTGCGTCCGCATCCAATGTGACATACGGCGCATACCGTGCGGAGAGTCGGGAGGGCTATTCCGGCAGCAGTTCCAGGCGGACACCGAGCAGGCGGATGGGCCGGTCCAACTCGAAGCGACCCAGGATCTCCAGCGCGACCTGCCCGATCTCGGCCACATCGGTCGTCGGTTCGGGGAGTTTGCGCTGTTTGGTGCGAGTGTAGAAGGTGTTGGTGCGCACCGTGACTCCCACCCGCACGGTGACGCGTCCGGTCTCGGCGACCTCCTCGGCCACCGCGGTCGCCAGCCGCAGCACCGCGGCATCCAGCTCGGCGCGTTCGGTGAGGTCGTGCGGGAAGGTCTCGGATTTGCTGTGGCCCACCGGAATTCGCGGCTCGGTGACCACGTCCGTATCGCCCGCACCGCGGCCCAGCAGCCACAGATACGGTCCCGTGCTGGGACCGAATTCGGCGGCGAGCACCTGCCGGTCCGCCGCGGCGAGTTCGGCGACGGTGGTTATCCCCAGGTCGGCCAGCCGTTTGGCGATGCGCGAGCCGATACCCCACAGTGCGCTGGTCGGGCGGTGCGCCATCAGCTCGGACCAGTTCTCGGCGGTGAGCCGGAAGATTCCGGTTCGCGCATCGGAGACCTCCTGCGCCGAATCGCCGCTCTTACCCACGGATTTGGCGAATCCGGTGGCGAGTTTCGCCCGAAGCTTGTTGTCCCCGAGGCCGATTGCGCAGGTCAGATCCAATTCCTCGATGGCGCTGCGGATCTCGCGGGCCAACTGTTCGGGATCGTCGGTATCGGCGGCCAGGAACGCCTCGTCCCAGCCGAGCACCTCCACCCGGACCGGGAAGGTGCGCAGCAGATCCATCACCTCCTCGGACGCCTCGGAGTAGGTGGCCATGTCCAGCGGGAGGAATATCGCGTCCGGGCATTTGCGGGCCGCGGTGCGCAGCGGCATCCCGGCGTGCACCCCGTAGCCGCGCGCCGGATACGACGCGCAGGTCACGACCTTGCGAGGCTCGTCCGGATCCCCGTTGCCGCCCACGATGACCGGGCGGCCCCGCAGTTCCGGGTGACGGCGAAATTCCACCGCCGCCTGAAACTGATCCAGATCGACATGCAGCAACAAGCGCACCCCCGCCTCTCCGCGTCCTTTGCGTGTAGCTGGGTATTCACCCAGCCTAACGTCGTCGACCCCGGGCGCAGCGGTATTGCCGCGGATCAGTACTCGTCGAGAACGCGCCGCCAGTCGGCGCCGTATTTCTGACCGAGCACGAGGTCCTCCTCGGCGAGAGCGTGCCGCTGGTATTCGTCGAAGTCGTCCATGGACTGATGCTGCACATGGTGGATCCGGGCGCGATTGGTGACGATGCTCTGCAATCCGGCGCGCCTGATCCGGTATCCGTAGTCGTGATCGGTGCCGTATCCCATCACCATGTCCAGATCCCAGAATCCCAGCCGATCGATCGTCGAACGCTTGATGAGCGTCGCGGTCGGCTCGAGCAGGGGCTGGACGGCGGCGACCTCGTCCACGCGCTCCATGAATCGGTGCGTCGAATTGTGCTGCGGGGCGATCTGCGCGTAGTCCTGCGAGGAGAACAGCACGTCGACGAGGTTGCGCAGGACAGCGTTCCCGTAGTCGAAACTCACATCGGAATTGAGCAGCCAGAACGCGTCGTAATCGTCACGGGCCGAGGCAATTCGGTATCCGGCGTACATTCCGTGCGCGAAGCCCAGGTTCCGCGGCAGTTCGTCGGTGGCGGACAGCGGTGGCTCATCGGAGCCGTTGTCGATGACGTACACCCATTTCCGCCCGTAGGCGAGCCGGTGGTTCAGGTAGCCCGCGAGCTGGTTCGTCATCTCGGCGGTGTTGAAATTCAGGACGATGATCGCGATATTCGGCTCGTCGCCCGAATGCCGCGGCAGAACCGGCCGCAGGGAGCTGGGATTCATTCTCCCGCACGGGTTGCCGCCACCCGACGGGGTCGGCGCGGGCTGGTCGCCCGGCGGGCCGGAATTCTGGTGGGCCCGCACCTCGTCGTCGGTGGCGAGTTTGTTCTCCAGGGCGAGCTGCCAGTAGCGCCGGAGAATCGGATGGTGGTGCAGTGCGCTCGCCTGTTTGCCGGAGGAGAGATGAGCGACCAGGAAACTCGGGTGGATACAGTGCCGACGTTGCAGATAGGTGGGTATCTGGACGGACAGAGCGTGTTCGTCGTCCACCATATTCGCGGACATGTAGGACAGGTCCCGGCCGAGCCAGGAGACGAAGTGCGTGGCCAGCCGGCCCGACCATTCGACGGGTGTCGGCGGAACCTGCTCGAACAGCTGCTGGTTATCGATGAAGTGGTGGTGCAGCCCGGCCGCCAGGGTGGCGCTCTCCCAGAGCCTGCCACCGAATCCACCCGGTGGCAGTTCCAATTCCATCAGGCTCGGTGGTATCGCGCCGTGTTGCTGCTGGTGATAGGCGCACACATTGTTGTTGATCACGTTCGCGGACACCAGGAAATACTCCGGATGCGCGAGGCGGAATCGCAGGAAGTCCTCCAGCTTGTCGAGCTGGAGATAGACGATGTCGTCGTCGCATTTCAGGAATACGGTGTCGGCATGGTGGTCGGCGCGGTCGGCGTAGAAGTGCAGGGCCTCGGCGAATCCGGCACGCCACCGCTCGGTGCTGTGATAGAGGTATTCCTTCGTATCCGGCAGTCCGGTGACCCGCCATTCGCCGTCGGCGCCGTACCCGGTCTTCACGTGCACGTCGTATCCGGCGGTTGCGACGTCGGCATCGCATCGGAACACGGTGGCGCCGTCGATCGTCAGCGTCAGGCTCACCGGGTCGAGCGAGAGGCCGATGTCCCGGAATGTGTTCGCGGACAACACACCCGGGGTGAACACGTCGGTCAGCACATCGTGCGGGTGTGCCCGATCACCATCGTCCCGCACCAGGAGTTCGGCGGTGTCGACTCCCCGGAGCTGGGTGCGCTGGTTCTCCCACCCGCCGATCACGATCTCCAGAGACGGGGCATGCTCCTGCCGGGCCCGCAGGCCGAGGTGCACGTCGTGACCGGCGCGCACCCGCGCACCCCACTGTCCTACCGTCGGATCGATGCCACCCGCGGCACGGTATTCGAGGTCGTCCGCGGTGCGGCCCGGATGCGGGAAACGGGAGTGCAGCCAGTCCTCGTCGAGCTCGTCGCGGGGCAGGCTCCACACGTGCCATTCGTCCACGAGCTGGCGGTTCAGTGCCTCCCGCACGTAGCGGGCCAGCAACTCCATTCGATCCCGTCGACCGCCGAAAGTGACCAGAACCACGGACCGCCCGTCGATGATCGACATACCGCGATCCTCTCCCAACGACCTGCCCGTCACAACTCGGATCCGGGCAGCGCACCGGGGTATACCCGCTGTGGCGCAGGCCCGTGCGGGAGTACTCGCGTCACCGGACACACCCGCCACCAGGGCCGGTGCAGCTGCGAGACCTACGCCCGCAGTACAGCTGTGAGCAGGTGCTGTGCGCGTGATCCGGCCGGACTACGCGCACCTGGTCGGGCAGCAGACGTCCCGCTACTCCGGTCAGAAAGACTGCATCGGAACCGCTACGGCTGCATCGGCTTTCGCGGCGAGGCCGGTGATCGCGCGGAGCGTGTCGGTGAGTGTGGCGGGAGTGAGGCCGGTCTCGGAGCGGGCGGCGACGTGCATATCGGGCCGGACCAGGAGTGCGCCGCCCGGCGGCAGGTCGGTGCGGGCGGTCCACTGGTCCCGGGGGAGAGCGTGGACGGCGAGCTCGATTCCGGTGTCACGCTGGGCTCGGGCGGCGGCATCTCGCCAGGCGGCGGAGGTTCCCGCGACGAGCAGGGCGAAGCCGGGTCCGCACAGATCCAGGGTCGAGACGGTTTCGGCGGCGTCGATCCACAGGTGCGGGATGCGAGTTCCGTTCTGTCCCTTCAGCTCGCCTACGTGCAGCGATGCAGTGGACTCCGCGGCCACGGCGGTCGAGCGGTAACGGTACCGCACCATCACCTCGCCGATGTCGAGGCGTTTCGCCAGATCCTCGGCGTTGTCGGGAGTTTCGATGCCGTAGCGGGTCCGGAAATCGGTGCCCAGCCGGGCCTGCTCGGCGGCGACCAGCGCTCGCGGACGACGTTCTGCCACATAGGAATCCAGCAGCGCCGGACCGGCCACACCGGACAGCACGGCTGCCAGCTTCCAGGTCAGATTGTGCGCGTCGGCGATTCCGGTGTTGCCGTTGAAACCGCCCCAGGGCGCATGGCGATGGGCTGCGTCACCGGCCAGGAACACCCGACCGCGCTGATAGTCGTCGGCCACGAAAACGCCGGTGTCCCAGGCACTCCGGGCGAGCACCTCGACCTCGAGCCCCGGGACGCCGACCATCTCGCGGATCAGCTCGGCGCAACGCTGCTCCGGATAGTCCGCGACCGTCTCGTCGTTCGGATCGTATTCGATGTGGAAGGACCACTCGTCGGTGTTGTTCTTCGACAGCACCAGCCCGCGCACCCGTTCGCCGGTGATCTCGCACTGGCTGAAACTCTGCCCGTGCAGGATGCCGGTCAGATCGGTGCGAGCGAACACGTTGATCAGGTGATGCGTCGGCGGCAGTTCCCAACCGCCGATGCCCAGTGCGCGACGCACAGTGCTGCCCGCGCCGTCCGCGGCGACCAGATAGTCGGCCCGCAACCTCGTCGATACCCCGTCGGCCGCACGCAGTTCGGCGCAAACACCGTCCCCGTCGTCCCGGAATCCGGTGAGTTCCACACCGAATCGCAGGTCACCGCCGCGATTGCGGGCCAGATCCGCCAGCACCGGTTCCAGCAGCACCTGCGGCAGGAACAGGAAACGCGACGGACTCGGATCGGCGGCGGCCATCGCCGCGGCGACCCGCGAGATATCCAGCGGCTGTGCGTCGGTCAGCACCGACCCTTGCCAGGCACCGCCGAACTGGCCCTTGGCCAAGGCGGTCGCGGCGACCTGTTCCAGGCGCGGTCCCGCACCGATCTGCCGGTAGATCTCCGCGGATCGGGTGTGCAATCCGCGCGAACGCGGCAGCACCGACATCGCCGTACGTCGTTCGACGAGAACATAAGGGACACTGTGGTATTCCAGGAGCAACGCGGCCGAGAGGCCGACCATGCCGCCCCCGGCGATCAGAACCGGAACGTGCTGTGCAGTACTCATACGGCGATCGTGTGCGCGCCTGCTTGCACGGACCTTGCACCGCGGTCACATGACGAAGGGGCCGTGCGACTTCCGCGGAAGTGCGCACGGCCCCACGGGTGACCGATCAGGCCGAGGTGGCCAGCGCCTGGTAGGCCGGTTCGGCGACCGGCTCGATCGCGTAGGCCAGGATCTCGGCCACGTCGGCGACCGGACGCACATCCAGTGCGGCCAGCACCTCGGCGGGGACGTCGTCCAGATCCGGCTCGTTGCGGGCCGGGATGAACACCGTCTTCAGTCCCGCACGCTGGGCGGCGAGCAGCTTCTGCTTCACCCCGCCGATCGGCAGCACCCGGCCGTTCAGCGTGACCTCGCCGGTCATGCCGACATCCGAGCGGACCTGCCGGTCCAGTGCGAGGGACACCAGCGCGGTCACCATGGTCACACCCGCGGACGGGCCGTCCTTGGGCACCGCGCCCGCCGGGAAGTGGATGTGGATGTTGCGATCCAGTACCGCGGGTTGGATGCCGATCTCCTCGAGGTGCGAGCGGACGTAGGTCAGCGCGATCTGCGCGGATTCCTTCATCACATCGCCCAGCTGACCGGTCAGGGTCAGCGAACGCTCGCCCTCGGCGGCATTGGCCTCGATGTAGAGGACGTCGCCGCCCGCGCCGGTCACGGCCAGACCTGTCGCGACACCGGGGACCGCGGTGCGTTCCACCCCGTCGGGGGTGAAGCGCGGACGCCCCAGGTAGTTCTTCAGGTCACCGAGACCGATCACCAACGTGTCGGAACCGACTGCGGTCGAAACGGATTCGGCGTCGTAACCCAGGTCCTTGTCGTACCCCAGGCTCTCCGGCACGAATTCACCCTTCTCGACCAGACTTTCGGCTCCGGCCAGGTCCGCCGACCGGGACAGTTCGGTCGCGGCCTTGCGCAGCGCCTTGGCGATCAGACGTTCCATCTGCCGCACCCCGGCCTCGCGGGTGTAGTTCGCGGCGATCTCGCGCAACGCCTCGTCGGTGATCGAAACCTCCTGCGCGGTAAGCGCATTGCGCTCGAGCTGACGCGGGATCAGGAAGTCGCGGGCGATGGCCACCTTGTCGTCCTCGGTGTAGCCGTCGACCGTGATCAGCTCCATGCGGTCCAGCAGCGGGCCCGGGATCGTGTCCATGACGTTCGCGGTCGCGATGAACAGCACGTCGGACAGGTCCAGATCCAGATCCAGGTAGTGGTCGCGGAACGTGTGGTTCTGCGCCGGATCCAGCACCTCGAGCAGCGCCGCGGCCGGATCGCCGCGGAAGTCGGAGCCCACCTTGTCGATCTCGTCCAGCAGCACAACGGGATTCATCGATCCCGCCTCGTTGATCGCGCGCACGACCCGGCCGGGCAGTGCGCCGACGTAGGTGCGCCGGTGACCGCGGATCTCCGCCTCGTCGCGCACGCCGCCCAGGGCGACGCGAACGAACTTGCGGCCCAGCGCCCGCGCCACACTCTCACCGAGCGAGGTCTTGCCGACACCCGGAGGGCCGACCAGCACCAGCACCGCGCCGGAGCCGCGTCCGCCGACCACCTCCAGTCCGCGCGCGGCTCGCCGCGCCCGCACCGCCAGGTACTCGACCATGCGGTCCTTCACCTCGTCCAGGCCGTGGTGATCGGCGTCGAGAACTTCGCGCGCGGCCGCAACATCGGTCGAATCGGTGGTTTTCACCGTCCACGGCAGTTCCAGCACGGTGTCCAGCCAGGTGCGGATCCAGCCCGCCTCCGGGCTCTGATCGCTGCCGCGCTCGAGCCGGTCGACCTCGCGCAGCGCGGCGGTGCGGACCGTCTCGGGCAGATCCGCGTTCTCCACGCGGGTGCGGTAGTCGTCCGCGCCGTCGGGTTCACCCTCGCCGAGCTCCTTGCGAATCGCGTTGAGCTGCTGGCGAAGCAGGAATTCGCGCTGAGACTTCTCCATCCCTTCGCGCACATCTTCACTGATCTTCTCCGCCACCTCGGCCTCGGCGATGTGGTCCTTGGTCCAGCCGATCAGCGTGGTGAGACGTGTTGTCACGTCCGGGGTTTCGAGTATCTCGCGCTTCTGCTCATCGGTCAGGTACGGCGCGTACCCGGCCGAGTCGGCCAGCGCGGAGGGATCGGTCAGCCGGTTCACCGCGTCGATCACCTGCCACGCCTCGCGACGTTGCAGTACCGAGACGACCAGCTTCTTGTATTCGGCGGCGAGTTCCTTGGTGCGGCCGTCGGCCTCGGGGATCTCGACCGGTTCGGCCTCGACCCACAGCGCCGCGCCCGGCCCGGTCACCCCGTGGCCGATCTTCGCGCGCCGCTCGGCCTTCAGGACCGCCGCCGGTGCGCCGCCGCGCATCCGTCCGACCTGCTCGATCGTCGCCACCACGCCGAAGGACGCGTACCCCTCGGCCAGGCGCGGGGCGAGCAGCACGGCGTCGCGGCCCGCTGCCCGAGCGGCATCGATGGCGGCCTGCGCCGACTCGTCGAGCTCGATGGGCACCACCATGCCCGGCAGCACGATCGGATCGGTGAGGAACAGCACCGGCAAATTCTGTGGTGTAGTCACGTTCGACCCTTCCAAAGTTGAGCGATACCTACTCAACCCCGAGTCTTCCGGTTCTGTTCCGTTCTCGCGTTCACTGCTCGCGAACACGGACGCAACCCAAAGTTGAGCTTACTGCGCTCAACAACGACCGGTCGGAGATTGTTCCGATTCGAACATCCGAGCCGTGCAGACCGGCATCGCCGACGTCGCGGAACAGCGGCCGATTCCTGCTCGGCACCGCAACCACATGAGCCCGCCTAGAGATATTAGGTTGGGGGTATGTCCCCACGATCCGGCCTGACGACAGAACGTGTGGTGCGGGGTGCCGCCGAGTTGGCCGACGAGATCGGCTTCGAGAAACTCACCCTCTCGGCGGTCGCGCGGAAATTCGGGGTGAAGGATCCGAGTCTGTACGTCCACGTGCGCAATCTGCACGATCTGCGAGTTCGGGTGGCGCTGCTGGCCAGTGCGGAGTTGAACGAACGGATCGGGGCGGCGGTCGCGGGACGCTCCGGGCGCGATGCACTCATCGCCTTCGCGGACGCGTACCGGTCCTATGTGCTCGATCATCCGGAACGTTATGCGGCAACACAGATTCGGATGGATCCGGCCGAGGTGGGCCAGGACCCCGCACTGCTGCGCAGTATCGAACTCACCGCTGCGGTGCTGCGCGGTTACGACCTGGACGAGACCGCGGGTCTGGACGCGGCTCGCTTGTTGCGCAGCACTTTTCACGGCTTCGCCACGCTCGAGGCGTCCGGCGGATTCGCGCACTCCCGCCCCGCCGCCGACTCCTGGCCGCACATCGTCGACGCGCTGCACCACACCCTGTCGCACTGGCCGTCCCAGGACTGACCGCGCCGCCGCGTGTCGTGTTGCTCCTGGTCACCTCGCGTATTTACTTCTATCGTTGGCAGCGGTGCCGGTCGCCGGGAGGGTGGGGTGCGCCGAGAGGAGCGGGCGTTGGGCGCAGCACGGGACTGGCGACGAGCCGGGGCGATCCTCGGGATCGTGGGGGTGCTCATCGTGGTCCCCGCGGTACTGACCGCGCTGGTCCCGACCCGGGAGACGCCGGTGACCCACGGCACGACGATCCGTCTCACCGCACCGGGCCGAACACCCGACACGATCGAGTTCTCCGGCGTGGACGGCTGGCAGCAGCGGCCGACCGGCGACCGCACGACCGCGGTCCTGGACGGACCGAACGGCCGGATCCTGCTGGTGAGCGTCGTCAACGGGGTCACCGATTTCGATGCCGCGGCGCAGTGGCGGCGAAAAGTGCTGGGGGCACAGGCATTTCCGGTGCGCGAGGACGGCGGGAAGGTCGCCAACACGTACGGATTCACCGGACCGACCTGCCGGGGCGAGACGCGTGCGGGCGTGTGCGCGATTCTCGGTAATCACAATCTCGCGGTATCGATGCTGCTCAGCGGGACCGATATCGACGCCGATCTCCAGCCGATCGTGTACTCGCTGCGGGTCACGTCATGAGCTGGTTCCGGCCGCGTTCGGCGCTGTGGTGGACGTACTGCCTGATCTGCCTGGGCGGATCGATCGCACTGGTGCTGCAACTGCTCCCGGCCGCGCTGCTCACCTGGTCCGGCATCCTGGTCGGAGTGCCGTTCATGGTGGTGACGCTGCTGGTGGTCGCCGCACTCCTGGCGTGGCTGGACCTGTTCCGCGACCACGTGCGAATCCGCGTCGCGCTCGCGATGGGCTTCGTGTGGGGCGCCCTGGCCGGGCCCGGGATCGCGATCTTCGGCAACGACAACGTCATTCACGCCATCGCGAATCTCGCCGGTGACGCGTTCGCGGTGGACTGGCAGGCCCCGATCTCGGCCTCGATCATCGAGGAGGGCATCAAGGGCACCGGGGTTCTGGCGGTCGCCTGGCTGTTCCGGTCGCAGCTGAGCAGACCCATGCACGGGCTGCTGCTCGGCGGATTCACCGGACTCGGATTCCAGCTCACCGAGGACGCCACCTACCAGGCCAATGCCGGATTGCAGTCCGCGCAAGGCGATCTCGGCACCGCGCTGCTGGTGGCAATTCTGCGGCTGCTGACCGGCGTCACCTCGCACTGGATGCTCACCGGGATCGCCGGGATCGGCATCGTCACCGCGGTCGGCGCGTCCGGCTGGTCGCGCGGTCGGCGCGCGGCGGCCCTGGTGGTGTTCTATCTGCTCGGCGCCGCAATGCATTTCGGCTGGGACGCGCCGATGTCGGGCAGTACCGGATTCGGCAGCGTCGTGCGCCGGACCATGCTGTATGTCGTCATATTCATCGCGGTCTACCTGTGGGTGGTCCGCATCGAAACGCGCTGGTTCCGATCGGTGGTCGACTGGGCGGTCGCACAGCATCTCGCCCCGCCCGACGAACTGAACACGCTGATCTCCCGCCGCAGCAGACGGCAGGCCCGGCGCGCATTGCGTCTGCCGCACCGGATCGCGGTGTTGCGCCGACACGAACTACTGGATTGGGTGCAGATCGTGGATGCCCGGCTGACCGGTACCGACGGTGCGATACTCGGAGGGTCCGCCGGGCCCGCCATCGATCACGGAACCGGCTGAGGCCGAGCGCACCACCGACAACCGACCCGCGAGGAGTGGACGATGCTGGCAGCGCGACTGCATCTGGGACCCGAACGTCATCTGTCACTCGACGAGGTGCCCGTTCCCGAACCCGGCCCGGATCAAGTACTGATCGAGGTGGCCGCGGCGGGGGTGTGCCTGTCCGACGTCCATCTGATCGACGGCACCCTGACTCCGCTGTTCCTGGATGGTGACGTGGTCACCCTGGGTCACGAGGTCGCCGGGACGGTGCACACGCTGGGCCCGGGGGTGACCGCGGCGAAGGTGGGCGACCGGGTACTGCTGCAGGCCGGTGAGCAGCGCAACGGCGCGGTGTTCACCCGCGGCGTCGACTACGACGGCGGCTGGGCCGAATACACCCTCGCCCGCGTCGACACCCTGGTCCCGATTCCCGACGATCTGCCCTTCGAACAGGCCTGTTTCATCCCGGACGCGGTGTCCACACCGTGGGCGGCGATCACCGCGACCGCACAGGTGCGCCCGGCCGAACCGGTCGGCGTCTGGGGTGTGGGCGGCCTGGGCGCACACGGCGTACAACTGCTGCGGCTGATGGGCGCGGCGCCGATCATCGCGATCGACCCGCTGTCCGCCGCACGGGAACGCGCCCTCGAATTCGGCGCTGACCTGGCGTTGGACTCGGCCGATCCCGACCTGCGCAGCCAGGTCTTCGCCGCGACGAGCGGTACCGGACTGGCCGCGGCCTTCGACTTCGCCGGCGTTGCCGCGGTCCGCGAACAGGCGATCATCTGCCTCGGACCGGGTGGACGCCTGGTGCTGGTCGGGCTGACCGACAAACCGATCACCATCACCGGCGGCACCGCGTTCAGCTTCTTCGGGCAGCAGTTGCGCGGACACTACGGCTCGACCCCCGAACACGTCACCGAACTGGTCAAACTCCAGCGCCTGCACCGGGTGGACTTCGCCCGGTCGGTCAGCGCAGTACTGCCGCTGGCCGACGCCCCGAAAGCGGTGGCCGAACTGGAGTCCAAACAGGGCAACCCCATCCGAATCGTGCTGAATCCCTAGTATGAGAGGGTTGGTGCCTCGAGATATCAGCACCGGTACCGCATAAGGGGGCCCCAGACGATGACGTCACTCGGCAGCGGGGTGTTCATCGACTGGGAGAACCTGACCCACCAGTCCAAACTGGTCGTCGATCTGATCAGCTTCTCGATCTTCAGCGGCGTCGCGGGCTGGCTCACCAACTGGACCGGCGTACTGATGTTGTTCTGGCCGTTGCAGTTCCGCGGTATCCGCGTGCCGGGCCTCAAGGTGCTCTACCCGTACTTCCCGCGCCGGGTGCAGGTGCTGCCGACGTTCTCCGGCGACGGCAGCCGCATCGGTTTCCAGGGATTCATCCCCGCCCGCGCGGAGAAGATGGCCAGTATCTGCGTGGATATGGCGATCATGCGGATCGGCAGTCCCCGGGACTTCATCCACGAACTGGATCTGCAGGGCATCGCGGACTACATCGCCGAGGTCGCCCGCCCACAGCTGCCCGAACTGGTCGACAGCGTCATGCAGCGGGAGAATCCGGAGCTGTGGCGGGCGGTCCCGCGCGCGGCTCGCCAGCTGCTGTATCAGCGGGTGGAGCGGGAACTGCCCACGATGTGCCGCCGGGCGTTCGAGCAGCTCGGGGACAATGTCGATCAGCTGATCGATATCAAGATCTTCGTCATCCGCTATCTGCGCGAGAATCCGCACATCCTCAAGGATCTGACCACCACGATCGCCGCGCCGGAGCTGAAGTTCATGGTGCGCATCGGCCTGCTGGGCGCGCCGTTCGGACTCCTGCTGGCGCTGGGCATGTATGTGCACGACAACGCTCCGGTGCTGAACCTGATCCCGGGCTGGTTGATCATCCTGGCCGTGACGGCGGCGATCGGTGTGCTGGTGAACGTCATCGCGATCAAGATGGTGTTCGAACCGGGCGATCCGCAGCCACGCTACAAATATCTGTGGAAGCAGGCGCTGCTGGCCAAACGGCAGCCGCAGGCCGCGGGCGATCTGGCGCACATTCTCGCCTATCAGGTGCTCACGCTGCCGAATCTGGCCAACGAACTGCTCGCCGGTCCCAACGGCGACAAGACGTATCAGATCGTGGAGACGCTGATCTCGGATGAGATCCACCGGCAGCTCGGCCCGACCACCGGCATGGTGCGAGTCGCGTTCGGCCGCAGGCAGTTCGACAATCTGAAGGTGGGTGCGGCCGGCGCCGCGGTGGGCCTGGCCCCGACTCTGGTGGCGGACGAGGAGTTCGCGCTGGAGCAGGCGAAGAAGATCGACGATTTCGCCGCGCGCAAACTGCAGCAGCTCACCCCGGGCGAGTTCATGGAGATGTTCTACGCCTCGGTCGAGCAGGACGCCTGGCTGCTGTATCTGCACGGTGCGGCGCTGGGGCTGGTCGTGGGCGCGGTGCACATGGTGCTGTTCGGCTGGTAGCCCGAACCGTTTCGTTGGCGGCGGGCTCCTCTCGCTCGATAACAAGCACGCATGCTTGCATTTTTCCGAGGTTGTTTGCCATGCTGAACCGCATGGTCGACGTGGCAGCACTGCTGGAGGACTTCGCGGCGGAATGCGCGGATCTGGACCGGATCCTCGGACCGCTGCCCGCGGCGGAGTGGTCGCGCGCCACACCCGCGCCCGGCTGGACCATCTCCCATCAGATCGCCCATCTGACCTGGACGGACGACGTCGCCAGCCTCTCCGCGACCGATGACGCGGCATTCGCCGAACTGGTTCTGGCAGCATTGCCGCGGGCGGCGACCTTCGTCGACGAAGCCGCGGCCGAGGCCGCTACGACCCCGCCGGGCGAGCTGCTCGAGCGCTGGCGGCGTGGTCGCGCCGCACTGGCCGAGGCCCTGCTCGCGGTGCCCGCGGGGACGAAGCTGAGCTGGTTCGGGCCGCCGATGAGCCCGGCGTCCATGGTCACCGCGCGACTGATGGAGACCTGGGCGCACGGGCAGGACGTCGCCGATGCGCTCGGCGTGACCCGCACCCCGACCGCGCGACTGCGCACCATCGCCCACATCGGTGTGCGCACCAGGAATTTCGCGTACGCGGTGCACGACCGGCCCGTTCCCGCCGAGGAGTTCCGCGTCGAGCTGACCGCGCCGGACGGCACGGTGTGGAGCTGGGGGCCGGAATCGGCGAGTCAGCGCGTCACGGGACCGGCGGTGGATTTCTGTCTGCGGGTGACGCAGCGGCGGCATCTGGACGATCTGGCGCTCGAGGCGACCGGTGCGGATGCGCGGGAATGGCTCACGATCGCACAGGCATTCGCGGGGCCCGCGGGCTCGGGACGTACGGCGGGACAGTTCGCCTGAATCGGTGACGACGCTGGTGCGGCGGCCGATGGAGCGGGCGAGCGCCAACTCGAGATTCGCCGTGGCTGATGCCCGACCGGACGCCGTTGGCCGGAGGTCTCTGTGTTGGCAGTCGAAGCGGACGCTCGCCAGCTGATTCCCTGATTACCCGTTCGATCCGACCCGGAAACGTCGCGGCGAGACATTCTCCCGGAATGCACGACCTGTGATCTTCACCTCCACGTTCCGAATCGGTAACTCGCGACGCAGTAACCTGGACAAGCGTACGACTTTCAACGGTGCGGGTCGGCGCGGCAGGGGAGGACCAGGACAGGGAGAGGTACGCACCGTGACATCGCAGATCCTCCGGCACACCGCCGTCGTGCTCGCCGGTATGGCCAGCATCGGATTCACCGTGGCGGCGGGAACGTACGTCGTCAACCAGATGGGCGCCGATCAGCACGAGGCCGCCGGAACCCCGCAACCGGAAGCCGGTGCGGCCGATCCGATTCCGCCGCTGTCGCAACCTTCGACCGAACCGGACGTTCAACGAACGTCCACCGCCGCAGTGCGATTCATCGCGGAGACCCGCGAGCTGCCCGTCGCCATTCAGGTCCACCGGCCCATCGCGGCCGTCCCGGCGCCCGCCCTGCCGAGCATCCCGGCCACCGCGGCCGTGCGCGCGGACGCCGATCCGAGCGCCCGTCTGCCGCTGCTCGGCGACCTCTACATCGGCGCGAATCTGACCAGTCCCCAACCTGATTCGCTGTCGATAACCCTCGACACGAATCTGTTCGCCCCGCTGACCGACGCCGCCGCCCCCGGCAGCACCCGGCTCCGCACCGACCTGGACGTCCGGCACGGCCAGATCACCCTCGCGGTGTCCGACCCCTCGCTGGGTAGCCGATCGGTCCAGATGTCGCCCCGTCACGCCGATCGGGCCACGCCCGACCCGGACGCCGATATCGCGAACCCCGCGCAATCCACACTCCCGGATCACGAACTCGCTGCCACGTAGCGACGAACCCGCCGGTCGTCGCATACCCATTGCGATCAGTCGTCGAAGTGACACTGCCGCTTCATCTTCCGGGAGTAGTGCAAGTTCGTCATCCGGCGATTGCATCCCCCGGCACTACACGTAGCCGAATACCCACGTCGCACCGCAACCCCACAGCGGTCGGCGAATACCCCAGGGCGGCAGCGCCGTACGAGTCGACCAGCTCGGAACCGGTAGTAGCGCAATCACGTACGGGCACCGGCCCCTTTGCGAAACCCCCTCCCGGCCCAATCACCCTGCGGCGCAACGCAGGGACTCCCAATGTTTCACGATGAACAATGACCGCGAGCCCAGACCGGAGTGTGCGAGGTTGCCTGTTGCGACGCTCGGGTAGTCCGATGATCATGGGCGAAGCACATCCTCGCCACGCTCCGGCTTCCGAGCCATCTGCCGATAACCGTTCAATAAAGAGGATATCTGTAGTATTTTTATCGGCAGCCGTGGAACAGGGAGCGCCTATGGGCCACATCAAGTACGCGAGCGACGTCGGAGCACCGGTGGAGGTCGCGTTCACGTATACGGACACTCCGATGTTCGTGCCGGAGTGGATGGTCGGCATCGCAACCTTCGAACCGGCCGACGACGCCGGTTACGGGTCCGGAGCCGTCTACGCCGCGACACTGCGGCTGGGCCTGTGGCACCCCACGGTCGAGTGTGAGATCACGCAGTACCGCCCGAACGCGGTCATCGGATACACACTGCGCAGGCGCCGCTCGGGGAAGGCGGCGCCTGCGGACTCCGACCCGGCCCACACCCCTGCCGAATGGTGCACGATGACCCTGCATTTCGACCCGCTCGGCTATGGCCGCACCGTGCTGACCTCGGAAATCGAGTACCCCCAGGCGCATCGACTGCCCGGCCGCCTCTGCGCCCCGTCGGTGCAGGCGACCCTGCGCTGGGCGCTGCGTCGCACCGAATCTCAATTGCGAAGAGCTATAGAGGAATTCCACGGTACAGATCTTGTCGGCCGGATTGCGTAGGGTACCTGCCATGATCATCGTGAGCACCGACGGATCCTGCCTCCGCAATCCCGGTGGCGCAATCGGCTGGGCCTGGGTCAACCACCAGGGCACCTCCGGCAGCGGAGGTGCCGCATCGGGCACCAACCAGGTGGCCGAGCTACGCGCGGTGCTCGAGGCGGTCGTCTCGCATCCGGGCGCGGAACCGCTGTTCATCGAGAGCGATTCGCTGTACGCGATCAAATGCGCCTCCGAGTGGATCTCCGGGTGGCGGCTGAACGGCTGGCGCACCTCCACCGGCGGCCCGGTCAAGAACGTCGAACTGGTCCGGCACATCGACCAGGCCATCGCCAGCCGCCCCGGGCCCGTGCGCTTCCGCTGGGTGCGTGGACATGTCGGCAACTACTTCAACGAGCAGGCCGATCAGCTCGCCGGTACCGCGGCACGCCAGGCCGCGGCGGCCCCCGACGCCGCCGCGACCGGAAGTTCCGATCTGCCGGCACTGGCGATGCCCGATCCGACCACCACCGATCCGACCGAACCCATCCCCGTCATCGAGCCGGTCGATCCGACCGAGCCGATTCCGGTGGTGCCTGCGCGCCCCAAAAAGGTTGCCGCACCAGCACAATCAGCTCACGCCAAGACCCGTAAGGCCGACGCGCTGACGCTGTTCTGAGCACGGCCGCCGTACTGTGCCCACGGCGGCCCGCAAGCCTGACGGCAGTGGTGGAACGAACCCACTGCCGTCAGGCGCCCCGCGAGGTCGCTGAACTCAGTTACCCGGCTGGGTACCGCTGTTCGGCGCCGGCTGCTGGGTGTCCGCACCCGGAGCCTGCGCCGTACCGGCCTGCAGATCGTTGGTCATCGGCGACTGGAAGTTGTCGACCATCCACTTGCCGTTCTGCTTCTCCAGCGAGGCCACCACGCCGATGGTCAGCGGCTGCGGCGTCGGGGTCGCGGCCTTGGACTGGTTCTGCGTGATCAGCATGACCACCGACGCCTTGTTCGCATCGCCGGACTCGTAGGCGCAGTGGATCTCACCGACGGTGGAGCGGGCCTGCGCCTGCTGGGTGATCTGCTTGAGCGCGGTCGAGGCGCCGTCGAACTGGGTCAGCCATTCGCCGGCGGAACGATCCTTCACCCGCTTGATGTAGTCGTCGAAGTTCTTGGCGTCGTAGGTGCCGACCTGATGACCGAAGTCGCAGGCCGCGGCCACCGCCGAGTCGCGAGCGTCGAGTTTGTCGCCCCGATCGCTGGCCTGCTTCCAGAACACGACCACCGCGGCCGCGGCGGCGACCACCACGACGCCCGCGGCGAACGCGGCCACCATCGGCACCCAGTTGTTGTTCTTGCTCTCGGCGGCGGCCGGCTGCGGCGGGACGGGTGCGGCGGCCTTCGCGGCCTGCGCAGCAGGCAGTTTCACGGTCGCATCGTCATCCGAACTCGACTTCTTCACCGTCTCGTCGGCGTCGCTTTTCGCATCCCCGCCGTCGGCCACCGTAGCATCGGTGTCCTTGGCAGGCTCGTCCTTCGCGGGCGTGTCCTGCTCGACGGTCTTGTCCGTCGCGGCCGTCTCCTCCGCCTTCCCGGTCGTCTTGTCGGTGGCGGCGTCGTCATCGGACATGAATGAATCTGTCACTTTCCCGGTACGCCAGTACGCACCGTATTGCCGGATCGGACCAGGCTACAAGGCCCGGACCACGCGGGACACCCGCCGAGTGTAGGCACTCGCCGACGGGATCGCCGCCTGCCGGTTACCACTCACCGCACCGGTGGCAAGGTCCGGGCATTCGGATCGACTCCCGCGGGCATCTGCGCACCGTTGTTCGGGATGGCGGGCCGAGGAGCATTCGCCGAACCACGAATCTGCTGATCCGGCGGGGGGTTGGTGCAGTAGTTGTACTTGTTGAGCGTACCGTCGCCCACTCGCCAGGGAGCGCTCAGCGGGTGCGCGTACGCGCAGTACGGCCGCGGCCAGATGTCCACGATGGTGTAGAACTCCCCGTCGTGGGCGGGAACGCCGATCGCGGAACTACCGGTGACCAGAGCCGGGAACAACGCCCGCAACGCGGGCAGGCGCAGCGAGGCGGCCTTGGTGATGGCCGAGAAATTGCTCGCCAGCTTGGTGATCGGATCGGCGGTCTTGTCCAGCACCGCACCCAGTTCCTTCATCTGGCCCGGGGCCTTGTCCAGAACCTTGGTCAATTCGTCGTTGGCATTGTTGAACTGCTTGAACAATGTGGACGAATTGTTGGTCAGCGTGCCCAGATCGGGTTGCGCCTGCGAGGTGGTCGCCGCGATCGTGCGCAGGTTCGCCAGCAGGTTGGTGGTCTGCGGCAGCAGACTGTTCAGACCCGCGGTGACCAGGCTCAGCGCATCGATCATGCTGCGCAGCTGATCGGGACCGCCGCTCAGCGCGGTGTCCATCTCCTTCAGGATGCTGCTGAGCCGAGCCGGATCGATCTGCTTGAAGAAGGAGCTGGAATTGTCCAGCACCGCCCACACCGGCGTCGGGGTGTGGATCCGGTTCGCGTCGTACTTGATCACCGAACCGTTGGACAGGTACGGCGCCTGATCGGTCTTCGGGCGGAAGTCGATGTACTGCTCACCCGCGCCGGACAGAGCCTGCACCGCGACCTCGGTGTCCGAGGGAATCTTGTACCGGGAGTCGATCGAGACGTCGGCCCGGATCGCATCACCGGCGTTGGTCAGGGTGATGTCCTGCACCTTGCCGATCCGGTAGCCGCGCAGGGTGACGTCGTTACCGGGCTGCAGTCCACCGGACTGGTCCAGATCCACCGTCACCGCGTACGTGCTCTGCAGCGGATTCACCCGCATCACACTCACCAGCAGATACGACGCGCCGATCACCAGGGCGATCACCAGCGCGACGTTCGACACCAGCATCTTGTGTCGTCGCACCCAGTTCATCGGTGACCCCCTTGCAACCGGCCCTGGACGACCTGCAGCACCTGGATCAGGCTGCCGGTGAAGTCCTGCGCGTCGCGCAGATCCCAGAGTTTGCTGTGTGCCGGATCGGTGATCAGGCCGACGTCGAGATTGGTCAGCGTCGCCGCGACGGCGAGGCTGTTGCCCTTGAACGAGGCGTCCACCCCGGGCCGCACCAGATGCAGCGCATCGAGCATGGGGCCGAAGGACTTCTGCGACTGGGACAGTGCCGACATCAGCTTGCGCAGGTTGTCCAACAGACTGGACAGCTGATCCGAGGTGGTGTTGGCGTAGTCGCCGAGGGCGGCGCTGGTGGTGGAGATCTTGGCCAGCAGGTCGCCGAGCGCCTTGTTGTTCTCGGCGATGGTGCCGATCATCGAGGGCAGCGTATTCGCGACCTGGCCGAGCTCGTCGTGATGCTCCTGGATCGTGTTGGCCAGCGTGTCGAATCCGTTGAGCACACCGTCGATTCGCGCACTGTCGGCATGCAGCGTGGTGGTCACGGCGGTCATCTGCTCGAGCAGATCCGCCAGCTGCTGCGGTCGCCCGCCCACCACCGAGTCCAGCTCGCCGGTCAGCTTGGTCAGCGCCGAAATACCGCCGCCGTTGAACAGCATCGACACCGACAGCAGGAGTTCCTCGACGGTGGCACCAGCCGAGGTGCGGTCGATGCCGATGGTGTCGCCACTCTGCAGCGGCGGCTGACTGGCCGCATCCTTCGGCCTGCTCACCGCGACGAACACATCGCCGAGCGGAGTGGCCTGGCGCAGTTCGGCGGTGGTGTCCTTGGGCAGGTCGATGTCCTTGCGGATGGTCAGATCGACCACCGCCTGGAAGTTCTTGGTGGTGATGTGCGAGACCGTGCCGATATCCGAGCCGCCGATCTTCACCTTGGCCTGATCGGGCAGATTCAGCGCGTTGGAGAAGACGGCGTGCACGGTGTAGGTATCACCCTGGGTGCCAGGTTTGGGCAGCGGCAGGGATTCCACCGTCAGCCCGCATCCCGAGGCCAGGACCAGCACCGAAGATGCCGCGGTAGCGGCAATCAAGCTGCGGCTCAATCGTCTTGCAGTGCTCCCGGGCCCTACGTGGTTACGCAAGCTGCCGCCTCCGGGCCTGACGTGAGCACTGGGGCGTTTTCGCATCAGTCGGATCATTTCGTCAATCCCAACATTGCCGCGGTCAATCCGAAGTCGGGACCGAGATCCTGCACCTTGCCGGTCCGGCAGCCGTCGGCGCGCATCTGGATCTTCTCGCAGAACGCGCTGACCACCTCACCGTCCAGGACGGTGCCGATCAGGGCGTGCAGCCGCACGAAGTGGCGGCCGCGGTCCATCGAGTTGTCCACGTTCTGCAACAGCATCGGCGCGACGTCCACGACCTCGATCAGGCCCGCGGCGTTGGCGCGGAGCTGATTGGTCACATTGGTCAGCCCGGTCAGGCTGGAGGCCAGCTGATCCTGATACTGGCCGAAGGTGCCGCTGGTGTTGGACAGGAACGCGTTGAGCTGATCCAGCGTCCCCTGCAGACCCGGCGCCTGCTGGGCCAGCAGCGTGGACATCTGGGTGACCTTGTTGCTGAAGTCCCGCACCGACTTGTCGTTGTCGGCCAGCATCGTGGTCAGCTCGTTGAGCTTGATGATGATCTCCGAGATCGCGTCCTTGTTGTTGACGCCGATCTTCAACGCGCCGGACAGGGCGTTGAGGGTGTCGCGGATCTTCTCGCCCTGGCCGTTGACCATGTCGTAGAGCAACGTGCCGTCCAGCGGACCCGATTTACCGTCGGTGCCCGGCGCCGGCTTCAGTGAGGCGGTGAACTGGTCGATGGTCTTGATCAAGGTGTCCAATTCGACCGGGGTGCGGGTGGACTCGATGGTCAGGTGCGAATCGTCCGGCAGGGTCGCCCCGCCGGTGTACACCGGGGTCAGTTCGATATGCCGATCGGTCACGATGGACGGCGAGATCAGCGCCGCGGTCACGTTCTTCGGGATCTTCACATCGCTGTCGATGGTCATGTGGACCTCGGCGTACTGGCTGTGCGGGACGATCTTGTCCACCTTGCCGACCTCGAGGCCCAGCACGGTGATCGGATTGCCCACGAACATGCCCGCGACATTGCGGAAATCGGCGGTGATGTGCGTACTCGCCCCGACCGTGTCCTGCACCGAGAGCGGCATTGCCGAACAGCTGCCCACCGCGACGGCCACGGCGCCGATGCCGAGGCCCTTCGCGATCCGCGCGATCGCCCGTGCGGTCGGTCTCATCCCTGGCACCCCTCGATCACTCGGGCGAAGCACAACCAGTTGTCCGGGAACAGCCACGGCAGGGCGACCTCACCGTAGGGGCCGTTGCCGAAGGCATTGTTCAACTGCCGCAACGCGGGCGGCATGATCTGCAGCAGCCGGTCGAGGTTGTCCTTGTTCTTCTGCAGACCCGCGGCCATCGTGTCGAGCTGGGTGATGGTCGGGCCGATCTGGTTGTTGTTCTGCGCGCCGATCTGCTGCAGCTGTTTGGTCAGCGAGGCGACGTTGTCCAGCAGCTGACGCAGCAGCTGCTGCCGCTCCATCACCCGGTTGGCGATCGCCTCGCCCTGGGTGATCACCAGCAGCACGCTGTTGCGGTTGTCGCCGAGGATCTTGGTGACCCGGTCCAGGTTCTTCAGCAGGCCGTCGACCTGGTCCTTGCGGTCGTTGATGGTCTTGGCCAGCGCGCCGACGCTGTCCAGCGCCTGTGCGGTCAGCTGCGGGGATCCGTCGATCTGATCGCCCAGCACCTTGAAGGTCTGCGTCAGCTTCTGGGTGTCCAGGGCCTCGAACTTCGGGGTGCCGATCTGGATCACATCGGACAGGTCGTACGGAACCGTGGTGTTGTTCTTGTGGATCCGGCCGTCCTTCAGACCCGAGCCGTCGCCCGGATCCAGGCTGACGTACCGCGCGCCCAGCAGCGTCGCCATCTTGATCGCGGCCTTGGCGTCCGCGCCCAGCTTCAGATCGCCGTTGACCTGCAACGTGATCAGCACGTGGTCGCCCTCGAGCTTCTGCGAGGACACCGTGCCGACCGGAACACCGGCCACGTCGACCTTGTCACCGGTCTTGAGACCGGCGGTCTGGACGAATTCGGCCTTGATCTCCTGCTTGCCGACCCCGAGCTTGCCGAAACTGGAGGAGACCACCAGCAGCAGCACCACCAGCGCGGCGCCGATGATGCCCAGCCAGAAGTAGCGGTTCGCGTTGAAACGTTCCTTGAGCTTCGTCATGGCCGGCACACCGCCGACTGGGAGTGTCCGCCGATCTGGGTGAGCAGGCCACGCGGCAGCAGAATGCCGTACAGCGAGACGTCCAGGCTGCACACATAGGCACTGGCGTAGGCGCCGTCCTGGGTGAACTTACCGACGTCGGACATGATGTTCGGCAGGTCGATCGCTGCCTGGTCGAGTTTCGCGCCGTTGCCGATCAGCATGGTCAGCGCGCTGGTGCTGGCGTTCTGCGCGGCCGCGATCTTGGGCTGCACGCCGCCGAGCATCTTCACCATCGCCGTGGTGGCGTCGGCGATCTTGACCGTCGAAGTCTGCAGGGTCTGGCCCTGTTGGTACAGCCCGCCGATCAGCGCGCGGGTCTGGGTCACCAGCGTCTCCAATTCGTCGCCTCGTTTCGCCAACCCCGCCATGACGCCGGAGAGGTTGGTGATCACGTCGGACAGGATGGCGTCGCGGCGCTGGAAGTCGCCCGCGAGTGCTGCGGCCTGAGTGATGAACGCGCTCAACGAAACTCCGTCACCCTGCAGCGCCTGGATGAAGGTGTTGGACAGCTGGTTCACCTGTTCGGGCTGCAAGGTCTGGAACAGCGGTTCGAAACCGTTGAGCAGTCCGGAGATGTCGAAGGACGGTTCGGTCTGGGCCAGCGGGATCGAGCCGCCGTCGTGCAGGGGAGCCGCGACGCCCTTGGTTCCGGGCGCCAGCGCGACGTACCGCTGGCCGATCAGGTTCTGGTAGCGGACCAGGGCCTTGGTGGTGCCGTACAGGGTCTGATCGCTCTGCACGATGAACGTGACCACGGCGTGATGCTGCTTGTCCAGGTCGATCTTGTCGACCTTGCCCACTCGCACACCTGCCATGCGCACGTCGTCGCCGGGCCGCAGGCCCAGCACGTCGCTGAAGGTGGCCGAATAGCTGGTGGTGGACCCACTCACGCTGCGCGCCAGCGTATTCCAGATGGTAACCGTCACCAGGACCGAGACGATCGCGAAGATGCCGAAGCCGATCAGGGGTTTACGTATGTTCATCGGCCTGCACCGTTATCGGTCACTTGCAAGGTTCCACCCCTCAGGATCGAGCTCAGCAGCACGTATTCGGCGACGGTCGGGCGGTGGCCCAGCAGTGCGGTGATGGCGGCATCACCGGTGTAGTCGGTCGTCCCGGCGATCGGCGCCGCGACGGGCTTGTTCGGCAGCTGCGCCGAGGCGGGCTTGTTCGGCGTGCCCGCGGCGGGGGCGGTCAGGCCCGCAATGCCGTGCGGGAACAGGTTCTGCAGCGGGTTTCCGGCGAACGGGTTGGCCGCGTTCGGCGCGTTGTTCTGCGGGGCCGCGGTCTGCGCGGTGAACCCGGGGATCGCGGGCAGGCCCGGAATCGCGGGCAGCTTGGGCAGCCCCTTCGCCGAATCCAGCGCCCGCGGCTCGAGCGCGTCGGGCAGCGTGCCCGGATCCGAAACCGCCGGCGCCGTACCGCAACTCGGTCCGGCCATGGCGCCGTACCGCGGGCAGTCGCTGCGGTCGTACGGCTTGTACGGGGTGAAGGTCAGGCCCATGTTCCAGACCATCTGCTTCTGCGGACCCCAGTGGAATGTGGTGCCCAGCTGGCGAATCGAGCTGTTCAGGTTCGCGATGGCGATCGGCAGCGCATCCGGCTGGCTGGTCAGCGCGCCGAACAGATCGCCGGTGCCGACCGTGAGCCGCTTACCGGCATCACCGTTGGCGGCGAACAGCGCGTTGACCTTGTCCACGGTGCTCTCGCTGCCGGTGATCAGGCCCGCGACCGCGGCACGCTTGTCGGAGATGGTCTTCGCGGTCTTCACCGACTCGGCCAGCGAGCCCATCAGTTCGGGCGCGGACTGGTTCAGCGCGTGCATCGACGCGGAGAAGTTGTCCAGCGTCTGCCCGACGTCCGGCACGGCCTTGCGCAGTTGGGTCAGCACGTTGTCCAGACGCTCGACCGTGGAACCCGGTACCCGGCTGCCGCTTTCGAGTCCGTAGGACAGGGTGCTGAGCACCCGGCCCAGCTGCACCGGGTCGATCTTGTCGAGGATGGTGCGCACGGTGGTCAGGGTGTCCTGCAGGGCGATGGTGCCCTGGCTGCGGTCCTCGGCGATGGTCGAGCCCGCGCGCAGATGGGACTGCGCCGGACCGTTGTAGACCAGTTCGACCGAGGTGACGGCGAACAGGTTGCTCGGGACCACGCGCGCGGTCACGGTGGACGGGATGTTGCCGACGAAGTCCGGCTTCATCTCGATGTGCACCTGCTGCTGCGCGCCCTTGTCGGCCACCGAGACGTCCTTGACCGAACCCACCAGGATTCCGCGGAACTTCACGTCGGCGTTGTCGGGCAGGCCGTCACCGGTGGTGCTCAGATCGGCGGTGACATCCACCTTGGGGTGCAGGATGTATCCCTTGTAGCGGGCCATCAGGAAACCCAGGATCAGCGCGAAGACGATCAGGCCGGACGCACCCGCGACCAGCAGCTGCCGCATTGTCGGTCCGCGGCCACTCGGATCGATGATCAAGAGCGGACCCCTATTCTGTATCTGATGCGGATGAACGTGGGGCCTGCGTGGTTACGCTCCGCTGCCGCCTTCGGCCCTGACCCGTTCATCCGGAAATCCTGATGCCGGGGTTGACGCCCCAGACCGCCAGCGTGATGAACAGGTCGGCGAACACGACCGCGATGATGCAGTACTTGATCGCCCGGCCGGCCGCGACGCCGACGCCCTCGGGACCGCCGGAGGCGAAGAACCCGTAGTAGCACTGGATGAACGTGGTGATCGCGACGAACACGATCGCCTTCAACAGCGACCAGAGCACGTCGTGCGGGACCAGGAATTGGTAGAAGTAGTGCTGGAAGGTGCCGCTCGCGGTGCCGCCGTACAGGCCGACGGTCCACGCGCAGGTCAGGTAGGCGAACGGCAGCGCCAGGCAGTACAGCGGGACGATCGCGATCATCGCCGCGATCATCCGGGTGCTGACCAGGTACGGCAGCGGCCGGATGGCCTGGGATTCGAGCGCGTCGATCTCCTCCGCGATGCGCATCGAGCCCAGTTGCGCGGTGAATCGGCAACCGGCCTGTGCGGCGAAGGCGACCGTGGCCAGCATCGGGCCGAGCTCGCGAGTGGTGGCGAAGGCCGAGATGGCGCCGGTGATCGGGCTCAGACCCAGCAGGTTCAGCGAGGTGTATCCCTGGATGCCGACGGTCATACCGCCGAACGCGCTCAGGATGAGCACCACGCCGATGGTGCCGCCACCGACGATCAGGCTGCCGTTACCCCAGGTGACGTCCGAGAGCAGCCGCCAGACTTCCTTCGGATAGTGCTTGAACGCCAAGGGGATCGAGCCGAGCGACCGCAGGAAGAAGAAGACCTGATGGCCGATGCGCGCGAGCCAGTCGCGGGGTGCGCCCGCGGAATGCTTGATGCGCTCGAGTGGCCGCAGTAGCGGCGGGACATAAGTTGACGACACCGGCTCAGACCATCTGTGCGGGGAACAGGGTGTTGTAAATCTGCGTGATGATCAGGTTGACGCCGAAGAGCATCACCGCCGAGAGCACCACCGCCGTGTTGACCGAGTTGGCGACGCCACCCGGGCCGCCGCGCGTGGTGAGTCCGGCATCGCAGGCGATGATCGCCGCGAGCAGTCCGAAGATCAACGACTTCACGAGGGCGACGAGCAGGTCCGTGGTCACGGCGAACGACGCGAACGTGCCGATGTAGGAACCCGGCGTACCGCTCTGCGCGAAGATGTTGAACACGTAGCCGGTCAGGAAGCCGACGAAAACCACGAAGCCACACAGCAGAACGGACACTAACATAGCGGCGCCGAGCCGGGGGGCGACCAAGCGCCGCAACGGGTCGACGCCCATCACCTTCATCGCGTCGATCTCCTCGCGGATGGTGCGCGAGCCGAGGTCGGCGCAGACCGCCGATCCGACCGCACCGGCGATCATCAGCGAGGTGACCAGCGGTGCGCCCTGCTGGATGATGCCCAGGCCGTTCGCGGCGCCGATGAACGAGGTCGCGCCGACCTGCTGGGCGACCGAACCGACCTGAATCGAGACGATGACACCGATGGGGATGGCGACCAGAAGTGTCGGCGCGGCGGCGACACTGGCCATGAACGCGCATTGCCGAACGAATTCCGCAAATGGAAAGCGCCCGCGGAAGATGCTGACGAACAGCTCACCGACGGCTTCGATACCCATCGTGATCTGGCGGCCGAAGGTCTCGATCGACCGTTTCGGATGATCCTGCCAATAGCCTCTGCCCCAGTCGAGCGCACCACTCATTCGTGACGCTGGGCGTACGGCCTCCGGCCCGCCCGGACGGTCGGTGGTGAACTGCACTGGCTAACCCCTCTCGACGTCGGTTACCCGCCCCGACGACTGTTTGCTTGAGGCACCTTACTACGGAGTTAGGAAAAACACACCACCATCAGTGACTGCAGTCATTGACCCAGATCACAGCCGGTAAAAGGCTGTGACTCGGGACAAGCAGTTGGTAAATACCACAAAAAGACCGATTGCTTTCTAGAACACGTTCTACGTTCTTGAACGATCGTCCAACTTGGGTCCGCAGTCCGGCTGAATACCCCGGATTACGTTTATCCAAAACCAATCGCTGCTTTTCGATGCGCGATGAGCGTAACTCTCGGGCGAGCCGATCCCGGATCCATCACACTCGTGTCGTAGCGGCGACTCGCCGGTCATCACCTGCCTCCGTGGTAATGGCAACCGCACCGTCACGCTCGGTTCACCGGCATCGAACCGGCAAACTCGCTTGTCACACCGCACGCGCCGGCGCGATGATACTGACAGGATGTAGTACGACATGGATTGATATCGTGCGGGCTTCCGACGTCTCTGGAGGGACATGTTCAACACACTCGCCAAGGCGGCGCGCACCGCCTTCGCCGTGGCCATCGGCGCGGCGCTGCTCGGTACGGGCGCGGGGGTCGCGCAAGCCGCCGGCGGTGCGCCGGTGATCGGCGGCGGTTCCGGAATCATCATTGACAACCAGTTCGAATGCACCGTCACCACCATCGGTCACGACCGAGGCGGGCGACTCGTCGGACTGACCGCCGGGCACTGCGGCGAAGCAGGCGCGCAGGTGTGGGCCGAACAGGCTCGCGGAGCCGGAGTGATCGGTCACTTCGTCTACTCCAACCACGATCTGGACTACGCGGTCATCCAGTTCGATCCGAACAAGGTCACGCCGACCAACCACATCGGCAATGTGACGATCACCGGGGTCGGCGCACCGGCCATGTTCCCCAACATCGTCTGCAAGGAGGGCCGGACCACCGGCAACACCTGCGGCATCGCCTGGGGCGACATCTTCCAGACCGATGAGACCTGGAGTCAGATGTGTGTGGTCGAGGGCGATTCCGGCGCGCCGGTCGTCGTCGGCACGAAACTGGTCGGCATGGTCAACGCCTATCTGGCCGTGGCCTGCTTCGGCCCTGAGGTCGGCACCAATATGAACGCCATCCTCAACGATCTCAATCGTCGCGGCGGCGTCGGCGCGGGCTACAACCCGATCTGATCCGACCGTCCGAACCACCTGCCGCGGGGCGGTGATCCGAATCCGGGTCACCGCCCCGCGGCATGTCCGGGGACCTCCGGTTGTACGGCGGGGCCGCTCATCCCGCACTGCGGCAACGTATCGACCGAGCCGGGCTCGCGGCGCGCCCGCGGTCCGCCCAGCAGTGCCGCGGCGATCGCGGAGCCGATCAGCAGCAGTCCCGCGCAGATCCACATGGCCACGCCGAATCCGTGATCGATCGCGGCCGCGTCGGTGACCGATCCGGAGATCCCGGCCAGGCCGGGCAGCGCGGCCACCGCGAGCAGCTGCGCGGTCCGGGCGACGGCGTTGTTCACCCCCGAGGCGATGCCGGCCTCGGACGATGCGGCCGCGCCCAGCACCGCCCCGGTCAACGGAGCCACCAGCGTGGACAATCCCAGACCGAACACGATCACGCCCGGCAGCACGTCGCGCAGATAACCCCCCAGATGTCCGGAGCCGGGGCCGATGCGCAGCAGCAGGACCAGTCCGGCCGCGGCCAGCAGCGGTCCGACCGTCATCGGCAGGTGCGGACCGTGCCGCTGGGCCCATCGACCGGCGGGCGCGGACAGCACCAGCATGATCACCGTCATCGGCAGGGTCGCGACACCCGCGACCAACGGCGAGAAGTGCGCGACCTGCTGCAGTTGCAGGACCAGGAGGAAGAACACCCCGCCCAGGGCGGCGTACACGGCCAACGTCACGAGATTGGCCGCGGTGAACACCCGGGAGCGGAACAACGTCGGCGGGACCAGCGGATGATCACTGCGCAGCTCGATCACGACGAACACCGCCAGCAGCACCACGCCGAGGACCGCGAGCAGCGGCATCTTCTCGATCAATCCGAAGGTCAACGCGCCCAGGGCCAGGGCGACCACCAGTGCGCCCGGCACATCCGCCCGGCGCGCGGCCCCCGGATCCCGGCTCTCGGGCACATGCCGCAGCGCCACCGCGACCACGATCGCGGCCAGCGGCACATTGATCAGGAATATCGACCGCCAGGAGGCCACCTCGATCAGCCAGCCGCCCAGAAACGGCCCGGCCGCGCTCGCGATACCGCCGAATCCGGACCACAGCCCGATCGCGGCCCCCTGATCGCGCTCGTCGATGGAGGAGGAGATCAGCGCCAGACTGCCCGGCGTCAGCAGCGCGCCCGCCACCCCCTGCACGATCCGCGCGGCCACCAGCATCTCGATATTCACCGCCGCGCCGCACAACACCGATGCGGCCGCGAAACCGACTGTGCCCCAGACGAGTACCTTGCGTCGCCCGAGCCGGTCACCCAGTGACCCGCCGAGCAGGATGAACGACGCGAGCGTCAGCGTGTAGCCGCTCAACGTCCATTGCAGCCCCGCCACCCCGGTGTGTAACGCATCCCCGATCCGCGGCAGCGCGATATTGACCACCGTGGCGTCGAGCGAGGCCACCGCCGACGCCAGCACGGTCGCCACGACTATCCACCGCCCGGTCCGCGACCGCAGCCGCGGCAGTTCGGCCGCACTCACGTCCGAACTCTCATCACTGTTCGTCTCGGTCACGAGCGCCACCTCGTTCCCCTGTTCGCCCGCCACGCACTGCCACGTCCTCAGGCTACGATCCGCGGCCCGCCCGTCAGTGTGATTTCCACCGGCCGGAGGAGAACAGAACACCGGGACTGTCGGCGGCCCGGCCGACCGAGCCCGGAGGGGACGCGGTGCGCGATCCCCTCCCGCGAGGCACAGGGCCCGCGATCCGCGAGGATTTCGACGTACCCGCAAGCGTGGCGTAACCCGTGCGATTGCGCAGAGCTGGGATTCGATTCCCTGGGGCGCACCACGTTCCGGGGAATCGCGGCCATCGACCTGAACCTCGAGGGTCTGGTGGCGTCCCGCATCCACGAATGCAGAGGCTGGCCGGGCATGGGGCGCGGGAAACGTTCACGTGCTCGATTCCTACTCGTAGCAAATCTTCTGGGTATGGTGTGCAGGTAGGCCAGGAGGGAGCTAATGGTGAAGGTGATCAGCGTAGTTGGAGTTTCTGCCGTTGCGGTCGGCGTCTATCTCTGCTCCACTGGCAATGTATCGGCAACCCAGGTGCAGTGCGATTCCGACGGTGGGCGGGACATCACGGTGGTGGCCGGTACCACCGCGTGCCGCGCCACGGTCGGCGATTCCGGGCACGCGCGCGCGGCCGGGTACGACGGTATCGGTTTCGCGCGGGCCAACGCCGGGGCGATCGCGCTGGGGCTGGGAATTTCCGGTGGAATCGGGGCGAGCGAGGGTTCGAGAGGTATGCCGATCGCGATCGGCGTGGGGCCCCAGGCCTATGCGTTCACCTCACTGCACGACGCGGCCGGGCCCGGTGTGAGTTTCGCGATGAACGGCTCACTGGCACAGGTGATCTCGGACAACCACAGCGTCACCTGCCTGGGTTCGGCCGCGCTGGCGTGGGACTCCCGCAGCGGTACGAGCTGCCTGGCGACCCCCCTGGGCGTGTGGCGCACCGCCGCACCGGACCGCTGATCACACCGACGCGTCGCATTCGGCTCTGGTTCGCCGTCCGTTCGCAGGCACATACCGAGCGCGGCGTGTACCGGCACATGCCGACGACGTCATATGTGGCCGATAGCCGGTCACATGTGGCGATACGCGAGAACCGAACCGGATCGGGCCCGGCCTCGTATCTCTGATATGACTGCCGTGACTTCTGCCGACGGTGGGCTGCGGGCGCCGCGGCCGATGCTGGTGCACGCCCTGGCTGCGGGTGTCGATTTCGAGCGGTACTTCCGGTGGCGGCGGGGGCGGGACGGGGATCCGTTCGCGGTGCGATTTCCCGGATTCGGGGGTGCGGTGTTCACCGGGACGCCCGAGGGGGCCGGGGAATTCTTCCGCGCGCCGGTGGAGTTGCTGACACCGCCGCTGCCGAATCCGATCGAGCCGCTGGTCGGGTCGGCTTCGCTGATCCTGGCTCGCGATCAGCGGCATCGCCGCGAGCGCGCACTGCTGACGCCCGCCTTTCATCGGTCGCATATTGCGCACTACGCCAACGTCATTCGCGATTCCGCGGTCGAGGAACAGAACGGTTCGGGTGCGGGCCCGGCGTGGCGGCCCGGTGTCCGGGTGGATGCGCGAGCGGCAGCGCGGGCGATCACTCTGCGGGTCATTACCGAGGTCCTGTTCGGCGACGGAAGTCGTTCCCGCCGTGCGGAATACACCGATGCGGTGGTGCGGTTCCTGAATGCGTTCAACGGGCCGCTGATGTTGCTTCCGGCCTTGCGGCACAGCGCCTTCGGGCATGCGCCCTGGGATCGGTTCCTGGCCGCCCGCGATCGGCTGGACGCACTGATCAGCGCCGAGGTCGCCGCGCGGCGCACGGCGGGCGCGGATCGCTCCGGCAGCGACGTGCTGTCCACGCTGCTCGCGGCCCGCCACGACGACGGGTCCGCGATCGAGGATGCCGACCTGCGCGATCAGCTGCGCACCCTGCTGGTCGCCGGGCACGAGACGACCGCGACCAGCCTGGTCTGGGCGCTGTACCGGCTGCACCGGCATCCCGAGACGCTGGCCCGGCTGCGCACCGAACTGGCCGATCTCGATCCGGACGGCGACCCCGCCGAACTGTCCCGGCTGCCGTATCTGGATGCGGTCTGCCAGGAGACGTTGCGGCTGCATCCGCCCGTGCCCATCGTGCTGCGGCGGTTGACCGGACCGTTCACCTTGCGCGGCGCCGCGATGGACGCGGGGGACACGATGGGCATCGCCGTACCGTTGCTGCATTCGGATCCTCGGGTGTGGCCGGATCCCGAACAGTTCCGACCGGAACGTTTCCTGGACCGCCGTTACGGCCCAGCCGAGTTCGCCCCGTACGGCGGCGGGCATCGGCGCTGTCTGGGATCCACCCTGGCGGACTACGAATTGCGCATCGTGCTCGCGACCCTCCTCATGCGGACCGAACTGGCACTTACGCGCCATTATTCGCGAGGGCGAATCCCGATGTCCGTGCCGCACAACATCGCTACGGGACCGCGTTCCGGGATTACCTTCATTGTCGTGTCTTACCAAGGACGCGTGGGTGATTCGCATCACAATACGATGTGACGTGACATCGTTCCGGTTGTTGCTGGGTACTGCTCCAGGTCGGCCTCGCGCCCCCCGCGAACGGCGATAACGCCCCGAATCACATCCCTGTCAGTACACCGGTGACACATCACACTGCGATCGGAACTGGTCAATGACAACGGATCTGCGATTGGCCGAAGCCGTTCGGAAATGTAGTAATGGATGCCGGGCCGGGGACGACATACATCTCGTTGTGCATCGTGAGCGAGATCTTCCGCGCATCTTCGCGCGTGAGTTGATGATTGAGAGGACGTACGGCTTTGCGCACCACCACCTGTCGGAAACCCGCGCGGGACAAGGCAACACGGGGCACGCGGATCGGCGTCCTGACCCTGGCGGTCAGCGCCGCCGGAGCGCTCGCCGTGGCGCCCGCGGCCGCGTCGCCGCTGTGGCCCGGCGGCCCCGATGTGCCGGGCGCACCCGCCCTGGTGCAGAGCCCGCAGCCCGAACCGGGTGCAGCGCCGATGAAGAGCCCGCCGCCGCTGCCGCAGGCCAACTTCGCCGCCCCCAGCCTGAGCCCCGGTGACGGCGACGTGGTCGGCGTGGCCGAGCCGATCTTCGTGAACTTCAAGGCGCCGGTCACCGATCGCGCCGCCGCGGAGAAGGCCATCCGGATCACCTCCTCGACGCCGGTGAAGGGCCACTTCTACTGGTACGGCGACAAGCAGGTGCGCTGGCGGCCGGAGAACTTCTGGCCCGCCCACGACGAGATCACCGTCCAGGCCGGCAACACCCACGTCGCGTACAAGACCGGCGACGAGGTGATCACCACCGCCGACGACGCCACCCACCAGATCACCATCACCAAGAACGGCCAGGTCGTGAAGACCATGCCGACCTCGATGGGCAAGAAGGGCCACGAGACGCCCAACGGCACTTACTACGTGGGTGAGAAGAACCGCAAGATGATCATGGACTCGGCCACCTTCGGCGTGCCGAGCACCTCGCCCGAGGGCTACAAGACCCCGGTCGAGTACGCCACCCGGCTGGCCAGCAACGGCATCTTCCTGCACGCCGCCCCGTGGTCGGTGGCCCAGCAGGGCAACTCCGACGCCAGCCACGGCTGCCTCAACGTCAGCACGGCCGACGCCAAGTGGTTCTTCGACAACGCCCAGAAGGGCGACCCGGTCGTGGTGAAGAACTCCACCGGCGCCGCCAGCCACAGCGATGGCATGGGCGACTGGGACTGAGGGTAAGCTCGTCCGGCTCCCCGCGACGCTGTACCGCCTCCCCGCGACTTCAGCGTGCCGTTGAGCGCGGGGAGGCTCGGACGTCGGGCCGACGGTCGATTTCGGCAATACTTTCGGGCGTTTCCGGGGAGTCACCCATGTGCTCCCGAAATCGGTTGGCAGCGTCGGCGTAATCGTCGTCGACCGGATCACGATCGTGACCGGTAGCCCCTGGGGCACACCCGAAACCCCCCTGATATTCATCGTCGATTTGCTGTTGTAGCGGGGTGTGCGCCTTTACGATTCGGCGCATGTCCGTTTTGCCGCAGGGGGAGGGTTCGGCCTCCGCTGAGCCTGCACACAGGGGGTTGGGCGGGATCGGCCGAGTGCTCACGCGTAGCCGTCGTGGCGGCGCGGTGCGGGCGAGTCCGGAACGGGTGCTGCCGCAGGCTCGGGGGCGCGGATTGCGCGGGCGGCCGTGGAGTGACTACGCGTTGTTCCTGGTTCTGGTGGTGCCGAATCTGGCGCTGTTGGGGGTGTTCGTCTACCGGCCGCTGATCGATGACATCCGGTTGTCGTTCACCGACTGGAATCTGGCCGATCCGCTGGCGCACTACATCGGGTTGGAGAACTACCGAGAGTGGTGGGGGCGCAGCGATTCCTGGCAGATCGTGGGCAATACGGTGATCTTCACCGTCGCCGCGGTGGCCGGAAGTATGCTGCTGGGGCTGGCGCTGGCACTGCTGCTGGATCGGAAGCTGTTCGGGCGCAACGTGGTTCGCTCGGTGATCTTCGCGCCGTTCGTGATCTCCGGCGCGGCGATCGGGGTGGCCTTCCAGTTCATCTTCGATCCCAGCTTCGGCCTGATCCAGGACGTGCTGCACCGGCTCGGTGTCACGAATGTTCCTGACTTCTACCAGAATTCGCACTGGGCACTGTTCATGGTGACGGTGACCTACATCTGGAAGAACCTCGGCTACAGCTTCGTCATCTACCTGGCCGCACTGCAGGGGACCAGGGCGGATCTGATGGAGGCCGCCCGGATCGACGGCGCGGGCCCGTGGACCAGATTCAGTCGAATCCTGTTGCCGCAGTTGCGTCCGACGACGTTCTTCCTGTCGATCACGGTGATGCTCAACTCGCTGCAGGTGTTCGACATCATCAACGTGATGACCCGCGGCGGACCGCTGGGCACCGGCACCACGACCATGGTCTACCAGGTCTACCTGGAATCCTTCCGCAACTTCCGGGCCGGCTACGGCGCGACGGTCGCCACCATCATGTTCGTGGTGCTGCTGATCATCACGCTGGTGCAGGTCCGGGTCATGGATCGGGGAGAGCAGTGAACGCCACGTACCAGCGCCGCAAACTCGCGGCCACGCTGCTGGGTTACGCCGCGATGGTGTGTGTGCTGATCATCGTCGGGGTGCCGCTGTTCTGGATCGTGATCACCTCGTTCAAGGCGCGCCCGGACATCTACACCGCGCCCGCGGTGTACTGGCCGCACAGCTGGCATCCGGAGAACTACCGCGAGGCGACGACCACGCTGCCGTTCTGGCAGTTCCTGCGCAACTCGCTGATCATCACCGCGATCATCTCGGCGGTGAAATTCGTGCTCGGCATCATCAGCGCGTACGGGCTGGTGTTCCTGCGGTTCCCGGGCAAGAACCTGGTGTTCCTGGTGATCATCGCGGCGCTGATGGTGCCGAATCAGATCACGGTGATCTCCAACTACGCCATCATCGCCCAGCTCGGCTGGCGGAATACCATCCTGGGCATCATCCTTCCGCTCTGCGGCGTCGCGTTCGGCACCTTCCTGATGCGCAATCACTTCCTGTCCCTGCCCGCCGAGGTGATCGAGGCCGCGCGGATGGACGGCGCGGGCTGGTGGTCGCTGCTCACCCGGGTGGTGCTGCCGATGTCGGGGCCGACCATGGTCGCGTTCGCGGTGGTTACGCTGGTCAACGAGTGGAACGAATATCTGTGGCCGTTCCTGATGGCCGACGACGCACGGGTGGCTACCCTGCCGGTCGGCCTGACGCTGCTGCAGAACACCGAGAATCCCAGCGTCACCAACTGGGGTCCGGTGATGGCCGGAACCCTGCTGACCATGGTGCCGATCCTGCTGGTGTTCCTCGTTCTGCAACGGCACATGATCAAGGGTCTGACCTCCGGTGCCATCAAAGGTTGAGCCCGAGAAGGAGAATGCCGTGTCCGATGCTGTCACCCGTAGCGTCGCCGGAACCCGCACAGCGTTGTCCCGGCGCGGATTCCTGGGTCTGTCCGTGGCGGCGGCCGGGGCCGGGGCCGCGGCCTGCGCCGGCATGGGCGGCGGCGGGGTGCAGGGCGGGGATCCGAACAACATCACCTTCTGGTCGAACCATCCGGGCACGTCCAAGCGCCGGGAACTGGCGATGATCGACGCCTTCCAGGCGGCGCATCCGGGCCTGCGGGTCACCCTGGTCGACGCGGGCAAGGACTACGAGGAGGTGTCCACGAAGTTCAACGCGGCACTGATCGGCGGCCAGCTGCCCGATATCGTCGTGCTCTCGGACGTGTGGTGGTTCAATTTCGCGATCAACAAGGCGATCACGCCGCTGGATCAGTATTTCGGCGATGCCGGTGTGCGACTGGACGATTACGTGGACACCTTCGTCAACGACTACAAATTCCAGGGCAAGCACTACGCGCTGCCGTATGCCCGGTCGACGCAGATCTTCTGCTACAACCAGGATGTATGGGCAAAAGCCGGTCTGCCGCAACGGGGTCCGCAGTCGTGGCAGGAATTCGACGAGTGGGGCCCGAAGATCCAGAGCGTGCTGGGCCCGAACAAGTGGGCGCACGGGTGGTACAACGCGACCAACAACCTGTCCTGGACGTTCCAGGGTCCGATGTGGACCTTCGGCGGCGCCTACTCCGACGGCTGGAACCTGAAGTTCACCGACCCGGCCACGATCGCCGCGGGAAATGCGCTGCGCGAGATGATCAACGTCAAGCGGTACGCCAGCATTCGCCCGCAGGCGGCCACCGATTTCGGCACCGGGGTCATCGCCTCGGCGATCACCTCCACCGGGGACCTTGCGGGCATCAATGCCAACGCCAAGGGAAAACTGTCCTTCGCGACGGACTTCCTGCCGCATCCCGACGGTCCCGGCTGCACCACCGGCGGGGCCGGACTGGCCATTCCCGAGCGTATTTCCGATGAGCGAAAAGTGAACGCGCTCAGGTTCATCGAATTCATCACCGATCCCGCCAACACGGCCACGTTCGCGCAGTCCACCGGATACATCCCGGTGCGCAAGTCCGCGCAGCAGGATCCGTCCGAGGTGGCGTTCCTGGCGAAGAATCCGAATTTCCAGACCGCGCTGAATCAGCTGCCGCTCACGAAATCCCAGGACTACGGCCGAGTTTTCCTGCCGGGCGCCGATCAGATCATCGGCACCGGACTCGAGCAGGTCGGGCTGCGCAATCAGGACGTGCACGCGGTCATGTCGAGTGTGCAGAATCAGTTGCACGGGATCTATACCCGGCAGGTCGCACCCAAACTGCCGAAATAGTCACCAGATGCGCACGCGCTCTTCGGGTTCCAGGTACAGCTCGTCGCCGGGACGCACGTCGAACGACTCGTAGAAGTCGTCGATGTTGCGGACCACGGCGTTGCAGCGGAATTCGTTGGGTGCGTGCGGATCCGCGGTCAGGCGCCGGATGGCCTCCTCGGGACGCACCTTCGCACAACGCATCCGGGCCCAGCCCATGAAGAACCGCTGCCCGGCGGTGAATCCGTCGATGGTCGGGGGTTCGGCGCCGTCCAGCGAGATCCGGTACGCCTTCATCGCGATCGACAGACCGCCCAGATCGCCGATGTTCTCGCCGATCGTGAACTCGCCGTTGACGGTGTACTCGTCGGGCAGATCCCGCGGCGAGAGCACCGCGTACTGATCGATCAGCGCCTTTGTCCGCCGGTGGAATTCGGCGCGATCCTCGGCGGTCCACCAGTCCACCATGGTGCCGTCACCATCGTGCGTGCTGCCTTGATCGTCGAAGGCGTGCCCGATCTCGTGGCCGATCACCGCGCCGATCGCGCCGTAGTTCACCGCGTCGTCGGCGGCCGGGTCGAAGTAGGGCGGACGCAGATATCCCGCGGGGAAGGTGATCGCGTTCATGCCGCGGTGGTAGAAGGCGTTGACCGTCTGCGGGGTGGTCAGCCATTCGGCGCGATCGACCGGACGCTCCAGTCTGCGCAGCGCGAAGTCGTGTGCGGCAGCGTATCCGCGTCGATAGTTGCCCACCAGATCGTTCGGATCGATGTGCACGTCGGAGTAGTCCCGCCAGCTGTCCGGATAGCCGATCTTGGCGACGATCTTCGCCAGTTTGGTCGTGGCCGCGACCTTGGTGTCCGGCCCCATCCAGGGCAGGTCCGCGATGCTGCGCCGATATGCCTCGCGCAGGTGGGTGACCATCTCGGACATCTTCACCCGGGCCTCGGGCGGGAAGTGTTCGGCGATGAAGATCTTCCCGACCGCGTCGCCCAGCAGTTCCTGGACCAGCGCCACACCGCGCTTCCAGCGATCCCGGATCTGCCGCGCACCGGTCAGCGTGCGGCCGTAGAACTCGAAATGCCGGTGGGCAACCTCATCGGTGAGATACGGTGCGCGCCTGCGGATCACCTGCCAACTCGTCCACGCCTGCCAGTCCGCGAGCGGGGTGTCGGCCCACAGCCGGGCGAAGGCGGTCAGGTAGTCCGGCTGCCGCACCACCACCTCGGCGTGCACCTCAGGCCCCGGCCGCCCGACCCCCTCGGCGAGCGCGGACGTCCAGCGCGACCAGTCGAATTCCGGGCACTCGCCCCTGAGCTGATCGAATGTGCGCAGGTTGTAGGAGGATTCGGCGTCGCGACGGCGCACCACGTCCCAATGTCCGGCGGCCAGAGCGCGTTCGAGCTCGAAGATCCGCTTGCCGACGCCGTCCAGGTGCTCCGGCAGCGACGCCCGCAGTGCTGGATCGGCGGCGAACAGGGCGAACATCGCCTCGATATGCTCGACGTAGGCCGTGCAAATGTCCGCGAATGCCGCTGTGCGGTAATAGGATTCGTCGGGTAGGCCCAGGCCGGACTGGGTCAGGTGAACCAGATTCCGGCGCGCGTCGTGACTGTCGCCGCTCACGAAGATCTCCACCGCGCCACCCACGCCGGTGCGCTGCAACCGGCCCAGCAGTGCCGCGAGTTCGGACCGGTCGGTGATCGCGGCGATGTCGGCGAGTTCCCCGGCGATCGGCCCCAGACCGGCGTCGGCCACCGCGTCCAGATCCATGAAACTCGAGTACAACTCGGCGATGCGGCGCACTTCCTCACCCGCCGAAGCCGGTGCGGTGACCGCGGCCATGATGATCGCCTGCACATCCAGTTCGGCCTGATCGCGCAGGTCCGAGACCGAACCCGAATGCACGCGGTCCGCGGGGATCTCACAGGTGTCCAGCCAGGCGCCGTTCACATAGCCGTACAGATCGTCGTGCGGCCGCACGGCAGTGTCGATGCGGGACAGATCAATACCTGACACAGGGCTCTGCTCGGCAGTCACCTCTACCAGTATGCCGTGCCGGGTCCGCCGATTCAGGCGAATCGGACCGCCCGTCCGCCGGGAACAACCGGCGAGCGGGCGGGCGAACTACCAGATCCGAACGCGCTCAGCGGGTTCCAGATACAATGCATCACCCGGCTGCAGCTCGAAGGCCTCGTGGAAGGTGTCCAGATTGCGGACCACGCCGTTGCACCGGAACTCCGCGGGGGAGTGCGGATCGATGGCCAGACGGCGGATGGCCTCCTCGTCGCGCGCCTTGGTGCGCCAGACCTGCGCCCAGCCGAAGAACACCCGTTGCAGACCGGTGAGCCCATCGATGACCGGAGCGGGCGCCTCGCCCAGGGCGATCCGGTAGGCCACCAGGGCGATCGAGAGACCGCCGAGATCGCCGATGTTCTCGCCGATCGTGAACTCGCCGTTGACCTTGTGGTTCTCCGCCAGACCCTTGGGGGTGAACTCGTTGTACTGATCGATCAGGGCCCGGGTGCGCTTACCGAATTCGGTCCGGTCCGCATCGGTCCACCAGTCGACCATATTGCCGTCGCCGTCGTATTTGCTGCCCTGGTCGTCGAAGCCGTGACCGATCTCGTGACCGATCACCGCGCCGATACCGCCGTAATTGGCCGCGTCGTCGGCGTTCATGTCGAAGAACGGCGGTTGCAGGATCGCCGCGGGGAAGACGATCTCGTTCATGCCCGGGTTGTAGTAGGCGTTGACCGTCTGCGGGGTCATGAACCACTCGTCGCGATCGACCGGGCCGCCGAGTTTGTTCAGATCGCGGTCGTGCTCGGCGGCATAGCCGCGACGGTAGTTGCCGACCAGGTCGGCCGGGTCCACGACCACGGCGGAGTAGTCGCGCCAGCGGTCCGGATAGCCGATCTTCGGGGTGAACTTGTCCAGCTTGGCCAGTGCGGCCTCGCGGGTGTCGGGGCCCATCCACTCCAGCTCGGCGATATTGCGCCGGTACGCCTCCTGCAGATTCGCCACCAGCTCCTGCATGCGCGCCTTGGCCTCGGGCGGGAAGTGCTGGGCGACATAGAGTTTGCCGACCACCTCGCCGAGCAGATCCTCGACCAGCGAGACGCCGCGCTTCCACCGCTCCCGGTTCTCCTGGGTGCCGGTGAGCGTGCGGCCGTTGAAGTCGAACGCCTCCTCGACGATCTCGGCGGTGAGATACGATGCGCGACCGCGCAATACCCGCCAGCTCGCCCACGCCTGCCAATCGGCCAGCGATTCCGAGGCCCAGAGCCGGGCGAAGGTACGCACGTAATCCGGCTGGCGCACCACGATCTCGGCGAACAGCTCCGGACCCGATGCCGAAACGCCCTCGGCCAGGCCGGAGGTCCAACCCGCCCAGTCGAATTCCGGATTCTCCGCGGCCAGATCGGCGAAAGTGGTGAGGTTGTAACTCAATTCGGCGTCACGGCGACGGACCACGTCCCAATGCCCCGCGGCCAGCTTGGTTTCCAGATCGAATACCCGCTGCGCGTCGAAGTCCAGCCCGGCCAGCGTGAACATCCGCCCGATGTGCTGCACGTACTTCGTGCGGATCTCGGCGTAATCGTCACTGCGGTAGTACGACTCGTCGGGCAGCCCGATCCCGGCCTGACTGGCGTGCACCAGATAACGCTGGGAGTTCTTGTCGTCGGTGTCGACGTAGAACCCGAGCGCACCGCCGACGCCGACGCGCTGCAACCTGCCCAGCAGCGCGGCGAATTCGGCGCGATCGGTGACGGCGGCCACCGCGTCCAGTTCGGCGGTGATCGGGGTCAATCCCGCCGCCTGGACCGCGGCCTCGTCCAGGAAACTGGTGTAGAGGTCGCCGATCTTGCGCTCATCGGTACCGGGTGCGGCATCCGAGGCCGCCGCGGTCTGGATGATCGTGCGCACATCCCGCTCGGCCTGGTCGTAGAGCGTGCGGAACGCGCCGTCGACCGCGCGGTCCGCCGGAATCTCGTACGTCTCCAGCCATTGCCCGTTGACGTGCGTGAACAGGTCGTCCTGCACCCGCACGGCGTCGTTGCGATAGGTCAGATCCAGGCCGGAGGAACTCGTCAGATCAGCAGTCACGCTGTCCAGTATGCCGATGCGCGGCCGGGGTCGCCGCAAACGCCGTCGGCGGCGCTCAGCGAGCCGGGGTGGGAGTGTTCTCCAGGCTCGACCGGAACTGATCGGCGCACTGCCGCACCTTCGCCTGGTCGCCGTTCGCCTGCCTGGTGCAGTCCAGATAGGTGCGACCGCCGTGGTCGGCGATCCACATCCCCTCCACGACGCCGATCACGATCCCGGCGATGATGCCGAGGGTCGCCAGGGACAGGCCGAACCACGCCATGACCCCGCCACCCGCGGTGCCCCGGCGGGCCTTGACCACCGCGATGATGCCGAAAACCAGTCCGAGAAGTCCGAACAGCACACCGCCCAGCACCGTCGGGCAGCTCAGAATCGCCAGAATGCCCAGCACCAGCGCGGTGATCGCCAGCCCTCGGCCCTGCCCCTGCGGCCGGTACGACTCGCCGGGTGGCGCCGGATAGTCGCTCGGCGGCGGCGGATAACCGCCCGCATTCGACGGGGGCGGATACGGGCCGGGCGAGGGGTAGCCGCCCTCGGGCGAGGACGGCGGTTGCTGACCGGGCGGGGGATACTCCGTCATGGCTGTCCTCTCGTCATTGTCCACCCAGGCGCGCGTGCATCTCCCACACCAGGATCTCCGCGGGCCGATTCGCGGTGATGCGCTGGCCGCCGCTGCGGGTCAGGCGCACCGCGTCGCCCGCGTAGAGGGTGCCGGTGCCGGCCATGTCGACCTCGCCGTGGGCGATGAACAGATGTAGGTAGGGCGCTTCGGGCAGGTCCACCGTGGTCGGCTGACCGGGCAGACCCAGGCGCGCGACGTGCAGCGCCGAATGGCTGCTGTTGATCTTGATGGCAGTGCGATCGCGATACCGCGGCAGTCCGGAGGCCACCGTCACCAGGCCGCCCGCGGCCAGTTCGGTATCGATCTCGAGTTGCTGATAGCCCGGCTCCAGACCGGGCTCGTCGGGCACCACCCACATCTGCACGAAATGCACCGGTTCGGTGTGCTCGGCCGTGCCGCCCTGGTCGGGGGGCAGATGCCAGGAATCGTTCTTCTCCGAGTGCAGGATTCCGGTGCCCGCGCTCATCCGCTGCGCCAGGCCCGGATAGATGATGCCGCTGTGCCCGAGCGAATCCTGATGGACCAGTGAGCCGCGCAGCACCCAGGTCACGATCTCCATGTCCCGATGCGGATGGGTCTCGAAACCCTCCCCGGGGCGCACCACGTCCTCGTTGTTGACCAGCAGCAGGCCGTGGTGGGTGTTGTCCGGATCGTAATGCTCGCCGAAGGAGAACGAATGCTTCGAATCCAGCCATGCCACACGGGTTTTCATGCGGTCGCCGCCGCGGTGGACATCGATGTGCGGGGTCGTGAGTGTGGACACCGTGGTCCTCCTCTCGGGCCGGGCGTCGAAAAGACAGTTCCAGCGTGCCACAACATTGCCCGCATCCGCCCGGTGGACGCGGCGACCACACCGGCACGCACTGTACCAGCTATTATGCGGCAAATACGCTGCGTCCCATCGTCCACCCGGGATATCGGCCCCGGCGTCGCGATCGGCTAACCTCGCGGGGTGGCCGCCCCCAGCCCCGATGACGTTCCGTCCACACCGGGTCGACCGGCCGCGCGGCGAGATCTGCTGCGCCTGCTCTGGCGTTCGGGTGCGGACCTGCGGCGACTGTCGACGGTGCGGTTCGCGGGGCAGTTCGGCGACGGGATGTTCCAGGCCGCGCTGTCGGGGGCGATTCTGTTCAATCCGGAGCGGCAGACCGATCCACCGGCCATCGCGGCCGGATTCGCGGTGCTGCTGCTGCCGTATTCGGTGATCGGGCCGTACGCCGGCGCCCTGCTGGACCGCTGGGATCGGCGCGCGGTGCTGTTCGTGGCGAATGTGTTGCGCGCCTTACTGATCGGCGTGGCGAGCGTCGCTCTGGCGACGGGTATCGCCGAGACGCCGCTGCTGCTGCTCGCCCTGTCGGTGGTGGGCGTGAGCCGATTCGTGATGGCGGGCGTCTCGGCGGCGCTGCCGCACGTGCTCGAACCACGATTGCTGGTGCCGATGAATTCGGTGCTGGCCACGGTGGCCTCCGGATGCGCGGCGGCCGGCGCCGCGGCGGCGGTGGCGATCATCGGCGCGATCGGGGCGGGCGACCTGGCCGGAGCGGTCGCGGTGGCGGCCAGCGCCGCCGGATCGGTGATCGGCGCGGTGTGCGCGGCCCGCTTCGCACCGCGGACGCTGGGCCCCGGCGACGAGGATCCGGCGGCGGACCGCGCGGTGAGTTCGGTGCGGGCCATCCTGACCGGACTGCGCACGGGCGCGCGAGCGGTCCTGGAATCCGCGCACTGCACGATCGCGATGATCGGCATCGGCGTGCACCGGATCGTCTTCGGCGCGGACACCCTGCTCATGGTCCTGGTGCTGCGCCGCTCCGCGAACGATCCCGGCTCGCTCAGCCGCGGTCTGGTCGGATTCGGCGTGGCGATCGCGGCCACCGCCGCCGGAATGCTCTTCGCCGCGGTCCTCGCGCCGCTGGTGATACCGCGGCTCGGTCGGCCCCGCACCGTCCTGGCGGGTCTGCTCACCGCGTTGGTGGTGCAGACAACGCTGGTCACGCCCATCACCGTGACACACGGCGCGAACACCGACATCGCGCACCGGCTGCTGCTGGCCGGGGCGTTCCTGCTCGGCCTGGCCGGGCAGACGATCAAGCTCACCGGCGACGCCACCATGCAGATCGATATCGACGACTCCCGGCGCGGCCAGGTGTTCGCCCTGCAGGACACGGTGTTCAACATCGCCTTCGTGCTGGCCGTGGCCGCTGCGGCACTGGTCGTCCCGATCGACGGACGCTCGATCGGGGTGGTGCTGGCCGGATCGGCCTGCTACGCGGTCGGCATCGTCGCGGTCGCGGTGATCATGGCCGGATCCGCTCGTCCCAGGTCCCCGGTCCGCTCGGATCGGTGACGCAGTGCGTCGGCTCATCTGCGGGTTCCCGGTGAATCGGGCCCGTTTCGGCAGCCGCGGGCGATTCGACCTGCAATGCGAGGATTCGGTCCGCTAGATTGAACGGGCTGTGCCCGGCTCCACTCGAGCGAGTGATTTCGCTGTGCGATGTCATCGCGGTACGGCCCGTGCCCCGAACAGAACCGAGAGAGGCCGTAGGGTTGCTGGCGAAATCCGCGCTGTTCGGCGTTCTGCTGACCGGCGCGCTGGTAGTGCCCGCCCCGGCCCGGTCGGCACCGCTGCCCTGGCAGCCGCCACCCGAGAATTCCTGCGGGGAAACGGGTTTCGATCCGCGAGCGCGTGAACCCGATCCGCATGCCAAACCCGGGCCGCTGCTGCCGCCCACCATCGACATTCCGGTGCCGGTACCGAAGATCACGCCCGTGCCGGTACCCGGTCCGCCGCCGAACAACACCCGGATCACTCCCGCGCCGCTGCCGAAGGATCCGTGCCGCAATCCGTGTCCGGACGTTCGCGATACGCCCAAGCCGGCGCCGCCCGCGACGAAGCCCGAAAATCCCGCCCCGCCACCCAATTCCGGATCTGCCGCCGGATCCGGCACCGGATCGGGCACCGGGTCCGGAACCGGATCGGGGCAGTTCAACCTGCCCGACATCCGCATCGAGCCCGATATCGAACCGATTCCGATTCCGGTGCCGGGCGGTCCCGCCCCGTCCCCGCAGAAGCCGCCGCCGACGGTGGTGCATCCGGCCGCGCCCGGTCCGGTCGCCGCGCCGCCCGCGCCGCGGACGGTGAGTTCGGTGGATCTGGTCGACCAGGTCACCGGGCACGGCTCGGCCAACCGCACCGATATGCGCTGGCAGGTCGACGGCACCGATCTGGGCATCATGTGGCAGACCAAGCCCGGACAGGTCGCGGTCCTGTTCGGCGACAGCTTCGGCAAGGGCTGGACCGGCGGCGGAGCGGGCGGCGACGACCAGGACTGGCGCAGCAATGTGCTGGGCTACAGCAGCAATCACGATCTGTCCGAGGGTCTGAAGATCGACACCATGGTGCAGGACAGCCGCTGCCACGCCGCGGAACTGCTGGACAGCCGCAAGATCGTCAACTTCGAGACCACCGTCATCCCGACCTCCGGATTCGCCCTGGGCACACGGCAGTACGTGAGCTACATGTCGGTGAACCACTGGAGCAAGATCCCCGGCATGTGGTGGACCAACGACGGCGGACTGGCCTACTCCGACGACGACGGCAAGACCTGGGTCAAGGATCAGTACGCCAAGTGGAACAACATGTTCGGGGTGGACCGGTTCCAGGTCGCGACGATGGTGCCGCACGGCGACTACGTCTACATGTTCGGTACGCCCAACGGGCGCATCGGCGTCATCGGACTGGCGCGGGTGCCGAAAGCGCAGGTACTCAACAAATCCGCGTATCAGTACTGGGTGAACGGCACCTGGGCCCCGGCGCAGGAGAACCTCGCCACACCGCTGGTTCCGGGCATCGCGGGCGAATTGTCCGTGCGCTACGACGAATCCAGCCAGCAGTGGCAGATGGTGTACCTCGATTCGCTGCGGCGCGCCATCGTGCTGCGCACCGCGCGGGAGCCGCAGGGCACCTGGACCGACGGTGTGCCGCTGGTCAACACCGACGACTATCCCACGGCCTACGGCGGTTTCATCCACCCGTGGTCCACGGGTAAGGATCTGTACTTCACCATTTCGGCCTGGAACAGCTACAACGTGTACCTCATGCACGCGACGCTGAATCAGCCGCAGCAGCGGTGACGCACTACGCCGGACGCGTCGGTCCGCGTGTTCAGCACGGGTAGACCTGCACCTCGACGGCTTTCACGGTGAAGTAGACCTGCTCGCCCGGAGTGATGCCCAATTCGGCGATCGCCGCGGGCGTCAGATCCGCCACCATCCCGGCGACGCCGTCCTCGCGATCCGCGGTGTGTACCCGGATCACGCCGCCGCGATCGGTGAGTTCGGCGACGTGGACGTGAAAGACGTTGCGCGGACTGCCCTGCGGATGTTCTCGGTACACCGCCACGGCCGCGGGGGAGAACACCGCGGCGGCCCGCACGCCCGGCATCCACGGTGATTCGGCGCGGCCCTGGATCAGATCCGCACCGCGGCGCACGAGGCCGGTTCCCGAATCCTGCTGGGCAGCGGCCGGTTCCGCGGTGCCGATCATCAGGTTGACGCCCGCGATGCGGGCGGCGAAGGCGCTGCGGGGCCGGGAGAGCACGTCGGCGACCGGGCCCTGTTCGACGATGTGCCCGGATTCGACGACCACGACGCGATCGGCGAGCGTCAGGGCGTCGACGATGTCGTGGGTGACCAGGATCGCGCTGGGCGCGGGACCGGCGCGGCGGGAGGACATTTCGGCATCGCGCAGGGCACGTCGCAGCAGGATGCGCATCGCGGGCGCGGCGGCTACGTCGAGTGCGGCCATCGGCTCGTCCAACAGCACCACGCGCGGCTCCACGGCCAGCGCCCGCGCCAACGCCACCCGCTGCGCCTGACCGCCGGACAGCTCGCCCGGCCGCCGCCCGGCGAACTCGATCGCATCGACCGCCCGCAACCACTCCTGTGCCACCGCCGCCGCTGCACGCGAACGCATTCCGCGACTGCGCGGCCCGAACGCCACATTCGCCGCCGCCGTCAGATGCGGGAACAACAGTGCATCCTGCGCCAGCAACGAAACCTCCCGCCGATGCGCCGGAACCGCAACCGCCGCACCGGTATCGGTCAGCACCCGCCTACCCAACCGAACATGTCCCGCATCCGGCCGCACCAGTCCCGCAACGATTTCCAGCAACGTCGACTTGCCCGCACCGTTGGGCCCCAGTACGGCCAGCACCTCACCCGGCGCGACCTGCAGTTCCACCTCCAGTCCGCGCTGCGCCAGCCGGACCGAAACCTCCAGCCCGTCAGCGTCGTTCACGACCTCGGCACTCACCACACACCGCCCTGATCCACGGACCGAGCCGGACCGGCTCCCCGCTTCACGACCGGCTCGTCGCCGCGCACTCCCGAGGGCCGCCGCCCCGAGCGGCATATCGAAATCCGCAGCACTGTACGGCTGTTCACCGAACCCGGCATCAGCCACGAAGGGTCGACGCACAGCCCGCCGACCAGTGCGAAGCACACCTGCGGCGGCCGCTCGACAGATCGGATCGAATTCTGTCGTCCGGCAACTTCGTTCACCATATTGCTCATCGCGGACCACTTTCCGTGGTCGTGGCGCGACCACCCCAACTCCACAGGCCCGCGGCCCATTCGCGACCTTCCGGAACGCCGACGCGGCGGTAGGCGACCAGCACGATGAGCACGGCCATGAGCACCAGCAGCAGCGACAGCGCGACGGCGGCGCCGGGATCGTTCTCGCGCTGCAGGTAGATCTCCAGGGGCAGGGTGCGGGTGCGACCCTGCAGGCTGCCCGCGAAGGTGAGGGTCGCGCCGAATTCGCCCAGCGCGCGGGCGAAGGCGAGTACCGAGCCGGAGATGAGCGCGGGTCGCAACAGCGGCAGCGTGATTCGCCGCCACACGGTCGTCGGCGCGGCCCCGAGCGTGGCCGCGATCCGCTCGTACCGCTCACCGGAGGTGCGCATCGCCCCCTCCAACGTGATCACCAGGAACGGCAGCGCCACGAAGGACTGCGCGAGGACGACAGCCGTTGTACTGAAGGCGATCTCGACGCCCATCGCCTCGAGATGCCTGCCCAGCAGCCCGTACCGCCCGAACAGATACAGCAGCGACAATCCACCGACGACCGGCGGTAACACCAAGGGCAGCAACACCATCGCCCGCAACACCGGCAGAATCCGCCACCGCACCCGGGCCAGCAACACCGCCATCGGCACCCCCAGCACGACGCACACCACGGTACTGGCCAGCGCGGTCTTCAGACTCAGCCACAACGCATCCCGCGACGCCTGCGAGGTCACCAGCTCCCCGAAGTGCGACCACTCCACCGCCCCCGTCAACGCCACCAACGGCCCGATCACGAACGCGAACCCCAGCAACGCCGGAACCAGCAACCACCGCGGCACCCCGGGCCCCGGCCCCCGCAGCACAACCCGCAGGCCACGCTGCATCGGCCCTACCGCCGTACGCTCCGCACCGACGCCCGAGGCAGTCGCCTCCGAAACTTCCACCGAATCATCACCACTCACGCCGATATCACCCACGCACGTCCCGAATCCCGGCCCACGACACCGGGCCGAGCGGGCAACCCGCCGCCTGCAAGGCACGTCCCGGCCATCTCCACCGAGTCGCCCCCGGGCGCGACGGTACTTGCCATATGCGTCCGGAATCGTGACGTCGCACCGGGCGCAGTGTCGCCGGACCGCCCCGGCACGTTCTCGCCGGAGTGAACGGCGATCGGCCGTGCGAGCGCCTGTTCGTCCCCGTTCATCCGTGTCGCGGCGCCATACGCCCTGCCGACGGGTGGGAAGTGCCGGGGGACAGCGTCATTCATCGGCGCAGCCCGGGATGATCCGGCCGCCGAACGACGCTGTCCGCCGGCGATCACGGTGCGCCGAATCCGGCCTTCGCCAGGGCCGCGCGCCCGTCGGGGCCGGTGACCAGCTCGTCGAACTGTTTCGCCAGCTCGGCGTGCTTCGAATCGGCAACCGCGGCAATGGGATAGGTGTTGACCGCGCCGGAGGATTCCGGGAAAGAGACGGTGGTGACCTTGTTTCCCGCGCTGGACGCATCGGTCACGTAGACCAGCCCGGCATCGGCGTCACCGGAGGTGACCTTGGCCAGCACATCGGTGACGTCGGATTCCTCGCTGACCGGGGTCAGCGTGACGTGTGAGGCGGCCTCGACCTTCTTGGTCGCCGAACCACACGGCACCTGCGGTGCGCACACCACGACCTTCAGGTCGGGCTTGGCCAGATCCGCCAGGGTCGCAACATGTTTCGGGTTGCCGGGCGGCGTGACGATGGTCAGCACGTTGGTCGCGAAATTCTGCGGCTGCTCGGTGATCCGCTTGGTCTTCACTACCTTCTGCATATTCGCGGTGTCCGCGGAGGCGAACACGTCCGCGGGCGCGCCCTGGTTGAGCTGCGCGGCCAGATCCGAGGATCCGGCGAAGGAGAAACTCACCTTGGTGTTCGGATGGTCGGACTCGAACTTCTTGCCCAGATCCGCGAAGACGTGATTGAGCGAGGCCGCGGCGAACACGGTCACCGTGGTCGTCGAGCCGCCCGAACTGCTGGAACCACAACCCGCCAGCGCCGCACCCAGCGCCGCGGCCGTGATCACCACGCCCGCCCGGCGCGCGTACCTCATGCCGACGGCGTTTCGACCACCACCGTGGTCGCCTTCACGCTGGCCACCGCGACGCTGCCGGGCTCGAGCCCCAGCCTCCGCACCGACTCGCTGCTCATCAGGGATATCACCGTGAACGGCCCGCATTGCATCTCCACCTGTGCCATCACCCCGTCGGCCACCACCTTGGTGACCAGTCCGGGAAACCGGTTGCGGGCCGAGCTGGCCCCGCCCAGCGTCACCTGCGGCGGCCGCGCCTGCGCGACCGCCCATGCCGCCAGATCCCTGCCGTCGATCACCAGACGACCGGACGCGTCCTTGTGTGCGTCCAGTGCGCCGGTATCGATCCACCGGCGCACGGTGTCGTCGCTGACACCGAGCAGTTCGGCGGCCTCACGAATCCGCAGGTCGGGCATCAGTGAAGAATAGTTCCGCAGATTCGGTGGAAGCAATGGCCGATCGTCCGAATCTGCGGATGAATTCGGGTCGAACACGGTAGATGTGACCGAAACGGACCTCCGGATGTCACCGCCTGCCAGTACGCTCGGAGCAATCATGGCCACCTATTTCGATCCGAGATCCTGGTCGCCGTTGCGGGCCGTCGGACTCGGCAGGCGGCTGCTGGATCCGGGCTGGTTGGAACAGTGGAGTTCGTTCACCACCGCCTGGCTCGATCCGGTCGCCGACCTGGGCGCGGGCGCGGTCACCGCACTACTGCCCGATGTACTGATGACGCTGCTGAGCGAGGGGATCCTGAGCCGGTTCGGCGGCCAGGTGATCAGCGCGACACTGCTCGGCAGCGATATGACCGCCACCCTCGAATCCCTCGAAGCCCGCCGCCGCGGCGCGCATTTCGAGACCAGGGCCATGCTGCGCGGACTGCGCTGGAACCGTCATCCGATCGAGCGGATGACCGTCGTCGCGCACGGTGTGCGGCTGATTCCGGGTGTGCCGACGAAGGTGCGCAGCACCCATCTGGACATCACCGGCACCATCACCACCGCCGCGCTGATCGGCTGGCTGAACACCTGGCAGCTCGACTGGGAGCTGGGCGTGGGCGCCGGCGGGCTGATCACCGCGCGGCATCGGCGGCTGCGCATTCAAGCGCTGGTGGATGCGTCGGTGACCAACGATCTGCTCACCGTCCAGGTCCGGCAGGCGAGCTGGATGGGTGTGCGAATTCCGCGGCGAGCGTTCGCCGTGACCCCGATACCGCTGAGCGACCTGCCGAAACAGCTTTCGGTGCGGAGCGCGGAACGCGACGGTGAGCTGGTGCGATTCCACGTCGACGTGCCCGAGATCATCGGATCGTTCGATCTGGCGCAGATGCGCTCGGCCATCGTCGCGGGCACGACGCTGATCATCTTCTAGCGAGCTTGCGCAGGGACGCGCGCCCTACTGCCCGCCCGCGCTCCACCACTCCCGCAGCGCCGACTCGGCCTCCTCGCGCGTCATCGGACCGCGGTCCAGCCGCAACTCCTTCAGGAATCGCCAGGCCCGGCCGACCTGCGGTCCCGGTTCCAAGCCGAGCAATTCCATGATGGCGTTGCCGTCCAGATCCGGGCGCACCCGCGCCAGATCCTCCTGCTCCTGCAAGCGTTCGATGCGCGCCTCGAGATCGTCGTAGGTGGCGCGCAGTGCGGCGGCGCGGCGCTTGTTGCGGGTGGTGCAGTCCGCGCGGACCAGTTTGTGCAGACGCGGCAGCAGTTCGCCGCCGTCGGTGACGTAGCGGCGCACCGCCGAATCGGTCCACTGCCCCTTGCCGTAGCCGTGGAAACGCAGGTGCAGGTAGACCAGACGGGCCACGTCCTCGGTGAACTGCTTCGGATACTTCAAGGCGCGCATCCGCTTTCGCACCATCTTCGCGCCGACCACCTCGTGATGGTGGAAGCTCACCCCGCCGCCCGCCTCGTTGCGTTTGGTCGGTGGTTTGCCGATGTCGTGCAGCAGCGCCGCCCAGCGCAACACCAGGTCGGGATCGCCCTGTTCCTGGTCGATGGCTTGGCGCAGCACCGTCAGCGAATGCTGGTAGACGTCCTTGTGCTGGTGGTGCTCGTCGATCTCGAGTTTCATCGCGGGTACCTCGGGCAGGACCCGTTCGGCCAGCCCGGTCTCGCACATGATGTCGATACCCTCGGTCGGGTGTTCCCCGGCGATCAGCTTGTCCAGTTCGGTACGCACCCGTTCCGCGGTGATCCGGCCCATCTCGTCGGCCATCATCGCCGTCGCGGTGCGCACCCGCGGTGCGAGTTCGAAGCCGAGCTGGGCGACGAATCGCGCACCGCGCAACATCCGCAGCGGATCGTCGTTGAACGAATCCTCCGGTGCGGCAGGGGTATCGAGCACACCGGCCAGCAGCGCGGACATGCCGTCGAGCGGATCGACGAATTCGAGCGCGCCGTCCGCGCCGATCCGCACGGCCATCGCGTTGACGGTGAAATCGCGTCGGACGAGATCGCCTTCGAGCGTGTCACCGAAGGTCACCTCGGGATTGCGCGAGACCCGGTCGTAGCTGTCGCTGCGGAACGTGGTGATCTCCAGTTGCCAGCCCGACTTGGACGCGCTGACCGTGCCGAACGCCAAACCGCCCGTATCCCAGAGGTTGTCGGCCCACCCGCGCACGATCTGCTGCACGACCTGCGGCCGCGCGTCGGTGGTGAAGTCCAGGTCGGTGCCCAGCCGCCCGAGCACCGCGTCGCGCACACTGCCGCCCACCAGGTACAGCTGATGCCCGTGCGCGGCGAACATCTCCCCGAGCGGGGTCAGCACATCGGACACCCGCCCCAGCGTGATGGCCGCCGACGCAAGCAATCTCGTACGCCGATCCTCCGGCGACAGCGGGACCGGCACTGCTACATCCTCGGACTTCGGCGAAACCACAGCCACGCAGCTTACTGACCGGAGAACCCGCTACCCCATCCGCAGCATCGAGACGGCGGACAACCGGCGCGAGAGAAGGGGTGCGGGAGTCCTTCGGCTGCGTTGGGGGAGTCCTTCAGCTGCGCAGGTACGAAGCGCCGTTGAGGTCGACGATGGTGCCCGAGGCCCAGGCCGCGGCCGGTGACGCGAGAAAACGGACGGCGGCGGCGATCTCCTGCGGAGTGCCCACACGCCCGAACGGGCTCTGGTCGCGAATCCGATCACCGTCCGGACCGGCCAGTTTGGCGGTCTGCCGTTCGGTGGCGACGAATCCCGGGGCCACCGACGTCACGACGATGTCGTGCGGCGCCAGCGCCAGGGCCATCGACTGTCCGAAGGCGTGCAGGGCGGCCTTGCTCGCTCCGTAGGCGGGAAAGTCAGGTTCGCCGCAGAACGCACCGCGCGACCCGACGTTCACGATGCTCCCGCCGGCGCCGCGATCGATGAGGTGCCGGGCCACCGCCCAGGTCACCTCGGCCGTCCCCAGCACGTTGACGTCCATCATGCGTCGCCAGATCTGCTGCCAGGCGTGCAGCGACACGTCGGCGACCGGATGGCGAGTGCTGTCCGCCGGGGCCACGGCCGCATTGTTGATCAGGACATCGATGCCCCCGAGCGCCGCCAGGGCCTCGGCCACGATCCGTTCGCCGGTGCCGGGCTCGCCGAGATCACCCTCGATCAGCGTGTGCCCGTCGCCGGGCAACTGCCGCAACGTCTCCTCGGCGTCCGAGCGTCGGCTGGCGTACTGCACCGCCACCCGGTCACCAGCTTCCGCGAAGGCCGTGGCGATCGCCCGCCCGATCCCCCGGGACGCGCCCGTGACGAGCACGCCCCTCATCGCACGAACGCCGTCGACCGGAACGGCCGGGTGGACAGTGGGACGGGACGACATGGCGCCCCTCCTCTCATGACGCGACGGGGAAACAACCCCGTCCACCTTCCTCCCACCGCGGGGAATTCCCGGCACCCCCACTCCGCACCAGCGCCGCAAACCCGCCGGAGCGAAGCGGAGGCCAAGGATTCAGCACAGCTAGACTGACCGGGTGTCTCCGGCCGATCGCGCGAACAGTCGACGCCGCCAACCCCGGCGCCGCGGTTCGGCCGGTAATGCGGCCAAACCGAGGATGCGCACTGTCCGCGAAACGTCCGCGGGCGGCCTGGTCGTGGACGGGCTGGACGGGCCCCGCGATAAACGCTGCGCCGCCCTGATCGGTCGTACCGACCGGCGCGGGCGGCTGCTGTGGTCGCTGCCGAAGGGACATATCGAACAGGGCGAGACCGCCGAACAGACCGCGGTGCGCGAGGTGGCCGAGGAAACCGGCATCAACGGTCTGGTCGTCGCCGAACTCGGCAGCATCGATTACTGGTTCGTCACCGAGGGGCGCCGGGTACACAAGACGGTGCACCACTATTTGATGCGCTCGGTCGGCGGCGAGCTCTCGGACGCCGATATAGAAGTCACCCAGGTTGCCTGGGTTCCGCTCACCGACCTGGATTCCCGGCTGGCGTACGCCGATGAGCGCCGGCTGGCGGAGGTCGCGAACCGCCTGATCGACCGGATGGAGAACGGCAAACAATGACGCATGCGGGTCGGAGGCGTCGATGAGTCAGCTCATGGACGCCCCGCAGGCGCGGGCGCGCACACTGTCTCGACACCGCTGGGCGGCGATCCTCGCCGTCCTGGTCCTCGGGGTGCTGAACCTCGGTCTCACCGGCCCGGCCGCCGCGGAGCCGTCGGGGGTCGGCGATTCCTCCTCGACGCCGAAGTTCCTCAAGCTCACACTCGACTCGGTGTCGCCGAACACGGTCACCACCAGCAGTGATTCGGTGGTGACCATCACCGGGACGGTCACCAACATCGGTGATCGCATGGTGGACGACATCGAGGTGCGAACCCAGCGCACCGGTGCGATCACCGATCCACGCGGGCTGCGTTCGGCCCTGCGGCTGGATCAGTCCAGTTATCCGGTCGCCACGCCGTTCGTGGATGTGGCGAATCGGTTGAGTCCCGGGCAGCGCAAGCAGTTCACTCTGCGGGTGGGCGTTCGGGCCGGTAGTAGAGGCACGCCGGGAAGTGCGCCGGTCACCGCATCGCTGGATATCCCCGGTCCGGGGGTGTATCCGCTGCTGCTGAACGTCAACGGGACGCCCGCGTATGGCGGTCAGGCCCGCTTGGACGACGCGCGTTTCCTGCTCCCGGTGCTGGGCCTGCCCTCGCCGGCGGGTGACTCGGATCAGAAGTCCGCACAATCTGTTTCGGCCCCGACCGACGCACCCGTCGCGACGACCATGCTGTGGCCGCTGGCCGACCGGCCGAGACTGGTGGCCGGAATCCCGGGCTCGGTGAACGGCAAGGCACTGCTGACCGATGACGAACTGGCCGGTGAGCTGGCCACCGGCGGACGCCTGGATCAGCTGCTGGGCGCGCTGGAATCGGCGGTGCACCCCGATTCGGCCGGGACCTCCGCCAATGTCGCCAGTGCGCTGTGTCTGGCCGTGGATCCCGACCTGCTGCTCACCGTGTCGGATATGACCAACGGATATCGGGTGCTGGCCAGTCCGTCCGATCCGGACGGCCCGACTCGTGATGGCACCGGCACCGATGCCGCGAAGGCATGGCTGAATCGGCTGCGCGCGCTGGCGCCGACGATGTGCACCGTCAGCCTGCCGTTCGCGCAGGTCGATCTGTCCGCCTTGGCCGCCGTGCACGATTCCGCGCTGACCTCCCGCGCGATCTCCTCGCCGACCGATCTGGTCGATCAGATCCTGTCGATGCGGTCGATGCACGGGGTGAGCCTGCCCGAATCCGGCAGTATCGACTCCGATGCGGCGACGATGCTCGGCCAGCACGGTTTCACCTCCGCGGTGTTGGCCGACAACGCCGTCGCGCCCGCCGGGACGACCGGCACCTCGAGCAGCTCCGGTTCCTCGACGCACAGCGCGACGACGGTATCGGCGAGTTCGAGCACCGCGACCCCCGCGACCGTGCGCCTGCCCGGTCCGACACCGCCCGCCGCGCCGTCGAACGGAACCTCCACGCCCGATCCGGGCATGAAGGTGTCCACCTTCGACATCTGGCCGGCCACGGCGCTGGCCGCGGTCGGCTCCAATCCGCCGACGCCCGCGTTCACACCCGAGAACGTGCGTTACGACGTGGCCAAGGATTCGCGGACCGCACGTCTGCAGGACGCGCTCGGCGCGATGTCGTGGACCGCGCTCAATCCGCAGCCGAATCGGCCACGTTCGCAGCTGCTCATGCCGCCGCAGCAGTGGAGCGCCAACCGGGACGAGGCCGCCACACTGCTGACCCAGTTGCAGACGCTGGTGCACAGCGGTCTGGCGACGCCGCGGTCGTTCCAGGATCTGCTTGCCGTCCAGGCGGATTCGCACCCGTACGAGGTGAGTCATCCGTCCGGCGCGTCGTCGGGCGCGGTGCCCGATAGTTTCGTCGCACCGGTTCAGCAGCAGGCCGGGCGGATCACCGATCTGACGAACACCCTGGTCGAGGTGCCGCAGCAGGAGCCGACCCCGCAGACCTTCGTGACCCCGCTGCGGGACGATCTGGTGCGTACGTTGTCGCTGTCCGATCGCACCAGCACCGGTTCGCAGGCCGACACCGCCGCACAACGTCGTCTCGACCAGACCACCACCGCCCTGGACGGACTGTTCCGATCGGTCACCGTGCTGCCCCCGGGCGGGGTGTACACGCTGGCGTCGGAGCAGAGTCCGCTGCTGCTGGTCGCGCGGAACGAACTGCCCGTCGCGGCCCGGATCCGGTTCAAGATCGGCGTCCCGTCCGGGACCGACATCACCGATATCGGCGAACAGACCATCCCCGCGGAGGGCACCCGGTCGTTCCAGATCCCGACGAAGGTCAGTGACAGCCGAAGTCTGACGATTCCGATCTCCATTACCACACCCGACGGCATCGCGCTCGGCAACGCCACCTCGGTCAAGGTACGGTCCAACGCATACGGTTCAGCGTTGGCGATAATTACCGCATGTGCCGGTGCACTGCTGTTCCTGTTGGCCGGTCGCCGCTTGTGGCGGCGCTTCCGGGGACAGCCCGATCCGGCCGACGAGGGGTTGGACCCGGGGAAGCGACGCAGACTGAACAGATATCTGCGCGCGCGGACGCGGGTCCTGCAGCGACAGGAGACACCATGATCCAGTACAGCGACCGAGCGGACGGGGCCGGACACGGCACGACCGCTCGGGGTGTCCCGTCGTGCCCGGGTGAGTTCGCCGACGCGTCCGGGCCCGGCCGCCCGGCGCCGGGGGTCCGATGAGTGAATACGACGACCCTCGCCACCTGGATCCGGCCGGAGACGATTCGTCCCGGCGACGGCCACCTGTCGCGCCGTGGGAGCGGGGGGCCGCCACGCCGGACCAGTTCGGCGAGCCGGAGCCACCGCAGTCCCCGCCGCTGCGGGTACCGCTGACCGGACCCATTCCCCAGGTATCGCAGGCCGATCCGCGCGGACCGGAACAGCCGCCGCCGGGCGGAACCGTACGAGGCGTCCCGCCGGACCGCCGGACCGCCGACCGGATGCCGCCGAGCGGAACCATGCGTCAGTCCCCGCCGAACGGTGCGGAGCGTCGTCCTCCGCCGGACCGCATGCCCCCCGGTCCGGACCAGCGTCCGCCCAGCGGAACCATGCGACGGGTACCACCGGACCAGATCCCCCCGAGCGGGACGCCGCGACGGGTACCCCCGAACGCCCCCGATCAGCGTCCGCCGAGCGGAACCATGCGCCGGGTGCCTCCGGGCGAACCCGACATGCCGCCCAGCGGAACCGTCCGGCGCGTACCTCCCGCCGGACCCGACCAGACACCCCCCGGCGAGCGCCCGCGTCGCCCGCGCCCGGCCGGCCCCGACCAGCGTCCACCCAGCGGAACCATGCGACGGGTGCCTCGGGGCGAACCCGATCAGATGCCCCAGGACGACGCCGCACGACAGGCGCGCCCGCCCGCGCCCGATCGACAACCGCCGAGCGGAACCATGCGCCGGGTGCCTCCGGCCGGATCGGACCAGACACCTCCGGACGAAACCGGCCGTCGGCCCCGTCGAGGCGGACCGGATCAACGCCCACCCAGCGGGACCATGCGTCGAGTCCCTCCGGGCGGTCCGGACCAGACACCCTCGGACGAGCCGGCCCGCCGGACTCGCCCGGCGGGTCCGGACCGACGTCCGCCCACCGGGTCCATGCGACAGACGCCCCCGGACCGACGGACCGACGAACCCGGACCGCCGACCGGAGCCACCCGCCGGACACGGCGTGGACCGGTCCGCCGGACAGCACAGGACCAGCCGCCCTCCGGTCCGATCCGGCCGGACCAGCAGCCGCCCACCGGCGCGCGCCGCCGTGTTCCGCCGCAGGGCAGACCACCCGCACCGACGAGCGGACCGATCCGGCAGACCCCGCCCGGCGAACCCGAGGGCAGGGGACCGCGGCCCGGACAGCAGGGTCGCCGGACCGCATCCGGTCAACAGGCCCCGCCCGGACAGCAGCCCCGACGCCGCCGGCCGGCGGAAGGACGGCCCGGACCGCAACGCGTGCCCGCCCGGACCGAACGGTCCGAGTCCGGCGCGACCGCACAGCAGACCGAGGCCAAACCGGCGAGCTCGAATTCGCGGTTGCTCAGCGCCACCGGTTCGATCGCGATCGCCACACTCATCAGCCGGATCACCGGATTCGGTAAGCAGGCGCTGCTGCTCATGGCGCTCGGCCCCGCGGTCGCGAGTGCGTACACGGTCTCCAGCCAGATCCCGACGATGATCGAACAGTTGGTTCTGGGTGCGGTGCTGACCGCGTTCGTGGTCCCGACCCTCATCCGCGCGCAGAAAGAGGATCCCGATCGCGGCGCGGCGTTCATCCGGCGGCTGTTCACCACGGCCGCCGTGCTGCTGGGCACGGCCGCGGTGGTGTGTACCGCGATGGCCCCGGTGCTGACCAGGTATCTGTTCCTCACCCACGACGGCAAGGTCAGTACCGGACTGACCACCGCGCTGGCCTACCTGCTGATCCCGGCCGTGCTGTTCTACGGCATGTCATCGCTGTTGATGGCAGTGCTCAACACCCACGAGATCTTCAAGCCCGGCGCCTGGGCGCCGGTGTTGAACAATCTGACCACGCTGGTCGTGCTGGGCCTGTACATGCTGTTGCCCGGCGAGATCTCGCTGGATCCGGTTCGGATGGGGCAGCCGAAACTGCTGCTGCTGGGCTGCGGTATCACCTTCGGTGTCTTCGTACAGGTCGCGAGCATGGTCCCGGCGATCCGGCGAACCGGTATCGACCTGCGGCCGCTGTGGGGTATGGACGCCCGGCTCAAGCAGTTCGGCGGCATGGCCAGCGCGGTCGTACTCTACGTGCTGATCAGCCAGGTCGGATTCGTCTTCGCCACCCGGGTCTCCTCGCACTGGGATGTGGCGGGCCCGGCGATCGTCAACCAGGCATGGCTGCTGTTGCAGCTGCCCTACGGCGTGCTGGGCGTCACGGTGCTGACCGCGATCATGCCCCGGCTCAGTCGCAACGCCGCCGACGACGACACTCCCGCGGTGGTCGACGATCTCGGCGCCGCGACCCGGTTGACCATGATCGCCCTGGTTCCGGTGGTGCTGTTCCTGACCGTGGCCGGGCCGCAGGTCGGCGAAGTGCTGTACGGCTACGGCCATTTCGGTCACGACAACGCGCATCGGCTGGGCGAGGCGGTCAGCTGGTCGGCCTTCACCCTGATCCCGTACGCATTGGTACTGATCCACCTTCGCGTCTTCTATGCCCGCGAACAGGCCTGGACACCGACCTGGATCATCCTGGGCATCACCGCGGTGAAGATCCTGGTCTGCGTGATCGCACCGCTGGTCGTCAGTCCGGACCAGGTGGTGATGGCGCTGAGCATGGCCACCGGCCTGGGCTTCCTGGCCGGCGCGGTGATCGGCGGCTGGCTGCTGCACCGCAGCCTGGGCGACCTGCGAATGTCCAACGTCGGCCGCACGGTGACCCGAGTGGTGCTGGCGTCGGTCGCCGGTGCGGCGGTCACGGTGATCATCGATCAACTTCTGGGCGTGTCGCGGCTGCACCACGGACTCGGTTCGCTGTTCCGGGTCGGCGTCGACGGCATCGTGATGTTCGGCGTCGCCTTCGGGCTGATGCGGCTGGTCGGCATTCCGGAGATCGTCGCGATCACCGTCGCGATCTCCCGCAAGCTGGGCTTCACTCCGCCAGCGCCCGACCTCGACCTCGACGGTCCGGCGGGCGACGACCACGAGACGATGCTGCTGCCACGGCCCGAACTGGCACAGCCGTACTACTACCGGTACGACCCGTACACCGACGCGCAAACCATGGTGCTGCCCGTCATCCGGCCGGACGCAGTTGACCGTACCGGCGGGGGCGAGTTCCCGTACCCTGTTCGGCAGAGAAACGCAAATGCCGATCCCGGCGGTCGCGGAGAAGCGAATATCGCTTCTTCCGCAGCTCCAGGGCTCGGCCGGGTCGGCGACGGGCCGGGTGCGCCGCCGGCATACGGGACTTCGACACACCAGGGCGAAGGAGAAACAAGGGTGAGCGACGATGCGGCGGGCGGCGTCCCTGCCGCGCAAGCCGATGCCACCGCAACGAGGGCGGTGCGCACCGAGGACGTCGTGCCCGGCGAGGTTCCCCCGGGTGAGCGGGCGGAATCGGCCGAGGCGAGCAGCTATGCCGAGCCCGCTGCCGATTCCGTGGACGGGCATGCGCAGGACGAACGACCACATGATCCGACCTACGACACCGGCATGCTGCCGGTGGGTTCCCCCGAGATGCCGCCGATGCGCGTCGAATCGCCGTCCAAGCGGTCGCAGCGCGGTCCGAAGCTGATCCCGGGTGCCTCGGTCGCCGGTGGCCGCTACCGGCTGCTGGCCGACTGCGGGGGCGCCCGCGGTCTGCAGTTCTGGCAGGCGCTGGATGTGAAGCTGGACCGCGAGGTCGCGCTGACCTTCGTGGACGCCGATCAGAAGGCCGCCGACAACTCGGGGCACGACGGCCCGCAGGCGATCCTGTCCCGCACGTTGCGGCTGGGCCGGATCAACTCCCCGGGCCTGGCCCGGGTGCTGGACGTGGTGCGCGGCAGCTCCGGCGGCATCGTGGTGGCCGAGTGGACTCCCGGACGGTCACTGCGCGAGATGGCCGAGACCAGGCCCTCGCCGATCGGCGCCGCGCGCGCGGTCCGCGCCCTGGCCGCGGCGGCCGAACTGGCCCATCGCGGCGGCGGTTCGCTGTCCATCGACCATCCGGATCGGGTGCGAATCAGTGCGTCCGGCGATGCGGTGCTGGCCTTCCCCGGCACACTCGGCGATTCGGACGCGCAGTCCGACGTGCGCGGGCTGGGCGCGATGCTGTACGCGCTGATCACCGCGCGCTGGCCGATCCGCACCGGCGGGTTGAGCGGTGCGGCCGCCACCGTGGGCGGGCTGAAACTGGCCGATTCCGGCCCCGACGGTTCGCCGGTCGAGCCGCGGCAGATCCGCCCGGAGACTCCGTTCGAGATCTCCGCGGTCGCGGTCCGCTCGCTGGAGTCGAACAAGGGTGTGCGCACCGCGGCGACGGTTCAGCACGTGCTCGAGCAGGCCTCGGTGGTCGACCAGAAGACCGATTTCATCCCGGTGCTGCGACTGGGGCAGCGCGCGCAGGCGCTACCCGACGAATCGCTGGCCGATCCGGAACTGCTCGCCGCGGAGAAGGAACGCTCGCAGCGGATGATGTGGATCCTGGTCGGGCTGGGTGTGCTGGCGGCGCTGGTGGTCGGGGTGATCATCTGGTGGCTGCTGAGCGTCTTCGCACCGCCCACCTCCAACGCACCCCTGGACGACCAGCGCAAACTCGGTCTGACCACGGCAGCGGTGGCCCCGGCCCCCTCGAACGCGGCCACCTCGGCGCCGGCGAGCAGCGTCGCCGCCGGCGCCGGGGTGCCGGTTCCGCTGACCGCGGCCACCGTGTTCTCACCCGAGGGCACCCCGGACGACCCGAGCCACGTCTCGGCGGTGCTGGACGGCAATCCGACCACGACGTGGCGCACCGACCAGTATTTCCAGCAGTTCCCGTCGCTGAAGAAGGGTGTGGGCGTCCTGACCACCCTGGGCAGCCCGAGCAAGCTGACCAAGGTGAGCATCAATTCGCCGAGTGCGGGCACGGTCGTCGAGGTCCGCACCTCGCCGACCGCCTCGCCCACGCTCGATCAGACCCAGCTGATCGGCCAGGCCACCCTCGGCAACGGCACGACCAACATCCCCGTGCACAGCGATCAGCCGGTGAGTTACGTACTCATCTGGATCACCTCGCTGGCCCACTCCGGCAATCAGTACCAGTCGCAGATCGCCGATATCCGCTACGAAGCCGCCCGCTGATCCACTCTGGTTGCCTGCCCTTCGAACCTGCCGATATGATTCTCAGCGCGCTCTCAGCAGGGGAGCTTCCCGGGATCTGACGCCGCGGTCCTGGACGAGCGGTATGGGCAGATGTTCGATACAGGGCATCGTGCTGTCGAGAGCGCTGTGCCAAGGGGTATGTGTTGCCGTTTGAAGCGATCGAGCGATCCAGCGGGGGGACGTCCGAGGCGTCCGCTGTAGGCAGACGCCCGATCGATCCGGCCACGGCCACCGATGTCGAACTCCTCGATGCCCATGTCGCGGGTGATCGCGACGCATTCGGCGTGCTGTTCCGCCGCCACTACAACCACCTGTGGCAACTGGCCGTGCGCACCTGCCGGATCCAGGAGGATGCGGCGGATTCGCTGCAGGATGCCCTGTGGTCCGCGCACCGCAATGCCGCACGATTCCGCGGCGACGCCGAAGTGCGCAGCTGGCTGCATCGGATCGTGCTCAACGCCTGCCTGGATCGCATGCGGCGCAACAAGTCCCGTTACAGCGTATCGCTGTCCGACGAGAGCGTCGCCGAGCCCGTCGTGGAACGCGACGACATCGCCCGGCTCGAGGTATCGATGCTGGTCGACAGCGCGCTGATGCGGCTGCCCGACGATCAGCGCGCGGCGCTGGTGGCGATCGATATGGAAGGGTATAGCGTGGCGGAAGCGGCGCAGTTGCTGAGCGTCGCCGAGGGGACGATCAAGAGCCGGTGCGCGCGCGGCCGCAAGCGACTCCAACAGGAGTTGGAATTCCTGCGGAATCCCGGGAACCGGATGTAGTCGAGATGCGTCATTACTTAATGACGGACAAATTCCGTCATACTGGCAGGCTCCGTCCGGGACGGGGCGGCGAGTACCAACTTTTTCACACGGCCCACCCCGGAGAGGCGATGGATGACAAGGGCGAAGCCGCCGAGCATCGGCGCCGACCCGGGGTGAGCGATTCGGACGACCCAGGAGGTTCGATGGCGGCACGCTCGGCTCCGCAACCTCCCTTCTCCACCGATCTCCTGGCCGATCTGCACGCCGACAATGTCGCCCCCGATCTCTCCGAACAGCTCTGGCCGCAGGTCCGGCGCGATCCGGAAGCCCTGCGATTCCTCCGCTCACTCGACGACGTCACCACGGAATTGCGGAGTCTGGGCCAGGAGTCCGCGATTCTGCATCCGATGCCCACCCAGGTCACGGCGCGGATGGACGCACTCCTGGACCAGCTCTCCTGCGGTAACGCCGCGGTAGCCGCCGATCCGGCCGCACCGGATCCCGAACCGGCCGAACACGTCGCCACTGTGCATCGCCTGCCCGTGGCCCGTCCGGCCCAGGAGCTACCGAGAACGCACCCCCTGCCGGTCGTGGACCCCGAGCACCCCGACGCCGACAGCACGCCCGCCGACAGCGAGCCGATACCCCTGCGCGCCGACCGGCGACGCTGGCGCTGGCTCGCCGCGGCGGCCGCCGCCGTGGTCGTCGTGGCCGGATCTCTGATCACGGTGGATGCCCTGCGGAGCCAGCAGAGCCCGCCGACCGCGCTGCCCACCCAGCAGTCCGGCGACAACGTCCAGATCTCCGACGATCTCCCGGTCTCCCAGTTGCTCGGCGCCATGGGCCGCCGGGATCTGAGCGGTCCGCTCGCCGATCACACGGCCCTGGTCGGCTGCGTCAGCGCGGCTGGTCTGGACCGGTCGATACTCGGCGCGATGAACGCCACCTACCACGGTGAGCCCGCGGTGCTGATCCTGCTCACCGGCCCGAATTCGCCCAAGATCACCGCGCTCATCGTCGGCCGGGATTGCGGTCCGGGCAATCCGCACGTGTTGGTGACCCAGGACATCGGCTGAGCGGTATCGGTCGGCCACCGCGCGATGCGGTCCGGCTCACACCCCGTGCGCTGGCCGTTCGGGGGCGGGAACAACAGCGTTTACCCTGTTGTTGACCGACACGCCTGTTGAAACTTTCCTCGGAAGGGCCTCATGAGTACGCAAGTTCGCGACCTGATCATCGTCGGCTCCGGCCCCGCCGGCTATACCGCCGCGGTCTACGCCGCGCGCGCCGAGCTCGAACCATTGCTGTTCGAGGGCACCCAGTTCGGCGGCGCGCTGATGACAACGACCGAGGTGGAGAACTTCCCCGGCTTCCGCGAGGGCATCATGGGCCCCGACCTCATGGACGAGATGCGCGAGCAGGCCAAGCGTTTCGGCGCGGACATTCGCACCGAGGACGTCGACGCGCTGGACCTGTCCGGCCCGATCAAGAAGGTCACCGTCGGCGATGAGACCTATCAGGCCTACGCGGTCATCCTGGCCATGGGCTCGGCGGCCCGCTACCTCGACGTTCCGGGTGAGCAGCAGTTGCTCGGCCGCGGCGTGAGCGCCTGTGCCACCTGTGACGGCTTCTTCTTCAAGGGCCAGGACATCGTCGTGGTCGGCGGCGGCGACTCGGCCATGGAGGAAGCGATCTTCCTCACGAAATTCGCCTCGAGCGTCACGATCGTGCACCGCCGCGAGGAGTTCCGCGCCTCCCGCATCATGCTCGAGCGCGCCCGCGCGAACGAGAAGATCCGTTTCGTGCTGAACTCCGAAGTGGCACAGGTGAACGGGGAGAACAGCGTCACCAGCCTGACCCTGCGCGACACGCGCACCGGTGAGACCTCCGAACTCGCCGCGACCGGCCTGTTCGTCGCGATCGGCCACGACCCGCGCAGCGAATTGGTCCGCGGCCAGGTCGATCTCGACTCCGAGGGCTATGTGCAGGTCAACGACCCGAACACCTACACCTCGCTGCCCGGCGTGTTCGCCGCGGGCGATCTGGTCGACCACACCTACCGGCAGGCCATCACCGCGGCCGGCACCGGCTGCCGCGCGGCGATCGACGCCGAGCGCTGGCTCGCCGAACAGGGCGATATCACCAGCAACACGCTCGACAACGCCGACAAGCCGGTCGAAGTCTCCGCCAACTGATCCACCGCTCGAGGAGTTCAACACGATGTCCGATGCCACGAAGACCGTCACCGACGCCACCTTCGCCCAGGATGTACTGGGTAGCGACAAGCCTGTACTCGTCGACTTCTGGGCGGACTGGTGCGGCCCGTGCAAGATGGTCGCCCCGGTGCTGGAGGAGATCGCGGCCACGCACAGCGACAAGCTGACCATCGCCAAGATCGACGCCGACGCCAACCCGACCACCTCGCGGGACTACGGAGTCATGGCGCTGCCCACGATGATCCTGTTCTCCGAGGGTAAGGAGACCAAGCGGATCACCGGCGCCAAGGGCAAGGCCGCGCTGCTGCGCGAGCTCGACGGCGTCATCTGACAAGCATTCGCCTCACAGCGGCGGCGGCACGGGTTAGTATTTCGTCGCCGTCCGCTGGGCGCGTGTGCTTTTCGCACGGCCAGCGAGACTCCGTGGTTACGCAAAGACGCGCCAACTCCGGGGTAGGATCCTCTGCACTCGCCAGAATTGCAGAAATTCGGTCCGGGTCTGAGACAATCGACCGACGTTCCGGACGTGTGCCCCGCGGGGATCGCGCCCTGGCACACCCCCGAAAGAGCTTCGGGAGTGGACGGTCCCAGAAATGGGTACCCGGGTTGGCGGAAGGAAAGGGCTCTCACGCATGCACCGACTTCGTCACGGCGATACCGGTCCAGCCGTAACAGAGGTTCGGAGCACCCTCGCAAGTCTCGGTTTCCTCCACATGCATCCGCACGGAGCAGACCGTTCCGACGGCCATGGTGAGTTCTGGAAAGAGACGGACGGCGTCTTCGATCACGATCTCGATTCCGCTGTGCGCGCGTTCCAGCAGCACCGCGGACTGCTCGTCGACGGCGTCGTGGGTCCGGCCACCTATCGCGCACTCAAGGAGGCGTCCTACCGCCTCGGTGCGCGCACCCTGATCTATCAGCTCTCCGCCCCGCTGTACGGCGATGATGTGGCCACGCTGCAGCGTCGTCTGCAGGATCTGGGCTTCTACGTACATCGTGTCGACGGCTACTTCGGCCCGCAGACGCACGATGCGCTGACCGCGTTCCAGCGCGAGATCGGCCTGTCCGCGGACGGCATCTGCGGTCCGGACACGCTGCGTTCGCTGGATCTGTTGGGCGCCCGCGTCACCGGTGGCAATCCGCACCGGATCGCGGAGGAAGAGGTCGTGCACCGGGCCGGGCCGCAGCTGACCGGTAAGCGGATCGTCATCGACCCGGGGATGGGCGGTCCCGACAAGGGCGTCACCGTGCCAACCGAATTCGGCGACGTCTACGAGTCGGAGATCCTGTGGGATCTGGCGAGTCGGCTCGAGGGCCGGATGGCCGCAACCGGCATGGAGACGTTCCTGTCCCGGCCGTGGGGAGCGAATCCGACCGATGCCGAACGCGCGGAGATCTCCAACACCTTCGACGCGGATCTGATGATCTCGCTGCGTTGCGCGACCAACCCCAGCACCCTGGCCAGCGGCGTCGCCAGCTTCCACTTCGGCAATTCGCACGGTTCGGTATCGATGATCGGTCAGGTACTGGCCGGATTCATCCAGCGCGAAATCGTCGCTCGCACATCACTGCAGGACTGCCGCACCCATTCACGCACCTGGGATCTGCTGCGCCTGACCAAGATGCCGACCGTTCAGGTCGACATCGGCTATCTCACAAACGATTACGACGCATCGGTGCTTACCAACCCGCGGATGCGCGATGTGATCGCCGAGGCGATCCTCATCTCGGTGAAGCGCTTGTACCTCCTGGGCCAGGACGACCAGCCCACCGGCACATACACCTTCGCCGAACTCCTCGCGGAAGAGCTGGCCGCAGCAGATTCCAATTAGGTCACCCGGCTCTACGCGACTTGGGTGAGTCCCCGGCTGCGCGGGATGGAGTCGGCCGCCGGACACGTACCGCTTTGTGGCCATACGTGTCCAGGGCGTCCGATTATCGGCAGCCGACTCGGGTCGGGGTGGTGCTTGCTGCCGCGGCGGCCAGGAGCTGGTCGAGGGCGCGTTCGACGTCCTCTTTCCAGAGGTGGTCGCTGTCGAGTTCGAGGCGCAGGCGGGGGAAGCGCTGGTGTGGGGCGACGACCGAGAATCCGACATCCTCGAGGAACTCGGCGTCGATCATGCAGCCCTCGGGGGAGCAGGCACCGTTGGCACGGGAGGCCGAGGGCGTTCCGGCCGAAGGGATTCCGGTGCCGGGAGTATCGATCCGTTCCATCAGAAACATCGAACTGATCGAGCGGGTGGGCAGCATCGTGGCGGCCGGATCCTGACGGATACCGAACGCCTCGATCGCGCGAACACCTCGACGCATCAGATCGGCCACCACGGCCTGCATCAGCCGATGTGCGACACTGGTGTCCTGATAGGGGAATTCGGCGCGCAGCGTGGTCAGCAGGACCGCGTCCGGGCTCACCGGTGAGGTGGGGAACAGGCCCGCCCGCGGCACCACGCTCGGCGGTGAGTACAGCGCGCAGCCGGCGGGCTGGCCGTCGACGAGCGCGACCTGTCCGCACGAACCCCATTCGAGCATGACCGTGGACAGCCATGCTTCCTTCTCGAAGACCGGATCGCTGAATTCGCGAGAGTCTTCGGCCACGGCGGGGTCGATCTCCCAGAACACGCATCGGCGTGCGTGTGTCGGAAGCTTGTCGAGCCCGCCGAGGCTCAGTGCGGTCACGCTCGTCGACACCGCTCTGCTCAGCCTCCAGCTGTCGGATTCATCCACGCTCACGTGGCATCAATATCTTCTCGCCAGCAAGAATAAGCGATCAACACGAACCGCCTCATTTCCGTCGCTGCGCTCGATGGCATACGCCGTCACAGTGACGTTTCGGCGCAAAGGCAATATAGTCATCGGGTGCTCATGGTTTTCGCCCGTATGTTTACGGTGTCAGGACTACTGCTGTTTTTCCATCAGTGTGACGATGCGCTCGAGATCGGCCAAATCACCGAACTCGACGGTGATCTTGCCCTTCTTCTTACCCATGCTCACGGTGACGCGGGTATCGAACGAATCGGCCAGGCGCTCGGCCAGACGATCCAGACCCGGGGCATAGACGGGCTTGCGCTCGGGGGCGGGCTTGCGCTCCTGTTCCGGATACCGGTTCGCCAGCGTCACCGCCTCTTCGGTCGCCCGGACCGAAAGCCCTTCCGCGACGATCCGTTCCGCCAACTTCTCCTGGGCCTCGGCGCCGGCGTCCAGCCCCAGCAGTGCACGGGCATGACCCGCCGACAGAACCCCGGCCGCAACCCGCCGCTGCACCGGGATCGGCAGCTTGAGCAGACGGATCATATTGGTGACGACCGGTCGGGATCGGCCGATCCGATTCGCCAGTTCCTCGTGGGTGACGTCGAATTCCTCGAGCAGCTGCTGATAGGCGGCTGCCTCTTCCAGAGGATTGAGCTGCACGCGGTGGATGTTCTCCAGCAACGCGTCACGCAGCATGGCATCGTCGGTGGTTTCCCGAACGATCGCCGGAATCGTCGCCAGTCCCGCGTCCTGGCAGGCACGCCAGCGACGCTCACCCATGACGATCTGATAGCGGGCGGGGGAGCCGTTATCGGTCGTGGCGGTCCCGCTCAGCGCGCGCACCACGATCGGTTGCATCAGGCCGAATTCGCGGATCGAGTGGATCAGCTCATCGAGCGCGTCCTGTTCGAAAACCTGACGCGGCTGTTTGGGATTGGGCTGAATCTCCTCGGCCGGGATCTCGCGGTAGACCGCTCCGGCATCGGTGTCGGCAGCCGGATCGGGGACCCGGTGCAGATACGCCTCCGCAGGATGCGGTCCGATCGGATCGAGGCCGATGACGGCGTTCGCCGCGGCACTCCCGAGTCCCTGCACCTCGGCGGGACCGGTCGGGATCAGCGCGGCCAGCCCGCGCCCTAATCCACCCTTCTTCGCCTGACTCATCGGCTTATCGGCCCCTTTCCTCATTCACATCGCCGCCCTCGGTAACCGGCGTTGCCGCAACCGGATCCGGCGCATACGTCGCACCGACGGCGCGAGCCGCCATTTCCCGACCGGCATCCAGGTAGCTCATGGCGCCACGAGAACCGGGGTCGTAATCGAGAACCGTCATACCGTAGCCCGGTGCCTCGGAGACCTTCACACTGCGTGGAATGACCGATCGCAGAACCACATCACCGAAGTGTCCGCGGACCTCCTCGGCGACCTGATCGGCCAGTTTGGTACGGCCGTCATACATTGTGAGGACCACCGTCGAGACGTGCAGTTCCGGATTGAGATGCGACTGGACCAGGCCGATATTGCGCAGCAGCTGTCCCACACCTTCCAGCGCGTAGTACTCGCACTGGATCGGGATGAGGACCTCTTTCGCGGCCACCATCGCGTTGACCGTCAGCAGACCGAGTGAGGGCGGGCAGTCGATCATCACGTAGTCGATCTCGTACCCGGCCAGATTCGCTTCTTGAATCGCGGTCTTGAGGCGGCCTTCCCGGGCGACCATGGAGACCAGTTCGATCTCGGCGCCTGCCAGGTCGATCGTGGCCGGGATGCACAACAGGCGCTCGTTGTGCGGACTCTGCTGGATCGCATCCTGGACGGGGATCTCCCCGATGAGGAGTTCGTAGCTCGACGGAATACCGGAGTGATGATCGACGCCGAGGGCGGTGCTGGCATTACCCTGCGGATCGAGATCGATTACGAGAACGGTCATCCCCTGCAGCGCGAGCGCGGCGGCGAGGTTGACCGCCGTGGTGGTCTTACCGACACCACCCTTCTGATTGGCGATGGTGATGATGCGTTGTTCGCGCGGCTTCGGAATGTTCATCGAACCAGGGTGCAGGACCTGACTCGCTCGCTGCGCTTCCGCCGCGATCGGCGTGTCCGCAGTGGAGATACTTCCGAAGGGCGTGCGGCTGAAGTCCTCCGAGTCGAAGGCGTTGCCCTCCAGCATTCCGGGGACTCGCGAGGTTGTTTCCCGTGAAACTTTTGCCGGACCGTTCGACATACAGGCTCCTAACCCCGAGAACTTCAGACACGTGCCGGGCGTGGCTTCGGCGCCACGCGGCTCGAGTAGGCGGAGCGCCGCCTTGTTGCGAGACCGATAGCCATCCGGCGAGCTGCCGGGCACCGAGAAAATGCGCTCACACTCAACGACACTTAGCTTGCCAGTACCGGAGGCAATACGGAAGTTGAACCGCGGCAATCCTTCTCCGACACGCTGAGAATCGGTCAATTCGTATGTGCTTCTCCGCCAGGCGCACACCTTCCGCGATGTTTCACATGAAACCAGCGCACCCGGATCCAAGGTTCCGACGCTCACCCGCGCTCCGCCAACGAGCCTCTCCGCCCCCACTCTCGCTTCCTCTCTGCCACTTCGCCTCTTGCCACTTCGCCTCTTGCGCTTCCTCTCCGCTTCGCCTCTCCGCTTCGCCTCTCCGCTTCGCCTCTCCGCTTCGCCTCTCCGCTTCGCCTCTGCTGCTTCGCCTCTGCTGCTTCGCCTCTGCTGCGAGAGAAGGCGCACGCCGGCGAGGGCCAGGCGAGCGCAGGCTGAGGGGCCCAAGGCGAGCGCGGGCGAGGCGAATGCGCGCCAGGAGAGCGCGGACGAGGAGAAGGCGGACGGGCGAAGGGAGGAGAGGGGAGGAGCGAGGACGAGGGGAGTGGCTCATACGTTCAGCCCAGCCGCCGTCTCCATCGCACGAAACCCACCGACCGCATCGAAGTTCCTTGGCAGACCACCCCTGTCCGCTCTACTCGAGGGCCAGCTCCTCATGCCGGCCAGCTGTCCACCCTCGACCGGTCTGCCCGCGGACAGTCCCCCGGACCGCCCGAGCCCCCTGTCCGACCTGTCCGCCAACCACCGGTCAGGCCGCCTGAGTCACCCGGACCACCGATCTGCCGGTCCGCCCCCTCCTCGGTCCCGCTCTCTCTGTCCACCCCCTTCTACTCAGTCAGACACACCCGGTCCAACCGATCCGAATCCCTGACAGCCATCGGACCCGACACGTCCCGCAACGTCGCACACCCCGGACCAACCGATATCTCAACCGCCGCATCACCCGATCCAGAAGTCCTCGGCCCGAGATTCAGCTCAGCCAGCGCAGTCCAGACCCGCACCCGAGCCAACAGCTTCTGCTGTCCGCCATGCCCCAATCTCTCGCCCCGACACAGTCCGGGGTTCGCCAAGTTGCCTCGGTCCGGCCCTCCTCCGGCCCGAGGCATCCAGCTGTCCAACCCTCCCTCGATCCGTCAGAGACCGGCCCGACTAGACCGCGTCCATCGGTCCGCACATCGCACGGTCCGACAAACCCCCGCGCCGATGCCTCAACCCCCAACGCCTCCCGGCGAAAACTCCACGCTTCCCTCGCGCTTGATACCCCCCGGCGTGACAGCCCCTTTAGCCCGGCATGTCGCCGGTCAATCCATCCACCAGGACGGCGCATCTCGCACTCCAGCGCGCGCCCGACGGCGGTACGGCGGTCAATCCAGGGCATCGCCCGGCACGCTATCTCCCCGAGCCCAGAGCATCGCTCGGCCGGTACATCTCTCAGCCCGACACCTCACCCAGCCCCGCAGGTCCTCAGTCCACTACCTCACCCGACCACGCACGTTCTCAGCCCAGCGCATCACCGAACTCGGCAGATCACTCGGCCCGCCGCCCGATCACCCGGGCCAGCGCATCACCAAGCGCGGCACGTCGTCCCAGTCCGGCACATCGCCAAGGCTGACACGTCATCCGGCCTGCGCGTCCACACGGCTGGGCGCATCACCCAGTCCGGCGCATCACCCATCACCCAGTCCGGCGCATCACCCAGCCCGGC
>NZ_BAGB01000075.1 GCF_000308615.1 Nocardia jiangxiensis NBRC 101359
CACCACGCGCGCCCCGGCCACGGTCGTCCCCCGGCCTCCGGTCCGGCGCACCGCCGTTCCGCCACCGCCGAGCAGCGCGCCGCCGGCCACGACCCCGCCCGGTTCCGCGCCGACCGGCACGCCGACCACGGAGCCGAGCGCCACCACCGACCCGAACGACCCCTGGTACACCACACCGAGCCAATCGCCGTACTTTCCATACACTTTCGATCCCTACCCGACGTTCCCGATGCCGCCGACCTACGGTTTCCCGTCCGCGAACATTCCATGATCGGTTCATAGCGAACTTCGCGCGTTTGTGCCTTAAAGTGATGCGCTGACCGTAATAATCCGGCGTCGGCCGGAGGGTGCGGTCGGCAGCAGAGCGAGGGTCGTTGTCGCGCAACGAAACACGGCCCCCGGATCTACCGGCACGATCGGGTGCCTTACGAAGGGACTTCATGCGCAAGTTGACGGGCCGTCGCGCAACGGTCAAAGCTTCCACCGTCGCAATCGCCTCGACCCTGCTCCTGAGTCCCCTGCTCGGTACCACAACCGCCAGTGCCGCACCCGCCCCGGCAGCGCAGCTCAAAGCCGATCAGTTACCGCCCACGCTGGTGCAGGCCATCGCACGCGATCTGAAGATGACCCCGGCGCAGTACCTCGATCGCGCCGCCAAGGCCCAGCAGTTGCGCGACTACGCCCGCCAGTTCCGGTCCGCGCACCCGGAGCAGTTCGCCGGCGCCTGGATGACCCGGGACGGCAAACCGACCATGGCCGTCACCTCGCTCGAGGCCGCTCACACCGCATCCTCGGCCGGATATCAGACCCGGCTGGCCCCGATCTCGGCGGACAAACTGGAGGGCTCGCTCGATCAGCTCACCCAGTGGATCAACACCCTGCCCCGCCAGGTCTCCTCGGCGATCAACTCGGTGGCGATCGACTTCCTGAACAGCCAGCTGGTGCTGACCGTCGCCAACACACCGGCCGGACATCTGCTGAACCTGCCGACGCTGATCGCCAATGTGAAGGTGATCCTGTCCCCCGACGCCGGCGGCCCGGTCGACCACCACCCGATGGGTGGGGACACCTACATCAGCGCGCCCACCTCGCTGAACGACTCCCAGCTCAAGACCGTCGACGTGTGCTCGTTCGGTTTCAACAGCGTCGACTCGCACGGCACGGCGCTGAATATCAGTGCGGGACACTGTGATCCGAATCTGGGCAAGGGCAATCAGCAGGCCGGGGTGTGGGTGCCCGATCCGCGCAACCTCAAGTCGAGCCCGCAGGCGGGTTCGTTCGTGAACGCCCAGTTGGGCGGGTCGAGCGGCCTGGACTACTCGGTGATCAAGCTGACCGACCGCGCGGTGAAGGCCGGGATGGACAAGCCCTCGGTGCGCGGCGCGAACGGCACCACGCTCACCCTCACCGGTACCGCCGAGCCGGTGACCGGCGCACCGGTGTGCAAGTCCGGACAGTCCTCGACATTCACCTGCGGCTACGTCGTCGCGGACCGGGTGGAGACACAGCTGTACACCGCGGAGGGCGAATCCAAGACCGTGCGCGGTTTCGCCAGTTCGGCGTGCACGCTGGGCGGCGACAGCGGCGGCGCGATCGTGACCGGTACGCTTGCTCTCGGCATCACCAGCGGTTCGAACGCGGCCGACGCACCGGACTGCAAAGCGGCCAATATCGATCTCGCACAGTACGGCGGCACGGCCTCACTGGGTATCCCGATCCGGTCGATCCTCGCCGATATCGACGCCAGGTCCGGCGGCGGGCTCGGCTCGGGGATCTCGGTCCGGGTACGCCCGAATGCCGGATAAGTGTGGATTGTCCGTGAATTTCTTCTGAACGATTTCGGCGTGCGTCCCCGCGCAGCCGATTACCCGACGTGATAAGTAGGCATCAGAGTGCGAAACCCATATAGTCGGCACATGCTCCTGCCACGCCATCTGCCCTCGCGCGCTGCCCGCCGCGGCTCGCGCAACCGTTTCCGCAATGCTGCGGTCGCCGCCTCCGCGGCGATGTTGGTCCTGGGCCCGCTCGCGGCAACGGCATCCGCGGATCCGGCCAAGGCTCCCACGCCGAATCTGCCGGTCGACCTGGCCACGGCCGTGCAGCGGGATCTGAAGATCTCCCCGCAGGAGTACCTGCACCGGGCCGATCTGGCACAGCACGTGAGCGACTTCGCCACCACCGCGCAGCGGGAGTACCCGCAGACCTTCGCCGGCGCCTGGCTGAACGACGCCGGTAAGGCCGTGATCGCGCTGGCTCCCGGCGCCGGTCACGACGATGCGAGCAAGGCCGCCACCACGGCCGGATACCAGGTCAAGCAGGTCGCCAAGACCGAGACCGCGCTGCGCAGCGAGAAGAACGCCTTCCAGCAGTGGCTGTCCGGACAGCCCAAGTCGGTCTCGGAGAAGGTGCGCGGCGCGGTGATCGACACCGTGAACAACGCGCTCGCGGTCCGGGTCGACAAGGCCGGACTGCCGATGCCCGGATTCATCGATCCGGCGCGGGTGATCGTGATGGCCGCCGCGCCGACCGGCCCGCAGCAGTCCGATATCGCCAAGGCTTCGGCCGTCGCGGGGCAGATGCGCACCACCCAGGTCGCCGCCGGTGACGCGTATGCCTCGGTCGCGGGCAAGATGCAGCTGATCTGCTCCTCGGGTTTCAACGGCACCGACAGCCGCGGCAACGTCGTCAACATCACCGCCGGTCACTGTGACCCGAACATCCCCGCCGCGGGCACCGCGAACGCCCCGGCCATGTACGAGGTCGCGCCGGGCGAGCACCTGGGTGCGCAGCTGGGCACCTTCCAGAAGTCGGTGCTCGGCGCACAGGACTACTCGATCGTCGCGATCAACAGCGCGGCGCGGAACCGCTTCAGCAACAACCTGGTTCGTGTTCCGGGTCAGGCGCCGCTGGCGATCACCGGCGTCGCGAATCCGGTCGTCGGCGCACCGGTCTGCAAGTCGGGTTCGCGCACCGGTTTCAGCTGCGGTGTGGTGAGCGCGGTCGACCAGGAGGTCCAGGTCGGCGATCACAACCTGGAGCACTCGTTCTCCGCGAACATCTGCGCCCTGCCCGGTGACTCCGGCGGCCCGCTGGTGTCCGGCACCAAGGCGCTGGGCGTGTCCAGCGCGTCGTCGGTGGCCGACTACCCGATCTGCGAGATCCCCAACCTGATCGGCGCCCTCACCGGCAACGCCCCGCAGCTGTTCGCTCAGCCCCTCAGCGCGGTCCTGTCCGCCAACCCGGGCCTGCGCCTGCGCACCAACTGATCTCCCCGCCGAAAGGGCCGACAGCACAACGCTGTCGGCCCTTTCGCATGCTGCACTGCCGAACCGATTGGCAGCTCAACGGCGGTGCCGGACAGTTACGGAATCCTGGGACATCCGGCATTCTGAATATATGTGCCTGATCGTGGCGGACCGACCGCGTCTCCAGCAGAGACGGCACACCTCGAGGTCACCGAATTCCGTCCACCCGAGGAAACGCCAACTCCAAGGCCGTGGCCCCCGGGTCGATTCTGGACTGACCGGAGCGCCAGGAGCGAAGCGGGGGAGCGGAGGGAGGGAAGAATCGAGCCTCAGGGGGCCTCGGCCCCGCTGGAGCGAAGCGGAGGCCAAAGGTACAGCATGTGTCTGGTTTTGACGGCGTGGCGGGCGCACCCGGAATATCGGTTGATCGTGGCGGCCAACCGGGACGAGTTCTACACCCGCCCCACCGAATCCATGCGGCGGTGGCCCGAGGTGGCGGGGTTGCTCGCGGGGCGGGATCTGGGGGCGCGAGCCGCGATCCCCGGGACCTGGCTCGGATTGATGGGCGAGGCGCATCGGTTCGCGGCGGTGACGAATGTGCGCGGACCGGGTGAGGATCGCACCGATGTGCGTTCGCGCGGTGCGCTGCTGATGGATTTCCTGCGCGGTGAGATCGCGCCGAAGAAGTTCCTCACCGCGGTGGCGGACGCACCGGACGACTACAACGGTTACAACCTGATCGTCTCGGATCTGCAGACGCTGTGGTGGCACAGCAATCGCAGCGCGCACACTCCGCTCGAGCTTCCCCCGGGCCTGCACGGACTGTCCAACGGCGCACTGCTGGGTTCGGTGGACAGCCTGCGCGACAACGTGGTTCGCACCGATACCGACGCACCGGCCTGGCCGAAGGTGCGCGAGGGGCTACGCGACCTCGCCGCGGTCATCGCGAACGATCCGAGTGATGTGGACGGCTGTTTCACCGTCCTGGCGGACCGGACTATCGCACCCGACGACGAATTGCCTTCCACCGGACTGCCTCTCGAACGCGAGCGCACGGTGTCGGCGCGGTTCATCCCCAGCACCGATCACGGAACCCGGTGCAGCACAGTGCTGTTGGTCCGGGAGAACGGCGAATTCATGATCACCGAGCGATCTTTCGCCATGCGCGGACGCGATCTCGGCGAGGCGTCCTTCAGCGGCCGCCTCGAACTACCGCACTGAGCCGGAACCGCTCAACGACCCGGATTCGCCCACTGGGTGGTGCCGTCCTTCGCCTTCCACGTGTTCTGCAGCTCGATGACCGCCTGATTCAGCGACGGACCGCCCGCCAGGATCGTGCCCAGCACGCCGCCGCCGATCCCGCCCAGGATCAGACCGGGGATGCAGACGATCCAGAACGTCAGCACGCAGCCGACCAGACCGCCGATCACCGCGCCGATCAGACCGCCGACCGCGAAGGCCAGACCGGCCTTGGTCGCGACATCGTTGAACGCGCGCTGATTCTCGACCGCCGAGGCGACGGGCTGGGCCTGCAGCGGCTTGCCGGCGACGGTCGCGCCGACCAACCGGGGCGCGATCGGCTTGCTCAGATCCACTCCGGCGGGACGGACCGGGGTCAGATCCAGTTCGCGGCCGTCCGCGCGCAATACCGGGGTCACCGGGATCCGCACCCCGGACACCCGGAAGTCCAGCGGCAGTTCGAGCGCGACGGCCCCGGCCGAATCCTTGACGTTCACGACCCGCCGAGTCTGCCCGGGTGTTTCGCCGGGCTTGTCGACCAGCTGGAACGTGCCGTTCTTCAGCTTGGTGACGACCGTCTTCCCGACCTTCGCGGCCGAATATTCGATCTGCGGCCGGGCGGTTGCAGGATCGGCGTGCGCGGTACCCAGCGCGACGGTCATCGAGCCGATGACCAGGGCCGCCGCAGCAGCGCTTCTGCGGAACGTCATTCGGTATTCCAATCCCTCATCAGTTTCGGCCGTGATCTTAGCCGAACGGGCCGCATCGGGCCGGGCTTACCGCCACGGGCGGATATACGACACCGGCCCACTCGCCGAAAAGGCGAGCGGGCCGGTGTGTTCGGAATTACTTGTGCGCCGCCGACGTGGTGGGACTGACGCCCACCGCCTGCGCCCACTTGGTCTTACCGGCCGGCTTCTGCAGCGTGCTGATCAGATCCATACCAGCCGCGACCAGGGTCGGACCACCGGCGGCGATGGTGCCGACGATGCCGCCGAGGGTCGCGCCGATCGGGATACCGGCGATGCAGCCCACACCGAACAGCGGCAGACCGAAGATGCAGCCGACGACCGCGCCGATGGCCATGCCCACGAAGCTGCCGATACCGGTGGCCAGGCCGAACTTCGTCGCGAAGTCGGTCATCGCGGCGTTGTCCTCCTGCGGCGAGGCGATGTCCTTGGCCTGCGGCGCGGCACTCGGCTTGGCCTGCGAGGTCGTGTTCGACGCGGCCTTCGGCTCGGCCTGCGCTACGACGCCCGGGTTGGCCTGCACCGATGCGATCGGCTCGGGGACCACGGTCTCTTTCGTGATTTTCGCGCCGGCGGGCTTCTGCGGCGTCAGCTGCAGAACCTTGCCGTTCTCTTTCACAACCGGCACGACCGGAATCTGCACGCCGGAGATGCGGTAATCCACCGGCATTTCCATAGCGATTTTTCCGGCCTTGTTTTTGACATTGATAATTTGCTGTGGCTTTGCCTGCGGCGTCGCGCCGGGCTTCTGCACCACCTGGAAGGTTCCCCCCTGCAGGGTGGCCACTACCGCCTTGTCCACCAGCTTGACCGAGTAGTCGATCGCGTCTGCGGCCGGCTTCGGAGCGGGGGCGGCGTGCGCGGTACCGACAGCGGCGGTCATCGCACCGATGACCAGTGCGGCGCCCGCGGTAGCGGTGCGGAACTTCATTCGGTTTTCCAATCATCAACGGGTGCCGCGGTGTGCCTCCTCTCCGCGAGAGCTCACGCATCCCTCGAGTCGCTGCCACATCGGTACCGCCGATGGGCGCGGCCTACGGGAACCCTCCCCGAGCAGAGTGGAGATTTACACAGCAAGCAGGACGCGCTGAGCCTAATCGAACGGTCCCCCGGAAGCGACATCCATTTCCCACCATTTGGGGTACGCGTGTCCTTCCCCGGAGGCGAAATTGCCGGGATTTACCGTTATACCGATTCACATCACCGCAAACGCCCAGGACAGTACGTGAGCCGACTCACACACGAGGGCCCATGAGCCCCGGCACGCTGGGGCGTATCAGCTTGCGATCATAGAGTGGACAGCTAAGTTACCGGCGGGTAACTTACTGGCAGTTAGTATGCGAGACAACCCTGGCGGCAACAGCCCTGCCGCCGATGCTCGTTGAACCGAAGGAAGGTCGCGACATGAATGCCCTGACAGTGACGCTGGGCACGATCGGAGTGGTGTTCAGCCTGTTGGCTTGGGCGTCATTCCTGGGCGGCGTCGGCAAGATGGTCCGTGCCATCCGGCTCGGACAATCCGCACCGGACCGCTGGCGGCCGTTCCTGCCCCGCCTGAAGACGATGATCGTCGAGTTCCTGGCCCACACCCGGATGGTCAAGTTCCGGACCGTCGGCTGGGCGCACTGGCTCGTGATGATCGGCTTCCTGGCCGGGTTCATCCTGTACTTCGAGGCGTACGGGCAGACCTTCGATCCCGAGTTCCACTGGCCGATCTTCGGCAATTGGCACATCTACCACTTCATGGACGAGCTGCTCGGCATCGCGACCGTGATCGGCATCCTGGTGCTGATCGTGATTCGCCAGCTCAACCACCCCCGGGTGCCCGCCCGGCTGTCCCGCTTCTCGGGTTCGGCGTTCGGCGCGGCCTACGCGATCGAGGCGATCGTGTTCATCGAAGGCATCGGCATGGTCCTGGTGAAGGCCGGCAAGATCGCCACCTATCACGAGTCGACCGCGTGGACCGACTTCTTCACCATGCAGGTGGCCAAGCTGCTCCCCAGCAGCGTGGCGCTGGTCGCGGTGTTCGCGTTCGTCAAGATGGTGTCCGGCAGCACCTTCCTGCTGCTGGTCGGCCGCAACATCAACTGGGGTGTGGCGTGGCACCGGTTCGCGGCGTTCTTCAACATCTACTTCAAGCGTGAGGACGACGGCGGCGTCGCGCTGGGTGCGGCCAAGCCGATGACGTCCAACGGCAAAGCCCTGCTGGACATGGAGGAGATCGATCCCGACAACGACACCCTGGGCGTCGGCAAGGTCGAGGACTTCTCCTGGAAGGGCTGGCTGGACTTCACCACCTGCACCGAATGCGGTCGCTGCCAGTCGCAGTGCCCGGCGTGGAACACCGGTAAGCCGTTGTCTCCCAAGCTGTTGATCATGTCGCTGCGCGACCACGGACAGGCCAAGGCGCCGTATCTGCTGGCCGGTGGCCGCAAGGATATGGGCGGGGACGAGATCGGCCTGGTCGATGCCGAGGGCAAGCCGAACGAGGCCGCGCTGGCGCAGATCTCGGAGGCGGCGCGGACCGAGGCCGAGCGGCCGCTGGTCGGTGCGCAGGATGTGAACGGCATCATCGATCCCGAGGTGCTGTGGAGCTGCACCACCTGTGGCGCGTGCGTCGAGCAGTGCCCGGTGGATATCGAGCACGTCGACCACATCATCGATATGCGTCGTTACCAGGTGCTGATCGAATCGGAGTTCCCGTCCGAGCTGGCGGGCCTGTTCAAGAATCTGGAGAACAAGGGCAACCCCTGGGGTCAGAACGCCAAGGACCGGCTCAACTGGATCTCCGAGCTGGACTTCGACATTCCGGTGTTCGGCAAGGACGCCGACAGCTTCGACGGTTACGAGTACCTGTTCTGGGTCGGCTGCGCCGGTGCGTACGAGGACCGCGCGAAGAAGACCACCAAGGCGGTCGCCGAACTGCTGGCCACCGCGGGCGTGAAGTTCATGGTGCTCGGTCAGGAGGAGACCTGCACCGGTGATTCGGCCCGTCGCGCGGGTAACGAATTCCTGTTCCAGCAGTTGGCCATGCAGAACATCGAGACGTTCAACTCGGTGTTCGAGGGTATCGAGCAGTCCAAGCGGAAGATCGTCGTCACCTGTGCACACTGCTTCAACGCGCTGAACAACGAATATCCGCAGGTGGGCGGCAATTACGAGGTCGTGCACCACACCCAGTTGCTGAACCGCCTGGTGCGCGGGAAGCAGCTCGTGCAGGTCAAGCCGGTGTCGGAGAAGGTCACCTACCACGACCCGTGCTACCTGGGCCGGCACAACAAGATCTACAACGCGCCCCGCGAACTGATGGGCGCCTCGGGCGCGACGGTGACCGAAATGCCGCGGCACGGCGAACGTTCCATGTGCTGTGGCGCCGGTGGCGCGCGCATGTGGATGGAGGAGCAGCTCGGTAAGCGGATCAACCTGGACCGGGTGGACGAGGCACTCTCGACGCTGGACGGCGGCAACTCGCCGTCGATGATCGCCACCGGCTGCCCGTTCTGCCGCGTCATGCTCACCGACGGCGTGACCGCGCGCAAGGATTCGGGCGAGGTCGGCCAGGGCGTCGAGGTGGTCGATGTGGCGCAGCTGATGCTGCAGTCCATCGAGCGGGTCGAACCGGCGACGTTGTCGCAGAACCTGACGGTGATCCAGGAGCCCAAGGCCGAGCCGGAACCCGAGCCCGCCGCACCTGCTGCGGAGGCGGCACCGGCCGCGGAACCCGCTGCCGCCGCGGAGGCGAAACCCGCTGCCCCCAACGGACTCGCGATGAAGGGCGGGGCCAAGGCGCCCGGCGGCGGACTGTCCATGAAGGGTGGCGGCAAGGCCCCCGGTGGCGGACTGTCGATGAAGGGCGCGGCCAAGGCGCCCGGCGCGAAGGCCGAACCGGCTGCGGCTGCGGCGGATTCGGCCGAAGCTCCGGCGGCTCCCGCACCCGCCAAGGGCCTGTCCATGAAGGGTGCGGCGAAAGCGCCCGGCGGCAAGGGACTCGCGATGAAGGGCGCGGCGAAAGCACCCGGGGCCAAGGCGACACCCGCTCCGGCCGAGACCGAATCCGCCGCGGAAGCTCCCGCCGCACCCGCGGCCAAGCCCGGCGGCCTGTCGATGAAGGGCGCTGCCAAGGCCCCCGGCGGCAAGGGTCTGGCCATGAAGGGCGGCATCAAGGCTCCCGGCGCGAAGTCTGCCGGAAGTGATTCCGAGGCAGGCGAATCCACCCCGGCCGAATCTGCTGCGGCTACCGAGCAGTCCGCGGCTACCGAATCGGCTCCGGCCGCATCGGAGTCCAAGCCGACGGTCGCCGCCAAGGGCTTGGCGATGAAGTCCGGATTCAAACGCCCCGGACCGAAGGCCCCCGGCGCGGCGAAACCGGCTGCGGAGGCGGCGCCTGCTCCGTCCGCCGACGGAGCGGCCCCGGCCGCGGAGACTGCTCCGGCTGCCGAGACTGCGGGCGAATCCTCCTCGGCTGCAGCGGAGTCCGCATCCACCGAGGCAGAGTCGTCCGGTAACGGCGCTCCCAGGCCCCCGACCGCCAAGCCCGGGGGCCTGGGCTTCAAGTCCGGAGCGAAGGCTCCGGGCCGCAAGAACTGACCGACTCCCGACAACCGAAGGGGCGTAGCCGATCTCGGCCACGCCCCTTCGGCGTTCCACGATTCTGCACCCGGACGCGCCCGCTCGCGATGCATCCACATCGATCCACAGCCTGTGGGCGACCCCGACCACGACTCGTAGGAGCAGAAGGCGGGCGGCGGCGGCGCCCCGGCCGGACGGTCGCGTACTCGGCGATCCGCGCTCGCCGTGGCGTCCAAGAGATTTCGGTGCGGGAGAACGAGCAGGCCCCATGGCCGGGCCCGCCCCCGTCGACTGCCGGGTGAAATGGGGGCGGACCCGGTGCGGGGCGGCGAGGACCGGTCTGCGGTCAGTCCTCGCCGCCACCCACCGCCAACGCTGTCGTGATGACGGCCGACAGGGGTGGGAGTGTGGTGTCGTCGCCGGTCGGCGGGACCACCCAGTGGCAGCCCTCCCGGGTCCAGCGGCCGAGGCCGGTCGGCAGCATGATCGCACTGCCGATGGCCGGAATGCCGATATCTATGCGGTTGAGCACGTCCACGACCTGCGGCCCGGGCGGATCGTCCGGAGTGACCACGAAACTCCAGCGGATCTGACGGGCCAGAACCGGAGCGGACATACCTTCCTCGACCAGGGATTCGCTGACCCGTTCGGCGCGAACGGTGGGCAGATGCAGAACGCCGATGCGGCTGGTGATCGGCAACATGACGTATCCGCCGCGCTCGATCACCGGCAGGGCGAACTCGTACCGGTACAACGCGACCCAATCCTCAGCGGTCCTGAGTTTCTCGACGTTCACGGCGAACTCCCTCGGTCCCTCCAAGGTTCCCGCGAACGGTGCCCGCGAGGTAACGCCCGCTCACTCGCCTTGCACTGCCCTTCCACTGCCTTTGACACCCGACCTGCTGTTTCCCCGATACCAGCTCGATTTCGGCTGTGGCCGTGATCACTTCGCGCTCGTACTCTGGAGTTCGAAGTTCGTGTGGAAAGGGTGACATCGTGGTCCGGCAGTGGTCTGGCAGGGAAGCCCGTGCCCTCCGCGATGCCAAGCGGATGAGTATCCGGGAGTTCGCTGCCCATTTGGGTGTACACGAACGACTGGTCTCGAAATGGGAGGCCGGGGGCACACGTGTCCACCCCCGGCCCGTCAACCAGGCCGCGCTGGACACCTCCCTGGCCAGGTCCGACGAGGTTGTGCGGGCACGGTTCGCGGCCATGATCGATCAGCCCCTCATCGATCGGCCCGCACCTGAATTCGATGCGCGGCCGGATGATTCGGCGCGCGCCCAGTACTCGAGCGACGCGGAACTGCTGACACTCGTCGACAACGGTGCGATGAGAGGTGATGCGTCGGGAACGATTTCGGAGAGGGATCTGATCATGGCGGCCGCCCACGAAGCCAGCGAGCATGCCGGACGCGCCGAGTCCACCAATATCGGCGCCACCACACTGGAGCAGTTCGACGCCGACGTCACCCGCATCGCCAACGCCTACGTGCACGCCTCGCCGGTCCCGATGATGGTCGAGATGCTGCGGGTGCGCCGGCGGGTGTACCGGTTCCTGGAGGGACATCAGAGTCCCGCGGACACCGGTCATCTGTATCTGCTCGCCGGCACCCTGTCCGGGTTGCTCGCCAACGCCAGTACCGATCTGGGTTATCACGACGCCGCGGGCGAGCAGGCCCGCGCGGCCTGGGCTTATGCGGAATTGTGCGGGCACAACGGATTACGCGCCTGGACCCGAGGCATGCAGGCGCTGATCGAGTACTGGTCCGAACGCCCGCGCCGCGCGGTGCAACTGGCGCAGAGCGGGCAGCAGTACGCGGATTCGGTGACCGCGAAGGTGCGACTGCTCAATATCGAGGCGCGCATCTGGTCCAAACTCGGTTCGATCAGCGATACCGAGCGCTGTATCCGCGCCGCCGACGTGGCCCGCGCCGGATCCGGCGCCGACGAACTGCACGACGAGATGGGCGGCGTCTTCGGATTCGACGAACCCAAGAGCCACTACTACGCCGGGGCCACCTACATCCATCTCGGCCAGGCCGAACCGGCGCTGATCGCGACCGATCGCGCCATCGACCTGTACGCCAACGGCCCGCAGGAACAGCGTTCCTACGGCGCGGAAGCCCTGGCCCGGGTGGACAATGCGGCAGCGCACCTGATCAACGGCAGTCTCGACGGTGCCGCGGATTCGGTGCGTCCGGTGCTCGAGCTGGCGGAGGACAAGCGCATCGCCCAGCTCGAGGAGCGCCTGACCGGGCTGCGGCACCGGATCGCCGGACCGCGTTTCCGGGCCACGGTCGAGGCCCGCACGCTGGACGAACGGATCGAGGAGTTCTGCGGATCGAGTGCGGCTCGGGGGATGCTGCCCATCGATCCGGCACTGTGACCTACTTCACAGTTCGCGGCCCGTCTCGCCGGAGCGAAGCGCAGGCCGAAGACACAGCGCGAAATCACAGTTGCCCGGGGTGGCACCATGGGACGGGTGAGTCCTACCAGCCAGTCACCGCAGCGTCCGCGCCCTCTGGAGCAGTCGAGGAAGCTTCAGAACGTTCTGTACGAGATCCGGGGCCCGGTACACGCACACGCGGCACGGCTGGAGTCGGAGGGGCATCGGATCCTGAAGCTCAACATCGGCAATCCGGCGCCGTTCGGCTTCGACGCGCCGGATGTGATCATGCGCGACATGATCGCGGCGCTGCCGGTGGCGCAGGGGTATTCCGAGTCCAAGGGCATCCTGTCCGCGCGGCGCGCGATCGTGACCCGCTACGAGCTGGTCTCCGGATTCCCGGAATTCGACGTCGACGACGTCTACCTGGGCAACGGCGTGTCCGAGCTGATCACCATGACCATGCAGGCCCTGCTGAACAACGGCGACGAGGTGCTGATCCCGGCGCCGGACTATCCGCTGTGGACGGCGATGACCAGCCTGGCCGGTGGCACACCGGTGCACTATCTGTGTGACGAGTCCAACGGCTGGCAGCCCGATATCGCCGATATCGAGTCCAAGATCACCGATCGGACCAAGGCGCTGCTGATCATCAACCCGAACAATCCGACGGGTGCGGTGTATTCGGCCGAGGTGTTGCAGCAGGTGGTCGATCTGGCCCGCAAACACCAGTTGCTGCTGCTGGCCGACGAGATCTACGACAAGATCCTGTACGACGACGCCAAGCACACCTCGTTGGCCACCTTGGCGCCCGACCTGCTGTGTCTGACGTTCAACGGCCTGTCCAAGGCGTATCGGGTGGCCGGATACCGTTCGGGCTGGCTGGTGATCAGCGGGCCGAAGGAGCATGCGAGCGGATTCCTGGAGGGTATCGATCTGCTGGCCTCCACCCGCCTGTGCCCGAATGTGCCTGCGCAGCATGCGATTCAGGTCGCCCTGGGCGGACATCAGAGCATCGAGGATCTGATCCTGCCGGGCGGGCGGCTGCTCGAGCAGCGCGATGTCGCCTGGGAGAAGCTCAACACCATTCCGGGTGTGTCCTGTGTGCAGCCCAAGGGTGCGCTGTACGCGTTCCCGCGGCTGGATCCCGAGGTGCACGAGATCCACGACGACGCGAAACTCGTCCTGGATCTGCTGTTGCAGGAGAAGATCCTGATGGTGCAGGGCACCGGTTTCAACTGGCCGCAGCACGATCATCTACGGATCGTGACGTTGCCGTGGGCGCGTGATCTGGCGGTGGCGATCGAGCGGTTCGGCAACTTCCTGGCGAGCTATCGGCAGTAACCCCCGATCGGGTGACCGTCCCATAAAACAGACCGGAAGTACGAGAAGTCGGGTTTTTGAAGACTTGACTAGCGCAAAGATCGCCGGTTTGTGTACAGTGGTTTTCGGCACCGAAAGTGCCCCGGCCGAGCCGCCTACCCCCCTGGGCCGCTCGGCCCCGGGTTCAGCCGCCTACCCCCCTGGGCCGCTGAGACCCCGGGCGGCGGAGACATCCCCCTGCTCTCCGCCGCCCCTCCCACACTCTTCGCATTTCGCCGGATTCGCTTGGTACGTCCGGGTTTTCGACGCGTCCGCCGGGAAAGCTCCGAAGCACTGCCAGTGCCGGTCGCGGTCCCATCCTTTACGCTCGCCCGGTGAGCGACCACCATCATCACCACGACCACTCCGGTCCGATCGCGATCGGGGCCACCGCGGCCCGGATCGTCGTCGGGCTGTTGACCGGCATCGGCGTGCTCGTGGTGATCGGCGCGGTGGTGCTGTGGCCGAGTCATCAGCACATCGATATTCCACTGCCGATGCAGAACGGCGGCGGCGGCGCGGTGCAGACCGAAGCCGGCACGGTGACCAAGCAGGACACCGGCCCCTGCGGCAGCCAGTCGAACGGCAAGGTGTTCGCCGAAACCCCGCAACCGCCGCCCAACAACAGTTACGTCTGCGCGCGCAGCCTGGTCGCCATCGAATCCGGACCGGCCACAGGTCATCACACCCTGCTGGAGATCGCACCCGGTCCCGGCCAGCCCGTCCTGCATCAGGGCGATCACATCCGGGTCCTGCGGCAGAACGATCCCACCGGACAGCCCAACTACTCCTTCGAGGACTACTCCCGCGGCTTCCCGCTGACGCTGGTCGTACTGATCTTCGCTCTGGTGGTCGTCGTGGTGGCGCGCTGGCGCGGATTGCGCGCGGTGATCGGGCTGGTATTCGCCTTCGTCGTGCTGATCATGTTCATGTTGCCCGCGCTACTGGACGGCAAACCCGCACTTCCGGTCGCGGTGGTGGCGGGGGCGATCATCCTCTACGCGGTGCTGTATCTGGCGCACGGGGTGAATCTGCGTACCAGTTCGGCGCTGCTGGGCACGTTGAGCGCGATGGTCTTGGCGACCGTATTGTCCTGGGCGGCATTGAAGATCACCCATGTGACCGGGTTGTCCCAGGAGGACAACACCAACGTCGCCACCTACGTGCAGCACGTGAGTATCACCGGACTGCTGTTGGCGGGGTTCATCATCGGCTCGCTCGGTGTGCTCAACGACGTCACCATCACCCAGGCCTCGGCGGCCTTCGAACTCGCCGCGATCGACGAGAAGGCCACGCGCCGAGAGGTTTTCGCCGCCGCCATGCGGGTGGGCCGGGACCATATCGCCAGTACCGTGTACACGCTGGTGCTCGCCTACGCCGGCGGTGCGCTGCCGCTGCTGCTGATGTTCTCGGTGGCGGGGCGCTCGCTGAGTGATGTGATCACCGGCGATTCGGTGGCCATCGAGATCGTGCGATCCGCCGTGGGCGGCATCTGCCTGGCGTTGGCGGTGCCGCTGACCACGGTCATCGCGGTCCTGCTGGCCCGGCCGTTCTCGCTGAAATCCGAACCCGAACCCCCGCGCCGGCGCACTCGGCCCGCGAAGGCCGTCGCGGGTGAACGGCCGACGCGTCGCGGACAGGACGCCCGGCCGCGGCGACGCGCGGTCGAACCGCAGCGACGTGCCGAGGCCGAAGCCGATTCGGACGACGAGGACTATCTGCACAGTCTCTCGCAGGAGGAGTACCGGCCCACGCGGCCGGGCCGGACCGCGACGCGGCGACGTCCCGAGACCGATTCCGCGAGCAGCGGTTCCGCGGCGACCGAACAGCCGCCCGAGGAGTACGCGAACCGCGCCGAGGAGTCATATCCGCGCCGCCGGGCGAGCAGTCCGGCCGCGAATCAACAACCTAGCGAGCCGTATTCGGGCGAGCAGCCCGCCGCGCCCCGCCGACGTCTGAGCGCGGAACCGCCGCACACCGGTTCACAACCCTCTGTGCAGCGCCCCGACCCGTACGCGAACCAGTGGCCGAACCAGGCCGAACCCGGCTATTCCGCACCCGACGCGACAGCCGATCCCCGGTCCCGCCGGAGCCGCCTGTCCGCCGAACCGTCGCCGGACTACGACACGAACCCCACCTACGACACCGGCGCGAACTCCTCCCCCGACTGGTTCGCCGACGCCGCGCCGAACCGCCATTCCGGCCAGGCGTACCCCGACCCCTGGCCCGCCGCCGACCCCTACGCGAGCGACACCTACTCGAATCAATGGTCCGGCGAACAGTATCCGGGCGAATCCCCCGACTACCCGCCGCAACCCAGACCGCGACTGTCCGGCCGACCCGAGAACACCGACACGTCGGGCCGCCACTACCGAAGAGACTGGTCCGCAAACGAATACGACGAATGACCACCGACGGTGCCTCCGCGCACGGATCCGGCCGGTTCAGTGATGCGGAGCCGGAGGCAGCAACGGGGGGATGGTCGGTACCACGATGGCAGGCAGTCCGGGTACGACGATGATCGTATTCGGTCCGGGACGGGTGGGAGCGGGGGATTCCGAACGCGGGTGATACTCCGGCGGCGGGGCCACCGAGGCATTGGTGGAATCGGCGGGTGGCGGGGTGACCGTCGTGCTGGGTGCGGAAGTGTGCGGGATGCTGGTCGGCACCGCGCTCCGGGTCGATTTCGTACTCTGCGAATCGCCCTGCAGCACTTGCGGACCCCAGCCCAGGGCCAGACCCAGCGCCGCGACCACGACCAGTGCGCCGACCGCGACTCCCGCCACGCTCAGATCGCGTAGCCCGCGCGGCGCGCTGATCCCGCCCGACGCGAATTCGCCCGCGACGGACCGTGTTCCCCGGCCGCCGAACATCATCCGCCGCTTCCCGCGACGCGATCGGCCGCGACCACCGAGCACCGACCGGTCGGGTCGCACCACCGGCAGTATCTCGGTCTCGGCCTCGAAGGCCGCGCGCGCCTGTGCGACGGCCCGCGACGGACGGGCCAGCAGCGCAGCACCGCGGGCGATCACCGTCTCCGGATGCGCCGGCGCCAGCACCGGAACCCGCAGCCACCGTTCCAGAACCTTTGCCACCTGCGGAATCTGCGCGCAACCGCCGATCGCGACGACGGCCTGCACCGACCGTTCGGACCGGGTGATCACATCGCGCGTCATCCGGGCCGAGGACTCCACGGCCAGCATGATCAGCGCGTCGAAGTTCTCCTGCGACAACAGCACCAGCCCGTATTCGGACGGCAGGGCGACCGCGGTGCTGCCGGTCAACTGTTCCTTGGCCGAGCGGCACAGTTGATCGAGCAGTTCGAGCCCCTCGGGATCGGGCGGATGCGCGATGCGGCCGGACGCGATCTGCTGTTCGCGGATCAGCGAATCCAGATAGTCGCCGCTGATATCGCTGGTGCGCTCGCTGTGGTGGATCTGGCGGGTGACGATATCGACCACGCTGACCGACAGGCCCGCACCGCCCAGATCGTAGAGCGCGATCGTGGTCATCCCCTGCAATTCGCCACTGGCCTGCAGGAATTCGACCGCCGCCGCGACCTCGGGCACCAGTTCGTAATTGATGACCTGCCGACGTGCGAGGGCCGCGCGCACCGCCCGCGCATGCGGTTCGCTGCGATAGGCGATCGCGGTGGCGCCGATGTCCGGACCGAGTGCGGCGAGGATCGCCTCGACGGCGGCATCCTCCACGGGCTGCTCCCCCACCGCGGCGACCCGCATATCGAAACGGTCCGGTGCGAATTGTTCGGCGGAATTACCGGGCTGGGGACGCGCAACGCGAATGGCGCTCGCCCCCACCGATATTCCCAATACCGAACTCATCTGCTGCCCATCTCGTCTCACACTGCACGACGTGCGCGCGGGCCGCTACGCAAGCTGGGTTCTACGCGAGATCCAGCCGTTGTCACTCACGTCCGCGGTACGGGCCACTGTACCTTGCCCCGCTACCAGACTACGGTGTGCCGAGTCCGGCGTACACCCATCCGGCCTCGCGCCACCTGGCGCGTTCGAGACAGTTGCGGCCGTCGATGATCGACCGCGAACGCACCACCGGATTCAGATCCTCGGGACGCAATGCGGTGAATTCCTTCCATTCTGTAAGCACCAACACCACATCCGCGCGATCGCAGGCATCCGCGACGGAGGTCGCATAATTCAGCGTCGGAAATACCCGCCGCGAATTCTCCAGAGCCTTGGGATCGTAGACGCTCACCACCGCGCCGTGCAGTTGAATCATTCCGGCGACATTGAGTGCGGGTGAATCGCGAACATCGTCGGATTCGGGTTTGAACGCCGCGCCGAGGACGGCCACGTTCGCCCCGAGCAAAGAGCCGCCGCACGCCTTCGCGGCCATGTCGACCACCTTGGTCCGGCGGCGCATGTTGATGTTGTCGACCTCGCGCAGGAACGCCACCGCGTGATCGGCGCCGAGTTCACCGGCGCGGGCCATGAACGCGCGAATGTCCTTGGGCAGGCAGCCACCGCCGAATCCCAAGCCCGCGTTGAGGAATCGGCGTCCGATGCGGGCGTCGTAACCCAGCGCGTCGGCCAGGACCGTGACGTCCGCGCCGGTCGCCTCGCACACCTCCGAGACCGCGTTGATGAACGAGATCTTGGTCGCCAGAAAGGCATTCGCCGAGACCTTCACCAATTCCGCTGTGGCCAAGTCGGTCTGCAGGAACGGAACCTGTGCCTCGAGCAGCTCCGCGTAGATCTCCCGGACCAGTCCGGCGACCCAGTCGGCCCGCTCGCGCGCGGAGTCCAGGCCGAGCACCAGCCGGTCCGGACGCAGGGTGTCCTGGACGGCGAAACCCTCGCGCAGGAATTCCGGATTCCACGCGACCTCTACCTCGGCCGTCGCGGCGGCCCGAGCGCGCGCGCCCAGTTCGGCCGCGGTGCCCACCGGGACGGTGGATTTGCCGATGATCACCGAGGGCCGCTCGATCAGCGGGACGAGCGAATCGATCACGGCGTGAACATATTTCAGATCCGCGGCGTATTCGCCCTTCTTCTGCGGGGTGCCCACGCCGAGGAAGTGCACGTCGGCGTGATCGGCCGCCTCGGGATACGAGGTGGTGAAGCGCAGCCGCCCGGCATCGAGGTTGCGGCGCAGCACCTCCTCGAGGCCCGGCTCGTAGAAGGGCGTCACCCCGTCGGAGAGCTTGGCGACCTTACCCGGGTCGACGTCGACGCCGACCACGTCGTGGCCCAGCTCGGCCATGCACGCGGCATGGGTGGCCCCCAGATACCCAGTCCCGAAAACCGTGAGACGCATATTCCATTGGTAAGCGCCCGTCGTGGCCGTGCCGCGTCGCCGAGGCAAGTGCTCGGGCAACATCAGATGTACAGGCGGAAACCCCTAGCTCACCGCCATCCTCACCGGAGCCCGGGTGGACACCGGAGCGCAACCCGCCCGAAACAACCACTCCGAACCCGGACCCCGCGATCCGGGTCGCGCAGATCGCCGGTTGCGCTACGCTGGAGCCCTGTCGCGAGGGGGGGAGACCGAAAATGACAGCACTCCTTCGCATTTCGTGTGAACGGAGAATCTGCCGATGTCCGATGCCGCCACCGCTGCACTCCCCGGGAGTGCGCGCACCGCACTCACCGGAGTCGAAACTCTCGGTCCGGTCGATCCGGCCGCGACCGTCGAATTCACGGTGGTACTGCGCCGCCGCGCCGAACTGCCCGCGGATCTGATCGCCGGACCGCGCGCCGTCTCGGTTCAGGAGTTCACGCAGCAGTACGGCGCGGATCCGGCCGATCTGGAACTGGTCGTCTCGTCGCTGGAATCGGCCGGGGCCACGATCCTGGAGCAGCATCCCGGATCGCGCCGGGTGCGGGCGAGCGCACCGGTGTCGGTGGCGCAGAACGTGTTCGGTACCGAACTGGTCAGGGTGAACTCGGCGCATCCGGTCGGCGGCGAGCAGGTCGAACATCGGATGCGCACCGGTGAACTGTCCACCCCCGCAGCGCTGGCGGGCGTCGTCATCGCGGTGCTCGGCCTGGACGACCGCCCGCAGGTCGGAGTTCATCTACGCGCCGCCGCGGCGAATCCGGCGCAGCGACAGACCTACACCCCGCCCCAGCTCGCCGACATCTACCACTTCCCGCAGGCCAGCGGCACGCAGCAGCGCGCGGCCATCCTCGAATTCGGCGGCGGCTACGCCGAGGCGGATCTCACGGCGTACTTCACCGAACTGGGTATCGAAGCGCCCAAGGTGAGGCCGTTGCTGCCCTCGGTGATATCGCGGAAGCCGGGTGCGACCTGCCCGGCGGCGACGCCGCGGTACAGCGCGGGCTGGAGCAGGCCGACGCGGGTCTGCAACAGTTCGGCGATCCGGCAGAACAGACCTGCCCACAGCGGCGCGGCGGCACTCGTCCCGCCGATCGACGCATCGCTGCCTGTACCGCGCGGGCGCGGGCTGGGACGCGTGCACCGGCCTGGGCGTCCCACACGGCGAGGAACTGCTGGAAGTCGTGCGGCAGTACCTGATCTACGGAGCCGACCGACCGCGCTGGCTACGATCGGCGGATGGCACAGCGCCGCGGCAGAACGAGAGCGAAGTGGGCTGCGCTCGTCGTGATCGTCCTGCTCGTGGTCGCGGTGACCGCGCTGTGGCCGGTATACGTTCGGCCGCAGGTCGATTCGCCCGCGCCCGCGGATGCGATCCTGGTGCTCGGCGGTGCGCACGACGGACGCGAGGAGCTGGGGTTGCGGCTGGCGCGGGAGGGTTACGCACCGCGCGTGCTGTTCTCCGATCCTTACGAGCACAGCCCGCTGATGAACCGGATCTGTCACGGCGGATACCGGGTCGAGGTGGACTGCTTCGACCCTGATCCGCGCACCACGCTCGGGGAGGGACGCGCGCTGGCCGAACGGGCGCGGGCGGGGCACTGGCGGCGGGTGATCGTGGTGACGTTCACCCCGCACGTCTCGCGGGCCCGCTATGTGCTCGGAAAGTGCTGGAGCGGAGAGATTCTCATGGTCGACGCGCATCCGCCCGTCTCGTTCCGGCGCTGGGCGTACAACTTCCTCTATCAATCGGTCGGCTATGTGAAAGCCGTCACCGAACAGTGCTGAGCCCTGCCGAATTCGCCGCCGAGGATGTGAAGTAACGCATCCGTAACGGCCCGGCAAACGCGGCTGCACATTCGCGAACCACCCTCGGCCCAGAGCCTGTTCACGCGGGCCGAGATAGAGGGAGTTCACGTGGTCGACGTCCACGATCGCCGGGTGCAAGCCACCGCGACGAAGGAAACACTGGAAGACTACACGTTACGGTTCGCGCCGCGCAGCTATCGAAAATGGAGTCCGGCGGTGGTCGGCGTCTCGGCCCTGGGCGGCATCGCCTACCTGGCCGATTTCTCCATCGGAGCCAATGTCGGCATCGCGAACGGCACCGGGAACGCCCTGCTGGGCATCGGCATCTTCGCGGTCGTCATCATGCTGACCGGATTTCCGCTGGCCTACTATGCCGCGCGCTACAACATCGATCTGGATCTGATCACCCGCGGCAGCGGATTCGGATACTACGGGTCGGTGATCACCAATCTGGTGTTCGCGTCGTTCACGTTCATCTTCTTCGCCACCGAGGGTTCGATCATGGCGCAGGGATTGCAACTGGGACTGCACATTCCGCTGTGGCTGGGCTATCTGGCGTCCACGCTGCTGATCTTCCCGCTGGTGATCTACGGGATGAACACCCTGGCCAAACTTCAGGTGTGGACGACGCCGCTGTGGCTGCTGCTGATGGTGCTGCCGTTCGTGTTCCTGCTGGTGCGGCACCCGGACTCGGTGCGCAGCTTCTTCGCCTACGGCGGTAAGGACGGTGGCGGCGTGAGCCTGACGGGCGCGCTGCTCGCCGCGGGCGTATGCCTGTCGCTGATCGCGCAGATCGCCGAGCAGATCGATTATCTGCGCTTCATGCCGCCGAAAACCCCTGAGAACAAACGCAAATGGTGGGGCTGGATGTTGCTGGCCGGACCGGGCTGGGTGATCTTCGGTGCGGTCAAACAGGTCGTCGGCCTGTTCCTCGCGGTCTATCTGATCGCGAATCTTCCTGGCGCACAATCGATCGCCAATCAGCCGGTGCATCAGTTCCTGGAGATCTACCGCGATATGGTGCCGGGCTGGCTGGCCATGACGCTGGCGGTGGTGCTCGTGGTGATCAGCCAGATCAAAATCAATGTGACCAATGCGTATTCGGGTTCGCTGGCGTGGACGAACTCCTTCACCCGCGTCACCAAGACCTATCCGGGACGACTGGTCTTCCTCGGCGTCAATCTGGCGATCGCGCTGATTCTCATGGAAGCCAACATGTTCGACTTCCTGAACAATATCCTCGGCTTCTACGCCAACTGCGGTATCGCCTGGATCGTCACCGTCGCAACGGATATCGCGGTCAACAAGTATCTGCTGAAGATCTCGCCGAAGCAGCCGGAATTCCGGCGCGGCATGCTGTACAACTTCAACCCGGTCGGACTCGTCGGATTCGGCGCCGCGGCGGTGCTGTCCATTCTGACGTTCTTCGGCGCGTTCGGGGAAACCCTGAAGCCGTACTCGCCGATCGTCGCGGTGGTGCTGGCCTTCGTCCTGACCCCGCTCACCGCCGTGCTCACCAAGGGCCGCTACTACCTGCGCCGCACCGACGACGGCATCGACCTGCCGATGTTCGACGAACACGGCAACCCGTCCGGCGAAACCCTCACCTGCCACGTCACCGGCGTCGACTTCGAACGCCCCGACATGATCGCCTCCGCGATCCCCGGCCCCGAGGGCGAAATCCAGTACATCAGCTCCTTGGCGCTGTCCACGGACAAGTCCGGCGAACACGTCCTGCCTGGTCACTGAGTTGTCAACACCGGACGCACCCCGTACACGGAGCCGCCTCGCGCGGACTGTGGACGGGGTGCGTCTGCGTGTGCGAGCGGAGGCTCAGGGCTTGGGCAGGGGGAAGTTCAGATAGGCCCGGGACGGTGTGGGGCCGCGCTGGCCCTGGTACTTGGAACCGGCCGCGCTGCTGCCGTAGGGGTTCTCCGCGGGGCTGGTCAGGCGCAGCAGGCAGAGCTGGCCGATCTTCATCCCGGGCCACAGCGTGATCGGAAGATTCGCGACGTTGGACAGCTCGAGGGTGATGTGGCCGGAGAATCCGGGATCGATGAATCCGGCCGTGGAGTGGGTGAGCAGGCCCAATCGGCCCAGACTCGACTTACCCTCGAGCCGCCCGGCCAGATCGTCCGGCAGGGTGCACACCTCGAGTGTCGAGCCCAGCACGAATTCGCCGGGATGCAGGACGAACGGCTCCCCCTCGGTCGGCTCGACCAGGCTGGTCAGCTCGTCCTGGCGCTGCGCCGGATCGATATGGGTGTAGCGAGTGTTGTTGAACACCCGGAACATCCGGTCCAGCCGCACGTCGATACTCGACGGCTGCACCAGCCTCTCCTCGAACGGCTCCAGCCCGAGCCGCCCACTGGCCAGCTCGGCACGAATGTCGCGATCGGAAAGCAGCACGCAGGAATCCTAGTCACGTGGTCTGCGGGGTGAGTGCGACGGGGACCGGGCGGCCCGTCGAGCTGCGGTGACGCCTGTACCGCCGACGCGTCGAGCCGCCTGCCGGGACCAACCACAGGACCCCCGCCGGCCGGTTCACTTGCCGTGCTGCGACACCGTCCCGTGCCGCAGCGCCGCCGTCGCCAGATAGTCGCCGAGTTCGCTGCGCAGCACCCGGTCCAGGGATTGGGCCAGGCTGGTGTGCACCGCGGTGACGCCCAGTTCGCGCAGGTGGTTGAGCATCTGGGTGGTCTCGGCGATCTCCTCGTTGCTCTCGGGCAGCCACCCGGGGCCGTGTTCGGCGACCAGGTGGTCCTTGGCCGCGGTGACCATGAGTTCGGCGATATCGTCGACCCGGCTGATCACCGCCGAGTACAGATCCAGCAGCCGGCGCAGGCCGATACCGTATCCGTGCAGTTCGGCGAAGGTGGTGAGCAATTCGGGTTCGGTGAACTCGACGGTCTCCTCGTGCAGGCGGACCAGGCCCAGTTCGCTCAGCCGGGCCAGCAGATCCGGATCGGGCATGCCGGTGTCCTGCTCACCGAGCACGGTGGCGACGAGTTCGCGCGGCACCTCGAGCGTCTCGCCCTTGCCCCAGGTCGCGGTCACCGCATGTTGCAGGCCGAGGATCTCGGTCAGATCCTTGCCGGTCTCCCAGCTGGTGATGAAATCCGCGATGTGCGCGGTGGTGAAACCGCGTTGCAGCAGCGCATCGATGATCTTCAGCCGCTCGAGATGCGATTCGTCGTAGATGAAGGCGCGGCCGCTGCGCTTGCTCGGCACCGGGAGCAGTCCGCGCTCCTGATAGGCGCGCACGTTGCGGGAGGTGGTGCCGGCCGCTCGGGCGAGATCGTCGATGCGGTATTCCGCCATCCGAGGATCTCCATTCCCTTCGCTGCGAGCCGCTCGAGCGCCCGTGCCGCCGGTTGCGGCGCGGGCGTACTACTCGAATCGAGTCTAACCGGTGGCCGTGGTCACCGGCCGCCGCTCGCCGGGCGCGCGCGAGGCCGGTGTCAGCACGAAGTCGTCCGGATCCACCCGCGCCAGCTCCCGCGCGTACTGGGTGCCGAAGCCCGGGTACATGGTGGCGTTGAACCCGTCCTCGGTGAGATACCAACTGCGGCAACCGGAATTCCACGTGGTGCCGGTCAGCCGACGTTGCAGCCGGGCGTTGTAGCTGTCCTGCCGATCCCGGCGCACCTCGAGCGCACGCAGATCCCGATCGAGGATCAGGCCGATGGCATCGGTCAGATAGTCGATCTGGGCCTCCATGTAGACCAGGGCCGAATTGTGCCCGGGACCGGAGTTGGGACCGAAGGTCAGGAACAGATTCGGATATCCCGCCACCGTGACGCTCTTGAATGCGTAAGCGCCCCGGTGCCATTCGTCCGCGAGCACCCGGCCGTCGCGGCCGGTGACCGGTATCGGCGAACCGGTCTTGGACACCTCGAACCCGGTGGCGAACACGATGCAGTCGAAGCGGTGCTCGATCCCCTCGGCGGTGCGGATGCCCTGCGGGCTGATCGCGGCGATCGGCCAGGTCACCAGCGTGCACTTGTCCCGCTGCAACGCCGGATAGTAGTCACTGCTCATCAGCAGGCGTTTGCATCCGGCCCGGAAATCCGGGGTCAGCTGCCGCCGCAGCCACGGATCGCGCACCTGAGTTCGCAAGTGCAGCAGGGCAACCGATTCGACGACCCGGGTCAGCGGGGTATTCCACACCACGCCCAGCGCGACGGACTCGTGTCCCCAGAACCACGCCTCGCGGGCCAGCGACTGGGTGACCGGCAGCTGCCGGTACAGGCGCCTGGTCAGCGCGTTCGTCTCCCGGTTGAGCCGGGGCAGCACCCAGCCGGGCGTGCGCTGGAACACCTTGACCGATCCGGCCCGCTCGACCAGTTCCGGAATCATCTGCACCGCACTGGCGCCCGTGCCGACCACGGCCACCCGTTTCCTGGTGAAGTCGTAGTCGTGATCCCACCGGGCGCTGTGGATCTTGTGCCCCTCGAAGGTCTCGATCCCCTCGATCGCGGGAAGACTGGCATTGGCCAATGGACCCGAGGCGAGAACGACGGTGCGCGCCTCGACCTTTCGGCGTCGATCACTGAAACTCACCGTCCAGGTGCCGCTGGCCTCGTCGTAGTCGACTCCGGTCACGTTGTGGCCGAATCGGATTCGCGGAGCGATCCCGAATTCCCGGACCATGGTATCGATGTACCCGAGAATTTCCGCACTGCCGGAATAGGTCTGCGACCAATTCGGATTGGGCGCGAAACTGTAGGAGTACAACCGCGAGGGGATGTCGCAGGCCGCGCCCGGATAGGTGTTGTCCCGCCAGGTCCCGCCGACCCGGTCACCCCGCTCGAAGACGGCGAAGTTCCCGATCCCCTTCTGCCGCAACCTGATCGCCGTGCCGACACCGGCGAAACCGGCTCCGATGATCGCTACGTCCAGCATCTGTGTCTCGCTCATATCCGTCCGTTCACGCGACCGGCTCGTAGGTCAGTTCCTTCGACCACGTCGGCTGCGGGCGCAGCAGCGCCTTGGGATAGTGCGAGGTCAGCTTCACCATGGCGTCGGCGAACAGGTGGTACGGGTGATCGCGATGCACGACCCAGTTGCTGTGCATCTTGACGAACTGGAACATCGGCAGCCGCCGCACGAACTCGCTGCGCTCGCCCACACTCGCGTACCGGCGCATCGCGCCGTACAGCTTCTCCTCGCTGACGCCCATCGCGACGATGTTGTCGCGCATCTTGTTCAGCAGCGGAATGTAACTCAGCGTGCCGACGATGAGCGAGGGCTTGCACCAGCCGCCGACCATATCGATCGCCAGCTTCCGGACCGGCGCGTGCCCGAGCAGATCCATGACCGCGTAATCGGTTGCCAGATGGCGTGATTCGTCGTTGTTGATCTTCTTGAACACCTCCTGCGCGATCGGATCGGTGACCTCGTCGGTGATGAATTTGATCAGCGCGCCGTCCAGGGCCACCTCGAGCATCGGGATCACGGTGCCCAGGAACGACAGCGACATGCCGTCGGAGTACTTGTCCAGGAAGTCGATCACGAGTTTGACGTTGACGTTCGGCTCCGGAATCTCGTCACCGTCGAGCATGCCCCAGCGCCGCATCAGGGCCAGTTCGGCGTTGGCGTGGCGCTGCTCCTCGGCGTGGAAATACCGGTAGATCTCCTTCAGCGTCTCGGTCGGGGCCTTCTTGGCCATGGCCGCGAAACCGCGTGCGCCGACGTTCTCGATCCACATCAGATCGGCCATGAAGGGCTTCAACCGGGCATGCAGATCAGGTTGGATCAGCTCGGCTCCCGGTGCGTCCCAATCGATATCGGCCAGTGCCCACTGCCGGGACTTGATCTTGGCCAGCATATCGTCGAAGTCGAAGGACATCTCAGACTCCTGTCTTCGTATCGTGTCCGTCCGCCGTCTCGATCGAATGCTGATCGTCGTGCGGCAGAAGATGATTCAGCACGCCCAGGGCGTGTGCGTAGAGGGCCGGGAAGTGCCGCTTGAGATGCCAGATCACCTGGGCGTCCAACTGCGGCACCACGTACAACCGGCCCCGGTCGTTGGCGTCGAGGGTGGTGCGCGCCACCTGCTCCGGGGTGAAACCGGTCCAGCGCATGAGGGTTTCGGCCAGCTGCTGCGAGGCCGCGGTGATGCGGCCGTCCCGGGCGACGTTGGTGCGCACGAAGGTCGGGCACAGCACCGTCACCGCGACGCCGCTACCGGACAGTTCCGCGGCCATCGTCTCCGACAGCGACATGACCGCGGCCTTGGACACGTTGTACGGGCCCATCGAGGGTGCGGCGGCGAATCCGGCCGCCGAGGCGACGTTGATGATGCCGCCGCGTCCGGCCGCGCGCAGCCTCGGGACGAAGATCTCGCTGCCGTGCACCACACCCCACATGTTGATGCCCAGCGCCCACTGCCAGTCCTCGAATCCGATCTCCCCCACGGGTTTTCCGCCGATGCCCACACCCGCGTTGTTGACCACCAGGGTGGGCGGGCCGCCGAAGATCAGCTCGGCGTGCATGGCCAGGCTCTCCACGTCCTCGCGCCGGGAGACGTCGCAGACGACCGCGTGCGCCGCGCTGCCGTGGATCCGCCGGATCATCCGGACCGTCTCCTGCGCACGGCCCTCATCGATGTCGGCGCACACCACTTCGCCACCGCGAGCGGACAATTCGAGGGCGAAGGCGCGGCCGATACCGCTGCCCGCGCCGGTCACCACCGCCTTCGCGGCACGCGAGCGGCGGTCGCCGCCCAGGGCGGCCACCAGATCGTCGAGTATCCACATGTTCAGCTCACCCGTTCCCGAACCGAGTTCTCCGCGAGTGCGGAGCGGACGAATTCCGCGACGCGACGCAGCGCGGGCCCCGCTTCGGGGACCAGCAGCGGCAACGCCTGGAAGACATGAATGCGGCCCGGCCACAGCTCGAGCTCGCAGCGAACCCCTGCCGCGCAAGCCATCTCGTGCAGGTGCCGCGCGTCATCGGACAGCATTTCCTCCGCACCGGCCTGCACGAACAGCGGCGGCAGCGGGGTACCGGGCGCGATGTCCAGTCGCAGTCGCGGCGAGGCCGCGGACTGTCCGCGCGTGTACAGCTCCACGAGCCGACGACCGGCCCGTGCAGGCGCCATCGGATCCGGGCGCCGCCGATCCTGCTGTTCGGCGAGCGTGAGCGTGAGATCCATCAGCGGCGAGAACATGAACGCTCCCGCGGGCTGCACGATGCCCGTGCGATCGTTGTGCAGCAACAGATCCAGCGCGAGATGCCCGCCCGCGGAATCGCCGCCGATCACCAGATCACTTGCTAGGTAACCCTTTTCGAGCAGCCAGCGGTATCCGGCCGCGACGTCCTGGGCCGCCGCCGGGAACCGGTGTTCGGGCGCGAGCCGATAGTCGACGAGAAATACCGGCAGTCCGGTCGCCTTCGACAGCCGCGAGGCCAGCCCGCGGTGGGTGCGCGCCGAGCAGACGACGTACCCGCTGCCGTGGATGTAGTAGATCGCGCGCTCGCCGTGCTCCACTCCTGCGGCCCGCACCCATTCCCCGCGCAGGTCACCGGCGCGAACCTCGACCACCGAGGTCCCCGGCAGGGTCGGCCCGAATGCCGCCATCACCGCCGCGATCAGCCCGCGGCCCGCCCAGATCCCCGCCCGATTGGCCGGCAACAACCCGTTGACCTGCCGCAACCCGGCCACCGAGGCGGCCGCCGCGATCTGCGCCCGCACGGACGCGGACCGCGGCAGCCCGGCGCCAGAGGTCACCGTTGACCCTGTACTCGTCATAGTCAGAGCATCACAGCGAATGTGCCAGTTGTCAATGGCACATTCATTCCCGCCGTTTTCTGCTCCCGACGACCCCACCCGCAGCAGCGACACTCGTCTCCCCCACGGCCGAACGCGTGGCCGAGGCCCTGCGCGGCGCGGTGGCCGACTCACATCGGGAATGCGGCTGCGCGAACACGTTCTGTCCGACGTGCTGGACATCTCCCGAAACACCTTGCGCGAGGCGCTGTTCCAGCTCATCGCCGGTGCCGGAGCACGCGGTGCGGCGACGGACCGCGTGATCAGCCGAGCATCGCGCGCAGTCGGCTCGGCGCGATGTCGCGGGGTTCGCGGCGGTCGCGGGCGTATTCGGTGACCAGGCGCTGGAGTAGATCGTTGATCGGCGTCGGCACCCCGTGCAGCCGTCCGAGCAGGGCGATCTCGCCGTTGAGGTAGTCGACCTCGGACGACCCGGTCACGCGGGCCAGGCTCTGCCACGTCGAGCCGCCGAGCCGGGGCACACCCTCGATCTGCTGCAACTGCATCCGATCACCCTGCACCACTGCACGTTCCGCCTCGTCGGCGTAGGGGATCCCGGCCGCGGCCAGGACCACCTCGCCCTCGGCTCGGGCTCCACTCCACAGGTCCTCGGCCGGTTCGCCGCTGTCGTCCAGCAGGGCCATCAGGGCGTTGCCCAGATTGTTGAGAAGTTTTCCGTACTTCCAGCGCATCACGTCCTCGACGACCGGGGCCAGGAAGGCGCTCGAGGCCAGATGCTTGCCGAATTCACTTATCGTGGAATCACTTCCGTGCGGATAGCGGCCGAGCGTCAGGATGCCGCTCATGGGCGCGGTGTGCGAGACAACCACGCCCGGTTCCAGATGCGTCGCGGGCAGCCACACGCACATCCCGTAGACCGTGCGGAAGATCCGCTGCGCGACCCGTTCGTTCTCCACGCCGTTCTGGGCGCACACCAGCGCGAGCCGGTCCGCGGCGATCCCGCCACCGGCCACCGGCGCGGCGGCCCACTGCGTCAGCGCGGCCACGGTGTCCTGCGCTTTCACCGCGAGTACCAGCACGTCGTCGGCCCGCAACTCGCCGAGTTCGGCGGCATCGGTGACGGCGTGCACCGGCAACGTCTCGGCGCCCTCGACGGTGACCAGCCGCAACCCGCTGCCTCGCAGCGCCGCCAGATGCGCGCCGCGGGCGACCAGCACCACGTCGTTGCCGCCCTGAATCAGCCGCGCGCCGATGACACCGCCGACCGCACCCGCCCCGATGATGATGTATCGCATACCGGCGATGCTATGTGTGATCGGGCTCCGGGGCAGTCCAGGGCACACCGACCGAAGGTTCGCGTACGTCACCGTGGGCTATTCGCCCGAGCCACTCTCGCGTTCATGTGGGGCGGTTTGTGTTCGGCGCAGCGATGTCCACGCCTCGAGATCGTCCTCGAGGACCGCGTTGAGGTTCCCCATGGTTTCGCGGGCGAGCATGCGACGGTCTTCCCCTTCGGCCAGGCGAAGTTCCGTGGTTCGCAGGAGGGCTTGGAGCTGGCCGAGGATCACGCTGCGCTGCACCCACATCTCGCGGTGCCGATACAGCCCGTCCCATGCGGCGAGCACTCCGATCGACGCGGCCAGGCCGGTGCTGGCCAGGCCCAGCCAGGGGGCGTGGAACACCGCCACGGCCGCGCCGACCACGGCGATCAGGCCGTTCGCCACCGCGGTCCACACGACCACGCGTTTGGCCCGGGTCTTCACCACGACGCGGGAGCGGTGGTATTCGTTCCGATAGAACGTCAGGTAGTGGAGGGCGATCGCCATCGGGTCGGCCCCCTCGGGCGGGGAATCGGGGCTGTGCAGCCCGGAGGAGCGAGCTCTGCTCGGCTCGGGGGCGGGCCGACGAAGCTTGAGCATGTATTCCCTGTTCAGAGGAGTGAGACCGTACCATCGGGGTGGTTCAAGGTAGCATGCATGGTTGCATTCGAGTGGCATTCGGGTCTATTCTGATCGAGGAACAGACTCCCGGTGAGGCAGGCTCACCCATCCGAGGTTGTGAGGCCGATGAGCGCACTCGACGAGGTCATTGCCAGCCACGTGGAGACGTCCCGGCTGCCCACCTCCGAGCTCGCGCGTCAGCTCGTCCACAATCTGGGGCCCACGCTCGTCGCGCTGGTCGCCAACGTGCGCGATCGCAAACTGCCGTACAAGTGGTCGCAGACGGACGGGCCGCGCCCCCGCGATGCCGCACTCACCCGCCTGCAGGTGGCCCACCGCTGTTGGAGCATTCTCGCCGCCCCCGAAGGCGCGGATGTGGCCCGAGCATGGTTCATCGGTGCGAATCCGCGTCTGGACGAGGACTCGCCGGCCATTGCGATCCGCGAAGGCCGCTATCGCGAAGTGATCACTGCCGCAGTCGCATTCGTGGACAACTCGGACAACTGACCTGCACTCGGTTTCCCCCCTTCGCTACGATTCCCTGGACAGGACGGCTCGGACGAAGGGGGAATTGTGGTGTCCGTCAGCGATATCCGCTCCAGCGCCAACACCAGCCGCAGGTGCCCCAAAACCGGCCTCGCACTCGTTTCCGCCGCTCGCCGTGAGGTTTTCCGCCTCGCAAAGCCCATCTACGGCCCGCTCGATCCGATCACTCGCGGCGTATCCGCCTTCGAGGACCGCGAGGAATGGAACAGATTCGACGTCGAAGGGCAACGGACCGTCTACGCGGCGAGCACCATGGAAGGCGCCTACGGTGAACTGCTGGCGCCACTGCGACCCAAACTGCCGACAGCGGCCAGCGCGTACTTCGACGACGTGCACCAGGACGACGAGCTCGAATCGCTGATCCGCGAGGAATGGCGAAGCTCCGGATACCGCCCGCCCGGCGAGGTCGACCTGACGTGGCTGGCCGAACTCAAACTCTATCGAATCACCTTGCCCGCCAGAGGCTGGCTCATCGATATCGAAGCCGCAGCGAGCCTTTCGGTCATCAGCACCGCCTACGCTCCCCGGGCTCTCATCGAACGCGGAATCACCGACATCACCGTCGCCGAATTACGCGGCCCCGCGCGCTGGCTCACCACCGCGATCGCGAGCCGCATCTGGCCGGTCACCCTCTACGACGGGACACTGTCCCACGGGGTGATGTACGGATCGCGATATGGCAGCGAATGGAGCTGTTGGGCCGTCTGGCTCCGGCGATCCAAGCGATCGCACCCGAAGGGCCTGGTCACCACCGCCGACAGCGGCACCGAAGTCCTGCAACCGGCACTCAACCCCCCGCTGCAGGCGGTCCTGTCGACCTACGGCCTGACCGGCGCCTGGTAGCGGCTCGCCGCGGCCGAGGAAACGCTCAACGACCGGTCCTCGGCGCATCGGCGATCCGCCGCAACTCGGCCAGGCCCTGGGCCAGATCCTCGTCGCCCGGTCCGGCGACCCCGGACAACCGGTCCTCGGCGAAGGCGGTCAGGCGGCGCAGCGCCTCGGTGGCGGGTTGTCCGGCGCGGTGGGCGTCGCTCAGGCGCATCCACCACAGGCCCGCCGCGATCTCACCCGTGCGCCCGGCCGCCGGGCGGGGCAGATATCCGGCCGCATCATCGGTGACCGCGGCCCAGACATAGCCCACCACAACGGAATCCAGCCGGACCGGCAGATATCGGACCGGAGCGTCGGTCTCGGACGCGTAGTTCTCCAGCGGGGCGCTCACCAGCGGACCCCAGCCCTGCTCGCGGTCCACCGGTGTGCCGTCGGGATAGGTGCCGTCCTGGATCAGCGGGCCCTCGCCCAGCGGCGGTCCGTCCGGATTGAGCTGCTCCCACAGCCAGGCCAGGCTCGGCGATTCGACGGGACTGCTCTGCGCCGGAACGGTTCCGGCGACCGCGTCCTCGGGTGCGCCGATCCATCGCTCGATCGCGGCACGCGCGGTCAGCCCGGCCGCTGCCGACTCGTTCAGTCTCGCCTCCCAGGCGATCAGGCAGTCCAGATCGTCACCGGCCACGGCCAGCCGACGCTCGAAACCCGCGGCATGCTGGTCCGGGGACGCCCATACGCAGCCGATCACCTCACCGCGCCGGTGTACCGGCAGATAGACCACGGGTCGCCGCGTCCAGTGGTGGTAGCCGGGGGGTGTGCTGCTGGTCATGGGTACACGATATTCAGATGTACCCGGTCCTGCTCGACACCGTTGCGGAGGAGCATATTTCGCACCTCCCGGTAGAAGTCTTCGAAGGTGCCGCCGCGATGCCGTTCCAGCGCGATGCCGATCACGCTGGATCGCAGGCCGCCGAAACTGTCGTCGGGTGGTTCGGCGCCGAATCCGACACCGGCCAGGACCTGTTCGGATCCGGGCGGCACATCCCAGCCGAAGAACTCCGCGTGCGTATCCTGCACCGCCCGCAGCCACGTGACCACCCGATGCGCCGCGAGCAGATCGCGCACGTAGATGACGATGCCGTCGGCGCGCTGTTCGAGTGGACCGGCCACCTTCATCGCGTAGATACCGGGGAACCGATGCGGATCATCGACGATTTCGTGCACGATTCCCGCGGTCACCCGGGGACGCGCGGCGCCGGGCGTATTGACGTAGATCTTGAATCCGATGTCGCCGCCGCGCATTCCGTCCAGGTGGAGCTGCCGGTTGTACTGCACGAAGGGAACGTCCTGCGGGACCCACTCATCGATGTTCTCCTGGTCGAGCAGTCTCGCCACACCCGGCACGATGGCGGTGCGCGCACGACCGGCCGCACGGTCCTGGCGATCCTGCGGCACATGACCCTCGAGATTCCGCGTCGACCGGTCCCCGAGGATCCGCGCCAACGCATGGAGGTACTCGCGCGGATCCTCGGCCGGGTCTCCCGCGCCCCGCTGCCGGTACATGGTGTAGACATCGTCCGCATTGCCGATGACCGTGCGGCGATCCCAGATCTCCCGCAGGAATCCGTCCAGGCTCTCCAGCGACAACGCCGGCAGACGCACCCCGTTGCGCACATAGGTCTCTTCCCGCAGGGCGCGCAGGTCGTCGAAGGTCACCTCCGGCCATACCGGCAGCAGCGAGGCGTACAGCTGATCCAGGGTGCGCGGCCGATGGAACAGGTCCGGGAAAACCTGCAGGATGTGTTGCAGCGCCGCGCTCGACATGTACCCGGTCGGCCGCACGGCCGGGCGAGCAGTGGAGAACAAGTTGCCCTCGACCCAGCGACGGGGTTCGGCGGTGGGCTGCGCCTCGGTGTCCGAGCCGTCGAGACCGATGCGCGGCCCGTATCCGGGAACCGCCGAGGGCGGCTCCACCCGGGCGTGCAGCACGGTGACCCCGTCGGCGGCGGTTTCGACGGCGAAGATCCGGTAGTTCGTGCCACGCGCCAGGACGAGTTCCCGCTGACTCGGGAAGACGCCGTCGCCGCCGATGTAGACGCCTCTCGCGCCCGGCGGGACGATCAGCTCGATGCGGTATGCCTCATGGCTCGCGGCGGATGCGACCGATGTGGACAGGAAGCCGAGCTCGCGCTGCGGAACGTTGACGAGGTTGCCGTATCCGTCGGTCGCGAGGAAGCCGATGTCGTTGAGCCCCCGGATGATTCGGATCGGCTCGGTCAGCGGCAACCGGCGCGCGGTCGCCCGATCGAGCAGAGCGATCTGATGGCGGATCGTCTCCGGGGCGAGGCTTCGGCCGAAGTACCGGCGGTGGATCGCGGCGGCCTCGTCGAAGGTTTCGGCGTCCTGCTGGATCTGCTCCCATCGGGCCTCGGGCCGCGGATCGTGCAGGACGACGTTCAGCGCCTGCAATTCCCCGATCGCCTCGGCGGATCGGGACCTGTTGGCCAGCAGTTCGTTTCGCCGATGGAACAACGAGACGAGTTCGGGCGGATCGTCATGTGGTCCGGTCAGCGCATGCAGGATCTCGCTGCTCCAACGGAGCCGACCGACCCAGTTCGCGAGGTCGGCGTACGACATGTTCCGCCGGAGAACGGTGTTGATCAGGCCCGCTTCCTCATAGGCGTGCAGGGCGGCGCGCACCTGCCCGGGCTGCCGGTCCCAGTTGCGCAGGCGGCGGTGACCGAACGCGTCGCCCTGCTCGTCGGTGTAGAAGCGGCGAATGCCGTCGGCATCGACAACTCCCTCGTGGAAACCAGGGATGACGGACGGATTGCCCTGGTGCACAACGGGATGAGCCGGATAGCCGTGCGGGGTGAAGAACGCGGCGTGCGTGGCCGACAGCCCGCGCCGGGGTTGCGGCGGAAATGCATGCGCCACACCGAATCCGGGATCGACGACGTTGATCGCGCCGTACTCGTTGACCATCAGGTACGCGTGCGCCCCGATGCCGTTGCGGTCGGTGGTCGTGTACTCGTCCACGACGAGGGCGAGGTGACCGTGGCCGAGGGCCAGCAGATCACCGGCGATGTCGGCGTGGTCGACGACGGGCCGCAACCAGGCCCCGGCGGCGTGCTCGAGCTCCTCCCGGGTGACGCCGTTCAGGCCCGGGTGCACGGCGAGGAGCCGGACGACGGGACTGTTGGTGCGACGGTGCAGTTCAGCGATGGTCAGCGGACCGCAGAGGTTGGAATGCCCGTCGGACAGACCGATCCGAGCGCGCGATTCCACACTGGCGGGAATGTGCAGCGTACTGCCGTCGGACGCGCGGACGGTCGTCCCGCCGGAACTGCCGAGCGTGCGCGTGGTTTCGCTGCGGCCGTCCTGACGTGCGGGTGGCTCGACGATCCGGCTCGGCCGGTCGGCCGGGCGCCCGGCGACGTCGTGGACCGTCACCACGGACGAACCGATATGCGGCATGGCGGATTTCGCCGCGAAAAGGTGAATCTGCTGTGGCGCGGCGGCATTCGGCCCGGCCCGGTGCGCGTCGGCGAATGCGGACACCGCCGCGCCGAGCCGGTCGGGGGTGCGGTCGCGCGAATCGGTGAACATGCGAGGCAGCAGCCGGTGTGCGCTGCCCGAGTCCCACAGGCCGCGCAACGACTGCGGCAACAGCCGTCGCAGCCGGTTCCGGTCCGGGGTGGAGTCGACCCACACCACCGTCGCGGAATCCGGTTCTGTGCGAGCCGTTTTCGCCTGCCGGTGTGCTGCATCGGCGATCGCGGGCGTCATCGAGCCGATCGATGCGCCCGCGGGAGCGTGCCAGTACACCGTGCCCGCGGTGTCCACGTCACCGATCGCGATGGTCGCGTGACCGTGTCGCCCCTTGGCCTCCTGGTCGAAGGACAGCAGGTGCACCGGGGCGTCGTCGCCGCCGGACCGCTTGGCGGCGATGACGCTCTGCAGGCTCGCGGTATACAGTTCGGCGAGTGTGGATTTCAGGTTCCGCAGCCTGCGACGGTCGCCCGAGGACAGTGCCCCGCCGAGGGCGTCGAGCCGGGTGATCTCGAGCTGGATGTACTTGCGGTTCAGCGCGTCTCGTACCGACGCGGGTATGCCTTCGCCGTTGCGCAGTCCTGGGTGACCGGTGAGCAGCCCGGACTGGTAGGCAGGGGCGAGATCCTCGAAATGCAGGTTGTCCCACCAGGTCCGGCCCTGGTCCCGCCACCACGCCGCGCGATCCTGCGCCGAGAACCCGGCGTCGTCGAATCCGCGCGGCCGCTGCGGCGGGGTCAGCCGGTCGGCCGGTCCGCTCGGCGAGGGGTGGGCGAAGGTCTGCTCTCGCAGTGTCCGCTGGGTCCGGCCGACGGCCAATTCGCTTCGCCAGTAGTCCAGTTCGGCCCGCTGCCGGTCGAGATTCCAGCGCTGGATGCGTGCGACCTTGCTCGCCACGTGGTCGTCGTGTTCGGTGACCGCGTTCTGCGTGCGGGACAGGGCCTGCTCCATCGCCGCCAGCAGGACCCACCGCCGGGCGACCTCGGCGCGTTGGCGGTCCAGTTCGCCGGACCGATCGCGTGGCACGTTCTCGAAATCCTGCCGGGTGAACCGCTCGTCCAGCACGAGCCCCTGCCGGCGCAGCCAATCCAGGGCGAAGTCGTTGATCTCGGGTCGCGGCAGATAATGTCCGCTGCGGTCGCTCATGACGGTGAGCCGGCCGTCGCGCGCCTCGAACTCACCGGCGGCGGTGACGGTCCGCCCGCCGAGGAACGAGGAGTGGTGCCGCTCGCCGAATACCTGGTCACCGGCGTACAGGTTGCCGAATTCGTCCATCACGAACATCGCCCGGCCCGTCCCGCTGACGTGTGCGGAACGCATACTCCCGGTGTCGAACGGCAAGCCGTCGGCGGCTCGGAACAGTCTGCCGTCCCGGCCCACGAACAATCGGTACGACTCGAGCTCCTCGGGGCTCATATGCCCGACGGGGCTGTAGTACGGGACTCTCGGCAGAGCCTCGCGCGGCCGCATGGCCGGGGTGCGCGCGATGCTGGATCTGGCGGCGATCGGCCGGGTTTCGTCGATGTACTTCTTGTCCAGCGCCGCGCCGTCGAGCAGCGGGAGCTGAGGCGAGGCCAGCACCCGATCCAGGGGCGGCGGGATCTGCTCCTTCGGTATCGCCGCGCTCGCGGAAGCGGGCCGGTCCGGCGAGCGCGGCGCGTCGCGTTTCGTGAACAGCGCGCCCTCGGGGGTCACACCGATCTCGTAGTGCCCCTCGGGGGTTCGGCGCACGAACACCACCGGCCTGCCCGGGGCTCCGGTGATCTCGGACGAGCGGTCGTCCGGTGACACGCCGACCGCGTTCATGCCCAGGGCCATGACCGCGGCCGTCAGCGCTCGTTCCGCCTCGGCGGGTGTCGCATTCAGGTGGTCGGCGGGGTCCGCCGCGATGAGGTCGCGGGCCTGCGCCATGCGTCGGTCGAAGGCCCGCTGCCGCTGCTGTTCCCGTTCCCACTGCACATCGGTCGTCGATCCGCTCCGCCGCAGATCGTCGACCTCGCCACGGTGGTAGGCCTCGGCGCGCACCAGATCGGACAGATTCTCGTCCATGTGATCACGGACGGCCGCGCCGTCGGGCAGGCTCAGGATCCGGGCGAGGGCGGTGAACAGCGGGTCGTGATCGTCGGGTACCCGGGCCCAGTGCTGCGGCATGGTGGGTGTGCGGGAGAGGTCGGGTGCGGTACTTCCGTCGCCGTGGATCGCGATTCCGCCGAGGCGTGCGGTACTCGGCGTCTGCGCGCTGTGCCGTGGCCGCGGTTCCGGCGGTTGCACGGCGGACCGGGCGGCGACGTGGCCATCCCGCACCGGAACCGTCACCCCCAGCGGACCGTACAGGCCGAACGCACCGGCGCCACTCATACCGAGACGGCCGAACTTCGGCAGATGCGCGAAATCCACCGCGACGATGCCGCCGCGACGCGGGACGGTCGGATCGGGCGGGTCGATGCGGTCCGGATCACGGAGCCAGGCAGCGTCCGGGCTCGGCCGCCACCAGGGCTTACCGTTCCGCGCGGTGTAGAACTCGCGCCCGCCGGGCTCACGCCGGAATCGGCGGCCGTCCCGATATCGGTGGTGCTCGACGCCGTCCGTACTCCGGTGGTACCGCCCGTCCGGTCCGATGCCGTAGACCTCGCCGTTCGGATCATCCCGGTACTGGGCGCCGTCCGGGCCGATCCGGTAGACGGTCCCGTCGGGCTCGCGGCGGAACCGGAAACCGTTCTGCCCCAGGGTGAATCCGGATTCGTGCGGGATGAGCCGGTATTCGATGCCGGGCAGCGGCTCGGGCAGCTTCCCCTTGCCGTCGTGCGGATTCTCCAGCAGCAGCCCGGTGGGCGTGCCGGAGTCGTCGCGTTCGACGCCCAGCACCGCGTACGCGTGATCGCCCACCAAACCCGGTACGGCGGTGGCGTTCTCGGTCTCCTGTCCGAACGATCGCGTGGCGACGACGATCGTGGTGCCGCGGCGCAGCGCGAAGTCGATCCGATGACCGACCGTCCGGGCGAGGTGCCGATAGGGATCGGACAGCGTCCGCCCCTCGGCCGGTCCCTCGCGCACTTCGCGGTACACGTCGAGCAGGATGTTCTTCTCCGACTCCCAGCGTCCCGGGAACCGCTCCTCCAGGTATGCACGGAAACCGTTGGAGGACAACAAGTCCCTGGTCTCCATGAACTGCTTCCAGAGCGCGGTCCGGGCGTTGCGATCGGACGGGTGCGCGGCGCGCAACTCGTTCGAGAAGGCCGCGCGCAGCTGTTCGGTCCTGCGTTCCAGGTCGCCGTAGCTGTCGGCGGCCGCGCGGATGAATTCCGGGTCCGCGCCCTCGCCCAGCAGTTCTGCCAGATCGGCGGCATCCAGGCGCAGCGGATCGAGGAAGGACTCGTCATCGATATCGCGCACGGGCTGCGCGCGGCCGTCCTCGGACAGGTAGAACCCGGCGTGTAGATGTCGGGTGACGTCCAGGTCGCCACCCTCGGTCAGCTTCCGGTAGCCCTCGTCGCCACCCAGCCGATGCGCTACAGCCTTCTCGATCATGCTGGGCCACAACGGTTCTCCGGGGCCGTGGCCGATATAGCGCGCGGTCTCGGTGCCGGGCGCGAGGTAGATACTCTTCTCGACCCGGACCCATTCGTTCTTCCCGTCGACGCGCAACCGGACGCTGACGGTGCCGTCACCGTGATCGTGCAGCATGGCGCGAATCGCGTGCGGGTTGCGGTGGGCCATCGCCTTGAGCGGTGCGACCAGGTTGCAGTCCCCCACCGCACCCTGCCGTGCGTCCTCGGGGCGCGGCCCGTACGGGCCGAACAGATCCTCCGAATGCCGTTCGGCGAGTAGAGGTATCGGGTGCACGACGTCGTCGGGGACGTTGCGGATCGCGTACCACGCCGAATCCTCGGGGCTCTTGATCACGCGCCACAGCCCGGGGCCGTTCATGGCAGCCAGCGTGCTGCCGTAGGCGATGCTCACCCCCTTCTCCACGTTCCCGGCGCCGATGCCGAGTATCCGGATCTCACTCGGCACGTTCCAGCTCAGCGTGCCGCGAGTGGAGGATGCGTCGGGCACGAAGGTGAATCCGTCGGCCATGTCCACCGACACCCGCATATCCAGCTGTCCGGCCGGGCCGTCGAACCGGTAGTAGGGCCGTCCCGAGGACGGGACGACGAATTCGGCCTCCGCCTGTCCGGTGGTCGGCAACTGCGACATCTTGCCGACGAGATCGATGAGGGTGAGCACCGGACCGGTGTGCGGCTCGTAACCCGCGGAAATCGGTACGGGGACGACCGGGAGCAGTTGCCGCTTCCGTTCGGGGGTGAGGTTCTCCAGGCGCTCGTGCTCGGCCAGAACCGGCGGCTCGAGTCCGCTGCGGTCGTACTCGGTTCGCGGCGGGGCGGGAACATCTTTCGCGCCGAAGACGTCCGGCTGTTCCAGGGTCTGCTGCAAATCGCCGAAGTAGGTCTCATCGTCCTCGGGTTCGAAATCGGTTGCGGGCCGGGTGGATCCCGATGCCGCCGGATCGGTGTGCACGTCCGTCGCGGACGACGCGGTGTGCTCGACCCCAGCGGGCGAGGTGGCGAAACCCATCCGCGTCGTGACGGGGAAGTCGGACCCGTACAGGCCGTGGGCGCCCGCGCCGCTCAGTGCGAGCGTGTTGAACTTCGGCAGATGTTCGAGTCCGACCGCGAGCAGGCCGCCGCGCAGCGGGATGGTCGGATCCGGCGGGTCGATGCGGAACGGGTCGAGGAACCACGTCGTGCTGCCCGCCGGTCTGGTCCACTTGCCGCCGCTCGCGTCGGTCAAACGTCCACCGCCGCCGGGCAATTGCAGATATCGGGTGCCGTCGGGCAGCGTGGTGTGCTCGATGCCGTTCGGATCCCGCCGATATCGGATTCCGGTCGGGCCGTAGGCGAATCGGGTGCCGTCGGGATCCACGCGGTACCGGGTGCCGTCCGGCTCGCTGCCGTATTCGGTGAACGTGCCGTCGGCGTGGTGGACCCGGCGCGACCGCCCGCCGTCCGCGTTCGGCCGATACTCGTCCTCCCGGACGTCGAGGCGATATTCGAGGCCGGGGGCCGGGGCCACGGGACTCCGGTTGTTGTCGTGTGGGTTCTCCAGGACGAGTCCCACCGGCCGACCGCTCGCATCGCGCTCGACCCCGAGCACGGCGTAGTAGTGATTGCCGAGCAGCCCCGGCACCGCGCCGCGATTCGCGTACACCCCGCCGAACAGGTCCGTACCGAGCACCGCGACGGTGCCGCGCCGCAACGCGAAGTCGATCCGCTCCGCGGTGGCCCGTGCGAGCGCCCCGGCACGGGAACCGAACGTGCGACTCTCCGCCCCGGCGATGCGGAAATCGCCGTATGCCTCGCCGAAATACTGTGTCAGAGCGTCTTTTTCGACGTCCCACTGATCCGGGAACAGCTCGTCGAGGTAAGCGCGGAAACCCGGCGCCGAGTATCGGTCCTCGGTGCGCATGAACTGATCCCACGCGGCGTCGCGGGCGGCCGGATCCTGGTGGTTCCGGGAGATCTCCTCCCAGCGCGCGGTGCGCAGGCCGTCCGCGACGAGGTACCAGCCGTGCACGGTGTCGGCGATCTCGCGGGAGAATTCGATATCGACCTGCGGCGCAGCATGATTCGTCACATCCGAGCGCACACTCGAACGCAGCGCGTAGTCGGACACCAGCTCGTGCAGGGTGTCGACGTCGAATCCCAACGGGTTCAGGAAGTTCCAGTCGTCGACGTAGTGCACCGGTTGATGCACACCCCCGGCCCCGACGCGGTGGAAACCGCGGCCCAGGCGCGCGGCCGCCTCGGCGGACTGGACTCCGACGATCCCCTCGTATCCGTCCTCCTTACCGAAGCGATGCGCGAAGGCCTTCTCGATCAGGCTGGGCCACAGGGGTTCTCCGGGTTCGTGCGCGACGAAGGAGGCGGATTTCGTATTCGCGTCGACGGGCACCGTCATCAGATGGCGATCCCAGACCGGCACCTTGTCGACCATCAGGCGGACGCTGACGGTTCCGTCGCCGTGATCGTGCAGCATGTCCATGATCGCGTCCGGATCGTGTTCGGACAGCCATTTGAAGGGTGCGATCAGGCCGCAGTTGCCCAGGCCGCCCTGTCGCGCGTCCTGCGGCATCGGCCGACCCTGCGGCCCGTACAGGGGTGAGGTTCGCCGATCGGCGAACTGCGGCGGCTTGCCCACGACGTCGTCGGAGGCCCGGATGTGGGTCCAGCCCGCGACTCCGGGGCGTTTCACCGATCGACGCATTCCGGTTCCGGAACGCATCACCAGCGGCGCGCCGTGCGCCAGGGTCAGCGGAGCCCACTGCCCCTGATCGTCGCGGCCGAGGATGCGCAGGCGCGAGCCCGGCTGAGCACGCCAGTTCAGGTGGCCGGTGACGCCGCCGGGGTTATCGGGCTGGAAGGTGAAGTCCTGCGCCAGGTCGGCGGGGATGCGGTAGGTCGGGCCGTTGGTTCGGATGGTCTCGTAGTAGGCGGGGGCGTCGTGCGGTCGGTGCAGGGTCGCGCGCTCGGTGCCGATGGCGGGCAGCAGCGACGTCCTGCCGTTCTGGTCGACGATCGTCAACTTGTCGAAATGCCGGAACGGGACCGTCGCCCGCACCGGGACCACCGGGAACGACGTGGCGATCTGCTCCTCGGTCAGGTTCTCCAGGCGCTGGTCGGCGGGCAGCGGGCCGGGGCGCTCGAGCTGCGGATGTGCCAGGTCCGGGCGGCGCGGCTGCGGCGTGAGGTCGCCGGAAACCGGCTCGTCGAGCAGGTCGAGCAGGTCCGCGCCGAAGTAGGTGTCGCCGCCGGTCGGCTCGAATTCGGTTGTACCGGCGGCGGATTGCTGCTGCGACGACTGGGGGGCGGTGTTCGCGGCGGAGGTGTCCATCGTGGGACGAACGGTCGGCGGCGCCATCTGCGGTGCGGGAAGGCTTGTCGGCGAGGCTGTTTCGTGTGCTGTCGCAGCGGCCTGGGGCCCGTACAGCCCGTGGGCGCCCGGCCCGTCCATGCTGAGGCGGGTGAACTTGGGCAGATGTTCCAGTCCGACCGCGACGACCCCGCCCCCGAGCGGCGAGGCCATATCCGGTGGATCGTCGAATTCCGGAGCTGGCGAGAACTGGGTCTCGCCGGGACTCTTGCGGTAGGTGGTGCCGTACCAGTTGGTCCAGTACTCGGTGCCATCCGGCGTGCGCCGGAATTTCTTGCCGTCCGGATGGGTCCGGTACTCGGTGCGGTCCGGAGCCGTGCGGTGCCGGGTGCCGTCCTGGTCGAGCCGGTAGAACGTGCCGTCCGGATCGCGGCGGTCCTGGCTGCCGTCCGGATGGATGTGCGAGACCGTGCCGTCGGCTTCCTCCTGCCGCAGCGAACCCGCGCCGTCGGGGGTGTAGCCGGTTCCGCTGGGAGCCAGGCGATATTGAATGCCGCCGACCGGAGCGGGGTAGAGCTGGTTGTCGTCCCACGGGTTGTCCAGCAGCAGCCGCACCGGGGTGCCGGTCTCGTCCCGCTCGACCCCGAGCACGGTGTAGGAGTGCCCGCCGACGAGACCGGGAACCCTGGTGACATCTTCCGTGGTATCGCCGAACCGGTGTGTATCGATCGTCACGCCGGTGCGGCGGCGCAGCGCGAATTCGATCTGCTGGGCGACTCCCTGGGCCATCGGATGATTCCCGGCAATCCAGCGATCCTCGGGAAGGCCACTGTGCGCAGCGGCGAAATAGTCTCGCAGCAGGTCTTTTCCGGTCGCCGCACCCTCCGGGTACAGCTCGTCCAGATAGGTCCGGAAGCCCTGCGGTGAGCGCAGATCCTCGGTGCGCAGATACTCCTCGTACGCGGCGTCCCTGGCATCGTCGTCGTCCGGGTGGGCGGCCGACAGGTCCTGCCACTTCGACTCACGCCCGGCCAGATTCCGGCGGTTCCACTCGTCGTGGGTGCCGACGATCCGGCGCACGAACTCCGGATCCCCGTCCGGGCCGACCACATCGTGCAGGGTGTTGGCGTCGATCCGCAGCGGATGCAGGAAATCCTCGTCGTCGATGCTGCGCGCCGGCTGATCGAACCAGTCGCCCGCGCTGCGGTATGTGTGCGCGCCGAGCACTCCCGCCGCTATACCGGGGTGAATACCCTCGGTGAAGCCGTGGTAGCCGTCACCGTTGTTGAGCCGGACCGCATACGCCTTCTCGATCATGCTGGCCCACAACGGCTCTCCCAGCGCATGCTTGGCGAAGTACCCCGCGGTGGTGCCCGGAGTGAGGTAGATGCTCTTGTGGACACGAACCCATTCGAACGCGTCACCGATCCGGAATCGGACGCTGACGGTGCCGTCCCCGTGATCGTGCAGGATCTGCCGGAGGGACTGCGGATCGATTCTGGCCCTGGCGCGCAGGCCGGAGAGCAGACCACAGTCCCCGGCCCCGCCCTGGCGCGCGTCACGGGCCTGCGGTCCGGCCGGGCCGAACAGGTCCTCGCCGGTCCGGTCGGCCAGCGTCGGCAGCTCGGACAGCACCGTGTGCGGCGCGTTGATCCGAACCCATGCGCCCTGACCCGGATGGGTCACCCACCGCCACGGGCCGTCTCCCGGCCTGGCCACGAGCTTGTTGCCGAACGGCACCTGGAGGGTGAACCGCTGTCCGGCGCTGTCGTAGGCAGTGAACCGGACCTCGCCGCCGGGCGCGTCCCACTCGAGCCGGTCCGGCTGTCCGGCGGATCCGGGATGGAGGGTGAAACCGTCGGTCAGCGAGGCGGGGAGGCGGACGGTGCGGTCCGGGAGGCGGATCTCGTACTGTGCGCCGGTCGGCTCATCGATGTAGGTCGCCTCGGCGGTGAAGGTCGCCGGAAGTTCGTGCGTCACACCGGTTTCATCGACCAGGACCAGCAGATCGCCGCCGTCGTCCGCGGTCTGCCGGATCGGTTCGACCGGGACGCCGGGCACCGGCAGCAGCGTCTCGCGTTGTTGGTCGGTGAGGTTCTCGAAGCGTTCGTGCTCGGCGAGGGTGGGCGGTTCGAATCCGGTGCGGTCGAAGTGGGTGTGCGGTAATTCCGGGCCCGGCGTGCCGTGGAAGTCGACGCCGAGGACCTCGCCCAGGTAGCCGAGCAGGGTGTCCTCGGATTCCGCTGTCGCGGTCGTGGTTTCGGCGGGGCCGTAGAGACCGTGCGCGCCGGGACCGCTCACCGCGAGCGTGGTGAATTTCGGCAGGTGGATGAGGTCGACCGCGACCACGCCGCCGCGGCGGGGGAAGGTCGGGTCCGGGGGATCGGCGCGACGAGAGTCGGGCACCCATCCGGAACCGTTGGGCACCTTGCGGATTCGACGGCCGTCCACGGTCGTCCCGAATTCGTTCCCGTCGGGGGTGCGCCAGTACCGCGCGCCGTCCGGATAGGCGATGTGCAGGACGTCGTCCTGGGTGTGCGTGTAGTACCGGGTGCCGTCCGGGTCGAGGGTGTAGGCAGTGCCGTCCGGATCCCAGCGATGCTGGGTGCCGTTCGCACGGGTGCGGTATTCGGTGCCGTCGGGGGCCTTGCGGTAGCGCTCACCGGTGGTCCCGGCGGGCTCGGGATCGAGACGGTATTCGACGCCGCTGCCCGGGGCGGGACGCTTCGGATCCCGGTTGTGGTCCTGCGGATTCTCCAGCAGGAGCCGAACCGGTCTGCCGGTGTCGTCGCGTTCGACCGCGAGGACCGGGTACGCGTGCGAATCGAGCAGGCCGGGTACCGCGGTCGCACCCTCGATGCCGTCGCCGAATCGGTAGGTGCCCACCAGTACCGTGCTGTCGCGCCGCAGCGCGAAGTCGATCCGGGCGGCGATCGCCTGGGCTGCGACGTCGTGGTTCGACCGCAACGATCGCTGGTCGGCGTCGCCGCCGTATACGCCGCTGAAATACCGTGTCAGAGCATCTTTTTCAGCGTTCCAGCGGTTCGGGTGGTCGCTCAGGGCCCGGTCGAGGTAGGCGCGGAACCGCTCGGCCGTCTGATGGGGGTACCGACCGTTCGCATGGGGGTATTCCGCCGCGAGGTAGCGGGTCCACTCCTCGTCCAGCGCGGCCTGGTCCGCCGGTGAGCCGCTCGGGTGGCGGTCGGTGAGTTCGTGCCACATCGCCGCGCGCCGCGTCTCGCGGTCCCGCTCCCAGGCGTCGTAGCTCTCGGCGAGTTCCCGGGCGAACTGGGGATCCGCGCCGGGAAGTTTCTCGCGCACCAGGTCGTGCAGGGTGTCCACATCGAATCGCAAGGGGTGCAAGAAGACTCGGTCGTCAACGCTGCGGACGGGCTGCCGGGATGCGCCGTCCCCGGTGCGCAGCCCGTCGATGCCCAGGCGTTCGGCCGAGGCGACGGTGTCCTTCGCCGCGAGTTCGTAGCCGTGATATCCGTTGCCGTCGTTGAACCGGAGTGCGTACGCCTTCTCGATCATTGCCGCCCACAACGGTTCTCCCGGTTCGTGACCGGCGAAATACCCGCTGTCGCTGCCGCGCCGCGCGTAGACGGACTTCTCCACGCGAACCCATTCCGGTGTGCCGCCGACATCGAAGCGCACGCTCGCCGTGCCATCCCCGTTGTCGTGCACGATCTTCCGGATCGCCGCCGGGTTGCGGGCGGCCAGATGTTTGAGGCGGCCGATCAGGATACAATCACCGGCCCGGCCCTGCCGCGCGTCCTCCGGTCGGGCACCGTTCGGCCCGAACAGCGGATCATGGTGCCGCGCAACGAGTTCGGGCGCTCTCGCAAACAGCCCGGCGGGCGCGGTGACCTCGACCGGCGCCGAATCTCCCGGACGTTTCACCGACCACGAGGACTCGCCCGAACGAGTGACCACGACCGGACTGTCGTGCCGCACACCGAGCCTGGTGACCTGGCCGTGCTCATCGGACCCCAGGAAGCGAACCTCGCCGCCCGGCACGTTCCACCGCAACCTGCCCAGCGTCCGGGAACCCCGCGGCGACCGGTAGGTGAAGGTCTCCGAGTCGATGAATTCGCTGGGGACCACCATGGCCGGTTCACCCGTGAGGTGAATCTCGTAGTACTGCCGCCCGGCGAGTTCGACCGGTCTGGCGGGCACCCGTCCGTCCGAGTCGGCCGGAAGCGTCCGGGTCTGCCCGTCCCGGTCGACGAACGTGATCGCCTCGCCGTCACGATCGGCCCGAAGCCGACGCAGGGTTATCGGGACGCCCGGCATCGGCAGCAGCTCCCGCTTCCGCTGCGGCGAAAGCTGTTCGTGGCCTTCGGCATCGAGGAGTCGATCGGCGGCGAGCAGGGGCGGCGGAGTCGATTCGGTGCGGTCGACATGCGACCGAGCCTGGGTGCCGCCGAACTCCGTGCCGAGAATGTCCAGCAGGTCGTGCCCGAAATAACTCTCGCCCTCCCCCGGCTCGAACGACGCCGCACGGGTGGATTCGGCTGCCGACGTGGACTCAGCGAGAGGCTGCCGGTCCTGCCCGATACCCGGCCCGTCGTCGGTCTCATCCGCGTCACCCGCATGCCGCGTGGGACCGACCGGCATCCCGTCCGCGCCGTAGAGGACCGCACGCACGCTCGCCAGATCTCGTTGTGGCAGCGGCGGGAACTGGTGTCGCACACCGATTCCCGGATCGACGACGGAGACGACCCCCTCATCGTCGACCAGCAGATACGCGTGCGCACCGACACCGTGTTCATCGGTGGTGGTGTAGGTGTCCACGACCAGAGCGGTGGCGCCGGAGCCGAGGCGATCGAGTTCCCGGGCCACGGCAGCATGGTCCGCGAACGATCGCAGGGGTGCACCGGCGTGGCTTTCGAGCTCGGCTCGAGTGACACCGCCGAGTCCGACCGGGCCGTCGAACAACGTGACAACAGGACTTCCGGTGCGACGCTTCAGTTCCGCAACGGCCAGGGGAGCGCAGTTGTTCCGCGACGCACCCGGACCGGTGTGCGGCGGTGCGGTCACGCCGGTGCCGCCGATCCGCGAATTCGACGCCTGCGCATCATGCTGCACGGGCGCGTGCGCGGCGCTTCCATCCCCTTGTACGGCCCCGGCCCTCCCGGCTGCCGCCAGGAGGTTCCGCGCCCCGCGGCCCGGCCGCGAGAATTCCCCGGCAGCCGCATCCGGGCGAGCGACCGCGCGGGTCGGTTCAGCCCGCGGCGGATTCACCACCGACGGCGAACCGGCCGCATGCCCCGACACCCCCGTGTGCGATCCATCCAGCGCTGCCGCGCCCCGGGCGACGGGCTGCGCGTACATGGTGACCACGGACGAATCCAGATGCGGTGCAGCATGTTCGGCCATCGATGCCGGGGCGTACAGGTTCACCCGCCGCAACCCGCCCTCGCCGATGCCGGACCGGCGCGCGTCGACGAACGCGGAGACCTCGGCGGCGAGACGCCCCGGTCCCTCCTGCACCGGGGCGGAGAACACACCGGGCAGCAGGCGTGCGGGCAGGTGAGTGGCCCGACTCTCGTCGTCGCCGATTCGGACCAGCATCGCATGGCCGGGCTGTCCGGCACGAGTGCGCGACGCATCCGGTTGTACGACAAGGGATATCGCGTGATTCAGCGGTTCGGTCGAATTCTGTGTCCGAGCGTCCCAGTGCACGGTGGCCGCGGCGTGCACCGGGCCGATACCGATGGTCGCGGTGCGCTGATGCCCCGATATGTCCTGTTCGAACGACAGCAGGTGCACCTCGGGCGGCTGCACACCCGCCTCGCGGGCGGTGAACGCGGCCTCGAGATCCACGGCGTGCAGATCAGCCAGGGTGTTGCGTAGGTTCCGCAGTCGACGGCGCTCGGCCCAGGACAGCGACCGGGCATCGGCGAGTGCGGTCAGGCGGGCGATCTCGAGCTGGACATACTTGCGGTTCAGCGTGTCCCGAACGGCTGCGGGAATGCCGTCGGCGTCGCGCAGCTCCGGGTGATCGGTGAGCAGGCCGAGTTGGTATTCCGGCGCGAGATCCCCGAAATGCAGGTTGTCCCACCAGGTTCGGCCGTGCTCGCGCCACCAGCGCGCCCGGTCCCGCACGTTCGGCTCGATACCGTCTCGACTGCCGGGCAGCTGTGGCGGAACGATGCGATCATGCGATCCGGCGCTCTCGGGGTGCGCGAATGTACTGTCCTGCCAGGACGTTCGGATGGTTCCACCGGCCAGCTCCGCACGCCACGCGTCGAGGTCGGTCTGCTGTTCGGTCACCGTCGCGCGGATGGCCTGCACCGCCTGGCGCACCGTATCGCCCTGCACCGCACCGGGTTTCGCGAGAGTGTCCTCCCACCGGGAAACCGCGTGCTTCGTCGCATCGAGCAGGATCTGCTGACGGTCCAGGTGAGCGCGCTGGCGTTGAGGTTCGTCGAAGCGATCCCGCGGCCGGTTGTCGTGTCCGAGCCGCTCGAAGCCTGCGTCGAGGGAAAGCCCCTGCCGCCGCAGCCAATCCAGGTAGAAGTCGTTGATCTCCGGGCGCGGCAGATAATGCCCGCTGCGATCGCTGAGCAACGTCAGTGTGCCATCGCGCGCCCCTATCTCACCGGCGGCGGTGACGGTGCGCCCGCCGAGGAACGAGGAATGATGCAGCACACCGGCTTCCGCAGGCGCGGCATACAGGTTGCCGAATTCGTCCGCTACGAAGATCGCTCGGCCGGGAGCCGGGCCGTGCTCGTAGGTGATCCGGGTGGTGTCGAAGGCGCGGCCGTCCGAGGCGCGGAACAAACGCCCGCCCGGCCCGATGAACAGGCGGTACTGTTCGAGTTCCTCGGCGTCCAGGTACCGGACCGCGGTGTCGAGTGAGCTCTCGGGCAGCCGTTCCAACTGCCGGGCGTTCGCGACGGGATCCAGCGTGGCGTGCACGGTCATCGGCCGGGTCTCGCCGAGATGCTGCTTCTCCAGCGTCGCGCCGCCGAGCAGCGGGGTCTGCGGCGAGGCCAGGACGCGATCCAGCGGCGCGGGGATCCGATCGCGCGGCACCACCCGGGCCGAGGAGGCGACGAGTTCGGACCGGCTCGGATCCGACGCAGTGGTGAACAACCCGCCGACCTCGGTCACGCCGATCTCGTAGGCACCCTCGGCCGTGCGCCGCACGAAGACCGCCTGCGCCTGCGGCGTCCCGAGCATCGGGATCACCTGCCCGTCCGGGCGCACACTCATCACGTTCTTGTGCAAGGCTTCCGCGGCCAGTCGCAGCGGCGCATCCGCGACGTCGGCATCGGTCGTCTTGCCGAACGCGGATGGTTTCGCCGCCAGCAGCCGGCGCGAACGCGTCATCCAGTCGTCGAAATCCTGCCGTCGCTGCTGCTCGCGCTGCCACTCGTCGGCGCCGATCCCGCCCTGATTCCGCTCCTGGTCGATCTCCTGGCGGCGACGAGTCTCGCGCAGCTCGGAACTGTCCAGATGCAGGCTCACATCCATCCGGACGAACCGCGCCGACGGCAGCCCCACGATCCGCGCCATGGTGGTGAACACCGCGTCCTCGCCGTCGGGCACCGGCTCCCAGCGCGGCGGCATGCGCAGGGGTGCGGATGTAGCGGGCTCGAATTCGCGCACGGCAACGGGATCGTGCGAGGTGGCCGAAGCCGGTTGAGTGGCAGCAGGTCCCGGCGTGGCGCCGATCCGGGGCTCCGGACTCTGTTCGGTCGGTTGGTTCTCGGTCGCCGGGCCCGACTCTGCGGCGGTCGGGTCGACCGGGTGCGGGGGGAGGACCGTGGCTTCGAGGACGACGCGGCCGGTGTCCGGGTCCGCGATGGCGGAGTTGATGACGTAGCTGGTGTCCCGAGGGAGCATGAGTTCGGCGACTCCGGGCATACCGCCGTGTTCGCCGATCCACCGGCCGTGGGTTCCCACCGGCAAGGTGAGGCGGAGTTCGTACTCCCACGGCCGCCCGTCCGGCATGGCGACCAGGTTGCGGCCGACCGAGGTGGACAGGTATCCGGGCTCGCGTTGCGCGGCGCCCACGAGCAGGTGGAATTCCCGGTCACCCAGGCGAATTCCGTCCCGGTCGAGCATGAACTCGACGTCGTGCAGACCGCGCACGACCCGCAGCGGTTCGGTGAGCGGCAGCGGCCGCCGGGTGGCCTGATCGAGCAGGTCGGCGTAGTGGGCGAGGGTCTCGGGGGTTCGCGGCAGGCCGAGGTAGCGCTGGTAGAAGGAATCGGCCCAGCCGACTTCGGTGTGGTCGGAAAGCATTCGGTCCAGCAGCCGATCAGGTGCCGGATGCTCGAGGATTCCGCCCACCAACTCCAGGATCGCCGCCGCGGCCGTCGGATCCGGGACCACTTCCCGCAACGCCGCCGCGCCGCGGCGATGAATCGACGCCAGTGTGCCCACCGAGAGATTGCCCGGCCCGGTCAGTTCGGTCAGCAGTTCTACCGTACCGCTGTGTCGCTCGGCTCGATCCAGAGTCGCGGCGACACGGTCGAGCCCCGACCGGAGGAAGGAATTGATCTCCGAGTGCTCGAAGTAGGCCCAGATCGCGTGCCGCTGGGCAGGATCGAGCTCGTGCCAGCGATCCAGGACCGCGCTGCCGAAGCGCAGACCCTCCTCGTCGGTGTCGAATACCCGGATGCCGTTCGCATCGAGATGCCCTGCGCCGTCCTCGATCCCGGCCGGGACACTCGGCCGTGGCGCGAACTCCGGGCCGGGGGCGAACGCCGCCGGATCGTTCAGCCGATCCGCGTCGAGCGTGAACGCGCCACCATCCGACGCCATCGCCACCCGCATACCCGCCGGATTCTCGATCGACCCGTACAGCATGGCGAATTCACCGGAATCGCTGTACCGGACCAGTTTTCGAGGCTCGTCCGGTGGAATCACGATCAGGTTGAGTCGCAGGTCCTCCGCGACGAACGGCAACATCAGGTTCATCATGTGATCACCGGAGAACTCCGGCGCACGCAGATCAGCGATGAGGTGGCGCAGTTCGTCGTGCAGATAGCGTTCGAACCGCTGCACGAACTGCTGCCGCCGGGCCGCCTCGGCCTCGCGCTGTGCGGGTGTACCCTCCCCCTGCGCGATCCGAGCGTCCACGGCACGTTGGCGAGCCATCTCGGACCGGTTGATCTCCATCGAGCGAGGACTCAGAAACTTCCCGACATAGCTGTCGAAGCTCTGCTCGATCCGGTCCGCGAACGCCGCGCGCAGCTCCCGCGCGGAGGACTGCCCTTGCATTCGGGACAGTGCCTCGAACAGGTGATCCTGGTTGTCCGGCAACAACTCCCATCTCGGACCGGGGGTATCGGCCGAGGCGGGCAGATCCCGAGGCACGGAGGATTCCTCGGCGGCAGTCTCCGGCGGCCGGGTGAACCCGGTGTGCGAGGAGTCCCTCAGCGCCTCGGGCTGTTGCGCGGCGAGGTGTTCCGGACCGTACAGACCATGCGCACCCGTGTCGACCGGGCCGTCGATATCCATGGCATCGGCAGCCGGCAGGGCGGCGGACCGGCCGTCCATGCCGATGCGCGGTCCGGCACCGGCGACGGCCGTGGGCGGCTCCACCCGCGCGTGCAGGACGGTGACTCCGTCGGGATCGCGCTCCACACCGACGATCCGGTAGTTCGTGCCGCGCGGCAGAACGAGTTCCTGCTGCCCCGGATAGACGCCGTCGTCGCCGATGTAGGCGCCGCGCGCGCCCGGCGGCACGATCAGGTCCATCCGGTACGTGGCCAGGGGGTCACCGGCGCGCACCGACGTGGACATGAAGCCGAGTTCGTGCTGCGGGACGTTGATGATGCTGCCGTGCTCGTCGGTGGCGAGGAAGTCGATATCGTCGAGGAGGCGCACGAGGCGTACCGGCTCGGTCAACGGAAGCAGGTGCGCGGTCGCCTCGTCGAGTTCGGCGATCTGGTGGCGGAGCGTGTGGGCCCCGAAGGCCCGGCCGAAATACTCCAGGTGGTTCTGCGAGACTTCCCGGAAAAGCTCTGCGTCCCTGTCGATCTGCTCCAATCGAGCCTGCGGTCGCGGATCTTCCAGGACGGTGTTCAGCGCGCGCAGCGCCGCGATGTCGTCGGTCGACCGGGGCCCCTGTTCGAACAACTCCGCGCGCCGAGCGAACAACCTCGACACGTCCGGCACGATGCCGTAAGGCCCGGACAGCGCCTGCCAGATCTCGCTGCTCTCCCGCAGCCGATCGACCCAGGCGTCGATTTCGGCATCCGATCCGAAATTCCGCAGCACACTGTTGACCAGGAACGATTCCTCGTAGGCCCGCAGCGCCGCGCGCTGGGACTCGGGCAGTCGATCCCAGATGCGCAACCGCTCGCGGGCGAATGCCGCACCCGCCTCGTCGGTGTGGAAGCGGCGGATGCCGTCAGAATCGACATGTCCGAGCGAGTGCGCGGGGTCGGTCGCCGGATCGTCGGGGTTCGGGACCGCATGGGCCGGATGGCCGTCGGGTGTGTACAGCACGGCGCTGGTGGCCACGAGATCGCGGCGGGGTATCGGCGGAAACGCGTGCGCCACATCGAATCCGGGATCGATGACCTTGATCGCGCCGTTCTCGTTGACCAGCAGGTAGGCGTGCGCCCCGATCCCGGCGGCGTCCGTGGTGTGGTAGTCGTCCACGACCAGTGCGAGGTGGCCGTGGCCGAGCGTCAGCAGCTGATTCGCGATGGCCGCGTGATCACCGAACGGCTGCAGCCAGGCCCCGGCCGCATGTTCGATCTGCGCCCGGGTGATGCCGTCGAGCCCCAGGGGAACCGTGATGAGCCGAGCGATCGGGCTGTCGGTGCGGCGGCGCAGCTCGGCGATGGTGAGCGGACCGCACAGGTTGTTGTGCCCCACGGACGAAGGGCCGGGAAGGTCACCGAGGGCGCGCGAGGCTGCCGGGGCGGCCACGTGCGATGAGCTGTCACCAGTGAGCCCGCGGCCCGGGCCGATGCGTGTTCCGTCGAGCCGGTGGGATGGGCCGGTGCGAGCGCTCGATTCGGTCGCATGCGAGCTACTGCCGTCGGATCTCCCCGAGGTGGCTCGACCGGAACGGCCTCTACCCGAGCGGTTCTGGCTGTAGCGCCCGCCGAAGACCGGCAACGCCGCATCGCGCCGACCCCGCCCGGTGCGATCACCCGGTGGGAGAGTGCCCGCCGCGTCGCTCTCGTCTGCCTGTGCGGCAGCGGCGATATCGGCCGGGCCGTAGAAGCCGTGCGCACCCGCGCCGCTCATGCCGATGGCCTTGAACTTCGGCAGGTGCGCCAGATCGACCGCGACGACGCCGCCCCGGCGCGGGATGGTCATATCCGGCGGGTCGGTGCGGAGCGAATCCGGGGACCATTGCGGGGCGCCCGGCCGTTTGATCCATCTGCCGCCGTTCTTGTCGGTCAGGAATTCGGTGCGGTCGGGGGCGCGGCGGATCCGGCTGCCGTCGGGGAATGCCATGTGCTGTACGCGATCCCGGGTCTGCGCGAAGCGAACCCCGGTGGGTGCGATGGCGTAGACGGTCCCGTCCGGATCGCGCCGGTACTGGCCGCCGTCCGGGCGCAGGCCGTACTCGGTGTAGGTGCCGTCGGGCCGTCCCGACTCGTCCAGCACGGGCACCCGGCGATACCGGTTGCCCGCGGCGTCGGGGGTGTACTGCGTGCCGCGCGGGTCGAGCCGGTACTCGATCCCGGCGACCGGGGTCCGATAGACCCGGTTGGCGTCCCACGGCTGGTGATCCCACGGATTCTCCACCAGCACGCGCGCCGGCTCGCCGGACTCGTCGTATTCGACCGCGTGCACGGCGTAGACGTGGTTGCCCGCCAAACCCGGTACCGCGGTGCGATTTTCGGTCCCCGGACCGAAAGTGTGCGTGGTGAGTGTCACCGTGGTGCCGCGTTGCAGCGCCCACTCGATCCGCCGCCCGATGGCCTGCTTGGCGACCGCGAAATCGTTCGACAACCGGCGATGCGCGGGCCCGCCGGTGCGCAGTTCACTGAAATACGCTGCCAGGGCGGCCTTTTCGGCTTCCCATCTACCCGGAAAACGCCGGTCGAGATCGGCGCGGAATCCCTCGGGCGTACCGGGATCGCCGGTGCGCGTGAACTCCTGCCACGCGAGGTCCCTGGCGACCTTGTCCTGCCCGTGCGTGGTCTCGAGGTTGTGCCAGGTGGTGCTGCGCAGCTCGGAACGTTCCCGCCGCCACTGGTCGTAGGTCTCGGCGAGTTCCCGGGCGAACTCGATATCCGCCTTGGGCAACAACTTTCGCGGCGTCCCGGGCGGCACACCGGCGCGCATGCGCCGCTGCACCAGATCGTGCAGCGTATCGGCGTCGAACCCGAGCGGGTGCAGGTAGGCCGAATCATCGACGCTGCGGACCGGTTGTCGCAGGTTGCTGCCGGGCGCCTGGTACGATCCGGCGCCCAGGCGCGCGTCCACCTCGGCCGGACGTCCGGCGATCGTATCGAGGGCGTGGTAGCCGTTGCCGTTGCCGAACCGCCTCGCGAATGCCTTCTCGATCAGGCTGACCCACAACGGTTCTCCGGGCTCGTGGCCGACGAAATGTCCCCTGCCGTCGGTCTCGTAGATCTCCGAGGTGACCGGAACCCATTCGTGCGCGCCGTCCACCAGGAACCGGATGCTGACCACGCCGTTGCCGTGGTCGTGCACCATATCGGTGATCGATCGCGGGTTGTGCTCCGCTCGATGTTTGAGCACGGCCAGCAGCGCGCAGTCACCGAGCGCGCCCTGACGAACGTCCTGCGCGCGCGGACCGCCCACCGCGAAGACCGGATCGCCACGTCGATCGACCAGATCCGGCAGCTTCGGCAGCACACTGCGCGGAGCGGTCACCGCGACCGACCCGGATTCACCGGGCAGTTCGATCCACCGCCGCGCACCCGTCCCGGGCCGCGCCGCGATCGGCTCGTCGTACGGCGCCCGGAGCACGGTCGGCTGCCCGTGCGCATCGACGCCGAGGAATCGAACCTCTCCCCCGGTCTCGGACATATCGATGTCCCAGCTCAACCGGCCCGAATCGCCGCCGGGCCGGTCCGGTTCGAAGCTGAAGTCCTCGACCAGGGCGGCCGGGATCACCCGGTGCCGTCCGTTCGGCCGCGCGATCCGGTAGGCCCAGGATCCGTCCTCCTGCTGAATCTTTCGCGCCTGCACCATGTCGTCGGTGGGCAGCCGGTGTACGCGGCCGTCGCCGTCGACCAGCGTGATGACGTCCTCGTCGCGGTCGGTGAAGGTGAACACGTCGTCGTCGACGGGGGCCGACGGGCGCTCGAGCGTGACGGGCACGGGAAGGACCGGCAGCAGTTCCTCGCGCTGCTCGGGGGTGAGATCGTCCAGGTTGTCGAACCGGGTGTCCGGGCGCACGGGTGCGGGGCCGTCGTCGTGTTGCTGATCGACGGGAGTCGTGACCTGTTCGGGGACAACACGTTCGATCTCTCCCAGCAGGGCCGCACCGAAGTAGGTCTCGCCGTCCTCGGGCTCGAATGCCGGTGTCGCGGTGCGGGCCGGGTTGTTCCCCTCGACCGGTCGGGTGTCGGATGTGGTTGCGGTCGACCGATTCTCGGAGGCGTCCGATACCTGGGCGACGGTTCCGTCGGGGCGGCTGAGCGCGAGCGTCGCCGCACCGCGCAAGGGCAGCAGGCCCGCCGGTGGTCCGGGAGCGCGGGCGGTGGGGGCCAGCCCCGACCCATCCTGCGGTATCGCTGTGGCAGTCCGATTCGATCCGGAGCCCTCCACCGCGACAGGACCGGAATCGATGTGGGGCGCGGTGGCTTTCGCGAGCGAGTCGGGCGCGTGCAGCTCGATCATGAACGGCGCGGCGGCATTCGGACCCGAGCGACGGGCATCGCCGAACGCGGTGATCGTCGCGGCCAACCGGTTCGGGCCGCGACCGGAGAACAACGCCGTCGGCGACCACGACCAGGTCCGCGGGCTCTGCCCGGCGGCCGGGTCGACGGTCAGGATCGTCGCGCTGTTCGATTGCGCACCAACGTGTTCCGTGTGCGCCAGCGCCGCCTCGGTCACGGCGTGCGTCATCGCGCCGACCGAGGCGTCGGCGGGGACGTGCCAGTGCACCGAAGCCGCGCTGTCGACGTCACCGAATGCGATGGTCGCGGCCGCACGCCACCCCTGCGGATCCTGATCGAAGGACAGCAGGTGCACCGGGGCCGCGCCGGTCCGGGATGCGGTGAGCGCCGCCTCGAGCTCCGCGGTGTACACATCGGCGAGGGCGGTCTTCAGGTTGTGCAACCGACGCTGGATGTCCGGCGTGCGGTCGGAGCCGCTCCCCAGCCGCGCTATCTCGAGCTGAAGATGCCTGCGGTTCAAAGTATTGCGCACCGCGGCGGGAATGCCCTCACCATTGCGCAGACCGGGGAAATCGGTGAGCAGACCGGATTGGTAGGCCGGTGCGAGATGCTCGAAGTGCAGTCCGTCCCACCAGCTACGGCCGTGCTCGCTCCACCAGCTCGCCAGATTGCGCGACGACCGCTCGGCGGCATCCAGTTCCGGCGGGGCCTGCGGGGGCCTGATCCGATCCTCCGGCGCCGTGGGCGAGGGATGCGCGAAGAGTTGACTACGCAGATCCGGCTGCACCACGCCCCCGTCGAGTCCGGCTCGCCAGCGGTCGATTTCGGCCTGCCGCTGGTTCAGCGCCGCACGCGCGGCCTGTACGCCCGCACGCACCGTGGGCTCATCCGCACCGTCCGATGCGGCCAGGGCGGTCTCCTTGCCGGTGAGCGCCGCCGCGGCCGCATCGAGCTGAATCTGCCGCCGCACGATCTCCTCGCGTTGCCGGTCCAATTCGCCGAACCGTTCACGGAGCTGGTTCTCGTGATCGAGCCGCTGGAAGTCGTAGCCGACGTGCAGGCCCTGATGTCGCAGCACGTCCAGGGCGTAGTCGTTGATCTCCGCGCGGGGCAGATAGTGCCCGCTGCGGTCGCCCATCGCGATCAGCCGACCGGCCCGCACGGCCATCTCACCGGCCGCGGTGACGCTGCGCCCGCCCAGGAACGACGAATGGTGCAGCACACCGGGTTTCAGATTTCCGGCGTACAGGTTGCCGAATTCGTCCATCACGAATATCGCTCGGCCCCTGGGGCTTTCGATCGTGGTGTCCAGCGGCATGCCGTCGCTGACGCGGAACAGCAACCCGTTCGGCCCGACGAATACCCGGTACCCTTCGAGTTCCTCGGGGGTCATGTGCTTGACCGGCGTGTGGAAGGCGAGTTCGGGGAGCTCGGGGAGCGTTCTCGCGTCCGGGATCGCCTCGAAGCTGGATTTCGTCGCGATCGGCCGGATTTCACCCGCGTACCGCTTGTCCAGCGCCGCACCGTCGAGCAGCGGCGTCTGCGGCGATGCCAGCACCCGGGTCAGCGGTGGCGGGATGCGATCCTCCGGTATCGCCGGGCCGGGACGAGTACCGCGAGCGGGCGGCGCGGCCGATTCGACCGGTCCCACGAACAGATTGCCCGCCGCCGTGGTACCGATCTCGTACCGCCCGTCGGAGGTGCGGCGCAGGAACACATCCGGCTGCCCCTCGAAAATGCCCGTCCGGAACCGCCGCCCGTCCGGATGCAGACCGACCACGTTCATCCCGAGGGCGTACGCGGCGAGCACCAAAGGCGCATCCACCGACTCCGGATCGGTCGCGGTCGCATGTGCGCCGGGGTCGGCCGCCATGATCGCGCGGGAGCGGGCCAGCCAGTTGACGACGGCGGGGCGGCCCTGCGGATTGACGCGTTCGAACTCGTCCAGGCTCTGGTCGATCTTGGCGCGCACGGCCGCGGCGTCCGGCAGATTCATCACCCTGGCGATGGCCGCGAACAGCGGATCCGCGGTGTCGCGCACCGGTTCCCAGTGCGTCGGCTCCGAGAGTCGCGGCGCGGCCGGGACGGTGCGGCTCCCGGAGCCGCGCGGCATCCGCCGCGTCTCGGCGGGCCGGTCCGGCCGATGGTCGCCGTACACGCCGACGGCCCCGGCGCCGCTCATCCCGAGGACCGAGAACTTCGCCAGCTGCGCGAGGTGGACCGCGATGATGCCGCCTCGGGTGGGCGTCGCCATGTTCCGCGGATCCTTGCGGTTCGGATCGTCCGACCAGTCCTCGTCCCCGGGACGCTTCACCTTCTTGACCCGCTCGGGATCGGTCCAGTACTCGGTCCCGAAGGGTGTGCGCCAACGCAGCGTGCCGTCCGGCTCCTCTCGGTACATCGTCCCGTCCAGGCTCCGGAACATCCGGATGCCGTCCGGGGCGATGCGGTACTCGGTGTAGGCGACCTGTTCGAGGTCGTCCGGATCCGGATGGGGATCGCGGCGATATCGGGTGCCGTCCTCGAGCGTGCCGTACTGGGTACCGTCGGCGGCCTCGCGGTGCCGGGTGCCGCCCGGCGGGATCGGGGTCTCCGGTTCCGGGTCGAGGCGATATTCCAGGCCCTGCACCGGGGCCAGGTAGTCGTTGTTGTCGTCCAGCGGGTTGTCCACCAGGATCCGGATCAGGTCGCCGGCGGCATTGCGCTCGACTCCCAGGACGGTGTAGTTGTGCTCGCCGATCAGGCCCGGCACCGCCTCGCCCTCGAAATCCTCGGGCAGGTCCTCGTACCTGGTGACACCCAGCGTCACCGCGGTACCGCGGCGCAGTGCGAATTCGATCTGATGCGCGACCGCCCTGGCGGCGGGAGCGGCGGAGCCCGGCAGCACCCGATCTCTGGGCTGCCCGGTGTACACATGGGTGAAATACTGTGTCAGAGCCTCCTTTTCCGCATCCCACCGATGCGGCTGTCCCGGGTGGTGCTCGTCCAGGTGATCGGCCAGGGCCCGGTCCAGATAGGCGCGGAATCCGGCCGGAGTGCGCGAATCCTTGTTTTCCCGGAAGTCCTTGCGCACGGCGTCCCTGGCGTCCCGGTCGCGCCGATCGATCCGCCGCAGGTCCCGGTTCAGCTCGGAGTACAGGGCACGACGATCGCGCCGCCACTTGCCGAAGGTGTCGGCCACCTGGCGGGAGAACTCGATGTCGACCGGACCGTCGTGATCCTCGGCGAGATTGGCCTCCACGAGCTCGTGCAGCGTATCGATGTCGAATCGCAACGGGTGCAGGTAATCCACGTCGTCCACGGCGCGAACAGGTTGGCGCACAGCACTGTTCGCGGCCTGGAAGAAACCCCTGCTCAGATGTTCGGCCAGCACGGTGAGGTCGTGGCCGGCGCCGAAATCGTGGAAGCCGTCGCCCCGGTTGAACCGAACGGCGTACGCCTTCTCGATCATACTGGCCCACAACGGTTGTCCGGGCTTGTGCTGAACGAAGTGTCCGGTGTCGGTGCCGGCGCTGAGGTAGATCTGCTTGGTCACCCGGACCCACTCCGGCTTGCCGCGCACGACGAACCGGACGCTGACCGTGCCGTCCCCGTGGTCGTGCACGATGTCCCGGATCGCCGCGGGATCGCTCACCGCCATCGCCTTGAGATGCGAGATCAGCGTGCAGTCACCGATGTACCCCTGTGCGGTGTCCTCCGGCCTGGGGCCCTGCGGCCCGAACAGCGGATCGTCGCGTCGGTCGGCGAGCGTCGGCAACTCGTCCAGGATCGCGGTGCGCGCCCTGACCCTGACCTTCTCGGACCTGCCCGGGAATTTCACCCACCACGCCTTGTCCTCCCGGTGCCGGGGCGTCATCACCAGGGACCGCTCGAACGCCACACGCAGGACGGCCGGCCGGTCCCGGTCGTCGGTTCCGACGAACAGGACTTCGCCGTCGCCTACATCCCAGGTCAGAGTTCCGCGACTGCGGCTGCGCCGCGATCGGTCGAAGTGCATGCCACGGTCGTCGTCCAGGACGGGGATATATCGGTATTCCCCGTCCGCCGCGTGGATCTCGTAGTACTCGTGCCCGTGCCGTTCGACGATCTTCGCCTCTTCCCGGCCGGTGGGCGGCAGCCGGTGCATCTCGCCGCGGTGGTCGAAGACGACGAGGGTGTTCTCCCCCTTGGGCGCAGGGAACTCGAAGGCCACCCCGGGCTCGGGCAGCAGTTCGCGCCGCTGCCGCGAGGACAGGTTGTGCAGCAGCTCGCTCTCACGAAGTGTCGGCGGTTGGAATCCCTTGTCCGAGAAGGCGGTCCGTGGGTTCTCGGGTGCACCGTCGAGTTCGAAGGCGAGCTTGTCCAACAGGTCGGCGCCGAAGTCGACGAAACCGTCGTTCGATCGGGTCCGCGGCCGCGGCACGCTCGATCCGCCGGTGTCGAAACTCGGGCGGGTGGCTTCGGCGCGCGTATGGGTTGCGCTGCCGTCGGCGGCGGGTATGTCGCGTCGCGTTCGATCGGTCGGGTGTAGCGATGTGCCGGGTCGGTGGTCCGGTGCACCGATGCGGGTGCCGCCGGGATCGACTGTGGAGAAAGGGGATCCGGTCGTGTGGTCCGAGTCGGGTGGATCCATCTCCGGTTTGGGCCAGTCGTTCGAGGACGAGGCGGTCCTGTCGCCGAAGGCGAAGCGGGTACCGGTACCGCGGATCGACAGCAGCGCGAATTTGCTCAGATGCGTGGCATCGACGGTGAGGGTGCCACCCGGGCCGTAGGTGAGTCCGTCGATGGTCCGCGGCACATTCGGGTTGCGATCCCACGGATTCTCCAGCACGACCGCGATACCGCCGTCGTCGCCGGAACGCACATCCACCACCGAATAGGCGTGGGAGCCGACCAGACCCGGATATCTGGTGGTGTTCTCCGAATCCTGGCCGAACTGTTCGGTGGACAGCAGAATCTTGTCACCGCGACCGCGGATGAACCGCACCAGCTCGGCGAAGTGTTGCCGGGCAACGGAACTGGTCACCGGCGTCCCGGGATCGCCGATCCGGCCGAGATAATCGAGTACGGCAGCGATCTCGCTCTGCCACTGCGCCCGCTCCGCCGGATCCAGGTGGTAGTTCAGGAAATTCCGGAAGCGATCGACCGAATCCTCGCGGTTGACAGTCCAGATCGGCTCCAGCTGACCGAGCCGTTGCGCGAACGCGAACACCGAATCCGGATCGGCATCGACGCCGATCTGCTCGACGAGCAGCTCGTGCAGCGAATCGACCCCGAACCGCATCGGATGCAGGAAGGTGGCCAGGTCGATACTGCGTACCGGCTGATGTACGGCTCCGGTGTCGTCGATCTGGTACGGCGGCAGCAACTCCATCATCGCGCGCGCGGGGTAGCCGCCCTTGATCGCTTGGAAGTTGCCGCCCTGTCGCACGGCGTACGCCTTCTCGATCAGGGCCGGCCACAGCGCGCGGCTCGCGTCGTGGGCCGCGTAGATCATCCGACCCTGCGCATCGGTGTACAGATCTCGGTTGACCCGCACCCACCGCGGAGCGCCCTGAGCGGTGAAGAACCGCACGGCGACGGTGTCGTCCGGATATTCGGTGATCATGTCCCGGATCGTCTGGGGATCGTTCGCCGCCATATCCTTCAGCGGCGCGATCAGATAGCAGTCCCCGACCCGGCCCTGGGCCGCATCCCCCGGCACGGGCCCCGCGTGGCCGAATACGCCCGCGGTCGCCCGCTGTATCGTGCGGCCGAGTTGCGCCAACGCCTGCTCCGAGACCCGGGTATTCCCGTCCAGCAGCAGTTCGCCGCCGATCCCGACGTCCAGAGGTATCGCCGTTCCGCCGGGCAGATGCGTCGGGCTGTCCGTCGACATCCGCCGCAGCCCCACGAATCTGAGTGCGGCGCCCTGCGACGACCAGGCGGTCGGGGTCTGCCAGTGGTAGGCGCCGTCGCCGCCCGCTCCGAACACGGTCAGCTCACCCAGCAGATCACGGTGCACCGAATGGCTCGGGGAGTCCGGATCGTCACCGACCCACACCGTGAGCAGATCCGGGTTCCCGGGGTCCTCGATGCCGTGCAGCTCATCGCCCGGCCGCAGGCTCAGCAGCCCGCCGTCGTGGTCCACGATGGTCAACCGGTCCGTCGGTGTGGTGATCGCCGAGCCCGGCATCCGCTGGATCGGCGGCGGATGAACCGGCTCGCCGAACGACCGCACCGAAATCGTCGTGTCGGCGAGGATATCGGGGCGCAACAGCGCATATGCCTTCTGCGCCAACGCCGCCCACAGCGGTTCGCCGTCGGTGTGCGCCGCATGCATCGGCGAGCCCGACGAGTCGTGCAGCAGGCGTCGATCCACCCGCACCCAGTGCGGTCTGCCATCGATGAAGAACCGCACCCCGACCGTCCCGTCGGGGTATTCGTGGAACATGTCCACCAGTGCCTGCGGATCGCGCGACGCGATCCTGCCGAGGTTGTTCAGCAGCACCTTGTGGTCCGCCCACGTTCCCGCCCGCGCATCCGACGGCCGCGGCGTCGGCCGCGAATCCACCGTCGAGAACAGCGGACCCGTGTGCATCACCATCGCCGTGGCGGCCGCCGGCCCGCCCAGCCCCAGGGCATGCACGGCATCGGCCGGGAGCACGACTTTCGTACTCAGATTCTCGATCCGCACACCACCGGCCGCCGCGGACTCGGTCGGCAGCAGCTCGCCCGGTCCCAGCTCCGACACACCCCGGTCGTAGAACAGCAACGAAGTGACCGGCCGCCCGTACGCGTCCCGCCGCGGCGTGCCCTCCGATTCCCCACTGGGCCCGGTGGTCCAGTCGAGGTGATCGAGCAGTTCCGTGTGCAGGCGGTACAGCGTCCCGGACGGGTCCGAACTCAACCGGATCTGCGCATTCCCCCTGACGTCCCGCCCGTCCCACAGCACGCTGTCCGTGGGCCCGATCACCACTGCCCGCCCGCCGCGGCCGATCAGCACCGTGTTCCCGGTATCTCCGATCGTGTCCGCCTGCTGCACAGCCAGATTCGGCGGCACCGCCGAGGAGTACCTGGTGCGCCCGGCAGCGGGAACCGCATCCCCGGTGATCTCGGGTTCGGCTTCGAACAACCAGCGCAGCTGGTCCGCGGACTCTCCGCCCTCGAAGTATCCGGGCCCCGGACCGGCATCCTGCGGGAAGTCCTCCCGCTCGGCGGCGAAAGCTGATTCCGGCGCGTTCTCGGTAGCTACGGGTTCGGTTTCGAACAGCCAGCGCAGCTGGTTCGCGGTGGCCGCGTCTCCGTCCACGAGGTAGCCGGGCCCCGCACCGGTGTCCTCGGGGAAGTCCTCCCGCTCGTCGGAGAGCTGCACACGATCGAACAGCCGTCGCAAACGGGCACGGATCCGGGCTGTGGTTCCAGGCCGTGACGCACCGGGCATGGGGTGGCTGCCGTCGGCGGTCGCGGGAGTTTGCGCGCTACGCCACGTTCGCAGTCCCCGCGGGGCACCGATCCGGAGGTCACCGAGAGTGTGGCCGCCGGGGGTATCGCGGCCGGGAGCAATGTCCGGTCGGCCCTCGGGGGTGTAGACCGCAGCGGAGACGGAGCGAACATGTTCCGGACGATGCTCGGTGAGGGGTTGCTCGTGCCCGGTGGCCGGTTCGTACACGTAGACGGTCCCACCACGATTGTGCAGGACATACGCGTGCGCACCGATACCGTGCCGATCGGCCGTCTCGTACACGTCGACCACAGCGGCGGCCGAACCGTCCCCGAGCGCACGCAGCCGATCGCCGACCGCATCGTGGGAATCGAAGTCCCGCAACGAAGTACGAGCAGCATCCGCGAACTCCGTAGCACTCACACCGTCCAGCCCGATCCGGCGATCGATCGAGCCCATCTCCGCTCCGGTGAGTTCCGCGATCCGCCGCAGCGTCAGCGGTCCACAGGCATTCACAGGCGCGAGTTCGGGGACAGCGGTCGAGACCGGATCCCTTGCCACGGCCTGCGATCCGTCAATCGCGGTCGGCGCACGCCCGGATTCGTGGACCGTGAGGATCGACGAATCCAGGTGCGGCACGGTGGAATTCACCGCAGCCGTCGGCACGTGGAGGTGGATCTGCCGCAGAGCGACCGCATTCCCAGCTGAGCGGCGAGCGTCGGAGAATGCGGCGAGCGTCGTTGCGAGCGGACTCGGGGCGCCGGTCTGCTGTTCGGTGAACGTGTGCGACCGGTTCGGCTGCACCACAGTGCGGCCCTGGTCGCCGACCCGCAACACGGTGGCGGTGTCCGTCCCCGGATCGGACTGCGAATGCTGCTGTGCCACATCGATGATCGTGTGGTTCATCGAGAAGACGCTGGTGTTCGCCGGTGCGTGCCAGTGCACCGTATCGGCCGTATCCACGTGGCCGAACGCGATCGTCGCAGCGCCCGATCGCCCGTCGGCATTCTGGTCGAACGACAGCAGATGCACCGTGGGCGCGGCCGTACCGGAACGTTGTGCGGCGATGGCCGTTTCGAGATCGGCGGCGTGCAGATCGGCGAGAATGTTCTTCAGGGCGTGCAGTTGACGCTGCGCTCCCCAGCCGAACCAACTGCTGCCGACGAGCTCGCCGAGCCTGGCGATCTCGAGCTGGATATACCTGCGGTTCAACATATCCCGCACCTGCGCGGGAATCCCCTCACCGTTGCGCAGGCCCGGGAAATCCCGGAGCAGCCGCGACTGGAATTCCGGTGACAGATCCGCGAAATGCAGGTCGTTCCACCAGCTCTCCCCGTGTTCACGCCACCAGCTCGCGCGCTCGGGCGCCGAGAATTCGGTATCGCCGAGTCCGCGCGACTGCCCCGGCGGCTTGATGCGATCGCCGGGGTCGTGCGGTGCGGGGTGCGCGAACAGCTGACTCTGCAGGGACTTGTCGACCGCACCCGCCCCGGTGACGCGGCGCAAGCGATCCAGCTCGGTCTGCTGCCAGTCCACATCCTCGCGGGTGGCCTGCAGGGTGCCGCGCGTCACGGAGTCGCCCTGCTCCGGTGCGGAGTGCGCTGCGGCGAATGTGTTCTCCCGCTGGGTAAGTGCCTGCTTCGTCGCGTCGAGCAGAATCTGCAGCCGGGCGATCTCGGCACGCTGGCGCTCCAACTCGCCCGACCGGTCGCGTGGCTGGTCCTGGAAATCCCGGCGGGAGAAATTGGCGTCCAAGCGCAGGCCCTGGCGTCGAAGCAGATCCAGCGCGAAGTCGTTGAGCTCCGGGCGAGGCTGATAGTGCCCGCTGGCATCGCTCATCGCGCGGAGCAGACCGTCGCGCACATCGAGTTCACCGGCCGCGGTGACGATGCGCCCGCCCAGGAACGACGAATGGTGCTGGACACCGAAATCCTGGTCGCCGGCATACAGGTTGCCGAATTCGTCCATGACGAATATCGCCCGGCCGTAACTGTCGTCCTGCGCATTGTGAGCCCACGTGGTGTCGAACGGCAGACCGTCCGACGCCCGACGCAACAGGCCGTCCTCGCCCACGAACAATCGGTGCGACTCGAGTTCCTCGGGAGTCATGTGCTTGACCGGAGTGTGATAGTCGCGGCCCGGTGCCTCCTGCCGGGGTTCGGCGTCCGGAACGGCGTCGACAGCGGTCTTCGCGACGATCGGCCGGGTCTCGCCGATGTACTTGTAGAGCAGGCCGGCACCGTCGAGCAGCGGAATCGCAGGGGATGCCAGCACCCGGGTCAACGGCTGCGGGATATTCAGGGTCGCGCCCGTGCGCGCACTGAGCTCGGCGCGCTCACGTTCGGTACTCACCGCCGTGAACAGATTGCCCTCGGGGGTCACGCCGATCTCGTAGTGACCGCCGGATGTGCGGCGCACGAACACATTCGGGCTGTACAGCAGGGGCACGGTTTCGGATGTATGCCCGTCCGGGTGCGCACTGACCACGTTCATGTTGAAGACTCTGGCGGCGACTTTCAGCGGTGCGTCCGCCGTATCGGGCTCGCGCGAGTTCCGATACGCGGCGGGGTCGGTAGCCATCGTCCGGCGGGCATCGACCAGCCAGTCGAGCATGTCCTGTGACCTGCCCTGCTCGCGCGCCCACTCCGCGTCGGACATCCGTCCGTCCTGCCAGCGGCCCCGGAATTCGGCCAGGGCCTCGCTCTCGGAGCGTTCCATCTCCGACAGACGCTGGTTGATCCTGTCGCGAACCGCGGAAACGCTGGGCAGGTCCAGGATCCGGGCGACGGCCGCCATCAGCGGATCGCTGTCGTGGCGCACCGGTTCCCAGTGCGCCGGGGCCGGCGGGACCTGTGCGACCGGGCTTGCGGGCTCGTCGGCAACCGTTCGGTCCGGGACGACGAAAGGCTCGATCCGGGGTGTGGCGGCAGGCTCCACCGTGGCGTGCACGACACCGGTGTCGTTGTCGATGCCGGTGATCCGGAATTGCGTATCGCGGGCGAGCAGGAGCTGGTTCCGGCCCGGATGGCCAGCATCGGGGCCGAGGTGGATCCCACGCGTACCCGGCGGTATCACCAATTCCATCCGGTGGGCGAGGTCACCGTCGCGTACCGGGGGAGGTTCCGCACCGAGCGAGACGGTCAGATAGCCGGGGTCGTGCCGCACACTGTCGATGAGGCCCGGTCCATCGAATTCGGCCGCGCCCCCGTGCTTTCCGATCACGAAATTGCCGACAGCGTGGATCGTCCGGCGCAGTGGAAGTTCGCGCTGGGTCGCCTGATCGAGCTGCGAAATGTGCTGTTGGACCACATCCGGGTCGAACACCTCGTCGTAGCTCTTCGCCAGGAACACCGACCACGTGCGATAGAGGGCGAGGTGGTCCTGCATCTGTTTCCAGTGCGCCTCGGCGTCGTCGCGGGACAGAATCGCTTGCAGCGCCCGTTCTTTGCGCAACTCGGCATCGGTGGCGCTCTGCTTGCTCGCGATCTCGTTCGTCAGCCGGGTGAGCTGGTCGCGCAACCCATCGATATCGGGTGGCACGGTGCGCCGGGGAACCAGCAGGCGCACGAGTTCGTAGTTCTGCGCGACCTCGGTGTACCACGCCTCGACCTTGTCGAACCAGCTGCTGCCCGTCCGGTCGGCGATGGTGCGCAGCACGTCGTCGACAATCGGTTGGGCCTGATGCGCGTTCAGCGCCGTCTGCTCGTCGGGTGATAGCTCCTGCGGCAAGGCCGGCAGGTCGGCCTCGGTTTCCGCCGCCGGAGAAACCGGGACGTGCGATTCTCCGTCCGGGGCGGATGTCGTCGGAATGCCCGAATGCGGTTGCGCGGTGGAACCGATCCGTAGTTCTTCGCCGAGCGAATTGCCCGCGGTCCGGTCCGTCGCGTCGCTATCGGCACTGGGGGCCAGCGGAATCGGCCGGCCCTGAGCGGTATACAGGGCTGCTTCGACTCCGGCGACGTCCCGGAGCGGCCGGGGCGGGAAGGAGTGCTCGGCTCCGAGTCCGCGATCGACGACGGTGAAGCCGTTCCCGTTGTTGACGATCAGGTAGGTGTGCGCGCCGATTCCGTATCCGTCACGGGTGGTGTAGGTGTCGACGACGAGCGCCGTGGCGCCGGGACCGTGCTGTGCCAGGGCGCTGGTGACAGCGTCGTGAGTGGTGAAGGGGCGCAGAGTGTTTCCCGCGGCCTCTTCCAGCGCGGAGCGGGGAATGCCGGTCGGGCTGCCAGGAAGGGCGAGGGGGCGCACGACGGTGCTGTTGGTGCGGGCGATCAGCTCGTCGATGGTGAGCTGTGCACAGATGTTGATATCGGGTGTGGCGAGGGAGCGTGTGCCGTCCGTGAAGAACACCGATGACGTACTGCCGTCGGACGTCCGGACGGTGTCGCCGTCCGGACGGGTGATCGTGGGATCGGTTTCGCTGCTGCGCATTTCGGTGTGACCGTGACCGTGATCGGAGAGGTTCTCCGGTGCGGTGCGGTGCGCGTTGTCAGGCGATTGCGCGAGAGATGTTGTGTCGTGCCGTGTTTCGAGCGGATCATCGGCCTGGCGACCGTCGGTCTCGTCGTGCGACGTGACCGCTGCCGGGTTCGTGTTCTGGTTCGGAAGTGCTCGGCCGGACTGTGGTCCGCGGGCGGCGAACGGGTTGTGGACGTTCGCGTCATCGAGATGCGCGGCGCCCGCCCGAGGCTGCGGCACGGCCCCTTCGTCGGAGAGATCGTCGCGGAAGAGGTCGTCGAAGGACGCGTAGTCCAGGCGTTCGCGGGAATCTGAACCTTGTTGTCGTGGTGGTGGTGTCGTGGGTTGCCCGTCGATGGATTCGATCTCGGGTGGTGCGTGTGCGGAATATGTGGGTGCGCGTCGGGAATTGACCAGCT
>NZ_BAGB01000074.1 GCF_000308615.1 Nocardia jiangxiensis NBRC 101359
AAGCCCCGACGCTTTCGAACGTTCACTGCGAACCGCCGCCGCCTGAAACCTGTAAGCCCCTGTCCACCATTCGGGGTGAACCTCAAGGCTCGGGTGTGGCCGATTCTGCCGTTTGTCGTCGGCGACTGGCGAGATCAACCGATCCCACCGCGGTCCTCGACAACGCCTGATGACCGATCTGAACGCAGGAGGCGTGCACCGACACTCCGGATCGGCCGCCGAATCCCGTTGAGCCGACGACAATGACCGTGTCTCCGGCCGGGATGGTCACCTCGTTGCGGCAGGACGCTCAAGAGGTGATTGACACAGTGTCACAACGGTTTCGGGCTGATGGAAATCGTTGCCTCTTGATGGGGTGCCATCGATCTGCGGGACGGGGCTTCGATCCGTCGGGCGAACTGGCTGGTGGTCGCAACTGTCACGGGGCAGCGCCGGCGGACAGGAATTGCCATGCGCGCGTTGCGGCTTGGAGATTGAAGCGGATGTTCGGATCACGTAGGTCGAAGCCGGTGAGTTCGCGGATGCGGCCGAGGCGATAGCGCAGGGTGCTGCGATGGATGTGTAGTACGGCGGCAGTATCGTTGTAGTTGCCGCCGCACTCGAGATACTGGGCCAGGGTGTGCACGAGGTCCGAATGCCTCGTGGCGTCGTACTCCAGAAGGGCACCGAGCCATTCGTGTATGAAGCGGTCGACCTGACCGTCGGCGTGCGCCGCGTCGACCAGACGATAGAAGCCGAGTTCTTCGAATGCCGTCGCGCCGTCCGGCATTCGCGACTGCAGCCGGATGTGGACGGCACGGTGGGCATCGGCGAACGAGCGCACGAAGTCGCTCGGCTGCTCGCACCGGCCGCTGATTCCGATGGTTATCGGCGTGGCGTCGAGGCGTTCGTGGATTGCGTGGTGGAAGGCGCCTGGATCCGGTCTGCGGTCGGTGATCAGCACGACCGCGCCGCCGTGGCGGCCCTGGATGTATTGCAGGCTCAGGGCCGACGCGGCGCGGCTCGCGGCGTCGGCGATCGAATCGTCGGCGCGGCCTGCGCTGTGCACCACGACGACATAGTGCGTTCCGTGCAGGTCGTGTCCCAACGCTTCGGCGCGGGCGTAGGCACTGTCGTTGTCGGTGCCGGAGGCGAGATCGTCGACGAGCTCGCGATGTAGCCGCAGTTCGATCTCGGCAAGAGTGCGTTGATGTGCGAGTTCGAGGGCGAGCATGGTGCTGCCGTAGACCAGTGCGAACAGCTGAGCATCGACGACGCGATGGTCCGGGTCGATCAGCGCGACCGTGCCGAGGACATCGCTATGCGGTTTCACCAGCATGATCACCCGATCGTGGAGCCGTAGCGGCGCATTGTGGGTCGCGAGTCGATGCAGCAGTTGATCGCGCTGCTCCGGTGCGGCTTTGGGATAGGGTTCTGGTCGGCCGGGTCCGGACCAGGCGCGCAGATTGCCGAAGGGATCTTCGACCGCGACGGGCAAATCGGTCAGCTGGGCGAGGGCGTCGGCGATACCTTGTTCGCCCTGTCCGTAGGCGGCGGCCCCAGCGAGCACCTCATGCACCCGCGTCTGCTGTTCGAGGCGTCGCACCGTGGCGGCCAAGTGCTCGTTGGTCTCTGTGAGTTCGGTCGCGTGGGCGCAGGCACGTTCGTACATGGTCGCGTTGCCCAGCGCTGAACCGGTGAGCTGCGCCAGCACTTCCAGAAGGAATATCTCGTCCGGCCGTGGCTCGCGGTCGGAGCCGACAACGAGCGAACCGACCGCTCCGGACGAGGTCCGCAGGACGAACGCCCACCCCCATCTCTCGCCGTCCAGGTTTACGCTGCCCTGGCCGCCTTGGGCGCTGACCTGCGCGTCCAGGCCGGGCTGTGCAGGTCGTGTCGGGGAGGACCGCGTGAATTCGTCGTCCACCCGGCGATAGCTCGCCAGCGTGCGACACGAGCCGAGGGACGGGACGGCCGCATGGGCCATGCGAAGTATTTCCACTTCGTCGTGCTCGTTCGACAGGGCCGCCGACAGCGCGCACAACCCGTGCAGTGACGCCAGGTGCGCGCGCGCCGGGCCATCGACGATCGGGTGACTCAACAATTGCTGATTCATGGCGGGCCTGGCCCATCGTGGTTTTCGGTCGAACCCGGCGCTGCGGCGGCCTCGGCCACGCCCACCCGGCTAATTTCGGCCGATCCACTCGCCGCCACGCGCACCGATTCACTCCGAGTGACGGACATCCAGATGCAGACTAATTCTGTGGACGTTGGCCATCAATAATACGCCGATCGATGCGGCGTTTGCAGCCCATGACGAATATGCATCGTTGCGGCATCAGAGCAGCAGATGAAATATTTCGAACACGGCGGACCATTCGGCGGTTCCCGGATTTTTGACCTTGGGTGCGATCGTGACGAACGTTTGCGCGAGCGCCACGCTGAGGCCGCCGGCGATCAGCGGCAGTCGGTGCTCGGTGTCCTCCGAAAGGGCGAGGTCGAGCGGGGGGCGCGCGGCGAGTTGGTCGAGCAGCGGTTGCAGCTCGATCTCCTCGTCCAGCTTCTCGAACCGATGGATGCTCTGCTGCAGTCCCGCGGTGATCGGAAGATCCCACGATTCGATCACATCGCGCGAGTTCGCCTTCGCTGATGCCTTGGCGATGATGAACAGGTCGTAGATCTTGTCGTCGATGAATTCGGTGTAGCGCTTGAGATCATTGCGGTCCACCTGCAGCCCGGCCGCGGCACGAAAGAAACGCTGAAATTTGACAACGCCCATTACCGGCATTTCGGTCAGCTCCTCTCGAAGTATTCGTGAATGTGGCGCACCGCCATCGCACCTTCACCGACGGCGGACGCGACTCGTTTGACCGAGCCACTACGGACATCGCCCACCGCGAAGACGCCGGGCCTGCTTGTTTCGAGTGGTAGCGGTCGACGTCCGGAATCGCGTCGCTCCTCGGCCGGGTAGTGCGCGTCCGGGCCGGTGCGGACGAAGCCGTGCGCGTCGAGCGCGATGGTGTCCGCCAACCACGCGGTGCGCGGGATGGCCCCGATGAAGACGAACAGGGCGCGGACCGCGAGCTTGTCCCGCTCCCCGGTGCGATTGTTCTCGACCACGATTGCTTCGAGGTCGCTGACGCCGGTGACCTCTCGCACCTCGGTGTTGCGGTGCACCGTCACACGCGGGTGTCGCTCGACCTGCTCGACCAGATACCGGGACATGCTCTTGCCGAGATCGCGATCCCGGATGAGTAGGTGCACGTGCTCGACGTGACCCGCGAGAAACACCGTCGCCTGCCCTGCGGAGTTACCGCCGCCGACGATCGCCACCGGGTCCACACCGCACATCGCCGCCTCCTGATGGGTCGCGGCGTAGTACACGCCGGTGCCTTCGAAGCGCTCGATCCCGGTCACGGCCAGTTTGCGATAGCGGGCGCCGGTGGCCAGGACGACGGTGCGGCCGAGCAGCGTGCCGCCCTCGGCCAGCCGCAGCAGATGGTGTCCATCCTCGGCTTCCAGCCCGACTACCTCCGCGGACACCAGCAATCGAGCACCGAACTTTCCGGCCTGGATGACCGCTCGCTCGGCCAGCTCGGTGCCGGAGATGCCCGCGGGAAAACCCAGGTAGTTCTCGATGCGCGAGGACGTGCCTGCCTGCCCGCCCGCCGCGATCGCCTCCAGCACCGAGGTGTCGAGCCCGTCCGATGCGCCGTACACCGAGGCGGCCAGACCGGCTGGGCCGGCACCCACCACGATCAGGTCGCACACCTCGCGCAACGTGGTCGGCACCGGTAGGCCGATGAGGTGCCCCAATTCGGCATTCGTCGGATTGCGCAGCACCCGCTCGCCACGCCAGATGACGACCGGGGTGTCCTCGGGTGCGACACCGAGATCACGCAGGAGCTGTTCGGCCCTCCTGTCGCGCTCGAGGTCGATCCAGGTGTGCGGCAGTCGGTTTCGCACCGCGAACTCGCGTAGCCGCAGGGTGTCGGGCGAGTAGCAGGAGCCGATGATTCGGAACCCGGAGACGATGTCGAGCAGCTGGCAGCGCCGGATCAGATACGCGCGCAGAATGAGATCGCTGAGCACCGGGTCGTGTTCGACCAGCGCGCGTATCCGCTGGACCGGGACGACCAGCACCTCGCCGTCTTCGGTCATCTCCGCGGTGTAGAACGCGACCTGACCTTCCAGCAGGCCCAGCTCGCCAAGGAATCGGCCGGGCCCGTGGATGCGTAGCACCCGGTGTTGCCCCGCATCGTCGTCGACGATCGCGACGGTGCCGGACAGGATCACGAAGAACTCGTCGCTCGGCGCGCCGGCGCGAACCAACGTCTCACCGGCGCGCACGGCTCGCTGGGCGCCGCCGACGGCGAGCGTCGCCACCTGCGCCTCCGACAATCGCGGATACGCACCGACCTCGTCGGGGGTTTCGACGTTCATCAGACGAAGTTCTGGTGGACGTAGCACCAGCGCCAATTCTCGCCGGGTTCCATCGATTGGACGATGGGGTGGGCGGTCCCGGCGGCGTGGGCTCGCGCGTGCCGCATCGGGGACGAGTCGCAGCACCCGACGTGCCCGCAGGTCAGGCACAGCCGCAGATGCAGCCATGGCGTGCCGAGCCGAAGACACTCCTCGCAGCCCTGTGGTGTCCGCGGCGCCACCGGCCGGATCGCAGCGATATGGGGATCGGTATGGGTGGAGGTCATGCGGTCACCCCCTTGTCTGCTCGATTGGACAGGGCCTGGTCCAGCCATCTCCGCAGTTCCGGTATCGGAGCAGCGCCCGCCTGCCGGGCCAGCGCCTCGCCACGGTCGAGCACGAGCAAGGTCGGCACCGCCCGCACGACCAACCGCTCGGCGGTACGCGGTGCGGCATCGACGTCGACCTTGACCAGCTTCAACCGACCTGCCCGTTCGGCCGCGAGCTGTTCGAGTGCCGGGCTGACCATCAGACAGGGCCGGCACCAGGTCGCCCACAGGTCGACCAGGACCGGCACCGAAGAGTGTGCGGTCACCTCGGTGAAGTCGTCGTCGCCGGCCGCGACGATCCACGGCAGCGGTTTGTGGCAGTTACCGCAGCGCGGTGTGCCTTCCGCCGCGGCCGCAACCCGATTGAACTTTCCGCAGTTGGGGCATTTGATCTTCGCGGTTTCCATGGTCGTACCTCGTTTTCATGCCGCGATCGCGGCCGCGGTGTACGCGACCGCTAGATCGGCACCGTCCACGGTGACAGTGACGGCGCCGCCCTGACCGATGTCGCCGCGCATGAGAGCCCGGCCGATCTTCGTCTCGACTTCGTGCGCGATGTAGCGGCGCAACGGCCGGGCACCGTAGACTGGATCGAATCCGTGCTGGGCGATGAGCCTGCGCGCCTGCGGGGTGATATCGAGACTGATCTGCCGTTCCGCCAGCCGACGTCGGAGTTCTTCGAGTTGTAGCTCGACGATGTGCTCGATCTGCGGCAACGTCAGCGGCGTGAACAGCACGATGTCATCGACGCGGTTGAGGAACTCGGGGCGGAAGTGCCCCCGTAGCTCGGCGAGCACCCGATCCCGTGCGTCCGGCTTGATCTCGCCGTGTGCGGTGACACCGTCGAGTAGGTGCTGGGAGCCGATATTCGAGGTCATGATCACCACGGTGTTGCGGAAATCGACCTGTCGGCCTTGCGAATCGGTGATCCGGCCGTCGTCGAGCACCTGCAGCAGGGTATTGAACACATCGGCGTGCGCCTTCTCGATCTCGTCGAACAACACCACCGAGTACGGCTTGCGGCGCACGGCCTCGGTGAGCTGCCCGCCCTCGTCGTAACCGACGTAGCCGGGAGGCGCACCGATCAACCTGCTGACCGTATGCCGCTCCTGGTACTCGCTCATGTCCAGGCGCACCATATTGTCTTCGCTGTCGAAAAGCGCCGCGGCCAAGGTTTTCGCGAGTTCGGTCTTGCCGACGCCGGTGGGTCCGAGGAAGATGAACGATCCGATCGGCCTGCGTGGGTCGCGGATGCCCGACCGGGCGCGGATCACCGCGTCCGCGACGAGTTGCACTGCCTCCTCTTGCCCGACCACCCGCTCGTGCAGGATTTCATCGAGCCGTAGCAACTTCTCCCGCTCGCCCTCCTGTAGCCGGGCCACCGGGATTCCGGTCCACGCGGCGACGATTTCGGCGATCTCGTCCTCGGTGACAACCTCGCGCAGCAGCGGCTGCTTGCCTTGTTTGGACCGCAATTGTTCCTCTGCCGCTTGCAGATTGCGTTCCAGGTTGGTGATCTCGCCGTAGCGCAACTCGGCCGCGCGGTTGAGGTCGTAATTGCGTTCGGCCTCTTCGGCTTCGTGGCGCAGTCGCTCGAGCTGTCCGCGCAATTCCTGCACCCGCCGGATCGCCTGCCGTTCGGCGTCCCATTGGGCGTGCCTCGAGTCGGCCTCGGCCCGCAGATCGGCGAGTTCTTTTCGAAGCTCCTCGAGGCGAGCCTTGCTGGCCGCGTCGGTCTCCTTGGACAGTGCCGCCTCTTCGATCTCGAGCCGGGTCACCTTTCTGGTGAGTTCGTCGAGTTCGGCCGGCATGGAGTCGATTTCGGTGCGCAGCCGAGCACATGCCTCATCGACCAGGTCGATGGCTTTGTCCGGCAGGAAGCGGTCGGTGATGTAGCGATGCGACAGTGTCGCGGCCGCTACCAGCGCGCCGTCCTGAATCTTCACGCCGTGGAAGACCTCGAGCCGTTCACGCAGGCCGCGCAGGATGGACACCGCGTCCTCCACGCTGGGCTCATCCACCAGCACAGTCTGGAATCGACGTTCCAGTGCCGCATCGGATTCGACGTGCTTGCGGTACTCGTCCAGGGTGGTGGCGCCGATCATGTGCAGCTCGCCGCGGGCGAGCATCGGCTTGAGCATATTGCCCGCGTCGAGAGATCCTTCACCGCCGACCGAGCCCGCACCGACCACGGTATGCAGCTCGTCGACGAAGAGGAGGATGCGGCCCTCGGCCGCCTTCACCTCCGACAGCACGGCTTGCAGACGCTCCTCGAACTCACCACGGTATTTCGCCCCCGCGACCAGCGAACCCATATCGAGGGAGAAGATCGTTTTGTCGCGCAGGCCTTCGGGCACATCGCCACGGACGATGCGCTGGGCCAGGCCCTCCACGATCGCGGTCTTGCCGACGCCGGGATCGCCGATCAATACCGGATTGTTCTTGGTCTTTCTGCTCAAAATCTGTGTCACCCTGCGGATCTCGGCGTCTCGGCCGATGACCGGGTCAAGCTTGCCCGCGTTTGCTTCGGCGACGAGGTCGCGGCCATATTTGTCCAGTGCCTCGTAAGCGCCCTCCGGTGTCGCCGAGGTCACTCGCTGATTGCCGCGAACCGTGGTGAGCGCCTGCAGGAACGACTCTCTGGTGATGCCCTGCCCCGCGAGGATCCGGCCCGCCGCAGTGCCCGATCCCTCTTCGGCCAGCGCCATTACCAGGTGCTCCACCGAAACGTAGGAGTCCTTGAGCCGCTTGGCTTCTCGTTCGGCCGATTCGAGCAGCGCCGCCAATCGCTGGGTGACCATCACCTGCCCCGGTGCGGCGCCCGGACCACTGACCTTGGGCCGGCGGGCCAGCTCGCGATCCACCTCGGCGCGCAAGGCGTCGAGATCCGCACCCGCTTGGTCGAGCAGCCGGGGCACCAGCCCGTCGCGCTGGTCGATCAAGGCGAGCAGCAGATGCTCGCCGTCCACCTCGCTGTGCCCCGATCGCGTGGCCGCGTTCTGCGCTTCGCTCAAGGCTTCCCGAGATTTCTCCGTCAGTTTGCTGGTGTCCATCGCGACGTCCTCCTTCGACGAGGATCGGCTTCGAGTTCTTCGATTCGCTTCAGCAGATCGAGCACCAACCCGATTGCCGCATAGTTCAATCCGAGCCCGGACCGCAGGCGCTGAATTCGCGCGACAACCGCCACCGCGGACGGCTCGAAGCACAGTTCGGTACCTTCGCGGGCGCAGTCGAGCAGTCCGAGCGCGACCAATTTGCGCACCATGTCCGGATGCAGGCCGGACCTCCGCGAAAACTCGCCGAGCCGCAGTCCCGGTCGCCGTACGAGCAGGTATCGCGGTGTGGGCGCACTCATTGCTCTCTCCTCGGATCGAAGCTCGATTCGGCGGCCAACTGCTCGAACAACTCCCGTTCCCGCGCGGTCGGTTTCGACGGCACCATGACCTTGACCTCGGCGTACAGGTTGCCGTCGGCGCCGCGAGCGTTGGGCATGCCCGCGCCACGCAATCGCAGCTTGCGCCCGGTCGAGGAGCCCGGCGCCACTTTGACCTTCGCCTCGCCGCTCGGGGTGGGGACCGCGACGGTGGCGCCGAGCACCGCCTCCCACGGGGAGACGGGCAGGTCGAGGTAGATGTCGCGGCCGATCAACCGGAAGCGCGGATGTGGCTTGATGCGCACGACCAGGTAGAGATCCCCTGCAGGCGCGTCGCCACTGCCACGCCCGCCCTGCCCGGCCAGCCGGATCCGCTGCCCGTCGATCACCCCGGCCGGGATATCGACGTCATAGCTGCGCCCGTCGAGCCCGAGCCTGCGCTTGCCGCCGCGGTATGCCTCCTCGACGGTCAGCTCCAGGACCGCCTCCTGATCGGCACCCGGAATCGGTCCGTACCCGCCGCCGCGGCCACCGAAGATATCGCCGAATATGTCGCCGACGTCGACGTTGCCGTCGAAACCGCGGCCGAAGTGCACGCGGGTCCCGCCCCCGAAACCACCTCTGCCGCCACCGAACCCGCCGGTGGCCGCGCCGACCCGCTCGTCGTAATCCTCCGGCACTCGCCGGAAGTCCTCACCGAAGCGGTCGTAACGACTCCTCGTCGACGGATCGGACAGCACCTCGTACGCCTCGCTGACCTCCTTGAACCGATCCTCCGCCGCCGGATCGGAATTCACATCCGGGTGATATCGCCGCGCCAACTTGCGATATGCCTGCTGAATCTGGTCCTTGTCGGCGTCGCGGGAAACCCCGAGGACCTCGTAGTAGTCGCGCGCCACCGACGCTCACCCCTCGCGTCTGCTGACGATCACGGCCGCCGGACGCAGTTGGCGGCCATTCTCGCCGTATCCGGGGCGAACCACCTCGACCACGGTCCCCGGCGGGAAATCGGGCCGGTCGACCACGCTGACCACCTCGTGCATTTCCGGGGAGAACGGCACCCCCACCTCCGAATGCCTTGGGTAGCCGAGCTGTTCGAGTACCTGCACCGCTTGGTCCCGGATCGCGCGGACGCCCGCGACGAGTGGGTCCGCCTCGCCGTTCGCGTGCGCGAGTGCCAGTTCCAAGTTGTCCAGCATCGGTAGCCAGGCGGCCGCCACCTTCGATCGTTCGGCCGCGCGTTCTCGATTGAGATCTTTGGCATAGCGCTTTCGTAGGTTGTCCAGATCGGCGGCTGTGCGGCGCCAGCGATCTTCCAACTCAGCGATCTGGGCGACGGGTGGTTCCGGCGCCGCGCCCGGATCAGGTGCATCGGCAGTCGACTGGTCTGCGGAGGTATCCATCGGAAATCCCCTCAACTCCGGTCGAACTCGGCGTCTATCACGTCGTCGTCACCGGGTGAGCCCGCGCCCCCGCCCGTACCGGCGGTGCCCGCGTAACTCGATTGTCGGTCGCCACCGGATTGCGCGGGCTGCAACCCGTACTGCAATTGCTGCAGTTCCGAGGTGAGCGACTGCACCCGATCCAGTGGCGCTTCTTCTTTGACGGCCTGCCTGGCGTCGGCGATCAGCATCTCAGCGCGTGCCCGCTCGTGCGGCGGCGCGCTGTCACCGAGTTCGGCCAGGCGCCGCTCCACCTGGTACGCGGCCGAATCCAACGCGTTGCGGGCATCGACGGCCTTGCGCAGTTCCTCGTCTTCGCGGCGGTGCTGCTCGGCCTCGGCGAGCATCCGGTCCACCTCGCTCTGGTCCAGATTGGATTGCTCGCTGATGGTGATGCTCTGCTCTTTGCCGGTGTCCTTGTCGCGCGCGGTGACATTGAGGATGCCGTTGGCGTCGATGTCGAAGGTGACCTCGACCTGCGCTTGGCCGCGGGGCGCCGGCCGGATGTCCTCCAGCCGGAACCGGCCGAGTACGCGGTTGTCGGAGGCGCGTTCGCGTTCGCCCTGCAGCACCACCACATCGACCGCGCGCTGGTTGTCCTCCGCGGTGGAGAAGACTTCGCTGCGCCGGGCCGGGATGGTGGTATTGCGCTCGATGATCTTCGTCATCACCCCGCCCTGGGTCTCCACGCCGAGCGACAGCGGCGTGACGTCCAGCAGCAGCACATCGGAGACCTCGCCCTTGAGCACGCCCGCCTGGACGGCCGCGCCGAGCGCGACGACCTCGTCGGGGTTGACGCTCATATTCGGATCCTTGCCGCCGGTCAGTCGGCGCACCAGCGCTTGGACCGCCGGGATGCGGGTGGATCCGCCGACCAGGATCACCTCGTCGATGTCGTTGGCGGTGATCTTGGCGTCCTTCATGGCCTGCTCCACCGGGCCGAGGCAGCGCTGCACCAGATCCGCGGTCAAGTCCTCGAACTTCGAGCGCATGATCGTGGTGGTGAGGTGCTTGGGTCCGTTCGCGTCGGCGGTGACGAACGGCAGATTCACCTGTGTCTGTGTCACCGAGGACAGCTCGACCTTGGCCTTCTCCGCTGCCTCGAAAAGTCGTTGCAGCGCTTGCGGATCGGCACGCAAGTCGATGTGCTCCTCGCGCTGGAATTCGTCGGCGAGATAGTCGACGATGCGTCGATCGAAGTCGTCGCCGCCCAGATGGGAATCACCCGCGGTGGAGCGGACCTCGACCACTCCGTCACCGACGTCGAGCAGGCTGACATCGAAGGTGCCACCGCCGAGATCGAATACGAGCACCGTCTCGTGGGTCTGCTTGTCCAATCCGTACGCCAAAGCCGCGGCAGTCGGCTCGTTGATGATGCGCAGGACATCGAGTCCCGCGATCCGGCCCGCGTCCTTGGTGGCATTGCGCTGTGCGTCGTTGAAGTAGGCGGGCACCGTGATCACCGCTTCTTTGACCCGCTCACCCAGATATTTGCTCGCGTCATCGACCAGCTTGCGCAGCACCAGCGCACTGATCTCCTCAGGCGCATACTTCTTGCCTCGCACATCGAACCGGGCAACCCCGCCCTCGCCCTCGACGACGTCGAAGCTCACCGCCTTGGCCTCCTCCGATATTTCGTCGAAGTGGCGGCCGATGAATCGCTTCGCCGAATAGATCGTGCCCTTCGGATTCAAAATCGACTGCCTGCGGGCAAGCTGACCGACAAGCCGCTCACCACTTTCGGTGAACGCAACCACCGATGGTGTGGTGCGAGCGCCCTCGGCATTGGCGATCACCACCGGCTCGCCGCCCTGCCAGCTCGCGATGACAGAATTCGTCGTCCCAAGATCGATTCCTACAGCAGTGGCCATATCAATTCCTTCGGATCGGCGCGACCGGCCGGCCGCCGGATATTCGACAACGCCAATCCTCGCGGCCACACCAGAGGCACGACACGGTCCGACAAGGCGAAAAACGCGAAACCGATTGGTCCTGCCGGAGCAGGGACGAGCACTATGGATTGGACGGGGTGGCCGCCGTGATCGGCCGCACCGTCGAGTAGAGCGGGGTGGGTCGACCTACCACCGGCCGGTAGCGCTGCCGCTGGGCACTGCGGGCACCATGGCCGGTGCCCGCAGTGGCAGGTTTGTCCGATACGGCCAGTATCGGTTCAGACCGAATGAGTTCGGAGATCGTCAGATAGGCCACAGCGCGACGAAGACCACGAAGAACGACCCGGTGCGCCACGAACGCCAACCTCTATAGCGACCAGCCTGATCAGCGGCCAAAGCCAAGCGCCGATCACCCCGTTACATAGCCCCGGGCTGCGGATCACCCTCTACCAAGCGACATCTCTACCTGCGCCCGTACGCACTGGCCCTCCCCCGCGAAACCGTCAGCGGCCGCATCCCGCCGCCGCGGTCACCGACCTCGGCGACGGTGCGCGGGTGCGTGTGTACGGCGACACCACTCGCCGGGTGCCGGGCCCGGCACTGCTGTGGATCCACGGCGGCGGCTACGTCTTCGGCACCGCCGCGCAAGACGACCGCTGGTGCCACCAGATCGCCACCCGCACCGGAGTGCTCGTCGCGGTCGACAGCCAGCTCACCGTCATCCCCGGCGCCTTCCACGGCTTCGACACCGTCGCACCCACCACCACGATCAGCCGTGACCTGCGCCGCAACGCCCTGCACACGATCCACACCGCCGTAACGACACCACCCAGGTGAACCGGGATGGGCGGGTTCAGAACAGGGTGTCGCGCACTCGCAGCGGCCGGTAGCCGGTCGGCCCCAACTGGGCGAGCTCGGCGTCGATGTCGACCTCGATCGCGCCGAAGAAAGCGTTGATGTTCTCGCTGTGCGCCGGGCTGATATGTGCGAGCACATCGTCATCGATCCGGCGACCGGCTCGGCGCAGGCGACCGGCTCGGCGCATCTGATCGACGGCGAGCCCGTAATACTCTGTGGTCCAAGCGATTACCGCGTTCGCGGCCAGGCACCAGGCTTGGCCGGTCTGGTCGTCGAGCTGGCGGGCGCGGATCGTGCCCTCGTCCGCGAACACCCGCGGCGCCACGAACCCCAACCTCCAACACGCCGCCGATCAACCCTCATCGGCAGCCAAGCACCGACCACCCGGCCGCGCACGCCGAACGCGAAAACCCCGCTCTACCAGCCCACTACGCCATATTCGCCCCAAACTCGGCCGAAACTCGGCGACCTTTAGAAGAATGTCTCGTTTGCCAGTGGCGCGGGTCCGCCGGGGAATCCGCCCGGCCGCTGCGAGAAATTCAGCGGTTCGGCGGGCGCCTCGCGGTGATGTCGCGGCCGTCGCAGGCGAGTGTCTGCTGCAGGGTTTCGATCGCGGCGTGCAGGTGGGCGGTGACTGCGGTGGACGAGGTGAGCACGACGTGGTGCTGCTGCTGGATCTCCTCGATCTGACACAAGGTCTCGAGGTCACAGGCGATGGCGTCTAAAACGCACCGGATCTTTTTGAGTGTCTCGATCGCGGTGGTGCGGGGCCGTGTCCGAGCAGGGGGGTCGGTCATGAGCGATCGTGGTGGCCGCGAAGCTGGTCGCGTTCGGCGGTGAGCGCGGCGTTGGTATCGCGTAAGGCGGTGTTGGTGTCCTCGAGGTCCAGGATGCGGGCGATCGCGACGAGGTTGATCCCCTGCCCGGTCAAGGCGGCGATACGCGCGAGCCGCGCCACGTCGTCGTCGCTGTAACGGCGGGTGCCCCCCGCGCTGCGGGCGGGGGTGAGCAGCCCGTGTTCCTCGTACAGGCGCAGCGAGTGCGCCCCCATCCCGGCCAGCTCGGCGGCCACCGAGATCCCGTACACCGCCTGGGCTGGGCCGGGCCGATGACCGGAGCCGAGTCCGGGCGGGCGGTCGTGTCGATCAGGCAGCATCTACATTCCTCTCTTGCTGTTTCCAGATTACCTCAGCACGATGCTTGCACTCTCCTCAGTCGAGTGCTAAAAATATCTCTGTCAGATGACAGAGGTTATCTGAGCCCCGTCGACAAGAATGGAGTGAGTGGAGGTGGCGACCATGCTGATGCGCACCGATCCTTTCCGGGACCTGGATCGCCTGACCCAGCAGGTGTTCGGCACCCCGGCGCGGCCGGTGGTGATGCCGATGGATGCCTGGCGCGAGGGAGATGAGTTCTTCGCCGAACTCGACCTGCCCGGCATCGACCCGGAATCCCTGGACCTGGATATCGAACGCAACGTGGTGACCGTGCGCGCCTCACGCCCGGAACTGGACCAGGGACGGTCGATGATCGCCGCGGAACGCACCCGCGGGGTGTTCTCCCGGCAGTTGTTCCTGGGAGAGAATCTCGACACCGACGCCATCCGCGCCGACTACCGCGACGGCGTCCTGCGATTGGTCATCCCGGTCGCGGAGAAAGCCAAACCCCGCAAGATCGAGATCAGCCGCCACGACGAGCATCAGGCGATCAACGCCTGACCCGGGCGGCATCACGGGAGGTCCTGTGATGATGCCGATGGAGTGCGCGACCGGGCATGCGACGACCGAGGCCGCAGACGAGCTGTCGTGGCCCGATGCCCGGCTGCTGGAGTCCGATCCGGACCTCGAGGAGTTGTTCGCCGAGATCGACGAGGTTCTGCGCCAGGCCTGGGACCGGTGGCGGTCCCCACCGCCGCGCGAGTATCGCGCGCCCCGGGACCGGCCCGCGCACGCGGCGGCCGCGCAGGCGGCACGGTGTCCGGGCCGCCGACCGGCCGCCGTGCCGGGACGCCAGCGCGGCCCGCCCCTGCGGGTGCGCCGGCGCTCTCGATGCGGTACCCGATGACGAGACGAAGCGAGGTGATGCCCGTAGAAGACACCGAAAACCCGCACGAAATGTTCTCGCACAGAAGTATTCTCGCGACAATGCGGGTCGGCGACCCGAGCCCGATGCCCGCTCCACCGATACAGGCGCGTCAGGACTCCCCTCTCCGGCGCATACACAGCCACTGTGGTGGCATCAGCGGCAGGGCCCGGTTCGCCGCCCCGTGCGGGAACAGCACAGCAGTTCATGTTCAGACTCTTCCCGTCCACGGGTGGGCCCGGTCAGCACAACCGCTTCCGGGCTCACCCGGCCCCTTTTTCGCCCGAATCGACCACACGATGACGTTCGAGGCAGGGATCGCCGTGACCAGCACCCGGACCACCATCACCCCGGCAGGCAGCGACTTCGACCACGCCGGGCAGAACCGTCCCGCCCACGACAGCGACCGCGACATCGGCCTGGACACCACCACGCTCGCGCCACCGGCCGAAACGGTGCGCGCCGCGATCGACCCAGCCGACCTCACCGACCGTATCGACCAAGCCTGGATCACCCCACTCGACTGCGATGACGACTACGACTACAGCCCCACCGACTAACCGTGCCCCCGCCAAGCCCACCCGCACCGCCACCACGTGCTGCGACCCGCACACCGGCAGCGGGCAAGAACCACCCCGCTGGCACCACGGCCACGTCGCCTGGTTCAACACCGAGAAGGGGTTCGGGTTCCTCACACCCGACACCGGTCCCGCCGTATTCGTCGATTACCAGGGAATCGACGCCTTGGGATTCAAGACCCTCGCCGCCGGGCAGCCGGTGGTGTTCACCGCCACCGACACCGGCCGCGGCCCCGAAGCCACCCGCGTCGTGCCCTACACCCGCGCCAGCACCTCGACTCCACCCCAGCGCGGCCACCGCCGTACTCGCACGCAGGCCGAGCAGAAACGGCCACATCGGTCTCGATGCCGCTGGCAGGCCGCCTGAGCCAACAACGACCCGCACAATCACCACAACCCCGCAGAGCCGTCATGACATCGACACACCCACCCCGCAACACCAGCAACCACACTGTCTCCAGCGCGGCCACACGCCGGATAACCACCGCTGCCACCGACCCCGGCGACATACGGAGCGTGGACCGGCACGGACCCCGCCGCCCGCGCCCGTGGTGGGACACGATCATGCCACCCGCCATGTCCACCGACCCGGCCGCGCCGAGGTCCCCCGACCCCCGTCATCCCCGGGCCCGCAATCCCTATCCACGCCGCGCCCGACCGGCCAGCAGCGCCGCCCGCTGCTGACCAGGCAGCGCACATCGGCGAGCGACGCGGATCCGATGTCTCCCCCTGTTCCCCTCCGCAATACGCACCGCCTGTCGCAATCATCAGAGCACCCAGCCCGAAGGCCACCATGACATCACCAGCACAGACCAGTTCAGCGCGGCGCACCGCTCGCAGGAACCACGTGCGCACGCGCGCAACCGATTCCGACGTTCCCGAAAACTCACCGGTGGTGCACTGGCCCGACCCCAGCCCCCTGGACCACTGGTGGACCGAGGTCATGGACGGTGCCCTCACCCCGGTCGCCGCTCCCACGGCCGGAGTATGAAGATCATGCTCACCCTGCTCGCACTGCGGGTGACCGTTCCCGCGCTCGCCGCACTCGCCGGCGAGAGCGACCGATGAACCGGCTGACGCGAGGCCGTGCGAATGCACTCGCGCCGGGAAAGATCGGCGGTGCTACGTGAAGGCGCACAGCCGGTTCGTCGACCGCGGCGCACCCCGACGGCGGTCCGGGCGGATGTACGTGCATGGCTACCACAGCTCCAATCCGGACGCGATCCTGGGCACCCTGGTCTGGGTCGTCGTGGCCAGTGCGGTCTTCGTGCTGGTCCTGCTGGCCGTGTTCGGTCGATCCGATTCCGCTCAGCCTGCCGACACCGTTCCGGTGCGGCTGACCGCCCCGCCGACGTCGACGTACACCCCGCCGCCGTGCTTTCCGTTCGAAACGGCCTGCTGACCGTTACGCGAAGTGCCTCACCGGATTCGGTGAGGCACTTCGCGCTTTCCAGGAGGTGAACTTCGGGTCACCGGTGTCAGGCGTGGGCTCCAGCACGGTCGGCGAGGTCGCGCAGCGGGGGCGGCGGTCGTGGTCGAGGAGTTCGGAGACGACCTGCTCGAGCAGGGACTGGTATTTCACCCATTCCGGGCCCGCGGTGTTCTCGGCGGTCAGCAGGTCCAGGGCCTTGCGGTGTTCGCCGAGACGGACCATCGTCGCGGCGCGGTCGGTGAGGTGCCGGGCCTGGGACACCGGGGCCAGCCCGGCGCCGCCGTGCGGCATGGCGCGGGGCGGTGACCGCTTCGGCGTACTGCTCGTCGGAGATCTGGATGTCGGTGGTCTGCATGACCACCTGGCTCGGACCGAATCCGCACTCGTAGTGTTTGGTGTCCTCGCCGATCCGTGCGGCGACCTCGCCCGCGGCGTCGGCCAGATCCAGTGCCGCTCCGGGCTTTTGGCTGCGTCCGGCGGCGGTCGCGCTTTGCAGCGCGAGTGAGCCGTAGACCGCGAGGTGGTCCTGGCCCACGTCGCCGGCGAGTTCGATCGCCGCGGCGGCCTCGAGCGCGATGTTGTGGGATTCCTCGTAACAGCCCTGCATCAGCAGCTGCCAGGCGACCGACCCGCGCAGGGTCGCGGCCAGCAGCGGGTCGTTGCCCTTCTGCGCGGCGATCAGGCCCTCGCGGATCGCGAGGAACGCGGGGTCGACCTGGCCCATCTGCACGAGGGTGCAGCCGGTGACCCAGTACATCCGCGCCAGCAACTCGTGTGCGGGGGCGATGTCGCCGTTCTGGGCACCGCGGGCCGTGGCCCGCAGTTGCGCGATACCCGGGCGGCAGCAGCGCGGCGAGACGTTCGTAGCGGCCCGACCAGTACGAGCCCCAGGCGCCCTGATTCCGATGACCGACGACGAGATCCACGCAGTCGAACAATTGGCGGCCGACCCGGCCGGACGGGTGATCGTCGCCCTGGCCGCCGAGAACGCCGCTCGGACCGGGGCCATCGGCCACATGGCGCTCGACGACCTCGACCTGGGCAACCGGCGCGTCGCCCTCGCTGGCCGCCGCCAGTGACTCGGCGACCTCGGCTACCGGGCACCGCGGCGCTGGCTCGACCACCGCCGCGCCACCTGGCCCTCACCGCGAACCCGCATCTGCTGGTCAGCCCGAAGACCGCGCACGGCGCCGCTCCGGTCAGCCAAAGGGCCATTCGCCGGTGCGGGCCAGTGCCGCGGTGACATTGAGGCGGATCACCGCATCGAGGACGGCCGGGTCCATCGCTTGGGGGAGGAAGACATCCCTGTGGCCGGTGCGGGTGTCGGGCGCCTTCACTTCGTTCCAGGTGGGGGGTCGCTGCGCTGGTCGAGGGTGTGTTGCAGTTCGGTGTTGAGACGCTGAGCGTCGGCGAGCTGGTCTTCGAGGATGACGATGCGACAGGCCGCGTCGAGGGCGTGGCCGGCGTCGATGAGTTCGCGCACGCGGGCGGCGATGCGCAGTTGGTAGCGGGAGTAGCGGCGGTGCCCGCCCGGCGACCGTTGCGGGGTCAATAATTCGGCGGCGTCGAGACTGCGCAGGAACGCTTGGGTGACGCCGAGGATTTCCGCGGCGCGTCCCATCGAGTAGGCGGGGTAATCGTCGTCGTCGAGTTTGTCGGCGGCACTGGGACCGTCGGCGGGGTGGGGGTTCGGTTGTTGCACAGGGCCTCTCGGGTCAACGCCGACAGGCCCCGGCGCGAAAGCGCCGGGGCCTGGGATCTACGAAGGGGGGAATAATTGCATACTTTCACCGGCCCGTCAGGGCCGCTGTCACACACCGCATCCGATACTTCCCACGATGCGGACCTGATAACTGGCTACTCAGTGACCACCTCCTGGATCGCCGGTCTTCCTACGGGTGCTTGCGAACTCGATTATTCGGTGATGCTTCGTCCCCCTCCGGCAGGTCCGGCCAACATGCACCGGGTCTGTCCGTCATCCGCCGGAAGGGGACGGTGAAACTTCCTTCTTCCGGGCAGTTCACCTCCCGGCTTCTGGACTCCTTCATTCGAACAACAGAGACTCTATAACGACCTTCAGCGAATGTCTACACCCGACACGATAGATTTTCGCCTACCGGTGCGGGTGCTTATGTCACATCGATAGAGGGGTTTCGGGGTGTCGGGACCGGGGAGCTCGAGGGGACTCGAGCAACGAGGCGGGCAAGGGTGATGGTCATGACGACACCGGTGCTGGATTGCGGGCACCGCGGCCGGAACCGCAGCGCTGCCGCGGATCTGGATCTGGATGTGGTCGCGGCGGGTGGGCGCGGGCGAAGGTACGTGAGCTGCTGGCAGAACTGCCAACGGCGGTGCTCGCCGATGCGGTGCAGGTGTTCGACGAGCTGGTCAGCAACGTCTGCCGCCACGGCGCCGCGCCCCGGCGATGCCGGGTCGCCCACCGCCGCCGGGAATCCCAGCGGCGTCGGTCCGTCGCAATGGGACCGAGGCCGCTGCCGCGCGGTTGGAAGGTTACTACGCCGTGGGGCGGGTGAACTCCCCCGTCTCGGACGCCCTCGGCGAAAGTAGTCCACTCGCTTGAGGTGAAGACGATGGGTGATCGTGGCCGAGGAGTCTGGTTGCTACCGATTGGCCCGGCCCGCGTCTGACTTCCGGCTGCCTCCGCATAGCCACCCACCCGATAACTTCTCGGTTAGTTCAACACGCAGACTTGACAGGGAAGCGGTCTGGCGCGGGGAACCGTGGTGGCCTGCCACGGCTCGACCAGCGTATTGCTCGGCCTGCTGGCGGGAGTGACGGCAGCAGGACAGAACGCGGCCGTGATCGGCGGGCGTCGACTCGGCCTGCTGGCGATCGCGGAGATGGGCGGCGACCTGTCCCGCTTGCCGATCATCGACCCCAGCGGCGGAGACCCCCTCGAGATCGCGAACGTGCTCACCGATGGCGTCCCAGTCGTGGTCCTCGATCCCGGCACCCGCCACGTGACAGCGCCCGCCGCACGGGCACGCGTCCTTGCCCAGAGATATCGCAGCCAACGCGGTGTACTGATCTGCACGAAACAGATCAGCGGATTCCGGCCGCACCTCACCATCCGCTCCCACGTCACCGCATACATCGGACTCGGCCCCGGCATCGGGCGCGTCCAGCAGATGAAGTTCGGTACCGAGACTTCCGACCGCTACACACCCACCCGGCGCACGGAACTACTACTCGCGGGCGTCGACCCACCGAACACACCGCTTGGACCCGAGCCTCCGCGGCCGAGGCGGAAGCCGCGCAGCGGTGGAGTCACGCCGGATGAACGGTGCGCGACGACTCGTTCGACTACGACCAGTACTCGTGAACCCGTCAAGGGTCTGGATACTTCCGCGAACCCCGCCGCGCAGACAGTCGATCGGGATGCGGGCCCACAGCGTCAACACCCAACCATCGGGCGGTGGTGACCTGTCGTGGATGCTGGCCACGCAATACTCGTGGCTGCTGCTCTACACCACCGGAGCGGTGTGGTGCGCAGAGATCGAGGTGACCCTGCGCGCCGCGAACAAGCACAGGGGAAGTCAGCGTGCGCCAGTGGGTTCCAGCCGACGCAGTCAGACTACCCACCGCCGAGGAACTCGAACGTTGGCGATCACGATCCGCCGAGTAATGCCCCAGGAGATGCCACACGAACACCTCCTGAGACACACCGGGCAATCGGCGACACCCAGAGAAGCCGCCGACGCCCGGCAACACGTCCCAATACGGACTAATGGGATCGAAATGGCTTCGGGTAGCCGAATTTCGCTTCAATTGTCGACGTTCCCCACGAAAACCGCTGTTCAGCGCCGGTCCCATCCTTATAGTGCCCCGCCGAGGGCACGAACCTGCGACAGTCGTCTACGCCCGCGGTCGGCCCTGGGGATCCCGCGTAGGAACCCCGCGTTCGCGGAACCGATTCAGAACGGTCATACCGTCAACACCCAGATGCGAACCAACCCTGGCAAGCGACCAACCCAGCCCGTAAAGATGAACGGCTTCATCAACCTGCTCGGACGTCAGACCACGGCGACGCATCCACACACCGTGCCGGTGCAGAATCTCGCTGACCGTCCGCCGCTCGATACCAAACCGCGCACCCAACTGATATACCGTCTCCCCACCCTCATATCCGGCGATCAGTTCCCGGACCTGATCAGTGCCGAGTTGCCGGGCCCGGCCGGGTTTGGATCGGGCGACGGGCGACGGGGCGGGTGCGGTGGAGTCGGGAAGCTTCCGGCGCAGCGCTTCCAAGGCTTCTACCTGCGATTTCGGGTTATAGTAAGCTCCCCCAAGGTCCACAGAACGGCAAAGCCACAGGTCAACGGCCTGTGACTTTGTTGCATTTGGGTAGTTATCCGAACCGTTTCCGTGCTGCAGCGCGCACAGCCGCGGCGTGTCGTGCACAAGTTTCCGGATGGGCTCGTGGTTGTCGTTGCTCGCGGTCGATGGCGGAAGTCGGCATCTGCACAACCGGCGCAGAGCACTACGACCTCGAGCTGTTCCAGGTCGCCTCACATGGCCAGAAGTGGATCACGGCCGTTGTGCGCACTCGCTACTGGGCGATCACCCGTGGTCAGATCTCCGGTTTCGTGCGCACCGCCGGGCTCGAATCCCCCAGCTGGCACATGCCCGACAAGACCGGGTTCTTTCAACCGGTCCTGACCGCGCACAAGCCATAGACCGCATCGCTGAGCCGTGTGAGAGGCTCCGACGCCGGCCGGACACTTTGAACCGCTCTGCCAGGTATCAATAGGGGATGCTGCAAACTCACCGTCGTCAATAATCGTCGGCCAGCCGAGCTGGCGGTAGAACTCGCGGAGTCGGGGAAGATCGCGCGCGCCGAGGGTGATCATCACATTCGCCAGGGGCGTGCTCATGGTCTCAGTACCGACCGGGGAGTTGCCCGCAATCGTGGCTGGGCAGGAATGTGAGCCGGGCGATTTCCCCGGGGACGATCACATGAGACAAGAACCGATCGCTCGCGATTGTTTAGTTCCGAGCCGATCACCGAATTACACGTGGTTCACGGCGCAGTCTACGGACGCTTGACCCTCCCGTAGGGGGAGAGCGCAGGGTCGTAGTTGACAGTGGTTCAACGCCAACAACGATCTAGGAGGATGTAATGACCGCGCAACTATCGCTGGATCCCGTGATCGCCTCGCATATCGCCGCGATCAACAGCTTCGACGTCGATGCCATCATGGACACCTTCGCCGATGATGCCCTCGTCAACGACTTTTCCCGGGAATTCTGGGGACCCGAGCACATCCGCGCTTTTGTGACCAAGGAGTTGGCGGGCGACCACGTCACGATGGCACTCGTCGAGGCGGTCGACAATGCTGGCATGTGGTGCGTGCGGTGCCGCTACGAGGGCGACTACGACAAAACGGGGCTGCCTGACCCGCTGATCATGACCAACTACATCCGAGTCCGCGACGGCAAAATCGTCACCTTGTTCATCATCAAAAACACTGCACCCCAGTACTGACCCGTCATGACCACAACCGTCAGCGTTGGACGCTTCGCCATCATGACCCACCTGAGTGTCAAAACACTGCGACACTACCACCAGGTCGGACTGTTGGAACCGGCCGAGGTCGACCCGCACACCGGCTATCGGTATTACGCACTGGAACAACTCCCGACCGCGCAGCTGATTCGGCGGCTGCGCGATCTGCGCATGCCGGTCGCCGGTGTCCGCGCTGTCCTCGTCGCAGGCAGCCCGGCCGCGCGCGACACCTTGATCGCCACCCACATCGATCACCTCGAGGCTGAACTAGCCAGCACGCAAGCCGCCGTGAACTCGCTGCGTGCCCTGCTCGAATGCGCGCCCGGACAACAACATCCGGTGCATCGGCGAGCCGAATCGAGTTTTCCGGTGCTGGCCATCACCGAGGACATCCGCAACCCCGCGGATATCGAAAGCTGGTGGCGCGACGCCTTACACGAACTGCGTGCCGCGGCTGACGATCACGCCATGCAGGTCACCGGACCCGCGGGCGGCCTTTACGACGAATGCCTTTTTCAGCACGAGCCTGGCGAAGCCATCGTCTACATACCTGTCACCACACCACTCGAACTGGGCAGGATCAAACCGCTGGTTATCCCCGCCGCCGAGGTCGCGGTGACCACGCACCGTGGATCGCACGCCGACATCGACCTGGCCTATGCGCAATTGGGTTCCTACATCACCGAGCACGAACTAGCCGTGGGCTGGCAACTACGCGAGTACTACCACCGAGACCACAGCCACACCACCGACTACACCCAATGGCGCACCGAAATCGCCTGGCCGATCATCGACACCCCGACTTAAAACACCCGGCACGCTGAGCACACGAGAATCCGGCGAGCATTGACCCCCGGCTTGCCCCCTCGTCGAGGGGAAGAACTCACAAATGGAGGACACCGTGTCTACTGCCACCACCACGCTGCAGATTGACCTCACGGGCAAACGAGCCCTAGTCACTGGGGGCACTCGAGGTATCGGCAAAGGCATCACCGATCGACTGCGTGCTGCTGGCGCGACCGTTGTCGTCGCCGCACGCAGCGCCCCCCACACGCCATCGCCAGAGGTGATCACCGCCGACATCGCCACCGCCGACGGGTCGGCAACCATCGCCGAACGCACCCTGGCCATACTCGGCGGCGTGGACATCGTCGTGCACAACGTCGGCGGTTCCCAGGTAAGCCGCGGAAGCGTCACAAACCTGACCGACGACGACTGGGATCAAGCCTTCCAGACCAACCTGTTCGGAGCCGTACGACTCGATCGAGCGCTCATCCCCTCGATGATCACCGGCCAAAGCGGCGTGATCATCCACATCACCTCGGTGCAACGCCGCCTGCCGATGCCGGGTACCGCACCCTACGCCGCCGCCAAGGCCGCCCTGGCCAATTACAGCAAAGCGCTGTCAGATGAATTGGCGCCCAACGGTATCCGTGTCAACAGTGTCTGCCCCGGATTCATCGAGACCGAAGCTGCCGCGGCATTCGTAAGCGAGCACGCCGAGAAACTACAGATCAGCATGGATGCCGCACGCGCACAGGTCATCAAATCCATCGGTGGCATCCCCCTTGGCAGAGCCGGAGATCCCACGGATGTCGGAGACCTCGTCGCGTTCCTGGCATCCGACCACGCCCGCTACCTGACTGGAGCCGAATTCCTCATAGACGGCGGCAGCACCCGCACCGTCTAAACCACAACAACCGGCTGACCGGCACAAGCCCAGCACGTGTGGATGACGCCTGTCTCACCCGTCATACCTCCACGCGCAAACGACGCAATCACCCGAAGGAGACACCACCGTGTACAAGCAGTTCGGAACCTACGGCGCATGGCTGAATCCCGCCCTCGGCAATGCGCCTCGGATCGAATACGCGCCTGAACTAGAAGAGCTCGGCTACGACACCATCTGGGTCGGCATCGGCGCCGACCCCGTCGGCGACATGAACCTACTGGAGCAGATGATCGAAGCCACCCGCACCGCGATCATCGCCAGCGCCATCATTAACATGTGGCAGGACGACGCCCACAGCATCGCCCACCACTACCACCGCATCGTCGACCACCACGGGCCACGCCTGTTGCTCGGCATCGGCCTGGGCCACCCTGAAAGCCGCGACAGCTACCAAAAGCCCTACGAGCACATGGTCCGCTACGTCGACACACTGCTCGAAGACCGCGTACCTGCCGAGGCCATCGTGATTGGGGCACTAGGGACCAAGACGCTGAAGCTCGCCGGCGAGCGAACCCTGGGAGCACACCCATACCTCACTGTGCCAGAACACACTCGGTACGCCCGTGAGCTCATGGGCCCCAACGCATTTCTGGCACCCGAACACAAGGTGGTGCTCACCGAAGACGTCGAAGAGGCCCGCAGGATCGGCCGCCCTGCGGTGCAATACCCCTACCTCGGCCTGCGCAACTACACCAGCAACCTGATCCGCCATGGATTCACCGAAGCCGACGTCGCCGGTTCCGGCAGCGATGCACTCATCGACGCTCTGGTCGCCCACGGATCCCCGGAAGCGATCTACCAACGCCTCAACGAGCACTTGGCCGCCGGCGCCAACCACGTAGGAATCCAGGTCTTCAACAGCGAGCCCGGAGCGTCACCGATGGTCGCTTTCCGCACCCTCGCCCAACACCGACCCGCCGCCTAACCATCCCAAGCACCAATCATCCGCAAAACAACCGAAATGGAGTAGCTCCGACCGGCCCGAGCTCGCGCAACGCCCGGCTGAACGAGACGACGAGGCTCAGGCAATACCCGTGATCCGCGCTAATGGCGTCCCTCGCAGCCTTTATGAACCGGCTCGGACACCACGAATCGGCGGCGACCATGACGGGTTTCGCGCCCATTTCATTGACCGCAGCGACGTTGCCCGAACTCGAGACGGCGATCTCCCACCTCCGCGATGTGCTAGGCGACCAGACCTACGAATCGCTCGCCCGCAAGGGTGAGACGATGACCACCGCCGAGATGGCGACCTACGCATACGACCAAATCGACCAGGCCCGAGCAGAACTCGACGAACCTGAGGCGAGCAGTGCCGGTTTCGGTTTCAGCGGGCCTGCCGAAACAGCCGCGGCAGTGCGTAGCGCAACCCGCAAACCCGTCGAGTAGCCGCCAGGGCGGCCATCACCCCATAGTCCCAGAAGTGCCCTCTCTTGCCACATATCGAGTGTTTTCCGCCGCCGACGATGCAGATGCGCGAGGAGTGCCTATAACCAGCGAACCGCCAAAAACCGCAGGTCACGCCTTCAGTGTCGCCTTGCGCGTGCCTACCGGATTGATCCGGAGCGTCGGCCCTTCGGCCGTGGGGTGGTTCGTTTGTCCCGTGGTGGCGGTGCTTGCCCGAGTAGAACGGCCGATCGGCGGCGACCCGGTCGATCGCGATCAGCGTACCGTCCAGGATCAGATAGGCATGCCCGGCAGTCTTGGCGTGGGCCAACGCTTTCCGCAGCGCTGGCGCTCGCGCGGCCAGCAACTCCACGGTCTCGGTGACATACCGCCACGCGGTCGCCGTCGATATCTCGAACCCGGCACCCAAATCGTCGAAGGTTTCTCCTTTGCGCAGGTAAGCCAGTACGAGCAGGGCCTGGCGGCCCGGTTGCGCAGCCGCCACACCGCCCCGATCCTTTGGCGGTGACGGCGGATCACTCCGGCCACGTAGTCGAGAGTCTGACGTGACAACGGCAGCGCGGAACGGTAGAAAAGCATCTGAAGCCGTTGGCGAACAGCGGTTGTGGTAAACAGCTGATCTACCAGGGGATTCGCCATTCACATCGGCGACACGCTGCACCAATCCTCAACGGCAACAACAGACCTCAGCCGAGGATGCAAAAGGCTCAGTGACCGGATCAACAGCGAAATGCCGGGCGACCCGGGACAAGGACCAGCCGATACCGTAAAGATCGACCGCCGGAGCCGGGCGGCATGGGCCAGCGCGATCGGCATCAACATCGTCGGCCTCGTACTCGACATCACCGGCTTGCTGACCGGACCAGGACGCAGCCGGACGGTTCGGAATCACCGCGGCCGCCGGAGCCTCTCCTGCTGGGTTGTGTCGATGATCCAGGCTGCGATCTGCGCGCGAGAAGTGAAGCCGAGTTTGGTCAGGATATGTTCCACGTGGCCTTCCGCTGTGCGTTGCGCGATCACCAATTTCGCGGCGATCTGCTTGTTGGTGAACCCTTGCGCGACAAGATCTGCGACCTGCTGCTCTCGCTTGGTCAAGCTCGGTTCCGAAACGTGGGTATCCCCGGTTGCCTCCTCCCCGAGGGCAAACGCGACCGCAACGTTCCTCTCCATGGATTGACCGCGCCGGAATTCCGCGCCGAATCGTCGCGCACCGAGCGCTTGCCGCACGGCGCGCTCACATTCCTCATGGGCGTGGGCCAGCTCTGGAAAAACAGAGTAACCGGGGGCAGAGGAGCGCAGCATATGTTCTGCGGCCCCCATCAGAACGGCCGCACGCTCGTTATCGCCGCCAATGCCGGTCCAGGCCAGCCCTTCGAGATCGAGCGCCACCACGACGGGGGTGGGGGCGCGCTGGTCTACTCGCAACGACTCCTGCAGCAGGGCCTGCGCATAGATGTGCTCGCCTTGCCGCCACGCGGCGATCCCCCGTCCCCACAGCGCGGACGGTCGAAACAGCGATTCACCGGACGCCTCGGATACCGATAACACTTTCTCGTAATAGCCGATGGCCCGCGGAATATCGCCTATCGCAGCGTGGGCCGAACCGAGAAACATCAACGCGGCGATGTACGGGTGTCCCGGCCGCATCGATCCGAATACCTCGACTGCACGCTCCAAGCAGGAGACCGCGTGCCTGGTTTCGTCTCGATACAGCGCCAGGAGACCCCCGGCGCACGCGACCATCGCGTCATTGAGGGGCGTGCGATCCTGGTCGGCCAGCGTACGTTCCCGCTCCAGGACATGAGCCGCTGAGTCGAGGTCTCGCTGTAGCGATGCCATGATCGTGCTGGCATGGAGCGCTGGAAGCCGACCCGGCATCGAGACAGCCCGAGGGTGCGCGAGGGTGCGGTCCAGCCAGCGTCGGCCTTCACCATGCAGACCCCGGAAATCCCAGAATATGAAGAGCGCGGCGGCGGTACGCAGCCCGGCCTCGGCCGAGTTCTCGCTGTCCTCGGACAGCGAGAACTCGAGGGCATCACGCAGGTTGGGCTGCTCCCGATCGAGCCGGGCCAGCCAGTCGAGCTGCCGATCACTGACCCACTCGACCTCGGCATTCACCGCCAATCGCTGGTACCAATCGCGATGTCGCCGGCCGATGTCTGCGTGTTCGCCTGCTTGTTGCAACTGCTCGCGCCCATATTCGCGCAAAGTCTCGAGCATCCGGAAGCGCACGACGCCATCGGGTTCCTCTCGAAGCACGACAGATTTGTCGACCAGTGCGGACAATGCGTCCAGCACGTCCCCGGGTTCCAGGTCGGTACCGCAGATTTGCTCAGCCGCGTCGAGTTCGAAACCACCCGCGAACACCGACAACCGGGCCCACAGTCGCTGCTCGGCCTCCGTACACAGCTGATAGCTCCAGTCGATGCACCACCGCAGCGTCCGTTGCCGCCGCGGCGCAGTGCGGGTACCACGGGTCAGCAGTGCATACCGGTCGGTCAGTCGCTCGAGTATCTGCTCCGGTGACATCGTGCGCATGCGAGCCGCAGCGAGCTCGATCGCCAGCGGCAAACCATCGAGCCGCGAACATATCCCGGCCACAGCCGCACTGTTGCCCTCGGTGATGTCGAAGCCCGGCACCACCGCAGCCGCGCGATCGGCGAACAGGCTGACCGCATCGAATCTGGCCAATCCTCGGAGTGTGTGCAGATCGTCGCGAACCGGAGTGGACAGCGGTAACACCCGCAGTACCGCCTCCCCGGCGATATCCAGCGGCTCACGGCTGGTAGCCAGAATCCGCAGAGACGGACAAGCCACCAATAATGTCTCGACCAGGGGGGCCAAAGCCTGCACGACCTGTTCGCCATTGTCGATGACAAGCAGCATTTCCCTCTGACGCAAAAACTCGACGAGCATGTCCTGCACCGGTCGAGCCGAATCGCATCTGATACCCAGGCCGGCCACCACGACGTCGGCCACCAGGGATGGATCGCGCACATCGGCCAGCTCGATCATTCGAACCCCATCGGCAAATTCGCGCCGAACATTCCATGCCGCCCGTCTCGCCAACCGGGTCTTGCCCACACCACCGATCCCTGCCAGCGTCACCAACCGCGATGCCGACAGCAGGTTCTTGATCTCCGACAGCTCAGCTCGGCGGCCGACGAAGCTCGTAAGGTTGGCCTCCAGGTCTCCGGTGTACCCGGGGTTCGGCGCAGTCCTAGCCGGCCCCGATCTCGGTATCGCCGACGTCTGATTCGGCCCGGCCGGACGGTCATGCAATGCCATCTCGGTGAGTTGATATCCATGGGCGTGCTGGACCTCCCGGATGGCCTCACCCAGACCTGCCGCGGACGGTCGCTCATGCGGATCACGATTCATCGCGGACTCCACCACAGCCGCCAGATCGTCGGGAACGCCACTCTCGCGCAGGTCAGGCACAGGCTGGCTGGTGATCCGCAGAAACTGCGCCACCACCTGCTCACCGCTATGACGTTCGTACGCAGCATGTGCGGTCAACGCACAGAACAAGGTCGCGCCGAGCCCATAGACATCCGCGGCCGGCGTCGAAGCCTCACCACTGAGCACCTCGGGCGCTGTGAACGCAGGCGACGCCGTCAAGATGCCCGAGGCCGTCCGGAACCCGCCGGCAACCCGCGCGATACCGAAATCGGTCAACGCCGGCTCACCGTAATCGGTGAGCAGGATATTGTCCGGCTTCACATCGCGATGAACTATCCCGAGCCCGTGCGCGCTCTCGAGCGCGCCGGCGATCTTCACCCCGATCACCAACAGAGTCTCCACCGGGACAGGCCCCTCCCGACGAATCCGCACATCCAATGAGTCCAACGGGTGATACGGCATCACCAGATAAGGCCGCCCACTCGCCATAACCCCCACCTGCAGCACAGTGACAATATTCGGATGCCCGGTCAGCCGCCCCATAGCCTGCTGCTCACGAAAGAAACGTGCCCGATTGTCAGCATCCAACTCCGCAGTGAGTACCCTGACCGCAACCGTCCGGTCCAGCACAACCTGCCTGCAGCGGTAGACCACACCGAAACCACCGTGCCCGATCTCCTCCGCATCCTCGAACCCCGATGCGCTCAACTCCGCCGCGACAGAAGTACGCACGTCACCGCCGGTCCGCACCGGATCATCACTGACCATCAGTGGCGGGCCATCCACTGAGCATGTGTACTGACACCGGGCACCATGCGCTTACCTTCCGACAATGCCCAGCGTATCGCCAGCCAGCGTCCGAGCTGCACAACCGAGTCACAGCCGTGACGCCCGGGTGCTACTGACAGCACCCGCCCACCGACAACGTGCCGGAATTCGCGCGCCACGCTCGAGCCAGCGACTTCTTCAGGTGAAACTTCAGCTCGCGCGACTCGTGCGCACTGTTCATCGAAGCCCTTGGTTATGAGATTTGTTCTGGCGCAAGATAAATCATCAGCCAAGGGCTTCGTGCATGATCAACTTGGACACCCGGACACGACCTCAGACGGTCGGGTGGCCCAGGGGAATCTCACCCCTGGGCTCCCACGGAACGGAGCGTGACAGTCGCCCGTCACTCCGCTCTTCTCATCTTCCCCAGTCGAACTCGCGCTCCCATGCCCAGTGCTTGAACAGGCCGGGCTCTCGATCGACGACCCCGGTCCACCACGCCCTGCGGCGTTTGAACGAGCGCAGCCGCTTGTATTTCTTTCGCGCCCAGCGCGTCAGGTAGGTGTTGACGCGCCGTAGGAGAGGATACAGCTGCGACCGGTAGAAACGGCCGTAGTAGTTCATCCAGCCCGCCATAACAGGATTCATCCATTCAGCGAGCTCATCGAGATCGTTCCTGACGCGCATGTGGATCCGCCATGAGCGGACCCGTCGACCCATCTCCTTGAGCGCCCCCGCGCTGACCGCCGGAAGGAAGGACGTGAACGCCCGCCCATCCGGATATTGGGCCTTGCGGGGACCGAACGTGTATCCCAGGAACGTGAACGACATGTGCTCGAACGAGCCACGCCGCCGAGAGTCCTTGCAGTACACGATCTTTGTCTTGTCGGGATGCAATCGCAGCCCGACCTGTTCCATTCTCTCGGAGAGCGCGGCCAGCACCTGCCGGGCCTGCCGCTCGGTCACGCAATGCACCACGGCATCGTCGGCGTAACGCTCGAACTCCACTGTCGGGAACTCTCTTTCGAGCCACGTGTCGAACGCGTAGTGCATGAAAAGGTTGGCCAAGACGGGCGATACCGCCGAACCCTGTGGGGTTCCCTGGTGCCGCTCGGCCAAGGTTCCGTCGGACTGTTGCAGCGGAGCGGCGAGCCACCGCTTCACATACAGCAGCACCCAGCGTTGTTCGGTGGTGATGTTGGCCGCTACCGCCTTGACCATCAGGTCCCACGGCACGCTGTCGAAGAACTTGGCGACATCGAGATCGATCACCCAATCCTTGCTCCAGCACCGCTCTCGGCACTTGGCCACCGCATCCAGTGCCGAGCGACGGGGCCGATATCCGTAGGAGTCGTCATGAAAGATCGACTCCGTGCGGGGCTCCAGCGCCATCGCCGCCACCGTCTGAGCGACCCGATCGGCCACGGTCGGCACCCCGAGAATTCGGGAGCCTCCCCCAGCCTTGGGTATCTCCACCGCCAGCACCGGAGGCGGAAAGTAGGTCCCCGACGACATCCGGTTCCAGATCTTGTAGAGGTTGTTCCTCAGATCGGTCTCGAAGTCGGCGAGGGACTGCCGATCCACCCCGGCGGCCCCCTTGTTGGCCTTGACTCTCTCGTATGCCTCCCACACCAGCCGCTTCCGAATATTGAACGGCTTGTCCTGCGGTTCCGACATGCCCACCCGCTTCCTCCCGGACCAGCGTCCGGTTGTTCGTGCGCACAAATCGACAGATGAGCCGGCCCCTTCGCTCCACCCCCATTACAGGAGCTTCCCCGCTACTACGAGCCGGTCCGCCAGCGAACGCCGCGACGGTACTCAACACCTCACAGTTGCTGCTGCTCGGCGCACTCCCTCTCGCCACCAACCCTTTTCAGGTCCGGCAGCCATATCGGCATCCGCCTTCCCACGTTCCATGCAGAAGCCGCAGACCGGACTCGCGCCGCCTCCATGCCGGACACCACCTGGCCAACCAGCGGGCACCCGCCAGGCTCATCCCGGCGCCATTTAACCGCCCCGGTTTCGATGTCAGCTGCTTGTTTCGACACGTCATCAACGGTTCGCTCGCGCTCGCCTTCCCGGTCCCCACCTGACGCATCACGTGCGCCTTCTCCTCGACGCTCACCACGACGGTCTTCAGCCAACGCAGCTCGAGGTGGTTTGAAGCCTCCCCCCGCAGAGGCGGCTCCGAAGGGCCACAAAACCTTCATCTCCTGCACAGCACCGCATCCAGCAAGGTCACCTACCTATGGGACCTCCCCTTCCGCGCTCGTGGCGCACTTAAAAGTCAAGCTGGGCTTCGCCCTTCGCGTGCAGAGTGTTGTACATCTGCGCGGCGCCGGCGATGCCGACCGGAATTCCCAGCGCGGCGCCGCCGATGAGCGCGCCTGCACCACCGACGGTCGCGATGCCGACCGCGCAGCCGACGACGGTGCCGAGCGAGGTCAACACGATGGTCGGGGCGGTCAGCGCGCCGCTGGTGACCACGCCGAGCGGACAACCGATCCGGGCACCCGCCACACCACCGATCGTGCTGCCCACACCGCTGGCCAGATCGAAGTCCATTTCGACCGTGCCGAGCGCACGCTCGAAATCGCTTTGCTGGTCCACAGGGTCGGCAGTGAGCTTGTCGATCGCAGTCACCGGAGCACCATTCGACACCGGCCGCACAGCCGCAGCCACACTAACGGCCTGCGCTTCACTATTCTTCCTTGTCTGGAACCCATACCGAACTGCAGAGACAAGACCGCCGGGCGGCGGATCGGGTCGTATCGGCCTACACCGCCGAGCCCGGCACCGAGGACGTCGGACGGCTCGCCCTGCGCACTGTCCTCGGCACGCAACTCCCGGTCGAATAGGACCGCGAGGGCAGCCATTCGATCTCGGCATGCACTCGCACCACGCGCCGCTCGGTGAGTTCGCGAAACGTAACCATATCCCCGACGCAGATCAGCGCCGTGTCGTGGGTGTCGCAGAACTCGCGAAGTTCGTCACCGGTGGCCAGTGCCGTCGAATCGCGTTCGCTCACCAGGGCGCACAGGCCGCCGACCGGCGGTAGTTCAGCGATGCTCAGCAGGTCGAGGAGGCATTCGCCCGGTCGCGGTCTGTCGAGTACACCGCCGGGGGCGACCAGTTCGACGACGAGGTGCCCGGGCCGGGTGAAGGCGTCCGGGTGCGCGTGCTGGTGAGCGAGCAGTGCGAGAGTCCGAGCGCGGTCCTGCGCGGAAATACCTGTGGACGTGCCCTCGATCGCATCGACCGAGACCGCGTAGTGTCTGTCGATTCCGGGGCCCGTCGACGCGATCAGCGGAAGACCGAGGGCCCGGGCACGGTCGGGCAGCATTGCCGCGCAAAGGAATCCGGAACCATATCGAACGGCCCATGCGACGAGGCTTTCGGACGCGAGGCTACCGGCGAACGCGAGATAGCCGACGCCGTCGGTGTCATCGGCGATGACGACAGCACGGCCGTCGAGGATACTGTCGACGGCGTCCGACACACGTCCCACGGTGTTGCGCAGGTGCTCGAGTTCAGCGGCACTCGGACGATGTTTCGTCATGACAGGCTCCGTGTGTCCGTGCGCAGCCCCGCCTGGTGCAGCAGCGGCATGACCTCGGCGTTGAAGCGGTCGATACCCTCGGTGTAGTCGAGCCAGCCGAGGGCGGCGCCGCCGATTCCCAGACCGCTCAGGCGGGCGAGTTGCTCGGCAACCTGTTCGGCGGTGCCCACCAGCGGCAACGCACCCCACCCGGCGACGTATGCCCGGGCCCGCTTGGCCACGAGTTCTGGCGGGAGTGCCTGGGCGCCACCGCTGATGATATTGTTCGCCAGGCGCTGGGCGGTCTCCAGGTCACCGAGTTCGTCGACGTACCACTCGAAGTAACGTTTGGCCTCCGCTTCGGTGTCCTTCACCACGACGGTGCAGAAGGTCAGTGCGTTGAGCTCGCGGTTCAATCCGGCAGCGTGCGTCTTACAACGCTGCATCGTCTGTTCGAGCAGGTCCCAGTTGTCGCTGCCGACGAAACAGTAGTCCGCGTGCGTAATCCCGAAGTCCAGGCCGGCGGGCGACTGGCCGGCGGCGACAATCACCGGCCGTTGCTGGACCGTTTTCGGCTCGAGGTATCCCTTCTCGACGGTGTAGAACCTGCCCTGATGGTCGAGTTCACCGTGCTTGGCCCACAGCGATTCCATGATCTCCAGCCACTCGGCCGACATCAGGTAGCGATCGTCGTGCGGCAACTGCTCGATGCCGAACATGCCGAATTCGGCGGCATTCCAGCCCGAAACGATGTTGAGCCCGAATCGGCCGCCGCTGATGTTATCGATCGTCGCGGACAGTTTCGCCGCGAGCATCGGATGGTAGATCGGCACGTGACAGGTGGCGAAGACCTGAATTCGCTGCGTCAGGGCCGCCATCGCGGCGGCCCAGGTGAAGCATTCGTACTGTTCGGCATTCGCGTTGTACTTGCCGCCGTGCCCGCGCCACCGGCCGATGGGGAGCAGGAACTCCCAGCCGGCATCGTCGGCCGCCTTGGCGACCGAGACGTTCTCGTCCCAGTCCAGCGTGGGCTTCGATGCGCCGGAGAGCATCATGCCCCCGCTGACATTGAGACAGAAGACGCCGAGTTTCAAAGCGTTATCGCCGAAGAACGACGACCGCTGGGGGGAATCTTGCTGACCGGTCATGACGCGACCTCCTTGGGGCGCTCGCAGACGAAAATTGAGCTTGCACTGCCGCGGCGAGGTGAACGGTGGCCAGGTCGGCACGGCGACCGGCCCGGCCCCAGTGGACCCGCCGGCCTCGAGACTGCCCGCAGGAAGTACACACGGTGACGCTAATCTCGAGCCGGGCCGAATGTCAACACTCATGTTGATAAAAGTGGTTCGAAAGTGGATATCATGGCCACCCACCAAGGATCATAGTTTTCAATACGTCCGTTGACAGTGCGAATCGGCCGTATCTACCATCGAGGCGTCTCGTCCGGCGCCGGCGCGAACAGGGAATGTACGCGCCGGAGTCAGGCCCCGTCACCCCAATGGAGGACTCAATGGACGGAAACCCCCTGAAGGATCGCCTGGCCCGGCGTGAGCCGCTGTTCGGCGGATGGTGTTCCACCGGAACACCTTTCGTCGCCGAGGTCATCGCGCTGCAGGGCTACGACTTCATCGGCCTCGACGCGCAGCACGGCCTGTGGAGCTACGACCGGCTGCTGTCGAGCATGATGGCACTGGCGCGAACCGGTGCCGGGATCATCGTGCGCATGCCGTCGCGCGACGCGGCGGCCGCCGGCCGGATGCTGGACGCCGGCGCGCACGGCATCATCTTCCCGATGATCGAAACTGCCGACGACGCGCGTGAGGCGGTCGAGGCCTGCCGCATCCACCCCGACGGCCGGCGCAGCTTCGGGCCTGTGCGCGCCTCCCAGTCGTTCGGTCGCGATCCGATCGCGGTGAGCGAGGGCGTGAGCTGCATCGTCATGATCGAAACCGCCCTCGGTGTGGCGAACGTCGAGGCGATCACCGCGGTGCCCGGCATCGACTGCATCTATATCGGGCCCGGCGACCTGGCGATCACGATGGGTCTGCCGCCGGGCAACGATCCGATACCCGGTCCGCACGCCGACGGGATCGAACGCGTACGCAAGGTCGCCGAGGCCCACGGCATCGCGGTAGGCATGCCGTGCAGCACCGCGGCGAGCGCAATCACGTTGGCGGAGCGGGGATTCAGCTTCCTGGCGGTGGGCGCGGACACCTGGTGGCTCACCGAGCGTGCCCGCACCGAGGCGGAATCGCTGCGCGCGGCGGGCCACCTCGGCTCCTAGTTTTCAACATTGGCGTTGACAACGCTTACCTCCGGGGCTAACGTCCCAGGTGGAAACGATATTTTAACCCCGGCAGATCCGTTGCACTCCCTGGCCGGATTGTTTCTGACTCGCCGAGTTGTTCACGAATGGATGGTGGTTGACGATGAGTCGGATAACGCTGATCTCGAGCGACGGGCATGTCGCTGCACACATGGGTGACTATCGCCCCTACCTCGAGTCGAGGTACCACGAGGACTTCGATGCGTTTCTCATCGATTACCGCAAATACGGTGTGGTGACCACGGATTCGACGAACATCATGAATCGGCTCGACCCTGACGTCGCGGCCGAGTGGCAGGAAAAGGTCACCAACACCGGCCGACTCGAAGCGAGTTGGGATCCCGCCCGGCGTGTCGCCGAGCTGGACCGAGAGGGCATCGCGGCCGAGGTCCTGTTCCAGGAGTTCGCGACGCCGTTCCTGATGAGCTCGCCGACCCACGCCGCCACGTTGCAGGTCGCGCAACCGACCGATGACCAGCTCAGCGCGGGGTACCGGGCATACAACCGGTGGGTCAGCGACTTCCGCGCATACGCGCCACACCGGTGGGCGCCCATGGCGGCGATCAGCCTGCACGATGTCGAGGCGGCGGTCACCGAGATCGAAGCCGTCAAGGAGATGGGATTCTCCGGCATCGCGCTGCCGGCACTCCCCGGCGACGACCGGCCGTACCAGCCGCAGTACGACCGGATATGGGCCGCCCTGCAGGACAACGATCTTGTCGTCAACATTCACGTCGCGATCGGCAGCACCCTGCCTTCGTACACGCAGGCGCCCACCCTGACCTCGGCGCGCGCCATGGTCGGCGCGGACATCTTCACCAGCGTGCGAAACCTGTTGCCGGCGTTGATCTTCGGCGGCGTCCTGGAGCGGTTCCCGAGGCTGCGGATCGTGTTCACAGAGACGCATTCCGACTGGGTGCTGGGCGCTTTGCAGCGGATGGACCACTCGTACGACCGCAGTGACCTGCGGCGTGACATCCGCGAGGTCGTCCCGATGCGGCCGAGCGAATACTGGCGCCGCCAGTGCTACCTCGGGTCCTCGCTGTTCTCGCGCGCCGAGGTCGCGGCCCGCCATCGCATCGGCCTGGACAAGATGATGATCGGCATCGACTTCCCGCACAGTGAGGGCGCCTGGCGTTTCGGCACCCGCGAATACGTCAAGGCCACCTTCGGTGCCGAGCACGTGCCGGCCGTCGACGCGCGCAAGATGTTCGGCTCGAACGCCGCGGCCGTCTTCGGGTTCGACCTGCCCGCACTGGACGCACTCGCCGAGAAGATCGGACTCGACGAGGCCGACGCGCTGACCCCACCCGAGGTGCAGCCGACCTATCGCGGTGACCTGGATCGCCCGCTCATCGGGGCCTGATCGCACACGGATATAGGAGAGGAGCCGGCGATGCATATCGTGGACACGACGCGACTGCCGTGGGAACTGGTGGTTCCGAATACCCGGGGCGGCGACGTTTGGCGCAAGGTCATCCTGGCTGCGAAAGGCGGCAAGCAAGTCAGCTACGATATTCGGTTCGAGCGCTTCGGGGAGGGGGATCGCGGGTACAACTCGATCCGGCATCGCCATGATTTCGAGCAGTTGCGCTTTGCCGCTCTCGGCCGGATGGACCTCGGATTCGATGTCCTCGAAGAAGGTGACGTCGGGTATTTTCCGGCCAACGCTTATTACGGGCCGCAGAAATGCGAGGGTGCGCTGATTCTGGTCGCGCAGTGGGGCGACCGATTCGTCACCAAGGAGGAGAGCGACGCGGCCGTCGCCGAACTGTCCAAGCACGGTGAATTTCGCGACGGCATCTACCACGCCGTCGGCGAGGGCGGCCGCCCCTTCAACAAGGATCCGCTGAACGCGATCTGGGAGCAGGTGTTCGGTGAGCCCTATAAGCCTCAGAAACCGCGCTACCGGCAGCCGGTGCTCATCACCCCGTCGGCCTTCGGCTGGTCGGAGTCCGACGGGGTCACCCAGAGCCGCAAGCACGGCGTCTTCACCGAGAACGGGCTGGCGGTCGAGTCGGTGCAGTGGCATACGGACGGATCATTCGAGGCGCCGGCCGGTGATCCCCGCCCGACATTCCTGTTCACCACGAAGGGCAGCTTCACCCACGACGGCCAGGAATTCGGACCGCACACCGGAGTGTGGGCCGAATCCGGTGAAGGTGTCACAGTGGGTGGCGAATCGGGCAGCGAATTGCTGATGGTCCGCTTCCCCGCACCCTCGAGCCGTATCACGCTCGGCCTGTCCTGATTTCGGAAACAATGGAGTAGAACCGAATATGAACCAAATGCGATTCGATGGCCGAGTCGCCCTCATCACGGGGGCCGGCCGCGGACTGGGACGTGCCTATGCCGAATTGCTCGCATCACGCGGCGCGATGGTTGTAGCCAACGACCTTGCGGTGGAATCGGTCGACCGGGATGAGGATTCGTCCAGTCCCGCGGTGCTCGAGACGATTCAGCACGCCGGCGGAAACGCCGAAATGATATATGCCGACCTCGCATCGGAGGCGAGTTCTCGTGAACTCGCCCGCGAGGCGCTGCGCAAGCACGGCCGGGTGGATATTTTCATCCACAATGCGGGCACCGCCACCGGCAGCCTCGACCATCACCTCGACCTTCATCTGAAGGGTGCCGTGTGGGTGCTGCACGAGCTCTGGCCGGGAATGGTGGAACGCCGGTACGGCCGGGTGCTGATCACGACATCGGGCGTCGGGATGTACGGTTCCGGCGCCGGCGGACAGCGCGCCGACGACGCGAGCGCGACCGGGTTCGGCGAGAACTGGCTGTACGGGGTGGCCAAGGCCGGCGCGTACGGCCTCACCCGGCATCTGGCGAACCGAGGCCGGGCCGCCGACATCAAGGTCAACGCCATCGCACCGATCGCCTACACAGCGGCCGCGCGGCACGCCACGACGGGGCGCACCGAGGACCCGACCGGCCGCTTGCAGTGGATTCGAGAGCAATGCACGCCGGAACGAGTGGCACCGGTGGCCGCGTACCTCGTGCACGACGACTGCGCAGTCACCGGCGAGGTCTGGCGGGCGGCGGGCGGCAAGGTTGGGCGCATCTTCGTCGCCGAGACACCGGGAATCGAGCTGACGGACCTGCGGCTCGAGGACGTGCGGGACAACATCGAGACGATCCGGGACGAGAAGGGCTACACCGTCCCCGCATCGTCCGGTGTGGGCTGATCACGCTGATCGAGGAGAATTCTGGTGGATACCACAACGACCGTGAGCGGCAACGGAATGGATGCCCGATTGCGCCTGCTGCTCGACGAACGCGAGATCAAAAATTGTGTGCTGCGATACTGCCACGGCACCGACCGGCTGAACTGGGATTTGGTGGCCGACTGCTACATGCCCGAAGCTGCCGATGACCACGGCGCCTTCCAGGGCGGGCCGGCGGAACTGGCCGGCTGGCTGGCCGCCAAAGCCAAGTATCGCGGCGCTAAACAGCACATCGTCGCCAACCAGCTGGTCGAAATTTCCGGCGACCGCGCGGTCTGCGAAAGCTACTACCTCTGCTACATCGAATTCATCGACGACCCCGAATTCGTCACGAACGGTGGCGCCGAGGCCGTCCTGATGGGCGGCCGCTACGTCGACCGCATGGCCCGCATCGAGGGCACCTGGAAAATCGCCGACCGGGTTTCGCTCGTGGACTGGACGCGCAGCCTCGGCGAACCCGCGTACTGGTCCTCGCCCGCGGCGGCAACCTTCACCAAGGGCCGCGGCGACGACCAGGATCCGGCCCGCCTCGCATTCGCCGAGCTGGGCCTGAGCCCGGGGGTTCGAGTATCGCACTGAACGTGCGACGAGGGGCGAAGCGCCTTCCCGGACTGTGAAAATCGAAGTTGTAAGACTCGATTATTCTGTCCGGGAAGGCATTTCGATTACCGATGACAACCACGATATTGGCGATGCGGGTGCCCGATGTGCCATCACGGGCGGAATGGAGACGGCGCCGCGACAGCCGTCCGTCCCGCGGCATCCCGGCCGCCGGCCACTGCGGAGCATGAGTTCCATCGCCTACTGTGGACCGCCACATAGACGGCCGACATCGACCAGCTGTCCGGTCTCCTCCGGCTCGACGCCACCATGGTCGACGTCGGCCTCGGGCTGTCGTCGAGCAGGGGCGTGACGCGATCATGGACCGGGCCCGGCAAAGTCTGGGCAGCGGGTACGCGGGGCCGTCCACGACCTGCGGATCTACGGGCTCAGCCGATCCGGTGGCCGCCGCGGAAGAACGGCAGCGAAGATCGTCGGCTCGATATCTATTGCCGCTGGATTACTCGCCATCGAGTCGGACGCTGCGGTCGTAAGCCCATCCTACGAATCGGGCTTACATATTTCAACATATATGTTGATTACATTGACGATGGTGATGCGTCTCCGACCAGCTGAGCAGAGCTGTCAGCCAGCATAGTCGTGGCGAGTAGCCGCCGACATGGGGCACAGAAATCCAGGGCCTCATGATCGTTCAACCACTTCGTTGACAACCTGATGTGACCGAGCTAACGTTTCTGTCCGAGGGTAGGAGCCCCGTCGGAACCCCGGAACTCGGTCTGCCCGACTGGAAATCGGTGTCGCCGGTCGAGCGAGCGAACTCCTACCTCCCTGAACAGGTCCGGCCGCTACACCGGCCGCTACACCGGCCGCTACACCGGCCGCTACACCGGCCGTCACCCCTCCCCGGCGTCACGCCGGAGCTCCACCTCCTCCGCAACGAAGCCGAGGAGCCCGATGAGAGGAAACATCGATGAGGAAAATCGCTGCGACATGCGCGTTGGTCGCCGGAGCCGCCGTGGGCATCGCGGGAACCGCGCAGGCGGCCCCGCAACCGGACGCCATCCACTACAAGACGACCGCCACACCGACGGGAACCGTCATCACCACCGACGCGGGAACCCTGGACGCCGACAACGGCGTATTCAAGATCAAGAGCCGCAACGGAACCGTGCTCGCCGGATCCGACCTGTCCTTCCGGGTCGACGACTTCATGTTCCCCATCGCCGCGAAGATCAACGGCCACACCGCCACGCTCACCCCCCAGTTCGACCTCGCGCACGCCACCTACAAACCGGTCGCCCTGCCGTTCGAGGACCAGGCACCGTTCAAAACCCAGTACGACCGCGAGCAGGCCGCCTGGAACCGCATGGCCAGCACCATCACCACCGGCGCCACCGTCGGAACCATGGTCGGCGGCCTCAGCGGCGCGGCAGTGGGCTGCGTCCTGGGCGGCATCGCCGGCGCCACCATCGCCGCGGCGACCATCGTCGGCATGTTCGGCCCATTCATCCCCGCAGCCGCCGTCGGCTGCCTCGGCGGCATCGTGGCCATCGGAGCCCTCGGCACCGCCCTGGGCCAACTCCTGGTCACCGCACCACTCACCATCATGGCCGCGGTCCAGTACTTCACCACCATCAACGAACCCGCACCCCGCCCCGCCCCCGCCACAACGAAGTAGCCCGCAACCACCCCGGAGTGTTCCGGCGCCGCGGGACTTTCACCACCGGGCGCCGAACGCTCTCCCACAGAGGCCGCTTCCCAGTCCTATACGAAAGCACCTGCCGTACATCATGTTACGGCATTCGACAGGACGCTCTTCCGCAACGCACCGTCAGCCCGGACCGAACGGCCGGATACTCTCACCCACATGTCGGTGCGGCGGGCCTGAGCCCGGAGGCTCGAGTATCACACTGAGTGTGTGGTGAGGGGCGAAATGCCTTCCCGGAATGGGAAATCGGACTCGTAAGGCTCGATCGTACTGTCCGGGAAGGCATTTCGAATATCGATAACAACCACAGCGATCGCGATGCGGGTCCCCGATGCTCGGGGCGGAGGGCATGCGCTATCGGTTCAGCGATTCGATCCGACCGCGACAGCCGCCCGTCCCGCTGCATCCCGGCCCGGCGGCCACTACGGAGCAGGAGTTTCGATCGCCGAGTCCGGATCGCCACGCAGACAGCCGATCCCAATCAACTGTACGTCCGCTCCGGCCTGACGCCGTCGTGGTCCAGTCAGCGTCGGCTCTCATCGAGCAGGGGCGCGAGGCGATCATGAACCCCAGTCGCCCGCACCGAAGGACTCCTTGCCGAGAAGATACGCGTCTGCGGGGGCGCGGGGTCTGTGGGCTGCAGATCCACTTCAACGGGTGATTGCTCGGCGGTGGCCGCTGAAGATGAGTTCCAGGCCCGCAACACTCAGCCGATCCGGTGACCGCCGCGGAAGAACGGCAGCGGAGACGACAGGCGCCCATCCCCCAGCGCTCGCACGCGCCCCACGCAGATCTCGTGGTCGCCGCCGGCGTGGATCGTCTCGATGTCACAGTCGATCCACGCGATCACATCGTCGAGCCGCGGGCAGCCGCCCTCCGATGTGGACCAGCCGACCCCGTCGAACTTTTCCGCTCCGCTGCGGGCGAACTGACGACATACCGCTTCCTGGTCGGCGGCCAGCACATTGATGCAGAACCGCCCCGCGCGCTTGATGATCGGCCACGTCTCCGACGAATTCGCCGCGCAGAAGCCAACCAACGGCGGGGCCAGCGAGATCGAGAAGAACGAGCCGATCGCCAGTCCGACCGGCTGCTCGCCGTCCATGGTCGATACCACGACAACGCCGGTCAGGAAGTGACCGAGCACTCGCCGGAAGATCGTCGGCTCGACATCTATTGCCGCTGGATTACTCGCCATCGAGTCGGACGTTGTGACCATAAGCCCATCCTACGAATCTGGTTTACATATTTCAACACTTATGTTGATTGTATCGGCGTTGGCGACGTGTCTCCGATCAGCTGAGCGTAGCTGTCAGCCAGCACAGTCGTGTACAGAGCTATCGACGTGAGGCGCAGTTGGCCAGCTGCTCCCGATTGTTCAACTACTTCGTTGACAACCCGATGTGACCGAGCTAACGTTCCTGAAAGCCGCCCTGCCGAGCAGTCATCGACGGGGGCCGACAGGGCCAAAGGAGGCCGTCAGCATGATTCATTCGTCGACCGTGGCTAGCATCCGGTGGCCGTCATGACCGCCACGGATCCGCGTGCGCACTTGCAGCACAATCCCCTACGGCACAAGATCGCGATCGTCAGCGGCGGCGCCCGGGGTATCGGAGCAGCGATCGCCCGGCGCCTCGTCGCCGACGGCGCGGAAGTCGTCATCGGCGACGTGCTCGATAACCCCGGCCGAGCAGTGGCCGAAAGCCTTGGGCCGCAGGCCGCATACGCCCATCTCGATGTCACCGAGCACCAGGACTGGCGCGCGGCGGTCGAATTGGCCCGCGCCACATTCGGTAATCCGAACATCCTGGTGTGCAACGCGGGCGTGATGTTCTCGAGCCCGTTCGAGAAGACCACGCCGGAGGATTTCCGCCGGCTGTTCGAAATCAATGCGCTGGGCGCGGTCCAGGGAATTCACGCGGTGCTGGACCCGATGCGCGCGGCCGGCGGCGGTTCCGTGGTCGTGGTGTCCTCGGTCGGCGGCGCGGTCGGCATCGAGGGAATGTCCGCGTATTGCGCGAGCAAGGCAGCGAACACCATGATTGCCCGGTCTGCGGCAATCGAGCTCTCCCAGTATGGCATTCGCGTCAACTCGATTCATCCCAGCCGAGTCGACACACCGATGAGCAACAGCGACGCAGTCGCCGCCGTGGCCTCGCCGGACACATCCGATCTGCCACCACTCGGGCGCATCGCCGAACCAGAGGATGTGGCCGCACTGGTCGCCTTCCTCGCAGGTGACGAGTCGTCCTTCATCACCGGCGATCAGCACTTCATCGACGGTGGCAGGCAGGCCGGATATAAATACTCCGCAACCGCTGCCCGGGATTTCCGCCGATAACGGCCCGAAAGGTAATCAGGCACATGCTTCTGGAGACCGAAAATCTCGCGGTGCGATATCCGAACGGAGCCATCGGCATCGAGGATGTCTCGATACGGATCGAGACGGGCCGGATCGTGGCACTCGTCGGCGCCAACGGTGCGGGTAAGACCACGACATGTCGCGCCCTGAGCGGTTTTCTGCGCACCGAAGGCGCGCAGATCGTGCGCGGCAAGGTCGTATTCGACGGTGTCGATGTGACCGGTCGCGAGCCACATCGCCTGGTCAAGGCCGGCATCGCCGCGGTTCCCGAGCGCAACAAGGTATTTCCGAATCTCAGTGTGCGCGAGCATTTCCTGTCCGCCGGAATGCATCGGTCCGGGGCGGAGCGGGAGGAGGCGGTCGAATTCGGCCTGCACCTTTTCCCGACGATCCGCGGCCGCATGAAGCACAGCGCCGGCACGCTCAGCGGCGGCGAGCAGCAGATGGTCGCGATCATCCGGGCGTTGGTGAGCCGCCCGCGGCTGCTCATCGTCGACGAGATGATGCTGGGATTACACGCCAGCCTGCAGCGGCCGCTGTTCGAGGCGCTGGAAACGATCGCCAGGGACGGGACCGCCTGCCTGGTCATCGACGAGAGCGCCACCCGCACCGTGACCACCGCGCAGTATTGCTATCTGCTCGAAGGCGGACGCATCACCGCGCACGGGAACTCGGCCGACTTCGTGAATACCGACCTGTTCGGCATATCGGATATCGGCGCATAAACGCGACCAACAATACCCTCACCGCATCAATACATATATCAGAGGACTGATCTCGTCATGCGTGCGCAAACGCTGCACCGTCGCATTCTCGTTGCAGGAGCGACAATACTTTCCCTATTGATCACCGCGGCCTGCGGACAAGGCGCCGACTCGGACGGTTCAGGGTCGGGTAATTCCTACCGGATCACCGTGATTTCGGATATCTCCGGGGCGTTTTCGAGTGTTTCGGCGCCCGGCGCGTCCAGCATCGAGATGGCCGTGAATAATATCAACGCCACCGGCGGCGTCAACGGCAAGAAAATAGATCTGCAGGTCATCGACAGCCAGTCCAGCGGGAGCCTCGCGCTCACCGCTGCGCAAAAGGCGATCGCGGCGAATCCGCTTGCCCTGGTGATGTTCTCTGGGTCGGCGGGAGCGGCGTCGATCACGTCGCTGGCGCAGTCGGCGCGGGTGCCGTTGCTGAGCCCGGCCCTGTCCGACACCTCGCTCTACCCGGCGCAACCGTATCTGTTCCAGACCAGCCTGACAGCGAAGCAGGACGCGGAGGCGTTGTACCGCTTCGTCGAACAGCGGGAGAACGGCTCGGTGTCGGGCAAGACGGTCGACGTCGCGGCCATCAACTCGCCCTACGTCGATGTGATCATCAAACAGGCGCGCACACTGCTGGAGCGGGCGGGCGCCAGGGTCGCGGGCATCCAGCGATACGACGTGCCGTTGGCATCCTTCGCCACGCAGGCCGGCGCGATCGCCCGCGATAACCCGAACGTGGTGCTGACCCTGGGCTCGACCGACGACACCGTCGTGGTATCCAAGTCGCTGACAGCTGCCGGGGTGACAGCGCTACAGCTCGGCATCCCGTCGGGCGCGGCCCAGGCCACCTTGCAGCAGATCGCCTCGCCCAAATACTTTGCCCTGGCGGCCAACCCGTATGCGACCACGCTGCCCGAGTTCCTCGCGGTCGCGGACAAGTACCACAAGACCGCCGATGTATCGAGCTCGATGTTCGCGATGTCGGGCTGGGTGACCGGATATGTCCTGGCCAAGTCGCTCGAGAAGTGCGGGACCGGCTGCACGAGCGCGGCGCTGAACACCGCGCTGGAACAGGTTTCCGATTTCACCGTGCCCGACGGCGCCTCCTACGGGCCGGTGAGGTTGAGCGCCACGAATCACGTCGCCGCCGGCACGGTCCGGTTCCACAACTACGACCCCGCGACCGGCAGATTTTCCGAGAGCGACCCGATCACTGTGCCGTGATCGGCGACCGATAGAAGGCTCCGTCATGAACGAAGACAACCAATCACCACCGAACGTCCTCGACGTTCGTGCCATCACTGTCGCCTTCGGTGGCCTGCGGGCATTGACCGACGTGTCGGCCGCGATCGACGCAGCCCATATCGTCGCTGTCATCGGCCCGAACGGCGCGGGCAAGACGACATTCCTGAATGCGATCTGTGGCCTGGCCCGGACATCCGGCGGTGAGATCCGGCACCGCGGCGTAGACATGACCAATGCCCACCCGACCGCAATCGCGTGCGGCGGGCTCGGACGCAGTTTCCAGGACCCCAAACTGATCGATTCGGCGACCGTCCTGGACAACGTCCTGTGCGGTGCGCATCAGACGATCGGTTACTCGCTCGCGGGCCAGATCTTCCGCCGGTTCGAGGTATCCCGGGCCGAGCGCCGGGCGCGCACCGACGCCCGGGAACTGCTCGGCCGGTTCGGTCTCGCGGATCTGGCCGATGTCGAGGCGGGGCGACTGCCCTACGGCTCCCGCAAGATGGTCGACATCGTGCGGGCAACCATCGCGCGACCGAGTGTTCTGCTGCTGGACGAGCCCTCGTCCGGCCTGGATCCGGCCGAGCGCGCGCGGATCCGGGACATGCTCCTCGAGATCCACACCGAGTTCGGCATTCCGATGGTGGTCGTCGAACATCACATGGATCTGGTCCGGGCGATCGCCGATCGCGTGCTCGGCCTGGTCTCCGGCTCCGTGGCACTGCACGGGCCGACCGATGAGGTGCTCGATTCCGATGAATTCCGCGTCACCATGGCCGGTGGCAGGACCGAAGCGAACGTGGTGACCGCCGATGTCTGAATTGACAGCCGCGATCATCGGCGGCCTCACCCTCGGAGCCATTTATTCACTGGTGACGCTCGGCATCGTCATCATTTTTCGCGCGACCGAGACGTTCAACTTCGCGCACGGCAGCTTCATGCTGCTGGCCGCCCTGATCGTCGGCAAGCTGCAGCGCGGTTCGGGCCTGCCGTTCGCCATTCTCGCGCTCCTCGCCCTGGGTGTCGCCGGCCTGCTGGGCGCCATATTGTTCCGGTTCGTCCTGCGCTGGGCGGTCGGCCGGCCACATTTCGTCGCCGTGATCGCCACTCTGGGATTCGCCTCGGTCGCGGATGGGGTCATCAATATCGTCTTTCCCGAGACCCAGTACACCGTCACCATTCCGGGGCTATCGACCGGATCGACGACCATCCTCGGCGCGACCTTCGGGACCGCGTCGCTGGAGATCGGAGCGTTCGCCGTCATACTGACGGTCGCGCTGGTGCTCGTGTTCCGGTTCACCTCGCTCGGCACCCGAATTCGTGCGGGCGGTCAGGATCCGCTGCTGGCCAGCCAGGGCGGTATCGATATCCGCTGGGTGTATCTCGGCTCATGGACGCTGGCCTGTGTGCTCGCCGGAATCGCCGGAATCGCCTACAGCAGTGTGAATTCGGTCAACCGGGGCATCGAGGATCTGGCCCTGCTCGCATTTCCCGCCGCGCTGCTCGGCGGGCTCGACAGCATTCCGGGCTCCCTCGTCGGCGGCTTCGGCATCGGACTACTCGGGGGATTCACCTCGGCATACTTCGGCGGCGAATACGTCACGGTCGTCACCTATCTCGTGCTGCTCGCCGTCATGCTGCTTCTGCCGCACGGCATCGCCGGCACCCGGAATGTCAGGCGGGTCTAGTGATTCACACGATATCGGACATCAGTGCCCCACTCACCCGGCCGCCCCTCTGGCGAAACCCCTTGTGGCAGCGGTATTTCGGCATCATCGTCGCGTTCGTGGTCGTCGCGCTCGTCACCACGGTCGGCTCGTCGTACTCGATCTACGTCGTGGACACGATCCTGCTGGCCGCGATCGGCGCGCTGGCGCTGGACCTGCTGATGGGCACCGGCGGCCAGGTATCCATCGGTAATGCCGCATTCCTTTGCGTCGGCGCCTATGTGACGGTGTGGGCGGGCCGACTGGGCGTGCCGTTCCCATTCGACGTCATCATCGGCGGGTTCGCGTGTGCAATAGGCGGTTTCGTCGTGGGTCTACCGGCCCTGCGTATCCGCGGCATGTATCTGGCGCTGGCCACTCTGGCCGCGTGCTACCTGGCTCAATTCGCGGCATTGAAATACCAGAAGGCCACCGTCGGCGACGCGGGCTTCTTCCTGCGGCCCATATTCACCGGAACCATCGCCCGACAGTCGGCGAGTTGGGCCTGGCTGCTCCTGGCCGTGCTCGCCGGCACGATCGTCCTCGTAGGCTGGCTGCGCGGCGGACGCAGCGGGCGCGGGTGGCGAATGATCAGAGACCACGAACTCGCGGCCGCCACCATGGGCATTCCGGTATCCCGGTACAAGCTGGTGCTGTTCGTGATCACATCGGCGATCATCGGCGTGCAGGGCGGGCTGACGGCTCGGTTCACCGGGTCGGTCAGCTACGAGGGATACGCGCTGCCCCTGTCGATCTCGGTCATCGCCATGATCCTGATCGGCGGCCTGGATACCCAGGCCGGCCCCCTGATCGGCGCCGCGGTCGTCACCCTGCTCCCGATCACCGTCCCAGACCTCGTCAACCTGGTCGTGACATCTCCCGGCGCGGCACAGCACGCCAGCGGCTATGCCCAGATCGTCTACGGCGCAATGGTTGTCATCTTCGTCATCGCAGCGCCGAAGGGACTCGCCGGCCTCGTCCCCGCGCTGCTCCGGAAAGCGCGTCCTGAGCGAACCGATCGGTGAGTCCGACGAGCGCCGACCGGAGGCACGCTCGAACAGGGCCGGGAAAGCACCGGCGGCCTCGAGGCGTGTCGGCGCGACGCCGAGGCAGAAGCAGAATGCCAAGCGCTGCTGCGGTTCCCGAGTGAGGTCCAGGTGATGCGGATCCGGGTGGCGGCGACGATCAATGTCGGCGCTACCCGGATCCGCAACACCGTGCACGGCCGGTCCGAGAACCTGCGAACCTCCGCCAGCTGATCCGGATGCTTCGGCAGCAACGTGCGCTCGGTCAACGTCTCGGTCACACGGCGCCTACGAATCAACTGGTCAATGCTGTGCAGGGGCTGCGGTCGTGGTGAGTCGGGTCCAGATGCCGAGCTCGCCGGCGGCTGCCGCGCGGCGGCCGAGGTCTTCGGTCCAGTGGCGCTCGGTGGCTACCGCGTCGCGCCAGGCCCAGAGGCGGCGGGTGTAGTGGTGAAGGGGATATTCCATGGTGACGCCCATTGCGCCGTGGAGTTGGTGGGCGGTCTGGGCAATGGTCGTTGCCGTGGAGGCGGTGATGATGCGAGCAATTTCGGCCGTGGCCGGGGTTGGGCCGGTTTCGCGGACTCGTGCCAGGGCGGCGTCGGCCTGGATCAGCTGCACGCGCATCAGTGCCAGGTTGGTCGCTACGGCGGGGATCTTCGACAGTGGGGCGCCGAACTGTTCGCGCTCGGATGCGTATGTTCTGGTCAGCCGGTAGGCGCCGGCTGCGGCGCCCGCTACAGCGGCGGACCACAGCAGTGCCAGGCGGGCTCGTATGAGTTCGTGGTCCAGCGCCGGGGCGAGCGGTATGGCGGGGGCGGGGGCGGCGGTCAGCAGCACGGTGTTGCGCGGCTCACCGGCGAGGTTCTCACCGGGGTGGATCGTGACCGAAGGATGATGCAGGTCCACGAACAGTGCCATGTCGGGAGTAGAGACTACGAGCTGCTCGGCGTCGCGGGCCCACGGTACGGCAGGCAGCTCGGGCGGTGATCGGACCGCCGACGTAGTTCAGCGGCTCGTCCAGCACGAGCAGGGTGCTGAAGCGCTCTCCGAGCCGCCCACTGTGGCCGAGGACCCAATCGGCGGTGGCGGACTCGACGATGGGCTGGCTGATGCCGTGCGCGGCCAGCGCGTTGACGATGATCAGCAGATCGTCGAACGTGCCGCCGGAGCCGCCCCGGTCCTCGTCGATGCCCACCCGTGTGAGGCCGAGTTCGCGCAGCCGCGCCCACAGTGCGTGCTGGTTCGCGGCTGCCCTTCGGCCTGGGCGCGTTCCCCGGGGTGTTCCTGGCCCACCGGCGGCGGTGTGGTGGATCCGGTCACCTAGCAGGTCGTCGACCAGATCGCGGAGCTCGGTGGCAAGGCTCATGAACGTGCCTCCTGATGGGCGATGAGGGAGAGCAAGACCTCTGCCGAACCGCCGCGCAGGCCGAAACCGGGCGAGGCGAGCAGCGCCTGGCCGAAGACCGCGTCGGCGGACGGATCCTGACACCGGTCGGTCCGGCGCCATGCCTCGATGACGTCGCGTTCGAAGGCGTTGCCGAGGAACTTCAGGGCCGCGGCCTCCTGGATCGGTGCCCGGCCCGCGTCCATGACGACAGCGACCTCGAAGCACAGGCGGCGTAACACCGCCAGCCGGGCCACCAGGGAGCCCAGCAGGGCATGCAGTTCGCGGTCGTCGTCGTGCCGGGCGGTCTCGGCGATCAGTTCCACGAGCACGGGGTAGCTGGACAGCACCCGCTCGACGCCGCCGCGCTCGAACGAGAGCTGATCGACGACCTGCCGCCAGCCGTTGCCGACCGTGCCGACGACCCGGTGTGCGGGCACCAGGACGTTGTCGAAGCGGACCTCGTTGAAGTGATGTTCGCCGCTGAGGTCGACGATCGGGCCGACGGTGATGCCCTCGGCGTCCATGTCGACGATGAACTCGGTCAGGCCCTCGTGTTTGCGTCCGGTGCGCTCGGTGCGGGCGAGCAGGTACACGTGTGTGGCGCGGTGGGCCTGGCTGGTCCAGATCTTGTGCCCGGTGATCCGCCAGCCGCCCTCGGCCGCGGTGGCGGCGGTCCGCACCGAGGCGAGGTCGGAGCCGGCCTCGGGTTCGCTCATGCCCAGGCAGAAGAGCGCGTCGGCGGCGGCGATCCGCGGCACGATCTCGCATTGCAGCTCACGCGAACCGTGGCGCATGATTGCCGGGCCGATCTGCCGGTCACCGATCCAGTGGGCGGCGACCGGAGCTCCGGCGCGCAGCAGTTCCTCGGTGACGGCGAGCCGCTCGACGTTGGTGCGCACATGGCCAGTGAGCTCCCGGGGATAGGTCATGGCGATGAGCCCGCGGGCGGCGAGTTCCTTGCTGAACTCCGGATCGAAGGAGCGCAGCCAGGAGTCGCTGCGGGGGACATAGCGTCCGGCGCGCCGCCAGTCGGCCGTCACATTCCGCACCGCCATACGCAACTCGGCGCAGGAATCCGCCGGAGACGGGCCATGACGGCCCTACCTTCCGGGTACCGTCGCGAGCACGTGATAGTCCTCGATGCTGGACTTGCGGGCCCGGGTCCAGTACTCCACATTGCGGAACGGCGAGACGAACAGCAACCGGCCACGCGCGTTGCGGAAATACGTATTGGTGCCCGGGTGGGTCCACACCGTCAGCTCGCTGGTGCGGTCGACCAGGTCGCTGTATTCCTCGTAGACGTCCTTACGCACATCGATCGCCGCCGCGCCCGCGGCGAACATGCTCGCGAAAAGCCTTGCGATATAACCCATCTGCACCTCCATGAAATACATGAAGCTGCCACTGCCGGGAAACGAGTTGGGACCGCCGATGAGGAAGAGGTTCGGGAACCCGGGCACCGTCACGCCCAGATAAGCGCGGGCATCGTCGTCGTCCCATGCCTGGCGCAGCGTCACACCCCCGCGCCCGATCACATCCAGCGAGGACACGAACCGTGTCGCATCGAAACCCGTTGCCCAGACCAGGATATCGGCGTCGTACGCGGCACCGGAACATGTCACCACGCCAGTCTCGCCGACCGATTCGACAGCGTCGGTCACCAGCGTCACGTTGGGCCGGCGCAGCGCCCGATACCAGCCGTTGTCGAGCAGAATCCGTTTGCCGTAGGGCGGATAGGTGGGCAACGTTTTGTCGAACAGATCCGTGCGGTCGCCCAGTTCGTCCCGGATGTACTGGGTGAAGTATTCGCGGTGGCCGTCGTTGCGGGCATTCACCGCACGCTCCGGGTGCGGCCACTCGGGGTCCTTGCGCAACGAGTCCAGCACCTTGTCGCCGAACTGCCAGTAGAGCTTGAGCCAGTACCAGGTTCGGTAGATGGGGAACGTGCGCAGCAGATAACGGGAGCCCTCATCGATCGGCTGCTGGAACTTGTCGAACGGAGCGATCCACTGCGGTGTGCGCTGGAAAATTGTCAGCTGGCCGACCTGGCCGGCGATGGCCGGCACGATCTGCATCGCACTGGCCCCGTTGCCGATCACCGCGACTCGCTTGCCGGCGATGTCCAGATCGGCGGGCCAGTCGGAGGAGTGGAACGAGGGCCCGCGGAATCGATCCAGGCCGGACACCGCCGGCAGTTTCGGCCGATTGAGCATGCCCACCGCGCTGACGATCGCGTTGAACGGCAGGACCTCGGTGGTTCCGTCCGCGGCGCGGAGGGTGACCCGCCAGCGCGCCTCGGCTTCGTCGTATTCGGCGCGGACCACCTCGGTCCCGAATCGGGCGTTCGGTCGCGCCCCGACCAGATCGAACGCCTTACCGAAATATTCCTCGAGCGAGGCGCGGAGTTCGAAGTGATGCCCCCAGTCGTGCGGCGCGAACGAGTAGGAATACAAATGGCTGGGTGTGTCGACGCCGGCACCGGGATAGCGGTTGTCCAGCCAGTTGCCTCCGGGCGAGTCGTGCTTGTCGACCATCAAATAGGGCACGCCCATCTCCTGAAAACGTTGCGCCGCAATGATTCCGGATACACCGCTGCCGATGACCAGCACTCGGAAGTCGCCGGGCACCCTCGCCTCGAGTCGGCTGTCCTCGCCCGCGGCGCCGACCCTGCGCCGGAACTCCTCGGCCAACATCACACCGTAGGAGTCGTCCACCGGCTCCCCGACGCAGACACCCAGCATTTCGGCGGTCTGCTCCGATGTCGGGACGTCGATGGCCGGCGGCCTTCCGTGCAACAGATGGTCGAACGCATCCACGGCAGCCTGCCTGATCTCGGCCTGGACGTCCTCCGGCAGCCCGCCGGTGTCGTGATCGCCCAACCCCTTGGTCCGGGTCGGCAGGTACGGCGCCGCCAGCCAGCGGCGATCTCCGGTCACCTGGTAGAGCACCATCAGTAATGTCGGAACATTCGCCGACTCGGTGATATGCGCTAGTTCACTTTTCCCGATATCAGTTGTCTCGGTATTCGTTGCGTCCACTCGACTGACTCCGTAAATATAGTTCGATAACGTGGCTGAAAGAATCGGCCTCTACCGCGAGCTGGGCCGTATCAACCGAGGGAATCCGCACGGATGATCCGGCCGTCTTCGTCGTATCGATAGATCCCCCGCCCGGTTTTGCTGCCAAGCCGGCCGGCCGCGACCAGATTTCGCAGACCAACAGTCGGCCGGAACCGCTCGCCGAGCGTTTGTGCCATCGATTCGACCGCCAGCAGAAAGGTGTCGTGCCCGTTGCGGTCGCCCAGCTCCAACGGACCGATGGGGAAGTTCAGGCCCAGCCGCAGCGCGCGGTCGATATCCTCGGCGGTGCCGACGCCTTCCTCCAGCATGCGCAGGCACTCCAGCCGTACGATGGCCGCGATCCGCGAGGTCAGGAAGCCCGGGCTGTCCTTGCGGCAGATCACCGTCTCCTTGCCGAGGCTTTCGGCGAAGGCCGCGGCGGCGGTGACGGTCGCCGCACTGGTTTCCAGCCCGGCCACGATCTCCACCAGGCGCATCAGGACCGCGGGGTTGAAGAAGTGCACACCGACGACCCGGTCGACGGCGTCGGGCAGCGCGCTGGCTATCGCTGTCACGGACAGCTGCGAGGTGTTCGTGGCCAGCAGCGCATTCGGCGCAGCGACCGACGCGGCCTCGGCCAGGACCGCCTGCTTGACGGGCAGCCGCTCCACGACGGCCTCGATCACCACATCGGCGTCCTTCGCGGCATCGCATACCGAGGTGTGCGGACGCAGCCGGCGAAGCGCACGCGCCCCAGCGTCCGCATCGACCAAACCCTTGGCCGCCAACTTTTCAACGCTGTCGTAGATATGAGCGCGAGCGCGGGCGAGCTGATCGGCGTCGGCATCGGCCATCGCGACCTCGTAACCCGCGGTCGCCGCTAATTGCGCTATGCCAGAACCCATGATGCCCGCGCCGACGACGGCCACGCGCGCTGACTGATGTAGATGTGCCACCCCAGCAGAGTACCTCACAATTCAACATCTGTGTTGACAAAAGTTTCGTGGCAGGTAGCGTCGGATCATGGATTCGAATGAGTTGATCGTGAACAGCAGCGAGTCGGGCATCCTCCAGCTGATCCTCAATCGGCCGGCGCAACTCAACGCCTGGACCCCCGCACTGGAGGCGGCGTTCTTCGGCACACTCGACGCGGCGGCGGCCGACCCGGATGTGCGGGTCGTGGTGGTCACCGGCGCCGGACGCGGATTCTGCGCCGGCGCCTCGTTCGACATGCTCGGCGAGGCGGCCCGGTCGAACGATCGCACGGGTCGCCGCGAACTCTGTGAACTGGCCGAATTCCCCAAGCCGGTCATCGCGGCGATCAACGGGCCCGCCGCCGGCCTCGGCTTCGTCCTCGCGCTGTGGTGCGATATCCGCATCGCCGCCGCCGACGCCAAGCTCACCACGTCCTTCGCCCGGCTCGGCCTGGTGGCCGAGCACGGCGCCGCCTGGCTGCTCCCCCGCCTCGTGGGCCGCACGCACGCGACGGACCTGCTGTTGTCCGGGCGCACCCTCACCGGCACGCAGGCCGAATCCATCGGGCTGGTGAGTCGCACCGTGGAAGCCGGGCAAACGCTCAGTGCAGCAATGGATTACGCGCGCGAACTCATCCGGACCGGAGCCCCGAACAGCTGGGCGACGATCAAGCGGCAACTCGTCGACGCCGAACAACTCTCCCTGCGCGAATCCTATACGCAAGCAACCGAACTCATGATTCCCGCGCTGGCGGCGGCCGACCATCGCGAGGGCGTCGCGGCCTGGCGCGACAAGCGGACACCGCGATTCGAGGCGTTTGCCACGCCATCACCGCGGCGGTAACACGGCCGACCGGCCACGGCCTGCGCCGTGGCCGGTCGGCAAGTGTGGCTTACTTCTGCTTTCGCTCCAAGAACGCGGTCATGCGCTCGCACTTGTCCGTGCTGTCGAAAAGCAGTGCCTGCGCGGCGGTATCGAACTGCGTGGTGGCGGGGCGGTGGGCACGTAACGCCAGCTTGGTCAGCTCCAGCGCCCGCCACGATCGCCGCGCGACGGTGGCGGCCAGGGCGGCGCCGCGGGCGGCCAAGTCGTCGGCGATCTCGTCCACAAGCCCTGCGGCCAAAGCAGATTCGGCATCCAGGCGCATTCCGGCGTAGAGCATCCGCCGCGCGGCACTCAGGCCGAGCAGCTGCGCCAGCCGCCAGTTCCCGCCCGCACCGGCCAGGATGCCCAGCGACAGTTCCGGCTGGGCGAAAAGCGCTCGCGGGCTGGCGATCCGGAAGTCGCAGGCCAGCGCCATCTCGCAGCCGCCGCCGAACGCCGGCCCGTCGATGAGGGCGATGGTCGGCCAGCGATGTGCCTCGAGTCGTTCGAACAGCCCGGAGTTGATGGCCCGCAACGCATGCGCGGAATCGCGTTCGCGCATCTCGCGGATATCGGCGCCGGCGGCGAACATGCCCGGCGTCGTCGAGTGGATCAGCAGAACCGACGGCGTCCGGCGAGCCTCGGTGAGCACCGCATCCATCTCGGCGACCATCGCCTCGTCGTGTGCATTGCGCCGATCGGGACGGTTGAGCCCGATCCACCACAGGTCGCCCTCACGGCGGACAACGATGCTACTCACGCCGCCTCCATCAGTACCGAAATGCCCTGACCTACACCGATGCACATCGTCACCAGCGCCCGCCGACCGTCGCGGCGGCGCAGTTCGCGGGCGGCGGTAAGCACCAGCCGCGCGCCGCTCATGCCCAGCGGATGCCCCAGTGCGATGGCTCCGCCGTGGGCATTGACATGGTCGGCGTCGTCGGCGATGCCGAGATCGCGCAGCACGGCGAGCGCCTGGGCGGCGAACGCCTCGTTCAGCTCGACCACGTCGATATCGCCGATCGCCAGACCCGCCCGGCCGAGCAACTTGCGGGTGGCGGGAATCGGACCCAGGCCCATGACCCGCGGAGGGACGCCGACGGTCGCCGCACTGGTGACGACGGCCAGCGGCGTAAGCCCGAAGCGCCGTACCGCCTGCTCCGAGGCCAGCAGCAGTGCCGCGGCACCGTCGTTGACGCCGGATGAATTTCCCGCGGTGACGGTGCCACCGACGCGGAACGCCGCCGGCAGCGCGGCGAGTCGGTCCGGATCCGTGTCGCGGGGATGCTCGTCGCGCGTGACCGATACCGGTTCGCCCTTGCGCCGGGGCACCGGAACGGGCGTGATCTCCTCGTCGAACCAGCCATCCGCAATGGACTTGGCCGTGCGTTGCTGCGAACGGAACGCGAAGGCATCCTGATCGGCGCGCGCGATGCCGCGTTCGGCCGCAACGACCTCGGCGGTCTCCCCCATCGTGTCCGTGCCGAATGCGTCGCGGAACGCGGGGTTGACGAACCGCCAGCCCATAGTGGAGTCGTAGATCTCGGCCGTTCGCGCGAACGGCGTTGCGGCCTTGGGGATTACGAACGGCGCGCGGCTCATGCTCTCGACGCCGCCGGCGACCACCAGATCCGCCTCGCCTGCGCGAATCGCCCGTGCCGCAACCGCAACCGCGTCGGCGCCGGACCCACACAGTCTATTGATCGTTGTGCCGGAGACGGTTTCGGGTAAACCGGCCAGCAGCGACGCCATTCGGGCGACGTTGCGATTGTCCTCCCCGGCCTGGTTCACACAGCCGAGAACGACATCGTCCACGGCGGACCAGTCCACCGACGGCTGTCGGCTCCGCAGGGCGCGCAGCACGTGCGCCGCGAGATCATCCGGACGTACTGCTGCCAGCGCCCCCGCGTAGCGGCCGATCGGCGTGCGCACGCCGTCCACGAGGTATGCCACGGTCACGACAGCACCTCGCCGGCGCTCGGCTCCGTCGTGCGCGAGGCGCACTGCGCGGCCCTCGCTTCAGCATGTCGGGCGGGCGCGCCCGTGCGGCCGGTGATCGGCAATGGGAAGTAAGAATGCACGAATCCACGGTATGACCGACCCCAACCTCTGTCAACGATCACGTTGACAACTGCTCGATCAGCTGTCGCTTCGCGCGCCGGAGAAATGCCGCGTCGACCCCCGCGAGCGACTCCAGCACGGCCCAGGCATGCCCTTCGGCCTCGCCGGGCTCACATACGAACGCGCCCGTCCCGTGATCGAGGCGCAGGTCAGCGGCCGTGATCACCTCGCCGAGCAGGCACAGCCGGCGAATCCACGGCGCGGGGAGGAACCGCCGCAACGGAGCGACGTCGATGTCGATGCCCAGCCTCGCCTCCGGCATGCGCAGCCGGGCCGACCGTGATACGACGAGAATGTCCGCCGACATGGCGATGAGTAGGCCGATCCCGGCGGCGGCGCCCTCCACCGCGGCGACCACCGGCCCTGGATACTCGCGGATCACGGCAAGACACTCCATGGACGCCGCATACGGTGCCGACCCGGCCGGATCCGGCTCGTTGATGTCGAAACCAGCAGAAAACCTGCCGTTGGCCCCGGTCAACAGCACCGGTCTCGGATCGGCGCACGAGCGCCGCACGGCAGCGGCCAGCTGACCGAACATCTCGACGGTGAAGGCGTTGACCGGCGGCCGGTCGAGGCAGATCCGCGTAACCCCGTCGAGCAGGTCCGACCGGACTCCGGGCAAGGGCCGATTCACGTTCGCCGGGTTCCCGAGCCCGGTCACCGTGACCGACCGTACGTCGCCGGCATGCAGAACCATCGCATACCGACACAATATCAACACATCTGTTGATATTGCACCCAAGTCCTACCGGGGCAACACACCGGACAGGACCATGTCCGCCATACCGTCGGCGACATCGTCGGCAGTGAGCATGCCGCCGGGGACGAACCAGTGCGAGGTCCAGTTGAGCATCCCGGTCACCGACTTCGCAAAAACCTTCGGCGGCAGGGACGTATTGAACACCCCCTCCGTGACGCCGTAGCGCACGACCCGCTCAACGAGGTCCTCGTAGCGCCGACCGGAGTCGATGAGCTCCTGATTGAGGTCATCGTCGATGACCGTCGCCGAATCGCCGCTCCTGAGGTAGATGTACAGCGCCGGGTAGTACCGTTCGAACGAGCGCATCACGGCACGTATCGAACTGCGCAGTCGCGCCTCGGGCTGTTCGTCGCTGCCTGCCACCTCCTCCAGGGACTTGACCATATCGGTGAGCCCGTCGTGAATCGCCGCGCGGAAGATGGCACCCTTGTCCGAGAAGTAGTAATAGACGGTAGCTCTATCGAGACCGGCTTCCCGCGCGATGGCCTCGATCGTGGTGCCGGCGAACCCGTTCTTCTCCAGCACCAGCCCCGCCGCCTTGAGGATCGCCTCACGCTTGGCCCCGTAGCGGGGACGCTTCCGCTTATTGGCGGCATCACGCTTCATCGCCAGTGTTGACTGTCGCTCCACGTCAGCCATCCGTCATCCCCTCAGCAGTCGACCGCGCCGGTGCAGTCGCGTCCAATGCTCGCATTGCAGAAGAATACCCGAAGTCAGCAGCGCCACACTTGAACGAGACTCCCATCACGCCCGTGCGGAGCCCACATGAAATCACGGCCCGGCCCACTGCCGGCAACCGGACTATGGCGCACCACACAGTCAACATGTATGTTGATTAAATTGGGACCGCAGGCGGCACCGACACCTCCGATGCCCGCGGGGCCCGGTCCCCAGCGCTTTCCGGAGAGAAATTGTGGTTGTAGACGTAGTCGCTCGCCAGGCAGGGATGGATTGATGTTCGTACACGAGGTAATGGCCCAGGAAGTGGCCGCGGCGGGGGTCGACACCATGTTCGGCCTCATCGGGGACGCCAATATGTTCATGGTCAACTCGTTCGTCGAAAGGCAGCATGGCACCTACGTCTCGGCGGTCCACGAGGCGAGCGCGGTCATGATGGCACACGGCTACGCCCTCCGTGGGGCGCGGCTGGGCGTCGCGACGGTTACGCAGGGACCGGGCCTGACGAATACCGCGACGGCGTTGACCGACTGCGTGCGGTCGAGCTCGCCGGTGCTGCTGATCACCGGCGACACCGCCCCCAACAATCGGCTCAACCGGCAGACGTTCGACCAGGAACCGCTCGTCCGCGCGACCGGCGCAGGCTACGTGCTGGTCACCGGGCCCGACGAGGTGCGCTCGGCGGTCCGCCTGGCCGCACGGCGCGCGATCGCGGAATCCCGGCCGTTCGTCCTGAACTGCCCGACGGAATACCAATGGCAAGAGGTCGGCGCAGCCGACGACGATGAGGACCCGTGGTCCGGTTCCGAGAAGCACCCCGAGATATCCGAGGATGTGCTCGACGAGGCTCTCAGCGTCATCGCCTCGGCCCGTCGACCGCTCGTGCTGGCGGGCCACGGCGTGATCGGCAAGGAGCAGCGTCAGGCCGTGCTGGCGTTCGCAGAGCGGATCGGCGCACCGATCGCCACAACACTGCGCGCGCGCAACCTCTACAGCGCGGCAGAGGGCTGCGTCGGCGTCTGCGGGACGGTGTCGACCGAGCCGGGTGTGCGGGCGATCGGTGAGAGCGACTGCATCATCGCGTTCGGCGCGAGCCTGAATACCTGGACCACCGTGCGCAACTCGCTCATCGCCGGCAAGCGGGTGGTGCACATCGACACGAACGAGGCCGGCTTCCGTCGCGAGGTGCCCGTGACCGCCACCGTCCCCGGTGACGCGGCCGTCGTCGCACCGCAGTTCATCGAGGCCCTGGACGCGGCCGGCGTACCGCCGACCGGCTTCCGTGACCGGGTGACGGCGGGGGTCGAGCAGACCGACCTCGTGTGGGACACCGCGCTGGGACAGCGGGTCACCCTCGCCGGCGTGCTGAGCGCGATGAACCGGGCGCTGCCGCGCTACCGGACCGTGGTGTATGACGGCGGCCGTTTCGAGGGCGAGGCCTACAAATACATCTGGGCCACCGACTACCGAAGCCAGGTGCTGACCACGGACTTCGGTGTCGTCGGCCTGGGCATGGGCGCGGCGATCGGGGCGGCGTCGGCCGCCCGCGATGAGCCCACGGTCCTCGTGACCGGTGACGGCGGGTTCATGATGAACGGCATGGCCGAACTGCACTCGGCCATCCGCGCCGGGCTGCCACTGATCGTGGTCATCTGCAACGACAGCAGTTACGGCGCCGAATACGACCAGTTCGTGAACAGGGGCCTCGACCCGAGCCTGTCGCTGTTCGATTGGCCGGACTTCGCCGAAGTAGCCCGAGCGCTGGGCGCCGATGGGCTGACGGTCGACACGGTGGCCGATGTTCCCGGCGCAATCGCGGCTTTCCAATCGCCCATCCGGCCCGTGGTGATCGATCTACGTATAGGAGTGGCCGATATCCCGGAGGTTCCGCACTGATGATCACACCTGACAACGCGACCGAGCTCACGACCGCCACGCGCGCCGACGTGACGGCGTGGACACTCGCCGACGTCCTGGAATACGCGGCCGCGCGGTGGGGCGAACGGGTCGCTCTCGTCGACGGCGAGCGCCGCTGTACGTACGCGGAGCTGCGCGGGCGAGCGCGCGACGCGGCGGGCGGGTTCGCCCGGATCGGGATCCGCAAGGGCGATCGGGTGGCTATATGGCTACCGAACAGCCTGGAGTGGGTCGTCGCCTTCTTCGGCGCGATCTACGCCGGCGCGACCGTCGTAGCGCTGAACACGGCGCTGTCCACCAAGGAGATCGAGTACCAGGTAGCCCAGTCCGGCGCATCGCTGCTGATCGCGTGCTCGGCCTACCGCAAGCGCGACTATCTCGCCGAGGCCCGGCAGCTGCGGACCGAGGTCGGCGATCACCTGCGGCTGGTCGGGGTCGACCACGCCGGCGATGCGGACATCACCTCGTGGGCACAGCTGACGCACCCCGCCGGCGACGTCCTGCTCCCGTCCGTCGACGTGACCGACCCGTCGATCATGCTGTACACCTCGGGGACAACCGGACGGCCCAAGGGTGCGGTGCACACGCACAGCTTCATCGCCACGCTGTTCGCCGGACTGGACCACCTCGAGATGCGCGAGACCGACGTTGCCGTCCTGTATCTGCCGCTGTTCCACATCCTCGCCCTGGTCGGCGGCCTGGTCATGCTGTCCCTCGCCGGGGCCCGCACGGTGCTGATGGCCCGGTTCGACGCGGCCACCTCGCTGCGGCTGATCCGCGACGAGAAGGCGACGATCATCTACGGCATCCCGACGACGTACATCGACCAGCTGAACAACCCGCTCATCGACGAGATCGATTTCAGCGGAGTGCGTTTCGCCTTCACCTCGCTGGCGCCCGATCTCTGCCGGAAGGTGCACGACAAGACCGGGGTGGTGTGCCTCAATCCCTACGGTATGACCGAGACCGCCGCACTGGTGATGGTCGCGGGGCTGGACGATCCGCCGGAGATCGCCATGGGGACCGTGGGGCGACCGCTGGCGGGCATGGAAGCCAAGGTGGTCGACGACATCACCGGATCGCCTGTTCCCCATGGGGAATCGGGCGCGCTACTGATGCGCGGGCCCTCGATCCTATGGCACTATCACGACCTGCCCGAGGCCACCGCGGCGGCCTTCGACCACGAAGGCTGGTTCCGCACAGGCGATCTCGCGTCGATGGACGCCGCAGGCAACGTCACGTTCATCGGGCGGCAGGGCGATGGTTACCGGGTGGGCGGGGAACTCGTCGATCCGGTCGAGGTCGAGGCGGCGATTCAGTCCCATCCGGACGTGCTGCGGGCAGCGGCGCTGGGTGTGCCCGACGAACGACTCGGCGAGGTCGGCCAGGCCTGGGTGCACGTGCGAGCGGAGGCCACCGCGACCGAACCGGAACTGCTGACGCATGTGAGGGGCATACTCGCGTCGTTCAAGGTACCCCGCCGTATCCACATCGTCAGCGAACTGCCGACAAACCCGAGTGGAAAAGTACAGAAGTTCCGTCTGCGCGACACTCTCGTCTCCCCGAAGGCCTGATCGGGGTGGAATCCCCTCGGGGGCGGCGATGAAAATCGCCGCCCCCGAGCGATTTTCACGCCAGTGATTGCCGATCGGATTCCGCGAGCTGCCGATCGAGAATCGTCATGAGCAACACCACGATCCCGACCCCGATCAGGATGGCGGAAACCAGATGCAGCCCGGAATCATCGACCCGTGTGTGAAATGCGATGCCGGAAATCGTCGCCGCCGCAATCGAACCGACGTAGCCGAAGGTGCGCAACAGGCCCGACGCCGTGCCGACCTTCTCGGCCGGGGCCTCCTTGTACAGCACCGTCTGGTTCGTGACGTTGCCGAATCCGGCGACCAGACCGAACACCGTGGTGACGACCACGACCTGCCACATCGGGCTGTGGCTGGTAAGGAAGAAGGTTCCGATCGCGCCGAGCAACAGTGCGGCGGACGAAATGATCAACGACGGCAGCAGCCTGCGATAGCGGCCCACCATGCGCCCCGTCACCGCCGACAGCAGTCCCATCGGGATGAGCACCAGCCCGGCCTGATAGGCCGACATGTGGTGGCCGACCTCGAGCCATTGCGTAAGTCCATACAGTACAACGTATATCCCGAGCAGCGTCAGGCAATACCGCACATAGGTGCGGGTGAGCGGGAGCCTTGTGACCAGCAGCCGAAGGTCGAAAAACGGGTCACGGACCCGCAATTCGACCGCGACGAGAACCCCCGTGGCGACCACGGTGATCCCCAGCGGCACCCAGTCGAGGCGGGGCAGGTCCATGAGGAAGACCAGCAGGGCGGTGATCGCGCCGCCGAAAACCAGCACGCCGGCAAGATCGACCTGAGTGATCAAACTCCGCATCGAGTGCCCTCGAATGGGGTCGCTGTCCTGCGCAATCCACAACAGCGCCATGACGAATGCGATCACGGCCACCGGGACGTTGACCCAGAACACCGCTCGCCAGTTGAACCAGGCGACCAGCGTGCCGCCCACCGTCGGACCGATCGCGAGGGTGGCCGCGCTGGTGGTGGTCATTCCGGCTATCACGCGACCGGGCGGCTGACGCAATCCCACCGTGGTGGCCCGGCGGCGAATCAGCAGCATCGCCGATGGATACCCCGCCGAAGTACCCAGGCCGATGAGCACCCTCGTCACCACAAGGGTCGGCATATTCTGCGCCAGACCGCCGAGCACGCCCGCGGCGAGCACGATCGCGATGCCGGCCAGGAATACGCGGCGCGGACCGAAGATCTCCGACAGACGGCCGCAAATGGGCTGTGCGATGGCGCTGGTCAGGTACAGACTCGAGATGAGAACGGTGGTCCGCCCGGCACTGACATGCAGTGCGAGCGCGATGGGCACCAGGGCGGTCGCGATCAGCGAGCTGTTGATGGGATTCAACGCGGCGCCCATGAACAAGGGAGTCGCGAAACGCGGACCGAACGCTCGTTCGCCGGTGTCCCGGCGCTCGGAAACTGCTACTTCCCCACCGCTTTCGGGTGCTGTGGTCAAGGCTGGCTCCTCAATACTGCACAGGTGAGTACCTGTGTCCGGAAAGCCTTCGCCCCGGATCGGTGCCTCGTGGGCACTGTGATCCGGGGCGAAGGGCTTATTCGTCCGTCGGTGCCGAGATGTCTCCCCCGGACCGGCGCTATTCGTGGCTGGTAGCGAGATCCGTTACAGCGCAGCGAGATCGAGGTTGTAGACGTGTGCGGCGTTCTCGCTGAACACCTTCCGGCGGATCGTGTCGCCCGCATCCTTGAATGTCGGCACCGCGCTGCGGAGCGGTTCGGGGAACAGGCAGGTCGGGTGCGGGAAATCGGTTTCGAACATGCAGTTGTCCACGCCCAGCCGCTCGATCGAATCGATCAGGCTCGGGCCGTTCTCGAACCAGAAGCACGCGTACATCTGTCGCCGGAAGTATTCCGACGGCTTCAAGGTCAGGCCGTCTGCGGCATTTTCATCGGCGTGGTAATCCAGCGCCTCGAGCATGAAGGGCAGCCAGCCGATGCCGCTTTCCACCGACACGGCCTTCAGCCGGGGGAAGCGCTCACACACGCCGGACAGGATCATGTTCGCGACGAGGCGCGCGTTGCCCATCTGCAGCATCGCGGAGCCGACGGCGAGTTTGCTGTTCGGGGTCATCGACGGCCACGGCGAGCCACCGTTGTAGGTGCGCTGGGTGGCGCTGGCGCCGCAGTGGAAATTGACCGGCAGGTTCAGGTCCTGCAGGTGCTGCCACATCGGGTCCCAGAACGGTTCGGCCAGATCCGGCATCCCCTGGTTCTGCGGGTCGGCGTTGGTGATGATGCCCTTGAGCCCGAGCTCGGCGACGCGCTTGATCTCCGTGACGGTCTTGTCGATGTCCCACCAGGGCAGCAGTGCCATCCCGAACAGGCGACCGCCGGACTCGGACTGCATATCCGCCATCGCGTCGTTCCAGATGCGAACGATATCCATGCGCAGGTCGTGGTCGCTGATGCGGAAGAAGTTCTGGCCGCCGAAGCCGACCACGTTCGGGAACACGATCTGCGCGCTGATCCCGAGCTGGTCCATCATCGCCACGCGAGGCTCGACATAGGATGCGGCCAGCGAGGATTCGTCCAGCGGCCACTGCAGGAAGACGCTGCCCTTGACCTTCTCGTTGTTGCGGTTGATCACGCTGCCCGCGCCGGCGGGACCGAGCACCTGGGTCTCGTCCACCACCCACATCGGCGCACCGTCGGTCGGCCCGGTGGTCCCCAGCTTCGCGACCTGCTCACGCATCCCGTCGGTCAGGTCCTTGGCCAGCACAACGTGCGGTACCCGCTTGCGCAGACGTTCCGGAGCGCGCGAAGTCCATATGTCCGCGGGCTCGGTGAGGTGTGTATCAACGTCGATGATCTTGATGCCGCGCATCGACTCGTCAACCTCGTCGAACAGTGCCGTTGATTCAACTGTCACCGTATGTCGTCCTCTCAGTGAACTGCCGGCACCGGCCCGAAACACGAGGTCAGGTCGATTCGGCATGTGCGAACGTCAGGCCTGCCATCGGCCCACCCGCTGAAACGGGCATAGGAGCTGCCCGCCATGACCGCAACTCTAGACGACCGAAACCAGCTATGCAACACTACTGTTGAAAAACAGCAGCAAGATTTCGGACCGGCCGGACACGGTCGACCGAAACCCGACGGCCGATCATCGATCGCGGAACTCCGGCGTACGGCGCTCGCGGAAGGCCCGCATCGCCTCCTGCTGATCGAACGTCGACTGCACGATTCCCATGTGCGACGAGATCAGATCCAGGCTCGTGCGCAGATCCACTCGCTGCGACTGGTACACGGCCCGCTTGATCATCGATACCGCGATGGGCGACCGATGGGCGATCCGATCGGCGAATTCGAGTGCGCGCGTGAACAATTCGTCGTCCGGATAGACGTGATTCACGATACCCATGGCCAATGCGTCGTCCGCGGAGATCGTCTGCCCGGTCCAGAGCAGTTCCAGCGCCCGCGCGGTACCCACCAACCTCGGCAGGAAATAGGCGCCGCCGTCGCCGGGCACCAGGCCGATCTTGATGTACCCCTCGCAGAAGGTCGCACTCCGTGCGGCCATCCGGATATCGCACATGAGCGCCATATCCATCCCGGCCCCGACCGCGAGGCCGTTGACCGCGCAGACCAGCGGCTTGTCCAGGTCCTCCACCGCGCGCGCGACCTGGTGCACCCGGTCGGTGAGCATCCGCTTCCGGTCGATCGGAGTGTCCCCCGCCGCGGTGAACTCGTCGAGATCCACACCCGAACAGAATCCGCGACCGGTCCCGGTGAGGAGTACGGCACGCACCGCCCGGTCACGTTGCGCGTCGACCAGGGCCGCCGCCCAGTGATCGAGCATCTCCCAGGTGAATGCACCGAGCTGTTGCGGGCGGTTGAGCCGCAGAATGCGGACCGCATTCCGCGTCTCGACGATCAGTTCGTCATCGTTCGTCTGGTCGGTCATCGAAGGTCACTTTCCCGGGGCGTCGGTTCACGTCGTACCCGGGAATTACATCCGATACCACAGCATCAGTCAACGGTAGTGTTGACAATTGTAAGTGGATCGGGATACGTTCCAGCCGGGTCGGCGAGCCGACGCGAATCACAATGCAGACAGGGGAAAACATGTCCGGGGTGACAGTGACCACGCAGGACCGAATCGCGACGGTGGTGATCGACCGCCCGCCGGTGAACGCGCTGTCTCGCGATACCTATCGGGAGATCAGGCAGGTCTTCGATTCGTTCCGCGACCGCGACGACATCTCGGTCGCTGTGCTCACCGGGGCAGGAGACCGCGTCTTCTGCGGCGGACGCGATATTCACGACCTGCGTGTCGAACGATCCGAGCCCAAGCCGGTGAACGTCGCCGACCCGATGCACCTGACGCGAGAGGCGTTCTTCGCGGTGCGGCATTGCGCGGTGCCGGTGATCTGCGCGGTCAACGGCGCGGCGGTCGGCGCCGGGGTAGCCCTGGCCGCGGTGAGCGACATCGTTCTGGCGGTGCAGTCCGCGACCTTCGCCCTAACCGAGATCGACGTCGGCGTCCTGGGCGCTGCCTCCTTCGCACAGTGGATGGTCGGTCCCGCCAAAGCCCGGTGGATGTTCTACACCGGCCAGCGGGTGCCGGCCGAGGAGATGTACCGCCTCGGCGCCATCGAGGCGGTCGTCGAGCCTGCGGAGTTGCTGCCGCGGGCCCATGCACTCGCCACCGTGATCGCCGGAAAGGACCCGGTCGCAATCCGGATGGCGAAAGCCTCGGTGGTCCGTACCGACACGCTGCCGCTCGAGACGGCGTATCGCACGGAGCAGGACTACACCCGGCACCTGTCCGCCTATCCGAACTCGGCCGAGGCCATCTCGCGATTCGTCGACAAGCGATAGTGCTGGGGAGAGCAATGGAAGTCAACGACCTCGCCACCGCGCTTCTTCGCATCACCATCGGGACCACGATGATCGCGCATGGGATCAACCACTGGATCGGGGGCGGCAAGATCGCCGGTACCGCAGGCTGGTTCAGCAGACTCGGGCTCCGCAACAGTCTCCTCCAGGCATGGTTGAGCGTAATCACCGAAATCGGTGCGGGCGTACTGCTGGCACTCGGCCTCCTCACCCCCTTCGCGGCCGCTGCGGTTGTGTCGGTGATGCTCGTGGCCGGGCTACTCGCTCATCGCACCAACGGGTTCTTCGTATTCAAAGACGGCTATGAATACGTCCTCGTGCTCGCCATCTCCACCATCGGACTGGCGCTGCTCGGCCCCGGACGGCTCTCCTTGGACCACCTGTTCGGTATCGAAATCTCCGGCTGGCCTGGAGGTGCCATCGCACTGATCGCAGGTGCGCTCGCAACTGCGGGCTTGCTGGCGCTGTTCTACCGGCCCGCCCCGGCTGCGGCCGAGTAGAACGTGAGCCGGTGCGAGATCGAGCGGCGCCAGATCGCCAACCGAACCGACCGAAAAACCATCAACGCTGTTCGGCGCTGTGCCGGACACCAGAAAAGTAAAGGATGCCCGGCACCATGGCATTGAACCTGGATCCCTCGAAGACCGCTCTGCTGGTGATGGACTACCAGCCAGTCACCCTAGGGTTTCTGGATGACCCGACGCCTCTTGTTTCGTCGGCCGCTGTCACGGCCGATGCGGTTCGCGAGAGCGGTGGCCGAGTGGGATACGTGCGAGTGGCGTTCAACGACGCCGACTACGCGGGCTTCCCCGAGGGGCACATCATGGGCGACCGCGTCAAAGAAAGTCGCCCGAACATGGACGCGGACTCTCCCACTACCGCCCTGCACGAGGGGCTCGGGGTCCGGGATGGCGACATCGTGGTGCGCAAGTCCCGGGTGAGTGCATTCTCGACCACCGATCTCCATGAGCAGCTGACCAACCTCGGCATCACAACACTGGTCCTAGCGGGTGTCCACACCAGTGGCGTCGTGCTCACGACAGTGCGCGAGGCACACGACCTCGATTACCGCGTGATCGTCCTCTCGGATGGGTGCGCCGACCCGGACAACGCAGTCCACGACTTCCTCGTCGAGAAGATCTTTCCCAAGCAGGCCGACCTGGCCACGACCGGCGAACTGTTGTCCGTCCTGCTGGCTGAGGCGGGCGCCCGATGACAATGGGCAACGGCGGTGCACCCCCAGGAAAACCGCTGGTCACGTACGACCCCTCCTTATAGAGCCCCGCCGAGGGCACGAAACTGCGACAACTGCTCTTCAACCTCGGCCCTATGAACAGCGCGGCACGTTCGGTCTCCGCCTGTCAGTCGTTTACGGTGTGTGTGTCTTACAGTTCAGGCAAAGATAGACGCTGGTGATCCGCGTCACGTGTAGGGATGCCGCGTTGACGGAGTTTGGCCAGCACGGTGGTGGGGTCAACACCCAGGTGCTGGCCGACGCGGGCCAGGGACCAGCCTAGGTTGTACAGATGGATGACGTCATCGATCTGCTCAGGGGACAAGCCCCGGCGGCGCATCGGCACCTCGTGCCGGTGCAGGATCTCGCTGACCGTCCGCCGCTCGATACCGAACCGGGAACCCAACTGGTACACCGTCTCTCCACTCTTATATCCGGCGATGAGTTCCTGGACCTGATCGGTGCCCAGTTGGCGGGCCCGGCCGGGTTTGGGCCGATCGGCGGGCGGTGGAGCGGGTGCGGTGGGGTCAGGAAGCTTCCGCCGCAGGACCTCCAGGGCTTCTACCTGCGGTTTCGGGTTATAGTAAGCTCCCCCAAGGTCCACAGCTTGGCACGAATAGCGCTGCTGATCAGGGGTTTCGCTGCCTTTCAGCTATGAGACCAACTTCGGCCGGGTGGCACATATATATCCTGGCCAGTGTTCGTTCTCTTGTTCTAGTTGGCCCCCAAGGTGTGTTTTCGTTCTCGCTCGGTGTTGATTGAGTGCGGCCGGTCGTAGATGTTGGCCTTGACAGTGCGATAGAACTCGCCGTCGAAGGAGACGTCCGACTCCGTCCACAGAGCGCGGATGAGCGTGATCGCTTCCCGCAGCCGCGCGAATCGCTCCTTGAATTCCGGCCATTCGCGACCGGACACGGCGATTTCGTTGAGCGCTTCGCCAGTCCCGACACCGAGCATGACGCGTCCGCCGGACGGCAACGACATCGTGGCGAATGCCTGCGCGATCACCGGCGGGCTGTACCGGAAGGTCGGAGTGAGCACGCTCGTCCCGATCAGAGCTGGACAAGCCCTTGATCGCCGCCGTCGATGGCGTGGCGGTCGGTGCGGGGATGGACATGGCACTCGCCTGCGACATCCGGCTGGCGTCCGACCGCGCCCGGTTCTCCGAGGCGTACGTGCGCGTCGGCCTCATCCCCGGCGACGGCGGCGCGCACCTACTGCCCCGGATCGTCGGACAAGCCCGCGCGCTCGAACTTCTCTGGACAGGCCGTTTCGTCGACGCGTACGAAGCGCTGGAGCTCGGCCTCGTGCTGTCCGTGCACACCCCCGAGGAGCTGGCCGCCGAATCCGCACGCCTGTGCCGGCGTCTTGCCGACGGGCCCCCGCTAGCGGTACAGGCCATCAAACGCCTGGTACGCCAAGGCGAATACACGGACTTCCGCACGTCGCTGTCGATGGTCGCCGCAGAACAGGCGGTAATACAGTCCACCAAGGACTCCAAGGAGGCGATCGCCGCGTTCCGGGAGAAACGCGCCCCGGTCTTCACCGGCGAATAGAGCGAACCAGTTCCCGGCGAGAGCGCCTCGTTCGATCACATGTCGCCGCCCACGCGGAAGTTGCGAGCGAAACTCCCTCTGCCCGAAGAGAACTCGCCATCCCGAGCAAACGTATCCCTATCTCCACCGAACGGGTCCGGCCGGTACACGGCCGCCATCCCTCACCGGCGCAATGCCGGAGCTACACCTCCTCGGCAACGAAGCCGAGGAGTCCGAAGAGAGGAAACACCGATGAGGAAAATCGCTGCGACATGCGCGCTGGTCGCCGGAGCCGTGAGCATTGCGGGGACCGCCCATGCGGCCCCGGCACCCGAGTCGATCCACTACACAACTTCCGCTACACCCACGGGTACCGTCATCAAGACCGATGCAGGATCTCTGAGTGTCGAGAACGGCGTGTTCAAGATCAAGAGCGCCAACGGAACCGTGCTCGCCGGATCCGATCTGTCCTTCCGGGTCGACGATTTCATCTTCCCCATCGCCGCGAAGATCAACGGCCACACCGCGACGCTCACTCCCCAGTTCGATCTCACGCACGCCAGCTACCGGCCCGTCGCCCTGCCGTATGAGGACAAGGCGCCCTGGAAAAACCAGTTCGATCGCGAACAAGCAGCCTGGAACCGTATGACCAGCACGATCACCATGGGCGCCACCGTCGGAACCATGGTCGGCGGACTCGGCGGCGCGGCAGTCGGTTGCGTGCTCGGCGGCATCGCCGGTGCGACCATCGCCGCGGCGACCATCGTGGGCATGTTCGGCCCGTTCATCCCCGCGGCCGCGATAGGTTGCCTCGGCGGCATCGTGGCCATCGGCGCGCTGGGCACTGCCGCAGGGCAGTTGCTGGTGACCGCTCCAGTCGCTGTCATGGCCGCAGTGCAGTACTTCACCACCATCAACGAACCAGCCCCGGCCAACCAGCCTGCGTAACAACCCTGGAGTCTTCGCACTCCGCGGGACTTCACAACCGGGTCCGGACGGTCTCCAATAGCCCGCCTGTACCGCTGATACGGAATGTGCTGCTGCGCCGCACATTCCGATGGTCGGCAGAGTACTTACCCGCAACATGACCGGACCGGATCGAATGGCAGGATTCTCGCCCGCATGTGACTGTGGTCGATCAGGGAGCACGTGTTACGCAACGATCAGAGCTTCACCGAAGCGGACCTCGATCCCGATCGTGCAGCGATCCACCGAGGAATTAGCAAGCGGGGCAACAAGTTCGGCGACCGACATGCCTCGAGAGGCTCACGCTCGAGGCATACGACATCGGCGCAGGAACACTGTGTTCCTGCGCCGATGAGCTCGGCACTCATCCCACAGCCGGTGAATCCTGAGCCGAACTACGCGCTGAACGCCTCCCCGGAGATGCCCTACACGCCAGGAACGGGCACAGGGAAGTCACTGTGCGCCAGTGGGTTCCAGCCGACGCAACAAAGTTGCCAACCACCGAGGAGCTACGGCACTGGCAATCATGAGAGTCCCCGCCCCAGCGTTCTGCGCCAAGGCGATAACTGCGCAGGAACTTCCCTATCGCAGAAGCCGTTGCCAACTATGCGCGTGACCGCCCATGGGCGTCACATCGAGTGTTGCGGGTCAGGGCTGGTCGCCCACGAGAGCGATTGCGCGTGCCTCGGGAACTCCCAGCATCAGCAGGCTGGTGATCGTCGCTGCTCGGGCGCCGAGGGTCCCGTTCGACAGGTCGTTGTCCGCGATGGCGAACACGACGCCGTAGGCAACCTGGCTCAGGATGCCTGCCGGCAGGTGCTGTGCGAACACGTCGCTGTCCTGGCCCCGTTTCACGAGGTCGGCGAGGAGTTCGTCGACCGGCCCGAGCAGGCCGTGGATCGCCTCGCTGTACTCGCCACGGCGCAGCGCCAACAGCACTCGGTACCGGTGCGCCACCGGCCAGAGGCGGGCGATGAATTCGACCCACGTCGCGTCCGCTTCTGTGGCGGCGGCGTCGACTTCGGTGAGCACGGCTGTCATCTCGGTGACGGCCCGCTCGGTGAGTGTTCGAATCAGGTCGAGGCGCGAGGGGAAATGGCCGTAGACCGTGCGACGGACGACGCCGGCAGCGGAGGCGATATCGCCCATTCCGGCGTCGGGGTTCTCTCCCAGCACATCGAGGGCGACGTCGAGGATGCGATCGCGTGTCTCGTTCATCGAGCGCACGCGGGAGGACTCGGTGGGCACGGCACCATCATTGCACACTGGTGTGCAATGAAGTAGATTGCACACCAGTGTGCAATGAAGAGTTGCGCTGCGCTTCGAAGCTCAGGAGAAGAAGGCAATGACCGCACCGACGCCGCCGACCTCGACCCTCGTGCGCCCGTTCACCGTCTCGATCTCGGATTCGGAGATCGACGAGGTGAAGCAGCGACTGGCCAGAACTCGATGGCCGGATCCGGAAACGGTGGGCGACTGGTCGCAAGGGGTTCGCGTAGAGAACGCCAGATCTCTGGTCGACTACTGGGAGCGCGGCTACGACTGGCGGCGCTTGGAGTCCGAGCTCAATCGCTTCCCCCAATTCCTGACCGAGATCGATGGGCTGGACATCCACTTCATCCACGTCAGGTCCGAGAATCCCGACGCGATGCCGCTGATACTCACGCACGGATGGCCGGGCTCGATCGTCGAGTTCCTGAAGCTGATCGGCCCGCTGACCGATCCAGTTTCGTTCGGAGGAGACGCCGCCGATTCATTCGACGTCGTCGTCCCGTCGCTGCCCGGGTTCGGGTTCTCGCAGAAGCCCACGCAGACCGGGTGGACTGTATCGCGTATCGCCGGCGCGTGGGTGGAGCTGATGAAGCGTCTCGGGTACCCGAGATGGGCTGCGCAAGGCGGCGATTGGGGTGCCGTCGTCACCACCGCCCTCGGGGCCGTGCAACCCGAGGGGCTGCTCGGAATTCATCTGAACACCCAGTACGCCTTTCCCGCACAGATACCCGACACCTTGTCGCCCGAACAGCGCTACGCCGTGGAGACCCTCGCCATCTACACCGGCGATCTCGGTGGGTCGAACCACCTTCAGGGCACGAAGCCGGAGACTGTCGGATTCGCCCTGGCGGACTCTCCCGCTGGTCAGGCAGCCTGGATCTACGAGAAGTTCCAGTCCAAGACCGACAACCACGGGCTCGCCGAGGACGCCCTCGGCATAGACGACATGCTCGACGCGATATCCCTCTACTGGTTCACCAACAGTGCGGCGTCCTCCGGCCGCATCTACTGGGAGAACAAATCGCTCACTTTCGCCGGTCCGAAGCTGACGCTTCCGGTCGCGGTGACCGTCTTCCCGAGAGACATCCCACGCCTGCCACGAAGCTGGATCGAAGACACCTACAGCAATCTGATCCACTACGGCGAGGCCGACAAGGGCGGGCACTTCGCAGCCTTGGAACAACCCGAGATCCTGGTCGACGAAATCCGCACCGGCCTGCGCACCCTGCGTTCCTGACTCCAACCCGCGAGCTGGTTCGGGTCGATCGGCGGGCGGTGGAGCGGGTGTGGTTCTGGTCAGGGGATTGCCCGAGTGGGGGAACCAGAATTCCGACAGTCCCTCGTCGTGACTCGAAAACGCGGGTGGGCGGAACCGACGGTCATATTTCGCTGCCGGTGTCGAGTAGGGCCGCGAGGCCGGAGCTGGTGATGTCGTCGGGGCGGGGGTACCACTGGTCGGGGTCGGGGGTTCGGGAAGTGGGGTTCGGGCAGACGATCTTGTCCGAGTAGGGGGTGAGAGCGGTCAGCGACCGACGGCTGCCGACGGGGATGGCGACCACGGTGCGGATCGCGCCGAGAAGGCGGGTTATTCGACAGGCGTCGCGGAGGTCGGTGGTGTCGGCAAGGCAGTCGTCGGTGACCAGGACGGTGCGGTCGCAGAGATCGACGCGCAGGCGGTTGCCGCGGTAGGCCAGAGCCTTACGGTGCAGGACAGCAGCCTGGATCTGTTCGGCGCGGGCGCGTTCGGCCGGGCCGATCGCACCACGGGTGACGGCCGCGGTGTCGATGATGAGCGTGCGGTCTTCGCCGAGGACGCCGAAGGTCAGCCCGGGCCGCCGGGCGGTGCTGAGGGCGCCGACGAGAATCACATCCACCTGCACTCGCAGCGTAGCGGCCATCTCGTAGGCGACTCGCAGACCGCCGCCGGGCGGGGCGACCACGACCACATCGGAACCGCGGAAGGCCGGCAGCAGTCCGGCCAGCTGCCGGCCCGCGTCCTTGCGATCGATGAACGGCGACACCGGGTCACCTCTCGGCCATGACGCGCGCGGCCCCCGCGGGCTGGGGTGATACGACACGGTCCGTCTGCTCACCGCCGGATCCGACATCGGGACGACGTGACAAGACACCTGGTGTGCAGGTCAGGGAGGCGAACGGCTGCCGATCATCGCGGGTGGACGCTGTTTCGCCCATGGCGATGTGGTTGGTGATCGGACGTGTTGCGCGGTCGTCGATCATGATCGACCTGCTTCCCGTGCACCCGATGCCGCTGCCAGCCTCTCGTTCGCCACACTGGCGCCGGTGATGGAGGGGATGACCTGCAGCACGACGACGATGCCGTGCACACCGCAGACGTACATCGTGTTGAACAGCTCGAAACGATAGGGGTCCAAGCGGATTCGATGACTGCCGAGCTGGAGGTGCCGAGCCGAGGGGAACCATCCGGTGGGATCGTAGACGACCCGCCGCACCTGTCCCAGGCACGGCCGCAGGGCAGTGAACAATCCGGGGAGTTCAGCGGCGAGGTCCTGCGTGCGAGCCCACCAGACACCATCGACGGTGTCTTCGCCGCGCGGACGCAATCGCAAGCGTGGTGTATCGATCGGCAGGCGACGACGCGGTACCGAATGCGAACTCGTCGATCGTGGCGCCATGAGACGCTCCCGTCACAGCCCCTTCCGGGGCCGGAATTCGAATCGGAGACGACGCGACCTTGACTGGCACGCGTACGAGGTGCCTCCGGATACCGTCCACCCTACGCGCTGACCCTGGCGGCGACCTGCGCAAATGGGCTGCCGTCGTGCGCGTGACTCACGACGTGCCGCGGCAACCGCGACACCTGCTTCAGCTGCTGCGGAATCTGTTGCCGGCAGCCACTTTCAACTCTGCCATCCCCTCATATCGTTGAGGCGGAACGCAGCGCTAATCGAGAGTGGTCTTCGGTTCGCGGGCGACGACGGCCATCAGGGCGGTATGTGCACTGTCGTCGCTCGTGGTCGAGGCGATGACGTGCAGCACGATCATGCCGTTGCTGCCGTAGACGTACATCGTGTTGCCGAGTTCGAATGGGTAGGCCTCGAGTTGTATCGCGTGGTTGCCGACCGTCAACCGCCGGGGCACGCGTGACCAGCTTGTCCGGTCGTAGACGACGCGCTGGATGGGGCCCAACCGAACCGTCAAGACCGCCAACAGGTCCGGGAGTTCGGCGGTGAGTTTGCCGGATCGGGGCCACCATGCGCCGTCGAGATATCCGTTGCTGTCGGCTTTCGGCTTCAAACGCAATCGAGGTGTGTAGTCGGGCGGAACACGATGTCGGGCGGAACGGCGGTGAATCTGTAGTTGCGCCATGGGTGGGTACTCCTGTTCGGCGACGAAATCGAATCGTGCGGCGGTGTCGACCGGGTGCCGGTCGGTTCGTCGTAGCGCCTGGTATCCGGCCGAGTACCCGCGATCGGGGCGACAATCCGACCACATCGACCGCGGCGATCCCTGGGATCTCTGCTGGTTCCAGTACACGCCTCATACGCGCCCGTGTCAACGATGTAGGTCTACGCTGAAACCCTCGTGTCGTTCATCGCATTCAGCACCCCTTCCTCGAGAGTTCGGTAGTATGTCAACGCCGTAATTCTACGTTGTAGACATACAGCGTAACGCCGCCTAGGCTGGAGTAATTACCGGTGTTTGCGGCAAACGGCCGACCTATCCGGCCGGCCGCGGTCGACACCGCGTATCGGGATCGTTCCGATGCCCGAGAACACGCCCTCCCCCGATACAAGGGCGTCGTCGCCCGAACACGCTCATCGGGTCCGCTCATCACACAGCCCCACAGAGAGTCGAGGAAATCGACGATGGCAATCACGCAGGTCGCTGCCTACGCGCACCTGAGCGCGGCCGACATCGAGGCGCTCGGGCACGAGCTCGACGAGATCCGCCAGGACATCCAGGACCAACGTGGAACCCGAGACGCCAGCTACATCCGCCGCACCATCACATTCCAACGAACTCTCGACGCCGCGGCCCGACTGACGATCGCGATGAGCCGCACCAGAATCGGATGGATTCTGGGGACTACCGGCTTGGCGGTGGCCAAGAGTGTCGAGAACATGGAGATCGGCCACAATGTGTCCCACGGTCAATGGGATTGGATGAATGATCCCGAAATCCATTCCAGTACCTGGGAATGGGATATGGCGGGCCTGTCGTCACAGTGGCGCTACTCGCACAACTATCGCCACCACGTGTACACGAACGTCCTCGGTATGGACGACGACGTCGGCTTCGGCGTGATGCGAGTGACCCGCGACCAACGCTGGCGACCGTACATGCTCTTGCAGCCGCTGCAGAACCTCCTGCTGGCGGCCACCTTCGAGTGGGGAATCGCCCTGCAGAGTCTCGACTCCGAATGCGCCCGCGCCGCGACCCGAGCAGAGAAGATCACGCTGACCAAGGCAATGATCAGGAAAATGGTCCGGCAGGCGGGCAAAGACTATGTCCTGTTTCCGGCCCTGACCGGCCCGCGCTGGCGCCGCACTCTGGCAGCGAACGTCGCAGCCAACCTGCTGCGCAACCTCTGGGCCTACCTGGTGATCTTCTGTGGCCATTTCCCCGATGGCGCGGAGAAATTCATGTCCGCAGTGGTCGAGCACGAGACCAAGCCCGAGTGGTACCTGCGACAGATGCTGGGCACCGCGAACTTCGACGCCGGACCGGTGCTGGCCTTCCTGAGCGGGAATCTGTGCTACCAGATCGAGCACCATCTGTTTCCCGACCTGCCTAGCAACCGCTACGCCGAGATCGCCGAGCGGGTGCGGGCGCTGTGCGACAAATACGACCTGCCCTACACCAGCGGCCCGTTACCGCGCCAATACCTGCTGACCCTGCGCACCATCCACAAACTGGCCCTACCGGACCGATTCCTGACCGCCACCTCCGACGACGCCCCCGAAACCGCCTCGGAACGAAAGTTCAACAGCCCCAACACAATCGCCGCCGTCGATGCGGGCCGGTCAGCCCGACAGCACGGGTTGCGCTCCGCGCTCCGCGCGGTGGCAGCACGAGATGATCCGGCCGGTTCGCGGCCCGGACAGGAGCGTCGGTCATGACGCGACAGAAGAACCGACTCGGCATCGGGACGCACCGCCCACCCGACGATCGCACACCGCGAGTGTTGTTGAAGCCCCACGTGCAGAAAACCGGCTGTGTCGACGGAGCGTGGTGGCCCTACAGCGACCAACTCACGACCGAGCTTCCGGGCCTGCTCACGGTCTTGGCCACGCGGCTCGGCACCATCCGCCGGGTGGCTTATCACCTCGGTGAATGGGCAAGTGTCCGTGGCGAACTCGCGTTCAACGGGCAGACGGTGCGGCTCGACGGATACCATCACGGCACCGCCGACACGATCGAAGTACTCGGCGCACGCAATCGCCGACTGATCCTGCTGGTAGTTCCGCCTCATACGGACGCGCATCACGCGTTCACGACGATGACGTGCGCGTCCGGCGCGGACAACGAATCGACTGTCGACGAACTGTTGATGATCGACGGACGAGAACGCGCCGCCCGTACCGGCAGAGCGGCCGCGCTGCGACGGTGGCGGCTCGAACGCGAGGTCGGCGGCACCCGTAGGGACGACGGCGCCCGCAGGCCGTGCGGCGATGAGCTCGGCGCCGAGCCCCCGGATCTGCTGGCGACCACTGGAGGAAACAGCATAGAAGACGCCGAAATCGTTGCCGCACAGCAGCGTTGGGACTCCGATGGCGGAGCGGCCGGTGAGCAGCCTTGATGGCTCACCCCGCAGCTTTGCAGTTGCGCAACTTGCAGCGCAAATCGAAGGCCGTGAGCGCCATCGCGGACCTCATGCGGCTTTCCAAAGCGTAGACCTACAGCGTTGACATTGGGATTTGCTCGGAGTGTACTGAGAGGATCAACAGATCCGAGGGATCGTCATGATCGTCGTCGTCGGGCTCGTCATCCTTATCGCTGCGGTTGTCGTCGGCGTCGCGGGCATATTCGCCAACGGTGGCAGCAACCACGCGCTGACCGACAACTTCGCGGTATTCGGCTATCACGTGACCGGATCCACCGGTGTGCTGTTCCTCTACGGCATCGTCGTCGGCGGCATCGGAATCGCCGGGCTGGGCCTGCTACTGGCCGGCGCCCGCCGCACATCCCGCCGTGGACGCGCCGCCCGCCGTGAACTCGAAGCCACCCGCCAGGATGCCCCCACCTATTACACCCACACCGGCACCACCGATGTCGCACCCGGTACACCCGCCACCAACGCCGGACCGGGAACCGGCAACGAGCCCGCCCACCGCCCGCACAGCCTGGGCAAGCTGTTCGGACGGACCCCGTCCACTCGCTGACCGGCGGAGGTCCGGGCATGCCGACGTCCCGGCGTGCCGCCCCGGTCGACCTCGACGCCCCGGGCGGACCACAGAGTTCGACGACCGCACTGCTCGACCGTTCAGTGGACGACCCTGAACACCTCACGGGGGCAGATAGGCAGATCCATGCCGCTTTGGCGACTACGCGAGTTCCGTGACGATGATCTGGATCAGGGAATCCAGATCTGGGAGCAGAGCCGTGTGCCTACCGCTGACGAGCCGGTGTTCGCGCTGGCGGAGGTGATGGCGGCCGCGCGAGCTGGAGAGCCGGCGGTGGTTGCCGAGGTCGGCAGCGAAATCGTCGGGATGGCGGTCGCCCAGATCCGTGGCGAGCGGGCCTGGGTCCTGCTGGTCGCGCTGGCGGCACGGTGGCGGCGGCGCGGTATCGGCAGCGCACTGCTTGCCGAACTGGAGCGGCGGCTGCGGTCGAACGGCGTGCGGCGGATCTGCACGCTCGTCCCCGAGGGTGCCACCGGATCAGTGGCGTTCGAGAACTCCGGATACCTGCGCCGGGCGAGCCTGGTCTACTACGAGCTGCTGGAACCGTTGGCCCCCGCGCAGTCGACCCTGCTGACCGAACTGGGCGGGCGGCTGCTTGCACCGGGACTGTGGCAGTCGATGGCCGGGATGGACCGGGAGAAGGAGATCATCGACCGCCGGGTCGTGTTGCCCTTGGCGAATCCCGATGTGGCCGAACGCTATCGGGTATTGCCGCCCAAGAGCGTCATCCTGTTCGGGCCACCGGGGACCGGCAAAACCAGCTTCGCGAAATCGGTCGCGTCCCGACTCGGCTGGCCGTTCGTCGAGTTGTTTCCCTCCCGGTTGGCCGCCGCGGCCACGGGTGGACTCGCGGCCTCGTTGCGTGAGGTATTCGCCGACCTGGCCGAACTCGACGAGCTACTGCTGTTCATCGATGAGGTGGAAGAAATCGCAGGCACGCGTTCGGGCACGGCGACAAGCCCCGCGCACGGAGTCACCAACGAGCTGCTCAAACTGATACCGACGTTCCGCGAGAACTACAGTCGCCTGCTGATCTGCGCCACGAACTCGGTCCGCTCATTGGACTCGGCATTCCTGCGGCCCGGCCGATTCGACTACGTGATCCCGATCGGCCCACCGGACACACCGGCAAGAAAAGCGATCTGGCGACGATATCTAGGACCCGCGGCCGAGACCATCGATCTCGACCAGTTAGTTTGTGCCACAGCGCAATTCACTCCGGCCGATATAGAATACGCAGCCCGTGCAGGCGCGCAGTCCGCGTTCGAACGCGCAATGCGCGACAGCACCGACTCCCCCGCGACCACCGAGGACTACCTGACCGCGGTCGCCAATACCCGCCCGACCCTGACACCGGAAATCCTCACCGCGTTCGAGCAGGACCAGCAGGACTACACCCGACTGTGAAACAGGCGTGGTGACCATGAATGTGGCCATCGGCGCAGACCCGCCAACGGGAGGGCGTTCGGCCGGGCGGTGGCCTGCATGCGTACGGTTTCAGCCGAATCTCGCACCGGCAACACGAGCGATGCACCCCGGCATGTGTCGAGAAGTCCGGATTTCGACTCCAGCCTGGGGTTTTCGATCCGGTCGCCGCTGTGGCTGTCGAGGGTGTGCTTCACCCTTCGAGGTAGTCGGACCGCATTCGCCCGGATGCCTGCACCCGAGCGATGGTCAGGGTTCTGTCCATTCCGGTGTCGGGCCGCTGCGCCGCAACGGCGCCACGCCGACGTGCGTTGGCCACATTCCGATCGATCTCGGCCTGTTGCCGAACTTCTCGCGACTCGCAACGAAGCGACGCGGCCACGTTGCGGTCCCAGCGTCTCGCGCCGAGGGCAACCACAGCTCGCGCTCGTTCGATCGCCTCCCAGGTGCTCTGCGTGACGGAGTCCTCCGTCACGCCAGCGGACAGCCCCCTCTGCCAGGCATCGAGCCGCTCATCTCGGGCGTCTGCTGCCGCCTCACGCCGGTCGGCGATCTGCTCG